>NZ_JBSWWC010000001.1:0-1568633 GCF_056159885.1 Halomonas sp. ABH4_019
ACGACCCATCAAGGTATCGAACTCGACCGCCTCGCCTAGCTCATCGGCATCGTCAAGTCCGTCGCGGGGGACATCGAGTGCGGCCGACATCAGCCAACCGCCGGAGACGGGATCGGGCGTTGCCGGCGCGAGCACTGCACGGCGCTCCTCGCTGCCGATCACCGCCAGCCGCAAACGGCCGGTCTCCTCGGCGAGCAGCAGCCGCGGTGCCTGGTCTTCATCCAGGGCCAGCACCGCCGTGCGACCGCTTCGCTTGACGCCGCTCGCCTCGTCATCGAGAGGCGGCTGCCCGCGCAGCGCATCGCCGAAGCTCAACACCTCGATGTCACGCAGCAGGCGTCGCGCCAGCCGAGTGCCCGCGTCATCGTCGTCGCGGGCGAAGAAGAACACATCGACGCGGTCCCCCGGGGCCACGAAACCGCCGCTCCCGATCACCTCGTCGACGCCCACCGCGATGGCCCGCTTGCCCGGCGGCACGGCCTCGGCAAGCAACCCGCCGGCGGCGAAATGGGACTGGCGCAGCACGTCGCCCGGCGCCAGCGGCCGGGTCAGCACCCGCCCCTCCACCTCGGCGAGGTCGCCGAAACTGGCCGCCAGCGGGGCGGGATAATCGACGCTACTCAGCAACGGCGCCTGGCCCTCTCCAGGCGCTTCGAGACGCGTCCCTACCGGCAGACGACGGGCGGCGGTCAGCACCGCATGGCCGGCCTCCTCCGTCGCCTTGGGCACTATCGCAGGCGCCGTCACCACCGCCTGCGGGACGTCGCCGGCCATCCGCCAGCCGGCGAAGGCCAGGCCGATGGCGATCATCACCAGCAAGACGGCGATGCCTTTCAGCAAGTTTGGGGACATCAGACAGCCACCATTCAAGACATCAGATCAACAGAAAAATGCCAGCCAGCAGATGTACTCACCACTGAACTATTCAGTAGTTGTCAGCGCACTTTCGACTCGATCGAATAGGTTTCCAAGAAGTGTCTGGAACCCCCCGTCAGAAGCACTAAAAACCGCAAAAATGGCAATTGCCAGGACTGCAGCAATAATGGCGTACTCGATCGCCGTCGCCCCCCGCTGTCGACGGAAGACAGGGCGGTTCAGTTGACTGGTGGTCATGGTGGCGTGCGCCTTGGCGAGCACTCGAAAGAGAGAAAGACGTTTCATGGTGAGTTCCCCGCTTGTCGTTACGTGATATTACCTTGCGCCGGCCCCGGCGAATGGCGATCGTCGCGGCCCTGCCCTGGTCGCCGACGTTCCGGGTCGGCTGACATCCTTTTGTCCCTTGCGTAACAAGCCGTCTTCGAGGCAACCCCGGCCGCATGAGCGTGATCGCGGTCTCGGCGGCGTCTCCAAGCACTCGGCGAGGTCGATTCCCCTGCCCGCTTTTCGACCTGGCCACTTCATGCCCTCCCCGGGCGTCGATATCGTGGAGGTACTGGCCTGGCGTTTTATTGTTTATTCATTCAGCCAATGACTAAGCATACTTACCAACTCGAAGACTGAGTTTAAGATAGTACATTTTTCTTAGTTTTTGGCCAGTCCTTCGACACGATAAAGGCTGGCAAAACTCCTACACTGACCTGCGATACGCTTACTGCTCGAGCCCTAGCCCGCCCACCGGGCCTCGCCCGGCGCGACCTTCCCAACCCGGCTATCGCGCGGACAATGCCGAAGCCCCGCCTTTCACGGCACTGAAAGGCCTGGGCGATCGCTGACGACACCGCCCGGCCCGCCCCGGACAAAGGCCGATTCGGCTCGCAGTCGAAGCCAGCCAGGGATCTTGATCCACCGCCGATGCAGGAAGACGCGTCGGCCCGGGCTGCCCGAGCGTCGGGCACAAAAAAACCACCCCTCTCGCGAGGGGTGGTGGATCGTGGCATCACCAGGCGCTGAGCCTGGCCTGCACGCTACCGCTTACTTGCGCATGGAACGCTCGAACATGCGGTTCATCTCTTCACGGTTCTGCTGGGACATCTGCAGAGCCGCTTGAGCGTCGCGCTGAGCCTGGTTGGCAGTGTTCTGCGCCTGGGTCGCAATGCTGCGAGCCTCGGCAGCGTCAGCCTGCGCGGACTCGGCGGTGGTGCGAACTTCTTCCAGGGCGCCGGAGGAAGCGCAACCTGCCAGAACGGCGAGAGAGGCGGCAGCGGCGGACAGCTTCAGAGTAGTCTTGAGGGTCATAGTGTTCTCCTTGGGTCTTCCTTGGTACTGCGTTGGTGATGCCTGATGAACAGGCTTCCTGCTATCGCAGGTTCTACTGCAGCAAGCGGCTTGCTGCAAGTCGGCGGCGTAAACGCTGTTATGTTTCAAGGGACAACGCACGACTGCCGACTAGAACGTCCTTAGCGCATGTAAAGCCTAGCGGATGACGACCCGCGTGCCAATGTCGATCATCGACGACAGGGCCTCGATCTGCCGATCGGTGACCGCCACGCACCCATCGGTCCAGTGGAAGCGCCGATGAATCTCGGGATCGGCCACGCCGACGCCATGGATGCCGATGTAGCCTCCCAGCGCCGTGTCCTGGGGCGGCGTGCCATGGCGGCGGTAGTAGCTGAAGTAGTCGTCGTAGTCGCGCTGACTGTAGACGCCGGCATCCAGCGCCATGCGGGCGTGGGTCGGCGTCGGAAAGTCCAGGCCGACGAAGATGTGATACTTGCTGTCGAAGTTGAACCGCGTCACCCGGAATTCCCCCAGCGGCGTGGTGCGATCGCCGCGCACGCGCTGCGGCCTGGCCCCGCCGCGACCCAGGGAAATCGGGGAAAAGCGGTTCACCAGCTGGCGGCCGCGGAAGATGCTGAGCCTCGCCTCCTGGTCGTCGACCAACACCCAGAGCTCACCCGGATACAGCGGCTCGCTGGCATCGACCAGCACCTCGGACATCAGGGGGGCGCCCTGGGTCGCCGACCAGAACGGCAGGCTCAACGCCAGCAGGCCGAAGCGGCGACGAGACATCTTGGGCATCTTTCGCATGTTCCTTATGGCTCGCACGGGACCGAAAATGACGACGCCGTTATAGCGCATCATGGCGTTGATGTCAGGCACCGAGGCGGAGAAGTTTACGGCTCACTCTTCCCCACGGCCCTCTCGACCCACAAGGCCGCCGGGCTGTCGCCATATCGAGACATGACGAAAGATTCGGCCGGACGCCGCGGAATGCGGCCAACTCCCGGCCCTTCGACGACACCGGCGCCAAGCGTCTCCAAAGAGAGACACCTATGAGTGCCGACCGAGTGCCATCCCACCGCGCCGATGGCGAGCCGCCGCCGGCCGAGACGGCCGCTCCCGCCGCAAGCGTACGCGCCTCTCGACGCTCCGCCGCCCCTCTCGACGCGCGGCATCTTGGCCATGCCGAACCAGACGGCAGCGATCGTCGCGAGCAAGACGCGAGAGCCTGGCACGAGACATTGCCGGGCCCGTCGTCCAGGGGTGCGAGCGGCATCCTTTCAGGTAAAAGTGGCGGGGGGCGCTACGCGTTTCGCGGGCGCGCGCCTAGCGAACCGGGGGGAGAGGACGGCACCACCACGACGGCGGTGCCTCAAGGGAACATACGGCGCCGAGCGGAGCATGTCGGCACCACCGGCTCTGCGGGGGATACGGCGATGCAGGAGCGTCGACAGGCACGCCAGCGCCTGGCGGCTACCACTCCTCGCTGGTCAGGCGCAGCTCGGCGATCTCGCGCTTGGCGGCCGCCAGGCACTCGCTCAACTCATCCCCCAGGGCGGCGGCGCTGCCTACGGCGATGATGCCCTGCGCCGCGCCGCTGGCGCGACGCGCCACGCCGTCACTGGTGTGCAGGGCCTCCAGTCGGGCGATCAACCGCGCGAGCCAGCTATCCGGGCGGCCGGCCAGGCCGCGCAATCGCTCGAGCTCGGCGAGCGGCTCGCCGTCCGCCGACAGCAGCTCGCGCCAGTCGTGTCGCGCGAGGCCGGCGTGCTCGGTCACCTCGCGCAGCAGCGATTCCAGGGCCAGCTCGAGCAGCGCCAGGGCGCCCTCCTCGCCGGCCATGCGCCGCGCCTCGGCGTGCTCGTCATCGCCGGCGGGCGCCGCCAGCAGCAGCTCCGCCTGGTACAGCAGCTGATTGGTGCGGGCTCGCGGGGTCACTTGCGCTTGTCCTCCACCTGCCACTTGCCGTCATCGAAGGTGGCCTTCCAGCCGGTGGCCTTGCCGTTGTCCTCGGTCATCAGGAACTGGGCCTTGGCCTTGCGCGAGAAACGGATCTGCGCCGGGCGACCCTCCGGATCCGCGTCGGGCGCATCGAGCAGGTAGCGATACTTGTCCGGCAACTCCTCGGCGTGGGCCTTGAGCTCGATCACCAGCGGCGGCCGGGTCTCGCGATTCTTGGGAAACTTGCTGGCGGCCAGGAACAGGCCGCTGGCCCCGTCGCGCAGCACGTAGTGGTCGTCGACCTTCTGGCAGGACAGCTCCGGCATGGGGATGGGGTCCATCTTCGGCGGCGCCACCTCGCCGCTCTTGAGCAGCTTGCGAGTGTTCTTGCAGCTCTCGCTGGTGCAGCCGAAGTACTTGCCGAAACGCCCCGACTTGAGCTGCATCTCGCTGCCGCACTTGTCGCACTCGATGGTCGGGCCCTCGTAGCCCTTGATGCGGAACTTGCCCTGCTCGACCTCATGGCCCTCGCAGTCCGGACTGTTGCCGCAGACGTGCAGCTTGCGCGTCTCGTCGATCAGGTAGCTGTCCATGGCGGTGCCGCACTTCGGGCAGCGATGCTTGGCGCGCAGCGCGTCGGTCTCGGCATCCTCGTCGGCGTCGGCGGCCACGGCCTCGTCGCCGGGCAGCAGGTCGATGGTGGTCTTGCAGCGCTCCTTGGGCGGCAGGTTGTAGCCGGAGCAACCCAGGAAGACCCCGGTCGAGGCGGTACGGATCTGCATCTTGCGCCCGCAGGTCGGGCAGTCGATATCGGTGGGTACCGGCTGGTTGGGCCGCATGCCCTCCTCGCTCTGCGCCTCGTCGAGTTCCTCGCGGAACTCGCCGTAGAAGGCGTCGAGCAGTTCGCGCCAGCGACGCTCGCCCTCGGCCACCTCGTCGAGGCTGTCCTCCATGCGCGCGGTGAAGGAGTAGTCCATCAGGTCGGGGAACGACTCCTTGAGGCGCTCGGTGACGATGTCGCCGAGCTTCTCGGCATAGAAACGCCGGTTCTCGAGGCGCACGTAGCCGCGATCCTGGATGGTCGAGATGATCGACGCATAGGTGGAGGGCCGGCCGATGCCCTTCTTCTCCAGCTCCTTGACCAGGCTCGCCTCGGTGTAGCGCGCCGGGGGCTTGGTGAAATGCTGCTGCGGGTCCAGCGCCTCCAGGCCGAGCGGCGTCCCCTCGGCCAGGTCCGGCAGCGACTGGTCCTCGTCCTTGCGGCCCATGGGCTTCATGACCCGAGTATAGCCGTCGAACTTCAGCACCCGCCCCTTGGCCCTGAGCTCATAGCCGTCCTTGGCCACCGTCAGGGTGGTCGAGAGGTACTCGGCAGGCGTCATCTGGCAGGCCACGAACTGGCGCCAGATCAGCTCGTAGAGGCGCTCGGCGTCCCGCTCCATGCCGGCCAGGTCGGTGGCGCGACGGGTGACCTCGGAGGGGCGAATGGCCTCGTGGGCCTCCTGGGCGCCCTCCTTGCTGGAATAGCGGTTGGGCGCCTCGGGCAGGTAGCGCTCGCCGTACTCCTCGCCGATGAAGTCGCGCACGCCGTCCACCGCCTCGCGGGACAGGTTGGTGGAGTCGGTCCGCATGTAGGTGATGTAGCCGGCCTCGTAGAGGCGCTGAGCCAGGGTCATGGTCTTCTTGACCGAGAACCCGAGGCGGCCGCTGGCGGCCTGCTGCAGGGTCGAGGTGATGAAGGGCGCGTTGGGCCTGGAGCGAGTCGGCTTGTCCTCGCGGGAGGTGATCGCGAGCGACGCCGTCCGCAGCGCCTCGATACGCTCGAGGGTCTCGGCCTCGGAGGTCGGGCGGAAGGCCTTGCCGTCCTGGCGGGCCAGCTCGAAGCGCACCGGTGCGGCCTCCGGGTCGCCGCCCGGCTTCAGGTCGGCGTGGACGTCCCAGAACTCCTCGGGCACGAAGGCGCGGATCTCCCGCTCGCGCTCGACGATCAGGCGCATGGCCACCGACTGCACGCGGCCCGCGGACAGGCCGCGGGCGATCTTGGCCCACAGCAGCGGCGAGAGCATGAAGCCCACCACCCGATCCAGGAAGCGTCGGGCCTGCTGGGCCTCGACCCGCGGCATGTTGAGCTGGCCGGGATCCTCGAAGGCCTCGTGGATGGCATTCTTGGTGATCTCGTTGAACACCACCCGACGATAGCGCGACTCGTCGCCGCCGATGGTCTCGCGAAGGTGCCAGGCGATGGCTTCCCCCTCGCGATCCAGATCGGTGGCGAGATAGACGGCATCGGCCTTCTCGGCGAGCTTCTGCAGCTCGGCAACGACCTTTTCCTTGCCGGGCAGGATCTCGTAGTTGGCTTCCCAGTCATGCTCGGGGTCGATGCCCATGCGCCGAATCAACTGCTCCTGGGACTTGCGCTGACGATACGCCGCCTTCTCCTCGGCGGACATCTTGCGCGTTGCCGCGGCCTGCCGGGCACGCTCCTTGGGATCCGAGGCCGCCTTGCCCGAGCCGCTGGTCGGCAGGTCACGAATGTGCCCCACGCTCGACTTCACGATGAACTCGTTGCCGAGATACTTGTTGATCGTCTTCGCCTTGGCCGGCGACTCGACGATGACCAGAGACTTGCCCATAGTGCTCCAAACGTCAGTAGGCGCGGGAATCCCCGCGTCGAACGGAATCTGCCACCCGCAGGCGGGCGGAAAAATGCGCTTACCCTACCCCAGCGCCACCCAACACGCCAGTCGCGGCCTCGTCGGGCCTTTGACCCTAGACCGCCGCCCACGACCCGACAAGGGCGCGCCTTCAACCAAACGCCCCCGCCGGCGTAACCGGCGGGGGCGCGATGGGAGAGACTCGAAAACGTCAGCTCTCGGACTCTGGCGGTTTGCGGCGCCGTGCGCCGGTCTGACGCGAGCCGCTGCGGCGCGCCCCGCGCTTCGTCGCCGATGCCTCCGCCTTCCCGGACGCCTCTGACGAGGCGGCCTTGGAAGGCGAAGACGCCTTGGACGCCGTAGCGGCCTTGCTCGGATCGCTCTTGGCCGGAGCGGCCTCCCTGGCGGCCGGGCTCGCCCTGGGCGCTGCAGGCGTCTCGACGGTCTGGGGCGACGCCGATGACGCGGGCGTCTCAGAGGCCGATGGCGCGCCGGACCGAGCGGCGGCCGGCTTGGCCGACCCAGACGAACCGCCTTTCTCGGGCGTCCCATCCGGCGTCTCGTCGGGCGTGGACGATGGCGTCGGGGGCTCGGGGCGAGCGCTCGCGAACAGCGCCCGGATGCGCTCGAAGCGCTGGGCGGCCCGCTCGCTGAGCTCGCCGCTGGCCGCCAGCACATGCTCGATATGCTCCAGGTGGCCGTCGATGTCCTCGGCGCTGCCGCCGGCCAGCAGGCGCGGAATGGCCGCCAGCGCCGCCTCGCGATCCTGCTCGAGGATGAAGAACTGCTCGCGCACCAGGTGCTTGAAGTCGGCCAGCCGCGCGGTCGGCTCGAGCTCGGCGCGCGACGCTCGCAGACGCTTGAAGTTGCGACCGTCAGTGGCGGGCGCGCCGCCCAGCACGTAGATCACCGAGCGCATCACCGCCTCGTGGCTGCCGCCCTCGGCGACCCTGGCGTGTATCGCCGCGCGGCGCTGCTGGACGAAGCGGCGCTGCTCGGGCTCGGCGCCGGGGTGGCAACGCATCGGGGCATTGCCGCCGAGCCCCACGAGGACCTGCAGCAGCGGTTGGCCGTAGAGGTCCAGGAACCATCGTTCGAGGCTGCGATCCCGCCACTCCCGCCAGGCTTCCAGGCCCTGAGTGATCTGGCTGGACAGCACGCCCTCCAGCGCCCGGAAGACGTTATCCTCACCGACCGCGTGACGGTTCTCGCGCACCCGCTCGGCCAGCACCGGCACCGGCACCATCAGCGGATTGCGGTCGGAGAGCAGCCGATAGCCCAGGCGATTGGGGTGCATGCGCCGCATCCAGCGGGCCGATTCGGGGGTCGCCATGGCCCGGACCCAGGGCCGCAGGCACTGGCGATACAGCCCCTGGTTGATCTCCGAGACCCGGGCCACGGCGGCGAAGCGCCGCTCGTCGTCGGGGCGATGATGGATCTCCCGGTCCAGCTCCTCGATGCTGCGCGGCTGGAACTCGAGCAGGTAATCGCGTTCGATCAACTCGGCATCGGGGCGGTCCTCGGCCCGGGAGATCGCCGTCTCGTAGAGCCCCGGCGGCAACACGTCGATGTAGTCCATGTTGGCGGTGAACTCGGTGTGCTCCTTGCGCGACACGCTGCCCGACACGAAGATCCCCAGGTGGCCGGTGGTGTCGTGGACGCAGTAGACGATGGTCTGCTCGTTGGCGATGAGTTCGTCGTTATCCTCGTAGAGGTCCTGGATCCAGCCCAGGGCCTGGGGCGGCGGCGTGATGTCGTCGCCCCGGGAGCAGAACACCACCACCGGCGAACGCAGGTTGCGCAGGTCGATGCGCCGCCCGTCGGCGGTGACCATCTGGGCGGTGGAGAGGCGGTTGCCGACGAACAGGTTGTCGACGATGTACTGGATCTCCTCGCCGCCCAGCACCACGTGGCCGCCCCACCAGCGCTCGAAGTCCAGGTAGCGCTCCGCTTCGGTGTCGACCTGGGCATAGAGGCGATACTGTTTCTGCCACCAGGTATTGGCGGGGTTCAACCGCTCGAAGTTCTGCACCAGCCAGGCGCCGTCGAACAGGCCGTCGCCCAGGTCGCTGAGCAGCGAGGTCACCCAACTGCCGCCCGTCAGGCCGCCGGTGTAGCGCATCGGCGCCTGGCCACGCTCGCCGGCCCAGTACGAGAGCGGCGCCCCGGCGATCAGGATGGGCCCGAAGACGTCGGGCTCCAGCGCCGCGGCCATCATGATCTGCCAGCCCGCCTGGCAGTTGCCGACCACCATGGGTTTCTCGGCGGTATCCGGGTGCAGCGAGATGACATGGCTCAGGAAGGCCACCTCGGCCTCGACCACGTCCTCGACGGTCTGCCCGGCCTCCGGGTAAGGCAGAAAGCCGATGAAGTAGCAGGGATGGCCGGCGCGCAACGCCACGCCGAGCTCGCTGTCCGGCTTGAAGCCGCCGATCCCCGGACCGTGGCCGGCCCGCGGGTCGACGACCACGAAGGGCCGCATCAGGTCATCGGTCTCCACCCCGTCGGGCGGCAGGATCCGCATCAGCTCGTAGTTGACGGGCCGCGACAGCTCGCGGCCGTCGAGCAGCACCTCGGCCTCGAAGCCGAGCACGTTGGGCTTGGTCTTCTCGATATGCTCGAGGTACTGGTTGCCGCGCTGGCGCATGACGTCCAGGTAGAGCGTGCTGCGCTCCACCCCGTCGCGCCAGTAATCGAAGGCCGCGCGACCGAAGCCGAAGGGATCCATCCAGGGCATCAGGGCGGGAGGCAGTGTCGGCATCAGGGGCATCATCGTATCGTCACTCCATGGGTCGCCATGGGGAAGGAAGACGGTCGCGCCTGCGGCGCCGAACCGCCTTTGCTGCAATGCAATATACCCCAGTATCCGCCGACTGGCGAGGGATGGCGCCCCGTCAGGGCAACCGGTCGCGTGCCGCCTCGGCCCCCAGCAGGCCGGTCAGCGCACGGCTCGCCCGCCGCGCCAGGTCCTCGCGGCGGCGCCCCCAGACCACCAGCCGCGCCTCGTGCCCGTCGCCGGGATGATCCAGGCGGACCCCGGGGCCGCCATCGAGCCGGGCGCCCTCGGGCAGGGCCAGTTGCCACAGCCGGGCATGCCCCGGGCCCGGCAGGTGGGACTGCCGCTCGCGCAGGCGTTCGCCGGCCAGCAGCTGCCACTGGGCCACCAGCGGGTCGAGGCCGAACAGCGCCTCGTCGAGTGCCTCCTCACCCACAGGGCCCGGCCCCAGGGCGACGAAGCCCAGCGCATTGCCCGAGAGGCGGAAAGCGGCCTCGACCAGCCCCGTCGCGCCCAGGGCGGCGACGCCCCGCGCGGCCAGGCGGCCCAGGTAGGCGGTACGCTCCGCGGTCAACCAGGGCAACGGCGCCACCGCCATGCCACCGTCCAGGGCCTGGCGCGGCGCCAGGTGCACCACCTGGCCATGGCGATCGGCCAGCAGCGACAGGCGCACCAGCGCCCCCTCGCCGCCAGCTGCGGCGAGTGGCAGCCCGGCCTCCGCCATCAGCCGGCGCATGGCCGCACCATCGGCCATGGCGGACAGCAACGGCGCCCCCTGGCCGAGAAAGCGCAGTCCCGCCTCGCGGCAGGCCTTGGCGAGCTCGAGCTGTGTCGCCGCCGGCAGCTCGCCGGGATGCACCGCGTCGCAGCCCTCGTCGAGGGCCCGGGCCATCAGCGCCCTGGGCTCACCCTCGGCGACCAGGCCGCCGATACCCAGCTCGTCGGCCGCCTGGCGCAGCCGCATCGCACCGGCACCATGACCCACGATCAGCGGACGACGGGGAACGCAGAGAGAGAACGACATCGACGATGTCCCCATGCGGGAGAGGAGAAGGAAGCAGTCGGCCGGAGGTTACCGGCATGCCGAGGCAAGATGCTAGCATGGGGAGGCCTCAACGAGCGCCTCGGCGCCGCCTCAACGGATGATCCATGACCACACCCAAGCTGCTCAATCGGCTGACCTTTCGCCAGCTACAGGTGTTCCGCACCGTCCACGAGCGCCAGTCCTATTCTCGCGCGGCCGAGGCGCTCGGCCTGACCCAGCCCGCGGTCAGCGCCCAGATCCGCCAGCTCGAACAGGCCCTGGGGCATCCGTTGTTCAAGTACGCAGGGCGCACCCTGCACGCCCTGCCCGCCGCGGACGCCCTGGCCGCCTCGACCCAGGCCATCTTCGGGCAGGTGTCGCGGCTGCAGATGAGCCTGTCGGATCTGGAGGGCACGATCACCGGCGAACTCAATCTCGCCGCGGTGTCCACCGCCCAGTACGTGGTACCTCACCTGCTGGCCCGCTTCCGGGCCCAGTATCCCAACGTCCAGATCCGCCTGCGGGTCTGCAACCGCAGCCAGGCCCTGGAGCGCCTCGCCGAGCGTCGCGACGACCTGGTGATCATGGCCCGGGTGCCCGACGACGAGGCCCTGGTGTTCATGCCGATTCTCGACAACGAGATGATCCCGGTGGTGTGGCCGGGCCATCCGCTGCTGGACGCCCCGAGCCCGACCCTGGAGGACCTGGCCCATCATTACATGCTGATGCGCGAGCCCGGCTCCGGGGTCCGTGGCGCCCTGGAGGAACTGGCCGCCGAGCAGGACGTGCGCCTGGACCACGCCATCGAGATGGGCACCAACGAGGCGGTCAAGCAGGGGGTGATGGCCCAGCTCGGCGTGGCCGTGCTGCCTCGCCTGGCGGTGCGCCTCGAACTCGAGGCCGGACTGCTGGCACCCTTGGCGCTGCCCGGCTTTCCGCTGCGCCATTCCTGGTGCACCGTCTACCATCGCGAGCGCTTCCCGACCCCGGTCACCGAGCTGTTCCTGCGCTTCGTTCGCCAGCACCTGGACGAGCTGCATGCCCACTTCGCCGGCGGCCCCGCGCCCCTGCCGAGCCATGGCGTGGCCTGCCTGCCGCAGGCCTCCCCATGACGCCCGGCGGGCACCGGCCATGGCCGGTGCCTGTCCAGCCGGACGGCGAATGTGATAGATTGCCCCCCTACCTTTGTATACACGCCATGCCTGCCGCCGGGGCAGCGTCACAGGATGCCCCAGCGACCGGCCGCCGAGTGGAAGAGGCGCCCAGCTCATGAGCGACAACACCAGCAAGCATGTGTCCAGCGGCGAGAAGTACCGCAACGAACACGGTGCAACGGCCATCAAGGATGGCATGAAATCGCGTCCGCAGGCCGAGGACAGCCCGGCCTTGGGGCGCAAGCCCAAGTGGCTGCGCGCCCAGATCCCCGGCGGCGAGCGCTTCGACGCCGTGAAGAAGAACGTGGCCGAGCATCGGCTGAGCACCGTGTGCGCCGAATCCCACTGTCCCAACATGGGCGAGTGCTGGAGCAACGGCACCGCCACCATCATGCTGATGGGCTCGGTGTGTACCCGTGCCTGCCGTTTCTGTGCCGTCGACACCGGCAATCCCAAGGGCTGGCTCGACGCCGAGGAACCCGAGAACACCGCCAAGTCGGTGGAGCTGATGGGCCTGCGCTACATCGTGCTGACCTCCGTGGATCGTGACGACCTGCCCGACGGCGGCGCCGGCCACTACGCCGACTGCATTCGCGCCATCAAGGCGCGCACCCCGGAGGTCGCGGTGGAGGCCCTGACGCCCGACTTCGACGGCGCCCCCAGCGCCATCGAGCGGGTCGTCGACTCCGGCCTCGAGGTGTTCGCCCAGAACGTCGAGACCGTGGAACGCCTGACCCGCCGCGTCCGCGACCCCCGCGCCGGCTACCGCAAGACCCTCGACGTGCTGGCCCATGCCAAGCGTCATCGCCCCGACGTCATCACCAAGACCAGCCTGATGCTGGGCCTCGGCGAGACCGAGGAGGAAATCCTGCAGACCTTCGACGACCTGCGCGAGATCGGCGTGGACATCGTCACCCTCGGCCAGTACCTGCGCCCGACCCGCAACCACCTGCCGGTGGAGCGCTGGGTCACCCCCGAGGAGTTCGAGCGCTATCGTCAGCAGGGCCTCGAGAAAGGCTTCATGGAAGTGCCCTCCGGGCCGCTGGTCCGCTCCAGCTATCGCGCCGATCGGGTGTTCGAGAACAACAACCTCGGGCTCGAGCTGGCCTCCCCCGCCGAGGTGCCCGGGCAGGCGGAACCCGACCCCAATATCATTCCCGTGCGTAATGTGGGCTGAAAGACGTGAGGCGTGAGGCGTGAGGCGTGAGGCGTGAGGCGTGAGGCGTGAGGCGTGAGGCGCAGCAAGGCTAACGGATCTTCACCCATGGCTCACAGCAACAGAAAAGCCCGAGGCGATAGCCTCGGGCTTTTTTATGTCGCACCGCACGCCGTCGATGCTCCTACGCCTCGACCAGCTCCCGGTCGAGCTCGCGGGCCAGGCAGGCGGCAAGCGCCTCGCCGGCCTGTGCCAGCGACGGGGGCTCGGATACGAGATCGGCCAGGCGGGTCATCGCCAGGCCGGCATAGCCGCAGGGGTTGATACGCGCGAAGGGCGTCAGGTCGCCATCGACGTTCAGCGCGATGCCATGGAAGCTGGCCCCGCGCCGGATGCGCAGCCCCAGCGAGGCGATCTTGGCCTCGCCCACGTAGACGCCGGGGGCGTCGGGGCGCGCATGGGCCTCGATGTCGTGCTCGGCCAGCAGCGCCACGGCGGCATTCTCCAGGGCGCTGACCAGCTCCCTCACCCCGACCCGGGCGCGACGCACGTCGAGCAGCGGATAGAGCACCAGCTGGCCGGGGCCATGATAGGTCACCTGGCCGCCGCGATCGGTCTGGACCACCGGGATATTGCCGGGCATCAGCAGGTGCTCGGGCCTGCCGGCCCGCCCCTGGGTAAAAACCGGGTCGTGCTCGACCAGCCACAGCTGGTCCGGCGTGCTGTCGTCCCGGGTGTCGGTCAGCTCGCGCATGGCCCGCCAGACCGGCTCGTAGGGCCGCCGCCCGAGGCGGTGCAACTGCAGTGGCTCCACTTCACACCACCATGTGCACGCGACCGCTGGCCTTGAGCTCGGCGAACAGCGCCTTGAGCTGGGCCTCGCCGGTCGCACGCAGGGTCAGGCGAACCGACTGGAAGCGGCCGTTGCGGCTGGGTACCACCTGGATCTTCGCGGCATCGAAGGCGGGGTCGTGGCGCGTCACCACCTGGCACACCATGGCGGCGAAGTCGTCGCTGGCATCCCCCACGACCTTGATCGAGTAGTCGCAGGGGAAAGTGATCTTGGGCGGCTTGCCGCCCTTGGTCGCGCTCGGGCGGCGCAGGTCACGCAGGGTCTTGTCGTTCATCCCTCACCCATCTGGAAGCATGAGCGATCATTTTACGCGACCCGCGCTCGCCCACCAAGGCGACATCGGCTTTAGTCGAAGAAACCGCCCAACAGGTTGGTGAAGAAACGTTGCACCTTGTCGATCAGGCGCTTGAAGAAACCGCCCTCCTCGACCGGCTCCAGGGCCAGCAAGGCACGCTCCCCGACCACCTCGTCGCCCAGGCGCACCTCCATGGTGCCCACCTGGTCGCCGGCGGCGATGGGCGCGGTGAGATCGGCACGGATATCCAGCTTGGCGGTCAGCTCCTCGTTGCGATCCCGCGGCACGGTCATGAAGACGTTGCGGTCCACCCCGACCTTGAGCTCGTTGCGATCGCCGCCCCACACCCGCGGGGTGTTGAGCACCGCACCCTGGTCGTAGAGCTTGAGGGTCTCGTAGTAGCGGAACCCGTAGCTGAGCAGCTTCTGCGACTCCTGGGCGCGGGCCTCTTCGGAGTCGGTGCCCATCACCACCGAGATCAGGCGCATGTCGTCACGCTCGGCGGAGGCCACCAGGCAGTAGCCGGCGGCCTCGGTCCAGCCGGTCTTCAGGCCGTCGACGCTGGCGTCCCGCCACAGCAGGCGATTGCGATTGGGCTGGTCGATGCCGCCGTAGCTGAAGTGCTTCTGGCGATAGATGCTGTAGTGGTCCGGATAGTCGTTGATGATGTGCTGGGCCAGGACGGCCTGGTCCCGGGCCGAGGAATAGTGGTCGTCGTGGGGCAGCCCGGTGGGGTTCATGTAGTGGGTGTTGCTCATGCCCAGGCGCGCGGCATGCTGGTTCATGATATCGGCGAAGGGCTCGGCGCCCCCGGCCAGGTACTCGGCCATGGCCACGCTGGCGTCGTTGCCGGAGACGATCACGATGCCGTGCAACAGTTCGCTCACCGGCACCTGCTCGCCGACCTCGATGAACATCTTCGAGCCCCCGGTCCGCCAGGCCTTCTCGCTGACCGGCACCAGGTCGTCGGGGGCGATGTTGCCGCTGTTGAGCTCGCGCTCGACCAGGTAGGCGGTCATCAGCTTGGTCAGGCTCGCCGGCGGCAATCGCTCGTCGGGATTGTGCTGGGCGAGCACGCGGCCGCTGTCGGCGTCCATCAGGACCCAGGACTTGGCGGCCAGCCGCGGCGGCGCCGGGATCATGGTCTGGACCTGGGGCCGTTGGGGCTGCGGCTTCTGAGCCATCAGCGGCGAGGCCACCAGCGACAGGCAGACCATCAGGACCGGCAGCAGCCGGCGTAGCGAGGACGAACTCAGGACTTTCATGGATGGCAGTCTCTTCGGGTACATCGGGAGATTCGTGAGGGCCGACTCAGTCGGTCGACTCATCGACAACGAAGGCTTCGTCGAAGCCGGCCCGGCGCAACTCGCCGCGCACCGGGTCGATCTGGGCGCGCCCGGCCAGCGGGCCGACCTGGACGCGATACAGGCCCGGCGCGGTGGCCACGCGCACCGGCTGTTCCAGGGACGACTGGAGCCGCGCCTTGAGCGCATTGGCGCTGTCGGCGGAGCCCAGCGCCGCGACCTGCAGGAAAATGGGGGCAGCCGCCGATCCCGCCGGGGCGGGAGCCGACGCCTCGTTCGCCGCCGGCGTGGCGGCTACCGCAGCCGCTGCCGGCTCGGGCGTCTCGGCGACGGCGGGCCGCGGCGCCTCGGTAGCGCCGCGATGCTCGGCCAGCCAGGCCGCGGGATCGATGGCCTCGACGCGCACTCGGCCGGTGCCGCGCTCGAGGATCTCGAGGCGCGCCGCCGCGGCATAGGACAGGTCGATCTCGCGCTCGCTGTGGAAGGGGCCGCGGTCGTTGACCCTCACGATCACCGAGCGACCGTTGTCGAGGTTGGTGACCCGGGCGAAGGTCGGCAACGGCAGCGAGCGGTGGGCGGCGCTCATCTTGTACATGTCGTAGATCTCGCCGTTGGACGTCGCATAGCCATGGAACTTCTTGCCGTACCAGGAGGCGGTGCCCCGGCGCACATAGCCGCTGGGGTCGTCCATCACATGGTAGGTCTTGCCCCACACCTCGTAGGTGGAGCGGTTGCCCGCCCGGGAAGGCGACTCGATGCGCGGCACCGCATCCGGCACCCGGCTGACGTCGGGCGGCTCCTGCGGGTAGGCATCGCTGCTCATGGCATAGCGCTCGCCGCCGCTCGACGCACCATCGGTGACATCGGCACCGGCGTTGCCGGACGGCGTCGGCGAGGTGCCGCCGCCCCCGGCACAGCCGGTCAGCCACAGCGCGGCCAGCAGCGGAATCCACCAGGCTCTCATGGGCGTTCCTCCGGATCGGCCGCGGTGGCGGTGAACCAGTCGGCCTGGCGCCCCTCGGCGGCGGCGATGGCCTCGGCCAGCTCGGTCACGGCCATGGCGTAGAGATGGCTGTGGTTGTAGCGGGTAATGACGTAGAAGTTGTCGCGGCCGAAGCGGTACTGCAGGCTGCCGTCTTCCCGCTCCAGCGCCAGCGGCACCACCTCGGTGCCATCCGCCAGCCCCGCATCGCTCTCGATGCCTGCCGCGGCCAGCTCGCCGACGGTGGCACTCGGCGGCCGCGCGGCGTTGAAGGTGATGCCCCCGGGGCGCTCGCTCGGCCCCTCGGCCTCGTGATAGATCGGCGCCCCGGCCTGCCAACGGTGCTCGGCGAAGTAGTTGGCGATGCTGCCGATGGCATCCACCGGGTCGGTCCACAGGTTACGGTGGCCGTCGCCGTCGAAGTCCACCGCATAGGCGCGATAGCTGGTCGGGATGAACTGCGGATAGCCCATGGCCCCGGCGTAGGAGCCCTCGATGCTGTCCGGCGCGACCTCCTGGCGATAGGTGATCTCGAGGAAGGCGGCCAGCTCGTCGCGGAAGAAGCCGCCGCGGCGCGGGTGATGGAAGGCCAGGGTCGACAGCGAGTCGAGCACGCGATGATCGCCGGTGATCTCGCCGTAGCGGGTCTCCACGCCGAGAATCGCGGCGATGATCTCCGGCGGCACGCCGAATTCCGCCTCGGCCCGGGTAAAGGCCTCGCGGTGGGCGTCGATGAAGGCCGCGCCCTCGGCGATGCGCGCCTCGCCGAGGAAGATGTCGCGATACTCGTGCCACACCAGGCGATGCTCGGCGGCGCCGGACATGGCGTCGAGCACCTCCTGGCGGAACTCGGCCCGGCCCAGGGCGTCCTCGAGCCAGGCGCGGTCGACGCCGCGCTCGGCGACCTCGTCGACCAGCCCCCCTACCTCCCCGCGGCGGGGGTCGAAGTCCGCCGCCGTGGCGCCGACGGCCAGTCCGGCCAGCAGGCCGCCGAGGGCCAGGCCCATCCAGCGGCGTCCGTGTCGCGACATCGTCACCGTCATGCTGCTCTCCCTGAGTCGTCCTGCCCGCCGGCCGCGCTAGCGCGGCAGCAGGCGGCGGTGCGAATGAATGGCCATGAGAATACCGAAACCGGCCAGCAAGGTCACGCTGGAGGTCCCGCCGTAGCTGACCAGCGGCAGCGGCACGCCGACCACCGGCAGGATGCCGCTGACCATGCCGACGTTGACGAACACATAGATGAAGAAGGTCAGGATGATGCTGCCGGCGAGCAGCCGCCCGAAGGTCTCCTGGGCCGCCCCGGCGAGCCACAGCCCGCGACAGACGATCAGCAGGTAGAGGCCGAGGAAGGCCAGCATGCCCACCAGGCCGAATTCCTCGCCGAGCACGGCGACGATGAAGTCGGTATGCCGCTCCGGGAGGAATTCCAGGTGGGACTGGGTGCCGTGCAGCCAGCCCTTGCCCCACAGCCCGCCGCTGCCGATGGCGGTGGTCGACTGGATGATGTTCCAGCCGGCCCCCAACGGGTCGCTCTGCGGGTCGAGGAGGGTCAGCACCCGCTGGCGCTGGTAGTCGTGCATGTTCATCCATAGCAGCGGCAACGCCGCGGCCGCGAGCGCGCCGAGCAACCCGATGATGCGCCAGGACAGTCCGGCCAGCAGCACCACCACGACCGCCGACGCCGCCACCAGCAGCGAGGTGCCGAGGTCGGGCTGGCGGGCGATCAACAGCACCGGCGCGCCGATCAACAGCGCGCAGACCAGCAGGTCCTGCCAGCGCGGCGGCAGTTCCCGGCGGCTGAGCCAGACCGCCACCATCATCGGCACCGCCAGCTTCATCATCTCCGAGGGCTGGAAGCGCACCACGCCGGGGATCACCAGCCAGCGCTGGGCCCCCATGCCCATGTCGCCCATGATCTCGACCGCCACCAGCATGGCCATGCCCACCAGGTAGGCCGGAATCGACCAGCGCTGCAGGGTCGCGGGCGTGAACTGGGCGATGATCACCATGCCGGCGATGGCGACGCCGAACCGCACCGCCTGGGCGATCACCACGTCCAGGCGCTGCCCGCTGGCGCTGTAGAGCACCACCAGCCCGGCCAGCATCAGCACCAGCAGCATGCCGAGCAGCCAGGGGTCGAGGTGGATGCGCTCCCACAGTCCGCGCTTGCGGGTGATGCCGCTCAGCGAGGGCTTGACCGGATGGGGGCGGCGCAGCAGAAAATCGACCATCGCGATTAGTCCTCTCCCTCGCTCGGCTCGCCGTCGGCGGCCTCCTGCGGTTCGCCATGGTGGCGTTCGAGCAGCCAGTAATCGGCCGTGTCACGCGCCAGCCCCGCCGCATGGCTACTGCCGCCACCGGCGTTCTCGACGATCACCGAGACGGCGATCTGGGGATCGTCCACCGGGGCGAAGGCCATGAACAGGGCGTGGTCGCGCAACCGCTCCTTGAGCTCCTCGGCGTTGTACTTCTCGTCCTGGCCCAGCGAGAACACCTGGGCGGTGCCGGACTTGCCGGCCATGCGATACTCGAGGCCGGCGCCGGCGCGGCGCGCGGTGCCCTCGCGGCCGGACAGCACCTTCTCCATGCCGGAGTAGACGCGATCCCACCAGCCGGGGTTGTCGAGTTCGATGTCCGGCGGCGTGTCCGGCAGCTCGGTGGGCACCGGCTCACCGCCGACTTCGAGGGCCAGGCGCGGCTTGATCCAGTCGCCGCGGTTGGCCAGCACCGCGGTGGCGGTAGCCAGCTGCAGCGGGGTGATCTGCAGATAGCCCTGGCCGATCCCCACCGACAGCGTCTCGCCGGGATACCAGGGCTGGTTGAAGCGCTCGCGCTTCCATTCCCGGGACGGCAGCAGGGCCGAGCTCTCGCCGGCCACGTCCGCCGCCACCCGGCGGCCGAAGCCGAACTGCGACAGGCTCTCGTGGATCTGGTCGATGCCCAGGTCATGGGCCAGGGAATAGAAATAGGTGTTGTTGGACACCGCCAGCGCCCGCTCCAGGTCGACCCGCCCATGGCCCCAGCGCAGCCAGTTGCGGTAGCGCCGCGAGTCGTTGGGCAGCTGGTAGTAGCCGGGATCGTAGATCACCTCGCCCGGGGTGATCTCGCCATCGCGCAGCCCGGTGATGGCCATGAACGGCTTGATGGTGGAGCCCGCGGGATAGCTGCCGCGGATCGCGCGGTTGAACAGCGGCAGGTCGATGTCCTGCTGGAGCGCCCGGTAGGACGCCAGGTCGATACCGGTGACGAACTGGTTGGTATCGAATCCCGGCACCGAGGCCATGGCCAGGATCTCGCCGCTCTGCGGGGCCACCGCCACGATGGCGCCGCGGCGCCCGTCGAGCAGGTCCACGGCGAGCCGCTGCAGCCCCTTGTCCAGGGTCAGGGTGAGGTTCTGCCCGGGCACCGGGTCGGTGCGACCCAGCTCGCGCAGCACCCGCCCGCGGGCATTGGTTTCCACCTGGCGCAGGCCGGCCTGGCCGTGCAGCGCCTCCTCGTAGAAGCGCTCGACGCCGGTCTTGCCGATGAAGTGGGTCCCGGCATAGTTGCCGGCATCAAGCGTCTGGAGCTCCTCGGCGTTGATGCGCCCCACGTAGCCGAGCACGTGGGACATGATCTCGGCGTCCGGGTAATAGCGCAGCAGTTGGGCCTGGACCTCCACCCCGGGCAGCCGATGGCGATTGACCGCCAGGCGGGCGATCTGCTCCTCGTCCAGGTCGCTCATCAGCAGCGCCGGCTGGAAAGGCCGCTGTCGCTGACGGGAGCGGTCGCGAAACGCCGCCAGGCGATCCTCGGGCAGCTCCAGCAGCTCCACCAGCAGCGCCAGGGTCTCGTCCAGGTCATCGACCCGCTCGCGTACCAGCGTCAGGTTGTAGGTGGGGCGGTTCTCGGCCAGCAGCACGCCGTTGCGGTCATAGATCAACCCTCGGGTCGGGGGCAGCGGCTCGACCCGCACGCGGTTCTTCTCGGAGCGGGTGGTGTAGACCTCGTGCTGCACGATCTGCAGGTAGGCCAGGCGCCCGCCGAGCAGGCCCGTGAGCAACAGCACCACGGCCACCGCCAGCAGCGAGCGCCAGCGAAAGATGCGCAGTTCCTGCTCGGGATTCTTCAGGGTGTCGCGTGGCTGACGCATGCTTGGTGATGACCTCGGGAGCGCTCAGCGATGGTAGGGGTGACCGACCATCAGGGTCCAGGCCCGATAGAGCTGCTCGGCCAGCAGGATGCGCACCAGCGGATGCGGCAGGGTCAACGGCGACAGCGACCAGCGCTGATCGGCGGCCGCGGAGAGCGCCGGGTCGAGCCCATCGGGGCCGCCGACCAGCAGGGCCACGTCTCGCCCTTCCAGGCGCCAGTCCTCGGCCTGGCGCGCCAGTTGCTCGGTGCTCCAGGCCTTGCCGCCCACTTCCAGGGCCACCAGGTGCTCGTCGCCTTTCAGCCGGGCGCGAATGCGCTCGGCCTCCTGGCTCACGGCGCGTCGGGTATCGGCGTTCTTGCCCCGCGGACCGGGAGCGATCTCCTCGAGGTCGAGGGCGAAATCCCGGGGCAGGCGCTTGCGGTACTCTTCGACGCCGCGGGTCACCCAGTCGGGCATGCGAGTCCCCACGGCCAGCAGTCGCACCCTCATGAGGTGCCGTGAGCCTCTTCCTCCAGGGCCACGCCGTCGCTCGGCAGGTCGGCCCACAGTCGCTCCAGGTCGTAGAGGGCCCGGGTCTCGGGCAGCATGATGTGCACCACCATGCTGCCCAGATCGACCAGCACCCAATCGGTACCGTTCTCGCCTTCGACGCCCAGCGGCGGCACGCCCTGCTCCTTCACGGTCTGGATCACCCTGCCGGAGAGCGCCGCCAGGTGGCGGCTCGAGGTGCCGCTGGCGACCACCATCAGGTCGGTCACGCTGGTCAGGTGGGAGACGTCGAGGACGGCGATGTCCTGGGCCTTGAGCTCTTCCAGTGCGTCCAGCACCAGCGTCTTGAGTGCGTCGATGTGCATGCCTTCGTATCAGCCCCTCTCAGCGGGAAATGGTCATGTCCCCATTGTACCGACTCGAGCGAGGCCTGGCAGCGCCTCGTGACGCGATGGGCCGGTTTTTTCCGCATGTCCCGTCAGCGCGAGCATCGGTAGAGCCCCCGCGCGAGGATGTGCGCCTCCACGGCCTCGGGCAGCAGGTAGCGCACGCTGCGCCCCTCGGCCAGGCGCCGCCGTACCTCGGTGGCGGAGATCGCCATCCGCGACGGCAGACGCAGGCGCAGCAATCGCCCGGCCGGCGCTGCCATCAGCGTCGGCGCATCGTCGACCTCGCGCCCGTCGATCAGATCGGCCAGGGGCCCGGGCAGCGCCGCCTCGTGGTCCGGACGATCCATCACCACCAGGTGGGCCAGCGCGAAGAGGCGTTCGGGGGCATGCCAATCGGCCAGCCGCAGGAAGGCGTCGTGGCCCAGCGCCATCACCAGCCGCGCCTCGCCGCCGACCTCGCCGCGCAGCTCGGCCAGGGTGTCGGCGCTGTAGGAGGGCCCCTGGCGCTCGAGCTCGCGGGGATCGGCCACCAGCCCCGGCGTGTCGCCGATGCCAAGCCGCAGCAGCGTCAGGCGCTCCTCCGGCGCTATCCGCGGCTCGCCACGCAGCGGCGGCCGGGCGGCCGGCATCATGTGCACCCGGTCGAGCCCCAGCGCCTCCCGCAGTTCCACGGCGCTGCGCAGATGCCCGAGATGCACCGGGTCGAAGGTCCCGCCGAGCATGGCGAGGCGCGGGGCCTGCATCGTCTCGCTCACCGGCGGATCTGGCCGTCGCCGAACACCACGTACTTGCGCGTGGTCAGGCCCTCCAGCCCCACCGGCCCCCGGGCATGCAGGCGGTCGGTGGAAATGCCGATCTCGGCGCCCAGGCCGTACTCGAAGCCGTCGGCGAAGCGCGTGGAGGCATTGACCATCACCGAGCTGGAATCCACCTCGGCCAGGAAGCGCCGGGCCAGGGTGTAGCTCTCGGTGACGATGGCGTCGGTGTGCCGGGAGCTGTAGCGCTCGATGTGCGCCATGGCGGCCTCGATGCCGTCGACCACGCGGATCGCCAGCACCGGCGCCAGGTACTCGGCCGCCCAGTCGGCCTCGCTGGCCGCGGCGACGTCGGCGAGGATCGCCCGGGTGCGCTCGCAGCCCCGCAGCTCGACCCCATGCTCGGCGTAGGCCTCGGCCAGCGCGGGCAGCAACGCCTCGGCCAGGGGCGCATCGATGAGCAGGGTCTCCATGGTGTTGCAGGTACCGTAGCGCTGGGTCTTGGCATTGACGGCGATGGCCAGCGCCTTGTCCCGGTCCGCGGTGGCATCCAGGTAGACGTGGCAGACCCCATCCAGGTGCTTGATCACCGGCACCCGCGCCTCGCGGCTGATGCGTTCGATCAACGACTTGCCGCCGCGCGGGATGATGACGTCGACATACTCCGGCATGGCGATCAGGCGACCCACGGCGGCCCGGTCGGTGGTCGCCACCACCTGGACGCTGTACTCGGGCAGCCCGGCCTGCTCGAGCCCGGCGCGGATGCAGGCGGCGATGGCCGCGTTCGACGCTCGGGCCTCGGAGCCGCCGCGCAGGATCGCGGCGTTGCCGGACTTGAGGCACAGGCTGGCCGCTTCCATGGTGACGTTGGGCCGCGATTCGTAGATGATACCGATCACGCCCAGCGGCACGCGCATCTGGCCGACCTGGATGCCGCTCGGTCGGGCGCTCAGGCCATCGATCTCGCCCACCGGATCGGGCAGCGCCGCCACCTGGTGGAGCCCCTCGATCATGGCGTCCAGGCGCGCCTCGTCGAGGGCCAGGCGGTCGACCAGCGCGGCATCGAGGCCATTGGCCCGGCCCTGCTCCAGGTCCCGGGCGTTGGCCGCCAGCACCTCGGCGCGCGCCGCGTCCAGGTGGGCGGCCATGGCCAGCAGGGCGGCGTTCTTGGCCGCGGTATCGGCGCGCCGCAGCCGGGTCGCGGCATCCCGGGCCTGCTGGCCCAGGCGCTGCATGTAGGCGTCGACGTCGGCAACGGCGTCGTCGGAGTGGGAGGCGTGAGCTGTCATGCCGTAGAGTGTCTCCAAGAAAAGGGCCGTGGCGCCGGGCCGCGCCCCAGGCTCGAGTCGAAACGGGAAGGAGCCCATACTAAGTCACCATGCAGAGCAAGTACAAAGTCGGCCTGATGCGGATCAACCTGCTGGTGGCCGCCGGTCTCACCGCCTTTCTGGCGCTGACCGCCGACAGCCTGCCCGACGCCTTGCTGCTGGGGCTGGCCTGCCTGTGGCTCGGCGTCACGGCCACCCAGGTCCGGCTCAGCCACCGGCATCCGGCCACCATCCCCTGGCAGCTGCTTCCCGGGTTGCTCCTGGCGGCCCTGCTGTGGGTCACGCCGGCCCGTCATCTGACCTGGTTCTGGGCCTGGGCGATCCTGCTGATGGTGCCCCAGCCGCGCTGGATCCTGATCTTCAATGCCCTGCTGGCCACGGCCAGCTGGTGGAGCCTCTACGATCGGCTCGGCCCGGAACAATGGTCCCTGGCGGGCCTGCTGCTCGCCGGGCTGATGCTGCTGGGGCTGTCGCGTTCGCTGGAGCTGCAGGCCCTGCGCCGGCGCATTTACCACCGCGCGCGCCTGACCCCCGAGCTACGCCTGTGGTCGAGCCAGCGCCTGCTGCACGACGTGCGCCACGAACGGCACCGCGCCCGCCACGAGGGCGGCCACGTCGAGCTGTTGCTGCTGCGCACCGGCCGTTGGCAGCTCTGGCCGCTGGCGGAGCAATGCTGCCGGCTGCTGCAGCCCTATGACAACGGCTACCGGCTGGACCACCGTACCCTGGGGCTGCTGCTGATCAGCCGCGACGCCGCCCAGGCCGAGACGCGCCGCCAGGCCTTGCTGTCGGCGCTGAGCATCCCGGTGCGCGTGCGTGCCGTCGCCCTGCCCGGCCTGGGTTCGCTGACCCGCGAGCGGCGCGCCCTGGCTCGTCAGGCCAGCCCCCTGGAGGTCAAGGAGATCGCCCATCATGGTTGAGCCCCGCTCGCCGCGCTCCCGGCTCTTCACCCTGGCCATCGGCATCGGCATCCTGATGCTGCTCGGCCAGGCGCTGTGGTTCTACCTGATGGGCCATTACACGCGCATCCTGCTGCCCGCCCTGCTCTCGCCGGTGATGGCGCTCGCCGCCCTGCTCGCGGCCACCGCCGGCGCCACGGCTTCGCGCACCGCGGCCTACCTGGTGCTGATCTGCGGCTTCTTGCTGATCGCGGTGGAACTGCCCGGCCATTCGAGCACCGCGGCGCTATGGATCGGCCTGCCGCCGGTACTGACCCTGGTACTGCTGCCGCTGGGCCCGGCGGTACTGCTCAACCTGGCGCTGACGCCGGTCTGGCTGGCCCTGCTCGGCGACGGTGCCCTCGACCCGGAACTCGCCGTCGGCTACCTGGCCCTGGTCGCGGTGGCCACGCTGGCACTCTGGGACCGGCTGCGACAGCGCGCCCTGCTCCAGGCCACCGACCCCCGCGAACATGAATGCCCGGCCCTGACCCGCCAGCACCTGCACGAGCGGCTGACCGGCGAGTTCGCGCGGACTCGCCTGCTCGAATGCCCCCTGGCGGTGCTGCTGATCCATCTGCCTCAACTGGACATGACCCGCGAGCAGTTCGGCGAGGCCACCCGCCGCGCCATGCTGACGGCGTTCTGCCAGGGCACCCTGCGCCATTGCCGCGAGCTCGACACCCTCGGGCGAGAGGACGAGACCGCCTTCTGGCTGATCCTGCCGAACACCACCGAGAACGGCGCGCTGCTGGTCCAGCAACGGCTGCAGCAGGCCCTGGAGCAGGTCGTGCTGGTGGAGACCGGGCCGCTGGAGGTGCGCCAGCGCCTGGAAACGCCGCGCCACGGCGAACGCTGGCCGGCCTTTCTCACCCGCCTGCAGGCCATGACCCAGGCCCTGGCCGCCGACTAGACGGACCGCCACCGACCACGGAGAGTCTCTTGAACCCAGTCGACCTGCTCCAGCAGTTGACGCCCTCCCCGGCGCTGTTGTTGCTGCTGATCGCCGCCATCGCGCTGGTGGAGTCGCTGGCCCTGGTGGGCCTGCTGGTGCCCGGCGTGGTGCTGATCACCGCGACCGCCTCCATGGCCGGACACCAGGAAATGGCCGTGGCGACGGTGATTGGGGCCGCCTTTGTCGGCGCCGTCGTCGGCGACGGCCTCAGCTTCTGGCTCGGCTATACCCAACGCGAGCGCGTCACCGGCATCTGGCCGCTCTCACGCTACCCGGAATGGCTGGCCCAAGGTGCGCGCTTCTTCCGACGCCACGGCTCGCTGTCGGTATTCCTGGGCCGCTTCGTCGGCCCGGTCAGGCCGGTGGTGCCACTGATCGCCGGCATGATGCACATGCCGCCGCGCCGCTTCACCTGGGCCAATCTGGTGTCGGCGGCGCTGTGGGCCCCGGCCTATGTGCTGCCCGGCTACCTGCTGGGCCGCACCTGGCAACGCCTGCCGGGCTTCCCCGAGGCCCTGCAGCCCTGGCTGGTGGGCCTCGGCGTCCTGTTGGTCGTGCTGGCCCTGGTGTTCTCCTGGCTGCGCCACCAGACCCACCACGACGGCCTGGTGTATCGCGGCATGGCCTGGCTGCTGCGTCGTCACCCCGGAGGGCGCTGGGCCTGGCGGGCACTGGCCCGCCCCCATGACCGGGAGCCGCCGCTGGGCACCTGGCTGCTGTTGCTGACCTCGCTCACCGCGCTGTCGGCCTGGACCCTGGTGGTGCTGCACCATGGCGGCCCGCTGCCCATGGATCGTCGCCTCGACGTCCTGATGGATGACCTGGCGCTTCCCGGCCTGCTGACGCTGAGCCAGGTACTGGCGAGGCTCGGCGACCTCTATGGCGTGCTGGCCCTGGTGCTACCCTGGGGGCTGTGGTGGTTGGCCAGGGGGCGACTCGACGCCCTCGGCCACGTCGCCGCCGGCCTGCTCGGCATCGCCGCCCTCAACACCCTGGGCAAGGCCGTCATCGGTCGCGCCCGGCCGGATGCCTCGGCCCATCTGGTCGATTCGCTGTCCTACCCCAGTGCCCACACCTCCACCGCCGTGGTGCTGTTCGGCCTGGCCGCCGCCTTCATCGCCCGGGAAATGCCGCTGCAGCGACGCTTCTGGGCCTACTGGGGCGCCATCGCCATCATCGTGCCCATGGCGCTGTCGCGGCTGGTGCTGGGCGTTCACTGGCTCAGCGACCTGATCGGCGGCGCCCTGCTCGGCCTGGTGGTCTGCGCCCTGGTGCAGCTCGCCTGGCAGCATCGCTCGCGGGAGACCCTGCGCCCCTGCCCCGGATGGGCGCTGGGCGCGGCGTCCCTGGCGCTGGCCGCCGCACGGGTGGCCTGGCTGGGGCCGGCGTAAGCTGGAAGCTGGAAGCTGGAAGCTGGAAGCTGGAAGCTGGAAGCTGGAAGCTGGAAGCTGGAAGCTGGAAGCTGGAAGCTGGAAGCTGGAAGCTGGAAGCTGGAAGTCAGCATGAGCCCGGCAACAATCGGGTCAAGGGTTTCTGCACGTTTTTGACTTCAAGCGTCCAGCCGCGAAGCGGCGCTCTTCAAGCTTCTAGCTCCCGGACGATGTCCGGGGTCAGCCCAGCGCCAGCCACAGCCCCACACCCACCATCAGGGTACCGGCCAGGCGATTGAGCAACCGCACCTTGTCGGCCTGCCCCAACAGGTGGCGCAGCGTCTGTCCGCCGGTGGCATAGGCCAGCAAGGCGCCGAACTCGATGGTCAGGATCACCGCCACCAGCGCGACCAGCTGGGCTGCAAGCGGCCGCGAGGCATCCAGGAAGGGGGGCAGCAGAGCCATGAAGAAGGCCCAGCCCTTGGGGTTGGCGATGGCGGTGACCAGCCCCTGCACGGCCAGCTCGCGGCGGCCGGCACGGGCCTGGGACGCCAGGGTATCGGGGATCGCCATGCGCCCCCGGGAACGCCACATCATCACGCCCAGATAAGCCAGGTAGGCCCCGCCCAGCCACTTGAACACGGCGAACAGGCCGGGCTGGCGCAGCATCAGGGCGGCCACCCCGGCCCCGGCGGCCACCGCCACCAGCCCCACGCCGACCAGCTCGCCGGCCATCATCCACAGCGTGCGCCTCACCCCCTGGGTCATGCCCAGCACCATGGCCAGGGTCATGCACATGCCCGGGGTCAACGAGACCAGCAGAAAGGTCGGCACGAACACCGACAAGACGGCGAGATCGATCATCGGTGGCGGGCCTCCTCCTTGAATGGCCAAAACGCACGTCGGGCGGCGAGGTGCGAGGTGCGAGGTGCGAGGTGCGAGGTGCGAGGTGCGAGGTGCGAGGTGCGAGGTGCGAGGTGCGAGGTGCGAGGTGCGAGGTGCGAGGTGCGAGGTGCGAGGTGCGAAGGAAGCAGTATGGCCGGTGGCTCGTCTCCGCTGCCTCCTCCTTACTCCTTACTCCTTACTCCTCACCCCGTCTTCATCGCTCCTCACTCCCCCCAGCGGGGCATCAGTCGATGCTCGATGCCGAGCTGGTTGAGGATCCGGGCGACGATGAAGTCGACGAGATCCTCGATGCCCTGCGGCTTGTGATAGAACCCCGGCGCCGCCGGCATCATCACCGCGCCCATCCGGGTCAGCGACAGCATGTGCTCCAGATGGATGGCCGACAGCGGCGTCTCGCGGGGCACCAGGATCAACTGGCGACGCTCCTTCAGCGCCACGTCGGCGGCGCGCTCGATGAGGTTGTTGCTGGCGCCGCAGGCCACCGCCGAGAGGGTCCCCGTGGAGCAGGGGCAGATCACCATTGCCGAGCTGGCCCCGGAGCCGGAGGCCACCGGGGCCATCCAGTCCTCGCGGCCGAAGCAGCGGATCTGGCCGGGGCCTGCCCCGCAGCGCTCGGTGAGCGCCTCGGCCAGGCGTTCGGGGCGCGCCGGCAGTTCGTCCTCAGTCTCGGTGGCGATCACCAGCAGGGCGGCCTTGGAGATCATCACCCAGACCTCGCGGTTCGCCGCCACCAGCGCCTCGATCAGGCGCAGCCCGTACTGGGCCCCCGAGGCTCCGGTCAGCGCCACCGTGACCGGGGGCTCGAACCGACCTTCATGCTCAGCCGCCATGGGCCACCTCCAGCGCCGTCAGCAGCTTGTCGTGGATGCCGCCGAAGCCGCCGTTGGACATCACCACCAGGCGGTCTCCCTCGCGGGCCTCGGCGACCAGGGTCGCCACCAGCGCCTCCAGGTCGTCGAAGGCGCCACCCGGCCGGCCGGCGGCCTCGATCACCGGCGACAGCGACCAGTCGAGCCCCGGCGGCTGATACCAGTAGGCGGCATCGGCACAGGCCACGCTGCTCGCCAGCCGCTCGCGCAGGGTGCCGAGGCGCATGGTATTGGAACGCGGCTCGATCACCGCCAGCAGGCGGCCGCCAGGCGTGGCGGCGCGCAGCCCGGCCAGGGTGGCGGCGATGGCCGTGGGATGGTGGGCGAAGTCGTCGATCACCTGGATGCCGGCCACCTCGCCGCGCACCTCCTGGCGGCGACGCGGCGACTGGAAGCGGGCCAGCGCCTCGGCGCCCTCGGCCAGGGCGACGCCGCAGGCCTGGGCGGCGGCCAGCGCCGCCAGGGCGTTGCGGGCGTTGTACTCGCCGGTCAGCCCCCAGTCGATCACGGCCTCTTGCTCGCGGTCGGCACCGCGATGCACGACCCGGAAACGGCTGGCGTCCTCGCGCTCGAGCTCGAGGCGCCAAGGACTGTCCGACGCCTGGCCGAAGCGTTCGACCGGGGTCCAGCAGCCCTGCTCGAGCACCCGTTCCAGGGCCGGCTCGCCGTCGGCCACCAGCAGCCGCCCCTTGCCCGGCACGGTGCGCACCAGGTGGTGGAACTGGCGTTCGATGGCGGCCAGGTCGGGAAAGATGTCGGCGTGGTCGTATTCCAGATTGCCCAGCACCGCGATCTCGGGGCGGTAGTGGACGAACTTGGAACGCTTGTCGAAGAAGGCGGTATCGTACTCGTCGGCCTCCACCACGAAGGGCGCCTCCGGCGCTCCCAGGCGGGCCGAGATGCCGAAGTTGCGCGGCACGCCGCCGATCAGGAACCCCGGCGCCCGACCCGCTGCCTCCAGCAGCCAGGCAGTGAGGCTCGCCGTGGTGGTCTTGCCGTGGGTGCCGGCCACGGCGATCACCCTCCGGCCGGGCAAGACATGCTCGGCGAGCCACTGGGGACCGGAGACGTAGGGCAACCCTCGATCCAGCACCGCCTCGACCTCGGGGTTGCCCCGAGACAGGGCATTGCCGATCACCACCAGGTCGGGGCGCGGCTCCAGGTTTCCGGCGGCGAAGCCCTCGGCGAGGACGATGCCCGCCTGCTCGAGCTGGGTGCTCATGGGGGGGTAGACACCGGCATCCGAGCCGCTGACGCGATGCCCCTGCTCCCGGGCCAGTAGCGCCAGGCTACCCATGAAGGTGCCGCAGATGCCGAGAATATGAAGGTGCATGGACTCTCCGCTACCGAAATGCCTTGCCGACGACCATCGGCCGCCCGCGGAAAGCGGCAGCCTAGCATGGCCCCCGCGCCCCCTCCAGCGTCCGCGGACGTCGCGGATCGCCGACGGGATGCAGGCATCGGGGCGATGGGCTAGAATCGACGCCTTTCCCCGGACGAACCCCGGAAGCGCCCCGCCGCGCGGCCGCTTCCCATGACGCGACCAGCAACAGGATAGCCCCATGGCCCAGCACAACGCCTTCTACGCCCAGTCCGGCGGCGTCACCGCCGTGATCAACGCCAGCGCCTGCGGCGTCATCGAGGCCTGCCGCCGCCACTCCGACCAGATCGGCAAGGTCTACGCCGGCCACAACGGCATCATCGGCGCCCTGACCGAGGACCTGATCGATGTCAGCCAGGAGAGCGACGAAGCCATCGCGGCGTTGCGTCATACCCCCGCCGGCGCCTTCGGCTCCTGCCGCTACAAGCTCAAGGACATCGAGACCCACCGCGCCCAGTACGAGCGCCTGATCGAGGTCTTCAAGGCCCACGACATCCGCTACTTCTTCTACAACGGCGGCGGCGACAGCGCCGACACCTGCCTCAAGGTCTCCCAGCTGTCCGAGAAGATGGGCTACCCGCTGACCGCCATCCACGTGCCCAAGACCGTGGACAACGACCTGCCGATCACCGACAACTCCCCGGGCTTCGGCAGTGTGGCCAAGTACATCGCCACCTCCACCCTGGAGGCATCGCTGGACATCGCCTCCATGTGCGCCACCTCCACCAAGGTGTTCGTGCTCGAGGTGATGGGCCGCCACGCCGGCTGGATCGCCGCCGCCGGCGCCCTGGCCGGGGAGAAGGAAGGCGACGCCCCGCACCTGGTGATCTTCCCCGAGGTCGCCTTCGACCGCGCCGCGGTCATGGCCCGGGTCGAGCAGTCCGTCAAGGACTACGGCTACTGCGTGATCGTGGTCTCCGAGGGCGCCCGCTACGAGGACGGCACCTTCCTCGCCGACTCCGGCAACACCGACGCCTTCGGCCACCGTCAGCTGGGCGGCGTGGCGCCGACGCTCGCCGGTATGGTCAAGCAGGACCTGGGCTACAAGTACCACTGGGCGGTGGCCGACTACCTGCAGCGTGCCGCGCGTCACCTGGCCTCCAAGACCGACGTCGACCAGGCCTACGCGGTGGGCGAGAAGGCCGTCGAGCTGGCGCTGGCCGGCGACAACGCCAAGATGCCGGCGATCAAGCGCACCGGCGACGCGCCCTATTCCTGGAGCGTCGAGGCCGCCCCGCTGGCCGAGGTGGCCAACCGCGAGAAGTTCATGCCCCGCGACTTCATCCGCGAGGACGGCTTCGGCATCACCGAGGCCTGCCGCCGCTACCTGTCGCCGCTGATCCAGGGCGAGGACTTCCCGCCCTTCGAGAACGGCCTGCCCAAGGTGGCCAAGCTGACCAAGCATCGCGCCGAGCGCAAGCTGCCGGAATTCAAGATCTAAGCGTCGGGCTGCGGGCTGCGGGCTGCGGGCTGCGGGCTGCGGGCTGCGGGCTGCGGGCTGCGGGCTGCGGGCTGCGGGCTGCGGGCTGCGGGCTGCGGGCTGCGGGCTGCGGGCTGCGGGCTGCGGGCTGCGGGCTGCGGGCTGCGGGCTGCGGGCTGCGGGCTGCGGGCTGCGGGCTAACAAGCCTGCCCCACACAAAACAGAACGCCACTACCCCTCGGGGCGGTGGCGTTCTTTTTCGCTCGTAGCTCGTGGCTCGTGACTAGCGCAGCCACCAGCTCAGCACCAGCAGCACCAGCAGCACGCCGGCCACCGCCTGCCACAGCCGACTCGGCTCGTGCCAGCGAGGGCGCGATGCGGCGCCGCCGGCCTCCTCCGGCGTGCGCAGGGCGTGCAGGAACTCCGACAGTCGCCGATAGCGCAGCGCCCGCTGGGGCGTGAGCGCCCGCCGCAACGCCTCATCGAGGGCCGGCGGAATCTCGGCGTCGTGGCTCCGGGCGCTGCGATAGTGCATTCGCTCCAGGTCGGTGTGGCGCAGCAGGTCCTTGACCGGCTGCTCATAGGGCAAGGCGCCGGTAAGCAGCCAGTAGGTCGTGGAGGCCAGCGAGTACTGGTCGCTGCGACGCCCCACCTCGTCATCGAGGGCATACTCGGGCGCGCTGTGTTCGGTCAGCCCGACCTGGCGCAGCAGCCCCCGGGAGCGACGATGGCCGTCCACGTCGCGCAGGTGGCAGGCACTCAGGTCGGCGAGCACCACCTGGCCATGCCGATCGATCAACACGTTGTCGGGATGCACCCGCTGGTGCAGCAGGTCGCGGCGATGCAGTGCCTGGATGCCCTTGCCGAGCTGGATGGCGATATCCAGGCGCTGGGCCAGGCCGGCCCGGGGATGGCGCCTCGCCCATTCGGCGAGCGTCTCCCCGGCCACGTAGGCCATCAGGTAGTAGAGGTGCCGCCGCGGGCGCGACGGCGCCATGACCCGCACCACGAACGGCGAACGGACGCGCTCCACGACCCACTGCTGGAGCAGGAAGTGCTCCAGATAGGCGTTGCGGCTGGAAAGCTCGGGACTCGGCGCCTTCATCACCATCTCGCGCCCGGACTGGACATCGCGCACCCGGTAGACCCGCGACTGGGCGGTGCGCGACAGCACCTCCAGCACCTCCAGGCCATCCAGCCGCTCGCCCACGTCGAGCTCCGGCGGAATCGGCAGGTCGCCGTAGCGCCGATCGGGCCGATCCTCGCCCTCCTCGGGCAAGGCATCGATGCGCACCAGCTGGAAACAGAACTGGTCGCCGCCGTAGCCGCGCTCCCGGGCCCGCTCGCCGGCGGTCTGGGCCAGTCGCTCGCAGGCGGCATCCAGGTCGCTGGCATCCTGGCGAATCAGGCGCACATAGTCCGACGGCATCAGCGTGCCCTGAACACCCTGGGTGGTGAACAGGAAGATATCGCCCTGCTTGAGCGGCATCTGCACATAGTCGATATCGAGGCTGGCATCCATGCCCAGCGCCCGGGACGGATAGCGATAGCCGCCGAGGTCCGTGACGTGATCCCGGGTGAGCTGCTCGAACTCCGCCCCCCTGAGCCGAAACACCAGGGTGTCGCCCATGTGGAAGAGGTGCGCCTCACGCCCCTCGTAGACCATGGTGGACATCGAACTCACATAGCCGCCGTCACTGACCTGCCGACTCTGGCCGAAGCACCAGGCGTTCAGCGAGCGCAGCACCCGGGTCGCCGACAGCTTGGCTCCCCAGTGGTCCGGCGTCGAATAGTAGTCGGCCAGGAAGCCCTGGACGCTGAGGTCGCCGGCCTGCTTGGCCAGCGGATTGCGCGAGGTGGAATCGGTGATCAGCGCGCAGGCGCCCTTGGTCGCCACCAGCGCGTCCTCGGGCAGGCACACCGACATCGAACTGCGATGCCGGCCCCGCGCCGGGACCACGAAGGCCTGGCCGAAACTCAGTGACAGTTGCGCGGACGCCAAGACGATCTCCTTGTGCTGGCAGCGGTTCCGAGGGCCGACGGCCCCTTCCTAGCGGGCTCATGATACACGCCAGACACCGCTCCTGACTCTCCCCCTCGACACTAGGTCGGATTGGTAATCGCCGGGTCGGCCTCGTATAATTCGGCGGATTTTACACCCGACGGCTATCCGCCAGAGAAGGACGCGCTCATGAACTTCGACAACATCCCCGCCGGCAAGGACCTTCCCGACGACCTCTACGTGGCGATCGAGATCCCGGCCAACCATGCCCCGGTCAAGTACGAGATCGACAAGGACATGGGGGCGCTGCTGGTCGACCGCTTCATGGCCACCCCGATGTTCTACCCGGCCAACTACGGCTTCATCCCGCACACCCTGGCCGACGATGGCGACCCCCTCGACGCCCTGGTGGTCACGCCCTACCCGGTGCAACCCGGCAGCGTCATCCGCGCCCGCCCGGTCGGTATCCTCAACATGACCGACGAGGCCGGCGAGGACGCCAAGCTGGTGTGCGTGCCCCATCCCAAGCTCTCCAGCCTCTACGACGACATCCAGGAAGTCACCGACCTGCCGGAGCTGCTGCGCCAGCAGATCGCCCACTTCTTCGAGAACTACAAGGATCTCGAGAAGGGCAAGTGGGTCAAGGTGGAATCCTGGGAAGGCGTCGAGGCCGCCCGCAAGGCCATCGAGAAGTCGGCCGCCGCCTACGAAAAGGCCTGATCGACGCCGCAGTGTCGCGAATGACCGAAGGGCCGCCCGGTGGGCGGCCCTTCATCGTGAGTGGCGCTTGTATGTTCCAAGCAGACCAGCACGGTAGAGTCTGGCTGCTCAGTCGTCTGCGCCGGGTTCGGGGGCGGTCAAGCCGTCAGCGCTGTCGTCGCCGCCATCGCCGGAGGCCGCCGCCTCGACACTCGCTTCGACGTCATCGCCCCCCGCCGCGCCCTCATCGGAGGCAACGCCGACGGGCTCCGCGGCACCCGCATCGCCGGACGACTCCTCGATGCCTTCGTCCCCGGCTTCCGGCGTCATGCCTGTTGCGGGGCCAGCGGCCCCCGAGACGGCCAGTGCCTCGGCCAGTTCGCGACTCAGATCGCGGGCACGCAGCACATGATTGGCCATCACCAGCGAGTGGTTGGCGAAGATCCCGAAGCCGGAGCCATTCAGGACCACCGGGCTCCACAGGCGGCGCTGGCTGCGCTCCAGCTCGGCCACCAGCAGCTCCCAACGGGCGATCAGCCCGGCGGCGGCGAGCCGCTCGGCCTGCTCCTGTCCCACGGCGCTGAGCAGACGATGCAGCGCCCAGGTCTGGCCGCGCGCCTCGAAGAAGACGTTGTCGACCCGATACCAGGGCGTCTCCCGAGGCAGGCCCTCGGCCTCCAGGTCCAGGTCCGCCAGCGCCTCGGGGTTGCCGACGCTGGCCGAGAGGCGGCGCCCCAGGTCGTCGAGCCCACGTGCCACGCCGGATAGCCAGGGCGTCAAGCCCCGGCCATCGGCCGCGAAGCCGTCCTGCCCCTCGGCCAGCGTTTGCCGATAGCGCTCGAGGCCGGAGCGCACCTGTTCCAGGCGATGCTCGGTGGAGGGATAGAACCAGTCACGGCTGTCGCCCTCCAGCTGCACCCGCACCGCTTCGAGGGCCGCCGGCTCGCTGCCGGCCATGGCGGGCAGCGCCTGGCCTAGCCGACGGGCCTGGCTGAGCACGCCGAGCTCCCAGGCCGGCATGTTGTCGAGCCACAGGCCCGGCGGCGCCAGGTCGTTGCGCAGGTAACCGCCGGGCTTGTCGAGCAGCGTCGTCGTCAGGCCCGACAGGGCGCCCAGGGTCGCGCCGCCCGGGGCGGCTTCGGGGACCGGCGGGGCTTCCCGCTGCGCCTCCAGGGCCGGCGCGCGGCTCCACCAGATGCCCAGCCCCAGGGCCACCAGCAGATAGATCACCAGCAGCGCCAGCAGCGGCTTCCAGATCCAGCCGTATTGGGGACGCTCGAGCGCCTCGATCCTGCGGCGACGCCGTTCGGCCGCCTGTCGCTTCAATGCCATGATGCGAATTCCCTGACGATGAAGGCCCGGGCCTCGCCCGCGCCGGGAGGCGGAGCATCCACAGTACCCCGCCGCTACGTTATCCTAGACCGGATCGACGCCCGCTCGGGCATCGCACGACCCTAGGCCTTGCCTGAAAAGTCGGCGCGCGAAGGCTAGGCCCGTTCCCGACGGGCCAACGCACTTCCCACATCCCTGTGGGTCGCAAGGCAAAAATCAGCGAGAAGCCGGACCGGGCTCGCGTGCGAGTTTACGGGGTGTAAATGAGGACCTTGAGCCGATTTTTAACGCGGTATAGCCGAGCGCAGACAGTTTTCCGACATTGCCTAGCATCTGATCATAGCGGGCCCTGCCGCGGAACCCCATGCCCCGTTACGGGTCACAAACGCGCTCCGCCAAACATCTTGAGACCTTGAGAAGGGAAGTCCCGTGTTGCAACTCCGTCGCCTGTTCTGCCTGCTCGCCCTGCTGTGGATCCCGCTGACCGCCCAGGCCCAATGGTTCGACGATGACGACGGGGCAGGCGACTTCCTGCCGGTCGAGGCCGCCTTCCAGCCCAGCGCCTGGCACGACGGCGAGACGCTCCACATCGGCTTCGAGAACGCCGCGGGCTACTATCTCTATCGCCATCGCTTCAGCGTCGAAAGCGACAGCCAGGGCACTACCCTGGGCACGCCTCGCCTCCCCGCCGGCGAGGCCAAGACCGACGAGTTCCTCGGCGACGTGCGGGTCTTCTACGACCGGGTGGTGTTCACGGTGCCGATCGAGGGCCAGACGCACGGCCCCCTCGACCTGACCCTGGGCTTCCAGGGCTGCGCCGACGCGGGCCTCTGCTACCCTCCCGAACGGGTCTCGCTACAGGCGCCCCAGGGACAGGCACCGCAGGCCTTCCGCGACGTCCCGACCGATGCCGCGGGAGATGCCGGAAACACCGCCCCGGGCGACGCCGGGACGACGTCCGCGCCCGCTCCCCCGGTCGGCGAGGACGGCCGTTTCCGCACCCTGCTCCAGGAGGCCAGCCTGCCGCTGGTGCTGGGGCTGTTCTTCATCGCGGGCCTGGGGCTCACCTTCACGCCCTGCGTGCTGCCGATGGTGCCGATCCTCTCCTCGATCATCGTCGGCCAGCACCCCAGTCGCCCGCGGGCCCTGGCGCTGTCGTCGAGTTATGTGGCCGGCATGGCCGCCACCTACGCCATCGTCGGCGTGCTGATGGGCCTGTTCGGCGCCGGCCTCAATCTCCAGGCCCGACTGCAGTCGGCCCCGGTGCTGATCGGCTTCGCCGTGCTGTTCGCGGTGTTCGCCCTGGCCATGTTCGGCGCCTTCGACTTGCGCCTGTCATCGCGGCTGGCGCAGCGCATCGAGGGCTGGCAGAACCGCGCCCAGCGCAGCGGACCGGCGGGACTGGCCCTGGCCGGAGCCCTCTCGGTGCTGGTGGTATCGCCCTGCGTGTCGGCGCCGCTGGCCGGCGCCCTGGTGTTCATTTCCTCCACCGGTGACGCCGCCATGGGCGGCGCCGCGCTGCTGGCCCTGGCGCTGGGCATGGGCGTGCCGCTGCTGCTGGTGGGCACCCTGGGCCCAAGCCTGCTGCCGCGCACCGGCGCCTGGATGGAAGGCATCAAGGCGGTGTTCGGCATCCTGCTGCTGGGGGTCGCCGTGTGGCTGGTCGAGCGGCTGATCCCCGGGCCGGTCGCCCTGCTGCTGTGGGCGGCGCTGGCCATCGGCAGCGCCCTGGCGCTCGGCGCCCTGACCCTGAACTCGCCCCAGGGCTGGCCACGGGCTCGCCAGGCGCTGGGCATCCTGCTGCTGGTGTGGGGGGTGACGCTGGTGATCGGCGCCTCCCGGGGCGCCCAGGACCCGCTGCGACCGCTGGCCGGCATCGCCACCCCGACGACGGCCACCGACGCGACCTCGTCCCGGCAGCCGATCCAGGTGGTCACCCGCCTCGACGAGCTGCAGGCGGCCGTGGCCGAGGGGACCAAGCCGGCCTTCGTCGATGTCACCGCCGACTGGTGCATCTCCTGCCAGGTCATGAAGCGCGAGGTCTTTCCGGACCCGGCCGTGGCCGAGGCGCTGGCAGGCTTTCGCCGCATCGAGGTGGACGTCACCGCCTCCGATGACGCCAGCCGAACGCTGCTCGAGCACTATGCCCTGTTCGGCCCGCCGAGCCTGCTATTCTTCGACGACGGTCGCGAACTGCGCCAGGCGCGCCTCCAGGGCGAGGTCGACGCCGAACGCCTGGCGCGCCATCTGGACGACGTCCAGCGCTGGCTGAACGGCGCGGGCCATCCGGGCTGACGGGCCTTTTAACGCACCGGCGAACAGCGTTCGCCGGCTCGCTGGACATCGCCGTTGATTTTCGGCAAACTCCGTCCACATCGCCCTTCGAGGCCGATAGAGGCGGCAAGAGACGACATCTTGCCGCGATCTATGTACATTCAGCCAAGGTTGACAGCGCCGGCCGTCACCCCGAATCCACCCATCGAGACGACGTCATATGGATATCCGCAAGGTCAAGAAGCTGATCGAGCTGCTGGAAGAGTCGAACATCAGCGAGATCGAGATCCAGGAAGGCGAGGAATCGGTGCGCATCAGCCGCCACCCCAACGGTGCCGCCTATCCCCAGGCACCGGCGCCCGCCTGGCCGGCTCCGGCCCCGGCCCAGCCCGCCGCCCCGGCGGCCCAGTCCGCCGCGGCTCCCGCCGAGCCCGCCGCCGACCAGGGCCCCAGCTACCAGGGCCAGGAAGTCCTTTCCCCCATGGTGGGCACCTTCTACCGGGCCCCGGCGCCGGGTGCCAAGCCCTTCATCGAAGTCGGCCAGAGCGTCAAGAAGGGAGAGACCATCTGCATCGTCGAAGCGATGAAGATGATGAACCAGATCGAGGCCGACCGTGACGGCGTCATCGAGGCCATCGTGGTCGAGGACGGCGAGCCGGTCGAATTCGAGCAGCCGATGGTCGTCATCTCCTGATCTTTTCACCCACTTGGCGGACCCCATCATGCTGGACAAGGTTCTCATCGCCAATCGCGGCGAGATCGCCCTGCGCATCCTGCGCGCCTGCAAGGAGCTGGGCATTCGCACGGTCGCGGTACACTCCAAGGCCGACCGCGAGCTGATGCACGTGCGCCTGGCCGACGAGGCCGTGTGCATCGGCCCCGCCTCCTCGGCCCAGTCCTACCTCAACATCCCGGCGCTGATCAGTGCCGCCGAGGTCACCGACTCGAGCGCCATCCATCCCGGCTACGGCTTCCTCTCCGAGAACGCCGACTTCGCCGAACAGGTGGAACGCTCCGGCTTCACCTTCATCGGCCCCAGGGCCGAGACCATTCGCCTGATGGGCGACAAGGTCAGCGCCATCGAGGCCATGAAGAAGGCCGGCGTCCCCACCGTGCCGGGCTCCGATGGCCCGCTCGGCGACGACGAGGGCGAGATCCTCGCCACCGCACGGCGCATCGGCTACCCGGTGATCATCAAGGCGGCCGCCGGCGGCGGCGGACGCGGCATGCGCGTGGTGCACGCCGAGGGCCACCTGCTCTCCGCGGTGACCGTGACCCGCACCGAGGCCCATTCGGCCTTCGGCGACGGCACCGTCTACATGGAGAAGTTCCTCGAGAATCCGCGCCACGTCGAGGTGCAGGTACTGGCCGACGGCCAAGGCAACGCCATCCACCTCTTTGACCGCGACTGCTCGCTGCAGCGCCGTCACCAGAAGGTCATCGAGGAAGCGCCTGCCCCGGGCCTGGACCAGGACGCCCGCGCCCAGGTGCTCAAGTCGTGTACCGACGCCTGCCTCGAGATCGGCTACCGCGGCGCCGGCACCTTCGAGTTCCTCTACGAGAACGGCCAGTTCTTCTTCATCGAGATGAACACCCGCGTGCAGGTCGAGCACCCGGTCACCGAGATGGTCACCGGCGTCGACATCGTCCGCGAACAGCTGCGCATCGCCTCCGGCCTGCCGCTGTCGATCGGCCAGGACGAGGTCGAGCTCAATGGCCACGCCTTCGAGTGCCGGATCAACGCCGAGGACGCCAGGACCTTCATGCCCTCCCCCGGCAAGGTCACCCTCTATCACCCGCCGGGTGGGCTGGGCGTGCGCATGGACTCCCACGTCTATACCGGCTACTCGGTACCGCCGCACTACGACTCGCTGATCGGCAAGCTGATCACCTGGGGCGCCAGCCGCGAGACGGCGCTGACGCGCATGCGCAACGCCCTGGACGAGCTGCTGGTCGAGGGCATCAAGACCAACACCGACCTGCACAAGGACCTGGTCCGCGACGGCTACTTCCAGCAGGGCGGCGTGAACATCCACTATCTGGAGAAGAAGCTCGGACTCTGAGCCCGGCCGAACCTCCTGCGGCGCGGGGCGGCTTGGCCGCCCCGCCGTCGTTTCCCCACGCGATTCCCGGGAGTCACCATGCCCTGGCTGCAACTCAAGGCGCGCATCGCCCCCGAGCAGGCCGACCTGCTCGAGGAACTGCTGCTGGACGAAGGCGCCACCGCCATCACGCTCCAGGACGCCGAGGACGATCCACTGTTCGAGCCCGAACGCGGCACCACGCCGCTGTGGGACGAGACGGTGCTGACCGGCCTCTACGACGACCTCGAGGGCCTGCCGGCGATGCTCGAGCGCCTCGGCGCCGCCTGGGCCGAGGCCATGCCCGGCGAACCCTGCCCCGAGATCGAGCACGAGCTGCTCGACGACCGCGACTGGGAACGCGCCTGGATGGACGATTTCCAGCCCCTGCGCATGGGCCAGCGCCTGTGGATCGTGCCCAGCTGGCACGAGGCGCCGGACCCCGAGGCGGTGAACCTGCTGCTCGATCCCGGCCTGGCCTTCGGCACCGGCACTCACCCGACCACGGCGCTGTGCCTGGCCTGGCTGGACGAGCTCGCCGTGGCCGGCGAACTGGCGACTCGTCAGGTACTCGACGTGGGCTGCGGCTCCGGCATCCTGGCCATCGCCGCCCTCAGGCTCGGCGCCGACAGCGCAGTGGGCACCGACATCGATCCCCAGGCGCTCTCGGCCAGCCGCGACAACGCCGAGCGCAACGGCATCGCCGCGGAGGCCTTCGCCCTGCACTACCCCGAACGGCTCGACGCCTCGGCGCGCTTCCCGGTGGTGGTCGCCAACATCCTGGCCGGGCCGCTGGTCGAACTGGCCGACGAGATCGCCGAACGTGTAGCGCCGGGCGGGCGCCTGGCGCTGTCCGGCATCCTCGAGGCCCAGGCCGGCGAGGTCCGCGAGGCCTACGAGGCCCGCGGGCTGCTGATGGACGAGCCCGAGGTGCGCGAGGGCTGGGTCCGCCTCACGGGGCGGCGCCCGCACTGAGACGCGCGCCCACCTTCACCCAGGCCCTCGGGGGGCGTATGATGTGTCCCCCTTCGAACCACCGATTGCGCTCATGCCCGACTCACGTTCCCTGCCCCGCATCGGCCGCCACACCCTGCCCAACCGGGTGATCCTGGCGCCCATGGCCGGCGTCACCGACCGCCCCTTCCGCGCGCTCTGCCGCCGGCTGGGCGCGGGCCTGGTGGTGGGCGAGATGGTGACCTCGGACCCCAAGCTGTGGCATACCCGCAAGTCGCGGCTGCGCATGGACCATAGTGGCGAACCCGGTCCCCGCGCCGTGCAGATCGCCGGCGGCGACGCCGAGATGCTCGCCGAGGCGGCGCGGCTCAATGCCGAGATGGGCGCCGAGATCATCGACATCAACATGGGCTGCCCGGCCAAGAAGGTCTGCAACAAGGCCGCCGGCTCGGCGCTGCTGCGCGACGAGGCGCTGGTCGCCGAGATCCTCGACGCGGTGGTCGCCGCGGTGGACGTGCCGGTGACGCTGAAGATCCGCACCGGCTGGTGCGCCGACAGCAACAACGGGGTGCGGGTAGCGCGGCTGGCCGAGGCCGCCGGCATCCAGGCCCTGGCCGTTCATGGTCGCCATCGCCAGCAGCGCTACGGGGGCGAAGCGGAATACGACACCATCGCCGCCATCAAGGCCGCCGTCGGCCTGCCGGTGTTCGCCAACGGCGACATCGATTCGCCCGAGAAGGCCCGCCACGTCCTCGACTATACTGGGGCGGATGCGGTGATGATCGGCCGCGGCGCCCAGGGCAATCCCTGGATCTTCCGCGAGATCGACCATTTCCTGCGCCACGGCCGGCGCCTGGCGTCCCCGGACGACGCCGAGCGCGCGACGGTGCTGCACGGCCACCTGGTGGCCCTGCACGATTTCTATGGTGAGCACATGGGCGTGCGCATCGCCCGCAAGCACCTCGGCTGGTATCTGGCCGGGGACGCCCGGCTCGATGACGACGGGCGCCGCGCCCTGCGTGCCACCTTCAATGGCCTGGACAGCGCCGCTGACCAGTGCCGCTTCATCGACGAACTCTTTCGTCATGACCCCGCCACGGCCCCCGACCGTGTCGCCCGGGTCATGGCGCCGGACGGAACCTGTGCCGCATGACCAGCAGCCAAGCCTTTGACCACGATCCCGCGCTGACCGAGCTGGACGCCCACGCCTCCCGGAGCCTCGCCGAGGCCGCCGATGGCACCGCCCCTCGCCCGCATGACGACATGCCCCTGCGCGAGGCCGTCGAGGCCGCCATGCGCCGCTACTTCGCTCATCTCGACGGCAGCGACGTCACCGACCTTCACGCCATGGTCATGGCCGAGGTCGAGGCGCCGCTGCTCACGGCCGTCCTCGCCCACGCCCAGGGCAATCAGACCCGGGCCGCCGAGATGCTCGGCCTGAACCGCGGCACCCTGCGCAAGAAACTCAAGCACTATGGCCTGATCTGATTCCCGCGAGGGCGCCGAAGAGCGCCCTCGCCTGCTTTCCGACCACCCTCTCCATGCCCGCAACAGAGTGAATCCATGTCCCAAGCCTCCACCACGCCGGTTCGCCGCGCCCTGATCAGCGTGTCCGACAAGACCGGCATCGTCGACTTCGCCCGCGGCCTCAGCGCCCAGGGCGTCGAGCTGCTCTCCACCGGCGGCACCTTCCGCCTGCTGCAGGAGAACGGCATCCCGGTCACCGAGGTCTCCGAGCACACCGGCTTCCCCGAGATCATGGACGGCCGGGTCAAGACCCTGCATCCCAAGATCCACGGCGGCATCCTCGGCCGTCGCGGCCAGGACGACGCGGTGATGGCCGAGCATGGCATCGACCCCATCGACATGGTGGTGGTCAACCTCTACCCGTTCTCGGCCACCGTGGCGCGCCCGGACTGCACGCTCGAGGACGCCATCGAGAACATCGACATTGGCGGCCCGACCATGGTCCGCGCCTGCGCCAAGAACCATGCCCACACCACCATCGTGGTGGACGCCGGCGACTATGCCCGGGTGCTGGACGAGGTCGCCCGGGGCGGCATGCAGCAGGTCACCCGCTTCGACCTGGCGGTCAAGGCCTTCGAACACACCGCCGGCTATGACGCCGCCATCGCCGACTATCTCGGCCAGCGCGTCGAGGGCGGCGAGGACGGCTTCCCGCGCACCTACAACCTGCAGTTCCACAAGAAGCAGGCCATGCGCTACGGCGAGAACCCCCACCAGGCCGCCGCCTTCTACGTGGAGCCCGACTGCCGCGAGCCGAGCGTGGCCACCGCCGAGACCCTGCAGGGCAAGCCGCTGTCGTTCAACAACGTGGCCGACACCGACGCCGCCCTGGAGTGCGTCAAGACCTTCACCGACACCGCCTGCGTGATCGTCAAGCACGCCAACCCCTGCGGCGTGGCGGTGGGCGCCAGCCCGGTGGAGGCTTACGACAAGGCCTTCGCCACCGACCCCACCAGCGCCTTCGGCGGCATCATCGCCTTCAACCGGGCGCTGGACGCCGAGACCGCCCGCACCATCATCGACCGCCAGTTCGTCGAGGTGATCATCGCCCCGGGCGTGGAGGCCGAGGCCCGCGAGATCGTCGCCGAGAAGAAGAACGTGCGACTGCTCGATATCGGCGCCCACTGGCCCGGTGAGCGCGAGCACGCCCACGATTTCAAGCGCGTCACCGGCGGGCTGCTGGTCCAGGACCGCGACCTCGGCATGGTGGGTCGCGACGAGCTGACCGTGGTCACCGAGCGGGTGCCCAGCGAGCAGGAGATGCGTGACCTGGCCTTCGCCTGGAAGGTCGGCAAGTACGTCAAGTCCAACGCCATCGTCTACGCCAAGGACGGCCAGACCATCGGCGTCGGCGCCGGCCAGATGAGCCGCGTCTATTCGGCCAGGATCGCCGGCATCAAGGCCGCCGACGAGGGCCTCTCGGTGCCCGGCTCGGTCATGGCATCCGACGCCTTCTTCCCGTTCCGCGACGGCATCGACGCCGCCGCCAAGGCCGGTATCACCGCGGTGATCCAGCCCGGCGGCTCCATGCGCGACCAGGAGGTGATCGACGCCGCCAACGAGGCGGGCATCGCCATGGTGTTCACCGGTATGCGCCACTTCCGCCACTGATCTTCAATGAAAACGCTGGAATTCGGCCATGCGTCGTTGAAAAGCGGCATCAAGATGCTCATTTGCTGACAAACTCCGCTCTTTCGCCGCTTTTCGCCTAGCCTGACCATCGTCCAGCGGTTTTCGCGAGTCAGTCATAGAACAACACCCCGTCGAGTCTCCTCGACGGGGTGTTGTTCTTACCGCTTCCAGCCGCGAAGCCGCGCTCTTCAGGCGTCCAGCGTTAGTCGCCGAGGTCGATACACAGGTACTTGGTCTCGAGGAACTCCTCGATGCCCTGGTGGCCGCCCTCGCGGCCGAGCCCCGAGGCCTTGACCCCGCCGAAGGGCGCGGCGGCGTTGGAGATCAGCCCGGTGTTGATGCCCACCATGCCGTACTCCAGGGCATCGGCCACTCGCCAGACGCGTCCCAGGTCGCGGGAATAGAAGTAGGAGGCCAGGCCGAATTCGGTGTCGTTGGCCATGCGCACGGCGTCTTCCTCGTCCTCGAAGGGGAACACCGCGGCCAGCGGCCCGAAGGTCTCCTCGGTGGCCACCTTCATGGTGTCGTTGGCATCGCTGATCAGCGTCGGCGTGAAGAAGTTGCCGCCCAGCGGGTGCGGATGGCCGCCCAGCAGCAGCTCCGCGCCGTGGTCCACGGCGTCCTGGACGTGCTCGGAGACCTTGGTCACCGCCTTGTCGTCGATCAAGGGGCCGATGTTGATGCCGCCCTCGGTGCCCTTGCCCACCTTGAGCTCGCTGTTCATCGCCACGGCGAGCTTCTCGCAGAAGGCGTTGACCACGCTGGACTGCACCAGGAAACGATTGGTGCACACGCAGGTCTGGCCGGCATTGCGGAACTTGGCGGCCATGGCCCCCTCCACGGCGGCGTCCAGGTCGGCATCCTCGAAGACGATGAAGGGCGCGTTGCCGCCGAGCTCCAGCGAGATCTTCTGCACGTGGCGCGAGGCCTGGCTCATCAACTCGCGCCCCACCTCGGTGGAACCGGTGAAGGTGATCTTGCGCACCTGCGGCGATTCGGTGAGCGCCGCGGCGATCTCCGCGGCGCGGCCGGGCACCACGTTGAACACCCCGCGCGGCACCCCGGCACGCTCGGCCAGCAGCGCCAGGGCGGTGGCGGAGAACGGCGTCTGGCTGGCCGGCTTGACCACGAAGGTGCAGCCCGCGGCCAGGGCGGCGCCGGCCTTGCGGGTGATCATCGCCGCCGGGAAGTTCCACGGTGTGATGGCACCGACCACACCGATCGGCTGCTTGGTGACGACGATGCGCTGATGGGGCTTGGCGGGAGGCACCGTCTCGCCGTAGACCCGACGCGCCTCCTCGGCGAACCAGCGCAGGAAGCTCGCCGCGTAGGCGATCTCGCCGGCGGCCTCCGCCAGCGGCTTGCCCTGCTCGTGGGTCATGATCATGGCCAGATCATCCTGATGCTCGAGCATCAGGTCGTGCCACTTCATCAGGATATCGGCCCGCTCCTGGGCGGTCAGCGCCCGCCAGGCCGGCAGGGCGGCGTCGGCGGCATCGATGGCCCGCTCGGTCTCGGCACGGCCCAGCCGCGGCACGTTGCCCATCGTCTCGCCGGTGGCCGGGTTCAGCACATCGATCTGTTCGCCGCTGTCCGCGGCGACCCAACTCCCGTCGATATAGGCGAACGGACAGTAGAGCTGGGTTTCCTTCAGGGATTCCATGGTCGACTCCTGGCGTGTGGGCGCACTTCAATGGGGATGTTCCTCATGCTAAGCGCAAGCCCCCCGACACGCCAACCGCTCATGCGGGAGGCAGGGTCAGGCCCCGCGACGGGCCTCCCGGGAATCGGACAGAGTGATCGACACCGAATCGGCGAAGCGCAGGGCATGGGGCTTGTCGATCTCGACCTGGGCGGCGAGCACCTGCTCGAAGCTCATGATCAGGTCGAGCACCTCGCGGGTCATGCGCTCGAGCAGCAGGAAGCGGTTGTCCTCGACATGGGCGATGACCTGCTTGGTGATGGTGCGGTAGTTCAGCGCCTGCTCGATGCGATTGAACGCCACGGCCTTGTCGGCACGGTAGCGAATCACCGCATTGATCACCACGTCCTGGCGATTCTGGATCTCCTCCTCCTTGATCCCAACATGGGTCCGCAGGCGCAGGTCCTTGATGCGGATCGTCGCCAGATCATGGTCGAGGTGTTCGTCGCCCAGTGCATGCAATGGCATCTCGGTCTCCTCAGCGGCCGTGGACCAGGGTCAGGAACTCCTGGCGGGTGCTCTGCAACTCGCGGAAGGCACCGAGCATCACCGAGGAGGTCATGCTGGAGTTCTGCTTCTCCACGCCGCGCATCATCATGCACAGGTGGCGTGCCTCGATGACCACCGCCACGCCCCGAGCCTCGGTGACCCGCTGCACCGCCTCGGCGATCTGGCGGGTGAGGTTCTCCTGGATCTGCATGCGTCGCGCATACATGTCGACGATGCGCGCGAACTTGGACAGCCCCAGCACCTTGCCCCGCGGCAGGTAGGCGATATGGCACTTGCCGATGAACGGCAGCAGGTGATGCTCACACATCGAGTAGAGCTCGATGTCCTTGACCAGCACCATCTCGTCGGTGTCCGAGGCGAACACCGCACCGTTGACGATCTCCTCGAGCGACTGGTGATAGCCGCGGTTAAGGAACTGCATGGCCTTGGCGGCCCGCTTGGGCGTGTCGCGAAGCCCTTCACGATCGGGGTTTTCCCCGATCTCCTCGATGATGTGGCGATAGTGGTCGGCGAGCTGTTCGGTCATGGTCAGGCCCCATGCAGTGTCTTGGTGGCGGTGTGGCGGCGAACTCCCCGGCCACACACCCTTATACATAAACTATGCAACATCTCGTATTTGTACAATATACGAGGCAGGAATGGCCATGATTCTATCGCATGCCGCGGCCCGACGCAGTGCCATGCCGCCACCGTCACGGCCTCCCGCGACGGCGAGCCGGTCGGCCTGGGGCGCCCACCGGAACGCGGACCGGGGACTGTGATAAAGTGTGGCCGTCGCCCCGCGCCCACCGACACCACGACCGCCGACATGATCAAGACACCGACCCTGCTGCTGCTGGCGACCACTCTCGTGCTGCCAAGCCTGGCGCTGGGGGATACCCTGTCCCTGCCTGCCGACGCCCGCGTATCGATGGCCGTGGTCGACGACCTGGTCCTCGATGCCGACACCCCGATCCGCCACGACCTGGTAATGCGCCCGGTCGGCGACGGCGCCGGCAGCCATCGACTGCCCGACTACTGCGTCATCACCGGCGATGCCCGGCGCGACGGCGAGCGCCTGCGCCTCACCGCCAGCGCCCTGACCTGCATCGAGACCCGAGGCGCTGACAGTGCCGTCTTCACCGGCGAGCTCGGCGCCAGCGCCTACGACACAGACGGCGAAGTGGGCATCGCCGCCTGCCAGGCAAGCCGCTGCCGCCTGACGCCGGCCGATACCTTCCTGCTGACGCTGACCCGGCCGCTGAGCCTGAAGCAGCAGGCCAACCCCTCGGCGGAGCTCAACGAGCAACGCCGCCGGCACGGCGCACCGGCCGTCGAGGGAGACGCCGCCGGTCAGTGACGCCTGCGGCGCTTCGGCCCGCCGGCCAAGCCCGGGTGTCGCGGCATGTCAGGCCAGCCACCTGGGGCCGTCGTCCAGTACCTGGCGCTGCTGCTCCAGCTCGCGAAGGTGGGTGTCCCAGTAGCCGGCATCGGCCAGCCACGGAAACGCCACCGGGAAGGCCGGATCCTCCCAGCGCGCCACCAGCCAGGCGCTGTGGCGCAGCAGGCGCAGCGCGCGCAGCGGCTCCACCAGCGCCAGCTCGCCCCGGTCGAAGTCGCGATGCTGCTCGTAGCCCTCGATCACCTCGGAGAGCTGCATCTGGCGCTCGCCCTCGTCCTCGGCGGTGATCAGCATCCACAGGTCCTGCACCGCCGGCCCCATCAGGCAGTCGTCGAAGTCCACCAGCGCGAAGCGCTCGTCGCGCCCCAGCATGTTGCCCAGATGGCAATCCCCCTGGACCCGCAGCTGATGCGCCGGCCAGTCCCGCTCGGCCAGCGCTGCCGCCAGCGCCTCGCCGATGCGTCGGTAGGCGCGGTGCTGACGATCCGACAGCCAGTGGCTCGCCAACACGGTCTCGACGGCCTCCTCAGCCATCTTTCGCGCCACCAGGGTGCGCCGGTGCACGAAGGGACGGCGCGCCCCCACCGCATGGGTCGCCCCGATGACCTCGCCGAGGGCGAACAGGTGCTCGGGATGGTCGAGCTCCGGGGCCTGGCCGGGCAGGTGGGGAAAGAGCGCGAAGCGGAAGTCGTCGTGGCGGTGCAGGCTCCTGCCCGCCGCGTCTCGCCAGGGCGCGGCCACCGCCACCTCGGCCTCCGTGAGCTCGGCCAGGAAGTCGTGCTCCTCCTGGATCTGGGCGTCGCTCCAGCGCCCGGGGCGGTAGAACTTCACGACCCAGCGGCGGCGCTCGTCATCGTGCACCAGGTAGACCCGGTTCTCGTAGCTGTTGAGCGCGAAGGGCTCGCCGGGCAGCCAGAAGCCCAGGGATTCCACCGCCGCCACCACGCGGGCGGGCTCGAGGCGGGCGAAGGGATGAATCGCATCGGACATGGGCGTTCTCGTCGCAGGCAAAGCCCCATGGTAACAAAGCCATCCTCCGGGCGGCTGCTCGGGGCGGATCCATCGACAGGCCTCCCTTCTCTACGACCCGTGCCCGGCGCCCCTCGCCGCGGGTGACGCCGGTCAGGAAAGCGGCTGGAAATCGTCGCCGCGCCTGCCCTATGCTAGTGCATTCATCGGCACGGGGCCCGATGCACTTCACGGACGTCGCGGCCGGAGACACGCCATGGAACTGCTGATCTGGATCACCTACCTCGGCGTGATCGTCGCACTGATCATCTTCCCCGGGCCGGTGGCCCTGCTCTGCACCAGCCACGGCCTGCGCTTCGGACAACGCCGCGCCACGGCCACCGTGGCGGGCGGCACCCTGGCCTCCCTGGCACTGATGGTACTGTCGTCGCTGGGCCTCGGCGCCATCCTGGCCGCTTCGGAGACCGCCTTCCACGTGCTGAAGCTCGTCGGAGGCTCCTATCTCGTGATCCTCGGCCTCCAGGCCTGGCGCCGCGCCGGCGATGCCTCTCCGCTGCAGGCACCGGACACCGCCGAGGCGCTCCCATCCGCGAACACCTCCACCATCCGGCTGTTGCGCCAGGGTTTCCTGGTCGGCATCAGCAACCCCAAGGACCTGCTGTTCTTCGCCGCCCTGTTCCCCAACTTCATCGACGTGGGCGAACCCCGGCTCGTGCAGTTCGCCATCCTCGCCGCCACCTGGGCGGTGGTCGACCTCACCCTGATGTCGCTCTACGCCGCCATGGGCTCGGGCCTGGGGCGCTGGTTCCAACACCCGCGCCGGGCCCGGGGCTTTCATCGCGCCACCGGCGGCCTGTTCATGGTCTCGGGCGGCTCGCTGATCGCCACGTCGCCCTGAGCACATCCCGTTCCCCCCGAAGAGGCCTGATGCCGTGTATCGACTGCATATCGCCAACAAGAACTACTCGTCCTGGTCGCTGCGCCCCTGGCTGCTCATGCGCGAGCTCGGCATCGCCTTCGAGGAGCGACTGACGCCCTTCGAGGACGGCTCGAGCTGGGCCTCGTTTCGCGCCTTCTCGCCCACCGGCCAGGTGCCCTGCCTGGTCGACGGCGAGCGAGCCGTCTGGGACTCCCTGGCCATCGTCGAATACTTGGCCGAGGAGCATGACGGCGTCTGGCCCGAGGACCGTGGGGCTCGGGCCTGGGCGCGGTCGGCCTGCGCCGAGATGCACTCCGGCTTCAAGGCACTGCGAGACGAGTGCCCCATGAACTGCGGGCTGCGCGTGCGGCTCACGACGCCTTCCGAACCGCTGAGACAGGACCTGGCGCGCCTGGAAGAGCTCTGGGCGCAGGGGCTGGAGAGATTCGGCGGCCCCTTCCTGGCCGGCCCGGCCTTCACCACGGTGGACGCCTTCTTCGCCCCGGTCGCCTTTCGCGTGCAGGGCTTCGATCTGCCCCTCGACGCGGCCGCACGCGGCTACGTCGAGCGGCTGCTGGCCCTGCCCGGCATGCGGGACTGGTACCGAGCCGCCCTCGCCGAGCCCTGGCGGGACGAACCCCACGAGCGCGAGACCCTGGCCGCCGGCGAGCGGCTGGCCGATCACCGCCACGCCTCCACGGCCTGACTCCGCCGCCGAGGCCGCCACGCTCACCCGTGCTCCAGCGGCGTGCGCGCGATCGCCCAGGCCTCGACCTCCACGGCGCCCGCCCGGCGGCAGGCCCGGGCCAGGGCGTCGAGGGTCGCGCCGGTGGTCATGACGTCGTCGAGCAGCGCCACCCGAGGCGGTAGCGGTGCCGCGACCTCGAAGGCCCCGCGCAGGTTGCCCCGCCGCCCACGACGATCGAGGCCCCGCTGGGTCGGGGTGTCCTTCCGCCTCCGGCCCATGATGAGCGGCACCTCGAGTCTCGCCGCCAAGCGTTCGGCCAGCCAGCGTCCCTGATCGAAGCCGCGCTCACGGGCCCGGCGCGGATGCAGCGGCACCGCCACCAGCGCCTGGGGCGGCGCGACGCCGGCCAACCCCTCTTGCAAACCCTCTTCCAGCAGCGCCAGCAGCACCGTGCCGGCCCGCGGCGAGGCGTGGAACTTGAAGCGCTGCATCAGCCCGACCACCTCGGCCTCGTAGCGCAGCGGCACCCGCGCCCGGTCGAAGGCCGGCGGGCGGCGCAGGCAGTGGCCGCAGGGTCGTGGACCGACCGAGGCCGGCAGCGGCTCGGCGCAGATCGAACAGGCCGACCGGTTCCAGGGTAGCGCCGCCTGGCAGGCCGGGCACCAGGGCCGCACGACGGGACAGGCCGCCAGGCAGAACACGCAACGCCCCGGCAGCACCCGGCGCAGCCAACCGTCAACCTCGCGATAGCGAAAGGTTGACATGCCGCCTCGTCCCCGTACCCTGTCGGTCAACCGCCATACTCGAGCAAAGTTGACCATAAGCGAGCCTCCCATGCCTGCCCAACCCCGCGACAACGCCCCGGTTGATCTGACCCTAGCCACCCGCCCGGCGCTTCGCCACGACTGGTCCCTCGAGGAAATCGAGGCGCTGTTCGCGCTGCCCTTCAACGACCTGCTGTTCCGCGCCCAGCAGGTCCACCGCGCGCACTTCGATCCCAACGCCGTGCAGGTCTCCACCCTGCTGTCGATCAAGACCGGCGCCTGCCCGGAAGACTGCAAGTACTGCCCGCAGTCCGGCCACTACAACACCGGGCTCGGCAAGGAGAAGCTGCTCGAGATCGAGAAGGTGGTGGACCAGGCCAAGGCCGCCAAGGAAGCCGGCGCCAGCCGCTTCTGCATGGGCGCCGCCTGGCGCAGCCCGCGCGAGAAGGACCTGCAGGTGGTGATGGAGATGGTCAGCCGGGTCAAGGCGCTGGGGCTCGAGACCTGCATGACGCTGGGCATGGTCGACGTCGATCAGGCCAAGCGCCTGTCCGAGGCCGGGCTCGACTACTACAACCATAACCTCGACACCTCGCCGGACTACTACGGCGAGATCATCACCACCCGCACCTACGCCGATCGCCTGGAGACGCTTTCCAACGTGCGCGAGGCGGGCATGAAGGTCTGCTCCGGCGGCATCCTGGGCATGGGCGAGGCGCCCCGCGACCGCGCCGCCCTGCTCCAGCAGCTGGTGCGCCTGGAGCCGCATCCCGAGTCGGTGCCGATCAACATGCTGGTCAAGGTGCCGGGCACCCCGATGGAAAACGTCGAGGACATGGACCCGCTGGAGTTCATCCGCGCCATCGCCGTGGCCCGCATCCTGATGCCCAACAGCCACGTGCGCCTGTCCGCCGGCCGCGAGCAGATGGACGAGTCCACCCAGGCCATGGCCTTCCTGGCCGGTGCCAACTCGATCTTCTACGGCGACACCCTGCTGACCACCGGCAATCCCCAGGTCGAGCGCGACCGGGCGCTGTTCGACAAGCTCGGCCTGCACCCGGAGCAGCGCGAGACTTGCGCCGACGACGAGAAGACCGAGGCCGCCCTGGAAGCCGCCATGCGCGAGCGTAAGGACGACGCGATGTTCTACGACGCCACCGGGGCCTGATCCCATGGCCGAGACCTGGTCGCGTCGCCTGGCCGAGCGGGCCGAGGCCCGCCGCGCCGAGGGGCTGTGGCGCGCCCGCCCCACCGTGGGGCGGGAGGACGGCCGGCGCGACTTCGCCGGCAACGACTATCTCGGCCTGGCCCGCGACCCGCGCCTCGCCGAGGCCCAGGCCGAGGGCGCACGGCGCTTCGGCGCCGGCGGCCGGGCCTCGCATCTGGTGTGCGGCCATCAGGAGATTCACGAGGCGCTGGAGCGGCGCCTCGCCGCGCTCACCGGCCGCCCCCGGGCGCTGCTGTTCTCCACCGGTTACATGGCCAACCTGGGCGTGCTGCAGGCGCTGTGCGATCGCCATACACCGGTCTTCCAGGACCGCCTCAACCACGCCTCGCTGATCGACGGCGCGCGGCTCGCCGGCGCCCCCTCGCGGCGCTTCCACCACCGCGACCTCGATGACCTCGAGCGCCTGCTGGCTCGCGCCACTGGCGATGCGCCGGCGCTGGTGGTCAGCGACGGCGTATTCAGCATGGACGGCGACGTGGCCGACGTGGCGGGGCTCGCCGCCACCGCACGCCGCCACGACGCCTGGCTGATGATCGACGACGCCCACGGCCTGGGCGTGCTCGGCGAGGCCGGCGACGGCTGCGCCGGCCGGGCCCACGGCGTCGATGACGTGCCGGTGCTGGTCGGCACCCTGGGCAAGGCGCTGGGCAGCGCCGGCGCCTTCGTGGCCGGCGACGAGGCGCTGATCGAGCATCTCGTGCAGTTCGCCCGGCCCTACGTCTACACCACCGCCCAGCCCCCCGGCGTGGCGGCGGCGACCCTGGCCGCCCTCGACGTGCTCGAGGCCGAACCCGAGCGCCGCGCCCGGCTGCATGAGCGCATCGCGCGCTTCCGCCGCGAGGCCGCCACCCTCGGCCTCGAACTGGACGAATCGTCCACGCCGATTCAGCCGCTGCGCCTCGGCGACAACGCGCGCACGCTGCGTTGGGCCGCCCGGCTCGGCGACGCCGGCCTGCGGGTCGGCGCCATCCGCGCCCCGACGGTGCCGAAAGGCGAGGCGCGGCTGCGTATCACGCTCTCCGCCGCCCACGACGACGACGCCCTGGACGCCCTGCTCGACGGACTGGCCGCCTGCCAGCGGGAGGAGGCCGCATGAGCCAATCACCGACGCGCAAGCTGGTGCTGCTCAGCGGCTGGGGCTGCGACGCCCGAATCTGGCAGGCGCTCGACGGCCACTGGCCGAGCGGGCTCGAGGTCTCCGCGCCGGACTGGCCGGGCTACGGCGAGCGAGCGGCACTCGACGACCCCACCTCGCTGGAGGCCCTGGCCGAGACCATGGCCAGTGAGCTGCCGAGCGACGCCGCCTGGGTCGGCTGGTCGCTGGGCGGCCTGCTGGCCGGCGCCCTGCTCGACCGGCTGCCCACACCCCGCGCCCTGGTGCTGCTGGGCATGGGCGAGCGCTTCCCGCATCCCGAGGGCGTCAGCCGCGCCGCCCTGGCCCAGTTTCGCAAGGCCTTCCGCCGCGATCCGGCGGGCACCCACGCCCATTTCCTGCGCTGGCAGCTCGGCGGCGAGCCGTCGCCCCGGGCCGCCCATCGCCGGCTGCGTGGCCTGCTGGGCAATGAGGCCAGCGCCGACACCGCGACCCTGACCGCGGGCCTCGCCCAGCTCGCCGGGCTCGACAACACCGAGCGCCTCGAAGCACCACCCTGTCCGGTGCATCGCCTGGCCGGCGAGGCCGACCCGCTGCTGGCCCCGGCGGTGCGCGAGCGGGCCGACCTGCGACTGCCCGAGGCCGGCCACTGCCCGCTGCTCAGCCAGCCGGCTCGGCTCGCCCGAGCGCTGGCCGCCATGGCGGCGGCACCCGAGCACACGACGCTGTCCGAGGCCAGGGCCGAGACCATCCAGGAGCCCATGCCATGACCGCCCTGCCGAGTCGCGACCTCAACGCGACTGACGGCGACCAGGATCGCGACTGGCGCGCCCGGGTCGCCCACGCCTTCTCCCGGGCCGCGCCCCACTATCGCGAACGCGCCCAGGCCCAGCAGGCCATGGCCGAGCGGCTACTCGAGCGACTGCCCCACCGTGCCGGTGCCGTGCTGGACCTGGGCTGCGGCCCCGGCGACATGACCGCCGAGCTGGCGCGGCGCTATGTTGATGGCGATGGCGATGACACCTCGATCCACGGCCTCGACCTGGCACCCGGCATGCTGACCGAGGCCAGCCGCCGCCACGGCGAGGCCATCGGCTGGCTGTGCGCCGACGCCGCCGAGCTGCCGCTGCCGAGCGCAAGCCTCGACCTGGTGGCCTCCAACCTGGCCATCCAGTGGTGTCCGGACCTGGACGCGGTGCTCGCCGAACTCGTCCGGGTGCTACGCCCCGGCGGTCGCGCGCTGATCAACACCCTGGCGCCGGGCACGCTGGCCGAGGTCGGCCAGGCCTGGGCGCGCCCCGCCGCCCTGCTCGGCTTCCGCGACGCCGCCCGCCATCGCCGAGCCGCCTACCAGGCCGGCTTCCGCCGCGTCGAGGTCACAGAGCGCCTCGAGCGCTTCCACTACCCCGACCTGTCCGCGGTGATGGCCTCCATCAAGGGCGTGGGTGCCCAGGTAGCGCGCGACGGCGCACGGCTCTCGCGCGCCGACGTGGCCCGCGCCGCCCGTCGCTTCGAAGCCCTGCGCACCGAGCACGGCCTGCCCGTCTCCTATCACCTGCTGACGCTGGAGCTGGAACGCTGAGATGACCGCCTACTTCGTGACCGGCACCGACACCGACGCCGGCAAGACCCTCGTCGCCAGCGGCCTGCTGGCCCAGGCCCGCCGCCGAGGCCTGACCACCCTGGGGCTCAAGCCCGTGGCCTCCGGCTGCGAGTCGACCGCCGAGGGGCTGCGCAACATCGATGCCCTGACCCTGCAGGCCCAGAGCGAGCCGGCCACGCCCTACGCCGTCATCAATCCCTACACCTACGCGCCGCCCATCGCCCCCCACCTGGCAGCCAAGCAGATCGGCGAGCGGCCGACCGTCGACGCCCTGGCCGCACGCGTCGCCGCCCCGCTGGCCGAGCGGCGCGGCCTGACGCTGATCGAGGGCGCCGGCGGCTGGCGAGTGCCGCTCAACGACGACGAGGACCTCGCCGGCCTGGCGGTACGCCTCGAGCTGCCGGTGATCCTGGTGGTCGGCCTCAAGCTCGGCTGCCTGAACCACGCCCGGCTCAGCGCCGAGGCGATTCGCGCCGACGGCCTGCGCCTGGCCGGCTGGGTCGGCAACCTGATCGACCCCGACTTCTCTGCCGACGACGCCTGCTATCGCGACAACCTGGCGACGCTGGCGCGCACCCTGGACGCCCCCTGCCTCGGCATCGTGCCGCGCCTGGGGGCCGAGACCCCGAACAGCAGGGCCGAAGCCGCGGCCGACTACCTGGCCCTTCCCGCTCCCCTCGACGCGAGGCGGGAGGCGCCGGATGCGGATTGACTTGCGCGGGGCCGTCCGTAAAATGTGGACGCCTGCCTACCCGTGCGGATGTGGTGGAATTGGTAGACACGCCAGATTTAGGTTCTGGTGCCTTCGGGCGTGGGAGTTCAAGTCTCCCCATCCGCACCATCCAATCAGCGCCTTCTCGAAACCGAGCACCCGCCTTTGCCAAGCGTCGCGGGGCGATTCGCCGCGCCCGTATCACTCCCACCCGCAGCAACGGAGGCCGAGATGAGCTCCCCCGTCTGGCACCCCTATGCCCACCTCAAGACCCAGGCCCCGTCACCCAAGGTGGTCGGCGGCGAGGGCCCGCGCTTCACCCTGGACACCGGCGAGTCGCTGCTCGACGCCACCTGCTCCTGGTGGTGCATGATCCATGGCTATCGTCATCCGCGGCTGGTCGGGGCCATCCAGCGCCAGGCCGACGAGCTGTGTCACGTGATGCTCGGCGGACTCACCCACGAGCCCGCCGACCGCCTCGCCCGGGAACTGGTGCGCGTCACGCCGGAAGGCCTGAACCACGTGTTCTTCTCCGACAGCGGCTCGGTGGGCATGGAAGTGGCCATGAAGATGGCCGTGCAGTACCACTACCTGCGCGGCCAGCCGGCCAAGCACCGCATGCTGACGCTGATGAAGGCCTACCACGGCGACACCGCCGGCTGCATGGCGGTGTGCGACCCGGAGGAAGGCATGCATTCGCTGTTCACCGGCTTTTTGCCCCGGCACCATTTCGCCCCGGCGCCCACCGCCGGCTTCGACGCCAGTCGGGAGGAGGTGCAGGCCGACCTCGACGCCCTGCGCGCCGTACTGGAAGCCCATCACGACGAGATCGGCGCCCTGCTCATGGAGCCGCTGCTGCAGGCCGCCGGCGGGCTCAACATGACCTCGCCCCACTACCTGCGCGGCGCCCGCGAACTGTGCGACGAGTTCGACGTGCTGCTGATCTTCGACGAGGTGGCCACCGGCTTCGGCCGCACCGGCAGGATGTTCGCCGCCGACCACGCCGACGTCACGCCGGACATCATGGTGCTCTCCAAGGGGCTGACCGGCGGCTATCTGGGCCATGCGGCGACGCTGGCCACCGATCGGGTGCATTCGGCGTTCATCGGGGATAGTCCCGAACATGCCTTTATGCACGGGCCCACCTTCATGGGCAACCCGCTGGCCTGCCGCGTGGCGCTGGAGAGCCTGGCGGTGTTCGAGGAAGACGACTACCTGGGCCGCATCCAGGCGCTCAACGGCGTGCTGCGCGAGGAGCTGGCGGACGATGAGGCGCTGCGCGCCCACCCGGAGGTGGCCGACGTGCGCGTGCTCGGCGCCACCGCGGTGATCGAGGTCCACGACGCCGACTCGCTCGACGGCGTCGCCGACTTCGCCCGCCGCCAGGGCGTGTGGCTGCGCTCCTTCGGCCGCTGGCTCTACACCATGCCCGCCTACATCACCGCGGAAGACGACCTGCGACTCATCACCGGCACCATGAAGGGCTGGTTCCGGCAGGGCTGATCGTCGGGCGCCGGGGCTGGTACAGGCCCCGGCGCCGTGTCAGCCTGGGGCAAAACCCGGAGACGCCCCGATGCCCCTGAGCAAGACCCAAGCCAGCTTCTACCGACGCCTCTACGTGGCCTACCTGGTCGCCGACGGTACCGCCAGCGTGCCGGCGATCATGCGCGCCACCGGCATGCCCCGTCGCACCGCCCAGGACACCATCACCGCCCTGGCCGAACTGGACGTTCGCTGCGAGTTCGAGGCCGAACCCGGCCAGCGCCACAACGTCGGCCACTACGTGATCCGCGACTGGGGCCCCATCGATCCGGACTGGGTGGCTGCCCACGCCGACCGGCTGCGCGTGGCGCTGGGCTATGATGAATAGTCCCTCGACGGCCGAGCCCCGCCCCCTGCCAGGCTGAACACACCACCGACGCAATGGAGGTCCCATGGCGCTGACGCCTTCTACCATGATCGATCTGGGCAGCCCCCTGCCCTCCTTCCGCCTGCCCGATGCCGAGGGCCGGGTGACGGGTAGCGACGACTTTCCCGACCGGCCGCTGCTGGTGGTCTTCATGTGCAACCACTGCCCCTTCGTCAAGCACCTGGCGGACGTCCTGGCCAACGTCGCCCGGGAGTCCCAGGCAAAGGGCCTGGCGGTGGTGGGCATCAACAGCAACGACTATCGGCGCCATCCGGAGGATCGCCCCGAGATGATGCTGGCGGAGGCCCGATCGAGAGGCTACACCTTCCCCTACCTGGTCGATGAGACTCAGGAGGTCGCCCGGGCCTTCCAGGCCGCCTGCACCCCGGACTTCTTCCTGTTCGACCGCGATCACCGGCTCGCCTACCGCGGCCAGTTCGACGCCAGCCGCCCCGGGAAGGAAGGTCCGGTGACCGGCGAGGACCTCTGCGCCGCCATCGATGCCGTGCTGGCCGGGAGCGCACCGTCGCCGGACCAGCAACCGTCCATCGGCTGCAACATCAAATGGAAATGACGGCGGGCCCGACGCCTCGGCTCAGCCGTCACCCATGGCCTCGTCGATGACGGCCTGGCAGCGCAGGCGCGCCGGCCGGTCGCACAGGCCGGCCCAGTAGGCCTCGAACTCCGGGCGCCTGGGCAAGGTGCCGACCTCCATGCCCCAGCCGATGTGCGAACCGACATAGACGTCCGCCGCGCTGAAGGCATCTCCCGCCAGATGGCGACGCCCGGCGACCGCCGAGGCCAGGGTCTCGATGACCGCCTCGACGCTGCCGAAGCCCAGTCGCATCTGCTGCTCCGCCGTCGGCGAGAACCCGCAGTCCTGCAGGGAGAGCGCCGCCTCCACGGGGCCGGCGGCGAAGAACAGCCAGCGGTAGTAGGCGCCGCGCTGCTCGGGGGCCGGGGCCAGGCCCGCCTCGGGGAAGGCATCGGCGAGATAGGCACAGATCGCCGCGGCCTCGGTGACCACGACCTCACCATGACGAAGGGCCGGCACCTTGCCCATCGGATTGATCGCCAGGTAGTCCGGGGCCTTCATGGCGGCGCCGTAGTCGAGCACCTCACGGCGATAGGGCACGCCGAGCTCCTCGAGCATCCAGTGCACGATGGCGCCCCGCGACAAGGGGTGGGTATAGAAGACCAGCGTCGATTCCATCTCGAACGACCTCGCCAGGGGGACGGACCCTCAGGATAGTCGCCGCGGCCATATTCGGCGCGTTTCAGCGTCGTCACGGGGCCACGGCGGCCGTCGCCGCCGGGCCCGCGTCTCACGAGCCGCGCCCGCGCATGTCGAGGAGCGGCGGAGCGAGGCCCACCGCGGCACGCCTCGCCCGAGGTCGCGATCAGATCTCGAAACCGAGGCCGAAATCCTCGGCGGAGATCGCCATCAGCGAATCCGCCCCCGCCTCGGCAGCCTGCTTGTGGCCGCGGGTCCGCGGCAGCAGCCGCTCGAAGTAGAAGCGTGCAGTATCGATCTTGGCCCGGTAGAAGGCCGGCTCCTCGGTGCCGGCGTCGAGCGCCGCGCGCGCCTGCTTGACGGCACGGGCGAACAGGTAGGCCAATGTCACGTAGCCCGCGTACATCAGGTAGTCGACGCTGGCCGCCCCCACTTCCTCGCGATCGCTCATGGCCTTCATGCCGATCCCCATGGTCAGCTCGCCCCACTCGGCATTGAGCTTGGCCAGCGGCCGGACGAACTCCGCCAGCCCCGGGGTAGCCTGCTCGGCCTCGCAGAACTTGTGGATCTCCTTGGTGAAGACCTTGAGGGTCTCGCCCTGGCTCATCAGCACCTTGCGGCCCAGCAGATCCAGGGCCTGGATCCCGGTGGTGCCCTCGTAGAGCCGGGTGATGCGGGCATCGCGCACCAGCTGCTCCATGCCCCATTCCTGGATGAATCCATGGCCCCCGAATACCTGCACGCCCTCGTTGGTGGCCTCGAAGCCGACCTCGGTGAGAAACGCCTTGACGATGGGCGTGAGCAGGCCGAGCAGCGTGTCGGCGCGCTCGCGCTCGGCCACGTCCTCGCCGTGCTCGACCACGTCGACCAGTTGCGCCGTGTAGAGCGTGAGCATCCGGCCGCCTTCGGCGAAGGCCTTCTGGGTCAGCAGCATGCGACGCACGTCCGGGTGCACGATGATCGGGTCGGCGGGCCTGTCCGCGGCCTTGGCACCGGAGAGGGCACGCATCTGCAGCCGATCCCGGGCGTAGGCCAGGGCGTTCTGGAAACTGGCCTCGGCGAGCCCCAACCCCTGGATGCCTACCCCGATGCGCGCGGCGTTCATCATCGTGAACATGCACGCGAGCCCGCGGTGGGGCTGCCCCACCAGGAAGCCCCTGGCGCCATCGAAGTTCATCACGCAGGTGGCGTTGCCGTGGATCCCCATCTTGTGTTCCAGCGAGCCGCAGCTCACCCCGTTGCGCTCGCCCGGCGCGCCACCGGCCTCGGGCAGGTACTCCGGCAAGTGCTTCGGCACCACGAACAGCGAGATGCCCTTGGACCCCTCGGGGGCGTCCGGCAGCTTGGCCAGCACCAGGTGGACGATGTTCTCGGCCAGGTCATGCTCGCCGGCGGAGATAAAGATCTTCGTCCCCGTCACGGCGTAACTGCCATCGTCGTTGGGCACCGCCCGGGTCTTGATCAGGCCGAGATCGGTGCCGCAGTGGGGCTCGGTCAGGCACATGGTGCCGGTCCAGGTGCCCTCCACCAGCTTCGAGAGATAGGTGGCCTGCAAGGCCGCGCTGCCGTGGTGGCGCAGGGCATCGGCGGCCCCGTGGGAGAGCCCCGGGTACATGCCCCAGGCCAGGTTGGCCGAACAGATCATCTCCGACAGCACCATGGACAGCGAGGGCGGCAGGCCCTGGCCACCGTGCTCGGGAGACGCCGCCAGGCCCGGCCAGCCGCCCTCGACGTACTGCCGGTAGGCGGCCTTGAAGCCGCGCGGCGTCTTGACCTCGCCGCCCTCCAGCAAACAGCCCTCGCGGTCGCCGCTCTGGTTCAGCGGCAACAGTACCTCCCGGGCGAAGCGCCCGCCCTCCTCGAGGATCGCCGCCACCACGTCCGGGGTGGCTTCCTCGCCACCGGGCAGCCCCGCATAGTGGGTCGGGTAGTCCAGCAGCTCTTCCATCACGAAACGCATGTCGCGCAGCGGGGCCTGGTAATCGGGCATCTCGTCTCTCCACTAAGGGTCGCCTGACATCGGGCGCAGGAACACGACCGAGGCCACAATCAAACACATGTTTGAAATTACGCCCGCGCGAAAGGGCAGTCAAGCGTTCGTTTTAGAGCGAAGGCGTGAGGCGTGAGGCGTGAGGCGTGAGGCGTGAGGCGTGAGGCGTGAGGCGTGAGGCGTGAGGCGTGAGGCGTGAGGCGTGAGGCGTGAGCAGGGAGTGGCTCGCCTGTCGGGCGAGCAACACCCTCGAGGCTTTCTCGAGGATGTTGCGCTTCCAGCTTATGGCTGACGGCTTATCACTCAGGGCGACGCCGGGTCATTGCATGCGGATGCCGCCGTCCAGGCGGATCACCTCGCCGTTGAGCATGGGATTGGTGACGATCTGCTCGGCCAGCCGGGCGTACTCGTCCGGCCGCCCCAGCCGCTTGGGAAACGGCACCGCCGCCGACAACGCCGCCACGGCATCCTCGGGGATGTCGCTCATCATCGGCGTCTCGAATACTCCCGGGGCGATGGCCATCACGCGGATACCGTGGCGCGACAGCTCCCGGGCCGCCGGCAGGCTCATGCCCACCACCCCGGCCTTGGAGGCGCTGTAGGCACACTGCCCCACCTGGCCGTCGAAGGCCGCCACCGAGGCGGTATTGATGATCACCCCACGCTCGCCATCCTCGCCCGGCGCGTTCCCGGCCATGGCGGCCGAGACCAGGCGCATGACGTTGAAGGTGCCCACCAGGTTGATCTGCACGGTGCGCGCATAGGCCTCGAGGTCGGCGGGGTTGCCCTCGCGGTCGAGCAGCTTGGCCACGCTGACCACGCCGGCGCAGTGCACCACCCCGGCCAGGCCCCGCTCGCCCCCCAGGGCCACGGCGGCATCCACCGCGGCCTGGATGTCGTCGGCCGAGGTGACGTCGCCGCGCACCGCGCGCGCCGCCTCGCCCAGGCGCTCGGCATGGGCCTCGACGGCCTCGCTGAGGTCGCACAGCACCACCCGGCCGCCGGCGGCCACCAGGCGCTCGGCGGTGGCCGCTCCCAGTCCGGAGGCGGCGCCGGTGATCAGAAAGGCATTGTCCTTCACTTGCATCGAAAACTCTCCAGGGTCAGGGGGCGGCCGTCGCCGCCTTGTCGGCGGCATCCGCGCGCAGCTTGAAGCGCTGGATCTTGCCGCTGGGGGTCTTGGGCAGGGCATCGACGAACTCGATCTCCCGCGGGAAGGCGTGGGTCGAGAGGCGCTCGCGTACCTGCTGGCGGATCTCGTCGGCCAGCGACTCGCTCGGCTCGAAGCCCTCGCGCAGCACCACGTAGGACTTGATGATCTCGCCGCGGATCTCGTCGGGCTGGCCGACGGCGGCGGACTCGGCCACGGCGGCATGGGTGAGCACGGAATTCTCCACGTCGGTGGGCCCCACCCGATAGCCGGCGGTGGTGATGATGTCGTCGTCGCGGCCGGCGAACTGGAAGGTGCCGTCCTCGTTGCGCATCACCACGTCGCCGGTGAGGTAGTAGCCCTCGGCGAAGGGATGCTTCTCCTGCCAAGTGTAGCCGGGGAAGAAGTGGGCCGGAGAGCGGGCGATATCCACCGCCAGCACGCCGGGCTCGCCGGGGGGCAGCTCGCGATACTCGGCGTCGAGGATCGCCAGGCGATAGCCCGGCATCGGCACGCCCATGCCGCCGACGTGCTTGGGATGCTCGAGGGCATGATGGTTGCAGCAGGTCATGCCGGTCTCGGTCTGGCCGTAGTGGTCCATCACCGGACAGCCCAGCGCGCTCTCCACCCAGGTCACCACCTCGGTGTTGAGCGGCTCGCCGGCGGAGCTGGCCCGCCGCAGCTCGAGGGTCTCGTGGGCGTCGTCGAACAGGCCCGAGGCCTTCATCAGACGATAGGCGGTGGGCGCGGCGGCGAAGTTGGTGATGCGGTGGCGCTTCATGAAGGCCAGGGCCCCCTCGGCGCTGAAGCCGGCCTCGCAGAAGTGGGTGGTCACGCCCAGCAGCAGCGGTCCGGCGATGGCGTAGTAGAGCCCGTAGGCCCAGCCCGGATCGGCCATGTTCCAGAAGCGGTCGCTGGGCTCGAGGCCGATGGCCAGCTCCATGTAGAGGGCGAAGGCCGGCAGCGCCGCGAGCGGCACGGCCACGCCCTTGGGCTTGCCCACCGTGCCGGAGGTGAACATCTGCAGGAAGGGGGCGTCCGGCGACTGGCGCGGCGGGGCGGTGACGATGGGCGCCCCGGCCAGGGCCTCGGCCCAGTCCAGGTCATCGCCGTGATCGCCATCGGGGCCACCCACGGCGAGCACCGGTGGGCAGCCGGCCAGGCCGTCGAACTTGCCGCGGTTGGCGTGATCGGTGATCACCAGCCGGGTATCGGCACGGCCCAGGCGGTACTCCACCGAGTCCGGGCCGAAGGCGGTGAACAGCGGCTGGTAGACCGCTCCGATGCGCCAGCTGGCGAGCACCGCGATCAGCAGCTGCGGCGAGCGCGGCAGCATGCAGGCGATGCGATCGCCCTCCCCCAGGCCACGGCGCTCGAGCCAGCCGGCGAGCCTCTCGCTCTGGGCGGCCAGCTCGGCGTAGGTCAGGGTGGTCACCCGACCCTCGGCATCCTCCTGCACCAGGGCCGGCACCTCGCCGCGACCCTCGCGCAGGTGGCGGCCACAGCAGGCCTCGAAGGCGTTGAGCCGGCCATCGCGGTGATCGTCGAGGCGGTCGACCACCGCCTCCACGGAGAAGTCGTCGAGATAGGCCGCGTAGTCGGAAAGCGTCGCTGTTGTGCTCATGGGCTGCCCTCTGGCTGACGGCCCCGTGACGGGGCCTGTTGTGCTTGTTGTCGGCGCTCGGCCGTCTGCCGGCGCGCTCCGTGCCGGATAGCGACCACGCCAATATGCCGTTGACGTAAACGTTACCCTAGCAAGCGCTAGGGTCAAGCTAGAGACTTCCCGGCGACGGGGCAAGGCGTAAAGGGGTTGAAGGCGACTAGACGATGGTCGAGCCCGCCGGACGACGGGCGACACGGGGGGATCAGCGGCGGGGCATCAGCAGCATGGCGATGAGCTCGCGGGCCAGGTCGTCCGGGCTGCGCGCACCGGCGGGATCGTACCAGCGCACGGTCCAGTTGAGCGCGCCCATCACGAAGCGCGACACCAAAAAGCGGTCGCCCTGGATCAGGCCGGCGGCCAGGGCCTCGTCGATGACCGCCTCCCACAGGGCTTCGTAGGCATCGCGCAGATGGCTGAGATGGGCGCGGGCCTCGCCGTCCAGGCGGCGCCACTCGTAGAGCGCCACCACGTGGGCGTTGCGGTCGGTGAGCAGGGTTTCCAGGTGGGCCCGGGCCATGGCGTGCAACCTCGCTTCCGGGTCGCTGTCGCAATCATCGAGGGCCGCACGGGCGATGCTCAGGGCGTTCTCGGTGCCCTCCTCGATCACCGCGGCGAGGATCTCCTGCTTGTCGCGGAAGTGATGGAAGAGGCTACCCGACTTGATACCCATTTCCTGGGCCAGCATGCGTACCGTGGTACGGTCGAAGCCCTCCTGGACGAACAGCTGGGCGGCCTGGCGCGTAAGCTCCTTGCGGCGCGGCGAGTCATTCATTACATTCATCGACGTTTACACTAGCGCTTGCTTGGTTGCCCCCGAGAGAACCATAGCCCCGCCGGCAGGTCAACGCGCCGCCCGGCTTGGCGCCTCACAATCACAACCCTCGACGTCGGGAGACCCCCCATGAGCGATTCCCAAGACATCGTCTTCCTCTCCGCCACCCGCACGCCCATGGGCGGCCTGCTGGGCAGCCTGTCCGGCCTCGCCGCCCCCGAGCTCGCCGCCACGGCGATCCGCGCCGCCATCGAGCGCGCCGGCATCGAGGCCGATGCCATCGACGAGGGCATCCTGGGCTGCGTGCTACCCGCCGGCGTCAAGCAGGGCCCGGCCCGCCAGGCCATGCGCCAGGCCGGCATCCCCGACGCCATCGGCGCCACCACCGTCAACAAGCTGTGCGGCTCCGGCATGAAGGCCACCATGCTGGCCCATGACCTGATCCGCGCCGGCAGTGGCGACATCCTGCTGGCCGGCGGCATGGAATCGATGTCCAACGCGCCTCACGTGTTGACCAAGGCACGCGGCGGCTACCGACTGGGCCACGGCGAACTCAAGGATCACATGTTCCTGGACGGCCTCGAGGACGCCGAGACGGGGCAGCTGATGGGCGGCTTCGCCCAGCAGGTGGCCAGCGCCCGGGACTATTCCCGCGAGCGCCTGGACGACTTCGCCATCGCCTCCCTCGAGCGGGCCATGACCGCCACCAACGCCGGCCACCTGGATGCCGAGATGGCCCCGGTCACGGTCCCCGGCCGACACGGCGATACCCTCGTCGAGCGCGACGAGCAGCCCTTCCAGGCCAAGCTCGACAAGATCCGCTCGCTGCGCCCGGCCTTCGCCAAGGACGGGACCATCACCGCTGCCAACTCGAGCTCCATCTCCGACGGCGCCTCGGCGCTGATCCTGGCCAGTCGGGCCGCGGCGGACCGCGCAGGCGCCAGGCCCATCGCCCGCATGCTGGGCCACAGCACCCACTCGCGGCATCCCAGCGAGTTCACCATCGCCCCGGTCGGCGCCATCGAGAAGCTGATGACCAAGCTCGGCTGGGGCGTGGCCGACGTCGACCTGTTCGAGATCAACGAGGCCTTCGCCGTGGTCACCCTGATCGCCATGGACGACCTGGGCCTGCCCCACGACAAGGTCAACGTCTTCGGCGGCGCCTGCGCCCAGGGCCACCCCATCGGCTCCACCGGCTCGCGCATCATCGCCACCCTGATTCACGCCCTGCGCACCCGGGGCGGCAAGCGCGGCATCGCCAGTCTGTGCATCGGCGGCGGCGAGGCCACGGCGGTGGCCATCGAGCTGGTCGACTGACGCCGACCGCGGTGGAAGGGGCCGGGTGCTGGCATGCCGCGTCGCCAGCCTCGCCCTCTTCCTCGCCGTCTTGCCCCTTGGCGGTCGGCCTCCTGGCACGGAGGCCTCGCCTCGCGCCTCACTGCCGGGCCGGCTGGCTAATATGAGCCATGGCTCATAGGATGGTCGCTCCAGCCTCGCTTCGCGGATTCCTGTCATGCCCTCGCCATCGCGCCACCCGCTGGCCATCATCGTCATCGCCCAGCTGTTCGGCACCTCGCTGTGGTTCAGCGTCAACGGCGTGGGCCTGTCGCTGGCCACCGACCTGGGGCTCACCGATGCCGACCTGGGCCGGCTGACGCTGGCCGTCCAGGCCGGTTTCATCCTCGGCGCCCTGGGGCTCGCCACCAGCGGGCTCACCGACCGCTTCCGCGCCAGCCGCGTGTTCGCCACCGCCTGCCTGGCCGGCGCCCTGGCCAATGCCGGCTTCATGCTGGCCGCCCCACACCCCGCGTTCGCCCTGGTGCTGCGCTTTCTCACCGGCGTCTGCCTGGCGGGCATCTATCCGCTGGGCATGAAGCTGGTGATCGGCTGGACGCCACGCTACACCGGAGCGGCGCTATCCTGGCTGCTGGGCATGCTGACGCTGGGCACCGCCCTGCCCCACCTGCTGCGCGGTGCCACCCTGGGGCTACCCTGGCAGTGGCCGCTGCTGGGCGCCTCGGCGCTGGCGCTCGCCGGCGGCGCCCTGGTGCTCGCCCTCGGCGACGGCCCTCACCTGCCGCCACCCGGTGGCCGGGCACGCCTACGCGAGGGGCTGGCCGCGCTGCGCGATACTCGCTTCCGAGCCCTCGCCGGCGGCTACTTCGGCCATTGCTGGGAACTCTATGCGGTATGGACCCTGACGCCCTTCCTGGTCGGCCGCGAGCTCGCCCGGCTCTCGGCCTCGCCGGCGCTGGTGCCTTGGCTGGCCTTCGCCGTGATCGCGCTGGGGGCGGTGGGCTGCGTGCTGGGCGGGCGGCTGAGCCGGCGACTGGGCAGCCTGCCGGTGGCCCGGGGCGCGCTCGGCGTCTCGGGGCTGATCTGCTTGGGCTATCCGTTACTGGCGAACCTGTCGCCCTGGTGGCTGCTGGCGCTGATGGCGCTGTGGGGACTGACGGTGATCGCCGATTCGCCCCAGTTCTCCGCCCTGGCCGCGGCCAATGCGCCACGCGCCCACATCGGCTCGACCCTGGCGGTGATGAACGCCATCGGCTTCGGCCTGACGTTGCCCGGCATCTGGTTGACGACCACGCTGTGGGCCTCCCAGGGGCCATGGGCGATCTGGTGGCTGCTGCCGGGCCCGGTGCTGGGACTCTGGAGCCTGCGTGGCACGCCCTCTCGGGGCGAAGGGACGGTGTGACCGCCCCGTTTCAACAGAGCGCCGCGCGGCGCGCCGGCCGCCCGCCCATCTCGTTCAGCCGTGCCGCCAAGCCGTTCAGCCGCTCGGCATCGCCCTCGGCGGCGGCGGCGAGCGTCGACAGCGCCCAGTCGGGCAGCTCGACGGACAGGCGGTAATGCACCCATTGTCCGGCGCGACGGCCCTCCAGCAGGCCGCAGCGGCGCAGCTGGGCCAGGTGGCGCGATACCTTGGGCTGGGAGAGCCCGAGGGCTTCGGTCAGCTCGCAGACACAGAGCTCGCCCTGGTGGCGAATCAGCAGCACCAGCATCAGGCGGGTGTCGTCGGCCAGGCACTTGAAGACCTGCACGGGGGTCGGTGGTATCACGGTGTCGTCGCCTCCTCGGTTATTCTTCCCACCATGTGACGCTTGCCCCTCAAGCATCGCGGGGCAGCGCCAGGGCCAACGCCGCACTGGCCGCCACCAGCGCCGCCGACACGGCCAGGCAGGCGGCCAGCCCCTCGGCCTGGTAGAGCCAGCCGGACAGCAGCGTCCCGGCGAGCCGCCCCATGGCGTTGGCCATGTAATAGAAACCCACGTCCATGGACACGCCTTCGGCCCGGGCGAAGCGCACGATCAGGTAGCTGTGCCAGCTCGAATTGACGGCGAACAGCACGCCGAAGGCCAGCAGGCCGGCCACCAGCCACCCCACCTCGGCCAGGGGCAGCAGGGCCAGCAATGCCGGCAGGCCGGCCAGCAACACCGCCAGCCCCGCGGTGATGCGACGCGGACTCGTGCCGAGATGGCGGGTCAGCCGCGGCGCCTGGGTCTGGACCCCGCCGTAGCCGATCACCCAGACGGCCAGCAACCCGCCCACCGTCCAGTGGCTCCAGCCGTGCTGGTCATACAGGAACACCGGCAGCGCTACCACGAACCACACGTCCCGAGCGGCGAACAGGCACAGCCGCGCCGCCGAGAGCACATTGACCGCCTTTGAGGAGGAGAACGCCTCGCTGAACCTGGGCTTGCGTTTACCCCGCCCCAGGTCGGCCCTGAGCCGAACCAGCGACAGCGCCAGCACGGCGGCAAGCATCGCCGCCATGGCGATCACCGCGCCCCGAAAGCCGATCAGCGTCAGCAGCAGCCCGCCGAGGAAGAAGCCGGCGCCCTTCAACGCGTTCTTCGAGCCGGTAAGGATCGCCACCCAGCGGTAAAGGGCCCCCTGGGCGCCGCGCTCGGGTACCAGTACCTTGACCGCGCTCTTGGCGCTCATCTTGTTGAGGTCCTTGGCGATGCCCGACAGCGCCTGGGCGGCCATCACCCAGGGCACGGTCAGGGCCGCGGCGGGCACCATCAGCATGGAAAGCGCCACGATCTGCAGGCCGAGCCCGACGTTCATGGTGCGGTTGAGGCCGAGCCGCGCGCCCAGCCAGCCGCCCACCAGGTTGGTAACCACGCCGAAGGCCTCGTAGAAGAGGAACAGCAGCGCCACCTCCAGCGGCGTGTAGCCCAACTGGTGGAAGTGCAGCACCACCAGCATGCGCAGCGCGCCATCGGTGAGGGTAAAGGCCCAGTAGTTGCCGGTGATCAGCAGGTACTGACGGATCTCGAAGGGCAGCGCCTGGAGTCGAGCGACAAGCGACTCAGCCATGCCGCCCCCGTTCACCGCCCACCTTTATCGCCAGTTCGGCGGTTCGGTTGGCGTAGCCCCATTCGTTGTCGTACCAGGCGTAGAGCTTCAGCTGGGTTCCGTTGACCACCATGGTCGAGGGCGCATCGATGATCGAGCTGCGCGGGTCGGTGCGGTAGTCGATGGACACCAGCGGGCGCGTCTCATAGCCAAGAATCCCGGCCAGCGGCCCCTGGGCGGCGGCCTCGAGGGCGGCGTTGACCGTCTCCGCCGTGGTCTCGCGCGCAAGCTCGAAGACCATGTCGGTCAGCGAGGCATTGGCCAGCGGCACCCGCACGGCGTGGCCGTTCAGCTTGCCCTCGAGCTCGGGAAAGATCGCCGTGATCGCCTTGGCCGAGCCGGTGGTGGTGGGAATCAGGCTCATGCCGCAGGCACGCGCTCGGCGCCAATCCTGGTGGGGAGCATCGAGGATCGTCTGGGTGTTGGTGATATCGTGCACCGTGGTCATCGAGCCGTGGCGGATGCCGAAGGTCTCGTGGATCACCTTGACCACCGGGGCCAGGCAGTTGGTGGTGCAGCTGGCCGCGGTGACGATGCGATGGCGGGCGGGGTCGAAGGCGTCGTCGTTGACGCCCATCACCACGTTGAGCACGCCCTCCTCCTTGACCGGCGCCGAGACCACCACCCGCTCGACGCCCTGATCCAGGTAGGCCTGCAGCTTTTCCTTCGACTTCATCTTGCCCGAGCACTCGACGACCACATCGCAGCCGGACCAGTCGCTGTCGGCCAACAGGTGGTGGGCGCCGAAGGCGATACGCCGGCCATCGATCACCAGGCCGTCGTCCTCGGCCCGGATGCCCCGTCCCGGCGACCAGTGGCCGTGGACCGAATCGAACTCCAGCAGGTGGGCGAAGGTGGCGGCGTCGCCGCCGGGGTCGTTGAGGCGCACCACCTCGACCTCGCCGGCCTCGACGCGCGGCCATAGGCTGCGCAGCACGAGGCGTCCGATGCGGCCGAAGCCGTTGATGCCGATGCGAAGTGTCATGTCGTTCTCCGATGAGATGAAAGGATGGTTCCGACGAGCTGTCACGCCTGGGGCAGATCGTCCCGGGCCTTGATTTCCAGCCACAGCGAGAGGCGCAGCCGGATCTCCCGCAATGCCTGCTCATAGGCATTCTCGCGTTCGATCAGACGTGGATCGCGGATGTCCCAGTAGAGATGCTCGTCGCTGCTGCCCCGCCAGTCGCGGCAAGCCTGCTGCACCTTGTCGCAGAGCACGATCACTGCATCGAAGTGTTCACCGGCGAAATCATCCAGCGACTGGCTGGCCAGCCCCTCGGTGGCAATGCCCTGCTTGTGGAGCGTCGCCAGGGCCATCTCATGGGGGTAATCCGGTTCAGTGCCGGCACTCGATGCCGCGAAACGGTCTCCCGCCAGGTGGCGCAACAGGGCCTCGCCCATCAATGAGCGAGCGGAGTTGGCGTTGCACAGGAAGAGCACGCTCTGCTTGGCCATGTGCAGATCTCCTGAGGATATATGGAATTTCATATATACAAGACGGAGATGTCAAATCCGTGACAGCCAGAAACGACGACGGGGAGGCGTGGCCGCCTCCCCGTCGATCCCTCATGCTCGCGCCGCGATCAACCGTAACGGCCGGTGATGTAGTCCTCGGCCTTCTTGGTGGCCGGGTTGGAGAACATGGTCTGGGTGTCGTTGTACTCGACCAGCTCGCCGAGGTGGAAAAACGCCGTGTAGTCGGCGACCCGCGCGGCCTGCTGCATGTTGTGGGTCACGGTGATGATGGTGAACTGCTGCTTGAGCTTGTCCATCAGGTCCTCGATGGTCGCCGTGGAGATCGGGTCCAGGGCCGAGGTCGGCTCGTCCATCAGGATCACATCGGGCTGCACGGCGATCGCCCGGGCGATGCACAGGCGCTGCTGCTGGCCGCCGGACAGCGAGGTGCCGGGGTCCTGCAGCTTGTCCTTGACCTCCTCCCAGAGCCCGGCGTCGCGCAGCGAGCGCTCCACCAGTTCGTCGGTGTCGGCCTTGCGGCTCACCAGGTCATGCATGCGCGGCGCATAGGCGATGTTGTCGTAGATCGACTTGGGGAAGGGATTGGGCTTCTGGAACACCATGCCCACCCGGCGACGCAGCGCCACCTCGTCCATCCTGGTCTCGTTGACGTCGCGACCGTCCATCTCCACCAGGCCGGCAATGCTCACGCTGGGGATCAGGTCGTTCATGCGATTGAGGCAGCGCAGGAAGGTCGACTTGCCACAGCCGGACGGGCCGATCAGCGCCGTGATGTTCTTCTGGTAGACGTCGATGTTGATATCGCGCAGCGCCTGGCTGGCGCCGTACCACAGGTTGAGGTCGCGCACGCGCACGCTCAGTTCGTGGTTGGCCTGCTCGTTTCGGGTCACCGGGGCCCCGGCCGCCGGCTCGCCCGCGCTGTGACCGGTCATGGGCGTCATGCTCCGCTGGGCAACTTGAATGTTCATCTTGGCATGTCCTGTGTCGGGCCGCATGGGTTACCAGCGACGTTCGAATTTCTTGCGCAGCACCACGGCGGTGGCGTTGAGGGTAATCAGCACGCTGAGCAGCACCAGGATGCCGCCGGAGGTCTTCTCGATGAAGGCACGGTCGGGCTCGCCCGCCCAGGTAAAGATCTGCGCCGGCAGCACCGTGGCGGCTTCGCCGAACGAGGCGGTGACATCGGGGATGAAGGCCACCATGCCGACGATGATCAGCGGCGCCGTCTCGCCCATGGCCTGGGCCAGGCCGATGATCGAGCCGGTCATGATGCCCGGCAGGGCCAGGGGCAGGACGTGGTCGCGAACCACCTGCCAGCGCGAGCAGCCCACTCCGAAGGCGGCATGGCGGATCGAGTCCGGCACGCTGCGCAGCGCCGTACGGGTGGCGATGATGATCACCGGCAGGGTCATCAGCGCCAGCGTCAGGCCACCGACCAGCGGCGAGGAGCGCGGCACGCCGAAGAAGTTGATGAAGATCGCCAGGCCCAGCAGGCCGAACAGGATCGAGGGAATGGCCGCCAGGTTATTGATGTTGATCTCGATCAGCTGGGTAAAGCGGTTGTCCGGGGCGAACTCCTCGAGATACACCGCGGTCATCACGCCGATCGGGAAGGACACCGCCAGGGTCACCAGCAGGGTCATCACCGTGCCCATGGCGGCGGCGGCGATGCCGGCGAGCTCGGGCATCTTGGAGTCGCCGCGGCTGAAGAAAGTGGTGTTGAAGCGCAGCTCGGCGCGACCCTCGTCCACCAGGCGATCGACCACCGCCTGCTGGCCCGCGTTGAGCCGCGAATGGTGGCCCTTGAGGTACTGGTCGACCTGGCCATCGGCCAGCACCCACTCCATGCGGGTAGTGCCGAGCAGGCCGGCATTGTCTTCCATGCGGCCCGGAATCAGCCGCAGGTAGCCGCGGCTGACCAGCGGGCGGACGTCCTCCTGGACGGCGGCCAGGGGCAGTTCGGCGGCGCGTTCGCTGTAGTCGACCTCGACCTGGATCTGCGCCTGCTGGAAGGCCGGCAGGCCCTTGACCAGCATGTCGGCGAAGAACAGCACCAGGAACAGGCCGGCCAGCCCCAGGGCGCCCATGGACACCCACTTGAGGCGGGCGGACTTGCGATGACGACGCCGGAGCTGGGCGCTGATCTCGTCGAAGGATTGGCTCATCGGAATGGCTCCCAGCGTTAGAGGTTGTTGATCCGGTACTTCTCGCGGAACCGGCGGATCATGATCACCGAGACCAGGTTCAGCGACAGGGTCACCGCGAACAGCACCAGCCCCAGGGCGAAGGCCGAAAGGGTCTCGGCGCTGGCGAACTCCTGATCGCCGGTCAGGGCGGCGACGATGCGCACCGTCACGGTGGTCATGTCCTCGAAGGGGTTGGCGGTCAGGTTGGGCCGCATGCCGGCGGCCATCACCACGATCATGGTCTCGCCCAGCGCCCGGGAGACCGCCAGCAGCGAGGCGGAGATGATGCCCGGCAAGGCCGCCGGCACCACCACGTCGCGGATGGTCTCGGCCTTGGTCATGCCCAGCGCCAGCGAACCCTGCCGCATGCTGTCCGGGACCGAGTTGATGACGTCATCGGACAGCGAGGAGATGAAGGGAATGATCATGATGCCCATGACGATGCCCGGGGCCAGGGCGTTGTTGAACGAGGCGTCGATCCCGAAAGCGCCGGCCACATCGACGATGATCGGGGCGACGGTAATGGCGGCGAAGAAGCCATAGACCACGGTGGGAATGCCGGCCAGTACCTCGAGTACCGGCTTGGCCAGGGTCCGCACGCGGGCCGGCGCGAACTCGGCCATGTAGATCGCCGCCAGCAGCCCCACGGGAATCGCCACCAGCATGGCGATGGCGGTGATCATGAAGGTGCCGGCGAACAGTGGCACCGAGCCGAACTGGGCGGCGCTGCCACCCTCCTCGGCACGCCCGGCGGCCTCGAGGAAGCTGGCCCCGGGATTCCAGGTGGTGCCGGTGATGAAGTCCCAGAAGCTCTGCATCTGGAAGAAGCGGATGGCCTCCCCCACGATGGAGATCAGGATCCCGAACGTCGTGAAGATCGAGATCAAGGCGGCGCCGGCCAGGATGAAGCGGATGACCCGCTCGATGGCCTTACGCGCATGGAAATCGGGGCGCACCAGGCCGATGCCGGCGGCCAGTCCCGCACAGGCCACGACCAGGCTGGCGGCCAGCAGGTAGAGGGGCGGAATCGCGGCGCCCAGCAGCAGCATCGCGAAGGCGCCCACCGCCCCCACGAGAATCGCCGGCCCGGCGGTGGACAGCACGCTGAACCAGGCATACTGATCGGGCTGCGCGTACATGGACGTGCCGGTGGCGCGCACCTTGGCGGCCTTGGCCCGCCCCAGGAAGAAGGCTATCAGACCCAGCACCAGCAAGGTGCCGCAGAACAGCGCGAGGATTTGATTGGTCTGCATAGTTGTCTCTCGGCGGAATGGATCCGCGGGGCTGAAAGCGTCGCCCCGCCGGAACGTGCGCCGGCCGGCAGCCCCAGGCTGCCGGCCGGTTCAGGGCTGTAACCCGGCCTCTTACTTGAGGTCGGCCAGCTCGAGCGTCTCGTGATTCTCGACCGCGCTGCGCGCCTCGGCACGCATGTCTTCCGGGGCCGGGATCAGGCCGATGCCCTTGAGGTAGCCCAGCTCGCCGACCATCTGCTCGCTCATGAACAGGTTGGCGTACTCGTACATGGCCGGCACTTCATCGGCGTGCTGGTTCTTGATGTAGAAGAACATGGAGCGTGACACCGGGTACTCGCCGCTGCCGATGGCCTCCGGCGTCGGCTCGACGCCGTCGATGCTGGACCCGATCAGGCTGTCGGCATTTTCCTCGAGGAAGGAGTAGCCGAAGATGCCGAAGGCCTCGGTGTTCTCGGCCAGGCGCTGGACGATCAGGTTGTCGTTCTCGCCAGCGTCGATGAAGGCGCCGTCGGTACGGATATCGGTGTAGCCCTCACCGCCGTAGGCCTCCATGTCCTCGGAGGCGGCTTCCATCACCAGCTCCTCGAACGCATCGCGGGTGCCGGAGGTGGTGGGCGGCCCGTAGACGGCGATCTCGCGCTCCGGCAGCGCGGCATCGATGTCGCTCCACTGGGTGTAGGGGTTGTCGACCAGCTCGCCGTCGACCGGCACCTGGGCGGCCAGCGCCAGGAAGATCTGTTCCAGGGTCACCTCCATTGCCTCGTTGGCGCTGGACTGGGCGAAGGCGATACCGTCATAGCCAATGAAGGCCTCGGTGATGTCGGTCACGCCGTTCTCGGCACAGCGCTCGAACTCGGAGGGCTTCATGCGACGCGAGGCGTTGGTGATGTCCGGGGTATCCTCGCCGACGCCGTTGCAGAACAGGCGCGCGCCGCCGCCGGAGCCGGTGGACTCGATGACCGGGGTCGGGTAGTCGGTGGTGGCGCCGAACTCCTCGGCCACGTAGCTGGCAAACGGATAGACGGTGCTGGACCCGACGATGCGAACCTGGTCGCGGGCCTGGGCGACACCGACCACGCCCATGACGGCGGCAGCGATAGCGGTGGTCTTGAGGATGCGGTTCATGGAGAAGGCTCCTGTTCTGAGAAGTGATCATCCTGCGCGAGACACACGATGCCCCACGAAAATGACAGCTTCATGACAAGGAGCGCGCGACGCGCGGCAGGCACGAACTCAGATCAGCAACCCCAGGGCCGCCAGGGTGCACAGCAGCAGCGACGCCTGCTGCAGGCGCCGGCGATCGAGACGATCGGCCGTCCGCGCGGCCAGGCGATGCCCCAGCCACAGGGCCGGCAGGAAGCTCGCCGACACGCCCAGGTGCCAGGGCGTGACCCGACCCGCCAGGGCCAGGGTCGCCAGCGTCATCAAGGTGGTGATCAAGAAGAAGGCCGCCAGGTTGCCGCGCACGCGATCCGGGGCCATGCCCTGCATCAATAACACCATGGGCGGGCCGCCGATGGCCGCCACGGTGCCGAACACGCCGGACAGGATACCGGCAATGAACAGGGTCAGCCGGTTGAGCGGCAGCCGCGCGCGACTCAGGCTGACGCCCACCGCGAACAGCACGCCCAGGGCGATCCAGCGCTCGAGCCAGGCCGCCGAGGCGGTCACCAGCAGCGCCAGGCCCAGCGCATTGCCCGGCAAGCGCCCCAGCAGGGCCACCCCGATATCGCCCAGACGCACCTCGTGGCGATAGTGACGCAGCATCAGCAGCGAAAGCATGAAGCCCATCAGCACCAGGGTCACCGGCACCAGGCGCGGCTCCAGCATCAGCAGCAGCGGTGCCCCGACCACCGCGAGACCGAAGCCGGTCGCGCGCTGTACGAAGGCGCCGAGGGTCAGGATCGCGGCGGCCCCCGCCCAGCGCCACAGAGGCATATCGAACCACGCCAGAAGCCCATCAATCATGACGGCGCACCCCGCCCAAGCGGCCAGACGCTATCCACCTCGCGCGCTGCACGAAGGCGCCGAGGGTCAGGATCGCGGCGGCCCCCGCCCAGCGCCACAGAGTCATATCGAACCACGCCAGAAGACCATCAATCATGACGGCGCACCCCGCCCAAGCGGCCAGACGCTATCCAACTCGCGCGCTGTACGAAGGCGCCGAGGGTCAGGATCGCGGCGGTGCCTACCCAGCGCCACAACGGCATGTCGCGCCACAGGAGAATATCGTCAAGCATTGGCGGCCCGCCCCACCAGCCCCCGCAGGGCCAGGTTGCCGACCAGCGACACCAGCAGCATGGTCAGCACCATCGGCCAGGCGCTGTCGACCTCGAAGGCGCTGACCACCACCCCGGCCAGGGCCCCGCAGCAGAACTGGATGCAGCCAAGCAGCGCGGTGGCGGTGGCGCTCATGTGACTGAAGTGCTCCAGATAAGACGACATGGCATTGGGGGTGATCAGCCCGACCGTGCCCATGAACAGCATGATCAGCGGGACCACGGTGACCAGCGAGTCGAGCCCGGCGGCCACCAGCGCGACCAGGGTCACGGCCACCCCGAACTGGACGCCGAGCCCCAGGCGCATGTTCTGCTGGGGCGTGCGTCGCCTCAGCAACTGGATATTCAGGCGATTGGAGGCGGCCATGACCACCACGTTGGCGCCGAACACCAACGGGTAGGTGGCCGGCGACACGCCGTAGTGGGTCATGTAGAGAAAGGGCGAGGCGGTGATGAAGGCGAACATCCCGGAGAAGGTCGCGGCCACCGAGAGCACATAGCCCATGCCCTCGCGATGGCGCAGCACGCTGGCGTAGTTGCGCAGCACCTGGCGCGGCGAGGCCACCGGGGCATCCGGGGCCCGGGTCTCCGGCAGCCGGGTGCCCATGAACCACAGCAGGAAGGCCGCATAGGCGGCCAGGAAGGCGAAGATCAACCACCAGTCGGCCAGATACAACAGGCCGCTGCCCACCGCCGGGGCCACCAGCGGGGCCAGCATCAGGATCATCGCCATGGTCGACATCACCTTGGCCGCCTCGCGTCCGCTGAAACAGTCGCGCACGATGGCCGCCGAATTGACCACGCAGGCCCCGCCGCCGAGGGCCTGGATGAAGCGCCAGGTCAGCAACTCGCCGAGCGACTCGACCCAGATGATCATCAGGCTGGCCAGCAGGAAGATCACCAGCCCGGTCAGCAGCACCGGACGGCGCCCGAGGCGATCGGACATCGGCCCCCCGGCCAGCTGGCCGAAGGCGAAGCCGAGCAGGAAGACGCTGATCGACAGCTCGGTATGGTGGATGCTTTCCCCCACCGCCTCGGCCAACGCCGGCATGGCCGGCAGGTAGGCATCGATGGCGAAGGGAGCCAGGGCGGTATTGATGGCGACCAGCAGGGCCACGCGTCGGGCGTTGAGGGTCAAGGAGCCTCCAGAACGATATCCACTAGGGCGCTAATGGTAACCCAAGTGCCGACCTCTTGCCGGAATCACCTATATTCACCCACCGGCCCTTGCTAGAGTGAAAGCCGGACACCACGGAGGACGCACGACCCATGGCAGACGACCTGCTGACGCAACTCAAAGACATGACCACGGTAGTGGCCGACACCGGCGACATCGAGGCGATCCGCCGCTTCCAGCCCACCGATGCCACCACCAACCCCTCGCTGATCCTGCAGGCCGCCCAGCAGGAGGGCCGCCGACAGCGACTGGCCGAGATTGCCCGCCAGGCCACCGACATCGACGATGCCCTGGACGCCGTCGCGGTGGAGATCGGCAGCGAGATCAGCGCCCTGGTGCCCGGCTACGTGTCCACCGAGGTCAGCGCTCGGCTGTCCTTCGACACCGACGCCTCGCTGGCCCGGGCCCGCTCGCTGATCGAGCGCTATCAGCGCCATGGCGTGGACCCGTCGCGGATCCTGATCAAGCTCGCTGCCACCTGGGAGGGCATTCGCGCCGCCCAGGTGCTGGAGCGCGAGGGCATCCACTGCAACCTGACGCTGATGTTCGGCGTCGACCAGGCCCGCGCCTGTGCCGATGCCGGCGTCACCCTGGTCTCGCCCTTCGTCGGCCGCATCCTCGACTGGCACAAGGCCCGGGACCCCGAGGCCGACTTCGAGGGCGACCGCGACCCGGGCGTGCAGTCGGTCAAGCGCATCTACGAGCACTTCAAGGGCCACGGCTACGAGACCATCGTGATGGGCGCCAGCTTCCGCAACAGCGGCGAGATCAAGGCGCTGGCCGGCTGCGACCGGCTGACCATCTCGCCGGCCCTGCTGGGCGAGCTGGCCGAGACCCACGGCCAGCTGACGCGTCGCCTGTCCCCGCTGGATGCCGAGACCCACGCCCCTGAGCCCCAGGACGAGGCCGAATTCCGCTGGGCGCTCAACGAGGACGCCATGGCCACCGAGAAGCTGGCCGAGGGCATCCGCAAGTTCATGGCCGACCAGCGCAAGCTCGAGAGCCTGCTGGGCGAGCTGCGTCAGGGCTGACGCGAAACGGGGGAGCCGCCCTCGGCGACTCCCCCGCACGATGAAAGGATTCTGGCACCGGACGGCGCCTTCAGTCCCGGTGAGAGGCCGTGTCCTGGGCCTCGAGCATCTCCACCAGCGGCTGGAACTGCTCGCGGTTATGCTCGTTCATGTGCATCAGGATGCGGTGGGCCTCGAGGATACGCTGGCGCAGGCCCGCCTCGTCCGCGGGCACTTCGGGCAGGTCACGCAGCTCGTGGGGCTCGCTGATCGGCGAGTCCAGCAGGGTGAAGTAGTGGGCGAAGCCCATGACGTCCAGCATGCGCCGAACATCGGGGTTGTCGACGACGATGGTCGGCCGCTGAGGCAGGCGACCCTGCAGGGCCATGGCCACCTTGGCCAGGAACCCCAGCGCCGTGGAGTCGACGTTGGTGGCCTCGCGCAGGTCCACCATCACCGCCTCGAGCCCGGGCGTCTCGGCGAGCCGCTGGGCCTGGCTGTCGAGGGTGGCACACAGCGTCAGCCGGACATCCCCGCACAGCTTGAGCACGAAGACCCCGGAATCGAACGCCGCCTTGATGCGGCCCTCATGCATCATCATTGCCAAATCCGCTCAACATCATGATCGTCAGGTCATCGGGAAGCTCGTCATGGCCGGGGGCGTGCTCGGCGACCTCTGTATCATCGTCGGCGATCTTCTCGCCCAGGGCAAGGCCGTTGCGCAGCGCCGACAAGCTATCGCTGTCCTGCGCCCGAGTGCGCAGCTCCTCCAGGCGCGCCTCCAGGGTCTCGCCCGGCAGGCACTCCAGGATCCCGTCGGAGCACAGCCACAGCCGGAAATCGGCGGGCAGTTCGCAGCCCAGCTGGGGATATTCGACCTCCGGGAACAGCCCTACCGGCATGCCCTCCCCGGCGAGGTAGCGGGCCTCGCCGTCGGCGACCAGCAACGGCATGGGCAGCTGCGCGCCGAGCGAATAGTGGAGATAGCGTCGCTCGCGGTCGATGACGCCGACGAACAGAGTGGCATGCTTGCCGATCCCGGTATCGAGCAGTTCTCGATTCAGCCCGGCCAGCCAGCGCGGCGCCAGGCACTCCGGATGCTGGCCGTCCCACTCGTGCTGCCAGCGATTGGACAGCGACTTGAGCAGCACGGTGACGAAGGCCGAGGAGGCCCCGTGGCCCGAGACATCGGCGAAATAGAACAGGGTGTAGCGGTCGTCGAAGCGCTGGAAGTCGAGGAAGTCGCCGGACAGATACAGCGACGGCGCCAGCCAGTAGTCGCAGCTCACCCCGCCGACGCTCTGGGGCCGGGGCGGCAGCAGTTTGCGCTGGATCTGGCCACCGGCCTGCTGGTCGAGGCGCAGCATCGCCAGGTGGGTCTCGAGGCGCTCGTTGAGTTCGGCCAGTCGCGCACGGTCGTGCTCGCGCTCCTGGGCCAGGCGATTGAGGTCGATGACCCGGCGGATCATGCGACGCAACAGATGGCCGTGGCGGCGCGGCTCGACCACGTAGTCGACCAGGCCGGCATCCACGGCATGCAGCAGCTCGCTGTCCTGGCGGTCGTCGCTGACCACCAGGGTCGGCACGCGCTCGGCCAGCGCGTCCCAGGCATCGCTGGGCAGCGCCCGGGAATGCGCCACCACCAGGGCGGCATGGCGCGGCAACTGCTCGGCGTTCTCCACCGCGAGCACCGCCAGCCCTTCCTTGGCGATGATCTCGGCCAGGGCATCGCGCTCGGGCCCGGGAACGTCGATCAGTGCGACCAGCTCGTTGGCTCCAGGCATCCTGTCATGGCCTCATTCGGCGAAGGCGTCATCGAAATCGGCATCGTCGAGGTCGAACTCGTCGGACGCAAAGGGATCCTCACCCAATTCGCCGTCGTTGACCTCGAAGCGCCGGCGCTGCAGCCAGCTATCGCGGATGAAACTGTAGCGATCGCCGCTGATCAGGCGCTCCTGGTCGAGCAGCCCGGCCCGGGTATCGATGACATCCAGGGCAAACAGCGAATAGCGTACCTTATCCTCCTCCACATAGGTGAGCGGATCCGTGTACATGTCCACCGGCATGCCGGCGGTATCGCGCACCGTGCTGGGCCCGAACAGCGGCAGCACCACATAGGGCCCCTCACCGACGCCCCAGGTGGCCAGGGTCTGGCCGAAGTCTTCCTCTCGCCCGGTCAGCTCCAGCCGCGTGGCCACATCGAAGAAGCCCAGCACCCCCACCGTGGAGTTGATCAGGAAGCGGCCGGTGGCGATGCCGGCGTTGCTGCCCTTGCCCTGCAGCAGGCTGTTGAGGGTGGTGCGAATCTCGCCGAGGTTCGAGAAGACGTTGCCGATGCCGTCTTCCACGGGATCCGGCGTCACGAACCGGTAGCCCTGGGCCGCCGGCTTGAGGGCGTAGCGATCGAGTACGTCGTTGAAGGCGAACACCTGGCGATTGACCCCTTCCCAGGGATCCTCGGGATGGGAGCGCTCGCCGGTGGCCGTGGACGCACACCCCGTCATCAGGGCCAACGCGCACAGCGCCGCCAGGCCGGTCCCGGCCTGGCGAAGGGGGGCATACGAGTTCATTGCTGGAGCAGTCTCCCTGCGCATCTTTCATCGTCCATATCGGCTCAGCGTCGCTTCACCACGACGCTGCCGGCACTGTAGCCCGCGCCGAAGGAACACACCACCCCGAGCGCTCCCGATGCCAGGTCATGGCGATGCAGGTGGAAGGCGATGATCGAGCCTGCGGAGCTGGTGTTGGCGTAACGATCGAGGATGATCGGCGCCTCCGCCGGGCCCGGCTCGCGGCCCAGCACCCGGCGGGCGATCAGGTCGTTCATGTGGCGGTTGGCCTGGTGCAGCCAGAGCCGCGAGAGATCCTCGCCGGACAGCGACAGCGCGGCCAGGTGCTCGCCGATCAACGACGCCACCAGCGGGCAGACCTCTTTGAACACCCGCCGGCCCTCCTGGACGAACAATCGGTCGAGGGCCTGGGGGTCGGCGTCGGTGACCCGGTCCAGGAAGCCCGCGTTGTTGCGAATGGCATTGGAGAAGCGGGTCACCAGCCGCGTCCCCAGCACCTCGAAGGGGGCCTCGGCGGTGGCCAGGGCGGCATCCTCGAGGACGATGGCCGTGCAGGCATCGCCGAAGATGAAGTGGCTGTCGCGGTCGCGAAAGTTGAGGTGTGCCGAACAGATCTCCGGATTGACCACCAGGACGCGGCGCACCTCGCCGCCGCGGATGGCGTTGGCGGCGGCATCGATGGCGAAGGTCGCCGAGCTGCAGGCCACGTTCATGTCGTAGGCGTGGCCGGAGGCGCCGAGGGCCGCCTGCAGCTCCACGGCCACCGCCGGGTAGGCCCGCTCCAGGTTGGAGCAGGCCACGATCACCAGGTCGATATCGCCGGCCGTGACGCCCGCCGCGGCCAGGGCCTCGTTGGCCGCCGCCAGGCCCATCTCGCATTGGATCGACGGCTCGTCGTTGCCGCGCCGGGGCAGCCGGGGGCGCATCCGGGTCGGGTCGAGGATGCCCTCGGCATCGAGCACATGGCGGTTCTCGATGCCCGAGGCCTTGACGATAAAGTCGCTACTGGAGGGCGCCAGCGGCTCACACTCCCCCGCCGCGATGGCCTCGGCCCGGCGGGCGTTCTCCGTCTCCACCCAGGCGTTGAAGGCGCCCACCAGGGCGTCGTTGTCGATGGCCTGCGGCGGCGTGTAGAGGCCGGTGCCGGTGATGACCACGTCCGTCATGCGTTTCTCCTTGGACCGGTGCAGGGGCATGCCCCACCGATCTGATCGTGAATCAGGCGCGCCCGGTAAGCTCCGCCCAGCGCTTCTCGAGGCGCTTCTCCGAGACCGGCATCCGGGTGCCCAATTGCTGGGCGAACAGCGACACGCGAAGCTCCTCGATCCACCAGCCGAACTCGACCAGCGCCGGGTCCTCGACGCCGCCGCGCCGCTCGCTCTCGCGCCTTGTCGCCAGCCGCGCCTCGAAGTCCTGCACGGCCTGCATGTGCATCTGGTCGCGCATGCGCTCCCGTGGCGCCTTCTCCAGGCGGATCTGCGCGGCCTCCATGTAGCGCGGGTACTCGGCCAGCCAGTCGCCGGCCTCGGTGACGAAGCCGGGATGCACCAGGCGCTGCATCTGGGCCTTGAGATCACTGTAAACCAGCGCCAGCGAGAGGTTCAGGTTGCCCTTCAACGCCTTGGTCACCGCCAGATGGCCCTCGAGCGCCTGCTTGAGGATGGCGAGACGTTCCTCGGCGTGGGGTACGAGGCCGTCGCGAGTCTCGGCCAGCCGCGTCTCGAGTTCGTCGCGGGAGCGCGGCAGCGGGTCGACGGCCACCACCCGCTGGAAGACGGCGCTTACCAGGTCCTCGGCCAGCTGGCGCTTGCTGCCCACCTTGGCGAACAGCAGCGCGCAGGGCGCAAGCCCGGGGAGGCGCTCGATGGCGCGCACCTGGTCGGGCAGCCGCGCCATGGCGGCGCGCACCACGCCGCGGCGGTGCGCCTCGCGGGCCTTGTCGGGATGGTCGAACAGCTCGACCCTGAGGTGGTCGTCCTCGGCCACCACCGCCGGATAGGCCTCGACGCGGATGCCGGCCTGGGTGGTGACCCGGGATTCCGGCAGCGCCGCCTCGGGCAGGGTCTCAAGCGTCTCGGCCTCGCTGGTTTCCTGGGCCAGCGCCCTGGCGCCCTCCCCCGCGGCGGCCTCGAAGCGCTGCTCGAGGGCGCGAATGTCGCGTCCCTGGCCGAGCTCGCGGCCCTGGTGGTCGACCACCCTGAGGTTCATCACCAGGTGCGGCTCGAGCTGGTCGACCCGCCAGTCGTCGGGCGTGAGCCGCACCCCGGTCTTGACGCGCAGGAACTCGCCCAGCGCCTCGGTCAGCGGCACGTCGTCGGCCGTCATGGCCTGCAGGGCGGCGTCCACCCAGTCGGGGATCGGCACCACCTGGCGGCGAATCGACTTGGGCAACGACTTGAGCAGGCTGATGCACTTCTCGCGCAGCAGGCCCGGCACCAGCCACTCCAGGCGCCCCTCCGGCAGCTGAGGCAGCATCGCCGCCGGCACCGTGAGAGTCACGCCGTCGTCCGCAGCACCCGGCGCGAAGTGATAGTTCAGCGGATAGCGCACGCCGTTCAGCGCCAGCTCGTCGGGATAGTCGGCCTCGGTGACCTCCTCGGCGTCCCGGGCCAGCAGCGCGGCGCGATCGAACTTGAGCACGTCCGGGTCGTCGCGCTCGGCCTGCTTGCGCCAGGCCTCGAAGCCCTTGCCGTTGACGATGTCCTCGGGGAGGCGCGCATCGTAGAAGTCGAACAGCGCCTCCTCGTCGACCAGGATGTCGCGCTTGCGGGCGCGGTCCTCGAGGTCCTCGACCTCCTCGACCAGCGCCCGGTTGTGGGCGAAGAACGCGCCGCGGGTCTTGAACTCGCCCTCCACCAGGGCCCGGCGGATAAACAGCTCCCGGGACTCCGCCGGGGCGATGGGGCCATAGTGCACCCGGCGCCGGTTGACGATCGCCAGGCCGAACAGCGTGACCTGCTCGAAGGCCACCACCTGGGCGCGCTTCATCTCCCAGTGCGGCTCGCTGTAGCTGCGCTTGACCAGGTGGCCGGCCAGCGGCTCGATCCAGGCCGGGTCGATCTTGGCCACGGTGCGGGCGAACAGCTTCGAGGTCTCGACCAGCTCGAAGGCCATCAGCCACTTGGGCGTCTTCTTGGAGAGCCCCGAGCCCGGGTGGATCATGAACTTGCGGTTGCGCGCGCCCTGGTACTCGCGGTTCTCCAGCAGCTGGCCGAGGTGCGAGAGCAGCCCCGGCAGCAGCGCCTTGTGCAGGCGCACGGCGCTCTCGCGGCGGGCCTGCCTGGCGGCCTCGCCATCGTCGTCGCCGGCCGGCCGCGGGGCCGGCGCCGGCACCTCGATGTCCATGTCGCGCAGCAGCTGGCGCAGCTGGCGGAAGGTATCGTGCCACTCGCGCAGCCGCAGGTAGTTGAGGTAGTGATCCTTGCACCAGCGGCGCAGGCGATTGCCGGAGAGCTCCTCGCGGGCGGCCTCGAAGCCGTGCCACAGGTTGAGCAGGGCCACGAAGTCGGAGTCCGGGTCCTGCCAGCGGCGGTGGGCCTGGTCGGCGGCCTGGCGCTTCTCGGCGGGGCGGTCCCGCGGGTCCTGGATGGCCAGCGCCGAGACGACGACCAGCACCTCGCGCAGCCCGCCCTGCTCGGCGCCGGCCAGCAGCATGCGCGCCAGGCGCGGGTCGATGGGCAGCCGCGCCAGCTTGCGCCCGAGCGGCGAGATGCGCTGGCCCGCGTCCACCGCGCCGAGCTCGAACAGCAGCCGAAAGCCGTCGGTGACGAAGCGCGAGTCGGGCGGGTCGACGAACGGGAAGGCCTCGATGTCGCCGAGCTTCAGCGACAGCATCGACAGGATCACCGAGGCCAGGTTGGTGCGGCGGATCTCGGGATCGGTGAATTCGGGGCGGCCGAGGTAGTCTTCCTCACCGTAGAGGCGGATGCACACGCCCTCGGCCACGCGGCCGCAGCGCCCCTTGCGCTGGTCGGCGCTGGCCTGGCTGACCGCCTCCACCGGCAGGCGCTGGATCTTGGCCCGGTAGCTGTAGCGGCTGATGCGCACCAGGCCGGGGTCGATCACGTAGCGGATGCCCGGCACGGTCAGGGACGTCTCGGCGACGTTGGTCGAGAGCACGATGCGTCGCCCGCGGTGCGCGGCGAACACGCGGTTCTGCTCGGCGTTGGAGAGCCTCGCGTAGAGCGGCAGGATCTCGGTGTCGCGCAGCTCGGCGCGGCGCAGGGTATCGGCGGCCTCGCGGATCTCGCGCTCGCCGGGCAGGAACACCAGGATGTCACGGGGTCCGTGGAACCAGCGCTTCTCGCGCTCGATGGCCTCGATCTCCTCCACCGCCTGCAGGATGCCCTCCTGCAGGGTACGGTCGTCCTCGTCATCGGCCTCGCGCGTCAGCGGCCGATAGCGCACCTCCACCGGGTAGGTGCGCCCGGACACCTCGACCACCGGCGCAGGGCGCCGGGCGCCGTCTGCCCCCGGCAGGGCAAAGTGCTCGGCGAAGCGTTCCACGTCGATGGTCGCCGAGGTGATGATCACCTTGAGGTCGGGGCGGCGGTCGAGCAGGCGCTTGAGGTAGCCGAGCAGGAAGTCGATGTTGAGGCTGCGCTCGTGGGCCTCGTCGATGATGATCGCCTCATAGCGCGAGAGGTCGGGATCATGCCGGGTCTCGGCCAGCAGGATGCCGTCGGTCATCAGCTTGACCAGGGTGGCGTCGTCGGTGTGGTCGGTGAAACGCACCTGGTAGCCGACCTGCTCGCCCAGCGGCACCGCCATCTCCTCGGCCAGCCGCGTGGCCACCGAACGCGCCGCCAGCCGACGCGGCTGGGTGTGGCCGATCAGCCCGCGCCGCCCCAGCCCCAGCTCCAGGCACAGCTTGGGCAGCTGGGTGGTCTTGCCCGAGCCGGTCTCGCCGGCCACCACCACCACCTGGTGATCGCGCAGCGCGGCGAGGATATCCTCGCGGCGCTCGGCGACCGGCAGTTCCTCGGGATAGGACAGCGTCACCGGACGCGAGGCCCGTGCCTCCACCCGGGCCCGGGAGCGCTCGATGTCGCGGCGCACCTCGGCGAGCCCGCGGTCCACCGGCTTGCCCTGACGACGGCGCCGCGCCAGGCCGGCGAGGCGCTTGGCCAGGCGGGGCGCGTCGCGCAGCAGCACGCCGTCGAGTTCGCCCTTGAGGGCCTCCAGGGCGGCGGCGTCGGATTCGGGCGCGTCGGGGGCTTGGGTCAGGGTACTCACGATGACTCGAGGGCTCCGGTGATCGATCAGGCAGGGACGAAAGCGCCCGCACCGGCGAAGCGGTGCGGGCCATTTATTGTAACGCCGGGAGACTCTCGGCGGCTAATCGCCCCGGGGGCTTGGGCTACGGGCTACGAGCTGCGGGCTACCGGCTACGGGCTGCGGGCCTCAGGCTTCAAGCCGTGATCGCGCCTTGGGCAGCCGAGCCGACCTAGGACGCCTGGCCCTCTTCCCTGACCTCATCTCGTAGCTGACGGCGCAGTACCTTCCTGAACACGATAGCGTTTTTGGCAGCCGTGCTGCCCTAACTCGCGTCGTCCTCTTCCTTGACCTCATCTCGTAGCTGACGGCGCAGTACCTTCCTGAACACGATAGCGTTTTTGGCAGCCATGCTGCCCTAACTCGCGTCGTCCTCTTCCCTGACCTCATCTCGTAGCTGACGGCGCAGTACCTTGCCCACATTGGTTTTTGGCAGCTCGTCGCGGAACTCCACGAAGCGCGGCACCTTGTAGCCGGTCAGCTCCTTCTTGCACCAGGCGCGCAGGGTTTCGGCGTCCAGGTCCGGGTCCCGGGCTACCACGAACAGCTTGATCGCCTCGCCGCAGGCCTCGTCCGGCACCCCCACGGCGGCCGACTCCACCACCCCGGGGTGGTTGGCCACCACGTCCTCGATCTCGTTGGGATACACGTTGAAGCCGGAGACCAGGATCATGTCCTTCTTGCGGTCGACGATGCGGATGTAGCCGTCGTCCTCGAGCACCGCCACGTCGCCGGTGTGGAACCAGCCATCGGCATCGATGGAACGAGCGGTGTCCTCGTCGCGATTCCAGTAGCCCTTCATCACCTGGGGCCCCTGGACGCAGAGTTCCCCCGCCTCGCCGCCGGGCAAGTCGTTGCCCTCCAGGTCCACCACCTTGACCGCGGTGCCGGCCACCGGCTTGCCGATGGTACCGAGGCGGATGGCGTCGATGGGGTTGAAGCTGACGATCGGCGAGGTCTCGGTGAGGCCGTAGCCTTCGGCCACCGGACATCCCGTCACCTCCTCCCAGCGCTTGGCCACCGCGCCGGTCAACGCCATGCCGCCGGAGATGGTCAGGTGCAGGCCGGAGAAGTCGAGCGCTCGGAAATCGTCGCGCTGGCACAGCGCATTGAACAGCGTATTGAGGCCCACGAAGCCGGTGAAGCGCACCGACTTCAGCGTCCTGACGAAGCCCTCCAGGTCACGGGGATTGGGGATCAGCACCGAATGGTTGCCGGTCTCCATCATGAACAGGCAGTTCACCGTGAAGGTGTAGATGTGATAGACCGGCAGCGGCGCGATGATGGTCTCGCCCCCCTCCGCGAGCCCCGGGCCGATCGCCTGGCGCGCCTGGAGCATGTTGGCCACCAGGTTGCCGTGGGTCAGCATGGTGCCCTTGGCCAGGCCGGTGGTCCCGCCGGTGTACTGCAGGGCGGCGATGTCGCTGCCCTGACGGGCGACCTCGCGGTGCTCGCGGGACGCCCCGCGCGCCAGGGTCTCGCGGAAGCGCCAGGCCCCGGGCAGCCGGTAGGGCGGCACCAGCTTCTTGAGGTACTTCACGGCGGCGTTGATCAACGGCCGCTTGGGGAAGGCATGCAGGTCGGCGAGCTCCGTCACCACCACATGGGAGAGCCCGGTGTCGTCGAGAATCTTCTCGAGCTTGCCGGCCATGTTGGCCAGGATGACGATGGCTCGGGCACCGGAATCCTTGAACTGGTGGGCCATCTCCCGCTCGGTGTAGAGGGGGTTGGTGTTGACGACCACCAGGCCGGCCCGCAGGGCGCCGAACACCGCCACCGGGAACTGCAGGACGTTGGGCAACTGGATGGCGATGCGATCGCCCGGGGCCAGGTCGGTCTCGTGCTGCAACCAGGCGGCGAAATCGGCCGACAGGCGATCCAGCTCGCCATAGCTCAGGGTCCGGCCCATGCAGGTAAAGGCCGGCTTGTCGGCGAAGCGCTCGATGGCGGCATGAAAGACCTCCATCACCGAGGCATAGGCGTCGCTGTCCTCGAGCTCGGGGCCGCGCAGGACGGCGGGGGTGGCGTGCTCGCTCATGGCATTCTCCTGGCTGTGGTCGCCCCGGGGCGTTCCGGGCCGCTCCTTGTTGTTCTGGCTCTACCCTATCCCAACCCTTTCGCGAATGTAAAACGACCGATTGAAACCTACGTTTTATAGCGCCCCTGGATCTCGCCGTCGCGCCACACCAGCAGCTCGCCGGGGGCCAGGCGCACCCAGTCCTCGTTGTCGGTCAACGGCTCGGTGGCGATCACCGAGACCACGTCGTCGGGCGTGGTGTGCTCGGCGAAGTTCACCGCCAGCTCGGCATCCGAGAGGCTGGCCTGGCCGAACGGCGCACGGCGGGTGATGTGCGCCAGCTTGGTGGTGCAGAAGGTGTAGAGGTATTCGCCGTCGGCCAGCAGCAGGTTGAAGACCCCGAGCCCTCGCAGCCGCTCGCAGAGCCCGTGCAGGTGCGACCACAGCGCCCGGCGGTCGTCCGGCGGCTCGGGGAAGGCCCGGCGCAGCTCGCCCATCAGCCAGCAGAAGGCATGCTCGCTGTCGGTGGCCCCCACCGGCCGGTAGAAGGACAGCGGCAGCGCCTCCCAGCCCTCGAGCTGGCCGTTGTGGGCATAGCACCAGGGCTGGCCCCACATTTCCCGGGTGAAGGGGTGGGTGTTGGTCAGCCGCACCTGGCCGACGTTGGCCTGGCGGATATGGCTGATCACGATGTGCGACTTGATGGGGTAGTCGCGGATCAGCCGGGCGATCGGCGAATCCACCGAGGGATGGGGGTCGCGAAAGTCGCGATAGCCGCCTGCCTCGTAGAAGGCGATGCCCCAGCCGTCGCGGTGCGGCCCGGTACCGCCGCCACGGTGCAGAAAGCCGGTGAAGCTGAAGCAGATATCGGTCGGCACGTTGGCGCTCATGCCCAGCAATTCACACATACGGGTCCTTACGCTCATGGGATCGAGAACGCCGGGCATGTCGCCACAGTGCGGGCAGCAGCGCCAGGCCGATCACCAATATCAGGAAGAGCCAGAACATCGGCGCGTCCGCCCAGCCGCGGGCCCGCTCGAGCAGCCCCGGCCAGCCTTCCTGCCAGGCCAGCCGCAGCTTCGCCGGCACGGTATTGACGCCCTCGACGAAGCGGTCGGCCAGGGTCGGCGATGGCCCGGAAACCGGCGCGTCGTTGGCCTCGGCGAAGCGCTCGGCGGACAGCGTCGGCCCGGCGTCGGCGCCCGCGATCCCCACCCGGGCGTCCGGATTGAGCATCAGCCGCGGCAGGCGCAGCTCGCGGGTCTCGCCGTCTAGGGTGATGCTGGCGCTCAGCTCGAGCGGCTGGCGCAGCTCGGGATCCAGCTCGGGCAGCGGCAGGTGCCAGCGCGCCTCGTCGACCGCCTTGGCGTCAAGCCTTTCGCCGCGCAGGTCGCCGCGGATCCGGGTGTTGTCGCGCGTCAGCCGCGGATGTTCGGCGGCCAGCACGACGCGCCCCGCCGCCGGGTCGTGTACCGCCCCGATGGCCGGCAGGACGTTGACCGCCTGGCTGCGCTGGCGGGCGAAGCCCTCGCCGGAGGCACGCACCACCAGCCGCGCGTTGCCGGTGAAGGCCGGCGGCGGCAGCTCGCCCCGGAAGCGTTCGTCCTCGCCGTCGCCCAGGCTCACCGAGGATTGCACCTCACCGTCGGCATCTTCCAGCCGGACCTCGAACGTCAGGTTGCCGGGCAGGCGGGTGGCGTCGGTCTCGGCCGCCAGCCAGGCCTCGACCGGCACCGGGAAGCCCCGGTACAGCGTGGCGGGAAGCGGCGAGGTGCGCAGCTGCCAGGCTCCGCTGACGCTGATGCGGCTGCGCTCGCCCACCGGGCCCTCGAGCCGCCACTCCCCCGCCTGGGGATCGGGCAGGCGAATCAGGTCGAAGCGTGGCTCCACCTGCCAGCGCGTGCCCGCCGGGGCGGAATCCGCCCGATAGCGGGTGCCGTCGGGGGCGATCAGGGTCAGCGGCGGCGCGTCCGGGTCATGAAAGATCAGCGCCGAGAGGCTATCCACGCCCTCGTCGACGATGAAGCGGCCCTCGTCGTCCAGGGGCAGGCGATCGGCGGGAAAGATGCGCTCGAAGATATCCAGAAAGGCGCCCAGTAGGCCCTCCGGAGAATTCACCCGGGCGGCCAGCCCCCCGGTATCCTGGGCCAGGCGCTCGACCAGGGCCAGGTCGGCCTCGTCGGAGAAGGCGATGGCGTGCACCGCCACGCCCCGGTCGGCGAGCGCCGGGGCCAATTCCTCCACCAGCCGGCGCCGCGAATCGCGATCGATGCCAGGCTTGGCACCCCGGGCGGGGGGCAGGTCGATGACCCCGTCGGTCATCAGGATCAGGTGCCGGCCGCCGTTGGCCTCGGCCTCGCCGGCACGGCGCAGCGCGGCCTCGATGTCGGTGTACTGCTGGTAGTCGCGCAGCGCCGGGGGCAGGCCCAGGGCTCGCTCGCGCCAGGCGGACTCGACGCGCCCCAGCGGCAGCGGGTTGTCGACCCGCTCGCCGAAGGTCCAGACGCCGGCGCTCGCCCCCTCGGGCAGCAGCGACACGAGCAAGCCCATGGCACTGGCCGCCAGGCGATCGGGGTCGTGGGTCTTCATGCTGCCGGAAACGTCGACGACCACCCGCACGTCGGGACGCGCCGAGGCCGGCGACGCGACCGCCATCGCCAGCGCCGCGACCAGCCACAGCAACGGCCCCCACCAGCGGCGACGACTCCACGGACCGCACCCCACTGCGCTACGCATCGCGACTCCTTAGCCGATGACCGGCTCCTGGCGCTCCGCCCCGCCCTCCTGGCGGCGTTCCCCCGCACGATCATCGTCGTTGCCCGCCGCGGCGGCCAGCGCCCGGCGGCGGCCACGACGCCACCACAGCAACCCGACCAGGGCGCCCAGCCCGGCGGCCACCGCCACCAGCAGCAGCGCCGGCAGCAGGGTGCCGGCATCTCCCTCGAGGAAGGCCAACCCGCTGACCACCACGGCCGGGGCCAGTCCGTTGTAGACTTGCCCCTCTTCCATCAGCGGCAGCTGGAAACTGGCCGGGACCCACATCACGCCGGCCACGGCCCAGGTGATCACCAGCCGCGGCAGCCGCGGCAGGAAGGCCAGGCCCAGGTAACCGGTGCCGAGCACCACCAGCGACAGCACGGCATAGCTCAGCCATAGTAGAGACATCGAATCCGAAAGCAGCATCGGTACCTCGTCATTGCGGCGTCGAAAGACGCACCCTGTTGAATTCACTCCGAGTATGGTACATCCCGCACCATGAAAGCACAGCCGCCACGTGATTCCGGCCAACCAACGGCCGGCGCCACTCCCTCTCCCGTCGCCGACTTCCAGCGCCCCGACGATCCCGACTGGCACTGGCTGGAACACCGCGACGACCCGCAGGTAACGGCCTTCCTCGAGGCCGCCAACGCCCAGTCACGGGCCTGGTTCACACCCCTCGACGACCTGACCGAGCGGCTCTACCACGGCCATCTGGCACGCCGGGAACTGGCCGTGCACGGCCTTCCCACGGCACTCGACCACTACACGGTATGGAGCGAGACCGCGGTGGACGCCGACCACCCGGTGTGGTGGCGCCACCCCAACGACGAGCCCAGGCGAGGCGAGCCCTTCTTCGACCTGGAGGCCAGGGCCGCCGACCACGCTTTCTTCGAGGTCGGCGACATGGCCCTGTCGCCGGACGAGGCCTGGCTGGCCTGGAGCGAGGACACCCGAGGGGACGAGACCTTTACCCTTTGGCTCAAGCGCCTGCCCGACGGCGAACCGCTGGCCCTGCTCGAGGCCATCGGTCCCGAGCTGTGCTGGGCCGAGGATGGCACCACCCTGCTGTTCACCCGCTACGACGCCACCCAGCGCCCCGACAGCATCTGGCGACTGCCGCTCGTCCTCGGCGCGACACCCACGGCGGATGAGCCGTCGCTGATGCTGCGCGAGGACGACCCGGAATTCTGGCTGGGGCTCGGCAAGACCCGCTCCCGCCAGTGGCTGTTGCTGGAAACCGCCTCCAAGGACACCAGCGAGGTCCACCTGGTTCCGGCCGCGGCCCCGGCGACCCCGCCGCGGCGCTTCCGCCCCCGGGAGCACGGCGTGGAGTATGCCATTGACCACCGCCCCGGGCACTTCTACGTGCTGCACAACCGCGAGGCGCCCCACTTCTGCCTCGACCGCGTCGACGAGGCCGACCCCGAGGCGCCACCGCAGCGACTGCTCGCGCATCGCCAGGACACCACCCTCGAGGGCGTGGACGCCTTCGCCTGGGGCCTGGTGGCCACCGAGCGCGACCATCACCAGGCCCAGGTGCACCTGAGGGTGATCGAGCTCGACGCGCGCCATGCTGTCGGCCGCGATGAGCGACTGACGCTGCCCGAGACGCCCTGCAGCCTGTCCCTCGGCGACGCCCCGCACTTCGACGAGCGCCGGCTGCGGCTGCGCGAGGAGTCCTTCACCCTGCCGGTGACCTGGACCGAACTGGACCTGGACAGCGGCGAGCGCCGCCTCCTCAAGCAACAGCCGGTACACGGCGACCTGCGCCCCGAGCAACTGACCTGCGAGCGGCTGTGGGCGACCTCCCACGACGGCGAGCGCGTGCCGGTCTCGGTGGTGATGCGGGCCGACCTCAGCGGCCATCCGCTGCCCACCCTGCTCTACGGCTACGGCGCCTACGGCGAGGTGCTCGATCCCTGGTTCTCGGTGGCCCGCCTCGAACTGCTGGCGCGGGGCGCGGCCTTCGCGGTCGCCCACGTGCGCGGCGGCGGCGACCGCGGCGAGCCCTGGTACCTGGCCGGCAAGCTCGAGCACAAGGCCAACAGCTTTCGGGATTTCCTGGCCGCCCGCGATGCCCTGGTCGAGCAGGGCTTCAGTGACGGCGAGCGACTGGTCGCCTACGGCGCCAGCGCCGGCGGGTTGCTGGTCGGCACCAGCCTCAACCTGGCACCGGATCGCTTCCGTGCCGCGGTGCTCGACGTGCCCTTCGTCGACGTGCTGCGCACCATGGAGAACCCCGACCTGCCGCTGACCACCGCCGAGTACAGCGAGTGGGGCGATCCCCGCGAGCCCGCCGCGCGGCGCCGCATCCGCGACTACTCGCCGCTGGACAACCTGCCCGAGCGTCCCTGGCCGCCGGTGTTCCTCCAGGGCAGCTGGCACGACACCCGGGTGCCCTACTGGGAACCGGCCAAGCTGTATGCGCGCCTCACCGAGCTGGCCGAGGCCGGCGGCGTCGACGCCAGCGAGCATCCCACGCTGCTGCGGACCGACCTGGAGGCCGGCCACGGCGGTGCCTCGGGGCGCTTCAAAGGCTGGCACGACAACGCCCGCCAGGATGCCTTCATCCTGTGGGCGCTGGGGCTGGAAGCGCGGGAAGCCTAAGCGAGCGGCACAAAAACGCAAGAGGCGGCCGCTTGGCCGCCTCTCTTTGTCTTCGCCCCCTATCGGGCGACCTAACCGTCGATCGGCAGGATGGCGATGATATGGTCCTCGAGGTCTTCCTCTGGGACCTCGGCCTGGGACACGGCGAAGCTGCGCACGCTGATGCCCTTGCGATGGACCCGCTCGGGATCGCCGGAGATCAGCGGGTGCCAGCCGGCCAGCTTGCGCCCCTCGGCCAGGCGCCGATAGGCGCATGACCTGGGCAGCCAGCGGAACTGCTCGATGCGGTCGACGGTCAGCTGCTGACAGTCCGGCACCCGCTCGAAGCGGTGGGCATAGTCGCCGCAGCGACACCCCTGGATGTCCAGCAGCTCGCAGGCCACGTTGAGCACCGCCAGGTCGCCCTCCTCGTCCAGGAACTTGAGCAGGCAGCACTGGCCGCAGCCGTCGCACAGCGCCTCCCACTCCTCATTGGTCAGCTCTTCCAGCGGGAAGCGCTCCCAGAAACGTTCTCTCATCGTCACCGTCGTCGATCGGTTAGTGGCAAACAAGCCGCGAGCAGCGAGCCCCGGGCAACGAGCGATTCATCGCAAGCCTGCCGACCCGCAGCCCGCAGCCCGCAGCCCGCAGCCCGCAGCCCGCAGCCCGCAGCCCGCAGCCCGCAGCCCGCAGCCCGCAGCCCGCAGCCCGCAGCCTAATATTTTGCTTCCGTAGGCGTCCGGTAAAGATCCAGCAGATACTCCTCCCTGGCCGGGGGCAACTGCAGGTAGAAGCCCTTCTCCGCGATGGCGGCCATCACCTCGGCGCCGCTGGCCCGGGCCAGCCGCTTGCCGGGGGTGAGGATCAGGGTCATCGCCGAGACCGGCCGCCCGAAGCGCTCGAGCAGCGCCTCGGGCACGCCCTCGAGGCCGCGGCGCTTGTCCACGTAGAGGTACATCTCGTCCTTGCGCGGGCTCTTGAACACCTCGCACAACAGCTTGCCGTTCAGGGTCGTCATGCGGGCTCTCCCACCTCGTTCAGGGTGCGCTCCAGGCTCGCGGCCAGGCGCTCGCCGCGCCAGCCGACGGGCAACGGCAACGGCCGGCCGCGCAGCTTGGCGCTGGCCAGGGCCTCCAGGTCACGGCGACGCATCAGCACCTCCGGCGCCACGCCCAGGGATTCGGCCTCGCCGCCCACGACCTTCTTCATGGCCTTCAGGCAGCGCTTGAAGGCCGGCGACAGCGGCGACAGCGGCGCCGGCGCCAGCTCGCTCTCCTCAAGATGGCGCGCCTCCTTGACCAGCGCCAGCAGGATATCGCCCTCGCGCTTGACCAGCGGCGGCTTGATGCCCTCCACCGAGGCCAGCTCGAAGCGATTCTCGGGCAGCCGCTCGGCGATGGCGAACAGCAGCTTGTCGCTGACCAGCCAGCCGCGCGGCAGGTCCCGGCGACGCACCTCGCCCTCGCGCCAGATGGTCAGCCGCCGGTAGGCCTCGATCTGCCGAGGACCCAGTCGCCACAGGTTGCGCTGTCGCAGGTACCACTGGCCGTCGGCGTCGTCGCTGCGGGTGGCCTGGTCCACCAGGACCGCACAGTCCTCTTCCAGCCAGGCCAGGCGCCCGTGGCGCTCCAGGGATTCGTGCTGGCCGGACCAGACGTCGAGCAGGTAGACCACGTCCAGCGCTGCGTAGGTCTTCTGGGCCTCGGAGAGCGGGCGTTCCAGCCAGTTCGAGCGCGTCTCGTCCTTGGGCAGGGTCTCGCCCACCCAGTGCTCGACCAGCTTCTGGTAGCCCATGGCCGGCACCTCGCCGAGCAGCGACTGGGCGATCTGGGTATCCACCAACGGCGCCACCGGCACGCCGGCCCAGTGGGCGAACACCTCCAGGTCCTCGCTGGAGGCATGGAGCAGCTTGAGCGGCCCCTCGGAGAGCAGGCGGCGGAAGCGCTCGGTGCAGGCGACCTCCAGCGGATCGACCAGGAAGGCCGGCCCGCCAGCACAGAACTGGATCAGCGCCGGCACCGGATGAAAGGTGCGCTCGCGAAAGAATTCGGTGTCCAGGGCCAGGACATCGGCCCCGGCCACCTCGGCGCAGGCGGCATCCAGGGCCTCGGGAGTGTCGATCCAGCGGATCTCGGGAGTCAGGGACATGCGGTCATCCGACATGGCAGGAAGGTGAGACGACGGTCACTCGCCCTGGAAGGGCAACCGGCCGTTGAAGGCGCGGCTCAGGGTGCCGCCGTCGACGTATTCGAGCTCGCCGCCCATCGGCACGCCATAGGCCAGGCGCGAGAGCTTGACGCCCTGCGGGGCGAGCTGGGCGGCGATATAGTGGGCCGTGGCCTCGCCCTCGACGGTGGGGTTGGTGGCCAGGATCACCTCCTCGATGCCGCCCTCGGCGACCCGGGCGTCCAGCAGGTCGAGGCCGATATCCTCGGGCCCGATGCCATCCAGCGGCGAGAGATGGCCGTGCAGCACGAAATAGCGGCCCCGATAGCCGCCGGCCTCCTCGATGGCGAGCTGGTCGGCGGGCGATTCCACCACGCACAGCACGCCGTCGTCGCGACGGGGACTGGCACAGATGCCGCACAGCTCCTCCTCGGTGAGGGTGCGGCAGCGTCGGCAATAGCCCACCGCCTCGAGGGCCAGGCCGAGCGACTCCACCAGCCGTCGACCGCCGTCACGATCGCGTTCGAGCAGGTGCATGGCCATGCGCTGGGCGGTCTTGGGGCCGACGCCGGGCAGCACCCGGAAGGCCTCCATCAGCCGTTCGACCAGGGGAGAAAAGCTCATGGGTCGTCCAGGAATCCAGTCTCGTCAGGCGGTGGGATGAGCGCCCCGCGGACGCCCATCCCTCGTCGATCTCGGGGCGGGATGCCTTAGAAGGGCATCTTGAACCCGGGCGGCAGATTCATCCCGGAGGTGGCATCTTCCATCAGCTGCTTGGAGTTGGCCTCGACCTTGCGCACGGCATCGTTGACCGCGGCGGCCAGCAGATCCTCGAGCAGCTCCTTGTCCTCTTCCATGACGCTCGGATCGATGTCGACCTTGAGCACGTCGTGACGGCCGTTCATGGTGATCTTGATCATGCCGGCCCCGGCTTCGCCATGGACCTCGGCCTTGGCGACCTCCTCCTGGGCCTGCTGCATCTTCTCCTGCATCTCCTGGGCCTGCTTCATCAGGTTGCCCATTCCACCCTTCATCATGGTCTCGTCCTCTCGATTGGATGTTCCGCGGGGCCGACTCGGCGCCCCTTCTGTGTTTGAGAGCCGTGCGCGTCGACTCGGCGGTCAGTGGCGACCCGCCTCGGCGGGCTTCACCGTGGTCTCGATCAGCCTGGCGCCGAAGGCCTGCTGGATCTTCTGCACCTGGGGGTCGGCCTGCAGTGAGGCCACCGCCTCGGCATGGCGCTCGGCGGCCAGGCGGTCGGCGCGCTGCTTGGGGGTCTCGACCCCCGCGGGCAGCGGCCCGTCGGCCACAGTCAGGCGACGTTCGATGCCGGCGCCGGCCAGCGCCTGGCGGATCCGCTCGACGTGGACCTCGGCCTGCATGGCCGCCTGGGACGGATCGAGACGCAGCGTCAACGCCACGCCGTCGTCGGCTTCGACCACGCAATGGGCGGCCAGGTTGCGCGTCAGGCCCGAGAGCCCCAGGGAATCGAAGCGCGCCAGCCAGGTAGCGTGGGTCAGCTCGCCCGAGCCGGCCTCTGCCAGCGAGGCGGAGGCCGGCGCCTCGGCGGATGCGGACTGCGGTTCGGGCGCAGGCGCAGGCGCGGGCTCAGGAGCCGGTTCGGGCCGTGGCTCGGGCGCTGCGCACTCGGATACCGCGGGTTCAGACGACGGTTCCGGCATCGGCGCCGCCGGAGCGGGCACGTCCTGTACCGGCATGTCCTGTACCGGCATGTCCTGAACGGGGGCGTCCTGAACAGGCATCTCCTGAGCGGGTGCGTCCTCGATCCAGGGCGGCGGCTCGGGCACCGGCTGCGGCTGACCGGCCGGCTCGGCCGGCTCGGACGGCTCGGACGGCTCGGCAGCGTCGACCGGCGCGGAGGCCGGTTCAGGCGCCGGCTCGGGCGCGACGTCGGGCCGAGGGGCCGGCGCGTCGGAAGCGGGTGCGGATTCGGCCATGGGCCGCGGCGCAGAAGCGTCAGGCGCGGCGGCGGCGGTACCACTCGGCGCCGTAGCGGCGCCGGCGGCTTGATCATCGCCACCCGGCTGCCCGCCACCGCCTCCGGCCGCGGGCGCGCCGCCGTCGCCGCGCATCGGCAGCGGCGTCTGGGCCGGCCTGGGCACGCCCTGGGGCCGGAAGGCCAGCATGCGCAGCAGGGTCATCTCGAGCGCGGTGCGCAGGTCCGGCGCATGGGCCATGTCGCCGCGGCCCTGGATGCCGACCTGATAGTAGAGCTGGATGTCCTCGGCGGTGAAGCGCGCGGCCAGCGCCAGCAGCGTCTCGCGGTCGCCGTGGCCGTTGTCCAGGGCCTCGGGCACCATCTGGGCGACGGCCAGGCGATGCAGCACGCCGGTGACGTCGTCGAGCACGCCGGCGAAATCCGGCCCCTGCTCGGCCAGGGCGGCGACCTCGGCCAGCACCCGGGCGGCGTCGACCTCGGCCAGCGCCTCGAGCAGCGCCAGCACATGGCGGTGATCGAGGGTGCCGAGCATGGCCGCCACGTCGGCGTGGCGCACCGCGCCCTGGCCGAAGGCGATGGCCTGGTCGGTCAGGCTCATGGCGTCGCGCATCGAGCCCTCGGCGGCCTTGCCCAGCAGCCACAGCGCACTCTCCTCGAAGGAGACGTCCTCTGCCTCGAGCACCTGGGAGAGATGGCCGACGATGCGTTCCGGCGGCATGTGCTTGAGGGTGAACTGCAGGCAGCGCGACAGCACCGTGGGCGGCAGCTTCTGCGGGTCGGTGGTGGCCAGCAGGAACTTCACGTGGGGCGGCGGCTCTTCCAGGGTCTTGAGCAGCGCATTGAAACTGCTGGTGGAGAGCATGTGCACCTCGTCGATGAGGTACACCTTGTAGCGTCCCTGGGTCGGCGCGTACTGCACGTTGTCGAGCAGCTCGCGGGTGTCCTCGACCTTGGTGCGCGAGGCGGCGTCGACCTCGATCAGGTCGACGAAGCGCCCCTGGTCGATGGCCTCGCAGCTCGGGCACTGGCCGCAGGGGGTGGAGGTCACGCCCTCGTCGCCGTGCCCCGCCGCGGTGCAGTTCAGGCACTTGGCCAGTATCCGCGCCAGGGTGGTCTTGCCGACCCCTCGGGTGCCGGTGAACAGGTAGGCGTGGTGCAGCCGGCCCTGGTCCAGGGCGTTGACCAGGGCGCGCTGGACATGCTCCTGGCCGACCAGTTCATGGAAGGTACGCGGCCGCCACTTGCGGGCCAGAACCTGATAGCTCATGCAGCTCGGAATCCTTGCGGCTGGGCTGGCTGGCAGCCGAACACGAAAGCCCCGCCGGTACCGGGCTCGCCCACCGACGGGCTGGAAAGAGATGGCCACATTCTACCGGGTGGCGGCCCGGGCGCAAAGCGTGGCCCCGCCGGCCGCTGTCGCGCCTGTCGGCGAGGAGCCGGCGGCGATAGCCTCGATGCGCACCGGTTCGCCCCGGCGCAGGGCGCGTCATCCGAGAGGCGCCGCCAGCCTCGTCCCCGCATCGGACGAGGCCGCAGGGGCTGGTAGGCTGTGCACGTCATTCACGGAAGGGACGACCGCCATGCCCCCCATCCTGATCTGGAGCCTCGTGGCCGTGATCGCCACCGCCGTCATCTGGCGCGGCAGCGGCCTGCTCGAGCGCAGCAGCGAGCGCCTCGCGGCCTACTACCGACTGCCGGACATCGTGCAGGGCGCCATCGTGGTGGCCGTGGGCTCGAGCTTTCCGGAGCTTTCCACCACGGTGATCTCGACCCTGGTGCACGGCGAGTTCGAGCTGGGCGTGGCGGCCATCGTCGGCTCGGCGCTGTTCAATATCCTGGTGATTCCCGCGCTGTCGGGCCTGGCCAGTCGTCGGCCGCTGACCGCCAATCGCGACCTGGTCTACAAGGAGGCCCAGTTCTACATGATCGCGGTGGCGGTGCTCACGCTGACCTTCGCCTTCGCCGCCATCTATCACCCGGCGGACGGCCCCGGGAACGCGATCAGCGGCGAGCTGACCCGCGGCCTGGCGCTGATGCCGGTGGCGCTCTACGGCCTCTATCTGTTCGTGCAGTACCAGGACACTCTCGACCACGAGGGCGAGGTCGACGCCGGCGACGTCCGCCCCGGCCGCGAGTGGGGCCGACTGGCGCTGTCGCTGGCGGTGATCGTGATCGGCGTGGAGGGGCTGGTGCAGGCGGCGATCCACTTCGGCGAGATCTTCGACACCCCGAGTTTCCTGTGGGGCATCACCGTGGTGGCGGCCGGCACCTCGATTCCCGATGCCTTCGTGTCGATCCGCGCCGCCCGCCGGGGACGCGGGGTGACCAGCATCGCCAACGTGCTGGGCAGCAATACCTTCGACCTGCTGGTGTGCATTCCGGCCGGGGTGCTGATCGCCGGCACCGCGATGATCAACTTTTCCATCGCCGCACCGATGATGGCGGTGCTCACCGCCGCCACGGTGGCGCTGTTCCTGATGATGCGCACCGGCATGGTGCTGACCCGACGCGAATGCGTGGCCCTGCTGGCGCTCTACGTGGGCTTCCTGGCGTGGATCGGGGGAGAGACGTTCGGGGTGGTGGACTGGGTGCCCAGCCTGCCCCCGCCACAGGGATAGCAGCGCAACAGGGGCAGTGCCGGCGGCCGGGGGCCGCCGGAACGAGGCTTACTGCTCGGTTTCCAGCTCGCCGAAACGGCCGGCGAACAGCGCCGAGGAGAGGTAGCGCTCGGCGCTGTCCGGCAGCACCACGACGATGTTCTTGCCCTGATGCGCCGGGTCGCGGGCGACGCGCACCGCGGCGACCACGGCGGCGCCGCAGGAGATGCCGCACAGGATCCCCTCCTCCTGCATCAGCCGGTGCGCCATCTCCATCGCCTCGTCGTTGCCGACGGTCTCGACCCGGTCGACCAGCGACATGTCGAGGTTGGTCGGCACGAAGCCGGCGCCGATGCCCTGGATCTTGTGCGGGGCGGGCGTCGGGGCCTGGCCGTCCCGAGTCTGGCTGATCACCGGCGAGTCGACCGGCTCCACGGCCACGCTGGTGATCGCCTTGCCCTGGGTCTCCTTGATGTAGCGCGAGACCCCGGTCAGGGTACCGCCGGTGCCCACCCCGGCGACGAAGACATCCACCTCGCCGTCGGTATCGCGCCAGATCTCCGGGCCGGTGGTGGTCTCGTGGATGCGCGGGTTGGCCGGGTTGTCGAACTGCTGGGGCAGGAAGTACTTGTCCGGCTCGGCGTCGGCCAGCTCCCTGGCCTTGGCGATGGCCCCGGCCATGCCCTTGGCCGGCTCGGTCAGCACCAGCTCGGCGCCCAGCGCCTTGAGCACCTTGCGCCGCTCGAGGCTCATCGAGGCCGGCATGGTCAGCAGCAGCGGATAGCCGCGGGCCGCGGCGACGAAAGCCAGGGCGATGCCGGTGTTGCCGCTGGTGGGCTCGACGATGCTCATGCCGGGCTTGAGCACGCCGCGCTCTTCAGCGTCCCAGATCATCGCCGCGCCGATGCGGCACTTGACCGAGTAGGCCGGGTTGCGGCCCTCGATCTTGGCCCAGATCGTCGCCCCCTCGCTGACCCGGTTGAGCCGGACCAGCGGGGTGTTGCCGATCGAGCGGGAATTGTCGTCGTGGATGCGTGCCATGGATCACTCCTTGTGAATGGCGGCCTCGAAGCCGGACAGCACGTTGACGGCATTGATGCCGATCTCCTTCACCGCATAGCCGCCCTCGAGCAGGAAGGTCGTGGGTAGCCCCAGGCCGGCCAGGCGCCGGCCGAGCTCGGTGAAATCGTCGCTGGTCAGCTTGAAGGCGCTGATGGGATCGTGTTCGAAGGCATCGACGCCCAGCGAGACCACCAGCAGCTCGCAGCCGGCGTCGCGAATGCGCGCCAGGGCGTCGTCGAGCGCTCGGGACCAGGCGTCGAAGGCCGTACCCGGGGCCATCGGGTAATTGAGGGTGAAGCCCTCCCCTCGCCCGCGGCCGATCTCGTCGGCGTGACCCAGGAAGTAGGGGAAACAGCTGCGCGGATCGCCGTGCAGCGAGGCGAACAGCACATCGTCGCGTTCGTAGAAGATCTGCTGGGTGCCGTTGCCGTGGTGGAAGTCGACGTCCAGCACCGCCACTCGGGCCACGCCGCTGTCCAGGGCGTGCTGGGCGGCGATGGCGGCATTGTTGAAGAAGCAGTAGCCGCCGAACTGGTCGGTGGCGGCATGGTGGCCCGGCGGCCGGCACAGCCCGAAGCAGGGGTCGCCGCTGGCCAGCGTGTGGCGCACGGCGGACAGCGCGATGTCCTTGCTGGCCATGGCGGCCTCGAAGGTGCCCTCGCAGATGGAGGTCTCGGCGGCCAGCGCATAGTAGCCGAGCCGCCCGTCGATGTGCTCGGGGATGATGTCGTCGCGCATGGTGCGGGTCGGCCAGATGGAGGGAATGGCCTCGCCGCCATGGCCGGCGGCGCACCAGTCGTCCCAGCAGCGGGCGATGAAGTCCACGTAGCCGCGGTCGTGCACGGCCAGTACCGGCTCGAGCCCGAAGACCTCGGGGGCGCGCACCTCGCCGAGGCCCACCTCGCGGATCCGCTCGAGCACCAGCGCGACCCGCTCGGGGCATTCGTAGGGCGTCACCAGCCGGCCCTCGTCGAGCTCGGTGCGGGCGCGGCGACGCCCGGTCTCGTCACTGTGAAAGGTCAACATCGAATCAGGGGTTCCTTGTCATGCCTCGGGCTCGCCGGCCGCCCCGGCCTCGTGCTCGAGGGAGCGCTTCACGGTCTCGTCCAGGCCCAGCCCGGAGGCGAGCTGATCGAGCCAGGCGCGTTCCATGGGGTTCTCCTCGTCGATCACCGCCACGCTGGTCAGGTACATCTCCCGGGCCGCCTGGGGCGAATCGGCCTGCCGGGCCAGGGCCAGGGCATCCAGGGGCGCCGACAGCTGGCGCTCCACCCAGGCATGCAGTTCGTCGTCGGCGCCGATGGCGTCGATCTGCTCGGTGATCAGCGCCCGCTCGCGCTCGTCGATGTGGCCATCGGCCCGGGCCGCCAGGATGATCGCCTGCAGCAGGGCCAGGCTGCGTTGCTCGCCGGCCTCGCCCTGCAGGTCCTCGAGGGGCGCGCCCTCCGCGGCCGCCTCCCCCGAGGCGCCGCCACGGGAGCCCTGCCAGGCCTTCCAGGCCAGCATCCCGACGCCGGCGATGGCACCGTACTTGAGCGCCTTGCCGCCCAGCTTGCGGCCTCGCTTGGAGCCGAGCAGCAGGCCGAGCGCGCCGCCGCCGAGGGCACTGTTGAGCCCACCGCCGGAACGCGACGATGCCTGGCCGGACGCCTCGCCGCCGGACAACCTGGACGACAGGCCATCCATCAGCCCCTGGACATCGACACCGCCGCGGCGACCCGCGCCGGCCTGCTGCATCAACTGGGAGAGAATCCGTTGGGCATTCATTGCCGCCTCCTCGCCGGGTAACACCGTGTGGGAACGGCATCGGGCGGACACGGCGCGATCGCCCCCGATGCCTCGGGCACGACTATGACGCGGCCGATAGTGGGCTGCAAGCGCGTCGATACGGGAAAAGCGATGCCCCGGGGAATGGGCGCAGCGGGCGGCTGAAGAGGAAAGGACGCCCCTTGAGACAAGGGCTGAAATGGAGGCGGCCCCGACAGCCACATCCCGGCACACGCGTCCACCACTACCGTTGCTCCCTTCCGGGCCTGGCGGGGTTTGCGGTTTAGCGTTGCGAGAGGACCGACGAGGCCACCACAGCGGGCACTGCTTGGAATGCCGAAGTCGACGTGTGATCAATCACTTGTCGAACGCCGCGCACTATATCAAGTGGCCCTCCGCTCGGCAAGGATGGATTGCCGAGCGCGCCGGGCGTTGACGACAGCCGGCAAGAACAACGCACCCAGCTGCTATGGTGGTAGGCATGTATACGCTCGTGGCGTCGAGGCGCCGACGGGCCTTTTTCTCATGCCGACTCTGGAGGCACGCCATGAAGAAGGATCCGAACAAGGGTTATATCGCTCTACTGGGCTGGAGCCTGAACGCCGTCGAGGCCGCCGAGAACTTCGACCGGCGCTATGTGGTGGTGGCACCGGACTGGGCGGAGGAATACTGCCAGCAGCACGATATTCCTTATGTGTCCTGGAACTTCGAGCGCCTCAACGACCGCTCCATGGAGATCGCCGAAACGCTCAAGGAGATGGGCGTCAACGTGGCCATCCCGCTGTTCGAAGAAACCGTGGAGTGGGCGGGCGCCATCAACTCGGTGCTCCTCGACAGCCCGCGGCTCTACGGCCAGTCGCTGCTGCTGCGCGACAAGGCCTTGATGAAGCGTCGCGCCCAGCTCGGCGGGATCCGGGTCGGCATCTTCGAGGAGGCTCACGACAGAGACGACGTCATCCGCTTCCTCAAGCGCGTCAACCAGACGCTGCTGAAACTCGACGGCGACCCCAACGACCCGATTCACCTCAAGGCCTTCGACAAGGCGGGCTGCCTGGGCCATCGGGTGATCCGCACCCCCGACGAGGTGGATACCATTCCCGAGGAAGAATTCCCGGTGCTGATGGAATCGCACCTGGACGGCTGGGAATTCGCCGTGGAAGCCTGGATCCACAATGGCAAGATCGCCTTTCTCAACATCTCCGAGTACGTCACCCTCGGCTACTCGGTATTCGTGCCCGCCTCGCCGGAGCTCGAGAAATATCGGGCCCAGATCACCGCCCAGATCGAGAAGCTGATCAAGGCCTTCGACATCGAGTTCGGCCTGATCCACCCCGAGTACTTCGTCACCAGCGACGGCGAGATGTACTTCGGCGAGGTCGCCTACCGCCCCCCGGGGTTCAAGGTCTTCGAGCTGCTCGAGCGGGTCTACGGCATCAACGCCTACCAGGCCAGCATGCTGGTGTTCGATCCCAAGTCCACCGCCGAGGAGGTCAAGAACTTCTTCCCCAGGGAGGTGGTCGACGCCGACGGCTACGCCGGCTGCTTCGGGGTCTATCCGCGCCTGCGGGTGGTCAGCCGACTGGAGATTCCCGAGCAGATCGAGGACGACCCCTATTTCGAGTCCCACGAGCTGACGCCCCCCTTGCAGGAAACCGTCACCAAGCGCACCGCCTTCGGCACTCACTGGGGCCTGGTGTACTTCAAGGGCGACGACCCCCATCGCATGCGCGACCTGCTCAAGAACCTGGAAGAACTTGATTTCTATGTCTGAAGGGGGCGTCATGTCGGTCATGACAACCTGACGACGAGGAGTCGGCGTGACCACGCAACCCGACCAAGCCGGAGCCAGCGACGACAGGCTCACGGGCCTGCTGGCCAGACTGGACGAAGCCGTCGGCCTTCTGGCCGGCGCCAAGGCCTTCGCCAAGCCGGGCAAGCTGCCACGGGTGCTCGACACGGCCCGACGGGTGTTGCTGCTGGAGGGTGGCGCCGCGGCGATGGAGGCCCGGGCCGAGAGCCTGGAAACGGCCGGCGTCTTCGAGGGCTCGGACTGGGCCACCCCCCAGTTCCTGGTGCCCTCGCTGACCACCCAGGCACTGAAGAGCCCGGACGCCAACACCGTCGTGATCGAGGCACTCAGCGAACTGCGACTGCTGGCGGTGGCCAAGGGCGAGTATCGCCATGCCCAGGTCTCGGCGGAACAGGCGCACCATTACCTGACCCAGGTGATCGCCCTGAACCTGTGGCTGCTGTTCGGCGCGCCCAGCGAGGCCGAGCGCGAGTCTCAGGGGCGCCTGGCCGCCCTGCCCCGGCACCTCTTCGCGCACCTGGCCCGGCGTATCGGCTACGAACACATCATCGACAAGCTGATCGCGGAGATCTGGCGGATCCTGCAGCAGCGCCCGATCCAGGTCGAGCCGGTGAAGCAGATGATCACCCAGATCGCCGTCTCCCAGGCCGACCCGGCGATCGACCTGGGCGCCAGCGGCCAGGGCGCCGACCGCTTGGTCAGCTCGCTGTTCGGCCCCACCCATGCCAGCCGCGAGGACCCGGGCGTCGACGTCTATCGGGAGCGCCTGGCCGGCATGGACACCCCCGCCCTGCAAGCCGAGGCCACCGGATTCGCCCGGGCGATGCACGATACCGGCCTGGTGTCGCCCTATCACCCGGTGCTGCTGCGCCACCTCACCGAGCACGGCGACCAGCTGATCAGCGAGGCCCTGGGGCTGTCGTCCACCGGTCGAGACTGCCTGCTGTGCTACCGCGAGCTGGTCCATGCGCTGATCCGCGGCGGCGTCTACCCCGCCACGCCCCAGGCCGTCTACGGCCTGGCGCTGATGCTCGAGCGCGGCATCCTCTACCAGCCGCCGGTGGCACCGGCCATGTGGCGCCAGCTCGGGCTCACGCTCTCCGCCTGGTCCGAGGCGCGGCTCAACCTGGCCTTCGGCGATTCGGTGTCGCCGCGGGCCCGGCTGCTCGAGGGCGTGCTGTGCATGCTGGGCCTGCCGCTGGGCGTGGGCCAGGGCAACAACCCGACCTGCCAGTCCGCCCGGGCGCTGTCGATGTGGGCCTACAACGACCCGGACTACCTGCTGCAGATGGTGGCCTGGGCGGCCCGCGACGACGAGATCATCATGCACTTCGAAGGCATGCCGTTGTCCTCGATGGCCAGCACCGGCGGCGTGGCCACCGAACTGCCCATGGACCTGGACCCGGTATCGCTGATCGTGGTGCCCCACCTTGACCGCATCTACGGCGAGATGGGCCGACGCTGCATCGGTCGCGAGGGCGACCCCCACCGCTGGGTGAACCCGGAGTTCCACGGCTGGTGGTCGGGGCGCGGCTTTCGCATCAACGTCGACGTGGCCAGCGGCCGGATCGTCGACCTGGACGCCTTCCTGCGCCACTTCTACGCCAGCTACCACCCCTACTACAACGGCAACCAGCCGTTGATCCATCCCCAGCCGGCGGGCATCGCCGTCACCGACAGCGCCGCCCGCTTCATCGGCTGGCATGCCATCACCCTGCTGCGGGTCAGCCTCGACCCCGCCGAGGAGATGCGGGTCTACTTCTACAACCCCAACAACGACAGCGGCCAGGACTGGGGCGACGGGGTGCGGGTCAGCACCGCCGGGCGCGGGGAGCGCTTCGGCGAGGCCTCGCTGCCCTTCGAGCAGTTCGCCTCCCGGCTCTACATCTTCCACCACGACCCCCTGGAACGCGGCGAGCTGGCCCAGGTGGAGCAGGCCGAGCTGGACCGGGTGATCGGCTACCTGCAGCGCAGCTGGGGGGGCGAACGCCTGCCGCCGGGTGGCCTGCAGGCCGACCCCGGCGCCTGAACGACGGCCGAGCGACCCGCTGTGGCATAATGGCGGGTCCATGTCGCTGCTACCGTCGGAACGCCCCATGCCACGCCTCGACCAGCTGCTGCTCCACCAGGGACTGGCCCGCTCGCGCACTCGCGCCCAGCGCCTGATCCGCCACGGCCGGGTGCGCCTGGCCGACGACGGCCGGGTGCTGACCAAGCCCGGCGAGAAACTCCCCGACACGGCCCGCCTGCTGGTGGAGGACGACCCGGAGGAGCGCTACGTGTCCCGCGCCGGGCTCAAGCTGGAGGCGGTGCTCGACGCCCTGTCGCTGCCGCTCGAGGGCGTCACGGTCCTCGACGTGGGCCAGTCCACCGGCGGCTTCAGCGACTGCGCGCTGCGCCATGGCGCGGCACACGTGATCGGCGTGGAGGTCGGCCACGACCAGCTCGCCCCCGAACTGCGCGACGAGGCGCGCATCACCTGCCTGGAAGGACTGAACGCCCGCGCCATGCGCGGCGATCCGCGGCTCGCCGCGGCGCTGGCCGACCATCCGGCGACGCTGGCGGTCATGGACGTGTCCTTCATCTCGCAGACGCTGATCCTGCCGGAGCTGGCCGCGTTATTGCCCGCCGGCGGCGAACTGGTGTCGCTGGTCAAGCCACAGTTCGAGGTCGGCCCCGAGGGCGTCAACGCCCGGGGGCTGGTCACCGAGCCCGCGCGCTACGCCCAGGTGGAAGCCCGCCTGCGCGAGGCCTGCGCCGCCCATGGCTTCGCGATCCGCCACTGGCAGGAAAGCCCGATCCGCGGCGGCGACGGCAATCGCGAGTTCCTGCTCTACGCCCGCCTGGGCTGAACGGGCTCAGCGCCCGGCGTCACCCCCACCGCCGTCGCCTGCATCCAGGTCGCCGGGGTCGCCGCCGGCCCCCGGCGGCGGATGCGACGGCGTCTCCCCGTCGCGGCGACCGACGACCCTGGCCTCGTTCCCGTTGCGGTCGCGCAGCCAGACATCCAGCTGGTTGAAGGCCACTTCCAGCCCGTGCTCGGCGAACAGCTCGCCGACCCGCCCGTTGATCTCGTCGGTGGCGAACAGCCGATCCCCCAGGCTGTTGACGAAGATGCGCAGCTCGAACTCCAGGCTATTGGCGCCGTAACGCATGAAGAACACCTGGGGCTCGGGGTCGACCAGTACCCGCTCGTTCTCCTCGGCGACCCGGTAGAGCAGCCGCTGCACCAGCCGATGATCGCTGCCGTAGGCCACGCCATAGGTCAGGATCACCCGGGTGATGTTGTCCGACAGCGACCAGTTGATCAGCTGATCGGTGACGAAGGTCTTGTTGGGAATGATGATTTCCTTGCGGTCGAAGTCGGTCACCGTGGTGGCACGGATGCGGATGCGATTGACCGTGCCGGTCAGGTTACCGAGCGTGATGGTGTCGCCGATGCGCACCGGGCGCTCGAACAGGATGATCAGCCCGGAGATGAAGTTGGCGAAGATCTCCTGCAGGCCGAAGCCCAGCCCCACGCCCAGCGCCGCCACCAGCCACTGCAGCTTGCTCCAGGACACCCCGAGGGTGCCGAGCGCCCAGACCACGCCGGTGCCGACGATGGTATAGGAGAGCAGTGAACTGATGGCATAGGCGCTGCCCTGCTTGAGCTCGAGGCGCGACAGCACCATCACCTCGAGCAGGCCCGGGAGGTTGCGCGCCATGATCAGGGTCAATGCCACCACCAGCAGCGCCACGAAGAGGTCGGCCACCGAGATCGAGGCCCCCACCAGATCGGTGCCCTGCTGGCCCTCGCCACCGAACACCATCACCTGGTCGAGATAGCCGAACACCGCCAGCAGGTCGGCCCACACCAGGTAGAGCACCACCAGGAAGGCCAGCATCAGGATCAGCTTGGACAGCCGCAGCGACTGCTGGTTGACCTGCTGCATGTCCAGCGGCGGCTCCTCGACCACCTCGACCCCGTGCTCGTGTTCGCCGTTGTCGGTCTCCTCGGCGAGGGCGCGGCGCCGCGCCAGGGCCCGGCGATAGGCCAGCCGCCGCGCCGCCACCGCCAGCCCCCGCACCACGGCCGCTTCGACCAGGATCCACACGCCCAGCAGGTAGAGGGTGATGACGAAGCGCGCCACCAGGCTGAGCGCCGTGTAGGCGAAGCCATAGACCACCAGGCCGCCCAGCACCAGAGGCACCACCGCCATCGCCAGACCCACCAGCAGGCGGAACAGCTTGAGGCCGAAGAAGGGCACATGGGCCAGGATCAGCTTGGCCAGCGCCAGGCTCATGCCCGCCAGCCCCGCCAGCAGTAGTAGCAGGGCCACCGGGCGCTGGGTCAGGTCGATGGCCGCCTCCCGCGCCAGGGTGCCCACGAAGAGCACCGGCACCAGGGCCACCCCGAGCCACAGCAACCACCGCCGCAGCTCCACCACGTAACCGGTCGACCAGTGGAAATGGCGGATGGCCACCCCGTCGGGGACCAGCAGGCCCCTCGACCAGGCCAGCACCGCCCAGGCCAGGGCGAGGTGCGCCAACGCCCAGCCGATGCTCGCGGCGATACCGGCACCGCCCTGGGTCAGGGCCAGGGACAGCGCCACCAGGCACAGCGGCCCCGGCAGGGCCAGCAAGGCCTCCAGCGCCACCGCCAGCGGGGTGTGCCCCTGGCTGTCCTGGCGCAGGTGGCCGATCTCGCCGTGCAGCCGCTCGAGCCGTCGAGACAGCGGCCGGCGCAGCCCCAGCAACAGGCCGGCCAGCAGCAGGACCGGCACCCCCAGCAGGGCCCCGGCATCGGGCCAGCGCCACCGGGTCGGCAGGGCCTGGCGCCACTCGCCCTCCCGCCACTCGGCCTGCAGGTGGCCCGGCAGCCGCAGCAGCCAGGTCAGATCCAGGGGCCGGGCATTGGCGACCCAGAACAACTGCTCGTCGATGGCCGCACGCAGGTCGCGACTGGTCTCGAGCAGCTGCTGCTGGTTGAGCTGCAGCTCGATGGCGGCGGTCAGCACCTCACCGTAGGTCGGCTCCAGCCGATCGAGCAGTTCGCGGCGCGCCTGCAGCAACTGGGTCAGGGAGTCGCGGACGGCCGCGGAGGCATCCGCGTCGGCCTCCTGGAGGCGCTGGCGGGCCAGCGATTCGGCGTCCTGCAGGCGTTCGCGCTGGCGGTCGAGGTCGAACTGCTTGAGGCGCAGGTCGGCGATCTCCTCCTTGAGGCCGCCGCCGGTCTCGACCTGCGGCAGGGCCTGGCGCTGCTCGCGCAGGATGCGCGACAGCAGCGGACTGCCGCGAATCGCCTCGATGTGCTCGGAGAGGCCGCGCTGCATCTGGCGCACGCGATCGAGGCGTCGACGCGCTTCCTGCCCCTGGCGGGCCAGGTCGTTGGCCCGGCTGGTGGCGCGCAGCAGCTCGAGGCTCATCTCGCGATTGAGCTGCTGGGCCTCCAGGATCAGCGGATGACGAGCCACGCCCTCCGGCTCGTCGCGAACCGCCTGGGCGATGGCCTCCTCCGACTGCTCGCGACGGCGACGCTCGAGGGCGCCCTGCAGGGCCCTGACCCGTGCCTCGAGGCGTTCCACCCGGAGGCGAAGCAGATCGCGTCGCTGCTGGGCCAGCTCCCGAAAGCGCGAGTTGGTGGCCAGTTCGCGCTGATGCAGGGCAAGGCGACGCTCGGCGAGCCGGCGAGCGATGAGGTGGCGCAGGCGCTGGGGATCGCCATCCGCCGCTTCCCGGGCCGCCAGCTCCTCCAGGGCGCGTCGATGCTCGTCCATCGCCGCGGTCGCCTCCCCGATCCCCTGCTGGGCCCGCTCGGGCAGGGTCTGGGTGCCCAACAGGCGGGTTTCCACCTCGGCGAGACGATCCTGCGCCTCCTCCAGGTCGTCGCTCGCCGACTCGCGGCGCGTCTCCAGGGTGTCGAGTTCCAGCGCCTCGAGCTCCTCGTCTCCCGGCACCGGATCCTGGGCCTGTCGGGCGGCCGCCAAGGCCCGGCTGGTCTCGCCCAGCTCCTGGGGCACGCGCTCGGCACGCTCCTCCAGCTCGTTCAGCCGGGTCTCGACCTCGTCCAGCGACTCGAGCCCCGCCAGGGCCGACTCCAGCGCCTCGATGTCGGCCTGGGTGGCCTCGTCGGCCGTCTTTCCCTCGGCGGGCTGCAGGGAGGCGAGCCGTTCCTCCAGCGCGGCACGCTCGGGCAGTTCGGCGGCCGGCACGGCCAGCGGCACCAGGACCAGCGCCAGCAGCACGAGGCAAAGAATGTGAAAGCGGGCGAGCCGCCAGGGGCGTGGAAAAGCGATCAAGGGCACCTCGTCGAGAGCGTTACCATGGGCCGTGTCCCGGATTCTCGACCGCCCGAGCCGACAAGGCAATCGCCACGCCACTCGGCCAGGCCCGTTGACTTGCCCGACGGGCGTGATAGAACGACCTATCAACCTCGACAAGGTAGCCGCAGCACCATGGCTTCATGCTCATTGCCCCGACTGTCGGCGCTTGCGCTGGCCGCCGCCCTGGCCAGCCAGGGGACGGCCCATGCCCAGACCGACGAACCGCTCGGCGATGCCGAGCGACAGGCCATTCGCGATCGTATCGACTCGCTCCAGTCCGAGATCGGCGAGCTGCGCGCGCGCCTGGCCCGTCAGCCGGCCGTCGCGGCCGAGACGCCCGAGGCCGATACCGATGCCTCGCAGGCCAAGCCGGAACTCGAGGCGTCGGTCGCCGAGCGACGCCTGCTCGAGGAGGAGTCGGCCGCCAACCCCTTCGCCATCACCACTCACCACCGCAACTACCTGCTGCCGCTCAGCTATACCACCAGCCCCAACGAGAGCGGCTTCCGTGAGATCGACGAGAAGGCCAATCCCGACCGCCTGGAAGTGAAGTTCCAGTTCAGCGCCAAGTTCCAGCTCGCCGAGGAGCTGATTCTGGGCCACGGCGATCTCTATTTCGGCTATACCCAGCGTAGCTGGTGGCAGGCCTACAACGCCGACGCCTCATCGCCCTTCCGCGAGACCAACTACGAGCCCGAGGCGTTCATCGACTTCGACAACGACTGGACCTTGGCCGGCTGGACCAACATCAACAATCGCATCGCCATCAATCACCAGTCCAACGGACGCTCCGGCGACCTGTCGCGCAGCTGGAACCGGCTGATCCTGACCAGCACCTTCATCAACGACGACTGGGCCGTCTCGCTGGCACCCTACTGGCGACTCCCGGAAGCCGAGGGCGAGGACGACAATCCCGACATCCACGAGTACCTGGGTTACGGCGACGTCACGGTGGCACGCCGGCTGTTCGACGACCACGAGGCCAGCCTGCTGTGGCGCGGCAACCCGGACCGCGGCCACATGGGCGCCCAGCTCGACTACTCCTGGCCGCTGTTCGGCAAGGTTCGGGGGCACCTCCAGTACTACCACGGCTACGGCGACAGCCTGATCGACTACAACCGCAGCGTGCAGCGCCTGAGCGTGGGCTTCAGCCTCAACCCGCTGTTCTCCACCGGCAGCTTCGAGCAATGACCCGCCCCGGGCCATTACGGTGAGCGAGAGCGGCTGCTATGCTGGGGCTGTCATGTACCGTCAGAGGATGACCCGATGACCGACCAAGCGCCCCATAACCAGGACAACAGCGGGACCGAACACCGGTCCCATACCCGTGAAAGCACCCGCCAGCTCAAGGAAGACCTGCGCCATCTCTCGCACACCATCGAGGAGCTGGTGAACGCCACCGCGGACGATTCCCGCCACAACATCAAGGAACTGAGAGAGCGGGCGGAGAAGCGTCTCAACGAGACCCGCGCCCGCCTCGAGGCCCGCGGCGAACGTGCCTACCATGACGCTCGCGACTCCGTGACCCACCAGGCCGACGCCTGCGACCGCTATGTCCACGAGAACCCCTGGACCAGCATCGGCATCGGCGCCGCCGTGGGCGTGGTGGTCGGCATGCTGATCGGGCGGCGCTGATGGCCCAGAGCCAGGGACCGGCTCAGCGACTGTTCGGCGCCGGCAAGCGCCTGCTGGGCAGCCTGCTCGCCACCGGCGAGACGCGACTGCGTCTCGCCGTGCTGGAGCTCGAGGAGGAGCGTGCCCGTCTGGTCACCCTGCTGATGCTGGCCGGGATCAGCCTGTTGCTGCTGCTTCTGGGGCTGGGGACCCTGACCGCCCTGGTCATCGTCGCCTTCTGGGACAGCCACCGGCTGACCGCCATCGGCGTCAGCGCCGGCGTGCTGCTGTTCAGCGGCCTGGGGCTCGCGGGCTGGGTGCTCCACCTGGCCAGACGGCGCACCCTGCTGGTCGATACCCTCAAGCATCTGGCGCTGGACCGCGAGCTGTTGGAGACCCACCGCGATGCGCAGGACTGAGCGACGGGCACGCAAGGCGGCCCTCGAGGCCGCCATCGAGCAGCAGCGACTCGACCTGCTGGTGGAGGCGCAGCGCTGGCAGTCCGCGGCTCGCCCGCTAGAGGCCGGCTGGCAGGCCATGCAGCGCTATCGACTGCCGGCGCTCGCTGGCAGCGCCCTGCTGCTCTGGTGGTCTCTGCGCCATCCCGCCGCCGCCAAGCGCATCGCGAAGCGCGGGCTGTTTGCCTGGATCACCGCGCGGCGACTGCAGCAGTTGCGCCGCGTACTACCTCTGCCCTGACCCTGCCCTGAGCCCCGCTCATCGCCGCCTCCCGGGGCGTCCGATCGTCGCAGGGCGGCCACCATCATCTCGCCGTAACATCCCGAGATGGCGAGCCTGTTATGCTCCCGTGTCGACTTCATGACAATTCCACGACAGGACACGCATCCCATGCGCATGCTGGCGCTCTACAGCATCAAGGGCGGCGTCGGCAAGACCGCCTCGGCGGTGAACCTGGCGGCGGAAGCCGCGCGGGCGGGATATCGCGTGCTGCTCTGGGACCTGGACCCCCAGGCGGCCACCAGCTTCTACCTGCGCGTCAAACCGCGACTGCGCGGCGGCGTGGGCAAGCTGGTCAAGGGCAAGGCCTCCTTCGACAAGGTAATCCGCGCCACCCGGGTCGAAGGGCTCGACCTGCTGCCGGCGGCCCTGGCCTCCCGGGAGATGGACGCCCTGCTCGCCAAGCGAGGTCACAGCCATCTGCGACAGATCCTCAAGCCGGTACGCAGCGACTACGACCTGGTCATCCTCGACTGCCCCCCGAGCCTCTCCCACCTCTCGGAAAACATCTTCTCCAGCGTCGATGCCCTACTGGTGCCAGTCGTGCCGACCGTACTTTCGCTGCGCACCCTGGAGCAGCTCGAGGGCTTCCTGGACGACCGCGACATCGCCTGTCCGCGCTGGCCCTTCGTCACCCTCGCCGACCGGCGGCGCACCCTGCACCGCGAGGTGATGGCCGGCCTGCAGGAGCAATGGCCGCTGCGGCTGTCGACGGCCATCCCCTCGGCCAGCGTGGTCGAACGCATGGGCCTCGAGCGCGCTCCGGTGCGCGACTTCGCCCCGCGCAGCGCCGCGGCCAGGGCCTATGCGACGCTGTGGCGGGAGCTCGACCAACGCCTGAGCTGACGGCTCAGGCGCCGTGCATGAGCCACAAGCAGCGCCTCTCCCGGCCGCAACCTCGCGTCCGGATGGCGTCACAAAAAGCGAAAGAACCTGAATCCATATTGGCTTGACGGACGTATCTGCACTTGCCGGATGCGTCATCGCGCAATAAAGCGATTTGCGAACCCGGCCGTGACGCTGAATGTGATGTACGTCTCAAAGAGGAGTAATGGATCATGGCTCATAATGCTCTGTCCCAGGATCGACTAGGCTCGGCAAGTGACTCCTACAACGCACTGGTAAATGCCGATGCGTTCTACAAGGTCGACTACACAGCGCTCAACAGCAGCGGTGTCTCAGGGGGTGCGTTCCTGGCTCTCGACTCCGAGACCAACACACTGACCGTCGTGACCACCGGCCTTGGGGTGGAAGCCGGGATGGTGCACCCGCAGCACATCCACGGCTTCGACATCGCTGATGACGGCAGCCTACAGACCGCCCAATCGCCGACGCTGGACCAGGATGCCGATGGCGACGGGATCGTCGAACTCTCCGAGGGCGCCGAACTTTATGGCCCCATCCAGTTATCATTGACCGACCCCGCTGGCGGTGCCATCGAAGACTTCCCGACGCCTGATGGCACCTTTTTCGTACAAACCGCCTCATACGATCTGAGTGAACTGGATGCCGGCGCCGACAACGCAGATGGCATGGGGGCCAGTCTCGAGATGGCCCTGACCGCGGAGAACCTCGACCAGCGCGAAATCGTGCTGCATGGCCTTTCCCTGGATGGCTCTCAGGGTGCCGGGACGGATGGCCAGGCCGACGGTACCGCGGGCTATAAGGCAGTCTTGCCGATCGCCGTGGGCGAAATCGAACGTGTCAGTGCTTCGCAGGCTATGGCCGACCTGGAAGATGGCCGCATCTCGGTCTCGAATGATGTCGTGGCCTTCGACGCGGGAGGAAGCGCCGGCCAGGCATCGCGCCTCTATGATGCAGCACTCGATCGAGAGGGGGACCTGCCTGGCCTCAGCTTCTACACCAACCAGTTGGATGCCGGGGACAGCCTGGGCGAGATCGCCAACAGCTTCTTGAACTCGGACGAGTTCATGGACAGCTTCGGCAGTGTCAGCGGCATGAACGACGATGAATACGTCGATTTTCTCTACCAGAACGTCCTGGACCGCATGGCCGACGACGACGGAAGGGCCTACTATCTCGACCAGCTCGAGCAAGGCGCTGACCGAGGCGACGTCCTCGCAAGCTTCTCGGAAAGCGACGAACACCAGGCCGCCTTGGTGGGTCAGTTCGAAGGGGGCATCCTGCTGGATGGCAGCGTCATGGCCTGAAGGTTCCGGGCGCTTCTTCTGCGTGCCGACCGAAACATTCCGATAACGATGCATCGTCAAGGGCCCTTCAGCCGACGACTGAAGGGCCCCCTGACGTGCCCGAATACTGGAATCGAGGCGTCGGTAACCCGGCGGCTCGAGCGCCGATGGCGAGTACGACGGCCCCCCGCTACACCGACTGCCCGCAGGCCACACCGCTGGCCCAGGCCCATTGGAAGTTGTAGCCACCGAGCTCACCGGTCACGTCCAGCACCTCGCCGATGAAGCGCAGCTGGGGCAAGCCGTTGACCTCGAAAGTCTTCGACGACAGGCCCCGGGTGTCCACGCCGCCCATCGTCACCTCGGCGGTGCGCCAGCCTTCGGTGCCGGCGGGCTTGAGCCGCCAGTCGTTGAGATGCGCGGCCCAGGCCGCGAGTTCGGCATTGGAGCGCTCGGCCAGCGGACCATCGCCGCCATGCCACTCGACCAGCGACTGGGCCAGGCGGCGCGGCAACCGCTCGCCGAGCCAGGTGGCCAGGCGACGCTTGGGCGTCTCCCGGCGGGCCGCCGCCAGGGCCTCGAAGGCCGATTCGCCGGGCAGCAGGTCGATGGCGAGCTCGTCACCCGGCCACCAGTGGCTGGACACCTGCAGCATCGCCGGCCCCGACAGGCCGCGGTGGGTGAACAGCATCGGCTCCCGGTACTCGCCGTCCCGGCAGCGCGCCACCACCTCGGTGGACACGCCGGAGAGCGCCGCCGCCCGTTCCTTCCAGGCCGAGGTCAGGGTAAAGGGGACCAGGGCGGCCCGGGTGTCGGTCACCTCGAGGCCGAACTGGCGCGCGACGTCATAGCCGAAGCCGGTCGCCCCCATGGTGGGCACCGACAGCCCCCCGGTGGCGATCACCACCGCCCCGGCGTCGATGCGCCCTTCCGAGGTCTCGACCCGCATGCCCTCCCCACGGCGCTCGAGGCGCTCGACGACCGTCTTCATGCGCAGCTCGACGCCCGCCCAGTCGCACTCGGTGAGCAGCACCGCCAGCAGGTCCTTGGCCGATTCGGCGCAGAACAGCTGGCCCGGCGCCTTCTCCACGTACTCGAGGCCGTGGCGCTCGACCAGTTCGACGAAGTGCTCCGGCCGATAGCGCTTGAGCGCCGAGATGCAGAACGACGGGTTGCCCGAGAAGAAGTTGGCCGGCGTGGCCGCCAGGTTGGTGAAGTTGCAGCGCCCGCCCCCGGACATCAGGATCTTCTTGCCCGGCTTGTTGGCGTGATCGATCACCAGCACCGAGCGCCCGGCATAGCCGGCGGTCAGCGCGCACATCAGTCCGGCGGCGCCTGCGCCGATGACGACCACGTCGTATGTCATGCCTACCTCTCTTGCGGGGGATGTGCCGGAGCCACGCATCGCGCCGGCCGGAAAAGGGCGCCATGTTAGCAAAGCCGGCCGCGTCTATCCCCCGCGGTTGCAGCATCGACGACGAGGCGTTGCGACAAGGGCAACGAGTTGCGAAAACAATGTGCAACCCCCGGTATCATGCCACCCTGGGATCCCGGCTTCAGGCATGCTGTCGCTTTACGTCGACACCCCTGTTGCCGAGGGCCACGCTTCCCTCTCTGGACACACGCTCATGAGCCACTCTCTCGCCTCGCCTCGCCCCCCGGGCCTTGCGCTCGGCCTTGCCGCCATCGCCGCCCTGCTCGGCCTGCTGTCGCCGCATGCGCCGGCCCAGCCGACCGGCGACCGTCCGCTCACCCCGGTGATCGGCGCCCAGGCCGAGCGCAAGGCCTGGTCCGACCCGCTGGCATCGCTGGGCACCCTCTCGGCCAACGAAAGCGTGACGCTCTCGGCCACGGTCACCGACACGGTATCGGCGATCAACTTCGAGGGCGGCGAGCGGGTCAAGCGGGGCGAGGTGCTGGTCGAGCTGTCCGATGACGAGGAGCAGGCCGCGCTGCGCGAGGCCCAGGCGCTGCGCGTCGAACGCCAGAACGCCGTCGACCGGCTTTCCCAACTGCAAAGCCGCAACCTGGCGCCCCGCGCCGATGTCGAGGACAGCCGCGCCCAGCTGCAGCAGGTGGACGCCACCCTCCAGGGACTGCGGGCCCGGCTCGAGAACTACCGGGTCAAGGCGCCCTTCGACGGCGTGGTCGGGGTACGCGACATCAGCGCCGGCAGCCTGGTGACCCCGGGCACCGAGCTGGTCACCCTGGACGACATGTCGCGCATGAAGCTCGACTTCGAGGTCCCCGAGGTGCAGCTGGGCTCGCTGGCCCGGGGGCTCGCCCTCAGCGCCACCACCGCGGCCTATCCGGAACGGGTGTTCGAGGGCGAGGTGGCCACCGTCGATTCCCGGGTCGACCCGGTCAGTCGCAGCGTCGCGGTGCGCGCCCTGCTCGACAACCCCGAGCGCCTGCTGCGGCCCGGCATGCTGATGCGCGTCACCCTCGACCGGCGCCCGCGCCAGGCACTGGTGATCCCGGAATCCGCCGTGGTCGTGGAGGGGCGTTTCCAGCGCGTGTGGGTCATCACCTCACGGGAGGACGGCACCGTCGAGCGCCGCGACATCACCGTGGGGGCCCGTCGCCGCGGCGAGGTGGAGGTCACCGAGGGCCTGGCGGCGGGCGACCTGGTGGTCAGCCACGGCGCCGACCGCCTGCACGCCGCCGCCCGGGTCCGGCTGATCGGCATCGAAGACGACTCGACCAGCATCAGCGATATCCTGCGGGCCGACCGCCAGGGAGATGACGCCTGATGCGCCTGTCCGACGTCTCCGTCCAGCGCCCGGTGCTGGCCATCGTCATGGCGGCGCTGATCGTCGCCTTCGGCCTGCTGGCCCTCACCCGCCTGCCGCTGCAGGAGTATCCCACCATCGACCCGCCGGTGGTCAGCGTCAGTACCGACTACCCGGGCGCCAACGCCGAGGTGGTCGAGACCCGCATCACCCAGGTGCTGGAGGAACGCATCGCCGGCATCGCCGGCATCGAGGTGATCTCGTCCTCCAGCAGCGACGGCGAATCCGACATCAACATCGAGTTCAGCCTCGCCACCGACGTCGACGCCGCCGCCAACGACGTGCGCGACCGCATCTCCGGGGCCGCGGACAACCTGCCCGACGAGGCCGACCCGCCCGAGGTGCGCAAGGAGGACACCAGCTCCGAGGTGGTGATGTGGCTGATGCTCTCCGGGGAGGGCTACACCACCGCCGAGCTCACCGACTACGCCGAGCGCTACCTGGTCGACGGCTTCTCGGTGCAGGAGGGCGTCTCGGGGGTGTTCGTCGGCGGCGGCCGGGAATACGCCATGCGCGTATGGCTCGACAGCGATGCCCTGGCCGCTCGTGGGCTCGCGGTCAGCGACGTGGAGGACACCCTGCGCGAGGAAAACGTGGAGCTGCCGGGCGGCGCCGTGGAGTCCGCGGATCGCCAGTTCATCGTGCGCCTGCCGCGCAGCTTCGCCACCCCGCAGGACTTCCGCGAGCTGGTGCTCGACCGCGGCGAGGACGGCTACCTGGTGCGCCTCGCCGACGTGGCCCGGGTCGAGCTGGGGACCGTGGAGGAGCGCTCGCTGTTCCGCGGCAACGGCGAGACGGTAGTGGGCCTGGGCATGGTCAAGCAGTCCACCGCCAACGTCATGGCGCTATCCGAGGCGGTGCGCGCCGAGATGGAGCGCGTGGCGCCGAGGCTGCCCGAGGGCATGAGCCTGTCGCTCAACTACGATGCCTCCAACTTCGTCTCCGATGCCATCCGCCAGGTGGTGACCACCCTGCTGATCGCCATCGGCCTGGTGGTGGTGGCGATCTTCGTGTTCCTCGGCAACCTGCGCTCCACCCTGGTGCCGGCGGTGACGGTGCCGGTGACCCTGATCGGCACCTTCGCCGCCCTGGCCGCCATGGGCTTCACCATCAACCTGCTGACCCTGCTGGCGCTGGTGCTGGCGATCGGCCTGGTGGTGGACGACGCCATCGTGGTGCTCGAGAACATCCACCGGCGCATGCACCTGTATGGCGAGACGCCGCTGGTAGCGGCCTACCGCGGGGCCCGCCAGTTGGCCTTCGCGGTCATCGCCACCAGCCTGGTGCTGATCGCGGTGTTCGTGCCGCTGAGCTTCATCCAGGGCGACGTGGGCAAGCTGTTCACAGAGTTTGCGCTGACCCTCTCGGCCGCGGTGGCCATTTCCACCCTGCTGGCGCTGACCCTGACGCCGATGATGGCCTCCAAGATCCTCTCGTCGCACCTGCACGAGGGTCGCCTGGCCCACTGGGTCGACGACGGCCTGCACTGGGCCCAGGGCCTCTACCGCCGCTGCCTCGAGGCGGTGCTCGCGTTGCGCTGGCTGGTGGTGGCCGGCTTCGTGGCCCTGCTCGCCGCTCTCGCCTGGCTCTATCCCCAGCTGCCCGCGGAGTACACGCCGCGGGAGGATCGCGGCACCTTCTTCGTGCTGATCAACGGCCCGCCCGGCGCCACCTTCTCCTACATGGAAGACTACATGGACGAGGTCGAGGCCAGGCTGCTGCCGCTGCGCGAGGACGGCGAGGTGGAGCGGGTGTTGATCATCTCCCCCCGGGGCCGGGGCAATACCGAGAACTTCAACTCCGGTTTCGCCATCGTCGGCCTCGCCGACTGGGCCGAACGCCGCCCGGCCTGGCCGATCATGAACGAGGTGCGCCAGACCCTGGCCGAGCTGCCCGGCATTCGTGCCTTCCCGATCATGAGCCAGGGCTTCGGCGGCGGCAGCGAGCAGGGCGTCCAGTTCGTGCTGGGCGGCGGCAGTTACGAGCAGCTGGCGGCCTGGCGCGACGCCCTGCTGGCGCACATCCGCCGGGACAATCCGGGGCTGCTCAACCTGGAGAGCGACTACGAGGAGAACCAGCCGCAGCTCAGCGTCGACATCGACTACACCCGGGCGGCGGACCTCGGCGTCACCGTCAGCGAGATCGGCAGCACCCTGGAGACCCTGCTGGGCGGGCGCACCGTTACACGCTTCACCGACCAGGGCGAGGAATACGACGTCATCCTCGAGGGCGAGCGCGGCGCCACGCCGACGCCGAGCGCCCTGGAGAGCGTGCGCGTGCGCTCGGCGCGCACAGGCGAGTTGATCCCGCTGTCGAGCCTGGTCGAGATCGAGACCTACGCCGGCCCCGGCGAGCTCAATCGCTACAACCGGCTGCGGGCGATCACCGTCCAGGCGGACCTGGCCGACGGCTACGCCATGGGCGAGGCGCTGGCGTACCTCGAGAACGCCGTGGACGAGGTGCTGCCGCCGGGCGTGCAGACCGACGTCAAGGGCGCCGCCCGTGACTACCGCGAGTCAAGCGGCGCCACCACCTTCCTGCTGGTCCTCGGCATCCTGGTGGTGTTCCTGGTGCTGGCCGCCCAGTTCGAGAGCTTCATCCACCCGCTGGTGATCATGCTCACCGTGCCGCTGGCCATCGGCGGCGCCCTGCTCGGCCTGTGGCTGACCGGGCAGTCGCTGAACATCTACAGCCAGGTCGGCCTGGTGATGCTGGTGGGGCTGGCGGCCAAGAACGGCATCCTGATCGTGGAGTTCGCCAACCAGCTTCGCGACCAGGGCACCGCCTTCCGCGATGCCCTGCTGCGCGCCGCCATGACCCGGCTGCGCCCGATCGTCATGACCTCGGCCACCACCATCGCCGGCTCGGTGCCGCTGATCCTCTCCAGCGGCGCCGGCGCCGAGACGCGCCTGGTGATCGGCACCGTGATCTTCACCGGGGTGGCCGCGGCCACCTTCTTCACCCTGTTCGTGGTACCGGTGGCCTATGACCTGCTGGCGCGGCGCACCGGCTCACCCGGCGACGTGGCCCGCCGCCTGGAGCACGAGATGGGCGAGGCGCCGGCCCGGCATTGAACCTCCGCCTGGCCCGGCGTCATTCGGCGCCGGGCCCGACCCACATGAAGGGGTTGTAAGCCACCTCCCAGAGGTGGCCGTCGGGGTCGGCGAAGTAGCCGGAATAGCCGCCCCAGAACACCGCCTGGCCCGGCTTGACCAGCCGGGCTCCCGCGGCCACCGCCAGGGCCAGCACGTCGTCCACCTCGGCTTCGCTTGCCACGTTGTGAGCCAGCGCCACGCCGCGAAACCCCTCGCCATCGGCACTGACCCCGGCATCCTCGGCCAGCGCCTCTCGCCCGTAGAGCCCCAGCCAGGTGCCATTGAGGGGAAAGAAGGCCACACTCGGTGGCGATTCCATCCGCTCCCAGCCCAAACCCTCGGCATAGAAGCGCACCGACCGCTCGAGATCGGCGACACCCAGTGTGATCATGCTGATGCGCGCTTGCATGGCGTTCTCCGTAGACGTGTCGCTTAGTGTAGGCGCCTGCAGGGACTATGCTCCTAGAAGGGAGCCGCAACACTGCATGGAGGAGGATCCACAATGCTCGAACTCCTGCCCCCGGGCGCCGATCACGTGGTGGCGATGAAGATCAGCGGCCGGGTCACCGCGGCGGATCTCCAGGTGGCCATCGATGCCATCGAGGCCGTCAAGAAGACCCAGCCCCGTGTCAGCCTCTACACCGAACTCGACGAGATGCGCTGGATGACCTTCACGGCCTTTCTCCGCGACCTGGGCTATGGCCTGACCCAGGTGGGCGACCTCGACCGCTACTACCGGGCCGCGGTGCTCAGTGACAAGCACTGGGTGCGCCACCTCGCCCGGCTGGAGAACCGGATGTTCAGGCGCATGGACGTCCGCGCCTTCTCGGTCCGCGACAAGCCCAAGGCCCTGGAATGGGTGCGCCACCCGCCCGAGCTGCCCGCCGCCAACCCCGCGTGAGCCCTGCCCGAGTCGAGCAGAAGCACGAAAAAATGCCCCCCGGCGGGGGGCCAAACAGGGAAATATCGGGGCCTGATATGGCGGATAGCGAAGAGGAGTCGCCCGCATCGGGCCCCGCAAGGGGCACGGGGCCTCGGTCGATGTACCAACCTTGGCCAATGGGCCCTCGCCTATCGACGCACCGGTCTCGCGAGGAGACCGCTGACCCGACGCCAGCGAGACGCCACGTGTGTAAGCTTGAGCCTAAACCCGAGAAGGGGCCGCATGGCATTGGCGACGTCGCGCGTACGACATCGACAACGCGACATCGAGGCAACTGGCGTGCCCGAGATCAGTTACTCGCCGCGAAGCCGTCGTCTCTGACGGACACGCACTTGGGACGAGGCCGCCTCGTCCTCCCGGGATTCGCCATTCAGTGAACCCGCACATGAAAATTCCGACATCGCCTATGTCCGCCTCTTCGCCGGTCCACGAGGCTGAAGGTGTCGTAGCTCATGCGGAGAGACCGGGATGCAAGGAATTGAACTGAGCCCTTCCCCATTGGGCCACTGGATGCTGATGTGTTCATGCGGCGCCACCGAGCTACGCTCCCCCCAGGGGCCAAACTGGTCGAGATTCGAGCTCAGGCGCCTCGATGCGGATCACTACCGGATCACCTGCGTCGCCTGTGGCCAGGTCACGCAGCGCTACTGCCTCGGAGATGGGGAAGCCGGCACGCAAACGGGGTGAACGCAGCCTGGCGTCGGTCTCCGGCGGCTCGCTCGCCGACACGCGGGTCGAGCACATCGACCAGGCCGACGAGAGTGACCTCAACTTCCTGACCCGGCTCGGCGAGCGCTTCGACGCCACGCTCTGGCTGATCACCGAGGTGGAACACTCTCTGGGTGACAGCGGCTTCGGCACGCGGGTGCAGTGTGAGGTGAAAGGCAGCGCGGGTTGGGCCACTCAGGCAAGCACCCCGGCATAAGGCCGGGGGCACAATGGGTCAAGCGGGCACGCCATTAGTCGTCCTCCCATCTCTCGCGCCGCTCTTCCCAGCGCTCCCGCTCACGCTCTCGCAGCTCCTCTCGGCGTTCACGCTCTCGCTCTATGCGTTCATATTCACGCTCTCGTGCCTCTTCCCAGCGTTCCCGTTCACGCTCCCGGCGTTCTTGTTGCCACTCACGCCGACGTTCCCATCTGTCATCGTCATCCCAGTCACGATGCTCCCAATGACGGTCGCGGTGGTATCGGTCATCGTCAATGACAATGGCCGGTACCGTATTGATTCGCGCAGGCTGATAGCTGCACCCGACCAGGGCAGACATGGCGATAGAGCACAATAGCAAGTGAATCAGACGCATAGAGGCCCCCTTGGCGATATAGAGCGGCAGGCTTAAGCATCAGGCTAGCAACAAGCGCCGTGCTATCCCTGTGGCGAAAGTGCGACAGTCGATGGCAATGCTATGGAAGACATGACGGCGACCCAAAGCCAGATGCTGTCGCTCGGCATGGTGCAGCTGCGCTGGATCGCCAACCATGTCGGCCACTCCCACGTCACCATGGTTCAGCGGCGATATGGCAAATCGATTCATGCCGGCGGGTAGGACGTGCCAACCATGATCGAGAAGCTCCTGGGTCTATAAGCATCCCCAGGATTGTTCCCAAAATCGTTCCCAAAGGCCAAAAACGAAGAAAGGGAATCAACCTAGCGGTTGATTCCCCTTCAAAATTCTATGGCGGAGGGGGAGGGATTCGAACCCTCGAAGCCTTTCGACTTACACACTTTCCAGGCGTGCTCCTTCGACCACTCGGACACCCCTCCGCATTGTGGTTCTCGAATCGATGGCGCCTTGCCTTCCCCTCGAGAACGGCGCATATATTATCGCCTTAAGTCCGCGAATGCAAGCCGTTTTTTGGTTGGCCAGGCGATCGCATCCGCGGCAACGCCCTACTCTGCCGGCAGCACCGCGTAGTCGCCATGAGCCTCGAGGCACAGGGTATCACCGCACCATAGGCGCTGGACCAGGGCGATACGTCCCTTGCCACGCTGGGCCAGGCGATCGTCCAGCCTTGCCGGGCCCTCCTCGGCCTCGGGGGTGCACACCAACCGGTAGTGGCCGGTGACCGGCGCCAGGAAACGCTGGCCGGCCTCGGCCACCACCACATCGCGCTGGAGTCCGTGCCGGCGCAGCCAGAGCGTCGTCCAGCACCAGCCGAGCAGCGTGGTCTGGGCGGTCAGGGAGCCGCCGAAGCCGGTGCCCTTGTCGTTGAGGTTCGGCGAGAGCCCAAGCCGCCATTCGAGGGCATCGCCGTCACGGCGCATCGCCTCGATACCGAGATGCCGGACCAGGGGTATCGCCTCGCCAAGCCAGGCCAGGAAGGCCGCCGGATCATCCTCGTCGCCCGGCGACGGCAGCGCCAGGCGGGGATGGGGAATGCCAGGTTCGCGCACGGTCAGTCCCAACGCTCGACGAAGGCGTCGATGTCATGCTCGGGCACCGGCCGATGGCGCCCACCGAGCTGGCCAACATAGAGGAAGGCGACGAGTTCATCGTCCTCGGCCAGCCCGAGCCCCTTGCGCACCGTGGGATCGAAGGCGTACTTGCCGGTGCGCCACATGGCACCAAGCCCCTTAGCGTGGGCCGCCAACAGCAGACCGTGAGCTGCACAGCCGGCGGAGATCACCTGCTCCACCCGCGGGACCTTGGGCTCGTCCGGGGTCACCTTGGCGATCACGGCGATGATCATCGGGGCGCGCTTGGGTTTCTTGCGCGCGGCGTCCAGCACGGCATCCCCGGCATGAGGGTCCTCGCGGAATTCGGCCTCGGCGAACAGTTCACCGAGCCGGTCGAGGCCCTCGCCGGAAAATTCGATGAACCGCCAGGGCCTCAGCTCCTTGTGGTCCGGGGCCCTCAACGCCGCCCGGTACATCGCCTCGAGCTGTTCCGGACCGGGGGCGGGCCCCATCAGCTTGCCCATGGAACTGCGTTCGTGAAGCAGCGTCATCGCATCCATCAGGGTCTCCTTGCCAGGATTCAAACGAGAAGAGTTCTCGTCACTCTATCAAGCCAGCCATTCGCTGTCGCGCCGGCCTTGCCGTCCCGACTCGCCTACTGTCTCGACAGGCGAAGGGGCGTCGGCGGCCGCTCGCCGGGCGTGCCGCGCCAGGGGCTGATATCGAGCCCGCCACGGCGTACGTAGCGCGCCAGCACCAGCAGCCGCTCGGGCTGAGCCTTCTCCATCAGGTCCATGAAGATGTGCTCGACGCAGTGCTCATGGAAGTCTTGATGCTGGCGATAGCCGATCAGGTAGCGCAGCAGGCCGTCACGGTCGAGGCGCGGCCCACGGTAGCGGATCATCACGCTGCCCCAGTCGGGCTGGCCGGTGACCGGGCAGTTGGACTTGAGCAGGTGCGAGTTCAGCGTCTCCTCGACGATCGCGTCGCCGACGTCCAGGTGCTCGGCGCTGGGCGTGTAGTCCTCGACCTCGATGTCGCGGTCGTCGATGCACTCCCCCGGCAGGCGGCGCGGAGCGAGCGCTTCGTCGTCGACGCCAAACAGCTCCACGGTCACCGGCGCCCCGGCCGAGGCGGCCAGGTCGCGCTCCATGATCGCCTGGACCTCGTCCCGGGAGGCGAAGCGAGTCTGATTGAAGCCGTTGAGGTAGAGCTTCCACGACTTGGACTCGATCAGCCGCGGCGAGTCCGCCGGCAGCCGGAAGCGCGCCACGGCGACGATGGGCTTGCCGCGGGCGTTGAGCCAGGAGACCTCGAAGGCGTGCCACTCGTCCTCGCCGACGAACGGCAAGGCGCCCTCCTCGATGCCCAGTGGCGCACGGTTGGCGGCGCGGGCAATCGGGTAGAGCAGCCCGGCATCGTAGTGCTCCGGGTAGGCGGACTCGCGGCCCAGCGGGGCCTCCTTGAGCGTCTCGGGGCGTTCGTGTGTCATGGTCAACTCCTGATGCCCTTGCCGTTGTCGAGCATCCACAGGGCGATGCCGAACAGTACCACGATGAAGCCGAGGATGGCGGCCAGCGCCCAGCCTACCGGGATGTCGGAGACGCCCAGGAAGCCGTAGCGGAAGACGTTGACCATATAGAGGATCGGGTTGAGCATCGAGGCGCCCTGCCAGAAGGCCGGCAGCAGCGAGATCGAGTAGAACACCCCGCCGAGGTAGGTCAGCGGCGTCAGCACGAAGGTCGGCACGATGGAGATGTCGTCGAACTTCTTGCCCAGCAGGGCGTTGATGAAGCCGCCGATGGCAAACAGTGCCGCGGTGAGCACCACCACGCCGATGGTCAGCAGCGGATGGGCCACGTCGATGCGGGTGAAGAACAGCGACACGCAGGTGACGATGACGCCCACGCCAAGGCCTCGGGCCATGCCGCCCAGCACGAAGCCAGACAGGATGACCCAGTTGGGCATCGGCGAGACCATCATCTCCTCGACGCTGCGCTGGAACTTGTTGGAGAAGAAACTCGAGGCCACGTTGGAGTAGCTGTTGGTGATCACCGACATCATGATCAGCCCGGGCACGATGAAGTCCATGTAGCTGTAGCCATCCATGGCCCCGATGCGCGAACCGATCAGGTTGCCGAAGATGATGAAGTACATCGTCATGGTGATCGACGGCGGCAGCAGGGTCTGCGGCCAGATGCGGGTGAAGCGCTTGATCTCCTTGACCACGAGCGTCCACAGGGCGATGGCGATCTGGCTCGGGTTCATCCTTTTACCTCCGCGTTCTGCTTGGCCGGCTGCTGGCTGCTCTCGACCATCGACACGAACATCTCCTCGAGTCGGTTGGCCCGGTTGCGCATCGACACCACCGCGATGCCCTGCGCCCCCAGGGCGTCGAAGACGTCGTTCAACCGCTGGCCGCGATGGACCACGACCGCCAGTTGGGCGTCGTCGACCTTCCTGAGGTCGAAGCCCTCGACCACCGGCGCCGCCTCGACCGGATGCGCCAGGTCGAGCAGGAAGGTCTCGGTATCCAGCTCGGCAAGCAGCTCGCGCACGCTGGTGTCACGGATGATCTCGCCGTGATTGATGATGCCCACATGCCGACACAGGCTCTCGGCCTCTTCCAGGTAGTGGGTGGTGAGGATGATGGTGGTGCCCTCCTGCTCGTTGATGCGGCGCATGTACTCCCACATGCTGCGACGCAGCTCGATATCGACGCCCGCGGTCGGCTCGTCGAGGATCAGCAGCTTGGGGCGATGCATCAGGGCGCGGGCGATCATCAGCCGGCGCTTCATCCCGCCGGAGAGCATGCGCGCGCTGCCGTTGCGCTTGTCCCACAGCCCCAGATCGCGGAGCAGTTCCTCGGCGCGCGGCAGGGCCTCGCGGCGCGACATGCCGTAGTAGCCGGCCTGGGCCAGCACGATGTCGATCACCTTCTCGAACTGGTTGAAGTTGAACTCCTGGGGCACCACGCCCAGATGATACTTGGCGCGGGCGAAGTCCCTGTCGATGTCGATGCCGAAGATCGAGACCTCGCCGGCGGTCTTCTGCACCAGCGAGCAGACCACCCCCAGAGTGGTGGACTTGCCCGCCCCGTTGGGGCCCAGCAGGGCGTAGAAGTCGCCCCTGGCGACGTCGAGGTCGATGCCCTTGAGGGCCTGAAAGCCATTGCCGTAGACCTTGGTCAGGCCACGAATGGACAGAGCCGGTTCGGCCATGAAAGATCCCGTCCAGAAAATGAATGTCGTGCCACGCCTGCCCGCATCAGGCGGGCAGGCTCGCCATGCAGCACGTGGGCGCTATGAGATGGGGGCGCCATGACGCAATTCAAGCGATGGCCGGGGCCTTCCGCGCCTCGGCACGTCCGGCCCCGAAGGCGGCGCTCGCCCATCTTACGTCATTGGCCTGACGGTTCGCATGCTAATCGGAGACGCGCCCGTCGACCGGGCCGAGTTGACCCCGCGACGCTGGGTCTCTAGGCTTGAGCGCATTCCTGGGGGAGTCCTGACGGACTGAGACTCCGTCGCCGCGTGAACGCCACGCGACGACGGTAACCCTTCGAACCTGATCCGGATCATGCCGGCGAAGGGAAGGAAGTGCCATCTGCCCACGCTTCTCACCCAACGCATTCGCGCCCTCTCGCAGCGGCGCTTGGCATCGTGCCGGGCGTTTCCACGCTAGGGAGAACGTAATGCTCGCGACCGCTAATGCCCTCTGGTGGCTCACCGCCTTCGCCGTCCTGTTTGCCGTGCCGGGCATGCTGTATGCCCGCCGCCGCCAGGAGAACCTGGAAGACTTCATCATCGCGCGCAACAGCCAGGGCGCCACCGCCACGGTGCTGACGTTGATGGCATCGACGATGGGTACCTGGATCCTGTTCGGCCCCGCCCAGGCGGCCACCTGGGGCGGCCTGGCCGCGATTGCCGGCTATGCGCTGGGCTCGCTGGCGCCGCGGCTGGTGATGATTCCCCTGGGGCGGCGCCTGCGCGAGCTGTCCCCGAGCGGCCACTCGCTCACCGAATTCGTGATGAGCCGTTACGGGCGCCCCATGTACGCCTTCACCCTGGCCATCATGCTGTTCTACCTGTTCATCTCCCTGGCCGCGGGGATCACCGCCATCGCCAGGATGGTCGGGCTGCTGGCACCGGTCCCGCTCTGGGCGACCAGCTCAGTGGTGATGGCCGCCACCCTGCTCTACACCCTCTACGGCGGCCTGCGCGCCTCGATCTTCACCGACAAGGTACAGATGCTGGTGATCATGCCGCTGCTCGCCACGTTGCTGATCTTCGGCTGGCAGGCCGCCGGCGGGGTCGGCCCCACCCTCGACGGCCTCGCGACCACGGCGCCGCAGCTACTGGACATCACGGATCCGGGCGGGCTCGAGGCCGGCCTCACCTTCTTCCTGGCGGTGATGCTGACCGGGCTCTTCTACCAGGGTAACTGGCAACGCGTGTATGCCGCCCGGAACAACCGTGCCGTGCGCCTGGGCTTCCTGCTCGGCGGCCTGCTGAGCGCACCGATGATCTTCGTGATGGGCCTGTTCGGGCTAGCGTTCGTGGGGCTGGGGCTGCCCGGCGACGGCTCGGTCGCGCTGTTCAGCGTGCTGCTGGCCGATATCCCCGGCTGGTTCGCCGTAGGCTTGATCTTCCTGGGCCTGGCACTGGTCATGAGCAGCGCCGACACCACCATCAGCGCCGCCTCGAGCATGATTGCCGTCGACGGCGGACGCCTCCTGCCCCGGGCCAGCGATCAGCAGTTGATGCGCCTGTCGCGCTGGCTGATCCTGCTGCTGGCGCTGCCGGTGACCTTCGTGGCTGCCCAGGGCTACAGCGTGCTGTACCTGTTCCTGCTGGCCGACCTGCTGTGCTGCGCGGCCGCGTTCCCGGTGTTCTTCGGACTCTTCAACCGCGGCTTCGACGGGCGCGCCGCGGTGCTCGCCACGATCAGCGGTCTAGCTGCCGGCCTCTCCCTCTTCCCGGCCCCGGGCGACGCGTTGAACACGCTGATGGCGTCCTTCCTGCTCGCCACCTTCGCCCCGGTCGCCACGGGCTTGGCGCTGCTGGCGCTGCTGCCGGCGAAACGGCGCTTCGACTTCACGGTGCTGAGCGCCGGCGCCCGACGCTTCGAGGGGTAATGCTCTCCCAGCCGACAGGCGAACGCCCCTGCCAAGGGGCGTTATTTCACCGGCCGCTCGAGGCCGAGGTGGCCGCGCAGCGTGGCCGACTCGTACGCCTCGCGGAACAGCCCGCGGCGCTGCAACTCCGGCACCACGTGATCCACGAAGTCCTCGATCCCCGCGGGTAGTGACGGGGGCATCAGGTTGAAGCCATCCGCCCCGCGCCCGCGGAACCAGCGCTCCATCTCGTCGGCGATGCTCTCCGGCGTGCCAATCATGGTGCAATGGCCGCCACCGGCGGCCAGCCGCCCCAGCAGCTCGCGCAGGGTGGGCCTTTCGCTCTCGATGATGCGCAGGATGGTGGCGTAGCGCCCCTGCGGGCCGCGGAACTCGGCCAGCGGCGGCAAGCTCGGCACCGGCGCATCCAGCTCCCAGTCGCTGCAGTCCTGATCGATGAACAGCCCCAGTTGACGCAGCGAGGCCGCCACCGGCAGGCATGCGTCTAGGGCGCGCTGCTTGGCCCTGGCCTCTTCCATGGTGGAGCCGACGTAGGTGACAAGCCCCGGCAGGATGGGCACCGACGCCTCGCGGCCGGCCGCCTTCACCCGCGACTGGATGTCGCGGTAGTAATCCTGGGCGGTCTCGAGGTCGTAGGCGACCGCGTAGATGGCCTCGGCGTAGCGGGCCGCCAGGTCGCGCCCCTGCGACGAGGAGCCCGCCTGCACCAGCACCGGATGCCCTTGGGGCGGCCGCGGCAGGTTCAGGGGGCCGTCCACCAGGAAGTGCTCGCCGTGGTGATGAATCTTGCGCACCTTGTGCGGATCGGCATAGCGCCCCTGCCGGTCGCGCTCGATGGCATCGTCGGCCCAGCTGTCCCAGAGGGCCAGCACGGTTGCGACGAACTCCTCGGCACGGGCATAGCGTTCGGCGTGGCCGGGCATCGCCGGATAGCCGTGATTGCGCGCCTCGCTGTCGAACATCGAAGTCACCACATTCCAGCCCACGCGTCCGCCGGAGATGTGGTCCAGCGAGCCCACCAGCCTGGCCGCATGGAAGGGGCTATAGAAGGTGCTCGAGATCGTGCTGATCAACCCGATTCGCCGGGTCGCCCGGCTCATGGCAGAGAGCGCGGTCAGCGGCTCGAGATGCCAGTGAAAGCCATCCTCAACGCTGCCGGCGCTCATACCGTCGGCGAAGAACACCGCATCCAGCTTGCCACGCTCGGCGGTGCGCGCCAGCGACTCGTAATAGGCGATGTCACCGAGTCGCTCGGCACAGGAATCGGGGTGCCGCCAGGCCGCGCGATGGTGGCCGCAGCCCATGACGAACAGGTTGATGTGCAGTGTCTCGTCGGGGTTGCGCGACGTCATCAGCCTTTCACCAGTCCGCCATCGACGATCAGGTTCTGGCCGGTGACCGCCCTCGCCCAGGGCGAGGCGAAGAACAAGGCCGCGTCGGCGAACTCCTCCGGCGTGGTCACCCGACGCAGCGGCGTGTTCTGCGCGATCAGCTCGAAGACCGCCTCCGGGGTCGCGCTCGACGCATCGGTGGTGCGCAGGAGACCGCCGGAGATCATGTTCACGGTGATATTGTCGGGCCCCAGGTCATGGGACAGCGTGCGGGTCAACGAGAGGAGCGCGGCCTTGCCGGCGGTGTAGTCGTGATAGGGCACCACCGGATTCTGGAACAGGTTGGTGCCGATGTTGAGGATGCGGCCGCCACCGCGTTCGCGCATGCCGGCAAGCGCCGAGCGGATGGTATTCAGCGCCCCTCGGTTGACGCCCTCGATCTGCTGGTTGAGGTGCGCCCAGTCGAGCGCGTCGGCGTGGGGACGCGCATCGCCGTTGAAGGTGAACGCGGGCAAGGCGTTGTTCACCACGGTGGTGATCGGTGCACCGAAGTGGCTGCGCGCCCGCTCGAACAGCGCGGCGACCACCTCGGCCTCCCGCACATCGGCCTGCACGGCCAGGGCCCGCTGCGGCGCTTCCCTCACCAATGCCTCGGCGGCCTCGCGACTCTGGAAGTAGTTGATCACCACCCGGGCCCCCTGGGCGAGAAATGCACGGGTCAAGTGCTCACCGAGGCCGCGGGCACCGCCGGTGATGAGCACCACCTGCTCGTCGATCGGGAGGGAGGAAACAGCCATGGGGTGGGACTCCTTTTACGCGGCAAAGGGCGCCGCGCTGGAGCCGGCCGACATCCCTTCGCCAGTGTGAGCTGGATCAGGTTCAACGGGTATCATCTCAGCGGCGGCTGCCGCACCCCGTGTCTTGGCCGCACCATAGCGCATTCGCGCGCGCAATGACAGTCGGCCCCGCTTGGCGGCGTCGACGGTCGTGAAAGAAAGGGGAAAGGACTAGAGCGAGAAAAGTGACACGATTAAGATCGGCACACCGGATCGCGGCGTGAGCCTTGGCCAAACCGATTGAAGCACTGGAATCGAATGGAGCGGGAAACGAGATCGATGGGGCGGCCATCCGCCGGGCCGGCGCACCGGATCGTGACCCGAGCCTTGGCCAAACCGATTGAAGCACTGGAATCAAATGGAGCGGGAAACGAGATCGATGGGGCGGCCATCCGCCGGGCTGGCGCTCCAGCTCGTGACGGGAGCCTTGGCCTGACCGGTGAGGAAAACCTTTCGAATGGAGCGGGAAACGAGATTCGAACTCGCGACCCTCGCCTTGGCAAGGCGATGCTCTACCACTGAGCTATTCCCGCTTACAGGAGGGAGACGATGCGAAGTGGCGTCCCATAGGGGGTTCGAACCCCTGTTACCGCCGTGAAAGGGCGGTGTCCTAGGCCACTAGACGAATGGGACGCATGGAGCGGGAAACGAGATCCGACCGGGCTGGCGCACCAGCTCGCGACCCTCGCAGGCCCTACTCTAAGTCCATCAACCCGAAGGAAAATGGAGCGGGAAACGAGATTCGAACTCGCGACCCTCGCCTTGGCAAGGCGATGCTCTACCACTGAGCTATTCCCGCAGGTCTCGCATTGTCAAACACCGGAAGTGGCGTCCCATAGGGGGTTCGAACCCCTGTTACCGCCGTGAAAGGGCGGTGTCCTAGACCACTAGACGAATGGGACGCATCATTACCCCAAAGGAGCAATTGGAGCGGGAAACGAGATTCGAACTCGCGACCCTCGCCTTGGCAAGGCGATGCTCTACCACTGAGCTATTCCCGCGCTCCGGCATCTCTTCGAGAGGAGTGGCGTCCCATAGGGGGTTCGAACCCCTGTTACCGCCGTGAAAGGGCGGTGTCCTAGACCACTAGACGAATGGGACGCTGTGTCTCGCCTCGTCGAGATGGCGCGTATAGTACTGACAGGCCGGGAAAGTGTCAAGCGCGGTCGATCCCCGGAGCGCCAGCGTTGGTAGCGGGGGTGGAAAAAATGCCGCCCCTGGATGTCACAATGAGGTGCGGCGCCCGCGACGCGACTAAGGAGAGAGAGGCCATGCGCAAGAAGATCGAGAAGAGCGATGCCGAATGGCGTGAGCAGCTCACCCCCGAGCAGTATCAGGTGACCCGGGAGAAAGGTACCGAACGCCCCTTCTCCGGCGACTACCGGGTCAGCGAGGAGCACGGCATCTACCACTGCGTGTGCTGCCATGCCCCGCTGTTCGAGAACGAGCACAAGTTCGACGCCGGCTGTGGCTGGCCGAGCTTCGACCGACCGCTGGCCGCCGGCTGCGTGGAACAACAGGATGACTCGAGCCACGGCATGCAACGCACCGAGGTGATCTGCGCTCGTTGCAATGCCCATCTGGGCCACGTCTTCCCCGACGGCCCGACCGAGACCACCGGCCAGCGCTACTGCATCAACTCCGTGGCCATCGACTTTCACCCCGGCGAATAGTCGAGCGCCCCACCCTGAGGCGGTCGGCCATCTGCTATGATGGTCGGCCGTTTCATTTGGCAAGCAGGAGAGGAGTGATGCTCGGCTGGTACCCGGGACACATGAACAAGGCACGCCGTCAGATCCTCGAGGCGCTGCCGGAGATCGACGTGGTGATCGAGGTGCTCGACGCCCGCCTGCCCTACTCCAGCGCCAATCCCATGCTGGCGGAGCTCACCCGGCACAAGCCGGTGCTCAAGATCCTCTCCCGTGCCGACCTCGCCGATCCGGCCCGTACTCGGGAGTGGACGGCCCACTTCGATGCCCAGGCCGATACCCGCGCGCTGGCGGTGACGACCACCCAGGCACGCGAGCTCAAGCGCATCCCCAAGCTGTGCCACGAGCTGGCCGGCCAGGTGCGCGCCGACCGCGACGTGCGGGTGATGGTCATGGGCATTCCCAATGTAGGCAAGTCGACGCTGATCAACGGCCTGGCCGGGCGCACCATCGCCAAGACCGGCAACGAGCCGGCGGTCACCAAGCGCCAGCAGAAGGTGCGCCTCAATGGTCAGGTGGCACTGATCGATACCCCAGGCGTGCTGTGGCCGAAGATCGAGGATCAGGCCAGCGCCTATCGCCTGGCCGCCAGCGGCGCCATCCGCGACACCGCCATCGACTACGTCGATGTGGCCGTGGTGGCCGCCGCCGAGCTGGCCAAGCGCTACCCCGAGGCTCTCTCCTCCCGCTACAAGCTCAAGTCACTCCCGGCCTATCAAGCCAACCCGGAGGCCGACCGAGTCGAGGCCGATGGAGATCCCCAGCCGGACCTGCTGGCACTGGCCGGCTTCGACGGCCACGCCATCCTGAGCACCATCGCCGGCAAGCGTGGCGGCCTGCGCCCCGGCGGCGAGGTCGACCTGCACCGCGGCGCCGAGGTGCTGCTCCACGAACTGCGCGACGGCAAGCTCGGCCGGCTGACCCTGGAGACGCCCGCCGACATCCCGCCGGATGCCCCCGAAGCCGACGAAGACGCCGCCGACGACGCGGCGTCGTGATCGATCTCGAATACGCCAAGACGACAGCCCCGCCCCCGGCGGCCCTGGACACCACTGGACACGACCCATGGACACTGCCCCGCTCAGGAAATCGCACAAGCTCGACAACGTCTGCTACGACATCCGCGGCCCGGTGCTCGACCACGCCAAGCGCCTGGAAGAGGAAGGCCAGCGCATTCTCAAGCTGAACATCGGCAACCCTGCCCCGTTCGGCTTCGAGGCCCCGGAGGAGATTCTCCAGGACGTGATGCGCAACCTGCCCACCGCCCAGGGCTACTGCGATTCCAAGGGACTCTACTCGGCGCGCAAGGCGATCATGCAGGAGTGCCAGCGCAAGGGCATCCCGGGGGTGGGCATCGAGGACATCTTCATCGGCAACGGCGTCTCCGAGCTGATCACCATCGCCCTGCAGGCGCTGCTCAACGACGGCGACGAAGTGCTGATTCCGGCACCGGACTACCCGCTGTGGACCGCCGCCACCAACCTTTCCGGCGGGCGCGCCGTCCACTATCGCTGCGACGAGCAGGCCGACTGGGCCCCGGATCTGGCCGACGTTCGCGAGAAGGTCACCGGCCACACCCGGGCCATCGTCATCATCAACCCCAACAACCCCACCGGCGCCGTGTATCCGCCGGAAGTGGTCCGGGAATTGCTGGAGATCGCCCGAGAGCACGATCTGGTGGTGTTCTCCGACGAGATCTACGACAAGATCCTCTACGACGGCACCGAGCACGTGGCCACCGGGGCCCTGGCCGGCGACGACCAGCTGGTGGTGACCATGAACGGGCTGTCCAAGAGCTATCGCTGCGCCGGCTTTCGCAGCGGCTGGATGACGCTCTCGGGCCACATCGCCAAGCAGCGCGCCGAGGACTTCCTGCAGGGCATCAACATGCTGGCCTCGATGCGCCTGTGCGCCAACGTGCCGGCCCAGCACGCCATCCAGACCGCGCTGGGCGGCTACCAGTCGGTCAATGACCTGATCCTGCCGGGGGGCCGGCTACTGGCCCAGCGCGACATCACCTTCGAGAAGCTCAACGCCATCCCCGGGGTGTCCTGCACCAAGGCCAAGGGGGCGCTGTACGCCTTCCCGCGCCTCGACCCCAAGGTGTACAACATCCAGGACGACCAGCAGCTGGTGCTCGACCTGCTGCTGCAGGAGAAGATCCTGCTGGTCCAGGGCACCGCCTTCAACTGGCCGGAACCGGACCATGTGCGCATCGTCACCCTGCCCTGGGCCGAGCAGCTCGACGACGCCCTGGATCGCTTCGCCCGCTTCCTGTCGCGCTATCGTCAATAACGCATCGGACTTGAAACCCTCGGCCAAAGGCCGTATCTAAGCAAATGCTTCTACTCGCTGCGCCCACCCGGGCGCGGCGCCCGCGTGACAACCCTTGAGGGGAGAGTTCCGGCAATGATGAGAATCCTGCTGTTCCTGGGCACCAACCTGGCGGTGATCCTGGTGGCCAGCATCACCCTGCGCCTGCTCGGCGTGGCGCCCTACCTGACCGCCCAGGGCATCAACTTCAATGCCCTGCTGATCTTCTGCTTCGTGTTCGGCATGGCCGGCTCCCTGGTGTCGTTATTCATCTCCAAGTGGATGGCCAAGCGCACCACGGGCACGGTGATCATCGAGCAGCCGTCCAACAGCAGCGAGCAGTGGCTGCTCGACACCGTGGGCGAACTGGCCCGCGAGGCCGGCATCAAGACGCCGGAGGTCGGCATCTTCCCGGCCCAGCAGTCCAACGCCTTCGCCACCGGCTGGAACAAGGACGACGCCCTGGTGGCGGTCTCCGCCGGCCTGCTCAACCGCATGCGCCCGGAGGAGATCCGCGCCGTCCTGGCCCATGAGATCGGCCACGTGGCCAACGGCGACATGGTGACCCTGGCGCTGATCCAGGGCGTGCTCAACACCTTCGTGATGTTCTTCGCCCGCGTGGTGGCGCAGCTGGTCGACAGCTTCCTGCGCCGTGACGACAACGAGGGGCTGGGCTTCTTCGGCTACTTCGCGGTGGTGATCGTCGCCGAGATCGTGTTCGGCCTGATCGCCTCGGCCATCGTCGCCTGGTTCTCGCGCTTCCGCGAGTACCGCGCCGACGCCGCCGGCGCCCAGCTGGCCGGCAGCGGGGCCATGATCAATGCCCTGGCCCGGCTCAAGGCCGAGACCCAGATGCCCGACCAGATGCCCGACACCCTGACGGCCTTCGCCATCACCACCGGCCAGACCCGCAAGCTGATGGAGCGTCTGTTCGCCAGCCACCCGCCGCTGGACGAGCGGATTCGCGCCCTCAAGGAAGCGGCCTACCGGCAGTAGAGCGATGAGAGAGGCGTGAGGCGCGGCATCGTGCCCCGCCCTCCAGCACCGCCATCGCCCCTGCAATCACGAGCCCCACTGGCCGCCGCCAGCGGGGCTTTCTTTCGACAGACGACCGGTGGCTCGCCGCGTCCGTTGCTCTGCTTACCCCGATCTCTTCCACCTTTCGCCTCACGCCTTACCGCGCTCTACCCGAAAACCGGCGGCCGACAGCGGCCCGGCCAGGGCCTCGGCCGCCGGGCGCAGCCGCACGGCCAGGGTCGAGAACTCACGGCGCAGCGGATAGTTCGCGCGGCAGGCGTCGAAGCCGACCGCCACGCCCTGGCGACGGCTCTCGCGTTGCAAGGCATCGTGGTCGCGGCGCACGTCATAGACCGCGCGCATGCACAGCCGCAGCGCCTCCTCCACCGACAGGCCACCGTCGAGGGTCAGGGCGGCGAGCGGCGGGGTCGGCGCCAGGTCCTCCAGGGTTTGCCGTACCGGCAGGCCGAAGCGATGGGCCAGGGCGCGATAGACGGCATGGGTGCCGCGCAGCTTGCCATCCAGGCTGTAGCCGGCGACATGGGGCGTGGCCAGCGTCGCCAGGTCGCGCAGCGCGGCGTCGATGCCGGGCTCGTCTTCCCAGACGTCGAGCACCGCGGCGATGTCACCCTGCCCGGAGAGGCGCGACCGCAGGGCGCGGCCGTCGAGACAGTCGCCGCGCCCGGCGTTGAGCAGGATGGTGCCCGGCGCCAGCTCGGCGATGCGACGGGCGTCGAGCAGGTGCCGCGTGGCATGGGGGCCCTCCTCGACCAGCGGCGTGTGCAGGCAGAGCACGTCACAGGCCTCGATCAACGCCTCCAGGTCGTGGAAGCCCTCTTCGCCCTCCGCCTCGGCGCGGGGAGGATCGCAGGCCAGGCACTCGATGCCCAACGCCTCGAGGCGCGCCAGCAGCCGGCCGCCCACGTTACCGACGCCGACGATGCCGACCCGGCGTTCGGCGAGCCTGACGTCATGACGCTCGGCCAGGGTCGCGAGACTGGCCAGCACGTAGTCGACCACCGCCTCGGCATTGCAGCCCGGGGCATTGGCGAAGCCGATATCGCGCGCCGCCAGGGCCGCCCGGTCGACGTGGTCGGTGCCGATGGTGCAGGTGCCGACGAAACGCAACCGGGAGCCCGCGACCAGGGCCTCGTCGACCCGGGTGATCGAGCGCACCACCAGGGCATCGGCCTCGCGCAGCGTGGCGGCATCGATCTCCCGCCCCGGCATCGTGACCACCTCGCCCAGGGGCCCGAAGTACGCCTGGGCCGCCGGCACATTGGCATCGACGACGATTCTCATGACTGCCTCCTTCGCGTGACTTGTCCGGGGAACACAAGGCCTTACAATAGCGCCCCATGTTACACGAGCGGGGCGCTCACGCGCCGCCGCCGACACCGGGAGCCGCCGTGATCGTCCGCTGGGAAACCGACCATGACTATGTGCTGGTACATGTCCATCAGGACATGTTCGGCGACTGGATCTTCAGCCGCGCCTGGGGGCAGATCGGCACCCAGTTCGGCGGCCTCAAGCACCGTCTCGCCGACGACCATGCCCAGGCCATGATGTGGCTCGACGACGAAACGACCATCCAGACCTCGCGGGGCTTTCGCAAGGTACTCGAGGCCGATGACCACAGCCCCGAGGGCCGTGACGCCGTGGCCCAGCTGTCGCTGCTGGATACCCCGTAAGCTGGCAGGCAGCGTGTTGCCTCTAACGTGGGGCAAAAGGGTCTTCCAGCGTCACTCTCCTGGCGTCAGATAACGACGCCCCCGACGCAGGCGTGCGCCGCCGGCGGGCGACGGCGCGCTGTCGCTGACACCCTGCGACGCCCGCCAGGCCGGCTCGTCCAACCAGCCCCTTGCGGCCAGCCAGTCGGCCAGCCGCTGCGGATCGACGCCACCCTCCAGCGTCTCGCCCGTCGCCTCCTCCAACAGCACCGGGATGCGCTCACCGAAGCGTGCCAGCAGGGCCTCGTCGTCACCGATCTCGACCCGCGTCAGGCGATACTCGACGACGGCCAGCCGCGAGAGCCAGGCCTCCAGCGCCTCGCAGAGGTGGCAACCCAGCGTGGTATAGAGCGTCAGGTGAACCATGGGTGTCCCGCCCTTCCCTCAGTCGACTCGCCAGGGCGAATCAACAAGACATGGCACCGGACCGGTCGGCGGCTGCGGGATAGAGAGCGGATCGAAGGTCTCATGCTCCCCTCTCCTCCTCTTCCGCCTCTTGCTCGCAATGGCGGATCAGGAAGACGTGGTGCAGATTTGGTCGGCGGCTGCCGGATTAGAGAGTGGATCGAAGGTCTCATGCTCTTGTGCCTCGCGGTGACGTATCAACAAGACATGATGCAGATCCGGTCGGCGGCTGCCGGAATAGAGAGTGGATCGAAGGTCTCATGCCCCCCTCTCCTCCTCTTCCTCGCGATGGCGGACCAGGAAGACGTGGTGCAGATCCGGGCGCCTGGTGAAATCCGGATCGAAGGTCTTCGCCGAGATATCCTCCACCGCGAAGGCTTCGGCGAGCTCCGCGTCGAGCCTGAAGCGCCGCTGGTTGTTGGAGAACACCAGGGTGCCGCCGGGGGCCAGCCGGGCCATGGCCAGGCGCACCAGCCGGGGATGATCGCGCTGCACGTCCAGGGTATCGGCCATCTTCTTGGAGTTCGAGAAGGTCGGCGGGTCCATGAAGATCAGGTCGAACTGCACACCGGCGGTCTCCAGCCACTGGAAGCAGTCGTCGCGCACTACGCGATGTCGCGAGGGATCGAGGCGATTCAGGGCGAAGTTGTCCCGGGCCCATTCCAGGTAGGTGTTGGACAGGTCTACGCTGACGCTGTCGGACGCCCCGCCAAGCGCCGCCTGGACGGTGGCCGTGGCGGTGTAGCAGAACAGGTTCAGCACGCGCTTGCCCTGGGCCATCTCGCCCAGCATCCGCCGCACCGGCCGATGATCGAGAAACAGCCCGGTATCCAGGTAGTCGCGCAGGTTCACCCACAGCCGGGCCTCGCCCTCCCGGACCTCGAAACGCTCGCCACTGGCCGCCTGCTTCTGGTACTGGGCCCGGCCGCTCTGGCGCTCGCGGCGCTTGACCACCACCCGGCCGGCGTCGACCTCCAGCACTTCGGGAATCACCGAGAGGGCCTCGAACAGCCGCTTCTGGGCCTGGCCGGCGTCGATGGACTTCGGCGGCGCGTACTCCTGCACGTGCACGTGATCGCCGTAGACGTCGATGGCCAGGGCATATTCCGGCATGTCGGCGTCGTACAGCCGGTAGCAGGGCTCGCCGGAGCGCTTGAGCCACTTCCTGAGACGCTTGCGGTTCTTGACCAGGCGATTGGCGAACATCTGCGCGCCCTCGGAGCGCGGCGCCGGTGCGACCGACTCTCGCTGCCCCGCCTCCTGCGAGGTCTCCGGGATATCCATCAGCAGCAACTTGGCATCCAGGGGACCGTTCTTCAGCGAGTACTGCTTGTGGGCACGCAGCGCGGTGCGATGGCCAAGGTCGGGGTTGGCGGTGAACAGCGCCAGGCGCCAACCGGGAAAGGCCCGGCGCGCGCCCTCGCCGAGCTCGGCATAGAGCCCCACCAGCTCCGGCAGCTCGCCGAGCCGCTCGCCATAGGGCGGATTGGTGATCAGCAGACCCCTCGCCTCGGCCTCGAGCTCCTCGGGGCGGGCCAGCTCGCCGAGGCTCGCGCCCTTCAGGGTGATCAGCGCCGGGATGCCGGCGCGCATGGCGTTGGCCTTGGCCGACGACAGCGCGGGAGGACTCTGGTCGACGCCGTAGAGCCGGCAACGGCAGCGCTTGCGGCCGATGCTCGCCCGGGCCTCGGCCTCGCGCTTGAGCTCTTGCCAGCGGGCCGCGTCGTGGCCGGCCCAGCCCTCGAAGCCGAAGCGCTCGCGATGCAGGTTGGGGGCCATGTCGGCGGCCATCATCGCCGCCTCGATCAGCAGGGTACCGGCACCGCACAGCGGGTCGACCAGCGGCGCGCCCTCTCGGGCCAGCGCCGGCCAGCCGGCGCGGATCAGCAGCGCCGCGGCCAGGTTCTCCTTCAACGGGGCGTGACCGACGTCGCGGCGATAGCCGCGGCGATGCAGGCTGTCGCCGGCAAAATCGACCCCCAGGGTCAACCGGCCACGATGCAGGTGGGCGTAGAGCCGCAGGTCCGGCTGGCGCGTGTCGACGCTGGGCCGCGGCTGGCCCTCCGCCTGCAGGCGATCCACCACCCCGTCCTTGACGGTCTGGGCCCCGAAGCGGGTGTGGCGGATCTCGCTGGAACGCCCGTGGAAATCCACCGCCAGGGTCGCACCGCGGGGCAGATGGTCGCGCCATGCCACGCCCGCGGCGGCCGCACGCAACTGCTCGGGGGTCTCGATGCCGTCCTCCCGGACCAGGCACAGCACCACCCGGTTGGCCAGCCGCGACCATAGACAGGCCCGATAGGCCGTCGCCAGGTCGGCCTGGAAGTGCACGCCGGCCAGGGTGGTCTTGCCGGGCTCGGCACCCAGCGCCGCCAGCTCCTCGGCCAGCAGCAGCTCGAGGCCCTTGGGGCAGGTGGCGAGGAAGGCCCGGGAGTCGGAAGCTCGTGGTTCGGTCATGATCAAGTCCATCGGGTGGCATCAGGCCCGGCACGCCGGCGTGACGCCTGAATGTACGCTTTGTTACAAATCACCAGTCGACGGCATCGACCAGATTGCGCTATGAATGAAGTGGTAGCTACCAGACAACGCATGCGTTCCTGTCAACGGGATGTCGACCCTCAGGGCACGGTACATCGATCGCGCCGGCGACATCCTGCAAGCACGGGTGCGACGCCTTTCCGAGCGTCGTATTCCAACGGTACCTTTAGCAAGAGGTAATCCAATGAAACGACAGAAACGTGATCGCTTCCAGCGTGCCTATGTCCATGGGTACAAGGCGGGTCTTACTGGTCGTTCCCGTGATGACTGCCCCAATCAGGATATCAATCTACGCGAGTACTGGATGAGCGGTTGGCGTGAAGGTCGTGGAGATCATTGGTCCGGCATGACGGGTGTCTCCGGAATTCACAAGAACCCCATGGTGATCTGACCCGCAACGGGCATCACCGCCCCACACGATCTCCTCAAGCCCACGCCTGGCGTGGGCTTTTTAGTGCCCTCTCGCCCGCAGGGCCCGGGCGCACTCTCCCACCAGCGCCGGTCCGCGATAGATGAAACCGGAATACAGCTGCACCAGGTCCGCCCCCGCCTCGACCTTGGCCGCCGCGGCCTCGCCGCCGTCGATGCCGCCCACGCCGATGATCGGCAGGTCCGGCAGGTGCCGGCGCAGCTCGCGAATCACCGTGTTGGAGGCCTCGAATACCGGCCGCCCGGAGAGCCCGCCCTGTTCCTCGCCGTGGGGCAGGCCGGCCACCGCCTCTCGGGCGACGGTGGTGTTGGTGGCGATCACCGCGTCGATGCGATTGGCCGTCAGGCTTGCCGCCACCAGGGCCACCTCCTCGGCGTCCATGTCCGGGGCGATCTTTACCGCCAGGGGCACGGTACGCCCGCTCTGCCGGTCGAGGCGTTCACTCTCCTCGCGCAGCGCGCCGAGCAGCTCGTCCAGGTGCTCGCCGAACTGCAGGTTGCGTAGTCCCGGGGTATTCGGCGAGGAGATGTTCACGGCGACGTAGTGGGCGTGGGCGTGCACCTTGCGCAGGCAGTGGAGGTAATCGTCCACCGCCCGTTCCACCGGCGTCGCCAGGTTCTTGCCGATGTTGATGCCGATCACGCCGTCGAAGCGGCTGGCCCGGACATTGGCGACGAGATGATCAACGCCGGCGTTGTTGAAGCCCATGCGGTTGATGATGGCGCCGGCCTCGGGCAGACGGAACAGCCGCGGCCTGGGGTTGCCGTCCTGGGGCTTGGGCGTCACGGTGCCGACCTCGACGAAGCCGAAGCCCAGCGCTCCCAAGGCGTCCAGGTGATCGGCGTTCTTGTCGAGCCCGGCCGCCAGCCCGACCCGATTGGGGAAGCGCAGTCCCATCAGCTCCACCGGATCCTCGACCCGCCGCCCCGTGGCCCGCGTCAGGCCCAGGCGATCGGCCAGATCCAGCCCCGACAGCGCCAGGCCGTGGGCCCTCTCGGCATCGAGGCGGAACAGCAGCGAGCGGGCGAGGGCGTACATGGCATCTCCTGGAGGCAGCGGCGGGCAATGGGGCGCGAGTATAGCGCAGCCGCCGCTCGACGACGAACCCCGCTGGCACCTGCCATGAGGGGGGGCTTTTGTGATCTACTGACAGCACATCAGGACGCCCCACAGCGGACACATCGCGGGCGCATACCGCCTCGCCAGGGAGACGCCATGACCGATACCACCGAGACCCTCGAACACCGCCTGTCGCGCATTCACCTGGCGCTGGAGAAGGAACACCTGGAGTGGGTCGACGATATCATCGCCGACCTGGAACCGGCCGAGGTCGCCCTGCTGCTGGAGTCGCTGCCGCCCAACGAACGAATCCGGCTCTGGGAGCGCATTCCCCAGGAAGTCGACGGCGAGGTGCTGCTGCATGTCCACGACGAGGTGCGCAGCACCCTGATCGACGACATGGATCATGCCGAGATCGTCGCCGCCACCGCCGGGCTCGACACCACCGACCTGGCCGAGCTGTTCGAGGACCTTCCCCAGCAGGTGGCCGAGGACATGCTGCGCTCGATGGACGAGCTTCAGCGGCTGCGCCTCCAGGAGACGCTGGCCTTCGAGGAGGACTCGGCCGGCCGCCTGATGCGCACCGACACCATCGCCGTGCGCGCCGACGTCAGCCTGGAGACCGTGCAGCGCTTCCTGCGCTGGAAGCAGGACGTGCCCGACAATACCGACAGCCTGATGGTGGTCGACCGCAATGGCATGTTCATGGGCGTGCTGCCGATGGCCCGGCTGGTGGCCAGCGACCAGGAGCTGGCGGTGGCCGACCTGATGGACAGCGACGTGGACAGCATCCAGGTGACCATGAAGTCACGAGACGTGGCGACCCTCTTCCAGACCCACGACCTGGTCTCGGCGCCGGTGGTCGATGGCCGCGGCATGCTGCTGGGCCGGGTGGTGATCGACGATATCGTCGACGTGATCCGCGAGCACTCCGAGCAGGCGCTGATGAACATGGCCGGCCTCGACGAGGAGGAGGACCTGTTCGCCCCGGTGCTGCCCAGCGCCAAGCGGCGCGCGGTGTGGCTCGGCATCAACCTGCTGACCGCCTTCCTGGCCGCCTGGGTGATCGGGCGCTTCGAGGCGGCGCTGGATCAGCTGGTGGCGCTGGCCGTGCTGATGCCGATCGTCGCCAGCATGGGCGGCATCGCCGGCAGCCAGACCCTGACCCTGGCAATCCGCGGGCTGGCGCTGGGCCAGATCAGCCGTACCAACAGCAACTGGCTGCTGCGCAAGGAAGTCGGCATCGCGATCCTCAATGGCGTGCTGTGGGCGCTGGTGGTGGCGGTGCTGGCGGTCGCCTGGTTCGGCAGCTTCGGCATCGGCGTGATCATCGCCGCGGCCCTGGTGATCAACATGCTCGCCGCCGGCGTCGCCGGCATCGTCGTGCCGCTGGCGCTCAAGCGCTTCGGCATCGACCCGGCGCTGTCGGGCTCGGTGGTACTGACCACGGTCACCGACGTGGTGGGCTTCATGTCCTTCCTCGGCCTGGCCACGCTGTTCCTGCTGTAGCCCCGCTCCCCCTCGTCGGCCTGCCCGCAGGCCGACCGCGCCGCCCCGGTCTGTCGTCGAACGACGACACCCCGCGTCGCCCGAGTGCCACTCTTGCGGCGCTCGACCATTTCCCTAGCATGACAGGCAAGGCGACCGGGCACCCGCCCGAACGGGTGGCCTTCACCGAATCCCTCGTCATGGATCGTCACGACGGCAAAGGAGATACCGTATGTTGACCAAGACTCGTTCGATGCTATGGGCGGTGGGCGCCATCGCCGCACTCGGCTTGACCGGCTGCGCCAGCGACAGCGCCTCCATGGAAAAGCAGAGCACCGACTATGTGGTGACCGGCCTGGGCGACGACCGGCAGGAAGCCCTGGAAGAGGCCAAGGAACGCGCCCTGGAAGTGTGCGAGGCCCGCGACCGGGACGAGTTCATCATCGAGCGCCAGCAGGTGCTGGGCCCAGACGCCAGCGCGGAGAAGCGCGAACAGGCCACCGCCATGGTGGAAGGCGGCACCGTCAACGAGGACACCGACCTCGAGGCCTTGAACCAGGACGGCGAAGGCTACAAGGCCGTCTGGAGCATCCGCTGCCGCTGATCGCGGCGCGGCCGGCATGAAAAAGGGCGCCCCGCGGGGCGCCCTTTTTCATGCCGGTCGATCGCCTTCGCGTCGCCCCTGCCGGTTCCGGGCCGGCAGGGGCTGGCGCCAAGGCAAGGCGGCTAGGTTTCGCTGTTGCTCTCGGCCAGGTCGACCAGTTCGCGAACGGCCACGGCGAACAGCGGGAACCCGCCCTGACTGCCGCTGCCGACCTCCTCGAGCAGGCGGCACCAGCGCCGATGCATGCTCTCGTGCAGCGACAGCCAGCGCTCGACCCGCTCGGCGCTGTCGCGGGGGCCGCCCTCCATGCCGAGCACGCTGCCGGTCAGCGCCAGCTGCTGGCGCTCGATGTCATCGCGGAAGGTCTCGCGGGCCTTGACCTGCCAGCCGTCGCGCACCTCGAGCTGGGTCACCTGTTGCAGCAGCCAGGGCAGCTCCAGCCGGGCGCCGATCTCGTAGAAGATCTCGGCGACCCGCTGCGGCTTGTCGTCGCTCTGCCGCGCCGCGTGGATGATGCCCAGGGCCGCGTAGAGGCTGTTGGCGGCCGCCACGGTGTTGGCCAGGGCATCGGGCACGCCGGCCTCGACCAGCTCCTGGCGGCGGATCTCCCACTGGGCCTTCTCCTCGCCGCGCAGCCGCTTGCCGATGCCTTCCTGGAGCTGTGCCAGGCGCGGGGCGAAGTAGTCGATGGCATCGCGGGTGGTCATGCTGGTCCGGTGACGCAGGAACCAGCGCGTCGCACGGCGCAGCATGCGCATCAGGTCGAGCATCATCGAATACTGGACGCGGGTCGGCACCTTGTTGTCCAGCGCCTCGACCTGCTCCCAGAGCTTCGGCAGCTGGAAGCTGTCGCGGGCGATCACGTAGGCCCTGGCGATGTCCGCGCGGCCGGCCCCGGTGGAGTCCATCAGCCGCCGGATGAAGACGATGCCCATGTGATCGATGATGTCGTTGGCCACCTGGGTGGCGACGATCTCGCGCTTGAGGCGATGCTCGTACATCTCGTCGCGGTAGCGCTCGGCCAGCACCGACGGGAAGACACGCTCCACGTAGCGGGTGATGGTCGGGTCGTCGGGCACGTCCGAGGCGATCAGGTCGCCCTTGAGCGCGCTCTTGGCGTAGGAGATCAGCACCGACAGCTCGGGCAGGGTCATGCCCTGATCCTGGTGGGTACGCTCCTGGAGCTCCTCGTCGCTGGGCAGGAACTCCAGCTCGCGGTCGATCTGGCCAACGGCCTCCAGTTCGCTGATGAAGCGCCGGAAGGGCCCGATGCCCTGTCGAGAGAGCAACTCGGCCAGGTCGATGGCCTGGGTCTGGCGGTAGTTGTCGCGCAGCACCAGTTCACTGACCTCGTCGGTCATGTCGGCGAGCAGCTGATTGCGCTGCTTCTCGGTCATGTCGCCGCGGGACACCACCTCGTCGATGAGGATCTTGATGTTGACCTCATGGTCGGAGCAGTTCACGCCGCCGGCGTTGTCGATGAAGTCGGTGTTGACCCGCACCCCCTTGGCCGCGGCTTCCATGCGCCCGCGCTGGGTCAGGCCGAGGTTGCCGCCCTCGCCGACCACCCGGCAGTTGAGGTCGCGCCCGTCGATGCGCAGGGCATCGTTGGCCTTGTCGCCCACTTCGGCGTCGCTCTCCTCGCTGCCCTTGACGTAGGTGCCGATGCCGCCGTTCCAGATCAGATCGACCTGGGAGACCAGCATGGCGCGAATCAGCTCGTTGGGCGACAGCTTGTCCTCGCGGATGCCGAAGGCCTTCTTCATCTGCGGCGTGATGGCGATCGACTTGGCGCTGCGCTTGAAGATGCCGCCGCCGGCGGAAATCAGCTCGGCGCTGTAATCCTCCCAGCTCGAGCGTGGCTGCTCGAACAGCCGCTTGCGCTCGGCGAAGCTCGCCGCGGCGTCCGGCTCGGGGTCGACGAAGATGTGCAGGTGGTTGAAGGCGCCCAGCAGGCGAATCTTGTCGGACAGCAGCATGCCGTTGCCGAAGACGTCGCCGGCCATGTCGCCGACGCCGACCACGCTGAACTCGTCTTCCTGGGTGTTCACCCCCAGGCCGCGGAAATGGCGCTTGACCGACTCCCAGGCCCCCTTGGCGGTGATGCCCATCTTCTTGTGGTCATAGCCATTGGCGCCGCCGGAGGCGAAGGCATCCCCCAGCCAGTGGCCGTATTCCGCGGAGATCTCGTTGGCGATGTCGGAGAAGGTCGCGGTGCCCTTGTCGGCGGCCACCACCAGGTAGATGTCATCGTCGTCGTGGCGCACCACGTCCTGCGGCGGCACCACCTCGCCGCCGGACAGGTTGTCGGTGACGTCGAGCAGGGCGCGAATGAAGATCCGGTAGCAGGCGATGCCCTCCTGCTGGGTGGTCTCGCGATCCGCCCCCTCGGGCATGCGCTTGCAGACGAAGCCGCCCTTGGCGCCCACCGGGACGATCACCGCGTTCTTGACCTGCTGCGCCTTGACCAGGCCCAGCACCTCGGTGCGGAAGTCCTCGTGGCGGTCCGACCAGCGCAGCCCGCCGCGCGCCACCTTGCCGCCGCGCAGGTGCACGCCCTCGACCCGCGGCGAGCAGACGAAGATCTCGTAGGCCGGACGCGGCTTGGGCATGCCGGAGACCCGGGAGGGCTCGAGCTTGAGGGCGATGTAGTCCTTGAAGCCCCCGGCCTCGGTGCGCTGGTAATAGTTGGTGCGCAGGGTCGCCCGGATCAGCTCCATGTAGCGGCGCAGCAGCTGATCGTCGTTGAGGCTCGGCACCTCGTCGAGCAGCGCCAGGATGCGGGCCTCGCAGTCGGCGACCTCGCTGTCCTCGGGGCGATCCGCGGGATCGAAACGCAGCTCGAACAGGGTCACCAGCTCGCGGGTGATCTCGGGGTGGTTGACCAGGGTGGTGGCGATGTAGTCCTGGGACATGCCGAAGCGGATCTGCTTCAGATAGCGTGCATAGGCACGCAGCATGGCCACTTCGCGCCAGTCCAGGTTGGCGCCGATGATCAGCCGGTTGAACGGGTCGTTGTCGGCCTCGCCGGTCCAGATGCGCTGGAAGGCGTCGATGAAGGGCTCGCGCATCTCCTGGAGGTTCACCTCCACGCTGGTGTGATGCTCCAGGGTGAAGTCGTGGATCCAATAGGAGCGATCGTCGGCGTGGACGCCGTAGGGGCGTTCGCCGAGCACCCTCAGGCCGAGGTTCTCCATCATCGGCAGCACGTCGGACAGCGGGATCGGTGCATCGCCATTGAACAGCTTGAGGTTGACCCCGCTGCCCTCCTCCTCGATCAGCCGATACAGCGACAGCGCCAGGGGCGCACCGTCGTCGAGCTCGCCGAGATGCTGCAGGTCGTAGACCGCGGTGCGCGCGCTGAAGTCATCGCGATAGCTGGCCGGGAAGGCGTCCCGGAAGCGCGCCATCAGCAGGTTGGCCTGCTCCTCGCCGAAGCCCTCGATGGCGGCATTGAGCAGGTCGTCGCGCCAGTTGCGGGCCAGCTTGACCAGCTTCTCCTCGAGGCGCCGGATATCGTAGTCCACCGGCCGCTCGCCGTTGAAGCGCAGGACGAACTGGATGCGCGCCAGCACCGACTCGGAGAGATAGGTGTTGAAGTCGCCGAAGGTGGCATCCAGCTCCTGGCAGAGCAGTTCCTGGAGGCGAACGCGCAGCTCGGTGGAGAAGACGTCCCGCGGCACGAACACCAGGCAGGAATAGAACTTGCCGAAGCGATCCTCACGGATGAACAGGCGCACCCGGCGACGCTCGCGGATATCCAGGATGCCCAGCGCCGTCTGCGCCAGCTCATCGACATCGATCTGGAAGAGGTCATCGCGGGGATAGACCTCGAGGATCTGCATCAGCTGCTTGCCGTTGTGGGCCTTGGGACTGAACCCGGAGATGTCCATCACCGCTTGAAGCTTGCGGCGCAGGATCGGCACATGGCGCGGCGAATCGTTGTAGACGGTGGCGGTGAACAGCCCCAGGAACCGCCGCTCGCCGATGATGTTGCCGTGCTCATCGTAGCGGTCGATGGAGATGTAATCCGGGTAGGTCGGCCGATGGATGCGGGCATGATGGGCGCTCTTGGCGAACGACAGCAGCTGGGGCACCAGCACGTAGCGGTCGCCCTCGACGCCGAGGTCGGTGCGGATGCGCTCCCGGTAGCGGGGCTGATCGAGCCGGAAGACGCCGAGCTCGCTGCCCTCGACCTTGTCCAGGCGCTGCTCGCCGCCCTCCTCGTGGACCAGGTACTCGTCGTAGCCGAAGAAGGTGAAGTTGTCCTCGAGCAGCCAGTCGAGGAAGGCGATGGCCTCGCGATGGTCCTCGGCGTCCACCTGTTCCGGCCGGCAGGCCTCGATCTCGGCCTTGGCGGCGCGCACCTGGTCGCGCATGCTGTCGAAGTCGGCCACGGCGGTGCGCACGTCATGCAGCACCTCCTGCAGGCTGGCCTCGATCTCCTCCAGCTCGGCCGGGTCGGAGTGGCGATCGACCTCGATGGCGATCAGCGACTCGCGAGACTCCGGCGCCTCGGCCTCGCTAGGAGAGCCCACCCGACGCAGGCGATGTTGGTCGTCACGCTCCACCGCCAGCACGGCGTTGTGAATGGCATGCACGGTCATGCCGCGGCGGTTGAGCTCCACCCGCACCGAGTCGACCAGGAACGGCATGTCCCGGTGGAGCACGGCGATGAAGGTATGGGTCGACTGCCAGCCGTGTTCCTCGAAATCCGGGTTCAAGACCCGCACCTTGGGCGCCTCGGGATCGAGCTGCTGGATGAAATGCCACACCGAGAGCGTCGCCCCGTAGAGGTCATCCAGACGGCGATCCGACAGGTCCTCCAGGGGCACGGCGGCATAGAAATGCCGGGCGAACCCCTGCACCGTCTTGGCCTTGTCCTTGTCCAAGCGGCTTTGCAGCCGTTCCTCGAGCTGCTTGAGCAGATCCTGACGGCTCTCCTCGTGTGCGACGTGTAGCATCCATCACCTCGACTGACAGCGGCCACCCTGTGCGGCCGGATCACTTGACGTACTTCCCGGGCTTAATGCCCATGCACCAGGAGCTTACGGCAATCTCTCCGACGGCCCCAGCCACATGCCGGTTCCCTCATGGTGCATGTCGGTTGCGCATCGCCCTTGACAAGCCACCCGCATCGCGCCTAGCTGCCGCGACGCTCCAGCAGAACGCCACATTCGCAGTGGTGGGTCCAGGGGAACTGGTCGAAGAGCGCGAAGCGCACCACCTCGTGGGTGCGGGTCAGCACATCCAGATTGTCGGCAAGCGTCCCGGGGTTGCATGAAATATAGACGATACGCTCGTACTCACTGAGCTGGCGGCAACTCGCCTCGTCGAGCCCGGCCCGGGGCGGATCCACCAGCACGGTGGAGAAATCGTAGTCGTCGAGGGCCATCTCCGCGACCCGGCGACCACCCTTCTCGCCCTTCAGGGCCTGGGCGAACTCCTCGGCGGACATGCGTCCCACGGTGGCATTGGCGATCCCGTTGGCGGCCAGGTTCTCCCGGGCACTGGCCACCGAGGTTCGCGAGATTTCGGTGGCCAGCACCCGGCGGAAATTCTCGGCCAGGGCGATCGTGAAATTGCCGTTGCCGCAGTACAGCTCCACCAGGTCGCGATCGTTGCTGCCGGCGGTGACGCCACGGGCCCAGGCGAGCATCGAGCGGCAGATCTCGGCGTTGGGCTGGGTGAAGCTGTTCTCCACCTGCTGATAGACGAACTCGCGGCCGTCGACGCTCAGGCGCTCCCAGACGTGGTCCCGGGTCAGCACCAGGCGCTGCTTGCGCGCCCGGCCGATGACCATGATGCCCAACGCCTGCTCGAGGGCCCGGGCCTCGGCCTCCCAGGCCTCGTCGAGCCGGCGATGATAGATCAGCGTCACCAACGCCTCGCCGGACAGGGTGGTAAGGAACTCGACCTGGAACAGGCGATGACGCAGGGTCGGATTGTCGAGCAGTCGCTCGCGCAGCCTGGGCATCAGGGCGTTGATATGCCGGCCGGCCACCGGGTAGTCGTCCAGGCGCACGACCCTTTTCTGCTTCGGGTCCTCGGGATCGACCTCGAACATGGCATAGAAGAGGTCGTCGCCCTCGTGCCACAGCCGGAACTCGCAGCGCTGTCGATAATGGCTCGCCGGCGACGGGAAGACCTCCAACGGGGGCGGCGAGAAGCGGGCGAAATCGGCGTTCAGGCGGTCTCGCTTGGCGGCGAGCTGCTCATCATAGCGATCGGGGTCGACAACGGGGATGGCCACGGCGGCTCCTGGATATGGTCGGTCGAAGAGGAAGACGGGAAGCGAGGCCGGTCACGACAGCGCCAGATGCCGGGTCTCGGCGAAGCCGAAACCCGCGAGCCCACGTGCCAGCGCCGGCGTGGGCGCGGTCACCCAACCCCGCTCGAGGGCCGGGCGACGGCGCGGCGCGGCGACCACCTGGCCGGTGCGCCGCGCGATGGCATCGCCGGAATCGACCCAGCGCACGCGGTGCGGGACCACGTCATCGAGCGCCTCGCGCAGCAGCGGGAAGTGGGTGCAGCCGAGCACCAGGGTGTCCAGGTCCGGCAGCGCGGCCAGCGGCGCCAGTGCCCGGCGCAGGATCTCGGGGTCCGGAGACTCGCCCGCCACCAGTCGCTCGGCCTGGCCCACCAGGGCGTCGGCGGCCAGCCGCGTGACCCGGCAGTCGCCGGCGAAGTCGCGAATCAGCCGATCGGTGTAGGGCCGCGACACGGTGGCGCTGGTGGCCAGCAGGCCGATGTGACGGCTCGCACTGGCCCCGGCGGCGGGCTTGATCGCCGGCACGGTACCGACCACCGGCACCGGCAGGCGGTCGCGCAGGGCATCGAGCGCCAGGGTGCTGGCGGTATTGCAGGCGACCACCAGGCCACTGCAGTCGCTGGCCGCCACCGCCGCCTCGCACACGGCGAGGATACGCGCCACCAGCCAGTCATCCTCGCGGACCCCGTAGGGCAGCATGGCATTGTCGCAGGCGTAGGCCAGGGCGACGTCCGGCAGGCGACGTCGCAGGGCCGTGACCACCGACAGGCCACCGACCCCGGAATCGAACACCAGCACCGGCCCCGCCATCAGCCGGCCACCACGCGACCGCCCCCCGGCCGGCAGGGCACGGGGGGCGTAATGTATGGGGCTCTCTCGGTTGGCGGCATCGCAGGCATCCCGTCGAACGATGCGCCGCATTCTACCTCACGAGCCGGCTCGACTTAACGCCGATCTGCCGCGCGAGCCGAATCCTGGGTCGACACGCGCGGCACCAGGCCCTCAGGTCACCGGCTCCGGGGCGTCGCGAAGCTCGGCATAGAGCTCGGGATAGGCCTCCTGCAGGCGTTCGAGCTCGGCGGCGGCATTGGGCGGCAGGGCCTCGGCGAGGCGCTCCAGGTCGCCGTCCTCGAAATGCTCGCGAATGAGCGGAAACAGCAGTTCGCGTTCGTCTCGCAGGTAGGCGCGGTGGGTATCGAGATAGGCCTTGAGGTCGTCGGCGAAGCGGTCCATGGGGATCACCGCATCCATGAGGATCATGTCGAGGTCGCCGGACAGACGCTTGAGCTGGGCCTTGAGGGCCCGATAGTCCTTGGCCAGGCGCTCGGTCACCTCGCTGGCCTCCGGAGCCAGCTCCTGAAGCCGCTCGGAGCAGACCTTCTCCAGTGGCTGGGTAAACCCATCCTGGTAATCGAGGATGTAATCCACGACTTCCCGCACCAGCTGGAAATTCGGCCGTTCGCCGCGGGCCAGGGTCTTCTGCTTGAGCTGAAGAACGTGCAACATGCGGGCCATATTGGCATGATCCTGGCGCAGTTGGTTCAGCATGGGCATTGCGGCAGCCTCCTCATAATCGGTCATGGACGGAAGGCGTCTCGAATTAGACCCGACTCCGCCATCCAGGTTCCTGACGACGAGGAGCGGCCGTCGCCGACCGCCCCGCCTCGCCCAGGACCTTTGCCCGATGCCGGGGTCGAACGTTCGGCATCGAGTCTCCAACATAGCAGTCGTCAGCGAAGGAGTCAGAAATGGACCTGTTCCAGCAGGCCGCCAGCGAGGACCACGCCCCCCTGGCCTGGCGCATGCGCCCGCGTCGTCTCGCCGACTACGTGGGACAGCAGGCCCTGGTCGGCCCCGACAAGCCACTGCGCCGCATGGCCGAGGGCGGTACGGTGCGCTCGATGATCCTGTGGGGGCCGCCCGGCACCGGCAAGACGACCCTGGCGGAGATCCTCGCCGAGGAGTCCGGCGCCCACCTGGAGCGCCTCTCGGCGGTCATGGCAGGGGTCAAGGACATTCGCGAGGCCGTGGAGCGCGCCCGCGTCGCCCAGGGCCAGGATCGCGGCACCCTGCTGTTCCTCGACGAGATTCACCGGCTCAACAAGAGCCAGCAGGACGCCCTGCTGCCCCACGTGGAATCCGGGCTGCTGACGCTGATCGGCGCCACCACCGAGAACCCCTCCTTCGAGGTCAACTCGGCGCTGCTGTCCCGAGCCCGGGTCCATGTGCTCAAGTCGCTGACCGAGGCGGAGCTGATCGAGGTGCTCAGGCGCGCGCTGGCCGATGCCGAACGCGGCCTGGGCAGCCGTCGTATCGCCGTAAACGACGAGGTGCTGGCCCTGCTGGCCCGGGCCGCCGCCGGCGACGCCCGACGGGCCCTGGGCCTGCTGGAGACCGCCTGCGACTTCACCGTCCCGGAGGACGACGGCGAGCGGCTGCCCCGCGAGGCACTGGAGGACGTAATCGGCCACCAGGCCAGCGCCTTCGACAAGCAGGGCGACCACTACTACGACCTGCTCTCGGCGATCCACAAGTCGGTGCGCTCCTCGCGGCCCGACGCCGCCCTGCTCTACATCGCCCGCTTTCTCCAGGGCGGCGGCGACCCGCTGGACGTGATCCGCCGGCTGACCGCCATCGCCTCCGAGGACGTCGGCAACGCCGACCCCAAGGCGCTGCCGCTGGCCATGGCGGCCTGGGACGCCTACCTGCGGCTCGGCGACCACGAGGGCCAGCGCGCCATCGCCCACGCCGCCGTTCACCTGGCGGTCGCCCCCAAGAGCAATGCCGTCGACCAGGCCTGGCATCGCGCCAAGGCCTTCGCCGCCGCCCAACCGCGGCTCGAGGTGCCCACCTATCTGCGCAACGCGCCCACCAAGCTGATGGAATCGCTCGGCCACGGCGACGGCTATCGCTACGCCCACAACGAGCCCAACGGCTACCCGGCGGGCAGCGCCCATGACTGCTGGCCGGAGGACGTGCCTCACGAGCGCTTCTACCGGCCCACGGCCTACGGCCAGGAGAAGCGCTACGGGCAGATCATGGAGTGGCGCGCGGAGCTGGATGCCGACGCCGACGGAGAGTCGCGCTGAGTCATCGCGGGTCGGCGAGAAAGGCCCGCGCCCGGGCATCGTCGACGTAGGCCACGTTGAGACGGATCCAGGGAGTGTCGCTTGCCTCGGGCAGGAAGACGTCGCCAGGAGACAGCCGAATCCCCCGGCGTGCCGCGGCGTCCACCAGCGCCCGGGACGATGTGATGTCCGGATGGCGTGCCCACAGGAACATGCCGCCTCGGGGCGTCGCGAACGGCACCCAGCCGCCCTCGCGGGCCAGCGCCAGCGCGGTGCCCATGCGCCGCGCAAGTCGCGGCCGCAGCCTCTCCATCAGCCGACGGTAGCTCCCGTTGCGCAACAGGGTCGCTAATACCTGTTCGGCGAAGGGCGAGGTGGCGATGTTACTCAGCATCTTCATGTCCACCAGCGGCTTGAGCAGCGCCGGCGGCGCGGCGATGAAGCCGACGCGCAGCGAGCAGGACAGGGTCTTGGAGAAGCTGCCCACGTAGAGCACCCGCCGCAGGCCGTCCAGAGCCGCCAGTCGCGGCGTGAGCGCCGACTGGAAGTCGGCATAGATATCGTCTTCGACGATCCTCAGGTCATGGCGCTCGGCCAGCGCCAGCACCCGCTCGGCCACGCCCCGGGAAAGGGTCGTGCCCGTGGGGTTGTGCAGGACGCTGTGGCAGAAGAACAGCTTGGGCGAGTGGCGATCGAGCAGCGTCTCGAGATGCTCGGGATCCGGCCCGTCCTCGGTACGGCGCACGCCGACGACCTTGACGCGATGGAGATGCAGCAGCCCGAACAGGTTGTAGTAGCCCGGGGATTCGACCAGCACGGTGTCGCCCGGACGCAGCAGCCAACGCACGATGATATCGAGCGCCTGGCTACCGCCGCCGGTCATCAGCAACTGGTTGGCATCGACTTCGATCGCGAGGCGACGCAGCCGTTCCTGCAACAGGGCGCGCAACTCGGGCGATCCCAGCGGCGTACCATACTCGAACAGTGCCGCCGATGACCGCCTCGTTACCTGGCGCAGCGCGTGCCCGAAGGCGTCGTCGTCGCGCCAGGCAGTGGGCAGCCAGCCGCAGCCCAGGCGCAGTGAATCGCCTGCCTCCTGGAAGAGGTTCCACATTTCGTCGGAGACGTCGGCCATACCCGAACGAGCGTCACGCTCGGCTTCATCGATCGCCCTTTCGGCCACATAGAACCCCGAACCGGGACGCGACACGATCCAGCCCAGTGCTACTAGGCGCTCATAGGCCTCGATGACCATGTTGCGGCTGACGCCGTGCGTCGCGGCGAGTCGGCGGATCGATGGCAACCGCTCGCCGGACGCCCCGTGCCGCGAAATCCAGTCGCGCATGCCGTCGGTCAGCTGTTCGACTCTGGGACGCCCTGCGAGCGGATCGATCTGCACCTGCATGGACCTCCTCCCTCGCCCGCACCGTTCCCGAGAAATTCGTCGCCAGTGTACCTTATGCGGCCACGGGTAGGATGGGAGCCTGGGCCTCCCCCCATCCGCTCGAGGACCACCATGCCAACGCTTTCGGGACTTCGCCTGGCCTTGGCCCTGTGCCTGATCACCACCGCCGTCAACCTCCAGGCCCCCTACTACGACGCCCTGGCCGCCCATGACGGCTTCGGCGTCACCGCCACCAGCATCGCCTTCGCCTGCTACGTACTCGGCATTCTGCCGATGCTCCTCCTGGGCAGCGGACTGCCCGACCGCTATGGACGACGCGCGATGATCGCGACCGCCCTCGGGTTGTGCCTCGTCGCCACCCTGCTGACGTGGGTCGCCCCGGGCATCGTCACGCTCGGCATTGCCCGCTTCCTGATGGGCATCGCCGCCGCCCTGACCTCGGCCTCGGCGCCCGCCTACATGCTTGCGCTGTTTGCCGGTCGAGACACTCGTGGCCCCACGGCCTGGGTGACGGCCAGCACCTCGCTCGGGTTCGGCCTGGGCGCGGCCCTGACCAGCCTGTGCCTGCTGCGCGAGCCCAGCCTGACCCCGCCGAGCCTGTGGTGGTATCTGTGCGCGGCCTCGCTGGCGATGCTCGGCCTGTGGCGTTTGGAAGATGCCGCCGCCGCCCCGTCAGCACCCGCGCGCTTGCGAATGCCCACCTACCCTGCCGGTAGCATGGCGTTCGGCGTCGCGATCCTGCTGGCCTGGGCCACGGTCGGCCTGGTCATCGCCATCCTGCCCGGCGTGCTGGCCAGCCACAGCCTGTCGCCCTGGTCCGGATTCGCCACCCTCGGCATCTGCAGCGGCGGCGTACTGTTCCAGCCCCTGGCCAGGCGTCTGGACCCGACGGTCTCCGTCAGGCTCGGCCTGGTCATCCTGCCACTGGCCTATGCACTGATCGCCTGGGGCGCGCTCAACGGCCAGCTGACCGTCGTGCTGCTGGGCGCCGTGGCCGCCAGCAGCGCCTGCTACGGCTTCATCTACCTGGGCGGTCTGAGCGGTGTCCTGGAGGCGGCCGGCGACCAGCCCGCCCGCGCCAGCGCGGGCTTCTTCCTGATGGCCTACCTCGGTTTCAGCGTGCCGGTCGTCGTCACCGGCACGCTGATGGAGCGCCTCGGCCAGGGCCATGCCCTCGTCGCCTTCGGCATCGCGTTGCTCGCCGCCAGCCTGGCGGTAAATGCCCGGTTGCGGCAGCGTGGCCGCCGCGCCGTTCCCCTGGCCTGAACGACATCGCCCCCGGACACTGCCGGGGGCGATGACGAGCGGCGGGGCCGTCTGGCTTAGCGCGATTCGCGAATCACGTCGGTGCCCTCGGGCAGGTCGACGCGAAAGCGCGAATCCTCGACCGAGACGTTCTGCTCGACGCCGTCGAACTCGATGGCGGTGCGCTGACCGGTGCTGTCGGTCATCTGCAGGAAGCCCAGCCGCTCGCCGTAGAAGGTCAGCTTGAGCTCCTCGAACAGGGTATCCGCGCTCTTCGGGCGCAGGGTGAAGGTCTCGGCAGTGCCCTGCTGGCCGCTCGACACCTCGTAGCTGTCGGTGAGCTCGTCGGCACTGCCGGAAAGCAACAGGGCCGGCGTGTGAGTCACGCGATCGTCGAGGGCCTGGACGGTGGCCTGCTGCAGGTCCGGGTCGTAGAGGGTCACCTCATCGCCGTCGGACACCACGATCTGCTCGTAGGGCGCGTCCACTTCCCAGCGGAAGCGGCCGGGGCGCGACAGCCACATGCGACCGCTGGCCTCCTGGAGACGCTGCCCCGAGCCGTCGAGGATCTGCTGGTCGAAGTCGGCGACGTAGGTGTCCAGCGGCGCCAGCATCCGGGCCAGCCGCTCGGCGCCGTCGGCGGCCAGTGCGGAGAGCGGGGTCAGGGCCAGCAGGGCCAGCGCGGCGAGGGACTTCTTCATGGTCTTCTCCTGTATCCCTGGGGTCCATGGGTATCCTGTGGGTCGGACCCCGGTGGCCGCAGCGGGTTGCAATCCCGCCGCGGCTTGCATGGTGGTTGCACGATCCGCGGCTCAGTCGCCGGCCGGGGGCGGCGCCAGCACCTCGCGGGCGCCGTTGGTGCCCATGGTCGAGACCACCCCGGCCATCTCCATCGCCTCGACCAGCCGGGCGGCCCGGTTATAGCCGATCTTGAAGCGCCGCTGGACCGCCGAGATCGAGGCGCGGCGGCTCTCGGTGACGAAGGCCACGGCCTCGTCGTAGAGGGCGTCCTGCTCGGCGTCGTCGTCGCCGCCACCGCCACCCTCGGCCTCGAGGCCGGCCAGCGCATCGGCGGACACGCCCCCGGAGAGGATCTCGTCGATGTATTCCGGCTCGCCGCGACGCTTCCAGTCCTCGACCACCCGGTGCACCTCGTCGTCGTCCACGAAGGCGCCGTGGACCCGAGTCGGCATGCCGGACCCGGCCGGCAGGTAGAGCATGTCGCCGTGGCCCAGCAGGTTCTCGGCCCCGCCCTGGTCGAGGATGGTGCGCGAGTCGACCCGCGACGACACCTGGAAGGCCATGCGGGTGGGGATGTTGGCCTTGATCAGGCCGGTCACCACGTCCACCGAGGGCCGCTGGGTCGCCAGGATCAGGTGGATGCCGGCGGCGCGGGCCTTCTGGGCCAGCCGCGCGATCAGTTCCTCGACCTTCTTGCCGACGATCATGAACATGTCGGCGAACTCGTCGATCACCACCACGATGTAGGGCAGCTTCTCGAGCACCGGCGGCGCCTGGTGCATTTCCCAGGGCTGGGGTTCCCACAGCGGGTCGGCAACCTGGGCCCCGGCGCGCTCGGCCTCGTCGAGCTTGGCGTTGAAGCCGGCGATGTTGCGCACGCCCATGGCGGCCATCAGCTTGTAGCGGCGCTCCATCTCGGCCACGCACCAACGCAGGGCGTTGGCGGCCTCCTTCATGTCGGTGACCACCGGGGCCAGCAGGTGCGGGATGCCGTCGTAGACCGACAACTCCAGCATCTTGGGGTCCACCATGATCATGCGGACCTCGTCGGGCTTGGCCTTGAGCAGCATGGAGATCAGCATGGCGTTGACCCCCACCGACTTGCCCGAGCCGGTGGTGCCGGCCACCAGCAGGTGGGGCATCTTGCCGAGGTTGGCGACCACCGCGCCGCCGCCGATGTCCTGGCCCAGCGCCAGGGTCAGCGCCGAGGCCTCGTGCTGGTAGCGGTCGGAGTCGATCACCTCGCGCAGCCGGATCATCTCCCGATGGGGGTTGGGTATCTCGATGCCCACCGTGGGCCGGCCCGGGATCACCTCGACCACCCGCACGCTCTTGACCATCAGCGAGCGCGCCAGGTCCTTGGCCAGGTTGCTGATCTTGGAGACCTTCACCCCGGCCGCCGGCTTGATCTCGAAGCGCGTGATCACCGGGCCCGGCCAGGTGTCGACCACCTCGGCCTTGACGCCGTATTCGCGCAGCCGGACCTCCAGCAGCTCGGCCATCTCGGCCAGCTGCTCGTCGGTGTAGTTGGGCTGATGGGCCTGGGGCGGCGTCAGCAGCCGCAGGCTCGGCAGTTCGCCCTCCGGCTCGGCGAAGGCTTCCATCTCCGGACGCTGGTTCTGCAGGTGCTCGACCGTCCACAGCGTCGGCCCATCGTCCTCGTCGGCGGCGCGGCGCGCCTGGTCGGCGGTGGCCACCTGGCCCGACGCGCCCTCCTGCTGGCGCGACGGCTCGGTCGCCCTCGAGGCGGGCGCTGCCGACATCGAGGAAGACGGCAGCGGCGTCTCATCCTCCTCGTCCGGCAGCACCGGATCGGGGATCACCTCCGGCACGCGGCGCGGCTCGGACGAAGGCGGCGAGGCCGATTCGTGGCGCTCGTGCGCCGGCGGCGCGGCGGGTTCGGCCAAAGGTTCGCGGGGTGCGGCAGCCCCATAAGACGCCTCGGGTGCCTGGGGCTCGGCCGGTTGATTCGGGGCGAGGTCGCGCTCGGCCTGCGCCGAGTGGTCGATCTCGTCACGCGACCCGGACGGCGCGTCCGCCTCGGCATGGGCCTCCTCGACCGGCATCCCGGACGACGGCATCCCGGACGACGGCGTGCCGGAAGACGATTGCTCGACCGCGGAGGGAGCGGGCTCCCGCGTCGGTTCGACTTCCGGCGCCTGCACGGGGGCCGGGGACGTCGCGACGGGCTCCCGGGCGGGCTCGGCAGGCATCTCGGGCGAGCGCGCGGCATCGGATGACTCGCCAGGCCAGGACCGCTCCCCGGACTCGGCCTCGGGCGAGCGAGACGACAACGACTCGGGGTCGCCCGGCGCCTCGGTCCGGGGCATCGACCCTGCCGGCCATGCGCGCGCCGCCGGCGCGGCCGGAGCCTCCGGCTCTGCAGGATCGGTGGCGCGCAGCGGCATGGGGGCGACGGCGGGCTCGCGGGCCTCACGCGGCTCGCTGCGTTCGGCGGTCAACGACAGGCTCGGCTCCTGGGCGGTATAGGCCGCCTCCGGGCGCTTCGCCGAGGGCGTGCGCTCGGGCACCTCCCAGGGAATCTCGGTGTCGCCGTCGTCGCCGAAGCCGGGCTCCCGGCGCCCGCGTTCGGCGGACAGCGCCGGCGCCGGCTCGCGGCGTGCCGGCAGCCAACGTCGCCACCAGGGCGGCCGCAAGGCCTCGGGCTCCGATTCCGGCTCGGGCTTGGCCAGCGTGTCGACACGGCCGTCGGTCGCCGTTTCATCGGAGGCATCCCGCCCCAGGGCGAAACGCTCCGCGACCCAGTGCCCCAGCGCCGTGGCCCGATGGCCCAGTTCGTCCATGATGGTCAGCCAGGACCAGCCGGTGAACAGCGGTACGCCGCAGAGCATGGCGGCCAGCGCCAGCAGCGAGGTGCCGCCGGCGCCGACCAGCGGCAGCAGCGCGCCCACCAGGCCCTCGCCGAGGATGCCACCCGCCGCATAGGGCAGCACGCTGTCGGGGTCGTAGAAGTGCAGGGCCCCCAGGGTGGTGGTACCCAGCAGCAACAGCATCAGCCCGCCGCAGCGCACGGCGAGCGCCGTGGCATCCCACTCCAGGCGCACCTGCCGGGAGCGAATCAGCCACCAGGCGGCGAAGCCCAGCATGGCCGGCCACCAGAGGGCGCTGACTCCGAACAGCGAGTACAGCACGTCGGCGAGCCAGGCGCCGATGCGCCCCATCCAGTTGGCCACCTCGGTCTCGGGGCCGCTGCGCGACCAGCCGGGATCGGCGGAACGAAAGCTGTACAGGGCCAGCAGCAGGAACACGCAGGCCGCCAGCAGCAGGATCACCGCGCCCTCGCGCACCGAACCCTGCAGCCGCAAGCCGAAGCGCCTGGCCGTTTCCTTGGCAGTCGCCGCGCGTTCGCGCGTCGACGTGGTCGTCTTCTTGGCACTCAAGCGGCCAACCCCCTTGCGCCACACGGCGTCTTCCAGAATCCACGGCCGTCAATCATACCGAGCCAGGCCCGCCCGTCACAGGGGCAGACGCTGACTTGAGCCCGGCCACCGGGCCCGTCAAACTGGGGCCTCTCCGACGCGAGGACGTCCGCCCCATGCTGCCCTGGCTCCCCGAGCATCCCGTTCGCTTTCCCCCGGTCGTTTCCGCCCTCGACGATCCCGGCGGGCTACTCGCCGCCGGCGGCGAGCTGAGCCCGGCCTGGCTACTCACCGCCTACCGCCATGGCATCTTTCCCTGGTACAGCGAGGGTCAGCCGATCCTGTGGTGGAGCCCCGACCCGCGCATGGTGCTGTTCCCCGGCGAGGTCCGGGTCAGGCGCAGCCTGGCCAAGCGCATGCGCAACGCCGGCTTCACGGTCACCGGCAACCACGCCTTCGATGACGTGGTGGCCGCCTGCGCCGAGCCACGGCGGGACCAACCCGGCACCTGGATCACCGAGCACATGGCCGCCGCCTATGGCCGGCTGCACGGCATGGGGGCGGCTCACTCGGTGGAAGTCTGGCGGCACGGCGACCTGGTCGGGGGCCTCTACGGGATCGCCCTGGGACCGGTATTCTTCGGCGAATCGATGTTCTCCCGGGCCACCGATGCCTCCAAGGTCGCCCTGGTCACGCTGGCCCGCGCCATGGCCGCCGAGGGCGGTCGGTTGATCGACTGCCAGATGCATACCGCCCACCTGTCGAGCCTCGGCGCCCGTGACATCGCCCGAGGCGAGTTCATCGGCTATCTTGAACAGTGGCTGGACGAGATGCCGGATGTTCAGGGCGATGCGCCCGGCGAGATTCCGCCGCCGGCATGGTCGTTCGAACGCCTCGACACCGCGAGACTGATGCCCCCCGGAGCCAGAGGAGGCGGCCGACTTGAGCAGTAACACTCCCCGCCAGCCGATTCGCGATCTGCGGTTCTTCCTGACCGTGCCCCACGCCTGCAGCTATCTCGAGGGACGCGAGGCCACCACCCTGTTCCTGGATCCCCAGGAATCCCCCGGCGTCGGCGTCTACGACGCCCTGGCGCTGCTCGGCTTTCGGCGCAGCGGCCGCCACCTCTATCGCCCCCACTGCGAGGGCTGCAGCGCCTGCATTTCGGTGCGCATTCCGGCCGACGACTTCACGCCCAACCGCACCCAGCGCAAGCTCTACCGACGCAACGCCGACCTCGAGATGCGGGTGCGACCGGCCCTGTTCGACCCCGAGCACTACGCGCTCTATGCCCACTACATCCGCACCCGTCATGCCGACGGCGACATGTACCCGCCGAGCCACGAGCAGTACCGCACCTTCCTGACCCTGGACCAGCACTACGCCCGGCTGCTGGAGCTGCGCCTGGACGGACGGCTGCTGGCCGTCTGCGCCTTCGACCAGCTCGAGCATGGCCTGTCGGCCATCTACACCTTCTTCGACCCGGACGACGACCTCGCCCGGCGCTCGCTCGGCACCTATGCGGTACTGGCGCTGGTGGAACGCGCCCGCTCACTGGGGCTACCCCACGTCTATCTCGGCTACTGGATCCGCGAGTGCCGCAAGATGGCCTACAAGCAGGCCTTCGAGCCCCTCGAGCTGCTCGAGGGACGACACTGGCGACGCCTGATCTCCGCCTGAAGGCCGCGCTTTTTGCCTTGACGCCCGGCATGCGGCACAATATCGCGCTATCCTGATCGGCACGAGCGGCTACGCCGCATTTCGTGCCGTCGTTTGTTATCACCAGCGAGGAACCGCCTATATGGCACGCGAAGACCATATCGAAATGGAAGGCGTCGTCGTCGACACGCTGCCCAACACCATGTTCCGTGTCGAACTCGAGAACGGCCATGTGGTGACCGCCCATATCTCGGGCAAGATGCGCAAGAACTACATCCGTATCCTCACCGGCGACAAGGTCAAGGTCGAGCTGACTCCCTATGACCTGTCCAAGGGCCGCATCGTCTACCGCTCCCGCTAGGCTATAGCCTGAGGGCGGGAATCGCCCTCGCCCCCCTCCCAGCACTGCTCCCAGACGCACAACGCCCCGTCCGAAGACAGGGCGCTGCGCGGGTTGAGGGAGTGAACGACGCGCCGCTTCAGGGCGCGTCGGCCAGTTCCGCCTCCGTGGCCAGATGCAGCTCGTCGCCCTCGACGCTGACATGCACCAGCCCGCCGTGCTCGGCCAGCTCCCCGAACAGGATCAGCTCGGCCAGGGGCTTCTTGAGCTTGTCCTGGATCAGCCTTGCCATGGGCCTCGCCCCCATGTCGGGGTCGTAGCCCTTCTCGGCCAGCCAGTCCCGAGCGGCCTCGTCCACGTCGAGCTGAACACGCTTCTCGTCCAGCTGCGCCTGGAGCTCGACCAGGAACTTGTCGACCACGTTGCGCACCACCTCGGTGGGCAGGGCGTGGAACTGGATGATGCCGTCCAGGCGATTGCGGAACTCCGGCGAGAAGGTCTTGCGGATGACCTCCATGGCATCGGTGGAGTGATCCTGGGTCTGGAAGCCAATGGAACGACGCGTGGCCTGCTCGACCCCGGCATTGGAGGTCATGATCAGGATCACGTGGCGGAAGTCCGCCTCCCGACCGTTGTTGTCGGTGAGCCGGCCGTGATCCATGACCTGCAGCAGCAGGTTGAAGACCTCGGGATGCGCCTTCTCGATCTCGTCGAGCAGCAGCACGCAGTGCGGCTGCTTGGTGATCGCCTCGGTCAGCAGGCCGCCCTGATCGTAGCCGACGTAGCCCGGCGGCGCGCCGATCAGCCGCGACACGGTGTGGCGCTCCATGTACTCGGACATGTCGAAGCGCACCAGGTCGATGCCCATGATATGGGCCAGCTGACGGGCCACCTCGGTCTTGCCGACCCCGGTGGGCCCGGCGAACAGGAAGCTGCCTACCGGCTTGTCCGGCGACTTGAGACCGGCCCGCGACAGCTTGATGGCTGCCGCCAGGCCATCGATGGCCTCGTCCTGACCGAACACCAGCATCTTCAGGTCGCGATCGATGTTGGCCAGCAGCTTGCGATCGGAGCTGGACACGCTCTTCGGCGGGATCCGCGCGATCGAGGCCACCACCGCCTCGACCTGGTCGACGTCGATGGTGTCGACCCGCACCTCCGGCGGCAGCAGCCGCTGGTGGGCGCCGGCCTCGTCGATCACGTCGATGGCCTTGTCCGGCAGGTGGCGATCGTTGATATAGCGATCGGCCAGCCGCGAGGCGCTCTCCAGCGCCGCGTCGGTGTATTTCAGCTGGTGGTGCTCCTCGAAGCGCGAGCGCAGCCCCTTGAGGATGCGAATGGTGTCCTCCACCGACGGCGCCATGACGTCGACCTTCTGGAAACGCCGCGCCAGCGCCCGATCCTTCTCGAAGATGCCGCGGAATTCCTGGAAGGTGGTGGAGCCGATGCAACGCAGCTCACCGGAGGACAGCAGCGGCTTGAGCAGGTTGGAGGCGTCCATCACGCCGCCGGAGGCCGCCCCGGCGCCGATCACGGTATGAATCTCGTCGATGAACAGGATGGCGTTGGGCTGCTTGCGCAGCTCGGCCAGCAGGCTCTTGAGGCGCTTCTCGAAGTCGCCGCGGTACTTGGTGCCGGCCAGCAGCGCGCCCATGTCCAGCGAATAGACCACGGCATCGCCGATCACCTCGGGGACATCCTCCTCGACCACGCGCTTGGCCAGGCCCTCGGCGATGGCGGTCTTGCCGACGCCGGCCTCGCCGACCAGCAGCGGGTTGTTCTTGCGCCGCCGGGCCAGGATCTGCACCACTCGCTCGAGCTCGTGGTCGCGGCCGATCAGCGGATCGATCTTGCCCATCCGGGCCTGCTCGTTGAGGTTGGTGGCATAGCCGGTGAGCGGGTTGCCGCTCGGCTCGCCCCCCGCCTCCTCGGCCTCCTCGGCCTCGGGCGACGGCGAGCTCTGGCCCTGGCCGTGGCCGGACACCTTGGAGATGCCGTGGGCGATGTAGTTGACGGCATCCACCCGGGCCACGTTCTGCTGCTTGAGGAAGTAGACGGCCTGGCTCTCCTGCTCGGAGAAGATCGCCACCAGCACGTTGGCGCCGGTCACCTCGCTCTTGCCGGAGGATTGCACGTGAAAGACGGCCCGCTGCAGCACCCGCTGGAAGCCCAGCGTGGGCTGGGTCTCGCGGTCTGCCTGGTCTTCGGGAATCAGCGGCGTGGTGGAATTGATGAAATCCTGCAGGTCGGACCGCAGCTTGTCGAGGTTGGCCCCACAGGCACGCAGCACGTCGGCCGCCGAGGCATTGTCGAGCAGCGCCAGCAGCAGGTGCTCCACGGTCATGAACTCGTGACGCTTGGAGCGCGCCACGGTAAACGCCGTGTTCAGGGTCAGTTCAAGTTCTTTGCTCAGCATGGCAGTCCCCTTCTCGCCGCTTAGGGCTTGCGTCGGATCTTTCTGGGTCCGGCATCATCAACATCGGGCACAAACATCGGCGTTGCAAGTCGTCACGCCAACGCTGTCGGTTCCCCCCTTCGACCATCGCCACGGTCAATCCGTTGCCTCGATGTCGCACAACAAGGGGTGCTGGCACTCTCGGGCATACTCGTTGACCTGATGGCTCTTGGTTTCCGCGATATCGCGGGTGAACACGCCACAGGTCGCCTTGCCCTGGGTATGCACGGCCAGCATGACCTGCACCGCTTTCTCGCTATCCATGTTGAAGAACGTCTGCAGGACCTCCACGACGAACTCCATGGGGGTGAAGTCGTCGTTATGCAATACCACCTTGTACATCGGCGGCCGCGCCAGCTCCGGCTCCGACGACTGCACCGCCAGGTCGCCGTCGTCGCCCTCCTCGTGCTCGGGAGGACGCGTCATCCCCGCCTGGGGCAGGACGAGACGCGCCGCCATGCCCGATTCCTCTGTCTTGAACATAAGCTTCACTATCACTATCGACAAGCCGAGCGCACGGCACATCTCAACCGTATTTGGACGCCACCGGCGCACTCGGGTTCATCGTGGGCTTGTCACCCCGCTATAGACGTGCGGGCCCCTCAATGCAACGGCCCCCGCCCGTGAACCGGGCGGGGGCCGGGACACCTCGGTGCCCATGACGCAGGATGCGCTGACTCAGCGCTTGGCCACCAGCTCCAGGGCGGCATTGAGGGTGCGGCTGGGCCGCATCACGGCATCCGCCAGCTCACCGTCGGCATGATAGTAGCCGCCGATGTCCACCGCCTGGCCCTGCACCCCGTTGAGCTCCTCGACGATGGCCGCCTCCTTGGCGGTCAGCTCGGCGGCGAGCTTGCCGAACAGCGCCTTGAGCTCGGCATCCTCGTCCTGGGCGGCCAGCGCCTCGGCCCAGTACATGGCCAGGTAGAAGTGGCTGCCGCGGTTATCCAGTTCGCCGACCTTGCGCGACGGCGACTTGTTGCTGTCGAGGAACATGCCGTTGGCCTCGTCCAGGGCCTTGGCCAGCACCCGGGCCCGGGCGTTGTCGAAGGTCTTGCCCAGGTGCTCGAGGGACGCGGCCAGGGCCAGGAACTCGCCCAGCGAATCCCAGCGCAGGTGGTTCTCCTCGAGCAGCTGCTGAACGTGCTTGGGCGCGGAGCCGCCGGCGCCTGTCTCGAACAGGCCGCCGCCGTTCATCAGCGGCACGATGGACAGCATCTTGGCGCTGGTACCGAGCTCCATGATCGGGAACAGATCGGTCAGGTAGTCCCGCAGCACATTGCCGGTCACCGAGATGGTGTCCTCGCCGCGGCGAATGCGCGACAGCGAGAACTGCATCGCCTCGACCGGTGCCAGGATGCGGATGTCCAGGCCATCGGTGTCGTGATCCTGGAGGTAGGCCTCGACCTTCTCGATCAGCTGGGCGTCGTGGGCACGCTCGGCGTCGAGCCAGAACACCGCCGGGGCACCACTCTCGCGGGCGCGGGACACGGCCAGCTTGACCCAGTCGCGGATCGGCGCGTCCTTGGTCTGGCACATGCGCCAGATGTCGCCCTCTTCCACCGCGTGCTCGAACAGCACCTCGCCGGCCTCGTCGGTCACGCGCACGGTGCCATCGGCGGGGATCTGGAAGGTCTTGTCGTGGGAGCCGTACTCCTCGGCCTTCTGGGCCATCAGACCGACGTTGGGCACGCTGCCCATGGTGGTCGGATCGAAGGCGCCGTTCTTCTTGCAGTCGTCGATGGTGGCCTGGTAGATGCCGGCATAGCAGCGATCCGGGATCACCGCCTTGGTGTCGTGCAGGGCATCGTCGGCGCCCCACATCTTGCCGGAATCGCGGATCATCGCCGGCATGGAGGCGTCGATGATCACGTCGCTCGGCACGTGCAGGTTGGTGATCCCCTTGTAGGAATCGACCATGGCCAGGCTCGGGCGCTCGGCATACAGCGCCTGGATGTCGGCCTCGATCTCGGCCTGCTTGTCGGCCGGCAGCTTGGCGATGGTGGCGTAGAGGTCGCCGATGCCGTTGGTGGCGTCGAAGCCGACCTCCTCCAGGGCCGCGGCATGCTTCTCGAGCACGTCGCGATAGAACTCCTCGACCACCATGCCGAACATGATCGGGTCGGAGACCTTCATCATGGTCGCCTTGAGGTGCAGGGAGAACAGCACGTCCTGGGCCTTGGCGTCGGCGATCTGCTCGGCGACGAAGGCCGAGAGCGCCTTGCGGCTCATCATGGCGCCGTCGATCACCTCGCCGGCCAGCACCGGGGTGCGCTCCTTGAGCACGCTGACGCTGCCGTCCTGGCCGACCAGTTCGATCTTGAGCGCGCCGTCGGCGCCGATCACGGCGGAGCGCTCGCTACCGTAGAAGTCGCCCTCGCTCATGTGGGCGACGTGGGAACGCGAGTCCGCCTGCCATGCGCCCATGCGATGCGGGTACTTGCTGGCGTAGTTCTTGACCGAGCGCGGCGCGCGACGGTCGCTGTTGCCCTCGCGCAGCACCGGATTGACCGCGCTGCCCTTGACGCGGTCATAGCGGGCCTTGACGTCGCGCTCGGCGTCGCTACTCGGCTCGTCCGGATAGTCGGGCAGCGGATAGCCCTGCCCCTGCAGCTCCTTGATGGCGGCCTTGAGCTGCGGCACGGAGGCGCTGATATTGGGCAGCTTGATGATGTTGGCTTCCGGCGTCTTGGCCAGCTCGCCCAGCTCGGCGAGGTGGTCGCCCAGCCGCTGCGCCTCGGACAGGACATCGGGGAATTGCGAGATGATACGCCCGGCCAGGGAGATATCGCGGGTCTCGACGGTGATGCCGGCCGAATCGGTGTAGGCATCGATGATCGGCAGCAGGGAATGGGTCGCCAGGGCCGGCGCTTCGTCGGTCAGCGTGTAGATAATCTTCGGCGTGTTGGACATGTTGGCGTAGATCTCTCTGGTCACTGCGGTGCATGAAACGGGATCGGTAGCGCGCGCTCACGATGTCTGGACGACAGGAACCCTGGTGAGAACAGCCCAGCACAGCAGTCGCGACGAGGCATCGGCCATCCCTCGGGGCTGATCACGCCAGATCCAAAAATGACGAGGGCGCTCCGGCGAGCGAGGCGCAGTATACCAGCCCACCGCCGCCAACGCATGAGCCCGGATCGGAGACGATCCCTGCCATCCCGCCGCATCGACCGGTAAGATACCCCCATGAGCCGCCTATATCTCTTCCACAAGCCCTACCGGGTGCTGTCCCAGTTCACCGACAAGGGCAACGCCGAGGGCGCGCCCCGCGCCACCCTGGCCGACTATCTCGACGTACCCGGGATCTATCCGGCGGGCCGCCTCGATCATGACTCCGAGGGCCTGCTGCTGCTCTCCGACGACGGCGAGCTGATCCACCGCATCAGCCACCCGCGCCACAAACAGTCCAAGACCTATCGCGTGCTGGTCGAGGGCGAGCCCGACGACGACGCCCTGGCCGCCCTGCGCGCGGGCGTCACCCTCAAGGATGGCCCGACCCGGCCGGCCAAGGTACGCCGCCTGGCGGCGAGCGGCCTGCCCGAGCGGGAGCCGCCGCTGGATCCGAAGCGCCACCCGGTCACCACCTGGCTGGAACTGACCATCTCCGAGGGCCGAAACCGCCAGGTGCGACGCATGACCGCCCACGTCGGTCACCCCACCCTGCGCCTGGTGCGGGTGGCCATCGGTCCCTGGCGGCTCGACGGCCTGGCACCCGGCGAGTGGCGCCACGAGACCCTGCACGCCCCCCAGCCGCCGGCCGGACACCGCCCGGCAAGGAGACGCCGATGAGCCGCTGGCAGCCCTTCGTCACCGTGGCCACCGTGGTCGAGCGCGCCGGCCGCTTCCTGATGGTCGAGGAGGACCGCGGCGGGCCGCACACCCGCTTCAATCAGCCGGCCGGCCACCTGGAGCCGAACGAGCGGATCCGCGACGCCGCCCTGCGCGAGCTCCGCGAGGAGACCGCCTGGCAGGTCGGCATCAGCGACTACCTGGGGCTCTACGTCTTCCAGGCCCCGGACGGCAAGACCTTCCACAGCCACGGCTTCTACGGCATGGCGCTGGCTCACCTGGGCCACGACCTGGACCCGGCGATACTGGCCACCCACTGGCTGACCCTGGAGGAACTGGAGGCCCTGGAGCGCGAGGGCAGGCTGCACAGCCCGCTGGTAATGCGCCGCGTCCGCGATGCCCTGGCCGGGCGCTTCTACCCAATGGACGCGATTCACGAGCGCTGAAGAGTGAAGAAGAACGAGGGAAGAAGGAAGCCGGGTAGCGGCTGGTCGTCCCTCTTCAAGGCGCGCAGCGCCGGTCTTCCCTCTTCCAGGGGCGCAGCCGCGCTCTTGGTTCTTCCTACTTCGAGCTTCCCGCTCGAGTGATGTATAATCTCGCCCCGTTTGCGACCCACCCAATCCGAGAGCGTCATGACAGCCACCCAAGGCAAGGTGATCGTCGGCATGTCCGGCGGCGTCGACTCCTCCGTCTCCGCCCTGCTGCTGCTCGAGCAGGGCTATGAGGTCGAGGGCCTGTTCATGAAGAACTGGGACGAGGACGACGGCACCGAGTACTGCACCGCCAAGGAGGACCTGGCGGATGCCGAGGCCGTGTGCGCCAAGCTCGGCATCAAGCTGCACACCGCCAACTTCGCCGCCGAGTACTGGGACAACGTCTTCGAGCACTTCCTGGCCGAGTACCAGGCCGGGCGCACGCCGAACCCGGATATCCTCTGCAACCGCGAGATCAAGTTCAAGGTGTTCCTGGAGTACGCCGAGATGCTCGGCGCCGAGAAGATCGCCACCGGCCACTACGTCCGCGAGGGGATCCGCGACGCTCGCCCGCGGCTGCTCAAGGGGCTCGACGCCAACAAGGACCAGAGCTACTTCCTGCATGCGGTGCCCGAGGCCGCCATCGCCCGCACTTTGTTCCCGGTCGGCGAGCTGGAGAAACCCGAGGTCCGCGCCCTGGCCGAGCGCCACGGCCTGGTCACCGCGCGCAAGAAGGACTCCACGGGGATCTGCTTCATCGGCGAGCGGCGCTTCCGCGACTTCCTGCAGCAGTACCTGCCCGCCCAGCCCGGCACCATCGAGACACCGGACGGCGACGTCATCGGCGAGCACATGGGGCTGATGTATTACACCCTCGGCCAGCGCCAGGGCCTCGGCATCGGCGGGCTCGCCGACTACTCCGATGCGCCCTGGTTCGTGGCCGACAAGGACCTCGAGCGCAACGTGCTGATCGCCGTCCAGGGCAAGCATCATCCGCGGCTCTATACCGACAGCCTGGCCACCGAGCCGATGGATTGGGTCGCCGGCGAGCCACCGGCCGCCGAAGGCCGCCTCACCGCCAAGACCCGCTATCGCCAGGAAGACGTGGCCTGCCGCTTCGAGACCACCGAAGACGGCGGCGTGCGAGTGCGCTTCGATGAGGCCCAGCGGGCCGTGACGCCGGGGCAATCGCTGGTGCTCTACGACGGCGATATCTGCCTGGGCGGCGGCGTGATCAAGGCCATCTGGAACGCCGAGGAGGCCGCGCGATGAACGGCACCACACCCATTCACCGCGCCCCGGACTCGCCGGTCTCCCGCCAGGCGCTGGCGCTGGCCGGGGTCTTTCAGTCTGCCGGCCAGGTCGACCAGCTGGCCCGCACCGGGCAGGTCGACCAGCGCGCCTGGGACACCCTGGTCCACGCCACCCTGGATACCGACCCGGCGAGTTTCGAATCCATCTACGGCGGCCACCCCAACAACCTGCGTCAGGGCCTCGAGACCCTCGAAGGCATGCTGGGCCGCCGCCAGGCCAGCCCCGTGGTGATGCGCTACGGTTTCTCGCTGCTGATGCTGATGAGCAAGCTGCGCAACGACGCCGACATGATGGACACCCTGGGCGCCCGCCTGACCCGCATCCAGGGCCAGGCCGAGCACTTCGGCGAGACTCACGAGAACGTCATCGCCAGCCTCGGCGAGGCCTATCAGGACACCATTTCCACCTTCAAGAACCGGATCGTCGTCCAGGGCGACCCCTCGCTGCTGCAGAGCCGCATGATGCCCGAACGGGTGCGCGCCTGCCTGCTGACCGGCATCCGCTTCGCCTTGCTGTGGCACCAGCAGGGCGGCCGCCGCTGGAAGCTGATGTTCCAGCGCGGCGCCTTGAAGAAGGCCCTGGACGAGCTGAACTGATTTCCCCCACCACGCCCACCCGGAACGCGACCATGCAGCCCAAGTCACTCCCCTTGACCGCCCTCACCGCCCTTTCACCCGTCGATGGCCGCTACGGCAGCAAGGCCGAGGCCCTGCGCGAGCACTTCAGCGAATTCGGCCTGATCCGTGCCCGGGTCATCGTCGAGGCCCGCTGGCTGCAGCGCCTCGCCGAGCAACCGCAGATCACCGAGGTGCCGCCGCTCTCCGCCGAGGCCACCGCGGCGCTTAACGCCCTGGTGCGCGACTTCTCCGTGGAGGACGCCGAACGCATCAAGGAGATCGAGCGCACCACCAACCACGACGTCAAGGCGGTGGAGTACTTCATCAAGGAGCGCATCGCCGATCAGCCCGAGCTGCACGCCATCACCGAGTTCGTGCACTTCGCCTGCACCAGCGAGGACATCAACAACCTGTCCCACGCGCTGATGCTGCGCGGCGGCCTGGACGCCCTGCTGCCGGTGATGCACCAGGTGGCCGACGAGGTGGCCCGCCTGGCCGAGGAGCACGCCGCCCAGCCGATGCTGTCGCGCACCCACGGCCAGACCGCCAGCCCCACCACCCTCGGCAAGGAGATGGCCAACGTCGCCTACCGGCTGCGTCGCCAGCTCAAGCAGATCGAGGGCGTGGCGCTGTTCGGCAAGATCAACGGCGCCGTGGGCAACTACAACGCCCATCTGGCGACCTACCCGGAGGTCGACTGGGAGGCCAACGCCCGCACCTTCGTCGAGGGCCTGGGCCTGACCTTCAATCCCTACACCACCCAGATCGAGCCCCACGACTACATCGCCGAGCTGTTCGACGCCGTGTGCCGCTTCAACACCGTGCTGATCGACTTCGATCGCGACGTCTGGGGCTACATCTCGCTGGGCTACTTCAAGCAGAAGACCGTGGCCGGCGAGATCGGCTCCTCGACCATGCCGCACAAGGTCAACCCGATCGACTTCGAGAACTCCGAAGGCAACCTGGGCCTCGCCAACGCCGTGCTGGGTCACCTGGCCGAGAAGCTGCCGATCTCCCGCTGGCAGCGCGACCTGACCGACTCCACCGTGCTGCGCAACCTGGGCGTCGGCATGGCCTACGCGCTGGTGGCCTACCAGGCCTCGCTGAAGGGCATCGGTAAGCTCGAGGCCAACCCGGCCCGCCTGGCCGAGGACCTGGACAACAGCTGGGAAGTGCTGGCCGAGCCGATCCAGACCGTGATGCGTCGCTACGGCATCGAGAAGCCCTACGAGAAGCTCAAGGAGCTGACCCGCGGCAAGCGCATCGACCAGGCCGGCTTCGCCGCCTTTATCGACACGCTGGAATTGCCCGAGACCGTCAAGGCTGAACTGAAGCAGCTGACTCCGGCCAACTACATCGGCAACGCCGAGGCCCAGGCGCGCAAGCTGTAAGCCGGAAGCCGGAAGCCGGAAGCCGGAAGCCGGAAGCAAGCGTGAGCGGCGCCGGGGACAGGTCTGAAGAGGGTCCGATTCCAGGGGTGAGGAGCACGGCTCCGAACGGGCCGGCCAAGGATGGCCAGCACCGGCCCTGCAAGCGGAGCAGGATGCGAGAGCGCCGCAGGGAATCGGTAGCGCACAGGGACGTATTCACAGCGCCCTCGCCCAGACCTGTCGCCGGAACAGCCGCGTTCCCCGCCACTCCGGCCCCACATGCTAGTATCCCGACAGGCGCCACTCGGCGCCTGTCGCCGTTTCATCCCTTCGCGAGCGCGAGCCACATGTCACGACAGTCCCGAGACGAACCCCTCACCCTGCTCGGCGGCCGCACCGCCGCCGACTTCCTGCGCGACCACTGGCAGCGCCGGCCGCTGCTGATCCGCGGCGCCATCCCCGACTTCCAGAGCCCGCTCGAGCCCGACGAGCTCGCCGGCCTGGCCTGCGAGGACAACATCGAGGCGCGCCTGGTCGAGGAGCAAGGCCCCGACGGCCCCTGGCAGGTCAGCCACGGCCCCTTCGACGAGGCGACCTTCGCCCGCCTGCCGGAGCGGGACTGGACCCTGCTGGTCCAGGCCGTGGACCACTACGTGCCCGAGGTCGCCGAGCTGCTCGAGACCTTCGACTTTCTGCCCCGCTGGCGCCTCGACGACATCATGGTCAGCTACGCCCCGCCGGGCGGCAGCGTCGGCCCCCACGTCGACCAGTACGACGTCTTCCTGCTCCAGGCCAGCGGCCAGCGCCGCTGGCAGCTCGGCGGCAAGGTCGGCGACGACGCGCCCATCCTCTCTGGCATCGACCTGCGCATCCTCGAGACCTTCGAGGTCGAGGCCGACGCCGACTGGGTGCTGGAACCGGGCGACATGCTCTACCTGCCGCCGGGCTGGGCCCATCACGGCGTCAGCCAGTCCAGCGACTGCATGACCTTCTCGGTGGGCTTCCGCGCCCCCTCCGCCGACGAGGCCGTGACCTCCTACGCCGACTACATCGGCGAACAGCTGCCGCCCTCGCTGCGCTACGCCGATGCCGGCATGGCGCCGCCCGCCGATCCGGCCGAGCTCGACGACGCCGCCCTCGAGCGCATGCGCGCGCTGATCCTCGAGACCCTCGACGACCCGGCCCAACTGGCCCAGTGGTTCGGCCGCGTGATGACCCAGCCCAAGTACGTCGACCAGCTGGTGGCCAGCGAGACGCCCACCGCTCCCGAGGCGCTTGTCGCCGCACTACAGGACGGCGAGACGCTGGAGCGCAGCCCCGGCTCCCGCTTCGCCTGGCGGGCGCTGGACGACGATCGCGCCAGCCTGTTCGTCGACGGCGACGGCCTCGCATGCTCGAGCGCCCTGGCCCGCGCCCTGGCCGGCGGCGAGCCGGTCGACGCCGAGCTGCTGGCCTTCGACGACGCCCCGCGTGTGCTGACCCAGCTGCTCGATGCCGGCAGCCTGGCCTGGTGGAGCGACGAGGAGGAAGAAGCGCATGAGTGATAGCATCGAGATCCGCGAAGGCGACTGGGCCGCCCTCGGCGAGGCGGCCGGCGAGATCCGCCGCGTCGTCTTTATCGAGGAACAGCGGGTTCCCCGAGAGGAAGAATGGGACGGCCGCGACGGCGAGTGCGTACACTTTCTCGCCCTGGTCGACGGCGCGGCGGTGGGCACCGCCAGATTGCTGCCCGATGGCCACATCGGCCGGGTCGCCGTACTCGCGGAGGCCCGCGGCCTGGGTATCGGGATCGCCCTGATGGAAGCGGCGATCGAGGCCGCGCGCCGACGCGGCTTTCCCGCCGTGGAGCTGGCGGCCCAGATCCACGCCCTGGCCTTCTACGAGCGACTGGGCTTCGAGGCCCATGGCGAGACCTTCCTCGACGCCGGCATTCCGCACCGCAACATGGCCCTGCGCCTCGACGCCTGACGGCCCTGCCCGCCTTCCCGCCAGGAAATCCGACTACAGGAACGGCACGATTAAGCCCCCTCCTGTAGTCGGGCTACAACCCCCTCTGCCCCCAAGGATCAATTGTTGAGGCCCGCCATGCCGGCCCATAGTGAAGACCAAGGCAACGGCGGAACGACTGGAAGCGAACGCTCGTTCGTGTAGTGAGACCAGGCCCTCCGCCGCGTCGAGGTTCGACCAAGGCCCTAGAGACAGATGCCGAAGGGCGGACGAACCTGAACAGGACTTCGCAGTTGCAGCATACCCATCGTCGAGGATACCGACGGCGACTTCCCCAGCAGAGAGGACGGCTCCATGGCAGCACTCAACGACCAACTCAGGACCCTGGCCCAGCTGCGCGAGGCCCAGCGCGGCAAGTGGGACAACATCGACCCGCAACACGCGGCCCGCATGCGCCTCCAGAACCGCTTCCAGACCGGCCTGGACATCGCCCGCTACACCGCCGGGATCATGCGCGAGGACATGGCGGCCTACGACGCCGACACCGCGCAATACACCCAGTCGCTGGGCTGCTGGCACGGCTTCATCGGCCAGCAGAAGATGATCTCCATCAAGAAGCACTTCGGTCACACCAAGGGCCGCTACCTCTATCTCTCGGGCTGGATGGTCGCCGCCCTGCGCTCCGAGTTCGGCCCCTTGCCCGACCAATCGATGCACGAGAAGACCAGCGTGCCGGCGCTGATCGAGGAGCTCTACACCTTCCTGCGCCAGGCCGACAGCTGGGAGCTCAACCACCTGTTCCGCGATCTGGAGGCGGCCAGGCAGGCCGGCGACCAGGCGCGAGCCAACGAGCTGACCGCCCGGATCGATAACCACGAGACCCATGTGGTGCCGATCATCGCCGACATCGACGCCGGGTTCGGCAACGCCGAGGCCACCTACCTGCTGGCCAGGAAGATGATCGAGGCCGGTGCCTGCTGTATCCAGCTCGAGAACCAGGTCTCCGACGAGAAGCAGTGCGGCCACCAGGACGGCAAGGTCACCGTGCCCCACGAGGACTTCATCGCCAAGATCAACGCCGTGCGCTACGCCTTCCTGGAGCTCGGCGTGGAAGACGGCGTGATCGTCGCCCGCACCGACTCCCTGGGCGCCGGCCTGACCCAGAAGATCGCCGTGACCCAGGAGCCCGGCGACCTGGGCGACCAGTACAACGGCTTCCTGGACGGCGACGAGATTGCCTCGGCGGACGATATCGCCAACGGCGACGTGGTGATCAAGCAGGATGGCAAGCTGGTCAAGGTCAAGCGCCTGGCCTCCGGCCTCTACCAGTTCAAGCCGGGCACCGGCGAGGATCGGGTGGTGCTGGACTGCATCACCAGCCTGCAGAACGGCGCCGACCTGCTGTGGATCGAGACCGAGAAGCCCCACGTCGGCCAGATCAAGGGCATGGTGGACCGCATCCGCGAGGTCTGCCCCGACGCCAAGCTGGTCTACAACAACTCGCCGTCCTTCAACTGGACGCTGAACTTCCGCCAGCAGGTGTTCGACGCCTGGGAGGCCGAAGGCCGCGACGTTTCCGCCTACGACCGTGCCCAGCTGATGAGCGCCGAGTATGACGACACCGAGCTGGGCCGACTGGCCGACGACTGGACCCGGAACTTCCAGCGCGACGGCGCCCGCGAGGCCGGCATCTTCCACCACCTGATCACCCTGCCGACCTACCACACCGCCGCGCTCTCCACCGACAACCTGGCACGCGGCTACTTCGGCGACGAGGGCATGCTGGCCTACGTGGCGGGCGTCCAACGCCGCGAGATCCGCGAGGGCATCGCCACCGTCAAGCACCAGGACATGGCCGGTTCCAACATCGGCGACGACCACAAGGAGTTCTTCCACGGCGAGGCGGCCCTCAAGGCCGGCGGCAAGGACAACACCATGAACCAGTTCGGCTGATCGACCGCATCGGCCACATCCCCGGGGAGGCTTCGGCCTCCCCTTTTGCTGCCCGCTCATCCGGCGCCTTTGGCTTTCGCCTTCGCCTCACGCCTCCCGCTCCTCGCATATCCCTCATCGCCCCAGGCCTCTCGCTCCCTGCCCCTCGCTCCTCGCTCCTGGCTCCTGGCTCCTGGCTCCTGGCTCCTGGCTCCCTGCTCCTCACTCTTCACTCCTCACTCCTCACTCCTTGCTCCTCACTCCTTTCTCCTCTCGCTCCTCACCCGTGAAGGATACCGACAACATCCACGACGTTCCTTGCCCGATGTAGTCGGGCTACAACCGCGAGTGCGCCCAAGGAGGCATGGTGAAGTTTGCTGTCCTGCACCATAGTCAAGTCACAGCGCAGGCCAAGGTTTCGTTACCCCGATTCACGACCCTGCACTGGGCTACACACCGAGGCGCTTTTCCTGATGATCCGGGCGCCAGAGGCGATGGTCTGACCAAGCTTGTGACCATTTCGCAATTGCAGCACCGGGCGCTTACCCGGCCCGGCATGAGTAGCAGGCACACAACAATGCCATCGCGGATGGCGGGCTCCCCGGAGCCGATGTCCGCCGGCGGATGGCCATATCAAGAGGTGTTACACATGAACTGCATCGAACTGAGCCAACAAGCCGACCTCATTGCCAGCACGTTCAGCAAGCAGGATCTGGCCAAGCTGGTGCTGGCCCTGAAGGGAAATCGGGAGTCTCTGCAGCACGCCGTCGAGGTGATCGATACCATCGACAATCGCGTGGGCTACTCCCTCGACGACGCCTGGGACGAGGTGCTGGCCGGGGATGCCCAGCCGCTGGACGAGGAGGAATAAGCGCCCGTCCGTTCATCACCGAACGTCCTTTGGCCCACCCCGCCGCCCGGCGAGGGTGGGCCTTTTGATGGATCGCCCACTGGCGCGACGGCCCCCGGTGGGAGGCAACGACGACATTGCACGACTTCGCCCCCGGCTGGTCAAAGCCATACCTCCGGGATAGACTCGGAGACGCATCCATCCACTATTTCATGTGTCTTGACAGCACGTTATCGCCAACGCCGCTGTCATACCACCGCCTGGCAAGGAGGTCACCCATGAAGCATCTTCTCCCCGTACTGGCCCTGAGCACCCTGACCCTGGCCGGCTGCGCCAACACCTCGCCCTATTCGGGCAACGTCTATTCCGGCAACCAGGCCAAGGCCGCCCAGAACGTCAGCGTGGGCACCATCACCGCCATGCGCCGAGTACAGATCCAGGCCGACAGCCGAGCCGGCGGCCTGCTGGGTAGCGGCGGTGGCGCGGTCATCGGCGGCCTGCTCGGCAACCAGGTGGGCGGCGGCTCAGGGCGCCAGCTGGCCACCGTGGCCGGCGCCATCGGCGGCGCCGTGGCCGGGAGCAAGGTCGAGGAGTCCACCAACCGCGTCGATGCCTGGGAGCTCGAGATCCGCAAGGACACCGGCCAGACCGTGGTGGTGGTGCAGAAGGCCGACCAGGCCTTCCAGGTCGGGCAGCGGGTCCGCCTGATCGGCAGCGGCAGCCGTGTCAGCGTCGCCCCCTACTGATCCCATCGCACGACCGGTGGGCAGAACCCGCCGAGGAAAAAAAGCCGGGAAAAAAAGAGGCCCGCGGCGACTGCCGCGGGCCTCCTCGCCTCCAGGGGGCGAGCCTCAGTGGAAGCTGGCCTTGTTCATCGCCCAGCACACCAGCTTGCCGCCGATGACGGCGATCAAGCCGATGATGATCAGCGTCAGCAGCAGGTCGACGGGACGCACGATGGCGGTGGCGACCAGCACGGCGATGGCCGGGCACCACACCCAGCGGTCATCCTCGCTGCGCAGGATCGACGGGATCAGCTTGTCGAGCGCCCCGCTGACGGAGGCCTCCCAGCGGTTGAGGCACAGGTAGAGGATCACGGCGAAGGCGATCAGCCAGATGACGGTCACGGTCATGGTGGTCTCCAGCAGGGTACGAATGAAATAGGAAGGGGAAGAAACGCGTCGCAGCAAGGGTATCCCCGCCACCGGGGGTACGCAACCGGCGGCGAAGGCGTGAATATCGCTCAGGATGCACCCGGACAAGCTGAAAAATGTCATCGCGCCACTGACAGCTCCCGGGACGCCACGTTACCATGCGCTTTTACATGCACTCACCTATAGGTTCATCAATGCAGATCGCGCAGAATTCCGTTGTCGCCTTCCACTACACCCTGACCAATGATGCAGGTGAAGTGCTGGACAGCTCGGAAGGCCGTGAGCCGCTGACCTACCTCCACGGCGCCGGCAACATCATTCCGGGCCTCGAGAAGGAAATGGAAGGCCGTTCGGCCGGCGACAAGCTCCAGGCCAAGGTCGCGCCGGAAGAAGGCTACGGCGAGGTGCAGCCGCAGCTCGTCCAGGAAGTGCCGCGCGATGCCTTCCAGGGCGTCGAGAACGTGGAGCCCGGCATGCAGTTCCAGGCCCAGACCCAGGGCGGCCCGCTGATGGTCACCGTGACCCAGGTCGAAGGCGACACCGTGACCGTCGACGGCAACCACCCGCTCGCCGGCCAGACCCTGAACTTCGACGTCGAGATCGCCGAAGTTCGCGAGGCCAGCGAGGAAGAGGTCGAGCACGGCCACGTCCATGGCGAGGGCGGCCACGAGCACTGAGGCTCGCGCCATCCTCCCGTGACGAAAAAGGGCAGCCATTGGCTGCCCTTTTTCATGCCCGCATGGCCAGCTCAGCACGCGTCCGACGACAGCCCCTTGAGGGTCAGGTAGCCCCCCGCCAGCCGGGTTGCGGTGGTGATCAGGCAGGCCGCCGCGAAGATGCCGGCCAGCACCGGGAAATGCGCCGGCCACAGGCAGAAGGCCACCAGCGCCAGCACGGTCTCGGTCCCCTCGGTCAGGCCATCCAGGTAATAGAAGGCCTTGCGCGGGAAGCGCGGCCGATCCAGGGCATGGCGAGCGGCCATGATCGCGAAGGCCAGAAACGAGGTCCCGGTGCCGATGAAGGCGAACAGCAGCAGGCTCGCGGCCAGGGCATTGGCCGCCGGGTCGGCCAGGGCGAAGCCCAGTACCACGGCGGCATAGAAGACGAAGTCCAGGCCGATGTCGAGGAAGCCACCGGCATCGCTGTCCCGCTCGGTCAAGCGCGCCAGGGCACCGTCCAGGCCGTCACCCAGGCGGTTGAGCAGGATCGCCACCAGCGCCGCGCCATAGGCCTCCATGGCCAGCAGCGGCAGCGCCAGCAGGCCGACCACGAAGGCGGCCAGCGTCACCTGGTCCGGGCGCAGGCCAAGCCCGGCCAGCCAACCGGCCACCCCCCGCAGCGGCCGCTGGGTCAGTGGCATGGTCCAGCGGTCGAGCATCAGGCCTCTCCTTCCCTGTCGGTGATGTCATGGCCCGTCATGCGGCGATCGCGCGACGCGCCCCTCTCGCCGCGACGCCAGGCGAAGTAGCGGGCCAGCCAGTCCAGCAACCGCGCCGGCTTGTGGGCATTCTTCCAGACGCCGGCGGTGGCCTTCACCGCCTCGCTGCGAGTCGGATAGGGATGCACGGTGCCGAGCAGCTTGTTCAGGCCGATGCCATGGGTCATCGCCAGGGTGAACTCGGCAAGCATCTCGCCCGCCCCGGCCCCCACCAGGGTGGCGCCCAGCAGGCGATCCTTGCCTGGTACGGTCAACACCTTGACAAAGCCCTCTCGCTGGCCGTCGGCGATGGCACGGTCGAGTTCGGCCAGCGAATACCGGGTGACCTCGAAGGCGATGCCTCGCGTCCGGGCCTCGCGCTCGTTGAGCCCGACCCTGGCCACTTCCGGGTCGGTGAAGGTCACCGCCGGCAGGGCCCGATAGCCGACCCGGAAGCGCTTGAACTCGCCGAACAGGGCGTTGACCGTGGCGTGCCATGCCTGGTGGGCGCCGGCGTGGGTCAGCTGGAAGGGGCCGGCCACATCGCCACAGGCCCAGACGTTGGGCAGCACCGAGCGCAGCGTCTCGTCCACCGCCAGGGTCCCGTCGGACCGGGTCTCGACGCCCAGCGCCTCGAGCCCCAGCCCCTCGACGTTGGCCCGCCGGCCGACCGCCACCAGCAGTCGATCGAAGGGCAGCGTCTCGCTGCGCTTCTCCGGGCCCTCGCCGACTTCGACCTCCAGACCGTGGGCACCGTCATCCAACGCCACGACCCTCAGCGCCCGGGCGTTCAGGCACACCTCGACGCCTTCCTCGTCCAGCTGCGAGGCGACTTCGGCGGCCGCGTCCTCGTCCTCCCGGGGCAGCAGTTGGCCGCCCATCTCCACCAGGGTCACCCGGCTACCGAGCCGTGCGAAGCTCTGGCCCAGCTCACAGCCGATGGGGCCGCCGCCCAGCACCAGCAGCCGCCCGGGCAGCGCCTCGAGTTGCCACAGGTTATCGGAGGTCAGCACCTCGATGGCCTCGAGGCCCGGCAGCGGCGGCACCCAGGGCGAGGCGCCGCTGGCGATGATCACGTGCCGAGTCGTCAGCACGCGCTCGCCGTCATCCTCACGAATGCGCACGCGCCAGGGGTCCTCCAGGCGCGCCTCGCCCCCGACAACCTCGACGCCCAGCCCCTCGTAGCGCTCGCGGCTATCATGGGGCTCGATCTCGCGGATCGCCCGATGCACCTGGGCCATGACGGCGGAAAAGTCGACCCTGGGCACACCGGCCTCGATGCCGTAGCGCGGTGCCCGGCGAATCTCGGCGACGCTGCGCGCCGCGCGGATCAGCGCCTTGGAAGGCACGCAGCCGGTGTTCAGGCAGTCGCCGCCCAGCCGGTCGCGCTCCACCAGCGCCACCCGGGCATTGACGGCGGCGGCGATGTAGCTGGCCACCAGGCCCGCCGAGCCGCCGCCGATCACCACCACGTCGTGATCGAAGCGGCTCGGACGAGAAAAGCGACGGGCCAGCCGACGGCGCTTGACGACGGCCACCAGGGCCCGGGCCAGCCAGGGAAAGAGCCCCACCAGCACGAAGGACCCGATCAGGCCCGGCGACAGGATGCCGGACAGCGATTCCAGGTCGCCAAGCTCGCGGCCGGCGTTCACGTAGACCGCGGTGCCCGGCAGCATGCCCAGCTGACTGACCCAGTAGAAGGTCGAGAGCGGCATGCGGGTCAGGCCCATCACCAGATTGATCACGAAGAAGGGGAACAGCGGGATCAGCCTCAGGGTGAAGAGATAGAAGGCACCCTCGCGGCGAATCCCGGCGTTGATGCGCTCGAGCTGGCCGGCGAAGCGCCGCTCGAGTGGCTCACGGGCCAGGGTGCGGGCGATCAGCGCGGCCAGGGTGGCCCCCAGGCTGCTGGCGAACGAGATCAGCACCAGCCCCCAGCCGAAGCCGAACAGAGCCCCGCCGAGCAGCGTCAACAGGGCCGCCCCGGGCAGCGACAGCGCCGCCATGGCCACATAGATCAGGAAGAAGCCGCCGGCCACCGTCAGCGGGTCCTCGGCCAGCCAGGCCTGGAAGCGAGCCTGTTCGGCCTTGAGGTTGTCGAGGGTCAGCGCCTGATCGGCACCGGAGAGAAAGAAACCCACGAAGACGAGGGCAATGAGGCACAGTAGTATCAGGCGTCGCTTGGTCAAATCGGTCTCCCTGTTCCATGGTGAGCTATCGCCTCTTGAGTCGGCGCCCCACAAGTATCCTTACATACCACTCCGCACCACCTTGTAAGGTCCGGCGGCTGGATTCGACTACCCTACACTTTGCCCTTGAAGAGGTCTTTCATGATGACGGTCAAGACAGTCCTTCGCCCTGGTGGCGCCCTGCCCTTCCTGCTCGCGGCCACCCTCGCCGCCCCCGCCTGGGGCGCCGATGTCGACGCCGCCGACACCCGCAGCGCCGTGTTCGGCGGCGGGTGTTTCTGGTGCGTGGAGCAGGCCTACGACAAGGTCGATGGCGTCGTGGCGACGATATCGGGCTATTCCGGCGGACAGATCGAGAACCCCAGCTACGAGCAGGTCTCCGGCGGGGGTACCGGTCACATCGAGGTGGTGAAGGTCGAATACGATCCCGACGTGGTCGACTACCGCACCCTGCTGCACGTGTTCTGGCGCAACATCGACCCCTTCGCCGTGGACCGCCAGTTCTGCGACCGGGGCCGTCCCTACCAGAGCGCCCTCTTTCCGATGGACGACGAGCAGCGCGCGATGGCCGAGGCCAGCCGCGAGGCCGTGGCCGAGCGCTTCGGCCGCGAGATCGGCGCCGAGATCCTCGACTTCGAGGCCTTCTATCCCGCCGAGGACTACCATCAGGACTACTACGAGAAGAACCCGGTTCGCTACAACTTCTACAAGTCGGCCTGCGGGCGCTCCGACCGACTCGAGGAGGTCTGGGGCGACGAGGCCGAGGCACACGGCCTGTCCTGAAGCGGCGGCACGGCGGCCGCTCCGTGGCCCGTCCACCGGCGCAGCCGCCAGGCCAGCACCAGGGTCACGGTCAGCACCAGGCCGCCCCCCAGCAGGACCCCCGGCCAGGCCGCCGCACGCCAGAACGGCTCGAGCCACAGCCCGCCGAGGCTCGCGCCCAGGTAATAGAAGACCAGGTAGAGGGCCGAGGCACTGCCGCGGGCGCGGCGCGCCTGTCGCCCCACCCAGCCCGAGGCCATGGAATGGGCGAGGAAGAAGCCGAAGGCGGCCAGGGTCAGGCCCGCCAGGATGACCGGCAGCGAGGACGCCAGGGTCAGCGCCATGCCCGCGGCCAGCAGCAGGGTGCCCAGCGCCATGCAGGTCGGCGGCGCGACCCGTCTTGCCAGGCGTCCGGACAGCGATGAGCCCAGAGTGCCGCCCAGGTAGGTCAGGAACAGCAGCCCCAGCCAGCGCGCATCCAGCGAGAAGGGCGCCGCGGCCAGCCGGAAAGTCAGATAGCTGTAGAGATTGATGAACACCAGGAAATTCAGGCCGCCCAGCAGGTAGGCGCCGCGCAGCGCCGGCTCGCGCAGGTGGCCGACCAGGTCGGCGAGGGCCGACGCGACCCGGAAGCGGCGCGGCGTGAAGCCCCGTGCCGCCGGCAGCAGCCACCAGAACAGCCCCACCCCGACGAGGGTCAGCGCCCCCACCGACAGGAAGCTTACCGAGACGCCCGCCGCATCGGCGGCCCAGCCGCCGATCACTCGTCCGGCGATCCCGCCCAGCGAGTTGGCCGCGATGTAGAGCCCCACCGCCGGCAGCATGGCCGAGCGCTCGAACTCGTCGCCCATCCAGGCGATGGCCACCGCCGGCAACCCACCCAGCACGAAGCCCTGCACCACACGCAGGGCCAGCAGCGATTCGAAGTCCGGCGCGAGGGCCTGGGCCAGCGACAGGCCGCCGGCGGCGAGCAGGGTCAGCCGCATGATCCCGCCCCGGCCGATGGCATCCGACAACGGGCCGAAGACCAGCAGGGCCACGGCCAGCGACAGCGTCGCCAACGACATGGTCAGGTTGGCGACCAGCGTCGAGATGCCATGGGCACGGTGCAACTCGGGCAGTAGCGGCTGCACCGCATAGAGATTGAGGAACACCAGAAAGGACCCCAGGCACAGCGCCAGGGTGGCGCGCCACCAGGCGCGGCTATGGGCATCGATCATGGTCACCTCCGGGTTGGCGCCCCATGATCGAGGCTTCACAATGATAAGCCAAACAGAACATCATGATGGCTACCATCGGATTCCCTTATGGCCCTACCCTTCGACCTGCGCAGCCTCGGCGTCTTCCTGGCGGTGGTGGATCACGGCGGCTTCAGCGCCGCCGCCCGTTCGCTGCACCTGGCCCAGTCCGCGGTCAGCCAGACCATCGCCAACCTGGAGCATCGCCTGGCGCTCACGCTCTTCCATCGCCACGAACGGCGCATCGCCCTGACCGCCGAGGGCGAGGCGCTGGTCGGCCACGCCCGCGACCTGCTGGCCCGCGCCGAGGCCGCGCACCTGGCGATGCGCGAGCTCGACGAGCTGGTCAAGGGCGAGCTGCGCATCGGCATTCCCTCGATGCTCGGTTCCTACTACTTTCCGCCGCTGTTGATGGGCTTCAAGGCGCGTCATCCGGGCATCCGGCTGACGGTGGTGGAGGCCGGCGCCCGGCGCCTGCAGCGCCTGATCGCCGAGGGCGAGCTGGACCTGGGGGTGGTGATCGACGACGGTGCCAGTCGCCATCTGACGCGCCAACCGCTGGCCCGCGAGGAAATGGTGGTCTGCGTGCCCCGCAATCATCCCCTCGCCGAGCGTGCCGGGGTCACGCCCGAGGCCTTCTTCGCCGAGCCTCTGGTGGTGTTCCAGGACGGCTACTTCCATCGCGAATTCATCGACGTCCTGGCCCGGGACACCGGCGCCCGCGCCGACGTCGCCTTCGAGTCGAACCTGATTCCGCTGACCAAGGCCATCGTGCGCCAGGGCTTCGGCATTACCACCTTCCTGCGCCGGGTCGTCGAGGAACCCGAGCTCGCCGCGGTGTCCTTCGATCCACCGGCCTGGTTGTCCCTGTCGCTGGCCTGGAAGGAAGGCGCCTACCTGTCGAGGGCCGAACGCGCCTTCGTCGACTTCGCCCTGGCCCAGCGCTGACCGCCGGCGGGCAACTCAGCCCTCGCCGCGCAAAAACGGGCCGGCGTCGAGGCGCTGCACCAGGTTCACGGCATCCAGCGGGCGACGGGCCTGCCAATAGTGGCGACGCCAGTAGCGATTGTCCAGGGAGGAGAGCTTGACCCCGCGGGAGGTCGAGGCATGCAGGAAGCGCCCCTCCCCCACGTAGATCCCCACATGGCGGTAATAGCTCGACGGACGGAAGAACACCAGGTCGCCGGGACGCAGGGCATCGCGGCTCACTGCCTCGCCCTGCCGGACCTGCTGGGACGTGGTGCGGGGCAGGGAGAGCCCGAAGGTCTCGGAAAATACCCGCTGCACCAGGGCGGAACAGTCGATGCCCCGGCGCGTGGTGCCGCCCAGGCGGTAGGGGGTACCGAGCCAGCGCTCATGCTCGGCGAGCAGGGCGCCGCGCACCTGGGCCGGCGGCGGATGACGCAGGCCGCGCAGCGCCAGGACCGGGTTGTCGACCGGCGACATCTGCGCCCCGCCGGGCAGCCCCGGCATGTCGCGAGCGAAGTAGTCGTCCGCCGGGGGCTGGCTCCCGGTGCCGGCGCAGCCGCTCAGCCACCCGATCGCAAGCCCGCCGAGCGCCACACGGCTCCATTTCGACATCCCTGTTCCCATTCCCGATCCTTATCCTCGAGGGCGTTCATGTCTCCCGGCTCGCGCCGGCGGCGATCATCATAACCAGCGCGCGGGCTCAATGCAGCTGCCGGCCGTCCCCCGGCAGGGTATCCACGTGCATCGGCGCCCAGTGGCGCGGCCGCGCGCCGGGGAAGTCCAGGCTCGCCCAGGGGCCGGCCAGGGGCGGCGCCGCCGACAGCCAGCTCACCAGCGCCTGGCGGAAGCCGCTCAGGAAGGCCTCGCGCTCCGGTGTCTCGCCCATGAAGAACGAGAAGCCGGCATGGAGTCCCCGGGCATACTCCTCCCAGCCGCCGTAGTGACGGGCGGCCAGGGCATGGGCCCGCTCCAGGGTCTTGAGGAACTCGGCCTCGCCGAGCCAGCCCAGCTGGCGACCGGCGATCGCCAGGTCCACCGCCTGGGCCAGGTCCCAGGCGGCCAGGTCCAGGTCGTTGCAGCCATCCTCGCCGTCGCGCACCCGTATCAGTCGCAGCAGGTGGTTGCGCTCTTCCTCGTTGCACTCGCCGGACTCGAGGGTGGCGATCTCCGAGGTCAGCCGGGCCGGATTGAGCGTATAGGGGGCGTAGTTGATCTGGTATTCCTGGCGATCCCCGGCCTCCAGCAGGTAGTCCACGAAGTCGGTGAGCTCCTCGGCCCCATGCAGGCCGTAGTGGCCGTCGACCCACTCGCGGATCGACTCGCACTCGCGCTCGCTCTCCGGCTGCGGCAGGCTCCATGCCGCGCTGTTCAAGGGGCCCACCAGGGCCATGGCGGTGAAATGGGACAGGCTCGGCCGGGGTCCCAGCTCCTGCCACTCGCCGCTCCGCCAGTCCAGCCAGTGAAAGAGGCTGCCGGGGTCGTCCAGGTGCCAACGGATCTCGGCGACCAGCGACGGCTGGTCGGGCTCCGGCAGCAACGCCTCCCACTGCGCCCAGGCCGACAACAGCCGCCGCGGGCTGGCGTAGAAGCGACACAGCGAACCGTGCAGGGCCGCGGCCATCTCGGTCAGGCGTCGCTCCGCGAACAGGCCGCTGTCCATGGCCATCTGCAGGTGGAAGGCATACTTCTCGGCCATATGGACGGTGGCGGCATGGCGGCTGGCCTGGCCCAGGGCGTCGCGGCCGGCCACGTCGGCCCGCGCCGGGTGGCCGAACGGCGTCTGGGCCGACGGCAGGGCCCCATGGGCGGCGTCCGCCGACAGCTGGTTGAGATGATGCGCCTGGGCCGGCAGCCAGTAGCGGGCCAGGGCCTCGGCCCCCTCGTCGGCGTGCAGGTCGAGGGTCTCGGCCAGATAGTGGCGGGCCTCCTGCTGGCGGGCCTCCGGCAGCGCCGGCGCCAGGCCCTGGCGCAGCGCCAGCTCCGGCTCGCGCACCGCGGACAGGGCCAGCACCCAGTGGCGGGGATCACGCCGCCAGTCGCGCATGGCCCGGCGTGAGGCCTCCAGCCGTTCGTCGTCGAGCAGCCCCTGGAGCGGCGTGCGCCAGGGGCTGACCGGCGACAGCAGCAGCAGCGCCCAGTCGGCGTCGAAGGCGGGCCGCAGGTCGCGGGCCTCGAACAGGCTGCGACCGCGCTGGTAGGCCTTGGCCAGCGCCACCCAGTCGCTGTAGCGATGCAGTACCAGGTCGGCGCCGTGCAGCGCAAAGTGCTGCGACTCCTCCTCGCTCAACCAGCCCAGGCAGGCCCCGGCCCAGGCCAGGTCGATCAGCCGCAGCCAGTCCCAGGCGGCCCATTCCAGCGGCTCGCCGCCGGACACGAAATCGAGCAGCACCCGGCCGGCAGGCTGGTCCCGGGGCGGCAGCGCCTCCCACCAGGCGAGACGCTCCTCGCCCGCCGCCGCCAGCAACCGGCCGGCATCCAGGTCCCAGGCCTGGCGATCGCCCTGGGCCCCCAGCCACAGCAGCACCCGTACCAGTTCGTCGCGGCCCTGGATCTGCCAGGCCTCGGCCAGCCACGCCTCGAGCCCTCGCCAGTCCAGGGGCGCCGGGGCGACCTCGAGGATGGGGCTGAACGCCGCCCGCAGGCGCCACACCCGTTCCGCCTCACCCTCGGGCCACAGGGCGGCCCGGCGACGGTGCCCGGCGAGCCATTCGCGCAGCAGGTCCCAGGTGACGCCCTCGCCCTGATGCTCGAGGGCGGCCAGGGCCTCGCAGGCCTCGCTGAAGCCGTCGTCGCCGTGGACCCAGCCCTCGGCGCTGCGCGCCCGGCACAGCGCATTGAGCCAGTGGTCGAGGCTGTCGTGATGGGTCCCGACCTCTTCGGCGACGCGCTGGGCCCAGCCCCTGGCACGTTGGGCATCGAGCCATCCCGCGGCCCCGCCCAGGGCGGCGAGTTCCAGGGCCGCCAGCAGCCGCGCCGGATCGGCTTCGCCACCGGCGCCCAGGGCCTCCAGCAGCCGCCAGCCCAGCTCCCCGCGGTCGACGACGCCCAGTGCCTCGAGGCGGGCCGTCGCGACCTCGGCCTCCAGGGTCAGGGGATCGGGAGCGAAGGCCCAATCACACAGCACCAGCTGCTGGGCCCACCAGGCATTCAGGGGATCGACCAAGGCTCACCTCGCCATGCATGCAACGGTTGGTCGCGACGACGGGCGTCGCAGGGAAATTCGGCGACACAGTGTAACGGAAAGCGCCGGCCGCGCCGATGCTCCGAGCGACCGGAAACGAAAGTCATCGGCGGGGCTTGGCGACATGTTTTAAATAATGCACACTCGTCAATCATGATGATCACTTGAGCGAGATACCCCATGACCGCCCAGACCGACCTGCTGATCGACAAGGCCTATGTGGCCGGCCAGTGGCGTGACGCCGAGCGCCGCTTCCCGGTGACCGACCCCGCCACCGGCGAGACCCTCGCCGAGGTGCCCGACCTCGATGCCGATGCCGCCCGCGAGGCCGTGGCCGCCGCCGAAGCGGCCTGGCCGGCCTGGCGTCGCCAGACCGCCAAGCAGCGGGCCAACCTGCTGCGTGGCTGGTACGAGCGCATCATGGCCCACCAGGAGGCCCTGGCCCGGCTGATGACCCGCGAGCAGGGCAAGCCGCTGGCCGAGTCCCGCGGTGAAGTGGGCTACGGCGCCAGCTTCGTCGAGTACTACGCCGAGGAAGCCAAGCGCGTGGCCGGCGAGACCCTGCCCAGCCACGGCGCCGACAAGCGCATCCTGGTGTTCCGCGAGCCGATCGGCGTGGTCGCCGCCATCACGCCCTGGAACTTCCCGCTGGCCATGATCACCCGCAAGTGCGCCCCGGCACTCGCCGCCGGCTGCCCGGTGGTGATCAAGCCGGCCGAGGCCACGCCGCTGACCGCTTTGGCCCTGGCCAAGCTGGCCGAGGACGCCGGCTTCCCGCCAGGCGTGATCAACGTGGTGACCGCGGCCCGCCCGGCGGAGATCGGCGAGGTGCTGACCACCGATCCGCGGGTGCGCAAGGTCTCCTTCACCGGCTCCACGCCGGTGGGCAAGCGGCTGCTGGCCCAGTGTGCCGGCACCGTCAAGAAGGCGTCCATGGAGCTCGGCGGCAACGCGCCCTTCATCGTCTTCGATGATGCCGACCTGGACGCGGCCGTGGAAGGGGCGATTGCCTCGAAATTCCGCAACTCCGGCCAGACCTGCGTGTGCACCAACCGTCTGCTGGTCCAGGACGGCGTCTATGAGGCCTTCCTCGACAAGCTCGCCGCTCGGGTGGCCGAGCTCAAGGTCGGCAACGGCCTGGAGGACGGCGTGGTCCAGGGCCCGCTGATCAACCGGGCCGCGGTGGATAAGGTCAGCGACCACATCGGCGACGCCCTCGAGCGCGGCGGCCGGCTGGTGTGCGGCGGCGAGCCCCACGTCCTGGGCGGCACCTTCTTCCAGCCGACGGTGATCGCCGACGTCACCGACGAGATGCGCGTCGCCACCGAGGAGACCTTCGGCCCGCTGGCGCCGGTGTTCCGCTTCACCGACGACGAGCAGGCGATCGCCATGGCCAATGCCACCGAGTTCGGCCTGGCCGCCTACTTCTACGCCCGCGACTACCAGCGAATCTGGCGGGTTATGGAAGGCCTCGAGTACGGCATGGTGGCCGTCAACGAGGGGCTGCTCTCCACCGAGCTGGCGCCGTTCGGCGGCGTCAAGGAATCCGGTCTGGGACGCGAGGGTTCGCGTCACGGCCTGGACGAATACACTGAACTAAAATACGTCTGTGTCGGCGGGCTCTGAGCCCCGCAACGCTTTCCCACCAGGAGAGGACCCCATGAACAACGCGCAACTCAATGAACTCAAGCAGCGCTACGTCGCCAACGGCGCCGCGAGCCCGGCCACCCAGTTTGCCGACCATGCCGAGAATGCCCTGATCTGGGACGCCGACGGCAACCGCATCATCGACTTCGCCGGCGGCATCGGCGTGCTCAACATCGGCCACCGCCACCCCAAGGTGGTCCAGGCGGTGAAGGACCAGCTCGACAAGGTAATGCACACCTGCCAGACGGTGATGCCCTATGAAGGCTACGTGAAGGTCGCCGAGAAGCTCAGCCAGGTCACCCCGGTGCGCGGCCACGGCAAGGTGATGCTCGCCAATTCCGGCGCCGAGGCACTGGAGAACGCCGTCAAGATCGCCCGCGCGGCCACCGGCAAGAACAACGTCATCTGCTTCACCGGCGGCTACCATGGCCGCACCTTCATGACCATGGCCATGAACGGCAAGGTCGCCCCCTACGCCACCGACTTCGGCAGCATGCCGGGCAACGTCTTCCGCGCGCCCTACCCGGTGCCCTACCACGGCGTCAGCGAGGAGGATGCCCTGCGCGGCCTGAAGATGACGCTGAAGACCGACGCCAACCCCAAGGACACCGCCGCCATCGTGCTCGAGCCGGTGCTCGGCGAAGGCGGTTTCTACCCGGCCTCGCCCAGCTTCCTCAAGGCGGTGCGCGAGCTGTGCGACGAGCACGGCATGCTGATGATCATCGACGAGGTGCAATCCGGCTTCGGACGCACCGGCAAGCTGTTCGCCATCGAGCATAGCGGCGTCGAGCCGGACATCATCACCATGGCCAAGAGCATGGCCGACGGCATGCCGATCTCCGCGGTGGTCGGCACCGACAAGGTGATGGATGCCTCAGGCGGCAACTCGCTGGGCGGCACCTACACCGGCAGCCCGGTGTCCTGCGCCGCCACCCTCGCCGTGCTGGACGTGTTCGAGGAGGAGCAGATCCTCGACAAGAGCCTGGCGCTGGGCGACAAGCTGGGCAAGCGCTTCGAGCAGTGGCAGCAGGCCTTCGACTGCATCGACAACGGCCGCCACCTGGGTGCCATGGCCGCCTTCGACGTGGTGTCCGACAAGGCCAACCACACCCCGGATGCGGACCTCGCCGGCGCACTGTGCAAGAAAGCCCGCGAGAAGGGCCTGATCCTGCTGTCCTGCGGCCTCTACGGCAACACCATCCGCTTCCTGATGCCGGTCACCATCGAGGACGAGGTGCTCGAGGAAGGCCTGGGCATCATCGAGGAGTGCCTGAAGGAGCTGGTGGGTAGCCAGACCGCCGCCACCGCCTGATGCCTCACTCCGGCGCCCCCAACGCACGCCGCCCGGCCATTGGCCGGGCGGCGTGTCTTTCATGGCAACGCTCGGACAACGCCTAGGCTTTCTTGACCTTGGCGATCACCCACAGCAGTACCACGGCCCCCGCCACCGCGGTGACCAGCGAGCCGATGAAGCCGCCGGCCTGAAGGCCCAGCAGGCTGAACAGGAAGCCGCCGACCACCGCGCCGACGACCCCCACCCCGATATTGCCCAGCACGCCGAAGCCGCCGCCACGCATGATGTGGCCGGCGATCCAGCCCGCCAGTCCGCCGATGATCAACCAGGCGATGATACCCATGACGCTCTCCTTTTCCGTTTGCGGTCGATGGTAAGCACTGCACGCGCCCGAAACGCCCGGGCACGCTGTCAGAAGGAGGACCCGGGGCCTTCCAGGAAGGCCAGTTCCTCCTCGGTCGAGATCCGCCCCAGCAGGGCATTGCGATGGGGGTAGCGGCCGAAGCGCACCAGGATATCGCGGTGTCGGTGCTCGAAGCGCAGATTGTCCTCCAGGCCCGGTCGCGCGAACAGCCGCAGGGCCTCGTCGTGAACGCGCAGCGACTCGCTATGCATGTACGGCATGTACAGGAAGGCCCGCTCGGCGTCGCCGAGGGCATCGTCCAGCCCCGCCAGCACCGCCTCCTGGGCGAGCACCAGCGCCTGGGGGTCGGCGGCGAAGGCCGCGGCGCTGTCGCGGTGGATATTGCGCGAGAACTGGTCCAGCACGATCACCTCGGCGAGCCGCCCCCGGGGCGAACGGCGCCAGTGCCACAGCTCGCCGCATCGCGCGGCCTCGAGCGTCGCCCCGAAACGGCGACGGATCTCGTCATCGAGCCCGGCATCCTTGCGGAACCATTGCGCCGGGGTCAGTTCCCCGAACCAGAAGTCGAGGACCGGCTGGGCATCCTGGCCGACCATGGCGTCACTGCCTCCCTGTGGCGATGGGGCCAAGTCTCGACCCCGGCTGATATGATCCCAGCATAGCAGCCCGACTCCCCTCTCCAACACCGGCCGGAGGCCGCCATGACCGCCTACCAACTCCTGCCGATGCTCGGCTATGTCTTCAATGTCGCCGGCCTGCTGGTCTGCCTCGCCGGGCTGAGCCTGGCGCGACGGCCCCGCCATCGCTGGACGGGTCGACTGCTCGCCGCACTGGGGTTCGCGATCGCCGCCACGCCGGTGCTGGCACAGCTGTTCGGGCCGGTGGCGCCGATCCCCGCCGGCGCCATGCCGCCCGCATGACCTTAGACGAAAGGCGTATGGCATGGCCTCGACAGTTTCCTAGACTGCACCGCCATCTCGTAAAGTTAGCAAAAAAATCGTCGCCCCACGCGGCGATCATGCCAGCAAGCGCCACTCGTTAAGGATCTTTCCAATATGCATGCCCTCACCCTCGCCTCCTTCCTGTTCTTCACGGGGCTGGTGGCCTTCATCACCTGGCGGATCACCCGCCGCGACGACCACGCCAGTACCAACGGCCTGTTCCTGGCCGGGCGCAGCCTGACCTTCCCGCTGATCGCCGGCTCGCTGCTGATGACCAACCTCTCTACCGAGCAGATGGTCGGCCTCAACGGCGCCGCCTTCGCCGACGGCCTGAGCGTCATGGCCTGGGAGGTCGTCGCGGTCATCGCCCTGGTGCTGCTGGCGCTGTTCTTCCTGCCACGCTTCTTGAGAAGCGGCATCGCCACCGTGCCCCAGCTGCTGGAGCTGCGCTTCGACACCGCCACCCAGCGCATCGCCAACCTGATCTTCCTGCTCGCCTATGCGGTGATCCTGCTGCCGATCATCCTCTACTCCGGCGCCATGGGCCTGCAGGGCATGCTCGACCTGCACGGCCTGACCGGCATCCAGTCCGACACCGTCCTGCTGTGGCTGACCGTGTGGCTGGTGGGCCTGATCGGCGCCGTCTACGCGCTGTTCGGCGGCCTGCGCACCGTGGCGGTGTCCGACACCCTGAACGGCATCGGCCTGCTGGTCGGCGGCTTCGTGATCGTCTACTTCGGCCTGCAGGCGGTCAGCGACGGCAACGGCGTGCTGGCCGGCTGGGAGATCCTCAAGGACAGCCAGCCCGAGCGGCTCAACTCCATGGGCCGCGAGGACCAGCAGGTGCCCTTCGCCACCCTGTTCACCGGGGTGCTGCTGATCAACGTCTTCTACTGGACCACCAACCAGCAGATCATCCAACGCACCTTCGCCGCCAAGAACCTCGCCGAGGGCCAGAAGGGCGTGCTGCTGACCGGCCTGTTCAAGCTGCTCGGGCCGCTGTACCTGGTGCTGCCCGGCATCATCGCCTACCAGCTCTACGCCGATCAGGGCATCCAGGCCGACGAGGCCTACGGCCACCTGGTGTTCAACGTGCTGCCGCCCTACCTCACCGGCTTCTTCGCCGCGGTGATGGTCGGCGCCATCCTGTCGTCGTTCAACTCGGCGCTGAACTCCACCACCACCCTGTTCAGCCTGGGCTTCTACCAGGGCGTGCTCAACAAGGACGCCAGCGAGGCCCAGGTGGTGCGCGCCAGCAAGATCTTCGGCTGGCTGATGGCGCTGACCGCCATGATCATCGCCCCGCTGCTGGCCGGCCAGGACAGCCTGTTCGGCTACCTGCAGAAGATGAACGCCATCTACTTCATCCCGCTGCTGGCGGTGGTGCTGGTCGGCCTGCTGACCAAGCGGGTGCCGGCGATGGCCGCCAAGGTCGGACTGGTGGGCGGCTGTTTGCTGATCTTCGCCGGCTACTTCATTCCGCCCTTCGACCGGCTGCCGCAGGTGATGCACGAGTTCCACTTCGTGGCCTCGGTGTTCGTGCTGCTGGTGGTGGCGATGCTGGTGATCGGCAAGCTGCGCCCGCGGGCCGAGGCCTGGGTCCACGAGGACAGCGGCGCCGTCGACCTGACGCCGTGGAAGGGCGCGGTGCCGGCCGGCATCGTGCTGGTGGCGCTGGTGATCGCCATCTACGCGGCCTTCGCCGGCTGACCCCGGCCCACCTCTCGACGCCTCTGGACGCCCCGCTTCACACACCGCGGGGCGTCGTCGCTTGGGGACCGCATGTCCATATCGGTGGGACATTGGTCGTTGTGGACATCGCGCCTTGAGGCCAGACTCGAGGACATCGCCTACCACGGGAGCCCCGGATGTCCGCCTCGTCTTCCCCCACCTCGCCCGACGCCTCTGCCCGTCGCATCGCGCTGATCGGCTACCCCGACTGTCAGGCCCTCGACGTTTGCGGCCCCTGGCAGGTATTCGCCAGCGCCAACGACTGCTCGGGTCGGTCTCTCTACGCCCTTGAGCTGGTCGCCCGCGCCCCCGGCACCCTGACCACCAACGGCGGCCTGGCGATGCTGGCCGACCTCGACTGGGCGGGCCTGGCGGCCCGCGGCGCACCGGACACCCTGCTGGTGGCCGGTGGCAGCGGCGTGTTCGCGGAATGCCGAGCCGGGCACCACCTCGACGAGCTGCGCGAGATGGCCCCAAGGGTCAGGCGCCTGGGGGCCATCTGCACGGGCGCCTTCCTGCTGGCCCGGGCCGGGCTGCTCGACGGCCGCCGCGCCACCACCCACTGGCGCCACGCCGAGGCCCTGGCGCGGGCGCATCCGGCGCTGCGCCTCGAGCCCGACGCGCTCTACGTCGCCGATCGCGGCCGCTACACCAGCGCCGGGGTGACCGCCGGCATCGACCTGGCGCTGTCGTTGGTCGCGGCCGACCACGGCGACACCCTGGCCGGCCGGGTGGCCCGCGAGCTGGTGATGTTCCTGCACCGGCCGGGCGGCCAGTCCCAATTCAGCGAGGCACTGCGCCACCAGCAGCGCACCGCCGGCCCGCTGCGCGAGCTGCTGGACCGGCTGCACGCCGACCCCGCCGGCGACCACCGCCTGGAGCGCATGGCCGCATGCATGGCGGTCACACCGCGTCATCTGTCGCGGCTGTTCCGACGCCATCTCGACACCACGCCCGGCGCCTACCTGACCCAGCTACGCCTGGAAGGCGCCCGACGTCAGCTGCTCGACTCCCAGCCCGCCCCGCCGCTGGCGCGCCTCGCCGCCCAGTGGCGGCTGGGCGGCGCCGAGCAGCTGCGGCGCCTCTTCCATCGCCGTTACGGCGTGCCGCCGTCGGTCTATCATGAGCGCTTCGGCGCTCGGCACTCCCACCACAAGGACACCCTGCCATGCCATTGACGGTTTCCCTGCTCTCGCTGTGCCAGGCCCTGCTGGTCAGCGGCAACATCCTGCTGATCGCCGTGTCGCCGCTGATCGGCGCCCAGCTCGCGCCGGCGCCCGCCTGGTCCACCGCCCCCGTCGCCACCCAGTGGCTGGGGCTGATGTGCGCCACCATCCCGGCCTCGCTGATCATGGCCCGCCTCGGCCGGCGCCGCGGCTTCGTGCTCGGCAATCTGCTGGGGCTGGGTGGGGCCGCGCTCGCGGTGTTCGCCCTGCATGCCCAGGCCTTCGCCACCTTCCTGCTCGCCACCTGGCTGATCGGCATCGGCATCGGCTTCGGCCAGCTGTATCGCTTCGCCGCAGTGGAAGCGGCGCCCGAGGGCGGCCGCGACCGGGCCATCGGCCTGGTAATGGGCGGCGGCGTGCTGGCGGCCTTCTTCGGCCCCTGGCTGGCACGGCATAGCCATGCCCTGGCCGACACCCCCTACCTGGGCAGCTTCCTGGGGCTCGGCGTGCTCTATCTGGCGGCCCTGGTGCTGCTGGCCTTCGTTCGCCTGCCCGAGGCCGCTTCCGGTGATACCGACGGCGAACGGCGACCGCTGGCCGAGATCGTCCGCCAGCCGGTGTTCGTGCTGGCGGTGGTCAGCGCCATGGTCGGCTACGGGGTGATGAACCTGGCCATGACCGCCACGCCCCTGGCGATGGCCGAGGTCGGCCATGGCTTCGACCACGTGGCGACCACCATCCAGTGGCACGTGGTGGCGATGTTCCTGCCCTCCTTCGTCACCGGCAGGCTGACCGCCCGCTTCGGCGCCTCGAAAATGATCGCCACCGGCTGCCTGCTGCTGGTCGCCAGCGCCCTGACCGCCCAGTTCGATGCCGGGATCGCCGGCTTCCACACCGGACTGGTGCTGCTCGGGCTGGGCTGGAACTTCGCCTTCCTGCCGGCCACCGGCCTGCTCACCGAGGCCCATCGCCCCGCCGAGAAGGCCCGCACCCAGGCGGCCAACGAGTTCCTGGTGTTCTCCACCGTGGCGCTGACGGCGCTGCTCGCCGGACCGGCCGTGACCCTGCTCGGCTGGTCGACGCTCAACGCGCTGCTGATCCCGCTGTGCGTGCTGCCGCTGGCCCTGCTGGGGCTGCGACACCTTGCCTTCCGCGCTCGCCGCCCACAGATTAGGGGCTGACACGGATGCCGAGCGACGCCCCATGCCCCGAACCCTGACACGCGACCTGCTCGAACGCGGCCGCGACCGCCAGCTTCGCCTGGCGGTCACCGGCCTGTCGCGGGCGGGCAAGACCGCCTTTCTCACCTCACTGGTCGACCAGCTGCGCCATGCCGGGCTCGAGGCCCGCCTCGACCTGCTACCGGCGGCCCGGGAGGGGCGCCTGCTGGGGGCCCGCCGGGTCGAGCAACAGGACCTCGGCGTGCCGCGCTTTCCCTTCGACCGCGCCCTGGCCGCCCTCGACGAGGCCCCGCCGCGCTGGCCCGAGCCGACCCGCGGCATCAGCGAGCTGCGCCTGTCGATCCGCTACCGGCCGCGCCGCCCCGGCTGGATCGGCGGCGATACCCGGCGGCTGACCCTGGACCTGTTCGACTATCCCGGCGAGTGGCTGCTCGACCTGCCGCTGCTCGGCCACGACTTCGCCAGCTGGTGCCGTGCCCAGCGCTTCGACGGCGAGCGCGCCGCGCTGTTCGCCGACTGGCAGCGCGAGGTGGCGGACCTGGACCCGGCCCGGGAAGTCGACGAGGCCCGCCTGGCCGAGATCGCCGAGCGCTACGCCGAGGGCCTGCGGGCGGCCCGGGAGGCCGGCTTCTCGGACCTGCAGCCGGGGCGTTTCCTGCTGCCCGGCGAACTCGAGGGCGCCCCGGTGCTGCAGTTCTTTCCCCTGCCGGGGCTCGACGCCGCCGATCCGGCGGACCTCGAGCGACTGCCGCCGGAGAGCCTCTACGCCACCCTGGCGCGGCGCTTTCGCCACTATCAGCAGCACATCGTCAAGCCCTTCTACCGGGAACACTTCCGCCGCTTCGACCGCCAGATCGTGCTGGTCGACGTGCTGGGGGCATTGAATGCCGGCCCGGAACGCTTCGAGGACCTGTCCGGGGCACTGACGCGGCTGATGCAGAGCTTCGACTACGGCCGGCGCAGCCTGCTGTCGCGACTGTTCGCCCCGCGCATCGACCGCCTGGCCATCGCCGCCACCAAGGCCGACCACGTTACCCCCGAGCAGCATGGCCCCCTCACCGGGCTGCTCGAGGCACTGCTCGCCGAGCCGCTCAAGGACCTGCGCTTCGCCGACGTGCCGGTGCGCGCCCTGAGCCTGGCCGCGATCCGCGCCACCGAGGCCCGCGAGGTCGAGCAGCGCGGCCGGCGCCAGCCGGCCCTGCGCGGCACCACCCTGGCGGGCGAGGAAACGCTGCTGTTCCCCGGCGAGGTCCCGGCGCGGCTGCCCGACGCCGACTTCTGGCGCCGCCAGGGCTTCACCTTCACCGCCTTCCGCCCCCTGCCCCGGGACGCCGGCGCCCTGCCCCATATCCGCCTGGACGCCGCCCTGGACTGGCTGATCGGAGACAAGCTGACATGACCGCCCCCCGCGAATCCGACCCGCGGCCCGGCCAGCGCTTCACGCTGGAGACCGACCCCGCTGGACAAACGCCCGAGGCGCCGGCCCCGGAACGCCTCTTCGATCCGGCCCAGACGCATCATCCGCCGACGCCGGCGGCGCCCGACGCACCGCCCGGCGAAAGCGAGGCCGCCGTGACCGCCGGCCTGGCGCCGCCGAAGCGGCGACGCTGGGGGATGCTCTGCCTGCTGGTCGCGGGGCTCGGCCTGGGCGCCGGGGAGCTCGCCCTGTCGATACCCGCCGCCCTGGCCGAGGGCGACTGGCTGGGCCTCGGCTGGGGCCTGCTCGGGCTCGGCGCCATCGGCCTGGGGGGCGGCGCCCTGGCTCGGGAGCTGTGGCGGCTACGCCGGCTGCGCCGCCATGAGCGGCTGCGCGAGACGCTCTCGGCACTGCCGGAGGCCTCCTCGCGCCAGGCCGGCGCCACCGCCGAACGGCTGCGCCGCCAGCTCCGCCTGGACGACGACCATCCTCACTGGCAGGCCTTCCTCGCCGCCCATGAACCCCATCATGACGGCCGCGAGACCCGCGCCCTGCTGGCCCATCACCTGCTGGCCCCGCGGGACCGCGAGGCGCGGCGGCTGATCTCGCGGATGAGCGGCGAGACCGCGGTGATGGTGGCGCTGAGCCCGCTGACCCTGGTCGACATGGCACTGGTGGCCTGGCGCCACCTGTCGTTGATCGACCGGCTGTGCCGGCTCTACGGCCTGGAACTCGGCTACGCGGCGCGCCTGCGGCTGTTTCGCCAGGTGCTGCGCGACATGGCCTTCGCCGGGGCCAGCGAGCTGGCCGGCGAGGCCGGCATGGAGTGGCTGTCGCTGAACCTGGCCGGACGCCTCTCGGCACGGGCCGGCCAGGGCATGGCGGTCGGCCTGCTGGGGGCGCGGCTGGGGCTGCGCGCCCAGCGGCTGACGCGGCCGCTGGCCTTCGACGAGGCCGAGCGCCCGCGCATCGCCGACCTGCGTCGCGAGCTGTGGAGCCGCCTGCGGCGACTGGAGCGCCGCGAGGACGACGGGACATGACGAGGATCAGCCCACACCGGCCACAGGAGGGCTAGGCTGTAGGGTGTGCCTACGGCCAAGGAGACCTTCCCATGTTCCAGTCCATCCTCGTGCCCGTCGACGGCTCCGAGCATTCGCGCCTGGCGCTGTGCGTGGCCTGCAAGCTGGCCCGCCAGGAGGACGGCCGCATCGTCCTGCTGCACGTCCCCGAGGCGCTGTCCCACGAGCCCCTGCTGGTATGGGGCATCGGCGCGGTGCCCATGGGCGCAACCCTCGAGAAGCGCGAGCAGGTCGGCCGCGAGCTGCTCGACCATGCCATCGAGGAGGCCAGGGCCCTGGGCGTCGAACAGGCCACGCCGGTGCTCACCCAAGGCGACCCCAGCCAGGCGATCCTGGCGGCGGCCGAGGAGCACGGCGTCGAGGCCATCGTCATGGGCAGCCGCGGTCTCAGCGACCTCAAGGGCCTGGTGGTGGGCAGCGTCTCCCACAAGGTCAGCCACGGTGCCGCCTGCCGGGTGATCACCGTCCACTGACCGGCGCCGAGGCCAGGCTGAAGCGCCGCCCCTCTCTTCGGCTCGGAGATGACAGCCATGTTCCGAACGATCCTGGTGCCGGTCGACGGCTCTTCCCATGCCCGCAAGGCGCTGTCCCTGGCCTGCCAGCTGCTGGCAGGCCGGGACGACGCGCGGCTGCTGCTGCTCAACGTGCCCGAGGCCGAGCCACGGGAGCCGCCGCTGGTGTGGGGCGTGGGCCGCCAGGCCGTGGCGGCCTCACGCGACGAGCAGTCAAGGCGCGCCCAGGGCCTGGTCGAGGCGGCCGCCGAGGAGGCCCGCGACCGGGGCGTGCATCACGTGGAGCCCCTGATCGATCACGGCGACCCGGTGCGCATCATCCTCGCGCTGGCCGAGAACCGCGACGTGGACGCCATCCTGATGGGCAGCCGCGGCCTGAGCGACCTGCGTGGCCTGCTCACCGGCAGTGTCTCCCACAAGGTCGCCCACGCCGCCACCTGCAGCGTGATCACCGTGCACTGAGCGCCGGGTCACCCATCAGTTCCCGCCCCAGCGGGGTCAGCCACTCGGGGCCGCCGCGGGCGGCGAAATCCACCTCGAAATCGTCCGGAGCGAAGTCCGGCGGCGTGCGCCCCGCCTCGAAGGCCCGCCACTGCCCTGCCAGGTAGGCGGCATTCTTGTCGCACCAGGGCGCCGCGCCGATGTAGATCACGTTGCTGTCCTCGTGCCCCCGGTGCTCGGGATCCACCGCATGCACCACGTCGCAGTGCCACCAGATGGTATCGCCGGGCGCCAGGTCGGGGATCGGCGTCAGCGCCTCGAGCAGCGGCGCATGCCAGTGCGGGTCCACCGACAGCGCCCGGCCCGGCCGGGCGCCGCACAGGTCGTCTTCCGGCACGTCGTCCTGCAGGGCGCGCAGCAGCAGGTAGCTCATGGCGTTGGCGACGGGGATCAGGTTGAGGGTGCCCGCCCCGCCGCGCTGCGCCGTCAGCGCCGTCCAGCCCTGGAAGGTGCGGAACATCGAGCATACCGCCGGCGATTTCACCTCGCGCACCCGGGTGCGGCTGCGGGCGTCGAAGGGATCGAAGCGCTCCGGCCGACCATCGAAGACGTGCCGGTAGACGTCGCGGAAGTTGGCCTCCAGCCAGCGTTCCACGGAACCGCCGTCCACGTGGGGCGACAGCCCCAGGCTCGCCGAGCCCGGCGGGCGGCGCCGCAACCGGTCGGCATAGCCGGCCAGGCGCCCGGGATCGAACGCCTCCCCCGCCCGCCACAGCCCATTGAGGAAGCGACAGGCCGCCACCAGGCGCGGATCCTGGCGCGCCAGCACCTGGGGACGCGACCAGTAGAGACCGTAGATCTGCGGCGTGCCCTGGTCGAGGCCGCCGAAGTAGGGATCCTCGGCGGCCTCGGCGAGGCGTGCCATGAAGCGGTTGCGCGCCAGGTAGTCGCCGATCTCGACGTTCCAGGCCGCGGCGGTGGCCGCCGGGAAGACGCCGTGGATGGCGCAGGCGCCGCGCCGGCGGATCTGCGCCAGGACCGCCTCATCGACCCGGTTGGCGACCACGTCGTCGGCCGCGAGGCGCGGGATCGGCGAACGGCCCGCCTCCCGTTCGGCACGAATCTCGGCCGCCTGGGCCCGCACGTCCGCCTCCGCGCGGGCGAAGGCACCGCGATAGTCGCCGATCCGGTGGCGCAGCTCGCGTTTGGTGGCGGCGATGGTCTCGCCGAGCCGCTCGAGATCGAGGGTAAAGGCTTCGCTTGGCATGATGGCCTCCTGTGTCAGGCGAGACGCCGCTCGCTGTCGGGATCGAAGAGCACCGCCCGACGCATGTCGACGCGCAGGCCGAGGCGCTCCCCCGCCGCCACCCGGCAGTCGGGGTTCACCCGGGCGGTGATCTCGCCGTCGCCGAGGGGCAGGCGCAGCAGGATATCGGCCCCGGTGGGCTCGACCACGCTGACGGTCGCCGACAGCGGCGTGCCCTCGGCCCGTTCGCCGAGACGCGCGTCTTCCTCGCTGAAGTGCTCGGGACGCAGGCCCAGCGTCAGCGTCCGACCGCAGCATTCGGCCAGGGCCGCGGTCTCGCGGCTCGCCGGCCAGGGCAGCAGCAGGTCGTCGGCGCCGGGCGTGGCGATGCGCAGGCGATAGTCCCCGGGGGCGCCCTCCAGCGTGGCCGCGATGACGTTCATCGACGGCGAGCCCATGAAGCCGGCCACGAAGAGGTCCACCGGGTCGTTGTAGATCTCGTCCGGGGTGCCGAACTGCAGGATTCGCCCGTCGCGCATCACGGCGATGCGGTCGGCCAGCGTCATGGCCTCGATCTGGTCGTGGGTCACGTAGACGATGGTGGTGCCCAGTCGCTGGTGCAGCTTCTTGATCTCGGTGCGCATCTCCACCCGCAGCTTGGCGTCGAGGTTGGAGAGCGGTTCGTCGAACAGGTAGACCTTGGGCTCGCGGGCCAGCGCCCGGCCCATGGCCACCCGCTGGCGCTGACCGCCGGAGAGCTGGGACGGCTTGCGCTCGAGCAGGTGCGAGATCTGCAGCAGGTCGGCGACCCGCTCCACGGCGGCCTCGCGCTCGGCCTTGGGCACCCTGCGCATCTCCAGCCCGAAGGCGATGTTGCCGCGCACCGTCATGCTCGGGTAGAGCGCATAGGACTGGAAGACCATGGCGATGTCGCGCTCGGCGGGCGTCGCCCAGGTGACGTCCTCGCCGGCGATGCGGATCGTCCCCGCGGTCACCGGCTCCAGGCCGGCGATGGCGTTCATCAGGGTCGACTTGCCGCAGCCGGAGGGGCCGACCAGGATCAGGAACTCGCCCGAGTCGATGGCCAGGCTGACGTCCTTGAGCACCTGGGTGCTGCCGAAGGCCTTGCAGACATTGTCGATTTCCAGAGCTGACATGGCGATTTACCTCGCGTTGTTATCCCTTGACCGAACCGGCGGTGAGCCCCCGCACGAAATACTTGCCGGCCAGCACATAGACCAGCAGGGTCGGCAGCGCGGCGATCATGGCGGCGGCCATGTCGACGTTGTACTCCTTGACCCCGGTCGAGGTGTTGACCAGGTTGTTGAGCGCCACCGTCACCGGCTGGGTGTCGTGCCCGGAGAAGGCCACCCCGAACAGGAAGTCGTTCCAGATCTGGGTGAACTGCCAGATCACCGAGACCACGATGATCGGCTTGGAGACCGGCAGCAGGATGCGCCAGAAGATGCGGAAGAAGCCCGCCCCGTCCAGCTTGGCCGCCGACACCAGCTCATCGGGGATCGACACGTAGAAGTTGCGGAAGAACAGCGTGGTGAAGGCGATGCCGAACACCACGTGCACCAGCACCAGGCCGGCTCGGGAACTCGAAAGCCCGAGCCAGCCCAGGGTCTGGGCCATGGGCAGCAGGATGACCTGGAAGGGAATGAAGCAGCCGAACAGCATCAGCGCGAACAGCAGTTCCGCCCCGCGGAAGCGCCACTTGGTCAGGGCATAGCCGTTCAGCGCGCCGATCAGGGTGGCGATGGCCACCGCCGGGATGACGATGGCAAAGGAGTTCCAGAAGTAGCCGCTCACCCCCTCGCAGCGCATGCCGGTGCAGGCCGAGCCCCAGGCCTTGAGCCAGGGCGCCAGCGTCGGGTCGTCGGGTAGCGTCAGCAGGCTGCCGGCGCCGATCTCGTCGAGGGGCTTGAGCGAGGTCAGCACCATCACCGCCAGCGGCAGCAGATACCACAGCGCGGCGACGACCAGCACCAGCTGCAGCAGCCAGCGCCCGGCACGCGCCGCCGGCGTCCGGGAGCGAATCACGTTATCCATGTCGACGGCTCCGCAGTTCGGAATACAGATAGGGCACCAGGATCGCCAGCACCCCGCCGAGCATCAGGATGGCGCTGGCCGAGCCCATGCCGATCTGGGCCCGGGTGAAGGCGTGGGCGTACATGAAGGTCGCCGGCAGGTCGGAGGCGTAGCCCGGTCCACCGCCGGTCAGCGCCACCACCAGGTCGAAACTCTTGATGGCGATGTGCGAGAGGATCATCACCGCGCTGAACACCACCGGCCGCAGGCAGGGCATCACCACCCGCCAGTAGACCCGCGGCAGGCTGGCCCCGTCGAGCTGGGCGGCCTTGAGGATGCTGTCGTCGATGCCGCGCAGGCCGGCCAGGAACAGCGCCATGACGAAGCCCGAGGCCTGCCACACCGCGGCGATCACCAGGGTGTAGACCGCCATGTCGGGATCCACCAGCCAGTCGAAGGTGAACGACTCGAAGCCCCAGCCGCGCACCATCGCCTGGATGCCCAGGCCCGGGTTGAGCAGCCACTTCCACACCACCCCGGTGACGATGAACGACAGCGCCATGGGATACAGGTAGATCGTGCGCAGCACGCCCTCCTGGCGGATCCGCTGGTCGAGCAGGATCGCCAGGCCGGCCCCCAGCACCAGGCAGATGCCGACGAACAGCGCGCCGAACAGGCCGAGGTTGGTGGCCGCCACCCACCAGCGCTCGTTGGCCATCAGCCGCGCATACTGGGCGAAACCGACGAAGTCGTAGCTGGGCAGCATGCGCGAGTCGGTCAGCGAGAGGACGAAGGTCCACAGCATGAAGCCATAGATGAAGCACAGCGAGATCGCCACGGACGGCGCCAGCACCAGCTTGGGCAGCCAGGCCTGGAAGCGCCCCGTGAGACTGGCTCGCGCCGCGGGACGCCCGCCGCGCCGCCAGGCGTCCGCGTGGGTCGAAACGGATTTCATGGGATCACCTCACACTCGAGGAAGGGGCGGCGCCCGCACGTCGACGGGCGCCGGGCGGGAACGCTCAGAGGGCCAGGCTGGCGGCCTGGGCCAGCCGCTCGGCGGCCTGGTCGGCGCTCATGTCGCTCGAGTTGAAGTAGTTGGTGATGATATCGAAGAAGGCGCCCTGGACGTCGCTGCGCATGGCCATGCGGTGCGCCATGCTGGGCACCAGGGTGTCGGCGTCGCTGGCGGCCTGGAAGTCGTTCATGGAACGTTGGGCGCAGTCGTCGAAGCCGCTCATGTCGAGGTCCGGGCGCGCCGGGATCGAGCCCTTGAGCTGGTTGAAGGTCTGCTGGAACTCCGGCTCCAGAACCAGCCGCGCCATGGCGTACTGGGCGTCCCGCGCCGCCTGGTCGCCGAGCTTGAACATGGCGAAGCTGTCGATATTGAAGGTGAAGGCGTCCTCGCTGCCCGGCACCGGCGCACAGCGATAGTCCTCGCCGGCCTGCATGTCGGCGGCGGTGAACTCGCCCTTGGCCCAGTCGCCCATGATCTGCATGGCGGCCTCGCCGTCGATCACCATGCCGGTGGCCAGGTTCCAGTCGCGCCCCGGCATGCCCTCGTCCATCAGCCCGCGCAGGCGCTTGAAGGTGGTCAGCGCCTCGATCATGGTCTCGCCGGTAAGGGTCTGCTCGTCGAGGTCGACGAAGGCGCGGCGATAGAGGTCGCTGCCGCCGAGGCTGAGCACCACGCTCTCGAACAGGGTGGCGTCCTGCCAGGGCTGACCGCCATGGGCCAACGGCACGTAGCCCGCCTCGCGCAGGGCCTCGCCGGCGGCGAACATCTCCTCCCAGCTGGTCGGCATCTCGACCCCGGCGTCATCCAGCACCTCGGGATTGGCCCACAGCCAGTTGACCCGGTGGACGTTCACCGGCACCGCCACGTAGTGGCCGTCGTGGCGCATCATGTCGGCCACCACCTCGGGCAGCAGCGCGTCCCAGTCGCCCTGCTCCGCCACGCCGTCGAGATTGCCGAGCAGGCCGAGCTCGCCCCACTCCTGGATCTCCGGGCCGTTGATCTGCGCCGCCGCCGGCGGATTGCCGGACATCGCCCGGGACTTGAGCACCGTCATGGCGCTGTCGCCGGCCCCACCGGCCACCGCGAAGTCCTTCCATTCATGCCCTTCCGCCTCGAGCAGGTCGCGCAGCTCGCCCACCGCCTTGGCCTCGCCGCCGGAGGTCCACCAGTGCAGGACCTCGACCTCCCCGGCCTGCACCTGGCCGGCGCCGAGGGCACCGGCCGCGGTCAGTCCCAGCAGGGCATGGCGGAGTGGGGTGAATCGCATCAATGCGCGCATGTGACGTGTCTCCCGGTTGTTGTTGTCGATGGCCGCCCGACACGGCGGCAAGGGACACGCTAGCGCATTCGCGTTATCGATAGGCGTTACCTAATACTGGATAGTATTGCCGTGATGTTACGAGGCTGAAACATGCCGCCGGCCCAGCGCCTCGATCACGTCGTGGCAGGCGCCCATGGTGTGATAGTCGACCTTGCCGGCCGGGCTCTTGACGTCGGAGTAGCGGCGGTTGTCCGCGGTCAGAATGCGGTACCAGCCGCCATGACGATGATCGATGAAGTGGCGCCAGCTGTAGTCCCAGAGCCGCTCGTACCAGCGCCAGAAGGCGGGCCGTCCGGTGCGCACCCCAAGCAACGCCGCCGCCGCCAGGCTCTCGGCCTGCACCCAGAAGTACTTGTCGCCGTCGCACACTTGCTGCGCCGGGTCGAGGCCGTAGACCAGGCCGCCATGGGTGCGATCCCAGCCCATCGCCGCGCTGGACAGGAACAGCCGCTCGGCGGTGGGCACCAGCCACGGCTCGGCACGGTGGCGTTCGAGCATCACCAGCAGCTTGGCCCACTCGGTCTGGTGGCCGACCTGGTAGCCCCAAGGGCGGAACAGGTGGGCCGGGTCGTCGCGATTGTAGTCCCAGTCGGGCCGCCACTGGGCATCGTAGTGCTCCCAGATCCAGCCATGGGGATGGTCACGATTGGCCACGGTAATGGCCCGGGCGATGGCCAACGCCTGGTCGAGGAAGGCGGCCTCGCCGGTGGCCTCGAAGGCGGCGATCAGCGCCTCGCAGCCGTGCATGTTGGCGTTCTGGCCACGATAGGCCGAGACCCGCCAGTCACGATCGGCCTCGTCGGCGAAGCGCTGCCAGCGCGGCTCCCAGAAACGTTTCTGCAGCAACCGATGCACCGCATGGAGGCCGTCTCGCGCCTCGTCGATGCCGGCCTTGAGCGCCTCGGCATAGGCCAGCAGCACGAAGGCCAGCCCGTAACAGTGGTGGGTGTCGTCTTCCACCACCCCGGCGTCGAGGGTCCAGGCGTAGCCCTGGGTGGCGGTCTGGAAATGCGCCTTCTCCAGGTAGGCCAGGCCATGGCGGGCCCAGTGGCGATACTCGTCGCCGCCGCCATGGCGGGCGTAACGGGCATAGGTCACCACGTAGCGGGCGCTGGACACCAGGTGGCGGTGCTCGCGGTCGAGGATGGTGCCGTCGTCGAGCAGGTAGTGGAAGAAGCCGCCGTGCGGGTCGATGGCGCGCGGATGATAGAAGGCCATGGTCTTGCGCACCTGGGCGGCGAGAAAGGCGGGATCGTAGACGTTCACTGGGCTCCTCCTGCGTGAATGCGACATCCAGCCTAGCGCGGGCCGAGGGGGATGCCGTGTTTCCGAGTGCTGCGAAGTATTACGGGGCCAGCGGCCCGGGGCGCGGCAGCACGAGCCGCACCAGCAGCCCGCCGCCGGGCGGGTCGTCGAGATGCAGCCGACCGCCGTGGGCCTCGAGGATGTGCCGGGCGATGCCCAGCCCCAGGCCGTTGCCGCCGGTATGCCGGCTACGGGAGGGTTCGAGCCGCACGAAGGGCTCGAAGACCCGTTCACGCTGGGCCGCCGGAATCCCCGGCCCATGGTCGCGAATGTCGAGGCGCAGGGTCCGCTCGTCGTCCGCCAGCGTCACCTCGGCCCGCCGGCCGTAGAAGACGGCATTCTCCAGCAGGTTGGCCAGGCAGCGCTTGAGGGCCAGTGGCTTGGCCGCCAGCGGCGACGCCCCGCCTTCGATGGTCACCTCGCCGCCCTGCAGGCGCAACTCGTCGGCCAGCGCCTCGAGCAGGGCCCGCGGCTCGACGATTTCGACCGCCTCGTGCATGTCGAGCCCCTTGACCGAATCCAGGGCGCCCCGCACCAGCCGGTCGAGCTCGTCGAGGGAGGCGCAGAAGCGTTCGCGCTGCGCCTCGTCGTCGAGCATCTCGGCGCGCAGGCGCAGCCGCGTGATGGGGGTCTTGAGGTCGTGGGAGATCGCCGAGAACAGTCGCTCGCGCTCCTCCAGCTGATGGCGGATGCGGCGCTGCATGCGATTGAAGGCCACCGCCGAGGCCGCGACCTCCCGCGGGCCACCCTCGCCGAGCGGCGGTGCGTCCAGGTCGTCGCCGAGGCGCCGCGCCGCCCGGGCCAGCCGTGCCAGGGTCCGCGTGGCGCTGCGGATCCCCAGCCACGACAGGCCGATCACGGTGAGCAGCACCACCAGCAGCACGAACAGGCGATCCGCGGACAGCCAGTGGCGCGCGTCCAGGCCCTCCGGTACCGGCAAGAGGGTCGCCACGTAGAGCCACTGGGCGTCCTCCAGGGGCAGCTGCACCACCAGGATCGGCTGCGACGGCGGCGCCGTCAGCAGGCTGTGTTGGCCCCAGCGCGGCGGCAGGTCGCGCAGCGGCACCTCGTTGTTGAGCAGCCGCAGGGTGTCGGGCCGGGAGAAGCTCACCACCGCCTCGGTGGCGCCGAGCTCGGCGCGCAGCACGTCGCGAAAGTTGTCGCTCACCAGCCGCGCCTCGGGTCCGGCACCGACATCGGCCACGCCGATGCGGTGATCGTTGACGCTGACGAAGAAGCGCGTGCCGCCCATGTCGCGCAGCTGGTCGAGCACGATATGGCGGTAGCCGTAGGGCAGCGAGCGGAAGAAGCGCACCGTGGAGGCCACGCTGTAGGCGATGTCGCGGGACAGCTCGTCGAGCCGGGCGAGCCGGCCGTCGCGTACCTGGGCCGTCCAGATGGCGTAGCTGGCGAGCTGGGCGCCGAGCACCCCGACCAGCATGATCAGCAGGAAACGGCCGCGCAGGGTGCGCGGCAGCCAGCGCGCCAGGCGGCGGCGGCCGCGTCGCCAGGCGCCGCGGCTCACGCGATCACGTCCACCCGGGCCGCCAGCACGTAGCCCGCACCGCGCACGGTGCGAATCAGCGCCGAATGCTGGGCGTCCTCGCCCAGCCGCTGGCGCAGCCGGCAGACATGCACGTCGATGGAGCGATCCAGCGGCGGCGCCGGTCGCCCGCGGGTCAGGTCGAACAGGGCGTCGCGAGACAGCACCTGCTCGGCATGGTCGAGGAAGGCCTGCAACAGCGTGAAATCGGCGCCGGAGAGCGCGCTGCGCGCGCCGTCGGCGCCGATCAGCTCACGGGTCACGCGATCCAGCCGCCAGTCGCCGAAGGCCACCACCCGGGCCCGCGCCGGGGCGATCGCCGGCTCCCGGGGCCGGCAGCGGCGCAGCACCGCCTTGACCCGAGCCAGCAGCTCGCGGGGATTGAAGGGCTTGCCCAGGTAGTCGTCGGCGCCGAGTTCGAGGCCGAGGATGCGGTCGGTCTCGTCGGGGCTGGCGGTGAGCATGATGATCGGCAGTTCGCCGTCGCGGCGCACCTCGCGGCAGATCGCGAAGCCGTCGTCGCCGGGCAGCATCAGGTCGACGATCAGCAGGTCGGGACGCTCGGTGGCGAGCAAGTCGCGCAGCGCCACGGCATCCGCCGCCACCAGGGCGCGATAGCCGTGGCGCCCCAGGTAGTCGGCCAGCAGGTCGCGAATCTCCGGGTCGTCGTCGACCACGATCAGGGTAGCGGCGGGGGTTGTCATGCCGAACACCTTACCCCCGGCACCGGCCCCGGGCGATACCACCAAGGTGGCAGCGCCCGAGCTCATTGCTCCCAAGATCGCTCTCGGTGTCTCATGCCACCGAGAGCGATACCCCCTGGGCGGGAGTCGACAATGCCACCGGGCACATGGGAAATGGCGACCGGGGCATTCGGTCGTCAGCTGTGGCCGCCGCCGAGACTCACCGCAATGTTCTTGGTTTGCAGGTAATTATCGAGGGCTTCAAGGCCCTTTTCCCGCCCGTACCCCGAGCGTCGCTGGCCACCGAATGGTGTCTCGATGCCGCCGGCAAACCACTCGTTGACGAACACCTGCCCCGCCTGCAGGCGAGTCGCCGTCGCCATGGCCCGGTCGAGGTCACGGGTAAACACCCCGGCCACCAGGCCGTAGTCGGTGCCGTTGGCCATTTGGATCGCCTCCTCCGTCGAGGAAAACTTGAGCACCGACAGCACCGGGCCGAAGACCTCTTCCTGGGCGATGGCCATCTCCGGCTTCACGTCCGTGAACACCGTGGGCGCCATGAAGTAACCCGGGCGCGGTAACGCCGCCCCGCCGGTCGCCAGGGTCGCACCTTCCACGACCGCGCCACGGCACAGCGCCTCGACCCGCTCACGCTGAGCCGCCGAGATCAATGGCGTGAGATCGGGGTTTTCCAGCCCATGCCCCACGCGAAGTTCCTCGGCCAGGGCCACCACACGCTCGACCAGCACATCATGGATCGACTCGTGGACCAGCAAGCGCGACAGCGCGGAGCAGACCTGGCCGGCATTGAAGAAGATGCCGCCACGTACGCTCTCGATCACCCTGTCGAGATCGGCGTCGTCGTGAACGACCGCCGCCGACTTGCCGCCGAGTTCCATCACACTGGGAATCACGCGCTCCGCCGCCGCATGCAGAATCGAGCGCCCCGTGGGTACGGAACCGGTAAACACGATTTGATCGACCTCGGGATGGGACACCAGCGCCGCCCCGGCCTCACTCCCCCAGCCCGTGAGGATATTGACCGCGCCCGCCGGTACCCCGGCGCGCTCGCAGGCCACGCCGAGCAGCAACACCGCGAGGGGCGCAAGCTCCGGCGTCTTGATCACCACCGAATTGCCGGTGGCCAGGGCCGCGGACAGAGAGCGCGCGGCGATACCCACCGGGAAGTTCCAGGGTACGACCTGGGCCGAAACCCCGAGGGGCTCACGCTGTGTCCAGTCGACGTAACCATCGCCAAGGGGGATCGAACGTCCCTCCAGCTTGTCGGCCATGCCACCGTAGTATTCGAAGTAGCGCGCCGCCTCCTCGAATTCGCCTCGCGCGTCCTTCAACGGCTTGCCCGACTCCCGGCACAGCAACTCGGCGCCCTCATCGGTCAAGTCGCGTATCTCGCGAGCGACCCGAAACATCAGCTCCAGGCGCTGGGCGGGGCGCAGCCCCGTCAGGCGGCGCGAGCGATGACACTCGGCGGCCGCACGCACCGCATCATCGACGTCACCGGGCCCTGCCAGCATCACCTCGGCGAAGGTTTCCCCGGTTCCCGGGTCTTCTACCGCGATGTGCTGCGAGCCATCGACCCACTGCCCGGCGATGAAACTCTTCCAGGGGGCGCCGGCCTGGGGCCGCGCCCTCCCCACCCTGTCGTTCGCTGTGGTCACGGCGCTCTCCCCTTGATTCGCTGTGAAAACCATTAAAGCCCACTTTCCTCGATAAACTCTTGAGCCACCATGGGAATGGACACCTTGTCGACGTCGACACGCTCATTCAGGCGACGCATCACGGCGGTATCGAGCTTGTCGGAAATCTCCTCGAGGATGCCTCTCACTTCCGGGTGCTCCTGCAGTGTCTCCTGACGCACGACGGGGCACATCGAGTAGTCGGGGAAGAACCGCTTGTCATCCTCCAGGAGACGAAGATCGAAGGCGCTGATGCGACCGTCCGTGGAGGTGATCATGGCCACATCGACCTGCTCGTTCTTCAGCGCCGTGCTGTAGAGGCCAACCGCCATGAGAACCTTCTCCGGTCGCGGCACACGAAAGTCGTAGGCTCGCTCCATGCCCTTGAGGCCATCGGAACGATTGGCCGACTCCGATGTCGCCGCGAGACGCAGACTTTCTCCTTGACGATACGCCTCGGCCAGATCGCTGATGGTCTGATACTCATTGGTCAACTCCCTGCCACCCTTGACCGCCACGGACCAGGTATTATTGACATCGGAGCACTTCAACCACTCGAGCCCGATTTCTCTATCGGCCTCACGCACAGCCTGAATCGTCTCCTCCCGGGTCAGGCCATCCGTCTCCATGTCATTGTAAACGGCCAGCGAAGTACCGGTGTATTCCCAGTAGATATCGACCTCGCCATTCTCCTGGGCCATTCTCAGCATGGAGCTCTGCAAATTGTCGCTATTGCTCACTTCATAGCCATGCTCTCTCAGAACATCGCTGGTAATCGCCGAAACAAGCAGTTGCTCGGTATATCCCTTGCCGGCCACGGTGAGCTCCCCTTTCTCATCATCCGCCTGGGAAGTCCCCGAAAAGAATGCCACCGAAAGAGCCAGAAGGAAGAAAGAATTACACTTTGTCATTATGCCTACCTTTCAGTTTTATCAGCCAGAACAATCACTAACCTGAGACATCAAGAGAAGAAACCATTAAAGCACAGCCTCCAGCCCCGTCACTCTCCCGATATCCCGCATGGCGTGATGCATCACGCCATGCTGTTTCATCATCACCGGGAACATCAGCGAATGACCTCTTTCAAGGCCATCTTCAGCACGCGAAGCGTTTCCTCGATCTGCTCTTCCTGCACGATCATGGGCGGACACAAGGCAACCACATTCTCGGCGGGGCGCAGGATGACACCGTTGTGTTCGGCCACTTTCACCACTTCCCTTGCACACGCGGCGGCCGACATACCAAGGTGCTGGCGACAATAGTCATCGTCGAGCTCCACGCCCCCCAGCAAACCTACGCTGCGAACGTTACCGACACCCTTGTGGTCGGCAACCTTGGCCAGCGCCCTGGCGAGGACCGGCTCGAGCTCCATCACCCTGTCGGGAAAGCCGAGACGCTCGTACTCATCCAGAGTGGCAAGAGAAGCCGCCGCCGATACCGGATGGCCACTATAGGTGAAACCACACCCCAGGATACCGTAGCGATGGGCCTCATCGGCGATCACCTCATAGAAGTCCTGGGTCACTACGGTGGCGGAAATGGGAGCGAAGCCAGCAGACAGCTGCTTGGCCAGGATCATGATATCAGGCCGCATGTCGAACCGATCGGAGCCGAAGGGCGCGCCCGTACGATGGAAGCCACAGACCACCTCGTCGGCGACCAGAAGGATGTCGTGCTTCTTGAGGACCCGCTGAACCTCCACCCAGTATTGGCTCGGCGGAATGACCACTCCACCGGACGCCTGAACCGGTTCACCGAAGAAGGCAGCGATATTCTCCGGGCCTTCCGACTCGATCAGCCGATCCAACTCCAGCGCTCTTCGTTTCGCGAACGCTTCCTCGGTTTCACCCTCATCGGCACAACGATAATAGTTCGGGCTGCCCGTGTGCAGGATACGATCCCGTGAGAGATCGAACCCATGGTGACAGTAGTCCATGGCGGTCAGGGCGCCACTCAATACACCCGAACCATGATAGGCCCCTTCTCGCACGATGATTTTCTTCTTGTTGGGTCGCCCCTTGGCATTATTGAAATACGCCAAGAGCTTGACCGCCGTATCGATCGCTTCCGACCCCGAGTTCGAGAACAGTACCTTGTTCAGATGCTGCGGCGTCACCGCGGCGATGCGGTCGGCCAGCTCCAGGGAGGTGATCGATGCCTTGCCCAGGAAGCCATGATAGAAGGGCAGGGTGTCCATCTGCTGCTTGACGGCATCGGTGATAGCCGTGTTGCTGAAGCCGAGGCCCGCACACCAGAGCCCACTCATCATCTCCAGGTACTTGTTGCCTGCCTCATCGTAGACATGACACCCCTCCCCCTCGACCATGATCTTGGGAGTGACATCCTCGGTATGGCGAGGATCATTGAAGGGGAGAACCTGAGCCTGATGCTTTCCTGAATTAGACATACACTGACTCCTCGATGGAATCCTCTAAGGGATATCGGCCCTGGGCTACCCATGACCGGAAAGACAAATAAAATTCGGGCACAGAGTATCGAGACAATCTTTCAAGAAAGACGTCATAACATGGAACCAGAGCAATCACGCCCATCATCGATACGATAGACAATCAAGCGAGGAGTTGATGACGCAAGCTTTTCTCTTGCTTGAACACTTCCTCGCCGCCCGTTCAGTTTTGTTCGAGATCGCCGTTTGAACACCGTTCCTGTAAATAGGCCTGCATCGATCCCGCCAGCAGGAGGGAGGCATCATCCGCCCTGCCTTGCAATGAAGCCACGACCCTCTCGGCATCTTCCCGGGGGGCATTCTGGTGAAGCTTGAACATCCCTTCGACGCTATCGATCGTGAACTCGATGCCTACGATGCCGGCCAATAGACCGTCGGAGAGCTGCAAGGCATCCTCACTCCGACACCATGAACCACCAACACGAGGCTCATGGACCTCGGCGGTTCGATCCAGCACGCCAAGCACTCGCTCCTTGTCATGGAAGACTCGGGCTCGCCCATGCAGCGTGACGGCCATGTAGTCCCAGGTCGGCACCGTGGGACTCTTCCCGTTCCAGTCTCCCGAGATGTAACTATTGGGGCCGAGGAACGAGACGGTCAGTCTCGCGCTTTCTTCCAGCCGACGAACCAGCGGATTGGACCTGGCGACATGAGTGACCAGCATCGCACCTTTCAAATGGCGGCTGTCTTCGGCACCGAGGTCATGCTCACGAAGAATCGGAACATGAGAGATTTCGACGCCCTCATCACTGGCATGGATCAGCGTTCCCAGACCTCGATTGTCGATGAAACGCCACAGCGGTCCGGGGCGCTGCTCCATGAACGATGGCGGTATACGCATGAGGCACCCTCGAGTGGCGGCGGATCCTGAAGGCCGCCCCCACCGGGGCGGACACCCTGCTATGTCCCCATGGGGTTCGTGCCATCCATGGTCATCAGCGGCCCATAGGTCTCCGGGCGACGATCGCGGAACACGCCCCAGTTCGCCCGCATCTGCCGGATCTCGTCCAGATCGAAGGTCGCGGCGATGAAGGTGTCGCTATGATCGTCGGCTTCGGCCACGATTTCGCCGGTGGGGCCCGCGATGAAGCTCCGGCCCCAGAAGTCGGTGGTTCCCAGATCACCGGTCTCACGTCCCACACGGTTGGCGACGACCAGTGGGGCGAGATTGGCGGCCGCGTGTCCCTGCATCACGCGTTGCCAGTGATCGTGGCAGTCGGTGCCGATCCCCGTGGGATAGAAAAGCATCTCGGCTCCCTGCACGCACATGGCGCGTGCCGACTCGGGGAACCACTGATCCCAGCAGATACCTGCGCCGAAGGTGCCATGGGGAGTCTTCCAGGCCTTGAACCCCGTATTGCCAGGGCTGGTGTAGATCTTCTCGTAGCAGCCGGGAGGCCCCGCCGGCATATGGGTCTTGCGGTAGATGCCCATGTCCTCGCCATTGGCATCGATGATCATCAGGGTGTTGTAGTAGACGTGGTTGGCGCGCTCGAAGAAGTTGACCGGGATGACGACCCCGAGCTCCTTGGCCAGCTTGCGCATGTACTGCAGCGTCACGCTGTCTTCGATGGTCTCGGCATAGGCAAAGTATTCGGGCTTCCAGTCCATGAAGCCGAAGAAATGCATCGAGAACATTTCCTGCGGCAGGATGATATTTGCCCCGGCGGCGGCGGCCTCGCGAATCAGCCCACCGGCCTTCTCCAGGTTCGCCTCGCGATCCCAAGTGCACGACATCTGTGTCGCGGCAATGGTCACTTTCATGAACGAGTCTCCTTGGTTGTCTGACGTCGTTGCCGACGAGCATGGCCTGAGGCCATGCTCGGCTGGCGTTCTGCGAATGACGGACAGCTTGGCATGGCCAAGAGAGTGCGTGAAATGACTTATTCGATACCTTTAGGCAAACCTGGAGTTAGCCTTGACGGGAGCTAGCGATCATAATGGGAGGCCTGGCAGCGCGATATCCGCTGTCGCCAGGCCGACGGTCATGGCATCACCGAGCGCCTCGGGGCGCTCTCCACTCGATGGCCGTCCAGGGCCGCCGGTGATGGAAACCCCCTTTCCACGAGCCACCCAACAGGCCCACACGACACTCATGAAACGTTCGCACCTGCCCTTCTCGGCACTAAGAGCCTTCGAGGCCGCCGCACGCCACGAAAGCTTCGCCCAGGCGGCAGAGGAGCTCTCCCTCACCCAACCGGCCATCAGCAAGCAGATTTCACGACTCGAGGAGCAGCTCGGGTTGAGTCTCTTCGAGCGAAGCCCACGCAGCGTTTCCCTGACCTGGCACGGCAAGCGCCTGGCACCACGCGTGACCGACGCCCTGGATCGCATGCATGTCGCGCTGGAGGATGTGCTCTCCGAGACACCGCATCGGCGTCCGCTGAAGATCATCGTCGAATCCGATCTGGCACAACTCTGGTTGATGCCCAGGCTGGCCTCCTTCGAGCGATTGATGCCGGACACCCCCATCTCGGTGCAGACACGAATCGATCCGATGGAGCTCGACGATGAATCCGCCGACTGTGCCATCCTTTGGGGGCGAGGCTGGTGGACCGACTGCGAGTCGGAGCCACTGTTTACCAACTCCGCCTTTCCCGTCTGCACGCCCGAGTTGGCGAAACGCCTGCGCCACGACCCTTCCACGCTTCACGACGTGCGACTGATACACGACCGCAGCACGGAATGGTGGCAGCACGTGGCCTTGCAGATGGACATGCCCAACCTGAACTGGATGGCGGGCCCCGTGTACAACCAGACAAGCCTGTGTCTGGAAAGCGCCCAGCGAGGCGACGGCATTACCGTTGGCGATGAGGTCAGCTCTCGCCAGTATCTGGAGGAGGGTCGTCTCACCATTCCCTTCCGCCTGTCCATCCCTTCGCCGGTGTCCTATTACTTTCTCTGGCGGCGAGGAGGCCGTGACCAGGAAGCCACCCTGCTGCGTGAATGGCTGGTCGGAGAAGCCAGGGAACATCGACAGTGGATCACGGAATACTGGCGGAATCTCTGGCCGGATGGGGTCTCCCGATGACCGCGGATGATGCACCGGGGAAGACGAACCCGATGCGCCTTCGACGATCGGCGAGCCAAACGCCGGCAGTCAACCAGGCTACCCATCAACGCCTTGGATGCCGGGAGAATCGGCTCGGCCATCACGCCAACGCGAAGCGTTCGCGTAGGGCCCCGGCCACCGCCGAGTCATCATGGTGGCCGATGCGCCGCGCCCCGGGCAGCGTCGCCGCCAGCTCGGGGTGGCCGTTGGCCATGATGTGGGCCTCGCCGGCCAGCGCCAGCATCTCGGCGTCGTTGAGGTTGTCGCCGAAGGCCAGGCAGCGCTCCGCCGGCAGGCCGAGCCGTGCCAGCAGCGCCGCCAGCGCGGTACCCTTGTTGACGCCCCCGGCCATGATCTCCAGCGAGTTACTCATGGAATACGTCACGTGCAGGCGTTCGCCGGCGCGCCGGCGCACTTCCCGCTCGAGCTCGGCGAGATGCGCCGGCTCGCCGATGTAGAGCACCTTGCCGACGCCGTCGGACGAGAGCCGCTCCGCCGCCTCCACCCGATAGCCGAAGCCGGTGTGGGCGTGCAGGGCGAGTAGCCCCGGGGCTTCGGCATCGATCACCCATTCGTCATCATGATAGAGGTTCAAGCGCACCTCGGCGGGGCGCGGCAGCTCGATCAGCTCGCGGGCCAGCTCGGCCGGCAGGTGGCGAGCCTCGAGCAGGCCGTCGTCGGGGCCGTGGGTATAGGCGCCGTTGGTGCTGATGATGTGGGCGTCCACGCCGAGGCGGTCGCGGAACGCCAGGATGTCGCGATGGTGACGCCCCGAGGCCAGGGCAAGGTGATGCCCCTGGGCCGCCAGGGCGCGGAAGGTATCGACCGTCACGTCCGTCAGGGCATGGTCGGCGCCGAGCAGGGTACCGTCGAGGTCCGTGACGATCAGATGGGTCGTCATGCGTTGTCCTCACTCGATGAATGGGCGGCCAGTCTAGCAGCCCGTCGCACCGCATGCCGCCCGGGGGAACGGCGCGACGGGCCATGGGGCTAGAGCGACACGGCACGGCTGTGACGCTGACCGTCGCGGCTGACGGTGCGCAGCAGGACGTCGCCGTGGACCTCGGGCCTCGCCGCGTCATCGTAGGCTCTCCAGGTCTCGCCGCCATCCAGCGAGACCTCGAGGACGACACCGGGCAGGGCCACGTTGGCGGCCAGCCGCCCCTCCTCGACCCTGCCGCCGGGCAGCGGCAGTCGATAGGCGATACCCGCCGCCTCGAGCCTCGGCAGTTCTCGCTGCCCCAGTAGATTGGCGAAGCGCCGCCAATCGCTCATCAGGGCCGGTCGATCGACATGCTCGGTGACACCGCCCTCGTAGGTGCGTCCCGCCACCGGATCGAGCTCCCAGTCGGCGCGATGCCAGGCTCGCTCGGCCAGCCCCAGCAGCCGGGGAAAGACCATCGACTCCATCTGCTCCTCGGTGCGCACCGTCTCGCTCCAGGCCTGGCCGGAAAGCCCGTGGGCGCCCTCCCAGGCCGGCTGGCTCTCGGCGGCGAAGGCCTTGCCATCGCGATCCCGGGAGGTCTCGGCATTCTGCGCCAGGCTCGCGGCGGAGAACGAGAACACCTTGCGGGTATCGGTGAAGCGCGTCGCCCAGTAGTACCCCCGCTCGTGGGGATTGACCTCGTAGGGCATGTCGAAATAGAGGTAATCCGGATTGGAGAGCACCACGTCGTAGCCGCGCTGCTGCCAGTCGACGGCCGATTCGCTGCCTCCCCAGTAGAGGGTCTCCCAGAAGTTCACCGCGACACGCTCGGTCGCGAAGTCGTCGGCATGGGCCACATCCTTGAGGCCGTCCTGCCAGGCCGACATGCCCTCGATGCCGTGCTCGGCGACCAGCTCATTGACGTGGCGGGCGAAATGGCTCGGCAGCTGCTCGACCGATTCCACCTCGCCTTCTTCCACCAGGCGCTGACAGGCCGGCGACGCCTCCCAGGGGTGATCCTCGCCGCGCTGGTCGATGGTGCCTTTCCAGTCCACCGGCTCGGCGGCATCGACATCCTGAAAGCCATTGCCCAGCAGGATGTTCTTGGCCTCGTCGCCGCCATAGTGCCAGGTACGCAGCGCCAGCCCCGCCTCGCGATGCATCGCCGCCACCTCGCCGATCACCTTGTCGACGAAGCGCAGCGAGGCATCGCGACAGGGGTTGAGGTAACTCTGCCGGTCGTAGAGCTGCACCGAGAGCGTCTTCGAGGTGTCTTCCGGGTCCAGCAAGCGATACTCGTTGGCCGCCTCCTCGTCGCCGTCGGCCATCAGCCGACGGTAGCGCGCCTCCATGGCCACCACCGCCGCTCGGGCATGGGCCGGCATGTCGATCTCGGGAATCACCTCGATGTGGCGCGCCTTGGCATAGCGCAGGATCTCGAGGTAATCCTCGCGACTGAAGTGGCCGCTGCCATGGGTCGCGCGGGTCGGCCCGGAGCCGAGTTGGGGCAGCAGGCAATCGTTCTCGTCCAGATCGTGACACCGCTCACCGCCCACCTCAGTCAGCTCGGGCAGGCCCGGGATTTCCAGCCGCCACCCTTCGTCGTCGCTCAAGTGGAAATGGAAACGGTTGAGCTTGTAGGCCGCCATCCGATCGAGCAGCCGCAGCACCGAGGCCTTGTCCTTCATGTTGCGCGCCACGTCCAGCATCATGCCGCGATAGTCGAAGCGCGGCGCATCCTCGATCTCCAATGCCGGTAGGTGGCCGTCGCCGTCCAGGGCCCCCAGCAGCGACTGCACGCCGTAGAAGGCGCCAGCGGCATCGAAGGCGGTGATACTCGCCCCCTCGGCATCGGAGCTGAGCCGATAGGCGCCCTCCCGCGCCAGTTCACCCTCGAAGTCGTCCGGGGCCAGCCGCACCTCGATCGGCCAGCCTCCGTCCTCGCGCAGCGCGATGTCGCGTCGAGAGAAGTACGACGCCAAGGCCGAACGGCTGGCCGTCGACATGGCGGGTGCCTCGAGCGCGACACCGGCGGAGAGGTCGGCCTCGGCCGCGCCGACCTCGAGACGGCGCGGCGAGGGCACGATCCCACCGCGCAACGCCGCCTCCGGCATGAGACTGGCCGCGGCGTTGCGCTCGAAGCGTGTCGCCGCGTTCATCACCACATTGGCATCCTCGGGGGTGCGCTTGATTCGCTCGCCGGTAATCGGCGCCACGAAGTCCCCGATGCTCTCCGTCGCCGTGCTGTCGAGGGTGGCGGTGACGTCCCCCACCGCAACATACCAGCGGGGCATGACATCGGTCATGAACAGCTGCCAGTACTCCCCGACCACCGGAATCTCGAGACGCTCTCCCGCCGCCAGGCCGTCGAACCCGGCAGCGGGCTCGAGCCGGTTGAGGTCGCCGGTCAGGTGCTCGATATCGACCCGATCGCTGTCGACGCGCAGCAGTCGGCGGATGCTGGGAAAATAGATCGCCCAGTCCTCGCGCTCGATGGCGCCGCCGCGATTGGTCAGGCCGATGGTGGCAGTAAAGCAGGAAGCAAAATCGGCGCCCAGCGACTGGCAATCGACACCGTGCACGGAGGCATGGTTGGCGTTGATGCGATAATCGACCTCGAGTTGCTCGGCCAGGCGCTCGGCCAGGGCCTGGTCACCCTCGGCCTTGGCCTGCCCGACGCCGGGCAGCGCCAGCAAGGACAGCGCCCCGACCATCAGCCAGCGACGGCGGGCAAGCGCGGTGGCGAGGGGGCGTCGAACGAATCCATGCATCGGGCGAGTCGTGTTCGTGGTCATCATGTGGGTTCCTTTTTGTCATGAGATGGCCATGGAAAAGACATCGGCATGCCCGGAGGCGCGCCTCCGGGTATGGTCGGGCGTTACAGCAGGGAGAACGGCGCCACGATCAAGAACTTCACGTCGCGCTCGTCCTGAAAGGCGTTCTTGAAACCACCCCCGCCCCAGGAGGCGTAATCGGTGCGGTTGTCGTAGTCGGTGTAGTGCAGCTGGAAGCGCGTTCCTTCGGCCCAGCCGTCCTGCACCACGTAATGCACATCGACATTCCAGGCCCGCTCGCTGAAGCGGCGATCCGGATCGACATAGCCGGCATAGGGTTTCGCGCCCCAGCCATAGGCGTAGGACACACCCAGGGCCCAGCCCGGCAGCGACCAGCCATCGAGGGCGTATTCGACGCCGGCATAGATCGCCTTCTCATCGTGGTGATTCCAGTCCGAGCGAGCGTCCCACCAGATATCGAGGCGTCCGTTGGACGAGGCATAGGGCGTGGTCATGCGCGGGACGAAATACCCCTGCGAGCCGGGGGCTCGCACCCAGGAGAACTCCAGATTCCAATCGAAGGCCCCACGGCTGTAGCTCGCCGTCATGGCCTGCTGCCAGGCGGTACCGTCATAGACGTCGTTCACCGAGCCGTCGCTGTGGGTATCGTTCGCGCCATAGAACTGATAGCTCAGCGACAGGGGCGAGCCGGCCAGCTCGGTGTCCCAGGACAGCTTGGCGAAGCCCTGGTTCATGAAGTCGTCGGCCTGGCCAATCGCGGCCTCGAGGGTCACGCCGCCATCGAAACGATAGGACGCCCCCAGGGAGTGCAGGTAATCGATCTCTCGATCATCCGGCTGACGGAACTCATAGACATCGCGATACCAGGGCGCCTTGTAGGCATCGGCATAGAAGTAGCTCAGCGCCACACCGCCGACCTCGGTGCCGACTTCCGCGCCTCGATAGGTGCCCGGCAGATAGGACCAGTTGGGGGCGATGACGCTGGTGCCCTGGGGCTGCAGATACCCCATTCGCGCCCAGCTGTCGCCCAGCTTCAGCTTGAGGGCGGCGCGATACAGGCTCGCGCCGTTCTCCTCCTTGCCATCCCAGCGCTCGTCCCACAGGGTATCGGCCGGCCGGAAGTTGAACTCCGTGCCCTGGTGTTGATTCTGGAAGTCGTAGGCGGCATAGGCCGCCAGATCCAGCCCCACCACGCCTCCGGCGAAGCCACTGGAAAAGTCGAGTGCCAGGTTGGCGGTGGAATGCTGGAGGTTAGAGGCATAACGCCCGGGGCGACCCTCGCCGTTGGCGCCCCTGCCGCCCTCGCGACGGTCGCGATCGCGGTAGATGTAATAGAGGTTGGCGTCGAGGCTCGCGTTTTCCCAGAAGCCTTCGGTCTCCACCTGGGCCAGTGCCGGTGTCAGCGAGGGCCATAGTGATAGCGCCACGGCACTTACCAGCAGGCGGCGCCGGCGGTACCTCCCGATGAGCGACGTCGACACGGCGCAATGACGGTGAAACGACTGCATCGTTGTCTCCTTGGCTTTGTTGGCATTGTTTTGAGGACATCTCGATTGTCATGGGCCCGACCGGGCCCGGCTCGACGGCCTCCTCCGCCGAGTGCTGGCGCGCAGGCACCCGACACGGCCCCGAGGGGCCATGCAGGATGAAAGGCGAAAGGATGGCGGCCGGACACGGCCGCCGAAGAAAGGCTCCGCTAGGCTTTGTCTGAAAAGTCGGCGAGCGAAGGCTAGACAAGGCAAAAAAGCAGCGAGAAGCCGGAGTTTACGGGGTGTAAATGAGGACTTTGACCGGGCTCGCGCACGAGCTGATTTTTAACGTGGTATAGCCGAGCGCAGACAGTTTTCAAACATTGCTTAGGAACGCGGAGCGACGGGCAGACGGTCAGTCGCGCACCGCCAGGGAAGCGGCCAGGGTGCCTGCCTGGTCGCCGACCACCAGGTGCCAGGCGCCCTGCCCCAGCGACTGGACGCCCCGACAGCCCAGGGCCTCCAGAGCCGCGCCGTCGAGGCGGGCCTCGTCGACCAGTTCGACGCGCAGCCGGCTATGGGCCAGGGCCTCCAGGCGGCGCAGGTTGTGCGGGCCGCCGAGCGCCTCGCGCCAGCGATCGAGCCGCTCGGCATCGGGTGCAGGGGCCGCGGCCATCATGCCGGCCTCGTCGACGCTCGGCGGGGCGTCATCCGGGGACACAGCGCGGGGAGCGGCCACACCCTCGGCGGCCACGGCGGCGCGGATCTCGTCGGCCACGCCGTCGGCGATCGGGCCGAGGATCACCTGCAGGCCGCCGCCGCCGAGCTTGAGCACGCCACGCGATCCCAGGGACTTGAGCGCGGGCTCGTCGATGGCCTCGGCATCGGCGAGTACAAGGCGCAGCCGGGTGGTACAGGCGCCGACGCTTTGCAGGTTGTTCGCCCCGCCGAGGGCGGCGACGAAGGCCGGGCCGCGTTCGCCGGCGGCCGCGGGCGCCGCCTCGGCGGCCTCGTTCTCGGGCTCGCGGCCCGGCGTCGGCAGGTCGAAGCGCACGATGGCCCAGCGAAACACCATGTAGTAGAGCGCGGCATAGGCCAGCCCCACCGGCAGCATCAGCCAGCCGTGGGTCGACAGCCCGTAGGACAGCGCATAGTCGAAGGCCCCGGCGGAGAAGGTGAAGCCGAGCTTGACGTCGAGAAACTGCATCAGCGCCATGGACACCCCGGTCATCACCGCGTGGAACACATACAGCAGCGGCGCCAGGAACATGAAGGTGAACTCGATGGGCTCGGTCACCCCGGTGAGGAAGGCGGTCAGCGCCAGCGACAGCAGCAGGCCGCCCACCTGGGCGCGACGGCCGCGCGGCGCGGCGTGGTACATGGCCAGCGCCGCCGCCGGCAGGCCGAACATCATCACCGGGAAGAAGCCGGCCATGAAGCCCCCGGCGCTGGGATCGCCGGCGAAGAAGCGGTTGAGGTCGCCGGTGGCGCCGTCGAAGCTGCCGAACACGAACCACACGAAGCTGTTGAGCACGTGGTGCAGGCCGGTGACGATCAGCAGCCGATTGAGCGCGCCGTAGACGAACTTGCCGAATTCCCCGGCCTCGATCAGCCAGTGGCCCAGGCCATCGATGCCGGCCTGGATGGTCGGCCAGGCCCAGCCGAAGACGATGCCGAGGCCCACCGCCGCCAGTCCGGTGGCGATGGGCACGAAGCGCCGGCCGCCGAAGAAGGCCAGGTAGTCCGGCAGCTGGATCGCCTTGTAGCGGTTGTAGAGCAGGCCCGCCACGCTGCCGATGATCACCCCGGCCAGCACCCCCATGTTGATGTCGGGGTTGAGGGTCTTGAGCACGGCGTCCAGCACCAGGTAGCCGATCACCCCGGCCAGGCCGGCGGCACCGTTGCTGTCGTCGGCGAAGCCCACCGCCAGGCCGATGGCGAAGATCAGCGCCAGGTTGGCGAAGATGGCGTTGCCGGCCTCGGCAACGAAGGCGATATCGAGCAGGTCCGGCTGGCCCAGGCGCAGCAGCAGGCCGGCCACCGGCAGCACGGCGATGGGCAGCATCAGCGAGCGGCCCAGCCGCTGCAGGCCGGCCATGAGACGGGAACCGAGGGTGGTGCTCATGAGGGCATCCTCTCGTGGGTTGTTGTTGTGGTACGAGTGGCATCCGCGGCGAGCCAGGCCGAAAGGCGCTCGCGCACCGCCGCGGCGTCGTCGAGGGTCAGCAGCTCGGGGATCGTCCCGGCCAGGGCCGCGGCATCCAGGCGACGCAGCGCGGCCTTGATCGCCGGCACCCGGGCCGGCTCAACCGAGAGCTCGTCGACGCCCAGCGCCGCCAGCAGCGGCGCGGCCAGGTCGTCGCCGGCGGCGGCCCCGCACACCCCCACCGGACAGCGCCCGGCGGCGCCCTCCACGGTGGCGCGGATCAGCGTCAGCACCGCCGGATGCAGCACGTCGGCACGGGCCGCCAGCCCGGGATCCTCGCGGTCCATGGCCAGGGTGTACTGGGTCAGGTCGTTGGTGCCGATGGACAGGAAGTCGGCCTCGGCGGCGAGACGCCGGGCACACAGCGCCGCGCTCGGCACCTCGATCATCGCGCCCAGCGCCGGCAGCCGGGTCACGCCCAGCCCCTCGGCGAGACGCTCGAGGCGCTCGCGCACCCGTGCCAGCTCGCCGGCATCGGCGATCATCGGCACCATGATGCGCAGCCGCTCCGGGGTCGTGACGCCGAGCAGCGCGCGCAGCTGGGCGTCGAGCAGCTCGGGATGGGTCTCCCACAGCCGCGAGCCGCGCAGGCCCAGCGCCGGGTTGGGCGCCTGGGGCAGGCGCAGGTAGGGCAGCTGCTTGTCGGCGCCGATGTCCAGGGTGCGGATGATCACCGGCTTGCCGCCCAGGGCGTCCACCGCGGCCTGGTACTCGCCGCGCTGGTCGGCCTCGCTGGGTGCCGCGGACCGTTCGAGGAACAGGAACTCGCTGCGCATCAGGCCGATGCCGTCGGCGCCGGCCTCGGCGGCCAGCCGCGCCTCCTCGGCGGAGCCGATATTGGCGCCTACCTCGATCTCGCGACCTTCGCGGGTGACGGCCGGCTCATGGGCGGCGGCGCGCTCCCGGGCGGCGCGTTCGGCGCGCTCGGCGACGGCCGCCTCGACCTCCGCCAGGCGCCCGGCACTCGGCGCGGGCTCGAGCAGCCCGGCCTCGGCATCGAGCACGGCCCGCTCGCCGTCGAGCTCGCCGATGCACTGACCCATGGCCACCAGGCAGGGAATCCCGCGGGCCCGGGCCAGGATCGCCATGTGGGAGGTGGTGCCGCCGGCGGCCAGGCACAGCCCGGCCAGGCACAGCCCGGCCGGGCGGGCCTCGGCCAGGGCCACCAGCTCGGAGGGGGTAAGATCCTCGGCGAGCACGATGGCCCCGGCGGGCACCTCGGGGGCCGACGCCTCGGCCTCGGCGTCCAGTGCCTCGCGCCAGGCCTGACCGGCGCTGCGGCCCGCGGCGAGATGATCGTCTGCCGCCCGGCGCAGGTCGGGATCCTCCAGCCAGGCCTGGTGGGCGGCGAAGATCTCCGCCTCGGCCTCCTGGCCGGCCGCCCGGGCGCGCCGATGCTCGGCGTCGAGGGCCTCGCCCACCGTCTCCAGGGCCCGGGTCAGGCGCGGCGCCTCGACCGATGGGCCCTCGCCGCCTCGCGGCACCCGGGGCAGCGCCGGGGCGTAGGCCACCAGCGGGCCGATCGCCAGGCCGGTGCTCGCCACCAGGCCGGGACACTGGCCGTCGGCGGCCTCGGCCAGGCTCGCCTGGGGCGCGGGGGCCGACTCGGCGGCCTCCGGCGTGGTCAAGAGCCGCTCGGCGGCGTCGAGGGCCGCCTCGGCGCCCTCGCCCCGCGCCGTCAGTGTCAGGGCGGTGCCCTCGACCGCGCCCAGGTTCATCAGCGCGCTGAGGCTGTCGGCGGCGGCCTCGCCGTCCGCCGAGGCCAGCGTCAGGCTCGCCCCGTGTTCCCGGGCGATGCCCCGCAGCCGCGCGGCGGGCCGGGCGTGCAGCCCGGCGGCCAGCGCCAGGACCAGCTCGCGGCGATGGGCCGGGCCGTCGGCCACGGCAGCAGACGCCTCCGGCGACGCCGGGGTCAGGGCCAGCAGCGACTCGCCCCGCGTCACGCGGTGGCCGGCGGCCCGGGAGAGCGACTCGACCCGGTGGCCGGCGGGCTCGGTGACCACCAGCGGGGTGATCAGGGCCTTGGCCCGATGGGCGAGCCGATCGGGATCGAAGCGGCACAGCGGCTGGCCGGCAACCACTCGGTCGCCGACGGCGACCGCGAGCTCGATGCCCTCGCCGTTCAGTTCGACGGTATCGAGGCCCAGGTGCAACAGCAGCTCGACGCCCTCGGCGGTGCGCAGAGTCACGGCATGGCGGGTGCGTGCGCACTGCACCACCTCGCCATCGCAGGGCGCATGGAGGGTATCGCCGAGCGGGTCCAGGGCGATGCCCTCGCCCAGCGCCCGGCCGGCGAAGACCGGGTCCGGCACCGCGTCCAGGGTCAGCAGTACGCCGTCGCACGGCGCCTGCAGGATCAGGGATGGGGTTGGCATGGAAGTCTCCATGGGTTGTTGTTGTCTTGGCGAAAGGCGTTGGCGAAAGGCCTGGATGGCAGGCCCCTCGGCCGTCGGTCAGACGGTGCGGGTGACCTTGCGCAGGTGCCGGGGACGGTCCGGGTCGCTGCCCCGGGCCTCGGCCAGTCCGGCGGCCATGGCGTAGAAGCTCTGGATCACCGACAGCGGCTGCAGGTCGTCGTGGCCGGCATCGGTCAGGGTCAGCTGGCGCCGGGCGACGCTCGCATCGGCGGCCAGCAGCACCCGGGCGCCCACACCCTCGAGCCACTCGGCCAACTCCAGCAACCCAGCCTGCTCGGGCCCCGGCGGCGCGAACACCAGCACCGGATAGCCTTCCCCGATCAGCGCCATGGGGCCGTGGCGCACCTCGGCGCCGCTGAACGGCTCGGCCTGGATGGCACAGGTCTCCTTGAACTTGAGCGCCGCCTCCTGGGCCACCGCCAGGCCGGGGCCGCGACCGATCACCATCATCCGCTCGACGCCGACCAGGGCCTCGATGGCCGGCGACCAGTCCTGCCCGGCCGCCTCGGTCAAGCGCTCGGGCAGCGCCTCGAGCGCCGCCAGCAGCGTCTCGTCGCCGGCCCAGTGGCCGACCAGCTGGGCGCCGGCGGACAGCGTCGCCAGGTAGCTCTTGGTGGCCGCCACGCTGAGCTCCTCGCCGGCGAACAGTGCCACCTCGTCGTCGCTGGCCTCGCCCAGCGGTGACTCGGGCGTGTTGACCAGCGCCAGGGTGCGGGCGCCGCCGGCGGCCAGGGCCCGCTGGGCGGTGACCAGATCCGGGCTCTGGCCCGACTGGGAGATCGCCACCGCCAGCTGGCCGGAGAGCCGCCAGGGGGCACCGGCCAGGGACGGCGGCAGCGAGGCCACCGGCATGCCCAGATGCTTCATGATCAGGTAGCCCAGGTAGGCGGCGGCGTGGTCGGAGCTGCCACGGGCCACGGTCAGGGCGCTGCCGGGGGCCGCCTCGCGCAGGCGTTCACCCAACGCGGCCATGACCTCGGCGTTGCGTTGCAGCTGGCCGCGGATCCGCTCGGGGGCGTTGCGGGCTTCATCAAGCATCAGTGACATGGAGTTCTCCTTCGATGGGCCGGCCCGCCACGTGGACGGCCCGCAGGTTGAGTTCGGGGTCCAGCACCACCAGGTCGGCCCGGGCGCCCTCGGCCAGGCGCCCCAGGTCCTGGCGGCCGAGGAAGTCGGCGGGAAAGCGCGACAGCCGGTCCGAGGCCTCGGCCAGCGTCAGGCCGAGCCCCACCAGGTTGCGCAGCGCCTGGTCCATGGTCAGGGTGCTGCCGGCCAGGGTGCCGTCGGCCAGGCGCACCCCACCCAGGCACTTGGTCACCGCCTGCTCGCCGAGCCGGTAGTCGCCGTCGGGCATGCCCGCCGCGGCGGTGGAATCGGTGACCGCGTAGAGGTGGGGAATGCTGCGCAGGGCGGCGCGGATGGCACCGGGATGCACGTGCAGCAGGTCGGGGATCAGCTCGGCGTAGTCGGCATGGGCCAGGGCCGCCCCGACCATGCCGGGCTTGCGGTGATGCAGCCCGCTCATGGCGTTGAACAGGTGGGTGAAGCCGCAGGCGCCGTGCTCGAGCGCCGCCACGCCCTCCTCGTAGCTGCCCAGGGTGTGGCCGAGCTGCACGCGGATGCCGCGCTCGCTGAGCTCGCGGATCAGCGTCAGGTGGCCGGCCAGCTCCGGGGCCAGGGTCAGCAGGCGGATCGGCGCCAGCCGGCACAATGACTCGACCTCCTCGAGCACGCCGGGGCGCGCATGGGAGGGCTGGGCGCCGAGCTTGCCGGGGTTGATGTAGGGGCCTTCCAGGTGAACGCCGAGCACCCCGGCGGCATTCGGCGACGGGTCGCGCAGGTAGTCGCCGATATCGCCGAGCACGCGGCGGATCTCGGCGTCCGGGGCGGTCATGGTGGTGGCCAGCAGGCCGGTGGTGCCGAACCGCGCATGGGTGCGCGCCACGGTGGCCAGGGCCGCGCCGCCCTCCATCACGTCCGCCCCGCCGCCGCCGTGGACGTGCAGGTCGAGGAAACCGGGCAGGATCCGCGGCAGATCGTTGTCGTCGGGCGCCACCGGCGTCTCTGGCAGCGCGGCGAGGCGCCCGTCGTGCCAGCGCAGCTCGCCGAGGCGCCAGCCATCGGGGGTCAGGACATTGCCGTAGAGGGTGCCTTCGTGCATGGGGGGCTTCCTGTCAGCGGGTGAGTTCGACCACGAAGTCGTAGTAGTCGGTGCGGCAGTAGGTGACGGTCAGCTCCGCCGGGGTGCCGTCGGCGAGATAGCCCAGGCGCGTCACCTCGAGCAGCGCCTGGCCCTCGGGCACCTCGGCCTGCCGGGCCAGCTCGGCGTCGGCGTTGACCGCGCTGACATGCTGCAGGGCCCGGGCGATCGGTCTGCCCGCCGCGTCCAGGGTGGCGTAGAGCGAGCTCTCCACCGCCTCGGGGTCGGCGAGGATCGCCGAGGGCAGGCAGCTCTCCTCCACCGCCATCACCACCCCGTCGGCCAGGCGCAGGCGCTTGAGCCGGGCGACCCGAGCGTCGCCGGCGAGCCCCAGGCGCAGGCTCTCCTCGGCGGTGGGTGCGGCCAGGGTGCGCGACAGCCAGCGCGAATTCGGCGTGAAGCCGCGCTGGGTGAGCATCTCGGTGAAGCTCACCAGTCGGGTCAGCGGCTGGTTGAGGCGCGGGGTGATGAAGGTACCGGAGCCGCGGGTGCGGCGGATCAGGCCCAGCTCGGCCAGCCGGTCCAGCGCCTTGCGGGCGGTAATCCGCGAGACGTCCAGCGCCTCGGCCAGGGCCCGCTCGGAGGGCAGCGCCTCGCCGGCCAGCCAGGCGCCGGCCTCGATGGCACGCTCGAGGCCGCCGGCCAGCTGGTGATAGAGCGGAGTCGGCAGCGAGGTATCGAGATGAAGCTGTTGCAGACGGGGGTCCATGGGCGGTCTCATCCAGGCATCGTGATAGTACCAATGTAGACCACCATTGATACCAATCAAATACCAATTGTCTTAGACCTTGGTTCGAGTCCCGCCGCGAGGGCGCCTCGGCGCCCCGCTGACAGGGTCGGCGCGGGCCGGTGCGCGATCGGCCGCTTGCCCGATTGGCGCGGGCTGGCGGAATCCGTATAGTGGCCCTCCTATCCCGCCAATCGATCGTGACCCATGCTGCAGAACAACTCGGTGCTTGCTCAGCTCAAGCAACAGATCCGCGACAACACGCCCCGCGTCGAGGGAGTCATCAAGGCCACCGACCGCGGCTTCGGTTTCCTCGAGACCGACGACGGCGAGTCCTACTTCGTGCCGCCCCCCGCCATGAAGCAGGTGCTCCATGGCGACCGGGTCGAGGCCGTCCTCCACGAGGAGGGCGAGAAGAAGTCCGTGGAGCCCGACACCCTGATCGAGAGCGGCATGCAACGCTTCATCGCCCGCGTGAAGAAGCGTGACGGCCGCCTGGCGGTGATCCCCGATCATCCGTCGATGAATGTGCCGCTCAAGGCGAGGGTCAAGCGCAGCCTCGACGAGGCGAGCCTGGGCGACGGCGACTGGGTCGTGGTGCGCCTGGTGCGCCATCCGCTCAAGCCCGAGGACCGCGGCTTCTTCACCCAGATCGACGAGCTGGTGGCCAAGACCGACGATCCGGCGGTGCCCTGGCGGGTGACCCTGGCCCGCCACGCCCTGGAGCAGGAATGCCCGGACGCCGGCGACGACTGGCCGCTGCGCGACGAGGGCCTCGAGCGCGAGGACCTGACCGCCGAGCCGTTCTTCACCATCGACGGCGAGAAGACCCGGGACATGGACGACGCCCTGCGCATCGTGGCCCGCGAGGGCGGCGGCTGGACCCTGACCGTGGCCATCGCCGACCCGACCGCCTACGTCGAGGAAGGCCATGCCGCCGACCTGGAGGCCCGCACCCGCGCCTTCACCGTCTACCTGCCGGGCCAGAACGTCACCATGCTGCCCGAGACCCTGGCCGACGACCTGTGCTCGCTGTGGGAAGACCGCGACCGCCCGGTGCTGGCCTGCGCGCTGGACATCGAGGCCGACGGCAACCTGGGCGCGTACCGCTTCTTCGCCGCCAACGCCCGTTCCCATGCCAAGCTCGTCTACGACAACGTCTCGGACTGGCTCGAGGGCCAGGGCGAGTGGGCGCCGGCCGAAGCCGTCGGCGAACAGCTCAAGGCCCTGCGCGAGCTGACCGAGGCCCGCGCCGCCTGGCGCGCCGAGCACGCCCTGGTATTCAAGGACCGCCCGGATTACGTCTTCGACCTCGACGCCGCCGGCAACGTGCTGGACATCCGCACCGAGGAGCGACGCATCGCCAACCGCATGATCGAGGAATCGATGATCGCGGCCAATGCCTGCTGCGCCGATCTGTTGGCCGAGCACGTGGGCCACGGGATCTTCAACGTCCACCGTGCCTTCGAGGCCGACAAGGCGGAGGCGGCCCAGGAGTTCCTGGCCAGCCAGGAGATCCAGGTGGAGCGCGAGGCGCTCACCGAGCTGCCCCGCTACAGGGAGCTCAAGCGCGAGCTCGAGGGCCGCGACGACGCCTGGCTGGACGCCCGCCTGCGCCGCTTCCAGGGCTTCACCAACATGTCCGCCCAGCCCGGCCCGCACTTCGGCCTGGGGCTCGACGCCTACGCCACCTGGACCTCGCCGATCCGCAAGTACGGCGACATGGTCAACCACCGCCTGATCAAGCGCGTGCTCAAGGGCGAGCAGGCCCCGGCCGAGGCCAGCCAGGCGCTCACCGAGCAGCTCACCGAACGCCGCCGCCTCAACCGCCTGGCCGAGCGCGACGTCAAGGACTGGCTCTACGTGCGCTTCCTGGGCGCGGCCGCCGAGGCGAACGAGAGCTTCGAGGCCGAGGTCATCGCCATCAACCGCGGCGGCATGCGCGTGCGCCTGACCGCCAACGGCGCCACCGCCTTCGTGCCGGCCCCGCTGATGCACAGCGACCGCGACAAGGTGGCGATCGACGACAAGGAAGGCCGCATCCAGGTCGAGGGCGTCGAGCGCTTCAAGCTCGGCGACGTGATCCGCGTGGCGCTGACCGAGGCCCGCGAGGAGACCCGCTCGCTGGTCGGCCGCCCGGCCGACTAAGCGCCCCCAAGCGCGACGTCTCGCCACTGAAACGGCGGCCCTCGGGCCGCCGTTTCGCGTTTCGGGCGTGGCGGCCCCCGGCGAGCGCGAACACGGTTCATCGACGCCATGTCGTCGAACTGTCGCAAAGCCCGCGTAGCCTGATAGCTGAACCATCGGCCCGCGCGGGAGGGACCCTTTGCATATCGCCGACATCACCATGTTCCACGCCCCCTCGAGCGGCGGCGTGCGCACCTACCTCCAGGCCAAGCGCCGTCGCGTCGCCGAGCACTCCGGCCTGCGCGCGAGCCTGGTGGTCCCCGGGGCCGAGCGCGACGGCCTCGACGACTGCTATACCCTGCCCGCGCGTCGCCTGCCGCTGGGCCAGGGCTATCGTTTCCCGATTCGCCGCGGCCCCTGGCGCGACCAGCTGCTGGCCCTGTCACCCGACCTGATCGAGGCCGGCGACCCCTATGTCACCGCCTGGGCGGCGCTGGAGGCCGGGCAGCGGCTCGGCGTGCCGGTGGTGGGCTTCTACCACTCCGACCTGCCGCGACTGATGGGCGACCGCTTCGGCGGCGCGGTGCGTCGGCGCCTGCAGCGCTATGTCGCCGACCTCTATGGTCGCTTCGACGGCGTGCTGGCTCCCTGCCGCGCCATGGCCGAGCGGCTCGCCGACTGGGGCGTCGACGACGTGCGCCTCCAGCCGCTGGGCGTCGACCTGGCGACCTTCCACCCCGACCGCGCCGATCCGGCCTGGCGGGCCTCGCTGGGCCTGCCGGCGGATACCCGGCTGCTGGTCTTCGCCGGGCGCCATTCCCGGGAGAAGCACGTCGACGTGCTGCTGCGCACCCTGCAGCGACTCGGCCGCCCCTACCACCTGCTGCTGATGGGGCCGGGCATGCCGACCCGGGTGCCCGACAACGTCACGGCAGTGTCCCGCTACTGCGACCGCCGCGAGGTGGCCCGGGCGCTGGCCAGCGCCGATGCCCTGCTCCACGCCGGCACCCGCGAGACCTTCGGCCTGGTGGCGCTGGAGGCCATGGCCTGCGGCCTGCCGGTGGTCGCCGCCCGGGCCGGGGCACTGGTCGAGAATGTGCCGCTGGGCGGCGGCCTGCTGTGCCAGCCACGCAATGCCGCCGCCATGGCCGAGGCCGTGCAAGCGCTGTTCGACAACGACGTGGCGGCCAGCGGCCGCCACGCCCGTCGCCACGTGGAGCGTCGTTTCCACTGGGACCGGGTGATCGACGACCTGCTGGCGTATTACGCCACCCTGGCCCCTCGCCCCGCGACCGCGCGCCTCTCCGGCCATGGTTGAGCGCCTGCATCGCCACCGCTGGACCTGGTTGGCGCTGGCCCTGGTGCTGGCCTCGGCGCTGCCGATGCTGATCGGCGGGCGGGCCTCCCTGGCGGCGCTGGCCGATTTCCCGCTCTCCCGGCTGCTGGCGATGCTGGCCCTGGTGGGGCTGTGCTGGAACCTCAATGCTCTGCGCCTGCGACTGCTGCTGGCGGGCCGCGCCGGCAGGCTCGGCCAGGGCGGCGCCCTGGGGCTGGTGATGGCCACCGAGTTCGCCATCTGCGCCACGCCTGGCGGCAGCGGCGGGCCGGCCACGCTGCTGATACTGCTGGCCCGTCGCGGCCTGCGGCCGGCGAAGGCCTCGGCGGTGTTCATGATTGATCAGTGCTGCGACCTGCTGTTCTTCCTGCTGGCTCTCAGCGGAATAGTGCTGGTGTCACTCGCCACGGCGGTGGCCTGGCGCCATCTGGGTCTATTGGTGGCCGCCATCGGTCTCCTGGCGCTGCTGCTGGTCGGCATCGCACTGCTGATGGTCCGCCTGCCGACGCTGTTGCGCCGCGGCCATCCGATGAAGAAGCGCCCCAGGCTGGCCCGAATACTGCTGCGCTTTCGCCGGGCCCTGGTCGCCACCCTGGCCCTGCCCCGCCCGACCCTGGCGCTGATCATGGCTTGCTGCGCCGGCCACTGGCTGGTGCGCTACAGCCTGCTCTATCTGGCCCTCACCGGCCTCGGCGCCGACGTGGCCTGGAGCTGGGCCTTCCTGGTGCAGATGCTGTCGATGGCGGCCGGCCAGTTGAGCCTGCTGCCCGGCGGCGCCGGCGCCGCGGAGCTCGGCACCGGCATGCTGCTGCTGCCCCTGGTCGGCCAGGCCACCGCCGGGGCCGCCGTGGTGGTCTGGCGCTTCGTCACCTTCCACTGGTATCTGCTGGCCGGCGCCCCGGTGTTCCTGGCCATGTTCTTCGCCACGGGATGGCCATGCCGCCACCTGTTGGGACGCTGATCGGACCTATCGGCGCCTGACATCAACCGAACGCAGCATATTATTGGCGATGTCATCGACACCCTTGATGGCCAAAATAGCGCAGCGAATATGGCACCTTCTTCCGCAAGGCCTCTTCACCTTCTCGCATTGACGCCCCTACCTCTATATACAACACTGGTCGCGCATTTCCATCATATCAATGCACGATATGACGATGGATACTGAGCTACAGCCTCTCTCAATATCGTCTCCATATGACGACAAATACACATTAATTTTTTACGGCAATTCCCCTCACAAGGAGTACATTGACGTCAGTCAATGCTGCGCACCGTAGACACAAGGAACCTATTCATGAGTTCAACTATCGAGGTAGACACTTCGACCTCCGCCGAGGAGCTCGAGAGTCTGATACGGGATGCCGAATCGGGCACGACCTTGCAGCTTTCCGCCGGTGATTTTCGCTTCGACGACTCGATCACCATCGAATGTTCCGACATCTCCCTGATAGGGGCGGGATCCGGCGAGACGCGCCTGATTTTCACCGATGAGGCCCTGTCGCGGGATAACGACCAGGCGATTCACCTGGACGGCAGCGAGAACACCGACATCGGCACCCTGTCGTCGGATGCCGACAGCGGCGATCGCCGGCTGACGCTGGAGGACAATCCCGACTTATCCGTGGGCGATACCCTCCGCCTGTGGCAGGACAACGATGACGCCTTCTTCGATGACATCGGCGACAGTTCATGGCGCAAGGTGGAACATGCCGAGCTGCGAACCAGCATGGCCAAGGTCACCGGCATAGACGGGGATACGATCACGCTGGACCGCGAGGTGCGCTTCGACTTCGCCGCTGTAGACACCCAGGTGGAACGCCTGGCGAGCGTCGATGATGTCACCCTGAAAGGCTTCAGCCTGAACTTCGAGCTGGGCGAGGCCGACCCGTCACGCTTCGAGAACGTCCGGGATGACTTGAGCGACTATCATGCCGTGCATCTCGAGGGCACGATGAACGCTCGGTTCGACGATATCCAGGTACTGGATGGCCCCTCCACCGCCTTTCGTTTCTCTCGAGCAGTGGATACCAGAGCCGAGGATCTCGAGGCCCATGGTGCCGTCAACAAGGGCAGCGGCGGCAACGGCTACGCCTTCGAGCTGCACGAGAGCTATGACGGCGTGTTCACCGGGCTCGAGGACAGCGGCATGCGTCACGGCCTGGTGTTCGCCTCCTGGCGCTCCTCGGTCGGCAACGAGGTCGAGATCGCGTCCACCGACCGCGACGTCAACTTCCACGGCGGCCGGGATCACGACAACAGCGTCCATGTGCTGCAGTCGATTCGCGATCCCGAGGCAGACGAGCTGTCGCCGGCGCTGTACGTCAACGAGCACGGCGAGAGCTTCGGTGCCCCCACCGACCCCGAGGCCAACGAGGTGGTCTTCGACTACCTGATCGGCACCCGGCGGTCGGACGAGGTGCAGGGCTCGGACGACGGCGTCTACCTGAACGGCGGCCTGGGCCATGATCGGCTATCGGGCGGCAGCGGCGACGACCTGCTCCAGGGCGGTCCCGGCGACGACTGGTACGACGGCGACGATCGGCTGGACGGCGGCGAGGGCGTCGACACCGCGCGCTACACCGGCAGCATCGACGATCACGAGATCGCGATGTCCGACGACGGCGTGATCATCACCGGCAAGGGCAGCGAGGATACCCTGACCGACATGGAGTTCGCGGTCTTCGGCGATGGCACCACCCTGCACATAGCGTCGGGCAACCTGTTCCGCGGCGAGCCCATCGACACGCCCGAGCCCGGCGAGATCCTCGACGGCGACGGCATCCAGCCCGCCATCCTGGAGGACGACGCCGAACTGCTGGTGACCGGCAACGTTACCAGCCAGTGGTCCTCGGGCTACGTGGCCGAGATCTTCGTCGAGAACGTCTCCAATGACGACATCGTCGACCCCGAGCTTGGCTTCGGCCTGCCCGCCGATCTCGATACCCTGTGGAACGGCATCGTCGGCGAAGCCGACGGCGGCTATCGGGTGCAGGACAACAACGCCAACACCCTGGCGCCGGGCGAGGCCTGGCGCTTCAGCTTCAAGGCCTATGGGGATGGCGACCCGCCTGCCGACATGACGGCCCAGGCCGACGGCCGAGCCCTCGACGTCCAGGTGCTCGGACTGGGCAATGCGCCGCCGGACGAGCCGGTCATCTAGCCCTCCTGTTCCGGGGCCCGCGGCCCCCTGAAGGCGCCTTTGTGATAATTCCCCTGCCGCGATGACGGGTTTCTTGGTCTTTGGGATGTGGCATAGTGGTCACAAATCATTACAGAACCGACATTTCCGGTTGACGCCACCGGAATGACGCAGGGGAAATTCGTCCATGGCCCAACGCTGGGGACTCCGCGGGCAGTCCGCGCTGACGCTATTGCTGGCCTGTCTGCTGGCCCTGATCCCGGCCCTGGTGATCGGCTGGCAGGCCATCGACGACGTGCGCCGCCATTTCGCTTCCCGCTACGCCGAGCAGTACACCCTGCTGCACATGCAGAAGATCCTCGCCCCGGTCTCGCGGGAGCTCGCCCTGGCCCGGCGTTTCGCCGACTCGGTGGTCACCCGGGAGTGGCTGGCCGCCCCGGACGATGCCGACGCCCGCGACCGCTTCTTCCGCGAGGCCGAGGGCTTTCGCGAGCAGTACTCCGGTGACGCCTACTTCGTGGTCGACGACGCCAGCGGCGACTACTACTACAACGACGCCGCCTCGTCGCCGAGCCGCCAGCCCCGCTACCGGCTGTCCCCGGACGACCCGGAGGACGCCTGGTACTTCGCGAGCATGGAGAGCAGCGCCACCTACAACATCAATGTCAACGTCGATGACAAGCTGGGCCTGGCCAAGGTGTGGATCAACGTCAAGGTCCGGGACGGCGACCGCCGGCTGGGCATGGCCGGTGGCGGCCTCGACCTGGGCCGCTTCCTGGACGACTTCCTGCGCGACAACGCCCCCGGCCTGACGCCGATGATCGTCGACGCCCGCGGGGCCATCCAGGCCCACCCGGACCGCGAGCGACTGGCCTTCAACTCGGGAGCCCAGTCGCGGCTCGCCGGCAACACGCCCCGCCTCCAGGCGCTGCTCGACGCGCCTGACCAGCGTCGGCGCCTGGAGGACGCCATGCTCGAGGCAAGGCGCCGGCCCGGCGAGGTCCACAGCCTGGAGGCCACCCTCGAGGGGCAGCCGCGCCTGCTGTCGGTCGGCTATATCCCCGAGCTGCAGTGGCTGTTCGTCTCGGCGCTGGACCTGGCGAGCGCCCCGGTATTCGAGGGCCGCTGGTTCTGGTCGCTGATCGGCGCCCTGACGCTGGTGCTGGGGGTGCTGATGCTCGGTTTCGCCTATGGTACCGAGCGGCTGATCCTCGGCCCCATACGCCGCCTGCAGCACTCGGCCAGGGCCATCGCCGCCGGCGACTACGCCAGCCACCTGCCCACCGAGCGCGACGACGAGATCGGCGAGTTGTCCCGTGCCTTCTCTCACATGGCCGGCCAGGTGGAGCGCCACACCCAGGAGCTGGAGGAACAGGTGCGTCGCCGCACCCGCGACCTCGAGACCACCAACGCCGAGATGGTGACCGCCCGGCGCCAGATCGACGCCTCCCTGGAATACGCCAGCATCATCCAGCGCGCCATCCTGCCCAGCCGACAGCTCGAGACCCACCTGGCCGGGCACCAGGCGGTGCTGTGGCGGCCCCGGGACCAGGTGGGCGGCGACTTCTATGTCTTCCGCGCCACCGAGGCAGGCTACCTGATGGGCGTCATCGACTGTGCCGGCCACGGGGTGCCCGGATCGCTGATGACCATGCTGGCCCGGGCCATCATCGACAACGCCATCCTGCAGGTGGGGGCGCACGATCCGGCGGCCATCCTCAACGAGACCGACCGCCAGAACCGGGCCACCCTGCAGCGGGAGAGCCTGCCCGCCTCGATCGCCACCAACATGGACGTCGGCCTGGTGTGGGTCGCCCACGGCGCCGACGTCCTGACCTTCGCTGGGGCCAAGATGTCGCTCTACGCCAGCGACGGAGCAGACCTGGAGGTGCACCCCGGCGGCAAGCGGGCCCTGGGCCAGAAACGCGCCATGACCTACGAGAACCGCCGCCTGCCGCTGCGCCGGGGCTGGACCTACTCGCTGTGCAGCGACGGCTTCCTCGACCAGGCCGGCGGGGAGCACGGCTTCGGCTTCGGCAACCGTCGCTTCGAGGCCATGCTGCAACGCCATGCCGACGCGCCGCTGGACACCCAGATCGCCGCCTTCGAGGCCGAACTGGACGCCTACCGAGGCGAGCTCCCTCAGCGCGACGACATCACCCTGCTGTGCTTTCGTTTCGACACCACGCCCGCGGCCGAGGCCACGTCGGCCGGCCGCCCCTCGTCCACCTGACCCGGAGACGCCATGGATCTGCTGACCCTGCGCGACACCTACCTGCAGCAGCGTTCAACGGCCCGATCTCGCGCAGCCTGATCGAGGAGATCGGCCATGCCCTGCGCAACTATCTCAACAGCCAGTCCGCCGCGCCCTCCTCGGCGATGGACGTGTTCGCGGTCTACATCGAGATGACCCAGAACATCCGTCATTATGCCCGCCTGCAGGACTACGGCGAGGAAGAAGCCACCGCGACCATTGCCGTGGCCCGGGACGACGACGGCCATTACCTGGTGTCGGCCGGGAACCTGGTCGAGACGGCCGACGGCCGGCGGCTGGTCGACGCCGTGGAGGGCCTCGCCGAGCTGGACGCCGCCGAGCTCAAGCGCGCCTACAAGCAGCAGCTGCGCCGCCCTCGCGACGAGGCTGCCACCAGCGGCGCCGGCCTGGGGCTGATCGACATGGCTCGCAAGTCGTCGCGACCGCTCCAGGCCTCTCTCCAGCCGTTGTCATCCCATCGAAGTTTCTTTAGCCTGACAGCCACTATCTGAACGGTCATCGCCATGAGTCACGATCTGAACCTTCCCGGCAGCCCGTCCACCCCCGCTATCCAGAGCGACTGGCAGGCCGGCCGTCTCGCCATGCAGGGCGACTCCTATCCGGAAAACTCCTACGAACTGTTCAGTCAGGTCATCGACTGGGTCGAGGCCTTCCTGAAGCAGGAAGCGCGCCCCCTGACACTGATCCTGGAGCTGGTCTATCTCAATACCAGCTCGGTCAAGGCCATGATGGACATCTTCGACCTGCTCGAGGACGCCTACCAGGACGGTCGCGAGGTCGGCGTCGAGTGGCGCTACGACCCGCGCAACGAGCGCATCGCCGAACTGGCCGAGGAATTCAAGGAAGATTGCCACTACCCCTTCGCCATCCTGCCTCTCGAGGTGAAGGTGTGACGTACCGAGATCGGGCACTGCTCGACGAGGTGAGTGCCCTGCTGGCGAGCCCGGCCCACCGCGACCATCCGCTGCATGACGCCCTGGAGCGGCTCTACCACCACCACCTGGAGCAGCAGGGGCGACTCGAACGACTGATCAGCATCGCCGATGGCTTCCAGCAGAACGCCCAGCACGACCTGCACGACGCCCGACATCAGCTGGAGCACCAGCGGCGCCGCCAGCGCAAGATCTCGCGCATCGCCGATCGCTTCCAGGAGCTGTTGCACGAACGCAACCAGGCCCTCGAGGATGTCTCCAGCCAGGACCCCCTGACCGGCCTGGCCAACCGGCGCCGCCTGCACCAGCATCTCGAGGAGCTCGCCGACGGGACCGGCCGCCCCTTCAGCCTGGCGATGATCGACCTGGATCACTTCAAGGCCATCAACGACCGCCACGGCCACGCCGCCGGCGACCGGGTACTGGTCGGCCTGGCCCGGACGCTGACCAGCGCATTGAGAGAGGACGATATTTGCGGGCGCTGGGGAGGCGAGGAGTTCCTGCTGATCCTGCCGGGAACCCGACTCGACCAGGCGGAAGGCCTGGTCGACCGGCTCGGCGAGCGCCTGCGGGAACGACATCTGGCGACAGGCACGGGCTCGGAACAAGAAGCGATCACGGTCACCGCCAGCATCGGCATCGCCGAATACCGGCCCGGTGAGGACTATCGCGACACCATCCACCGCGCCGACCAGGCCCTGCTGGCCGCCAAGCGCGAGGGCCGCGATCGTACCCGCCGCGCCATCTGAGTCGCCTCAGCGAGACGCCTGGCAAGAAAAAGGGCACCCCGCAGGGTGCCCTTTTCGCGTCTCGTCCCGAAGGGCGCAGCGGCTTACCAGCCGGTGGCTTCCTTCAGGGCATCGCCGATCTCGGCCAGGGAGCGCACGGTCTTGACGCCCGCCGCCTCGAGGGCGCCGAACTTCTCGTCCGCGGTGCCCTTGCCGCCGGCGATGATGGCGCCGGCGTGGCCCATGCGCTTGCCGGGAGGCGCGGTGACGCCGGCGATGTAGGATACGACCGGCTTGGAGACGTGCTCCTTGATGTAGGCGGCCGCCTCTTCCTCGGCGGTGCCGCCGATCTCACCGATCATCACGATGGCCTCGGTCTTCGGATCCTGCTCGAACTTCTCGAGGATATCGATGAAGGTGGAGCCCGGGATCGGGTCGCCGCCGATGCCCACGCAGGTGGACTGGCCGAAGCCGTGATCGGTGGTCTGCTTGACCGCCTCGTAGGTCAGGGTGCCGGAACGCGACACGATGCCGACCCTGCCCGGCTGGTGGATGTGGCCCGGCATGATGCCGATCTTGCACTCGCCCGGGGTGATCACGCCGGGGCAGTTCGGACCGATCAGGCGCACGCCCAGCTCATCGCACTTGACCTTGACGTCGAGCATGTCGAGGGTCGGGATGCCCTCGGTGATGCACACGATCAGCTTGATGCCGGCGTTGGCGGCCTCGAGGATGGAGTCCTTGCAGAACGGGGCCGGCACGTAGATCACGCTGGCCTCGGCGCCGGTCTGCTCGACCGCTTCCTTGACGGTGTTGAACACCGGCAGGCCCAGGTGCTCCTGGCCGCCCTTGCCCGGGGTCACGCCGCCGACCATCTGGGTGCCGTAGGCGATCGCCTGCTCGGAATGGAAGGTCCCCTGGCCGCCGGTGAAGCCCTGGCAGATGACCTTGGTGTTCTTGTCGATCAGGATGCTCATTACTTGCCCTCCGCTGCCTTGACGACCTGCTGAGCCGCGTCGGTGAGGCTCTTGGCAGCGATGATGTTCAGACCGCTGGAGGCCAGCTTCTCGGCACCCAGCTCGGCGTTGTTACCCTCGAGACGCACCACGACCGGCACGTTGACGCCGACCTGTTCGACGGCCCCGATGATGCCCTCGGCGATCATGTCGCAGCGCACGATGCCGCCGAAGATGTTGACCAGCACGGCCTTGACGTTGTCATCGGAGAGGATGATCTTGAAGGCCTCGGCCACGCGCTCCTTGGTGGCGCCGCCGCCGACGTCCAGGAAGTTGGCCGGGCTGCCGCCGTTGAGGTTGACGATGTCCATGGTGCCCATCGCCAGGCCGGCGCCGTTGACCATGCAGCCGATGTTGCCGTCCAGGGCCACGTAGTTGAGGTCCCAGGCCGCGGCCTCGGCCTCGCGCGGATCCTCCTGGGAGGGGTCGCGCATGGCCTGCAGGTCCGGGTGGCGATACAGGGCGTTGCCGTCCAGGTTGATCTTGGCGTCCAGGCAGTGGAGGTTGCCCTCGTCGGTGATCACCAGCGGGTTGATCTCGAGCAGCGCCAGGTCCTTGTCGTGGAACAGCTTGGACAGGCCCAGGAAGATCTTGGTGAACTGCTTGACCTGCGCGCCCTCGAGACCCAGCTGGAAGGCCAGCTCACGGGCCTGGTACGGCTGGGCGCCGACCAGCGGATCGATCTCGGCCTTGAGGATCTTCTCGGGGGTCTCCTCGGCGACCTTCTCGATCTCGACGCCGCCCTCGGTGGAGGCCATGAAGACCACGCGACGGGTGGCGCGATCGACCACGGCGCCGAGATAGAGCTCGTTGGCGATATCGGTGCAGTTCTCGACCAGGATCTTGGCGACCGGCTGACCGTGCTCGTCGGTCTGGAAGGTCACCAGGTTCTTGCCCAGCCACTGCTCGGCGAAGGCCTTGGCCTCCTCCGGGCTCTTGATCAGCTTGACGCCGCCGGCCTTGCCCCGGCCACCGGCGTGGACCTGGGCCTTGACGACCCACATCTCGCCGCCGATCTTCTTGCAGGCTTCCGCCGCTTCCTCGGGGGTGTCGACGGCGAAGCCCTTGGAAACGGGCAGACCATAGTCGGCAAACAGCTGTTTGCTCTGATACTCGTGAAGGTTCATCGATTCATGCCATTGGTTGCATGTGACTCGAACGGTAGCCGCTGCGCTGGCGGGTGCCTCGGGCGGCGGCTACCACCGTTCCCCTCCGATGCGTCGCCGAAGGGGACGCGCCGCCCGCGGGCGGCGCTCTTGTTGTCTTACTTGCGCTTCTTGCGGTTGGCCATGTGAATGGCGTGGCCTTCCACGGCCAGGGCCGCTTCGTGGACGGTCTCGGAGAGACTCGGGTGCGCATAGCAGGTCAGGGCCAGGTCCTCGGCGCTGGAGCCGAACTCCATGGCGATGACGCCCTGGGCGATCAGCTCGCCGGCATGCTGACCGACGATATGCATGCCCAGCACGCGGTCCGTTTCGGCATCGGCGACGATCTTGGCCATGCCCTCGGTGGCGTTGTTGGCCATGGCCCGGCCGCTGGCGGCGTACGGGAAGGCCCCGGTCTTCACCTCGATGCCCTTGGCCTTGGCGTCCTGCTCGGTCAGGCCGACCCAGGCCACCTCGGGGAAGGTATAGATCACGCTGGGGATGGCGTCATAGTTCATCTCGGCCTTATGGCCGGCGATGATGTCGGCCACCATGATGCCTTCCTCGGAGGCCTTGTGGGCCAGCATCAGGCCACGCACGCAGTCGCCGATGGCGTAGACGCCCGGCACGTTGGTGCGGCACTGGTCGTCGACCTGGATGAAACCGCGCTCGTCCAGGTCGACACCGACGCCGTCACCGACCACACCCTTGGTATAGGGCTTGCGGCCGACGCAGACGATCAGCTTGTCGAAGGTGATCTCCTGCTCGCCCTTGGCGTCGCTGTACTTGACCACGACTTCCTGCCCCTTGACCTCGGAGCCGGTGACGCGGGCGCCCAGCTTGATGTCGAGCCCCTGCTTCTTGAGCGACTTCTGGGTCTCCTTGGCCACGTCCTTGTCGACCATCGGCAGGAAGTCGTCCATGGCCTCCAGCACGGTGACCTCGGAGCCCAGGCGGTTCCACACGCTGCCGAGCTCCAGGCCGATGACGCCGGCACCGATCACGCCCAGGCGCTTGGGCGCCTCTTCGAACTCGAGGGCGCCGGTGGAATCGACGATCAGGCCCTCGGTCAGCGGGGTCGGCGGGATCTCCACCGGCACCGAACCGGCGGCGATGACGATGTGATCGGCCTCATAGGTGGCGGCCTTGCCGTCCGGGTCGGTGACCTCGACCTGCTTGCTGCCGGTCACCTTGCCGGTACCGTCGATCGGGGTCACCCCGTTGGCCTTGAACAGGCCGGAGATGCCGCCGGTCAGGTTCTTCACGATCTGATCCTTGCGGGCCATCATCTTCGTGATGTCCATCTGGACGTCGCCGGTCTGGATGCCCAGGTCACCGAACTCGTCCTTGGCCTCGACGAACTTGTGGGAGGCCTCAAGCAGTGCCTTGGACGGGATGCAGCCCACGTTCAGGCAGGTCCCACCGTGGACGACCTTGCCCTGCTTGCCGATCCACTTCTCGACGCAGGCGGTCTTCAGGCCCAGCTGGGCGGCACGGATGGCGGCGACGTAGCCGCCGGGGCCCGCGCCGATCACGATGACATCAAACTTGTCGGCCATGTTGGCTCCTTGCGTTGTGTTTCGCTATGTCTCTGTTGCCCGTGCGGATCAGACGTCCAGCAGCAGGCGGGCCGGATCTTCGAGCAGCGCCTTGATGGTCACCAGGAACTGCACCGCATCCTTGCCGTCGATCATGCGGTGATCGTATGACAGCGCCAGGTACATCATCGGACGGATCTCGACCTGGCCGTTCACCGCCATGGGACGCTCCTGGATCTTGTGCATGCCCAGGATGGCGGTCTGCGGCGGGTTGAGGATCGGCGTGGACATCAGCGAGCCGAAGATCCCGCCGTTGGTGATGGTGAAGGTGCCGCCCTGCATCTCGTCGATGCCGAGCTTGCCGTCGCGGGCCCGCTTGCCGAAGTCGACGATGCCCTTCTCGACGTCGGCGATCTTCATGCTGTCGGTATCACGCAGCACCGGCACCACCAGACCGCGGTCGGTGGACACGGCCACACCGATGTCCTGGTAGCCGTGGTAGACAATGTCGTCGCCGTCGATGGAGGCGTTGACGTCCGGGAAGCGCTTGAGCGCCTCGGAGGCCGCCTTGACGAAGAAGCCCATGAAGCCGAGCTTGGTGTCGTGGGCCTTGAGGAAGGTGTCCTTGTACTGCGCACGCAGGTCCATCACCGCGCCCATGTCCACCTCATTGTAGGTGGTCAGCATGGCGGCGGTCTGCTGGGCCTCGACCAGACGCTTGGCGATGGTCTTGCGCAGACGGGTCATCGGCACGCGCTTCTCGGGGCGCTCGCCCTCGACGGCCGGGGCCGGCGCCGCGGCGGCCTTGGCACCGCCGGCCGGCTTGGCGGCCTTCTTGGCGCTGCCGTCCTTGATGGCCTTCTGCACGTCTTCCTTGAGGACGCGACCGCCCTTGCCGGTGCCCTCGAGCTTGGCGACGTCGAGGTCGTGCTCGGCGACCAGCTTGCGCGCGGCCGGGGCCAGGATCTTGTCACCGACCTTCTCGTCGCTGGCGCCGTCATCGGCGGATGCCGCGGCCTTGCCCTCGCCGGCGCCGGTCGGGCTGGCGCTGCCGCCGGCCCCTTCGGTGAACACCGCGAGCAGTTGCTCGGAGGTCACCTGGCTGCCCTCCTCGGCCTTGATCTCGCTGAGCGCGCCGTCGGCCGGAGCCACGACCTCGAGCACCACCTTGTCGGTCTCGATCTCGGCCAGCACCTCGTCGCGCTTGACCGCTTCGCCGACCTGCTTGGCCCAGCTGGCCACGGTGCCTTCCTGGACGGATTCGGGGAAGGTCGGGGCCTTCACCTCGTGCTGCTGGCCGCCGCCGGCCGGGGCGGCCTTCGACTCGGCGTCGCTCTTCTCTTCGCTGGCGGCCTCGGCCTTGTCGCCACCGCTGGCGGCGGCGCCTTCGCCGAGGCGCCCCAGGACCTGCTCGGACTCGACGGTATCGCCTTCGTCCGCCAGCACCTCGGCCAGGGTACCGGCCTCGGGTGCCACGACCTCGAGCACCACCTTGTCGGTCTCGATCTCGACGATCAGCTCGTCACGCTCGACGCTATCGCCCGGCTGCTTGTGCCAGGCGGCCACGCTGCCCTCGGCAACGGATTCCGGAAAGGTGGGTGCCTTGATCTCGGTAGCCATGTCGTTTCCCTTGTGTGTTCTCTCTCGTCCCGGTGGGCTGCCTTAGAGGTTGAAGGCGTCTTCCACCAGCTTGCGCTGCTGTTCGGTGTGCACGGACATGTAGCCCGCCGCGGGCGCCGCCGACGCCGGGCGACCGGCGAACTTGAGCTTGCCGCCCAGGCCCGTCCGGAGGCGCTCGGCCACGCTGCGCATGTGATGCTGGCTGGGATACCAGGCCCCCTGGTTGAGCGGCTCTTCCTGGCACCACACCACCTCGCCGGCGTTGGTGTAGGCCTGGATGGCCTCGAAGAGCTCCTCTTCGGGGAACGGATAGAGCTGCTCGAGACGCAGGATCGCCACGTCGTCCCGGGCATTCTCCTCGCGCCAGTTGGCCAGGTCGTAGTAGACCTTGCCGGCACACAGGATGATGCGCTCGACCTTCTCCGCGGCGCGCTCGCCCTGGTCGGGCAGCACCATCTGGAACTTGCCGTTGGCCAGTTCGTCGAGGCTGGAGGTGGCCTCCTTGTGACGCAGAAGGCTCTTCGGCGACATCACCACCAGCGGCTTTCTCAGCTTGCGGATGACCTGGCGACGCAGCAGGTGGAAGATCTGCGCCGGGGTGGTCGGCACGCAGACCTGCATGTTGTGCTCGGCGCACAGCTGCAGGAAGCGCTCCAGGCGCGCCGAGGAGTGCTCGGGCCCCTGCCCCTCGTAGCCGTGGGGCAGCAGCATGGTCAGGCCGCAGAGTCGTTCCCACTTGGTCTCGCCGGAGGAGATGAACTGGTCGACCACCACCTGGGCGCCGTTGAAGAAGTCGCCGAACTGCGCCTCCCAGACCACCAGATCGTTGGGTGCCGTGGTGGCATAGCCGTACTCGAAGGCCAGCACGGCTTCCTCGGAGAGGTAGGAGTCGTGGATGGTGAAGCGCGGCTGACCGTCGCTCAGGTGCTGCAGCGGCACGTAGGTGGTGCCGTCCTTCTGGTTGTGCACCACCGCGTGGCGGTGGGAGAAGGTGCCTCGGCCACTGTCCTGGCCGGTCAGGCGCACCGGGTGGCCCTGGTCGATCAGGGTGGCGTAGGCCAGGGTCTCGGCGAAGCCCCAGTTGGTGGCCATGCCGCCGGCCTGCATCTTGCGGCGGTCGTCATAGATCTTGGCGACCTGGCGCTGCACCTCGACCCCGTCGGGAATCTCGCACATCTTCGCCGCCAGGTGCTGCAGGCGCTTGAGGTCGAAGCTGGTGTCGGTATGACCGCTCCACTCGTGGCCGAGATAGGGCTTCCAGTTGACGAACAGCGCAGTGTTGGGCTTCTGCACCAGGGCGTTGGCCACATGGTTGCCGGCGACCAGGTCGTCGCGGTACTTCTCCATGGTCGCCTTGGCGTCGTCCTCGCTGATCAGCCCCTCCTGGACCAGGCGCTGGGCGTAGCGAGTGCGGGACGAGGCGTGCTGCTTGATCTTGCTGTACATCATCGGCTGGGTGCCGGACGGCTCGTCGGCCTCGTTGTGGCCGCGGCGGCGGTAGCACACCAGGTCGATGACCACGTCCTTCTTGAACTGCTGCCGGTAGTCCAGCGCCACCTGGGTGGCGTGCAGCACGGCATCCGGATCGTCGCCGTTGACGTGGAAGATCGGCGCCTGGACCATCTTGGCGATGTCGGTGCAGTACTCGGTGGAGCGCGAGTCTTCCGGGTGCGAGGTGGTGAAGCCCACCTGGTTGTTGATCACGATGTGCACCGTACCGCCGGTGCGGTAGGCGCGGGTCTGGGACATCTGGAAGGTCTCCATGACCACGCCCTGGCCGGCGAAGGCCGCGTCGCCGTGGACGTTGATCGGCAGCACCTTGCCGCCGTCGTCGTCGTCGCGACGATCCTGGCGGGCACGCACCGAGCCCTCGACCACCGGCGCGACGATCTCCAGGTGGGAAGGGTTGAACGACAGCGCCAGGTGCACTTCGCCGCCCGGCGTCATGACGTTGGAGCTGAAGCCCTGGTGGTACTTGACGTCACCGGAGCCGCGCTCGACCACCTTCTTGCCGTCGAACTCGTCGATCAGCTCGGAGGGGTTCTTGCCCAGGATGTTGACCAGCACGTTGAGGCGGCCGCGGTGGGCCATGCCGATCACGACTTCCTTGGTGCCGTAGCCGCCGGCGCGCTGGATCAGCTCGTCCATCATGGGAATGAACGACTCGCCGCCCTCCAGGCCGAAGCGCTTGGTGCCCGGGTACTTGGACGCCAGGTAGCTCTCCAGGCCCTCGGCGGCGGTCAGCCGCTCGAAGACATGCTTGCGCACCTCCTCGCTGAACCGGGGGGCCGAGCGCACCGACTCGAAGCGCTGCTGCAGCCAGCGCTTCTCCTCGGTGTCGACGATGTGCATGATCTCGCAGCCGATGCTACGGCAGTAGGTCTGCTCCAGCGCCTCGACGATCTCCTTCAGCGGGGCCTTGTCGACGCCGAGGAAGAAGGAGCCGGTCTGGAACTCGGTGTCCAGGTCGGCCTTGGAGAGCTGATGGAAGGAGAGGTCGAGGTCGGGCACCGGGGTCGGGCTGCGCAGATCGAGGGGGTCGATATCGGCCTTCTGGTGCCCGCGGAAGCGGTAGGCGTTGATCAGCTGCAGTACCTTGACCTGCTTGCGATTCTCGTCGCTCTCCGAGGCAGCGGCGGCCTGGGCGGTACGGCGCTGGCGGCCTAGCTGATAGAACTGTTCGCGGGTAGGAGCAAGTGGAACGTCGTGGGTGGCGCTGCCATCGGGGCTCGGCAGTTGGTCGAAATACTGGCGCCATTCGTCGGGAACGGCGGTGGGATCATCGAGGTACTGCTCATAGAGCGCTTCCACATAGTGGACATTGCTGCCACTGACATGGGAGGAGCGCCACATCAACTCCATTATGCCTTGTTGCATCTCTCGGTCACCCTGCACTGATGGGGTGGTATCGGCCGTCACGGCTCACCCGTGGCGACAACTTAGGTAGCCAGCCGGCGGGCGGACACCTTGTTTTCGATGGTCAAAAGCCGGTGCACGAGGCACCGGCTTCGACGTCTCACCGGGGGCCAGGCTGCGACAGCACGTCGCAGCTCGCGGCGTATGATAACAAGCCGGGGCCCACGATTTAAGTGGCATTCGCCAGCAGCATCTCGCGGATCTTGCCGATCGCGCGAGTGGGGTTGAGCCCCTTCGGGCACACCGCCACGCAGTTCATGATGCCGCGGCAGCGAAACACGCTGAACGGGTCTTCCAGGTCGGTCAGCCGCTCGCGCGTCGCCTCGTCCCGGGAATCGGCCAGGAAGCGGTAGGCCTGCAGCAGGCCGGCCGGGCCGACGAACTTGTCCGGGTTCCACCAGAACGACGGGCAGGAGGTCGAGCAGCAGGCGCACAGGATGCACTCGTAGAGACCGTCGAGCTTGTCGCGGTCCTCCGGCGACTGCAGGCGCTCGATGGCCGGCGCGGGGTTGTCGTTCTGCAGGTACGGCTGGATGCGCTCGTACTGCTGATAGAACAGCCCCATGTCGACCACCAGGTCACGAATGACCGGCAGGCCGGGCAGCGGACGCAGGGTCAGCTTGCCCTTCTTGACCACCTCGGAAAGCGGCGTGATGCAAGCCAGGCCGTTCTTGCCGTTCATGTTCATGCCGTCGGAGCCGCACACGCCCTCGCGGCAGCTGCGACGGTAGGCCAACCCGTTGTCCTGCTCCTTCACCAGGTGCAGCACGTCGAGCACCATCAGGTCGCGACCCTGGGTGTCGACCTGGAACTCCTCCATATAGGGAGCGGAGTCCGTTTCCGGGTTGTAGCGGTACAGGGATACCTGAAGATTGGACATCGTGACTCCCCTCAGTAGGTACGGACTTTCGGTTCGAACATGTCGACGGTCTTGGGCGCGAAGTTCACATCACGCTGGCCCAGGCGCTTCTCGGCCGGGAAGTACATGGAGTGCTTCAGCCAATTGACGTCGTCGCGATCCGGGTAGTCGTAGCGTGAGTGGGCACCACGGCTCTCCTTGCGCTCCAGGGCGGCGATGGCGGTGGCCTCGGCGACCTCCATCAGGTTGTCGAGCTCCAGCGCCTCGACCCGGGCGGTGTTGAAGGTGCTGGACTTGTCCGGCAGGTAGGCGTTGTCGATGCGCTCACGCAGCTCGGCCAGCTGCTGGACGCCCTTCTGCATGTTGTCCTCCTGGCGGAAGACGCCGAAGGCGTTCTGCATGATGTCCTGCAGCTCGCGCTTGAGCTCGGGCACGGTCTCGCCGCTCTCGGACTCGTTCCAGCGGTTGATGCGCTGCATGGCCGCGGCGACGTCGGATTCGCTGGCCGCCAGGTACTCGACGCCCTCGTTGAGCGCGCTCTCGATGAACATGCCGGCGGCGCGGCCGAACACCACCAGGTCGAGCAGCGAGTTGCCGCCCAGGCGGTTGGCGCCGTGGACCGACACGCAGGCCGCCTCGCCCACGGCGAAGAGGCCGTTGACGATCTGGTCGTTGCCGTCGCCGTCCTGCATGATCGCCTGGCCGTGCACGTTGGTCGGGACGCCGCCCATCATGTAGTGGCAGGTCGGCACCACCGGAATCGGCTCCTTGGCCGGGTCCACGTGGGCGAAGGTCTTGGACAGCTCGACGATGCCCGGCAGGCGCTTGCCGAGGACTTCCTCGCCGAGATGGTCGAGCTTGAGGTAGACGTGGTCGCCGTTCTCGCCGCAGCCACGACCCTCGAGGATCTCCATGACCATGGAGCGTGCGACCACGTCGCGGCCCGCCAGGTCCTTGGCGTTGGGCGCGTAGCGCTCCATGAAGCGCTCGCCGTCCTTGTTGATCAGGTAGCCACCCTCGCCACGGCAGCCCTCGGTCACCAGGGTGCCGGCGCCGTAGATGCCGGTCGGGTGGAACTGCCACATCTCCATGTCCTGCATCGGGAAGCCGGCGCGCAGCGCCATGCCGATGCCGTCGCCGGTGTTGATCAGGGCATTGGTGGTGGAGGCATAGATGCGACCGGAGCCGCCGGTGGCCAGCACGGTGGCCTTGGACTTGACGTGAACCACTTCGCCGGACTCGATGTCCATGGCAATGCAGCCCACCACGTCACCGTTGGCGTTCTTGACCAGGTCGACGGCGTACCACTCGTTGAGGAAGGTGGTATTGTTCTTCAGGTTGTTCTGGTAAAGGGTGTGCAGCAGGGCGTGGCCGGTGCGGTCGGCCGCGGCACAGGTACGCGCCGCCTGGCCACCCTCACCGAAGTTCTTGGACTGGCCGCCGAACGGGCGCTGATAGATGCGGCCGTTGTCGAAGCGGGAGAACGGCAGGCCCATGTGCTCGAGTTCGAAGACGGCCTTGGGGCCCTCGGAGCACATGTACTCGGCGGCGTCCTGGTCGGCGATGTAGTCGCCGCCCTTGACGGTGTCGTACATGTGCCAGCGCCAGTCGTCCTCGGGATCGGAGGAGGCAATGGCGCAGGTGATGCCGCCCTGGGCCGAGACGGTGTGCGAGCGGGTCGGGAAGACCTTGGACAGCACGGCGGTCTTCTTGCCGGACTTGGCCAGTTCGAGGGCGGCCCGCAGGCCGGAACCGCCACCGCCGATGATGATGGCGTCGAAGGTCAGGCTACGCATGTTGGACATGGATCAGGCTCCCCACAGGACTTGGATACCCCAGACCAGAAACACGAAGATGGCCAGGATGATGACGGTCTGGACGGCGATGCGAATGCCGGTCGGCTTGAGATAGTCGGTGGTCACGGTCCACAGCCCCACCCAGGCGTGGGCGGCCAGGGACACGAAGGCCAGCAGCGAGAAGATCCGCATCCAGGTCTGGGCGAAGAGCCCGCTCCAGGCCGCGTAGTCGAGGCCCGGGTTGAACAGCAGGTAACCGACGATGAAGAGAGAGTAGAGGGCCAGGATGATGGCCGAGACGCGCTGCACGAGCCAGTCGGACAGCCCGCTGCGCCCAAAGTTGGTGATATTGGTTACCATACCCAGACTCCAGCCAGAATGATCAGGACCACGCTTGCCACCACGGTGATCTGCGCCTTCTTGACACCGCCCTCGAGGGTCACGCCGATATCGATGTCCATCAGCAGGTGCTTGATGCCGGCCACGAAGTGAAAGGCCAGCGCGGACAGCAGGCCCCAGGCGATCAGCTTGGCGAAGAAGTTGTGGGCCAGGGCGTCACGCACGGCGGCGAAGCCCTCGGGCGACGACAACGAGGCATCCAGCGCCCAGAAGCCGAAGATCAGGCCGATGAAGAGAATGACGCCGGTGATGCGGTGGGCGATCGACGTCAAGGCGGGGAGGGGGAACTGTATCGTGGACAGATCCAGATTTACGGGTCGTTTGCTATTCACGGCTCTCTACACACTCTCTTGGCCCGCAGTGGGCGCTCGGGCGAGGCCCGTCACGGGCGGTGGTTTCGGGAAGGGACACGATCATGACGCCATGTCACGATCACCGTTTCCTGCCAGTCGCGCGACAGGATTATAGGGTTATGCCCACATCATGACAAATGAACCGCGCCCCGACCCGACCATGGTGGCAAGCCTCAGGGAGGGCGAAAAACCCCGCTATACCGGGAGTTAGCCCACCTCTTAAAGCCCCACGACGAATCCTGCACGCAAATGGTGCAAAGCACCATATTGTATACAATAATTGTACAAAAGCCTCCAGCAGTACATGACAAGAGAGGCGATCGATGAATTGACAATCGTGAGGACGCTTCTATAGTGGGCGAACCTTTTCGCCGGCAAGTTCTGCGAAATCACGCATTATCGCGCCACCATGAACTCGAGAGGAGGCCAGTTATGGCTGACAGGAAAGCAACGTTGACGGTAGAAGGTCTGGACAAGCCGATCGAGCTGCCGATCTACTCGGGGACCGCGGGGCCGGATGTAGTGGATGTCCGCAGCCTGGGCGCCGAAGGCCTCTTCACCTACGACCCCGGCTTCATGGCCACCTCCTCCTGCCAGTCCGCCATCACCTACATCGATGGCGGCAAGGGCGTGCTGCTGCATCGCGGCTATCCCATCGAGCAGCTCGCCAAGCATTCCAACTTCGTCGAACTGTGTTACCTGCTGATGTTCGGTGAGCTGCCCGACAAGTCCCAGTACAAGGACTTCGAAGGGCGCGTGCGCGGCCACACCATGGTCCACGAGCAACTGGCCAACTTCTTCAAGGGCTTCCGCCGCGACGCCCACCCGATGTCGATCCTGTGCGGCGTGGTCGGCGGCCTGGCGGCCTTCTACCACGATCACCTGGACATCACCAAGCAGGAAGATCGCGAGATCAGCGCCATCCGTCTGATCGCCAAGATGCCCACCATCGCCGCCATGTCCTACAAGTACAATGTCGGCATGCCCTTCAACTATCCGCGCAACGATCTGAACTATGCAGAGAACTTCCTCTACATGATGTTCAGCAACCCGTGCGAGGACTACGAGATCAACCCGGTGTTCGCCAAGGCCATGGACCGCATCTTCATGCTCCATGCCGATCACGAGCAGAACGCCTCCACCTCCACGGTGCGCCTGGCGGGCTCCACCGGCGCCAACCCCTTCGCCTGCATCAGTGCCGGCATCGCCGCCCTGTGGGGACCGGCCCACGGCGGCGCCAACGAGGCGGTGCTGAACATGCTCGACGAGATCGGCGACGACTCCGAGGAGAACATCCAGCGCTTCATCGACAAGGCCAAGGACAAGAACGATCCGTTCAAGCTGATGGGCTTCGGCCACCGGGTCTATCGCAACTTCGATCCGCGCGCCAAGGTCATGAAGGAGACCTGCGACGAGGTCCTGGCCCAGCTGGGCATGGCCGACGATCCGCAGCTCAAGATCGCCAAGCGCCTCGAGCAGATCGCCCTGGAAGACGAGTACTTCATCGAGCGCAAGCTGTACCCGAACGTCGACTTCTATTCCGGCATCATCCTCAAGGCCATGGGCATCCCGACCAACATGTTCACCGTGATCTTCGCGGTGTCCCGTACCATCGGCTGGATCTCCCACTGGCACGAGATGATCAGCGACAGCTACAAGATCAGCCGTCCGCGCCAGCTGTACGTGGGCCACTCTCAGCGCGACTACCCCGCCGAGTGACCGATGCCCCGCACTGACGAAGGCCGCCCATCGGGCGGCCTTCGTCGTCCGGGCCGGGGCAAGAGCCGGGCAAGCCACAGGACACCCCCAGGTCACCCGAGGGCGAGGGCCATGACGGGGACGCCAGGACCCACCCCTGGCCAGGGCACCAGGAGCCGACCAGTGGCCATGCCCTGCCCTTCCGAGCCGACAGGCCCCAGACTCACGGACGGACAACAGCGCCCCTCGACCGCGTCGCCCGGCGCCCTGTCATGCGACTGACGCCATTCCGCAGCGTTTTCCACACATTCTGTGGATAACCCTGTTCAAAACCCCTAGAGAAACGCCTCGAATCGCCATGGACAGCGGGTCGCGCTCAGATTGGTTAATTTTTAACCTAACGCAACTCATTGATTTAAAAGAACTAATTCAAGAAGCCCATAACCACGGGGCTCCGCCCCGCCCTTGTGCACAGACAGCAAGGCAGGAACAGGCGAAGTGGACAAGTCAAGGCCGCAACGACCTTAATTTAATGGGAAAGTACCAGATTCCGTCATACTCGACGCCCCGACGGCGCGCCCAACGGACATAAAAAAAGACGCCTTCGGCGCCCGGATACAAGGAGAGGTGGCGTCCCATAGGGGGTTCGAACCCCTGTTACCGCCGTGAAAGGGCGGTGTCCTAGACCACTAGACGAATGGGACGCAACATCTTCCACGAGAGAGGTGGTGGAGCCTAGCGGGATCGAACCGCTGACCTCAACACTGCCAGTGTTGCGCTCTCCCAGCTGAGCTAAGGCCCCGCATCTCGTGAAGACGAGGCGTATAGTACTGATTCCCCTCGCCTTCGTCAACCCTTCGTGCTCCGCACGAGAACTTTCAGCTGTAAGCCTGAAGCTGGAAGACAGGCAGAGCCTACCTCGCTGTCGACACCAGGCCCCGGCAACCCCGCTCCAGTCATAGCCTGGCGGGGTTTTCTTCAAGCTTACAGCTTATGGCTTACAGCTCCCGGTATTCCTTCTCGAAGCGCTTGGCTTGCTTCTTGGACACGCCGCCCAGCACCGCGATGGCATGGCGCAGGCGAGCCCGGGTCATGTCGGAGCCGAGGATCGCCATGGCGTCCATCACCGAGGTGCTGGAGGCCGAACCGGTGATGGCGATGAACACCGGCGCCAGGAAGTCCTTCATTTTCAGCTCGAAATGGGCCGAGAGCGCCTTGACCTCGGCGAGCAGGGCATCCTTGTGCCAGGCCGGCACGGTCTCGAGGCGCCAGGTCAGGAATTGCAGCAGCTTGACCAGGTCCTCGCGTTCCAGCTTGACCCTGTCGAAGTCGCCCGCCTCGAGCGACGGCACGCCGGCGAAGAAATGCCCGGCCAGCGGCATCACGTCGGACAGCGTCTCCACCCGCGGCCGCACCTGAGGCAGGATCTGGCGCACGTAGTCCTCGTTGAAGGCCCACTCTCTCAAGGCCTCCAGCAAGGCGGCGTCGTCCAGGTCCTCGCGAATGTAGAGACCGTTGAGCCAGCTCAGCTTCTCCAGGTCGAACACCGGCCCGCCCAGCGAGACCCGCTGGATGTCGAAGTGGCTCATCATCTCGTCGAGACCGAACTTCTCGCGCTCGTCGGGCATCGACCAGCCCATGCGACCCAGATAGTTGGTCACCGCCTGCGGCAGGAAACCCATTCGCCGGTAGTAGTTGATCGAGGTCGGGTTCTTGCGCTTGGAGAGCTTCGACTTGTCCGGATTGCGCAGCAGCGGCATGTGGCACAGTGTCGGCATCGGCCAACCGAAATACTCGTAGAGCAACTGGTGCTTGGGTGCCGAGTTGATCCACTCCTCGCCGCGCAGCACGTGGGTGATGCCCATCAGGTGATCGTCGACCACGTTGGCCAGGTGGTAGGTCGGCATGCCGTCCGACTTGAGCAGGATCTGGGCATCCACCTGGGCCCAGTCGACCTCGATGGTGCCACGCAACATGTCCTCGACCACGCAGGTGCCCTCGCTGGGCACCTGCATGCGCACCACATGGGGCCAGCCCTCGCGCTCGCGGCGCGCGGCCTCGTCCTCGGGCAGCGCCAGGTCGGCGGGCTTCAGCGCCATGTGCAGGCCCTCGGCCTTGCGGGCCTCGCGCAGCTCGTCGAGCTCCTCGCTGGTGCGATAGCACTTGAAGGCATGACCGGAGGCGATCAGCTTGCGGGCATGCTCCGCATAGATATCGCCGCGCTCGCTCTGCCGATAGGGACCATGCGGACCGCCCACGTCGGGCCCCTCGTCCCACTCCAGCCCCAGCCAGCGCAGGGAATCGAGAATCATCTGCTCCGACTCGGCGGTCGAACGCACCCGGTCGGTGTCTTCGATGCGCAGGATGAACTCGCCGCCGTGCTGACGGGCGAAGCACAGGTTGAACAGGGCGATATAGGCGGTGCCCACATGGGGATCGCCGGTGGGAGACGGCGCGATACGAGTACGTACGGTCATGTCGTCCTTGGTCCAGTCGGGGGGAAATGGTGGGCCCTGGGTGCCTGCCGCACGGCGCGCGCCGGGCCAGGGCGGATGGGCGCATTATACGCACCTCGCGCCGGGCCGGCAGCCGTGGTAGGGAATCATTGACGCCCTGAAGGGTCCATGCCCCATCCCTGGAATGCCGAGGTCCGCGATGTTTTCCCGATTGCCCGACGACTTCAACGCCCTGATCACCGGCGCCTCCGGCGGCATCGGTGCGGCCCTGGTCGATGCCTTGCTGGCCGAGCCGCGACTGGGGCGCCTGTATGCCGTCAGCCGACGCGAGGTGCGACGAGATGACGCGCGGCTGGCCGCGCTGACGCTGGACCTCACCGAACCCGCCGGCCTCGAGGCGCTGGGCACCGCCCTGCCCGACCGGCCGCTGCACCTGGTGCTCAATACCCTGGGCCTGCTGCACGACGAGGCGGCCGGCATCGCCCCGGAGAAGAAGCTCGACGACCTCGACGCCGCCGCCCTGGCCCGCTCGTTTCACGTCAACGCCACCACCCCGGCACTGCTGCTCAAGACACTGCAACCCGCGCTCAAGGGCCGGCACCCCGTGCTGATCGGCAGCCTGTCGGCCCGGGTCGGCTCCATCGGCGACAACCGCCTAGGCGGCTGGTACGCCTACCGCGCCAGCAAGGCCGCCCATAACATGCTGATGAAGACCGCCGCCGTGGAGCTGCGCCGACTCAATCCCAACGCCGCGGTGATCAGCCTGCACCCCGGGACCACCGACACCGCCCTCTCCGCGCCCTTCCAGGCCCGGGTGCCCGAGGGCAAGCTGTTCTCGCCCGCCTTCGTGGCACAGCGGCTGCTGGCCGTGCTGGAGCGTCGCACGCCGGCGGACAGCGGCGAGTTCCGGGACTGGGACGACGTCGGCATCCCCTGGTGACAAATGCCTCGGCGCGCGGTCCTATCGTTGATGCGCGCTATTGCACAGCCCCAAGCAATCGCAGACCATCGCTTTCTTATAGATGACCTCAGACAGGACGACGTTCATGGAAACACTCGGCCCTCGGATCAAGCATCTCCGCTTGGAGGCCAAGCTCAACAAGGCCGCCCTCGCCCGCCGGGTCGGCGTCTCGGACGTCACCATCTCGTACTGGGAGTCCGGCGCCATCAAGCAGATCGGCCATGAGCGCCTGGTGGCCCTGGCCGCGGCCCTCAATTGCCCGCTGTCCGCGCTGCTCGACGACGCCCCCACGCGCCCTTCCCCGCTGTTCCTGAGGGCCGAGGCCCCACCTCCCTGGGCCACGCCCGATGTCAAAGGCATCGAGCTGCCCATCGAACTCACCCCGGGCCAGCGCTGGGATGGCGATTGCCACCTGGTGACGCCGGCGCCGGGCGAGGGCTTCGACTACCTCGGCATCGGCGACCTGGCGGCCATCGCCCCTACCGAGATCTTCCGCCAGCCCGGCCTCTACCTGATCGAGGAAGCCGGCCGCCTGGCGCTGCGCCGGGTACAGCAGGACGCCAAGGGGGAGCTGACCTTCCAGCGCCAGGACGACGCCGCCCCCGCGCCCTACACCCCGGACTGCCGGCTGCTGGGCAAGGTCGTCTCACTGTGGCGCCACGAGGCGCTGTGATACCGCCCCTCACTCCAGTTCCATGACTTCCACCCGGTCGGTGGTCTGCCGCGTCTCGCTGCCGACCAGGACACGCTGGGTCGCGCTGACCACCTGCCCCAGCCCGTGTCGCGAGCCCTCGACCAGAGGCCCGCGCAGGTGTTGCCCCCGCTCGCCGAGCCGCGCCCGCACCGCCGGGGGCTGCACCTCGGCGACGGGCATGTTGACGGTGATGCGATAGCCGCCATCCGGCAGACCGCTTCCCGGGCCGAAGGGCCCCGCCGAGAACCCGCCGGCCTCGACCCGGGTGCGCTCCTGCCAGCGCACCCCACTGACCTCGCGCTCCACCAGCACCTGCAGGCGCGTGGCGCCGGGCAGGTTGGTGGTGCCCTCGACCACCAGGCGGCGATCGCTGCGCAGCCGGGCCCCGATCTCGATGGTCACGACCTCGTCGAAGGGCGCCACCTCGGGCGCCGCTGGCTCCTCGGGCGCAGGCGACTCGGGCTGGGCCACCCCGCCGAGCCGCTCATCGGCCGGCGGCGCCTCTTCCTCGCCACCCCCACAGCCGACCAGCACCGCCGCCAGGCCCGCCAACAGAATGCCTCGATGCCATGCCCTCATGCCCGTCCTCCGTGTCCAGGGATGCGTCGCCAGCCTATCACCTCATCGGGCCACTCGCGCCCATCAGGCGCCACGGCACTCCCGACACAGGGTCGCGTGGGGCACCGCGGCCAGGCGCCCCGCATCGATCACCCCGCCGCAACGCTCGCAGACCTCACCACGCCCTTCGCGAATCCGCGCCAGGGCGTGGCGCACCTGGCCCAACTCATCCTCGGCCTCCGCCGCCAGCGAGGCCACCACCTCGTCGTCGCGCGTCTCCAGGGACTGGTCTTCCATGTCCTTGTCCACCGGTCCCCCCGGCCGTTGCCGATGGACCCGATAGCGCTCCAGGCGCGCCTGGAGTTCGTCCCGCAGCCGCTCGAGTTCGGTCTTGCGATTCCCCATCGCCGCTCTCCTCTGCTCTACCGCACACCCGCCGATCAGCCAACCCCCAGGGCACGATACCCCTGCGGCGACAGCCTGAGCCGACGCGGTGCACCGCCGGCATCGCGATCCACCGAGAGATGCCCCGACGCTTCCAGGGCATCGATGTCCGACAGGATCCTGGCCTGGTGCGAATCCTCTCCGGCATGGCCGAAGGGCGCGGCCAGCACGCCACCATGCTGGAGCACCCGAGCCAGCAGTTCGTGCCGCGACGCATCGCGTTCTTGGTCGTTCATTCGTGTCCCTCCGGCCGCCGAATCGTGAATGACCTCTCCGAGTATGGACGACATCGCCGCGACACCTTCTCACGCTGGCTCCCCCCCCTCGCAACCGGCGCCGTGGCTGGTAGAATATGCGCCACCCTGCCCGACCACCGTGATGCCGATGACCGACCTCGACCGCACCTTCTCCGTGGCCCCGATGATGGACTGGACGACCCGCGACTACCGCGCCTTCGCGCGGACGCTGACGCGGCGTGCCCTGCTCTACACCGAGATGGTCACCACCGGCGCCATCCTCCACGGCAGCCCCCGGGAACGGTTCCTCGGCTTCGATACCGTGGAGCACCCGCTGGCCCTGCAGCTGGGCGGCAGCGACGCCGGCGCGCTGGCGGAATGTGCGGCGATCGCCGAGGAGTGGGGCTATGACGAGGTCAACCTCAATGTCGGCTGCCCCAGCGACCGCGTCCAGAACAACCTGATCGGCGCCTGCTTGATGGCCCACCCGGAGAAAGTGGCCGAGGCGGTGGCGGCCATGCGCCGGGCGGTCTCGATCCCGGTGACCGTGAAGTGCCGCATCGGCATCGACGACCAGGACGAGGACGCCGACCTCGCCCACTTCATCGCGCGGGTGGCGGACGCCGGCTGCGAGGTCTTCATCGTGCACGCCCGCAAGGCCTGGCTCGAGGGGCTGTCGCCTAAGGAGAACCGCGACATCCCGCCGCTCAACTATCCGCGCGTCCACCGCCTCAAGGCCAGCCGTCCCGAGCTGCATATCGGCATCAACGGTGGGATCAAGACCCTGGACGACTGCCGAGGCCACCTCGAGCACGTGGACAGCGTGATGGTCGGCCGCGAGGCCTACCAGAATCCCTGGCTGCTGGCCGGGGTCGACGAACATCTCTATGGCCAGCCCGGCCCGGCGGCGAGTCGCCACGCTGCCGCCGCGGCGCTGCGCCCCTACATGGCTCGGCGCCTCGAAGGAGGCGCCAAGCTCAATCATCTCACCCGCCACCTGCTCGGCCTCTTCCAGGGCTGCCCCGGCGGGCGCAAGTTTCGCCGCCACCTCTCCGAGCACGCCCACCGCGAGGGCGCGGGTCTGGCGGTGTTCGACGATGCCCTGGGGCTGGTTCCCGAACCGTCCCCCGCCCCGGCCCTGGCCGGCTGATCAGTACAGCGGGTCGGGCGGCGGTTCGAGGGTCGACTGGAAGGTCTCGACGGCGTTCTCGGCTTCCTCGATGGCATCGAAGCGCGCGATGTGGAACAGGGCCTCGCCCTCGTTGACCAGCGGCAGGCGGCTCATGCCGATGACGATGCCGTCGGCTACCGCCCGCACCTCCCCCTCGGCATTGCCGAAGGGATCGGCGACCCGCCCCAGCAGCTCGCCTTCGGCCACCCGCGCCCCCAGCCGCACCTGCGGCCGCAGGATGCCGTCGATGGGCGCCCGGGCCCAGCTCGAGCCATTGGCCACCTCGGCGGCGGGCGGCGCCCGGCGACGATGCTCGCCGCTGAGCATGCCGAGCCGACGCATCACCCTCAGCACACCGCGCACCCCAGGCGCGATCGCCCACTCGTCGAAGCGCAATGCCTCGCCGGCCTCGTAGGTCAACACCGGAATGTCATGGCGCTCGGCATAGTGGCGCAGGCTGCCCTCGCGAAGATCGGCGTTGAGGATCACCGGGGCCCCGAAGGCGTCGGCCATGCGTTCGGTCTCGCTGCCGGGACGCAGCTGGGCACGGATCTGGGGCAGGTTCGTACGGTGCAGTGCCCCGGTGTGCAGGTCGATGACATGGGAGGCCTGATCGACGATCTGCTGGCGGAACAGCGCCGCCACGCGGCTGCCCAGCGAGCCCGACTCGCTGCCCGGGAAGCAGCGGTTCAGGTCGCGGCGATCGGGCAGGTAGCGGCTGTGCTGCACGAAGCCGAAGACGTTGACGATGGGCACCGCAATCAGGGTCCCGCGCAGCCGCTGGATCTGCCGCGAGCGCAGCAGCCGGCGCACGATCTCCACGCCGTTGATCTCGTCGCCGTGAATGCCACCACAGACCAGGATCACCGGCCCGGGCTGGCGACCATGGACCACCTCCACCGGGATATGCAGCGGCGCATGGGTATAGAGCCGGGCCACCGGCACATCGATCTGGCTGCGCGACCCCGGGGCCACGCGCACGCCGGCGAGTTCGAAAGGGGCACGAGCCATGGCGCGACCTCCTGCTGAAACGGTATTCACGCATATTCCCGTATCCCGCAGCGCATCACAAGGCATGCCGGCCCGACAACCATTCATGGATGAATGTAAAGCGTCGCTCGGCTTAGGTAGAATGGGAGCGCACCCTCCCGGAGTCGATCATCACCATGGCCAGACGCACCAAGGCCGAAGCCGAAGCCACCCGAGTGGCCCTGTTGGATGCCGCCGAGGAAATGTTCTTCGACAAGGGCGTCGCGCGCACCTCGCTGGAGCAGATCGCCCGCCACGCCGGCATGACCCGCGGCGCCGTCTACTGGCATTTTCGCAACAAGGCCGACCTGTTCCGCGCCATGCTGGATCGCGTCCGCATGCCTTTCGAGGAACTGGTGGAAGAGATCGACGTCGACGATACCACCCCCATGGAGGCGATTCGCCTGGGCTGCCGGCAGGGCTTTCGGCGCCTGGAGCAGCCCCGTCACCAACGGGTCCATGCCATCCTGCTGCACCGCTGCGAGTTCTTCAGCGACATCGACCCCCAGGCCATGCAATCCGAGATGGCCGGCGAATGCCTGGACGCCCTGCTCGACTATTTCACCGTGGCCCGCGAACAGGGCCTGCTGCGCGACGACGTCAGCCCCGAACTGGCCACCCAGCTGCTGCAATCGGTGCTCAGCGGCCTGTTCCACGACTGGCTGCGTGACAGCGAGGCCTTCTCGCTGGTCGAGCGCGGCACCTGGCTGGTCGACGCCCAGCTGCGCCTGCTCACCCGGGAAGACGCCTCAACCTGAGGGCGACGAACCGTTGTGCCCCTCGTCCATGGGCCGCTCATGGCGTTCCAGCAGATGCAGGCGCACCAGCCGCGTGCGCGCATCCAGGTAGTCCCGCTCCAGCACCGAGCGATAGGCCTCCTGCCCGGCCAGGTACTTGACCAGGATACGCGTCTCGCCGAGGCGCGGCAGATTGCCTGCCTTGCCCAGCAGGGTGACCTCGCGGCCGGGATCGTCATCCAGCACGGCGGTCGCCGCCTCGTCCTCCACCCGGGTGACCCGCACCCGCTCGCCGAGCAGGCAGCGCCGCGACAGGTTCGGGTGGCAGTGCAGTCGCCGGTGCAGCCTGCGACACAGGCCGGCCGCCAGCGGCGAGGCCAACGCGAAGGCCGCCCAGATCACCGCGACGCCGACGGGAATACGGAAGAACCCCAGCGGCAGCCAGCTCAGCACCGCCAGCTCGACGGCCAGGGTCAGCGCCGCGGCCAGCACCACCAGCACGCTCAGCGCCAGCGAGGCCGGTACACCGGCGAAGCCCAGCGAGACCAGGGTGCTGGCCAGGTGATCGTTGCGCAGGCTGTCGTGCTCGAACAACTCGGTGGGCGCCAGGCGCAGCAGCACCAGCAGCCAATAGATGGCCAGCAGCGCCAGCGGCACGGTGAAGACGATCAGCGGGAAGCTCAGGGCGAGCGAGGCGATGGCGTTCATGGCGGCTCCTTGGGCCGGCCCGATTAGCCGGCAAAGTGTTTCCCCTGCCCTCAGGGTAGTTGTCGCCATCGACGCGAAGATTGCCACTTTGGTCGCATGCCGCGACAGTGCCCACCCAACGAAAACGGGCACCGCCCCGGTGGAGGCGGTGCCCGTCGATCAGGCCGCGGCCGAGGTCAGGTCGCGTCCTGCTCCAGCGCCGGTCGCTCGTCGGCCTGGTCGCCGCGCGTCTTGCGCCTCAGCCAGTCGGTGGTCCTGGCGATCATGGCGTAGAAGGTCGGCACGAAGAGGCTGCCGAGCACTGCCACCGAGGCCATGCCCATCGCCACCGTGGTGCCGATGTGGTGGCTGCTGGTATCGCTCGCCCCGGTCGCCAAGGCCAGCGGCAGGGTGCCGAAGATGAACGCCAGCGAGGTCATGACGATCGGCCGGAAACGCAGCTCTGCCGCCGTGATGGCCGCCTCGCGGATGGTCCTGCCCATCTCGCGGCGCTGCAGCTCGGCGAACTCGACGATCAGGATGGCGTTCTTGGCCGCCAGGCCGACCACCACCAGCATGCCGATCTGCACGTAGACGCTGGTGTCCAGCCCGCGCAGGGCGATGCCACCGATGCCGCCCAGGAAGGCGAAGGGGGTCGCCGTGAGCACCGCCAGCGGCAACGACCAGCTCTCGTACTGGGCCGCCAGGATCAGGAACACCATCAGCAGGCCGAAGACGATCGCCAGCGTCGCGGCACTGCCTGCCTGGCTCTCCTGGTAGGCGGTGCCGGTCCAGCCCATGCCCCAGCCATCGCCGAGGGTCTCCTCGACGACGCTGTCCATGGCGGCGATGGCCTGGCTGGAGCTGTAGCCCGGCGCCGGCCCGCCCTGGAACTGGGCCCCCGGGTAGACGCCGAAGCGCGTCACCACCGCCGGCGCCGTCTGGCGCTCCAGGGTCACGAACTCGGAGAGCGGGATGCGCTCGCCGTCGCCGCCGCGCACGTAGACGTTGGAGATGTCGTCCGGCGTCTTGCGGAACTCGTCCTCGTTCTGCAGGTAGACCTGGAAGTTGCGGCCCTGATAGCTGAAGTAGTTGACGAAGCCGTTGCCGAAGGTGTTGCCCAGGGTCGAGTTCAGCGCCTGCAGCGACACGCCGTAGCTGAGCGCCTTCTGCTGGTCGATCTCGGCACGGAAGGACGGCACGTTGACGTTGAAGGTGGTGAACACCTGCTGCAGCACCGGGTTCTGGCCGGCGGCCTGCATGACCTTCAGCGAGGCCTGATAGAGCTCCTGGGGCGACGCCCCCTCGTAGGACTGCAGGTAGCCGGTGAAGCCGCCGGTGGTCGACAGCCCGATGATCGGCGGCATGTTGAAGGCGATGGCCGTTCCGCCCGGCGTCTGGGCGCCGAGGCCCATGATCTTGCCGATCAGGTCCGTGGCGGTGAGATCGCGCTCGTCCCAGGGCTCCATGTTGACGAAGATGACCCCGCGGGCGGTGTTCACCGAGCTGGTCAGCATGTCGTAGCCCGCCACCGCCGAGGAATACTTCACCCCCGGGATCTCCTCGATGCCCGCACTCAACTGCGACATGTACTCGTTGGTGCGCGCCAGCGACGCCGAGTCCGGCAACTGGACGGCGGCGATCACGATGCCCTGGTCGGTCTCGGGGACCAGCGTCGACGGGGTGCTCTGGTAGAGCCACCAGGAGCCCGCCCCCACCAGGGCGGTGAGCAGCAGCGCCAGGCCCCAGAAGCGCACCAGCCGCTTCACTATCCACATGTAGACGGCGGTGATCCCCGCAAACAGGCGATCGAACAGCCGCAGCGGCGTGCGCACCGCCCGCCGGAAGGCCGACTCCTTGCGGTGCAGGTCGTGCTTGATGAAGATCGCCGACAGCGCCGGGGTGAAGGTCAGCGCCATCAGCGCCGAGAAGGCCACCGACACGGCGACGGTCAACGCGAACTGCTGATAGATCTGGCCGCTGAAGCCGCCCAGGAAGGCCACCGGCACGAACACCGCCGCCATGATCAGCGAGGTGGCGATGACCGGCCCGCCGACTTCCTTCATGGCCCGCACGGTGGCCTGCAGGACGGTGATCTCCTCATCCTCGCTGAGCACCCGCTCGACGTTCTCCACCACCAGGATGGCGTCGTCCACCACGATGCCGATCGACAGCACCAGCGCGAACAGCGTCAGCAGGTTGATCGAGAAGCCAAAGGCATAGAAGCCCGCGAAGGTGGCCAGCACCGAGACCGGCACCACCGACATGGCGATCACCGTGAAGCGCCAGTTCTGCAGGAAGATGAACAGGATGACGCCGACGATCAGGAAGGCTTCGATGAAGGTGTGCAGCACCGTCTCCACGGAGGCGTCGATGAACTGGGTGGTGTCATAGGGCACCACGTACTCGAGCCCCGGCGGGAAGCGGGTGGCCAGCTCGTCCATGGTCGCCTGGACCCCGCGGGCGGTCTCCAGGGCGTTGGCGCCGGGCTGCTGGTTGATCAGGATCGGCGTCATGGTGCCGCCGTTCAACCGCGCATCGACGCCATAGAAGGAGGCCCCCAGCTCGATCCGCGCCACGTCGTCCAGGCGCAGCGCCGAACCGTCGGGATTGGTGCGCAGGAAGATCTTGCGGAAGTCGTCGACGCTGCTCAACCGGCCGCCGGCGGTGATGGTGTAGGTGAAGGCGCGCGGCTCCGACTGCGGGGTGGCCGCCAGGCTGCCCGCCGGCACCTCGGTGTTCTGGGCACGGATCGCGCTGGCCACCTCGGAGGGCGTCAGGTCGTACTGGGCCAGCTTGTCCGGGTCCATCCAGATGCGCATGGCGAAGTCACCGCCCCCCAGCACCTCGGCCTCGCCGACGCCAGGCACCTGGCGCAGCTCGTCGAGGATATTGAGGGTGGCATAGTTCTGCATGTAGACCTTGCCATAGTCGCCCTGGGGCGAGATCAGCGACACCAGCATCAGGATCGAGCTGGAACGCAGCTCCACCGTCACGCCCTGGTCCTGCACCGCCTCGGGCAGCTGGGAGAGCGCCCCCTGCACCCGGTTGTTGACGTTGATGGTGTTGATGTCGCCGTCGGTGCCGATATCGAAGGACACCGAGAGGCTCATCGAGCCGTTGTCGGCGCTGGTCGAGGTCATGTAGAGCATGTCCTCGACGCCGTTGATGGCTTCCGCCAGCGGTGCCGCCACCGTCTGGGCCACGGTCTCGGCGTCGGCCCCGGGGAAGGTGGCATTGACCGAGACCGTGGGCGGCACCACGCTGGGATACTGCTCGATGGGCAGCACCCGCATGCTCATCAACCCAATCACCGTCAGGATGATCGCCAGCACCGTGGCGAAGATCGGTCGCTTGATGAAGAAGTTGGAGAAGTTCATTCCGCCGCGTCCTCTTCGGCCGATGCGGCCTGCCCGGCGGCCGCACCGTTATCTCCCTGCTGCTGGCCCTGGCCCTGGCCCTGGCCCTGGCCCTGGCCGGCAGGCTGGGCCGCATTGGCCTGGGCAACCAGTGCCGCGGCATCGCCATCGAAGGGCTGGGCCTGGATCGGCGTGCCCGGCTGCAGGCCGGCCGGGTCGCCGACCACCACCCGTTCGCCCGGCTCCACGCCGCCGGTCAGGATCTGCCAGGGGCCGGCCAGCTCGCCGAGCTCCACCGGCCGGGCACGCGCCACGTCGTCCTCGTCGAGCACGAACACCTGGGGCCCCATCAGGCCCTGGCCCAGCGCGATTTCGGGCACCGCCAGCACCTCGAAGCGCTTCAGGCCCTCCAGGCGCACCCGGACGAACTGCCCCGGCAGGACACGCGCCTCGGGATTGGCGAAGGAGGCCTGGGCCTGGACGGTACTGGTGGCCTCGTCCACCCGCGAGCCCAGGAACTCCAGATGCCCCTCGAGGCTACCCTCGCTCCCCGGCAGTTCGAGGCTCGCGCCGATATCGTCGAGCGACGCATCGCCGAGCTGGCGACGCAGCGCGAAGGCATCCTGCTGGGGCAGCTGGAAGCGCACCTCGAGCGGGTCCAGCGGCGTGATGGTGGCGAGCTCGGTGCCGGAACTGACCAGGTTACCGACATTGACCTGGCTGAGGCCGATGGCCCCGCCGACCGGCGCGGTGACGTCGGCATAGCCCAGGTCGATGCGGGCGCTGGCCAGGGCCGCCTCGGCCTGGGCCACGCTGGCCCGAGCCACGTTGAGATCGGCCTGGGCCTGGTCGACCTGCTGGCGGCTCACCGAGTTCTGGCTGAGCAGCTGCTGGAAGCGGTTGGCATCGCGGCGCGCCCGGGCCAGTTCGGCCTGGGCGCTCTCCAGATCGGCCTCGCGCTGGGCCACGGTCGCCTGGTACAGATCCGGCTCGATGGCGTAGAGGCTCTCGCCTTCCTCGACGATCTCGCCGGGTTCGAAGTGGCGTGCCTCGAGGAAACCAGTGACGCGCGCCACCAGAGTCACCTCGCTCTCGCTGCGCAGCTTGGCGGGGTAGGACTTGTCCAGGGGGATGTCCTGGCGCGCCAGGGTCGCCACCTGCTTGGGTTGCGGCGGCGCCTCGCCGCCCTGCGCCGCGGCCTGCTGCTGGGAGGCTTCGTCCTGGCCACAGGCGGACAACAGCAGGCCCGCGGCCAGCGCCAGCAGCCCGGCGCGGCTGCGTTGTAGGGTCGTTTTCATGCCTGACAATCTCGTTAGGGGATCGAACGTCGACGCGGGTCAGCGAGCGACGGAAACGGATCTAAACATACATCCATGCTTGTACGTAAGCGCCTTCACGACTCGGGACGCGGCGGCGCGCCGATGTCCATCGCCTCGTCGTAGCGGCCACCCTCGCGGGCATCGGGCAGCGACAGGTAGACGCTTTGGTCGTCCGCCAGCCAATCGTTGATCGACTCGATGGCCTCGACGTTCAGGGTGCCCGACTGCTGACGCAGGGTGAGCAGGTCGATCACGTAGTTGAAGCGGGCATCGGCATGATCGGCGATGGCATCGTAGAGGCTCTGCTCGGCGTTGAGCACGTCGACGATGTTGCGGGTGCCGACCTCGTAGCCGGCGCGGGTGGCGTCCAGCGCGCTCTGGTTGGAGACGATGGCCTGGGCCCTGGCCTCCACCGTGGCCACGTCGTTGCTGACCTGGGTGTACAGCGAGCGTACCTGCTGGATGGTCTGGCGACGCTGGTCCTCGAAGTCGTACTGGCTGGCCTCCAGGGAATAGGTGGACTGGCGGATCCCCGCACTGGTCCGCCCGCCGGTGTAGAGCGGCAGGCTCACGCCCACGCCGACCTGGCTGGAGGACGAGTGCCCCTCGAGGCCATCCTGGTCGGCATCGGCATAGTCGTAGTTGGCGAAGGCCTGCACCACCGGCAGCCGCTGGGCCTGGGCGATGTCCACGCCGCTGCGCGACACCTCGACACCGGCCTGGCTGGCCAGCACCAGCGGATTGTTGTCCATCGCCAGGTCGACCCAGGCATCGCGATTGCTCGGCTCGGGCGGCGTCACCGGCATGGCCTCCTGAAGGGCGTCGATGCTCTCGTAGCGCTCTCCGGTCAACCGCTCCAGGGCCTCGAAACTGACCTGCAGATCGCTCTCGGCGGCGATCCGCTCGGCCCGCGACTGGTCATAGCTGGCCCTGGCCTCTTCCACCTCGGTGATGGCGATCAGTCCCACGTCGAACTGCTCCTGGGCCTGCTCGAGCTGGCGCCCGATGGCCCGCTCCTGGGCGCGACGCGCCTCGAGGATCTCGTGGGCCCGCAGGATATCGAAGTAGGCCGACGCCACGTCGATCAGCACCTGCTGCTCGGTGGCCGCCAGTTGGTAGGTCTGCTGGTCGATCTGGCGCTCGGCCTGCTCGACCTCGGCGCTGTTGGAGGCGTCATACAGCGCCTGGGTCGCCTCCAGGGACAGCGCGGCGCTGTTGTAGCTGTCATCGCTTTCGCCGCTGCTTCCCGTGCCGCCGGCGGCGGCGAGCGAGGAACGCTGGCTCTCGTATTGACGATTGTGCGCCACCTGCCCGGAGGCCGTGAGCTGCGGCAGCAGATCGCCCTGTTCGACATCGCGGCCCGCCTCCACGCTGCCATACTGGGCCCGGGCCGAGGCCAGGCTGGCATTGCGGTCGAGGGCATCCTGGGTGATGGTCAACAAGTCGGCGGCCTGGGCCTGGCCGGCCAGCGACAGGGCCAGCAGGCAAGGCAAGAGGGCGAGACGCCCCGCCGGCACCGGATGAAACGGCTTCATCGGCAAGTTCCTTCTGCGAAGTGTGACTATACATTCATTGTCGCATGTTTGTAGCGGCAATCCATCCTCGGTCCATGCAATTAGCGTGAAAATTATCACACCGAACGGCGACGACCGTGGAATCGACTATGCTGCAAAGCAGCATAGGCCATGACCATAGAGGAGCGCCCATGGACGACCTGGCCTTCGTGCGCGTCAGAGAGCTGGAGATCGCCGTGCGCGTCTGGCATCCCGACGCGCCCCGCACCCTGATCGCCTGGCATGGGCTGGCCCGCCATGGCGGCGACTTCGCCGAGCTCGCCCGTCGGCTGGGCCCCGGCTGGCGGGTCCTGGCCCCGGACACGCCCGGGCGCGGCCTGTCCAGCTGGTCGCTCTATCCCTCCCATGACTACTTGTACTCCCACTACATGACCATAGCAGTCGCGGTACTGGATCACTTCGCCCTCGAGCGAGTGCCCTGGGTCGGCACCTCCATGGGCGGGCTGCTCGGCATGCTGCTGGCCGCCGACGCGGAGACCGCCCCGCGCATCGAACGCCTGGTGCTCAATGACGTGGGGCCGGAACTGGACCCGGACGGCCTGGCCTCGCTGGCCAGCTACTTCGGCGTGCCGCACCGCTTCAGCCGCTTCAGCGACCTCGCCGCGGAGCTGCGTGCCCATTACGCCGGCTTCGGCATCCAGGACGAGGCGACCTGGCGACGCCTGGCTCTCGAGAGCGCCCGCCGGCTCCCGGACGGCGGCTGGACCTACCACTACGATCCCCGCATCGGCGAGCAGTTTGTCCACGACTCGCCTCGCGACACCTGGGCCGACTGGCGGGCCATCCGCTGCCCGCTGATGGTGGTGCGCGGCGCCGACTCGCCGCTGCTGCGCGCCGACAGCGTGGACCGCATGCAACGCGAGCAGCCGACGCTGGTCCGCCTGGAGGCCCCCGGCTGCGGCCACGCCCCGATGCTCGACCGTCCCGACCAGGTCGCGCCCATCGCCGACTTCCTGACCCTCCCCCTGCCGGCCGGCGCGCCGTCACCGCGCCCCCGGGCGGCCTGGTGGCGACGCAGACTGGCCTGGCTGTGCCGTGGGCCTCGGGGCTGACGCTTCAGACCCGCTCCACCCGAGCCAGGGCCCGAGCCACCCCCTCCCGGTAGGCGCCACCGAACAGCAGCAGGTGATTGAGCAGCGGATACAGCTGGAACAACGCCTCGCGGCGCGGCCAGTCCTCGGGCGCGTCGCCCTGCCAGTAGGCCTCGAAGAAGGCCGATGAAGGGGCCCCGAACAGCGTCAGCATGGCCAGGTCGACCTCCGGATAGTGACGATAGACCGCCGGGTCGATCAGCGCCGGCCCGCGCGCTGTATAGAGCACGTTACCCGACCACAGATCGCCGTGTACCAGGCTCGCCGAGGCGTCCGGCAACCAGGTCTCGAGGCCATGGGCCACGCCCTCCACGCGCTGGCGCAGCCGATCGTCCAGCAGCCCCCGGGCATGACAGGCCCTCGCCAGGGGCAGCAGGCGGCGCTCACGCTGGAAGGCGCGCCCGTCGGCCAGCGGCGCATTGGGCTGAGGCGTGGCGCCGCAGGCATTGTCCCGGGGCCAGCCATGGGGCGCGGTGCCGGCCGCATGCATCTCGCGCAGCCCTTCGGCCAGGATGATCTCGTCGTGCGGCGCTCGAGGCCTCGGTGCCAGGGCCTCCATCACCAGCCAACCATCGCCTTCTCCCCAGACCTCCGGGACCACCAGGCGCGGCGACGCCTGGCGCAGCGCCTGGAGCCCCTCCGCCTCGCCGGCCAGCCGCACGGCGTCGTCATGCTTGGCCACCGCCTCGCCACGGTCGGTCGACAGGCGATAGACGGCGGCGATGTCGCCGCCGGACAGCGGCGTGGGCTCCCCTCGTGGGCGAATGCCATGGCGGCGCAGCAGGGCATCGAGCGCAGGATGCATGACGGTCCTCCTTTGGTGGTCGTCCCAGAGGCTCGTCGCTCGACAGCGGCCTGTCAAAACGTCTCCTCGGCTCGCGGCGTCCGGCGCCGTCGACGGCTCATCGGCTGACACCCGGGGCGCCTTGTGGCACAACGGGAGGACGACACTCGAATGACGGGAGATGCCCATGTACAAGCTCGCCTTCTTCGTGCCCGTGGAGGACGCCGAGGCCGTCAAGGAGGCCGTCTTCGCGACCGGCGCCGGACGCATCGGCGACTATGAGGCCTGCTGTTTCCAGACGCCCGGCACGGGCCAGTTCCGCCCGCTGGCGGGGGCCAACCCTCACCTCGGCCGGGTCGGCGACCTGGAACGCGTGGCGGAGCTCAAGGTGGAGCTGGTCTGCGAGGACGCCCTGATCGACGAGGCACTCGCCGCGCTCAGGCGTGCGCACCCCTACGAGGAACCGGCCTACGACGCCTGGCGGCTCGCGGACCTGTGACCGGGGCGACGACGTCGGCGGCGATCATCGCATCAGGCCGAGCCGAAGTAGCGCTCGCGATCCTCGGGGGTGATGTCGCTGACGTGCAGCGGGAAGTCGCCGTCCCGACGGTCGGCGAAGAAGTGGCGCAGGGTACGCTCGATGGTGGGAAAGGCCAGCTCGTCCCAGGGAATCTCCCGCTCCTCGAACAACGCGACCTCGAGACTCTCCGGGCCGGCACCGAAGTCGCCGGTCAGCTCGGCGCGAAAGATCATGAACACCTGGTCGATATGCGGCAGGTTGATCAGGGTGTAGAGATGATGGATCGCCACCTCGGCCAGGGCCTCCTCGCGGGTCTCGCGAGCCGCCGCCTCGACGGTGGTCTCGGCGTTCTCCATGAAGCCCGCCGGCAGCGTCCAGTAGCCCTTGCGCGGAGCGATGGCGCGGCGACACAGCAGCACCCGCGAGCCATGCACCGGCAGGGTGCCGGCGACAATGCGCGGGTTCTGGTAGTGGATGGTCCCGCAGGCCTCGCACAGGTAGCGTGGCCGGTCGTCGCCGTCGGGAATCGCGAATCGGACCGGCTGACCACAATGGCTGCAAAAGTTCATGGCGCTCCCTGGCAGGCTGGCGGCGGGACATGAGCCGGGCTTGACGCCGCACACGGCGACTGGGTAAAAGGGGTGAAACCCGACGGAATCACCATGTTAGAGAAACTCCGCGAGCGCCTGCAAGCACATGCGCCGCATCGACTGCGTGTCGACCTGCCCCAGGCGGCCGTGCTCATCCCCGTGGTGGCGCGCCCCGAGCCCACCCTGTTGTTCACCCGCCGCGCCGCCCATCTCGCCACCCACAGCGGGCAGGTGGCCTTTCCCGGCGGCAAGCGCGAGCAAGGGGATACCGACCTGCTGGCCACCGCGCTGCGCGAGTCCGAGGAGGAGATCGCCCTGCCGCCGGCCCGGGTGGAGGTCCTCGGCCGGCTCTCGGAGGTGCTGTCGCTGCACGGCCTCAAGGTCACGCCCTATGTGGGCGTGATCCCGCCGGACCTGCCACTGGTGGCCGACCGGGGCGAACTGGACGCCATCTTCGAGGTCCCCGTAGCGGACTTCCTGGCCGACCGCCGCACCCACACCGACGTGATTCGCGTCGACGGCCGCGACTACTTCGTGCCGAGCTACCGCCACGCCGACCACGTGATCTGGGGGCTGTCGTCGATGATGCTGGTGGAGCTGCTGGCCGAGGGCTTCGACATGCCGATCAGCCTGTTCCGACGCCCCTCGGGTGAACTGCGCTTTCATCCCGAACGCCGGGTGACGCCATCATGAACCCTCCGCACCTGCCGCCTTCACGGCTCAGCGAACTGCTCGATGCCCTGGTCGAACGGGGCTGGTACCTCGGCGAGGGTTTCCTGCCCGAGACGCTGCATGCCCCGCTGCTGGCCGAGGTCGAGGAAATGGCCGCTCGCGACGCCCTGGCCGCCGCCGGCGTCGGGCGCGGCACCGAGCACCATCTGCGCCACGACATCCGCGGCGACGCCATCCGCTGGCTCGACCGCGAGAGCCCGGCCCAGCGCCGCTACCTGGAGGCCATGGGCGAGCTGCAGCAGGCCCTCAACCAAGCACTGTTCCTGGGGCTGTTCGAGTACGAGGCCCACTTCGCCCAGTACCCGCCGGGTGCCTTCTATCGGCGCCACCTCGACAGCTTCCGCGGCCGCGCCAACCGGGTGATCTCCACCGTGGGCTACCTCAATCCCGGCTGGCCCGACGACGGCGGCGGCGAGATGGTGATCTACGACGCCGACGACCCCGAGCGGGAGCTGGTTCGGGTGCGTCCCGAGGCCGGCACCTTCGTATGCTTCCTCTCGGACCGGGTGCCCCATGAGGTGCTGCCGACCCGTCATCCCCGCGCCAGCATCGCCGGCTGGTTCCGGCGCAACGCCTCGCTGGGCGGCCTGGTGGACCCGGCCCGCTGATGGAGGACGGACGTGCCGACCTCGAGGCGCGCCTGGCGGCACTCGAGGCCAAGAAAGCCGAGCTCGAGTCGCGCTGCGCGCGGCTCGGCGAGGACCGCGACCACTATCGCTGGCTGACCGAGCACACCACCGACCTGATCTCCCGGCACGCCCGCGACGGCACCTTCCTGTATGCCTCCCCGGCCGCCCGCGAGCTGATCGGCTACGCCCCGGAGGCGCTGCTCGGCGTCTCGGCCTACGCGCTCTTCCACCCCGATGACCTGGCCGACCTGCTCGCCAAGTCGCCCCGGGTCTATCACCGCGACGGCTTCTATCGGCTCAGCTATCGCTTCCGGGCCCGGAATGGCCGCTACGTATGGATCGAGACCACCAGCCGCACCCGCCGCGACCCCGACAGCGGCGAGCTGCTCGACATCCTGTGTGTATCGCGCGACATCGGCCAACGCCGCGAGGCCGAGGCCCAGGCGCGCCGCCATCAGGAACAGATCGCCCACGCCAACCGCCTGGCGGCCACCGGCGAACTGGCCTCGACCATCGCCCACGAACTCAACCAGCCGCTGGCGACCATCGCCAACTACGCCAGCGGCGCGCTGATGCGGCTCGAGGCCGCCCCGGACGCCCCCGCCCGCGACCTGGCGCTACCGCTTGGGCGCATTCACGAGCAGGTCGGCGATCTCGCCGAACGGCTGCGCCTGATCCGCACCTTCGTGCGCCGCGGCGAGACCCGCTGCGCGCCCCTGGCGCTAGCCACCGCCGTCGAGGGCGCCGTACGGCTGTGCGACTGGCAATTCCGCCAGGCCGGCGTGCGCCTGGTGCACGACCTGCCGGACGACCTGCCGACGGTCCAGGGCGACCCGCTGGCCCTGGAACAGGTGCTGGTCAACCTGCTGCGCAACGCCCTGGACGCCAGCCGCGATCACCCCGGCGCCGAGCGCGTCACCATATCGGCCCGCCATCCGGGCGGCCGGGAACTGGTCTTCCGGGTACAGGATCGGGGGCCCGGCATCGAGGCGGCGACCCGGGCACGATTGTTCACGCCCTTCCACAGCACCCGAGGCGACGGCCTCGGCATGGGGCTCGCCATCGCCCGCTCGCTGATGGAGGCCATGGGCGGAGGCCTGGTCCTCGAGGCAACCGGCGACCAGGGCACCCTGTTTCGGGGCACCCTGCGCCTCGCCGATACCGGCTGAGCCAGGCCCGGCCATGGGCGCCCGGCGCCTCGCGAGCGCGGACCTTGGCATGACCGCCTGGACCGTCAGGGGGTACACTTCTCGCTGCGCCCGAGGCGCCCTTCATCGCCCGCCGCCGGAGTCCCGCGTGACCGAGTTTCCCCCACCTCCCTGCATCGCCATCGTCGACGACAACGCGGACCTGCGCGAGTCGCTGGCCTGGCTGCTCGACTCCGTGGGGCTGTCCACCCTGGCCTATGGGGACGGCGAAAGCTTCCTCGCCACCGACCCCGAGCGCCACGACGTCGTCCTGCTCGACGTGCGCATGCCCGGGTTGTCGGGCCTGCAGGTGCAGCAGCGCCTGATCGAGCGCGGCGACGAGACGCCGCTGATCTGCATGACCGGCCACGGCGACGTGCCCATGGCGGTGAGCGCGCTGAAGGCGGGCGCCTTCGACTTCGTCGAGAAACCCTTCAACCAGCAGCAGCTCATCGACCTGCTGCAGCGTGCCGCGGCGGCATCGCGCCGGCAGCGCGTGGAACGCACACGACGCTCGGCGCTGCACGCGCGCTTCGCGGCCCTGCGACCCAAGGAGCAGGCGATCCTGGTCCACATCGCCGAGGGCCTGACCAGCCGCGAGATCGCCGCCCGCCTGGGGATCAGCGCCAAGACCGTGGAGATCTACCGGCTGCGGGCCATGAAGGCGCTGGGCGCCGCCAACCTGGCCGAACTGGTCCGCCTGGTCACGGCGCTGGGGCTGGTGCCGACGCTGCCGGGGCCATGACCGCGAGGCGTCAGGAGCCGGACAGGTCCTCGAAGGGGACGGCTCCCATGGCGCGCCGCGAGACGCCGAGATCGATGGTGATCTCGACCCGCCGGTTGCGCGCCCGCGCCTGGGGCGTCGGCTCCTCGACCAACGGGCGCGTGTCGGCGAACCCCCGCACCACCAGCCGCTGCGGGTCCATGCGCGGGTTGTCCATCAGCACGTTGGCCACCGAAGCGGCGCGGGCCGCCGACAGGTCCCAGTTGCTGGCATAGCGACTGCCACCGATCGGCACGTCGTCGGTATGACCGTCCACCTCCAGCCGCCCGGGCACATCGACCAGCACCTCCGATATCCGCCCCAGCAGTTCGGCGAACGGGGCAAGCACCCGGGCCTCCCCGGAGCGGAAGGTGCTCTGCTCCTGGATGCGCATCACGATGCGCTGTTCGTCGGCCTCGACGCGCACCTGGCCCTTTGCCACCGCGTCTTCCAACAGTACCGCGACTTCCCGCGAGACGGCCCTCATTCGCTGATCCTGCGTCGTCTCCAGGGTGCCCCGGAAGGTGTCATGCCGCGGGCGCTCCTCGCTGGTGCTCTGGCGCACCTGCTCCAGGGGCGTCGGCTGGGGGCGCCCCGGCGCGAAACGATCGAAGGCCGGACTGGTCCCCATGGGTATCTGCTCCGCCGGCACCTCGCGCTGCACACCGAAGGCCCTGGCCAGTTCCCCGGCCAGTCGCTCGAAGCGCTCGGCATCGATCTCGGCAAACGACAGCAGCAACACGAAGAAGCACATCAGCAGCGACATCAGGTCGGCGTAGGTCACCATCCAGCCCGCCACCCCGGAACGCTTCGACTGGGTGATCTCATCCATGATCGGTCGCCTCCGCCGAAAGCTCGCCACCCTCCTCTCGGCCCCGCTGCTCCGGAGGCAGGTAGAGGCTCAGCATCTGCTCGATGACGCGGGGATTCGTCTCCCGCTTGATGGCGATCAGCGCGTCGATCCACAGCGCCTGCATGCGCGCCTCCTGCGACGTGCGCAGCGAGAGCTTGGCGGCGATGGGACTGGCCACCATGGTGGCCAGCATGGCGCCATAGAGGGTCGTCAGCAGGGCCACCGCCATGGCCGGCCCGATCGAGCTCGGATCGCTCATGTTGGCGAGCATCTGCACCAGCCCCACCAGGGTACCGATCATGCCCATCGCCGGGGCCACTTCGGCCATCGCCGAGAAGAGGTTGGCACCGAACTGGTTGCGTTCCAGGGTCAGCAGCCGCTCCTTCTGGAGCAGCTCGCGCAGCGTCTGGTCATCGAAGCCATCGGCCAGCATCTGCAGCCCCTGCTGCAGGAAGGGGCTCGACGCCTGCTCCCCCTCCAACGCCAACAGCCCCTTCTGGCGTGCCGTCTTGGCGAGGGCGACCAGCTCGTCGATGCTGGCGGTCGTGTCCGGCAACTGAAACTTGAAGGCGCGGCTGGTGGCTCTGAGGGCCTGCTTGAGCTGGGCAAGGCTGAACTTGGCCATCACCACGCACAGGGTGCCGCCGAAGACGATCAGCAGGGACAGCGGGTTGAAGAAGATCACCGGCGACGCGCCGAGGGCGACCGCCGTACCCACCAGGATGATGGCCCCGACGAGGCCGATGAGAGTTGCCAGGTCCATGTCCGACTCCTTGTCTCCTTGAAAGCGCCGAGTGGCTGGCAGGCAACATAGTCGGCCGCATCGTTGGCTTCCACTCTCATCGTTACCCAACGAAACACACACATGACAGGGGGCATCCCCGGCGCCCTGCCCCCTCGCCCCCCCGGACCTCGGCGACGCCCCAGCCCGAGGCACGCGGCCGACTTGCCTCGCGGATATCCCCCCGGCACCTGCCACGGCGCCCGCCAGGGATTACACTCCGGGAAAGAGCCAGCGCAGCGAGGAACGACGACCATGATCCAGGACGCGGACCGCAAGCATCTCGAACACTGCCTGACCCTCGCCGAGGAGGCCCTGGTGGCCGGCGACGAGCCCTTCGGCTCGCTGCTGGTGTCGGCCGACGGCGAGGTGCTGTTCGAGGATCGCAACCGCATCGCCGGCGGCGATGCCACGCGACACCCCGAGTTCGCCATCGCCCGCTGGGCGGCGGAACACCTGAGCCCGGCGGAGCGGGCCGCGGCCACCGTCTACACCTCCGGCGAGCACTGCCCGATGTGCGCCGCAGCCCACGGTTGGGTGGGGCTCGGCCGTATCGTCTATGCCAGTTCCAGCGCCCAGCTGGGGGAATGGCTGGGCGCCCTGGGCGTTCCGCCACCGCCGGTGGCCCCGCTGCCGATTCAGCAGGTGGTGCCGGGCGTCACCGTGGAGGGGCCCGCCGAAGGACTCGACGAGCGAGTGCACACCCTGCACCGGCGCCTTCACCGTGCCGGGCAAGCGTCGACATCCGACTAGCCCCCGGCCGCTCAGGCGCCACGGCGCCGATCCAGGGGGTTGCGCTCGGCCAGCCGGGCGAAGCCCAGCCGCCGCAGCACCCCGGCATGGCTGCCGCGCTGATGCGGCAACGTCTGGATGGAGCGGGTGATCTCCTGCCGGAAGCCGTCGCGCGGGTGGCGTCGATGAATCTCCTCCAGCGCCTGCGCGGGTAACAGGTGCCGATGGGCACCGACCACGTCCATGTGCGCCCCGTACTTGAGCAGCAGGGCCTCCGCCGTGTGACGGCCGGCGTCGAGCCACGGATTCAGGTGGTAGCTGATCGCCTCGTAGAGGCGGATCGCATCGGCGTCGCGCCACCGCGCATCGAGCGCCAGCCGCCGTGCCTCTCGGGCCCCGGTAACCTGGAAGGCCGTGCCCGCGATGCAGCCGGCATGCGCTTCCGCCAGGCCGGCGTCATGCATCAGGCAGGCCACATAGAGCGTCTCGGCATCCGCCTCGACCCCCAGCGACTGCCCCACCAGCGCGCCCATCCACCAGGTGCGATAGCAGTGCGCCAGCAGCGCGGGGCTGTACTGTGCCGCCACCTGGGCCTCGACCCGACGGCATAGGGCGCTGTCGGGCGGCCGAAGGCGCGCAAGATCCACGCCGCGCCTGCGGGTACGCGAACGATCGAGCCGCCAGGCCAGCCGACCCAGGCGTTCGTCCCACTGGCTGCGCACCAGCTGATAGATCAGATGCGCCTTCTCGCGGGTGTTGAGCACACCCTCCGTCGTCTCGCTCCACGAGAAGGAACCCGGGGTGGGGCCGAGCATCGGCAAGCTCCTTTAGTTACTTTCAATACGAAAGTAAACTAGGGGCAAAACTTGCACATTGCAAGCTATTGGCACATGACGCTATCCTGCGCGACATGAACGACCCCACTCGACATCCGACGCCCTGCCCCCTGGCCCGCGCCCTGGAACTCGTCGGCGATCGCTGGAGCCTGGTGATCCTGCGCGAGATCACCAAGGGCAAGCATCGCTACGGCGACTTCAGCCACTGCGCCGAGCGGATCCCGACCAACATCCTGGCGAGCCGCCTGCGCCGGCTCGCCGAGCACGGCATCATCGCACGGGTCCCCTCCGAAGCGGGATCGAAACGCCACGAGTATCACCTCACGCCCCGGGGCGCGGCGCTGCTGCCGGCCATGCAGGCCCTGGCCCGCTGGGGCGGCGACCAACTGGCCGAGTGCGATGCGCCACCGGCGCACTTCCTCGCGCTGACGGCAGAGGAACTGCCGACACGCGAGCCGGGCTAGACGCGCACGCGGTAGGCGAGATCCCGGGCCTGGTCGCCGGTCATGCCGCGGAAGCCCCAGCAGTGCGGCGGCTGCTCCTTGAGGATGATCTCCACGTCCACCGGCGCGATGCCGAGCCGGGCCTCGATGCGCGCGAACAGCGCCTCGATCAAGGCCTTCTGGGTCTCGGCCGTGCGCCCCGCCATCATGTTGATCTCGATCACGGTGTAGGCGTCGCTGCGCCCGCCGGGGTAATAGAAGTCGTCGGCGTCCATCGGCATGAAGCGGTGGGCCCGCTTGTCCTCGGGCATGCCCAGCACCGACATCATGCAGTCGTGGATCACCGCCGAGAGGCGAGCCTTGATGGGGTCCAGACGATGGCGGATGCCATAGATCACGATCATGTCATTTCCTTATGGGCTAGGGCCTCCCCCTTGGAGACCCGGGTGGGTTCACCCGGCCGCGGCCAGGCGACATTCCATGCCGACCAGCGGCGGATCATCCAACAGCGTGACGAAGCCGTGGCGGCGATAGAACCGCACGGCCGCGCTGTCGGCGAAGACCTTGAGCCGCAGCGCCTCGAGGCGACGCTCGCGGGCCCGCGCCTTGGCGGCCTCGAGCGCCCGGGCGCCGAGCCCGACGTCGCGCCGACCGGCCACGACCTGCAGGTCCTGGAGATAGCCGATGCCTTCACCGTAGTGGAGGCGCAGATAGCCCACGCAGGCGCCTTCACACCACAGCAGATGGTTCTCGCCGGCGGCCCAGCCGGCCTCAAACGCCGCCGGATGCCAATCAAGGCCATGGCGCTCATAGTCCTCGCGCATGTTGGCCTGCACCAGGGCGGCGGCCCAGTCACGGTCGGACTCCCGCGCCGGGCTCAGCGACAACACTACGCCTCAGCCCCGGACCGTCGCCGCAAGCCGCTCGCCGACACGCAGCATCTGGCCGACGCCCTCGAGCGGGATGGCATTCTGTCCGAAGAAAGCGCCCTTCCAGCCCGGCTGGGTGTCCATCTCGACCAGCGTCTTCAGCGGCTCCTTGGGGACCGGCGCCTCACCGGTAAGCGGATCCTGGGTGATGATCTTGCAGCGCTTGCAGGGCTTGCGCAGCCCCAGGCGGACTCCCGACTCGAAGGTCAGCGCATCCCAGTCGACCTCGGCGAAAGGCGCTTCTCCCTCGACCACCAGGTTGGGCCGGAAACGCCCCATCGGCACGGGATCGAGCCCCTTGGCGGCGAGGCGTTCGTTCAGTCGCTCGAGCGAGGCCTGGTGCGTCACCAGCAGCGGATAGCCGTCGGAGAAAGCGGTATGCGCCGACTCGCCCCTCAGGTAATCGGCCTCCACCTCGCGGCGTCGCTCCTCGGGGAATCGCACCAGCCGCAGCCCGCCGTCATCGGCGCCGCCCAGCACCTCGGTGAGCCAGTCGGCCGCCTCCACGCCTTCATCCAGCGCCTCGCAGACGTCCTTCCAGATGCTCACCTCGAGACGCTCGAGTCCGTGACGCTCCAGCGGCACGGCCAGGGGCGCGACCTCGGGATGCTCCAGCACCAGGCGATTGGCCTCGAGGCGCACCGTCACCCGAGCCATGGCGGGGCGCTCGCGCTGGGTGACGAAGCGGCCATCGGCGTCCACGACCATCCAGCGGCGATCGAAGGCCAGGCCGCGCTCGGTAAGCGTGGCCCGCTCGAGAGTGATGCCGCGCAGCGACTTGACCGGATAGATGTTGAGCTGGGTGATGCGCATCCTTGCCTCCCTGGCATTGGTGGAAGATTTACTCTACCAAGCCGGCTACGCTTTTTCCTCGGCGAGCGCGGCGAGCACCGCGGCCTCGGCGTGCAGGGCCGTGGTGTCGTAGAGCGGCACCGAAGTATCGGCCTGGCCGACCAGCAGCGCGATCTCGGTACAGCCGAGGATCACCGCCTCGGCGCCGCGCGCATGCAGATCCGCGATGATCTCGAGAAACACCGCCTTCGAGGTCGGCTCGATGCACCCCTGGCACAGCTCATCGAAGATCACCCGATGCACCCGTTCGCGCTGCTCGGCCTCCGGCACCCGCACCTCGATGCCGAAGCGCTCGGTGAGCCGATCCTTGTAGAAGGCCTGCTCCATGGTGAAACGCGTGCCCAGCAGTCCCACCCGGCGAATGCCGTCCTCGCGCAGCCGCTCGGCGGTGGCATCGGCGATGTGCAGCAGCGGGATCTCGATGGCCGCCTCGACCCGAGGCGCGACCTTGTGCATGGTGTTGGTGGCAATCAGCAGCAGGTCCGCCCCCGCGGCCTGCACCCGCTGGGCCGCCTCGGCGAGCCGCTCGCCCGCCGCGTCCCAGCGATCCTCGCGCTGCAGCGCCTCGATCTCGGCGAAGTCGACGCTGTAAAGCGCCACCTTCGCCGAATGCAAGCCGCCCAGCTCGCGCTTCACGCCCTCGTTGAGGGCTCGGTAGTAGCTCTGGGTGGATTCCCAGCTCATGCCGCCGAGCACGCCAATGGTCTTCATGGTCACCTCCGTGTGGAACCGTTGGGACATTACCAGTATTCCGGTGCCTCGAGAGAGGCCGCACACCTCGCCCTACCCGCCAGACGCACGAGCACGCCGGACGCGAGCTCGCGCGCCATCCAGGCCTCGGGATGCGCCAGCGGATGGGGCGCCGTAATGGCATGATCCGCCCGGAAGCCGGCCCGGGCGTAGTAGCGAGGATCGCCCAGCACCAGCACGCAGTCGACCCCGGCAGCGGCCAGCCGCGCGAAGCCCTCGGCGATCAAGGCGCCGCCGATCCCTCGCCGCTGCTCCCCAGGCGCCACCGCCAGAGGCGCGAGGATGCGCACACTCGCCCCGGGGTGGCCTTCGATCGATACCGCGCTGAAGAGGGCATGCCCCACCGGCCTGCCCTGCCGTTCGGCGACCAGAGACAACAGCGGCCGTGCCGTGTCGTCGTGCAGCAGGGCCGCCACCAGCGCGGCGACCGTGGGGCCCTCCGAGGCGCCGAAGGCCGCCTCGTGGAGGGAGAGCAGAGCGGGCTCGTCTTGCCCCGTCGATTCACGTATCGTCAAGCTCGCCTCCTTGTCAGGCATCGCAGGTTCTTCTCGGCGGGCTTCCCCAAGGCGCCCAGGCGCAGACCTCTCGCCTCTCGCCTCTCGCCTCTCGCCCCCGCGCCCAAAGCCCGACGGCCGTCCATGGACGCGGAGGAAAAGCAGGATCGCCCCCATCATGAGACGCCACTGACTCACACGGCAACCTTGAGCACGCCGTCTCGCCGATGAGAGAAGAAAGCGCAGGCGTCCATCATGGCAGGCATGGCGTATCTCCTGGCGGGAAAAATTCCATCACAGCACCGCCTGGCCCGGACGGGGTGGCGCTGGATCAAGCCGACGCCAGAGATGCTTCCGAGCATGACGATCCGGGCGGTGGAGAGAGGTGAATGCCCACGCCCTTCCCCGCCGGCGCTCGGGCGATTACCCTGCTTATGGATCCCCTTCCCATCCACTATCAGGACCCCGCCATGAGCCCGGCCGACACCCTCCGCCTGATCCTGCTTTCCTCGCTGTGGGGGATGTCGTTCATCTTCATGCGGGTGGCGGTGCCCGAATTCGGTCCGGTGCCGCTGATCCTGGTGCGCATGGGTGTGGGCGCGCTGCTGATGGTGCCGCTGCTGCTCGGCGCCCGTTACCTGCGGCTGGTGTGGGAAAACGCCGGCAAGCTGATGCTGCTGGGGCTGGTCAACCACGTGCTGCCGTTCTCGCTGCTGGCGCTGGCCACCACTCGATTGGAGGCCGGCTTCACCTCGCTGATCAACGCCACCACGCCGCTGTTCACCGCCCTGCTCGGCGCGCTGTTCTTCGCCACCCCGGTGTCGCGCCGCCAGTACCTGGGCCTGGCGCTGGCCTTCCTCGGGGTCTATGTGCTCTCGGCGGACCGGCTGGATTTCGCCCTCGGCGGCGACGGCTGGTTCATCCTCGCGGTGCTCGGCGCCACCTTCTGCTACGGCATCGCCACCAACTACTCCAAGACCTACCTGTCCCACCTGCCGGTGCGCGTGCTGGCCGCCGGCAGCTGCGCCATGTCCGGGCTGATCCTGCTGCTGCCGGGCCTGTGGCTGTGGCCCCAGGCCCCGATCAGCGGCCTGGGCTGGGCCAACGGCCTGGCGCTGGCGGTGTTCAGCACCACCCTGGCGTTTCTGCTCTACTTCGGGCTGATCGCCAGCGCAGGAGCCACCGCCACCTCCACGGTCACCTTCCTGGTGCCGGTCAGCGCCCTGCTGTGGGGCTATGTGCTGCTCGACGAGACGCTGAGCCTGCAGGTCCTGGCCGGCATGGCCATTACCCTGGCCGGCACCGCCATCGCCACCGGTATGCTGCGCCTGGGCTGGCCGGCACGCCTGGCCCGGCGACGCGACGAGCGCCTAGACTGAAGGCGATGCCGCCCCGCTCCACGGGAGCCCCATGGACACCGCCCGCCTGCGTTTCCACGGCGAGCTCGACGACTTCCTGCCCCGCGAGCGGCGCGGCCGCACGCTGGCCTACCGGGTCGACCGCCGCGCCGCCATCAAGGACGTGATCGAGGCCCTCGGCGTGCCTCATCCGGAGGTCGACGCCATCCTCGTCGATGACGCCCCGGTGGGCTTCGACCATCGCCTCGCCGCCGGCGAGACGGTGAACGTCTACCCCGCCGACGCCGCACCGCCGGTGGCCGCGTCGCATCGCCTGCGACCGCCCCTGCCACGGCCGCCCCGCTTCGTACTCGACGTCCACCTGGGCCGACTGGCCCGCTACCTGCGCCTGCTGGGCCTCGACTGTCGCTACCGCCATCGCGCCGACGATGCCGAGCTCGCCGAATGGGCCGAGACCGAGGCACGCATCCTGCTGACCCGCGACCGCAACCTGCTCAAGCGACGGCGCGTCTCTCTGGGGCGATTCGTGCGCGCCGACGATCCCTTCGAACAGCTGGTAGAGGTGGTGCGGGCCTTCGCGCGACTCGACGAACTGGCGCCCTTCACTCGCTGTACGCGCTGCAACGGCCGACTCGAGGCCGTCGCCAAGGACAGCGTGATCCATCGGCTGGAACCGCTGACGCGCCGCTACGTGGACGACTTCCTGCAGTGCGAGGCCTGCGGCCAGCTGTACTGGCATGGCAGCCACGTGTCGCGGATGCGCTCCCTGGTGGCCAGGCTGCGCCACCGGCTCGATGAGGCAACATGAAAGACGGCCGTGGCGTCGCCGCCACGGCCGTCGGTCTCAACGGCGAGACGAGCGCCGCTCAGAAGTTCGGCTTGCGCTTCTCGACGAAGGCGCTCATGCCCTCGCGCTGTTCCTCGCCGGCGAAGCACAGCGCAAACAAGCTGGTCTCCAGGGCCAGCGCGCTGTCCAGGTCCTGGTCCATGCCGTCGTGGACCGCCTGCTTGGCGCCGCGTACCGCCTGGGGACCGTTGCCGCCGAGCTGCTTGGTCAGCTCGGCGGCGTAGTCCTCGAGCTCGGTCTGGGGCATCACCCGGTTGACCAGGCCGATGCGCAGGGCCTCGTTGGCGTCGATTTTGCGCCCGGTGGTGACCAGGTCCAGGGCCATGGCGGGGCCGACCCGGCGCGGCAGGCGCTGGGTGCCGCCGAAGCCGGGGATCACCCCGAGCAGCACCTCGGGCTGGCCGAACACGGCATTGTCGCTGGCCACCGCCCAGTCACAGGCCAGCGCCAGCTCGCAGCCACCGCCCAGGCAGAAGCCGTTGACCAGCGCCACCACCGGCACCGGCAGGGCCTCCAGCCGCTTGAGGGTAGCGAGCGCCTGGCCGGCGAAATCGCGGGCCTGGGGCGCGCTCTTGTCGCGCATCTCGGTGATGTCGGCGCCGGCCACGAAGGCCTTCTCGCCGGCCCCGGTGATCAGCACCGCGCGCAGGTCGTCGCGGGCCTCGAGCTCGTCGAGGGTCGCCGCCAGGGCGGCGATGACCTCGCTGTTGAGGGCGTTGAGCGCCTTGGGACGGTTGACGGTCAGGCGCACGATGCCGGCGTTGTCCTGCACCTCGATCGGCTGCTCGCTCATGATGACTCCTCGTGATAACGAAAGGGACGATTCGCCCTCACCCTAGCGAACGCTTGGTTGGGCGACAATGGCGGCTTTGGTCGAGGTCAGGAGTAGGCGTGGAAGCCGCGCCCGCTCTTGCGACCGAGATAGCCGGCCTCGACCATCCGTCGCAGCAGCGGGCAGGGGCGGTACTTGGGATCGCCGAAGCCCTCCTGCAGCACTTCCATGATCGCCAGACAGACGTCCAGGCCGATCAGGTCGGCAAGCTGCAGGGGCCCCATCGGATGAGCGGCGCCGAGCTGCATGGCCTGGTCCACCGCCTCCGGGGTGGCCGCGCCCTCCTGCACCAGGAAGGCCGCCTCGTTGATCATCGGCACCAGCAGGCGGTTGACGGCGAAGCCGGGGGAGTCGCCCACGCGCACCGCGGTCTTGCCCAGCGCCTCGGCCAGGGCCTCGATGCGCGCCACGGTGGCGTCGCTGGTCTGCTCGGCACGGATCACCTCGACCAGCTTCAAGACCGGCACCGGGTTGAAGAAGTGCATGCCCACCACCCGCTCGGGGCGGGCGCTGACCGCGGCCAGCCGGGTCAGCGACAGCGAGGAGGTGTTGGAGGCCAGGATGGCGTCGTCGCTGAGCCGGCTGAGGTCTCGGAACAGTTGCTCCTTGAGCTCGGGCCGCTCGGGGGCGGCCTCGATGATCACCGCACAGTCGGCCAGGCTCGCAAGCTCGGCGGTGGTCAGCAGCCGCGCCAGGGCCTCGTCGCGTTCGGCCTCGCTCATCCGGTCCCTGGCCACCCGCTTGCCTAGCCCCGCGTCGATGGCCTCCCGAGCCCGTTCCAGGGCAGCCTCGGCCACGTCATACAGGCGCACTCGGAAGCCGCAGGTCGCCAGCACCTGGGCGATGCCCTGGCCCATGGTGCCGGCGCCCACGACGCCGATCGGTTGTTGACTCATCGCTGCCTCTCCTCCGCTGGTGTGGATGACGTGCCCGCGGGCACCCGGTGCAGCATGCACCTCCGGCGCCCACCGGTCGAGTCCTCAAAGAGGCAGCGTCGAGCGATCAGAGAGTCGCGGGATCCAGCGCCGCGAGGCTCGCCATGCCGGCCTCGATCGACGCCAGTTGGGCACGGCCCAGCGGCAGCCAGTGACGCAGCCCGTGATCGGCGGCGGCCAGCTTGGCCCGATAGAAATCCCCGTCCTCGCTGCCGGCGGCCAGGGCGGCCTCGGCACACAGCGCGGACCGCCCCAGCTGCCAGGCGCACAGCACGTGGCCGGTCAGGGACAGGAACGGCGTGGCGAAGGCCTGGACGGCATCGGGCCCCTGCTCGGGATCACGGCCCCGTTCCAGCACCAGGCCCATGGCGGTGCGCAGGTCGGCGATGCCGGCGGCCAGGCTCTCGCCCAGCGGGCGCAGCTCGGCGCTGGCGGCCAGGGCCTCGGCGGTCCCCGCCACCTCGTCGAGCAGCGCGGTCAGGGCCGCACCACCGTCCCGAGCCAGCTTGCGCCCCGCCAGGTCGAGGGCCTGGATGCCGTTGGTGCCCTCGTAGATGGGCGCGATGCGCGCATCGCGCAGCAGCTGGGCGGCGCCGGTCTCCTCGATGTAGCCCATGCCGCCATGGACCTGCACGCCCAGCGAGGCGATCTCCACCGCCTGGTCGGTGGAAAAGGCCTTGACCACCGGGATCAGCACCTCGACCCGGGCCTGGGCGGCCTGACGCTCGGCCTCGTCTCCGGCATGGCGCGCCCGGTCCATCTGCGCCGCGCAGCTCAGCGCCAGGGCGCGCAGCGCATCGGTGCGGGCCCGCATGGAGAGCAGCATGCGCTTGACGTCGAGGTGCTCGGCGATGGCGCAGGGCGCGCCGTGTCGACGCCCCTGTACCCGCTCCAGGGCATAGGCAAGGGCCTGCTGGCAGGCGCGTTCGGCGACCCCGATGCCCTGGATGCCGACCTTGTGGCGGGCCTCGTTCATCATGGTGAACATGTGATTGAGGCCGCGCCCCTCCTCGCCGACCAGATAGCCGATGGCGCCCTCGCGTTCGCCGAAGCTCAGCGCGCAGGTCGGCGAGCCGTGGATGCCGAGCTTGTGCTCCAGCCCGGAACAGATCACGTCGTTGCGCTCGCCCAGGGAGCCGTCGTCGTTGACCAGGAACTTGGGCACCAGGAACAGCGAGATGCCCCTGTTGCCCTCCGGGGCATCCGGCGTGCGCGCCAGCACCAGGTGCAGGATGTTCTCGGCGGCCTCGTGCTCGCCCCAGGTGATGAAGATCTTCTGCCCGGTGAGCCGATAGGGCTCGCCCTCCTCCGCGGGGCAAGGCACCGCCAGGGTGCGCACCTGGGAGAGATCGGAGCCGGCCTGGGGCTCGGTGAGGTTCATGGTGCCGGTCCAGCGGCCCTCCACCAGCGGCGGAAGATAGCGCGACTGCTGGGCCTCGCTGCCATGCCGGGACAGCGCCTCGATGGCACCGGCGGTGAGCATGGGGCAGAGGCCCAGCGCCATGTTGGCGCCGTGCAGCATCTCCTGGACGGCGCTGGCCACCACTTCCGGCAGGCCTTGCCCGCCCTCGGCCTCGGCGACGCCGATGCCGTTCCAACCGCCCTCCGCATAGGCCCGATAGGCCTCGACGAACCCGTCCGGCACCTCGACTCCGCCGTCCTCGCGACGCCGACAGCCCTGGCGGTCGCCGCTGGCGTTGAGCGGCGCCCAGACCTCGCCGGTCAGCCGTGCGGCCTCCTCGAGCACGGCATCCACCAGCTCGGGCTCGAGGGCCTCGAAGCCGGGCAGGGAGAGGGAGCCGTGCTCGAGGAGTTCCCCGAGCACGAAGCGAACATCACGAAGCGGCGGCGTATAGGGCGTCATGCGGGCACCTTGGGAAAAATGATACCGGCGATAGTAGATTCACTATGTCTTGTCGACCATTAGCCGTAGGTCGGGCCCCGGGCTACCCGCTCGGGTCACGACCTCAGTGCCGTCCCGCCCTCGACGAGTGCCGCGCCGGGCGGTTCGGGATCGGCCGCCGTCGGCGCGTCGTCATCGTAGTAGACGATGTGCGGCTCGTCGGGCGGCGGCGGGCCGACCAGCGGCTCGGCCACCGCCACGTCCGGCACCGCATCGGAGAGATCCTCGGCGTGCTCGTGCTCCAGGGCGCCCTGGAGCCACTCGTCGGTGACCGACAGCTCGGCCCCCGCGGCGCTGAGCGGCGTGGCGGGCGAGAACGGCGCCACCGGCACCGGCGCCGGGCGCACGCTACGCCGCCAGGCGAAGAAGCCCACCAGGATGAGCCCCAGGGCACCCAGCGACCAGAACAGCCCGGTATCGCCGACCACCGTCATCACCGGCGAGATCACCGGAGGACTCAGGGTCGAGCCGATGGCGTTGATCAGCAGCAGGCCTTGGCTCATGCGCACCAGGGCCCCGGCCGGGGCCCGGTCGGCCGCGTGCCCGACCGATACCGGGTACAGCGAGAAGACGCCGCCACCAAGCAGGAACAGCAGCCCGGCCAGCCCCCAGGGCGGCAGCGGCAGGAAGAGAATCCCCGCCGAGATCAGGGCACAGAAGCCGCCGATGCCGATCAACACCATCTGGCGATCGTGGCGATCCGACCAGCGGCCCACCGGATACTGCAGCAGCATGGCGCCGAGCACCATCACCGCCATCAGCTGGCCGACCCGGTCGACCCCGTAGCCGATCCGCTGCAGGTAGAGCGGCAGCAGGGTGTAGACCGCGGCCACCGCCAGCCCCGAGCCGAAGCTGCCCATCACCCCCGTGGGGGTCAGGGTAATCAGGCGCAGCGGCGACAGCGGCTCGGCCTTGTCGATCAGCGGCGTGACCTTGGGGATCATCGCCATGGGCAGCACCGACAGGGAGGCCAGCATGCCGATCGCCATGAAGGGCGCGGTGGGGCCCATGGCGTCGACGATGCCGAGCAGCAGTTGGCCGAGCACCCCGGCGGCATACAGCGAGATCATGTACAGCGCCAGCAGGCGTCCGCGCACCCGGGCATCGCCGGCGGTCAGCAGCCAGCTCTCGATGACCAGAAACACGCCGACGGTGGCCCAGCCACCGATCAGGCGCAGCGCGAACCAGGCCGCGGGATCGAAGAACAGGCCCTGCAGCAGGACGGTGACCGCCACCAGCGAGGCGAAACTGCCATAGGCGCGGATGTGGCCGATGGCCAGCAGCAGCCGGTCGTTGAGCATGGCGCCCAGCGCCAGGCCGATGAAGTAGGCCGAGGACACCCAGCCGATGACCACCGGCGACTCGCCGGCGGCGTCCAGGCGCAGGGTGATCAGCGTGGCCAGGAAGCCGTTGCCGATGCCGAGGATGAACAGGCCCAGCAGGGGGCCGAGGGCCATGAGCAGTAGCTGCCGTGACATGAGCGGTCGTCTCGCAGGAGTGGCGTGTAGGGAACCCACGCCGCGCACGGCCGTGGCAGGTTGCTGGGGGGAATATACGCCCGCCCCCGGGGCCCCGCCAATCCCTTGAAGGCCGCTTTTCACGGCCTTTTTTCTTATGATAACGGCACGTTATCGAACATCTGACGTTGCCGCTCGCTGCAGCAATACCACGTCGGCGGCCGGGAATTCCACATCGAGGCGCCAGCGCGCCGCGAGCCAGCGAAAGGTCGTCTCGCTGAAGAAGCACACATGGGTCGGGTCGAGGATATAGTGCCAACCGACGAAGACCTCCGCCGAGCACACCCGCTTGGTCATCAGCCCCAGCCAGCCGCCGGGCGCCAGCAGACCGACCAGCCGCTCGAGCTCGCGGCCGGGCGCGAACAGGTGCTCGACCACCTCGGTGGCGGTGATGAAGTCATAGCGGCGTGACAGCGGCTCGAGACCCGGGGCGTAGAAGGGATCATAGATCGCCATCGGGTGTCCCGCCTCCTCGAACATCACCGACAGCGTCGGGCCGGGGCCGGCGCCGAAGTCGAGCCCCCGAGCCCCCGGCGCGAGCCTCGCCGCCAGCGGATCGAACAGCCGCGACAGGAAGCGGCGGTAGCCGGGATCGTCGGGCGAATTCTGGTGCCGGTCGTAGACCGCCTTCTCCTCGTCCGGCCCGAGGCGCTGGCGGGGCGGCACGAACACCAGCTCACAGCGCCGGCAGCGGCGGTAGTCGCGCCGCGCATCCCGGTGGTAGGGCGCGTGGTCGGGGGATGCGCATAGCGGACAGGTCGGCATCATCGTATTCTCTGTGGCAGGACACACTTCTCAGGAGGCATGCATGCTGTCAGGTCTGGATCATCTGGTCATCACCGTGACCGATATTTCCCGCGCCGTGGACTTCTACACCCGGGTACTGGGGCTGGATGTCCGTTATCGCGACCGGGAGCGCGTGGACCTGATGCTCGGCGACATGGCCCTGCGCCTGCACTGGACCGCCACCGACATCCAGCCCCGAGCGGCCACGCCCACGCCGGGCAGCCTGGACCTGTGCCTGCGCAGCCAGCTGCCCCTCGACGAGGTCCAGCGTCACCTCGAGGCGCTGTCCATCGAGGTCGAGCTGGGCCCGGTGCCGCGCCAGGGCGCCACCGGCGAGCTCGAATCGCTGTACCTGCGCGACCCGGACGGCAACCTGTTGGAAATCAGTCGTCCCCGGCGTTGATGGCATCGCGCCACACGGTGGGTATCATGGCCCTCCCCATTCATCTTCAAGGACGACCCATGAACGAGAACGCCCCCCTGGACCACGACCGCGAGGTCGCCGAGTCTCCCCGCGCCCCCGATACCACCATGGCCATGGTCATCTACGCCCTGTACCTAGCCAGCTTCGTGGTGGGCTTCACCTCCCTGGTCGGCGTGGTGATCGCCTACGTCTATCGCGGCAAGGGGCCGGCCTGGCTGGACGAGCACTACCGCTATCAGATCCGTACCTTCTGGATCGGCCTGCTCTACGCCGCCGTGGCCGCCCTGCTGACGCTGATCGTGATCGGCTTCCCGCTGCTGATCGCACTGGCGGTGTGGCTGATCATCCGCTGCGTCAAGGGTTTCAAGGGCCTGCAGGAGAAGCGCGCCCCGAGCAACGTGGACACCTGGCTGATCTGACCCATGGCAAGGAAGCATGATTCCGAACGCCAGCTGCCGGCTCGGCTGATCGCCGGCCTGTGGCGAACCCTCGCCGACTGGCGACCCGGGTCGCTATGGCGGCTGGCACGCATCGCCGGCCCGCTGGTGCAGGCCGGCAGCCGTCGGGAGCGTCGAGTGACCCGCATCAACCTGACCCAGGCCTATCCCGACCGCCCCGCGACCGAGCGACGCCGGCTGGCCCGACACAGCCTGGTCCATTCCAGTGCCACCATGCTCGAGCTGGGCATGGCCTGGATGGGCAACCCCGAACGCCTGGAGGCCAGCATCCTCGAGGTCCACGGCCGCGAGCTGCTCGACGAGGCTCGCGCCGAGGGCCGCGGGGTCATCGTGCTGGCGCCCCACTTCGGCAACTGGGAGGTGCTCAACTTCTGGCTGTCCGGGCACTTCCCCTTCACCGCCATGTACGAGCCCCCCAAGCTCACCGCCCTGGACCCGGTCATCCGCCGGGGCCGCGAACGGCGCGGGGCCAGCCTGGTCCCCACCAACCCGCGCGGCGTGGCGGCGCTGCTCAAGGCCCTCAAGCGCGGCGAGACGGTGGGTATCCTGCCGGATCAGACCCCGAGCTGGGGCAGCGGGGTCTTCGCGCCCTTCTTCGGCCGGCAAGCCTACACCGCCACCCTGCTGCCCAAGCTGGTGGCCCGCACCGAGGCCCGGGTGGTCACCGGCGTGGCGCGGCGCCTGCCGGGCCGCGGCTTCGCGCTGCACTTCCTGGCCGCCGACGAGCGCGTCTACTCCGCCGACGAGGCCACCTCGGCGGCCGGGGTGAACGCCTGCGTGGAGACCGCCATCGCCCTGGACCCGCCCCAGTACCAATGGGAATACAAGCGCTACCGCAAGACGCCCCAGCAGGCCGAGGGCAGCCCGGACTGGAAACGCCATCGACTATACTGAGCCGATGCCCGCGGCGCGGAACCATCTCGGCACGACGCTGACCAACACCCCTAGAATGCGCGTCCGCGCCGATAACGACACCAAGAACCGCACAACGATACGCCCACATGACCCCCCGGACCGGCTTGCGCAGGGAACGCCGGCGGGATCCCGAGGAGAGTCACGACATGACATCGCTGATCCGCTTCCTGGCGTTCTCGCTGGGCACGACCCTGGCCATGCAGGCCGGCGCCGAGCCCACGAACGAGGAAGCGCTGTTCGACACCATCGCCGAGCGGGCCGAGCGGCTGGCCGGGTCCCCCTACGAGGCTCCCGCCGACGACTTGCCGGCGGCGCTGGCCGAGCTGGACTATGACGCCTATCGCCAGATCCGGTTTCGCCCCGACCAGGCCCTGTGGCAGGACACCGAGGGATTGTTCGAGGTGCAGCTGTTTCACCCCGGCTTCCTCTACGACCATCCGGTCGAGCTCAACCTGGTGGCGCCGGACGGCGAGGTACGTCACCTGCCCTTCGATGCGTCGCGCTTCCGCTATGAAGGCGATGCCGCCGGCCTGGCCGAGCTGGACCTCGATGACCTGGGCCATGCCGGCTTTCGCCTCCACTACCCGTTGAACAGCGGTGACTATCACGACGAGTTCATGGTGTTCCTCGGCGCCTCCTACTTCCGGATGGTCGGCCGCGGACAGGGCTACGGGCTCTCGAGCCGCGGCCTGGCCATCGACACCGCCGAGCCCCGCGGCGAAGAGTTTCCGGCCTTCCGGGAATTCTGGCTGGTCGAGCCCGGCCCCGACGATACCCGCATGACCGTCTACGCCCTGCTCGACAGTCCCTCCATCACCGGCGCGTATCGCTTCGATATCGCCCCGGGCAGCCAGACCGTGGTCAACACCGAGGCGCGGCTGTTCGCCCGCGAGGACATCGCCAAGCTGGGCATCGCCCCGCTGACCAGCATGTTCATGCACGGCAGCATCGCCGGCTACCCGGCGGACGACTACCGCCTGCGGGTTCACGATTCCAGCGGCCTGGCACTGCACACCGGCAGCGGCGAGCGCGTCTGGCGCCCGTTGAGCAATCCCCAGACCCTGCACCTGTCGAACTTCCAGGACGCCTCCCCGAAGGGCTTCGGCCTGGTCCAGCGTCCGCGGCACTTCGACGGCTACCTGGACGCCGAGGCGCGCTACGAGGAACGCCCCAGCGAATGGGTCACGCCCCTGGGCGACTGGGGCGAGGGGCACGTCGAGCTGGTCGAGATCCCCTCCGACAGCGAGGCCAACGACAACATCACCGCCTACTGGATTCCCGAGGCGCCCCTGGCGGCCGGTGAATCGCGCACCTTCCGCTACCGCTTGCGCACCTTCGGCGCCACCCCGCCCGACCAGCGCCTGGCCCACGTGATCCGCACTCGACAGGGCTGGGGCGCGATCCCGGGGCAGAGCGACCCGCCCCCCGCCAGCCGGCGCCACTTCATCGTCGACTTCCAGGGCCCCAGCCTCCAGGGGCTGGACGTCGACCAGCCGGTCGAGGCGCGGCTGACCACCTCCAGCGGCGAGATCCTCGACCCACGCGTCCAGCGCCTGCCCGACGGCGATACCTGGCGCGCCGATTTCCGCCTCGCCCCGGAGGGCGATGTCCCGGCCGACATGCGCCTGGCGCTGACCCTGCACGGCGAACCGCTGACCGAAACCTGGAACTATGTCTGGTACCCCGATGAACGCCGCTGATTCCGCCAACGCCGCGGCGCCGATTCCCTGGCGCCGCACCCGTCGATGGGGCTTCGCCCTGCTGGTGGCGGCCACCACCGGGCTGGGGATGTGGACCATGTTCCGCATCCTCCACGTCGGTGGCCTCACGCCCCTGGAGCTCGCCATCCAGGCGCTGTTCACCGTGACCTTCGGCTGGATCGTCATCGCCTTCTGGAGCGGGGTGATCGGCTTCGCGCTGAACCTCGCCGGCCGCGACCCCCTGAGCCTGGCCAGGACCGGCTCGCCGCTCCCGCCCGACGATGCCCGCTCGCGCACCGCCCTGGTGATGCCGATCCACAACGAAGACGTCGAGCGGGTCGCCGCCGGCCTCGAGGCGACCTGCCGGGACCTGCCGCCGATCACCGCCGAGCGCCACATCGAGGCCTTCGTGCTCAGCGACAGCACCGACGACGCCATCGTGGCCCGGGAGCAGGCCGTCATGGCGGCCCTGCAGCGGCGCCTGGCCGGGCGCTGCCGGCTCCACTACCGGCACCGCGACAGCAATGCCGGGCGCAAGGCCGGCAACCTCGGCGACTTCTGCCAACGCTGGGGACGCCACTACGACTTCATGCTGGTGCTCGACGCCGACAGCGTGATGAGCGGCGCTACCGTGCACGAATTGATTGCCCAGATGGAGGCCAATCCGCGCCTCGGCCTGCTGCAGACGGTACCGATCCCGGTCCGCCAGGACAGCCTGTTCGGCCGCGCCAACCAGTTCGCGGCGGCGGTCTACTCGCCGATGCTGGCCACCGGCCTGAGCTTCTGGCAGTCCGACGCGGCCAACTACTTCGGCCACAACGCCATCCTGCGCGTCGAGGCCTTCACCCGACATGCGGGCCTGCCCGAGCTGCCCGGCCGGCCGCCGCTGGGCGGTGATATCCTCAGCCACGACTTCGTCGAGGCCGCGCTGCTGCGCCGCGCCGGCTGGGAGGTGCGCATGCGCACCGACCTCGGCGGCAGCTTCGAGGAGATGCCGAGCCAGATCCTCGACTATGCCAAGCGCGACCGCCGCTGGGTCCAGGGCAACCTGCAGCACCTGCGGCTGCTGGGCGGGCGCGGCCTGCACCCGCTCAGCCGCGTGCACTTCCTGTGCGGCGCCCTGGCCTACCTGTCGTCGCTGATCTGGCTGGCGATCCTGGTGGTCAGCACCATCGACGCCCTGATGCGGGCGCTGATCGAACCCAACTTCTTCACCTCCAATGCCCAGCTGTTCCCCGACTGGCCGATCGCCCCGCCCAACCTGATCATGCCACTGCTCGGCGGCACCCTGGCCATGCTGCTGATGCCCAAGGTGCTGGGCGTCTGCCTGGCCCTGCGCACCTCGCCCGCCCGCTACGGCGGACGCGCCCGGCTGGTGGCCAGCGCCCTGCTGGAGGCCCTGTTCGCGATGCTGATCGCGCCGCTGATGATGGTCTTCCACAGCCGCTTCGTGATCGAGGTCCTCAGCGGGCGCACCGTGGCCTGGGACCCTCAGTCCCGCGAGGGGCGCGCCCTGCCCTGGCGCGAGGCGTTGCGCCATACCTGGCCGGGCACCCTGGCCGGCGCCGGCTGGGCGGGCATCACCTGGTGGGCCGCACCGACCTTCTTCTGGTGGCTGACCCCGGTGTGGCTCGGCCTGATGCTGGCCGCGCCCCTGGTGCGGTGGAGCAGCAGCCTGACCCTCGGCCGGCGCCTGCGCCGCCGCGGCCTGCTGCTGGTGCCCAGCGAGACGGCACCGCCGTCGGTGCTGCGCGACGAGACGCCGCCGCCGGCGGCCGAGGACGGCCTCGTGCCCTCGCCACCGCCGACGGAGCACCCAAGCGACATGCCGACCCAGTCCTTCGCCCGGGACTGGGCGCGGCCGGCGGTCGTCGCGGGCCGCCCCACCCTCGGGGAATGACCCCGGGGGTGTTCGTCCGCGACCAAGCTGCTAGACTGGCTCGACTCGCTTGACGGGGTGCCGGTGGAACCGGCTGAGATGGCGCAGGCTCACTGAGCAGGAACTCGCGAGAGTCCGAGAGCCCAAGCGCCGATCCCGTGGAACCTGATCCGGGTGGGTGTGGCACCAGCCGCACGTGAACCGGCGTAGGGAATCAGGCGGTGGGCCCGGCACGCCCTCCTCGCGCACCGGACCTCCCCTCTCCCCATGCGCCCGCCCTCCGGATCCCGATCGCATCGGAGGCAAGATGGGCCATCGCTTCACAGATCTCACCGCCGCCTGCCAGGACGACTGGCGCGCCTATATCGAGCACGACTTCGTCCGCACCCTCGGTGCCGGCACGCTCGAGGCCGACGCCTTTCGCCACTATCTGCAGCAGGACTACCTGTTCCTGATCCACTTCGCCCGTGCCTACGCCCTGGCCGCCTACAAGAGCCGCGACCTGGCCGAATTGAATCAGGCCTTCGACGGCCTGAAGACCATCCTCGACGTGGAGCTGGAGCTGCACCGCGGTTTCTGTCGCGACTGGGGCATCACCGAGGACGACCTGGCGGCGCTGCCCGAGGCCCGCGCCACCCTGGCCTACACCCGTTTCGTGCTCGATGCCGGCAGCCGCGGCGACCTGCTCGACCTGCGCGTGGCGCTCGCGCCTTGCCTGGTCGGCTACGGCGAGATCGCGAACTGGCTCGATGCCCAGCCGTTCACGGTGCGCGGCGACGCCAACCCCTATGAGCCCTGGATCGCCATGTACCAGAGCGACGACTTCCAGGCCGCCATGCGCGCCGAGGTCGCCTGGCTGGACGCCAGGCTTGCCGAGGTGACGCCGGCGCGCTTCGACCAACTGGCACGGCTGTTCCGCGACGCCACCCGGCTGGAGATCGACTTCTGGCAGATGGGGCTGGATCGCGCGGACTGAGATTTCCGTCTATCGCCGAGCTTTTCCGGCGACAAGCCTCCGCGAGGCGCTGTGAACCCATCCCTGGGCGCTACTTTTGCCCTGCGGCACTCTCGCATCCTGCTCCGTTTGCAGGACCAGTGCTGGCCATCCATGGCCAGCCCGTTCGGCGAGGATCGCCTCACCCATGGCAAAAAACCCTCGCTCCGCCTTGTCCCCAGCGCTCGGCTAGCACCGCGCCGACTCGGGCACTAGCGCACGGTAGAAAGAAAGTAGGTAGAGAGAGAAAGGCAATGACACGGCCCGCCTAGCGGCGGGCACCACCACGCTTGACGGGGTGCCGTTGAAGACGGCTGAGATCATGCGGCGCGACGCGCCGGAGCATGGGTCCCGTTGAACCTGAACTGGCTAGGACCAGCGTAGGGATCAAGCGACACGCCGCCGGGCTCGAAGCCTGCGGCCAATGTCCTCCCCAGCTGTCCTCCCTGATAACACCACCCAAGCAAAGGGAGACCGACCGATGGCAAAGACCGATCATTTCCTCGCCGAGAGCGCCCGCGTCGACGACGCCGCCGTCCAGGCCCTGCCGGGCTCGCGCAAGATCTATGTCGAGGGCTCGCGCCCCGATATCCGCGTGCCCTTCCGCGAGATCGGCCTCTCGCCGACCCGCACCTCGGGCGAGGGCCCGGATGAGCAGAACCCGCCGCTGCTGGTCTATGACACCTCCGGCCCCTACACCGACCCCGAGGCCGAGATCGACCTGCGCCGTGGCCTGCCGGAACTGCGCCGCGGCTGGATCGAGGCGCGCGACGACACCGAGTTCCTCGACGGCCCGACCTCCGAATACGGCCGCCGGCGGGCCAACGATCCGATGCTCGCCCCGCTGCGCTTCGACCTGACCCGCACGCCGCGGCGCGCCAAGGACGGCCGGAACGTCACCCAGCTGCACTATGCGCGCCAGGGCATCATCACCCCGGAGATGGAATTTATCGCCATTCGGGAAAATCAACGCAGGCAAGCCCTGGGCAGCGAAGAGGTCGAGCGCATCCTCGGCCACCAGCACCCCGGCGAGAGCTTCGGTGCCCGCCTGCCCGAGGAAATCACCCCGGAGTTCGTGCGCGACGAGGTCGCCGCCGGCCGCGCCATCATCCCCTGCAACATCAACCACCCGGAATCCGAGCCGATGATCATCGGCCGCAACTTCCTGGTGAAGATCAACGGCAACCTGGGCAACTCCGCGGTCACCTCCTCCATCGAGGACGAGGTCGACAAGATGACCTGGGGCATCCGCTGGGGCTCGGACACCATCATGGACCTGTCCACCGGGGCCAACATCCACGAGACCCGCGAGTGGATCATCCGCAACGCTCCGGTGCCGATCGGCACCGTGCCCATCTACCAGGCCCTGGAGAAGGTCAACGGCGTGGCCGAGGACCTGACCTGGGAGGTGTTCCGCGACACCCTGATCGAGCAGGCCGAGCAGGGAGTGGACTACTTCACCATCCACGCCGGCGTGCTGCTGCGCTACGTGCCGCTGACCGCCAGGCGCACCACCGGCATCGTCTCCCGCGGCGGCTCGATCATGGCCAAGTGGTGCCTCTACCACCACCGCGAGAGCTTCCTCTACGAGCACTTCGAGGAGATCTGCGAGATCTGCAAGCGCTACGATGTGGCCTTCTCGCTGGGCGACGGCCTGCGCCCGGGCTCGGTGGCCGACGCCAACGACGAGGCCCAGTTCGCCGAGCTGGAGACCCTCGGCGAGCTGACCCGCATCGCCTGGAAGCACGATGTCCAGGTGATGATCGAGGGCCCCGGCCACGTGCCCATGCACCTGATCAAGGAGAACATGGACAAGCAGCTTGCCGAGTGCGACGAGGCGCCCTTCTACACCCTGGGGCCGCTGACCACCGACATCGCGCCGGGCTATGACCACATCACCTCCGGCATCGGCGCGGCGATGATCGGCTGGTACGGCTGCGCCATGCTCTGCTACGTGACCCCCAAGGAGCACCTGGGGCTGCCCAACAAGGACGACGTCAAGACCGGCATCATCACCTACAAGATCGCCGCCCACGCCGCCGACCTGGCCAAGGGCCACCCGGCCGCCCAGCGCCGCGACAACGCCCTGTCCAAGGCACGCTTCGAGTTCCGCTGGGAGGACCAGTTCAACCTGGGCCTCGACCCGGACACCGCCCGGGAGTACCACGACGAGACCCTGCCCAAGGACTCCGCCAAGGTGGCCCACTTCTGTTCCATGTGCGGACCCAAGTTCTGCTCGATGAAGATCAGTCAGGAAGTGCGCGACTACGCCGCCGAGAAAGGGCTCGACGGCGACCGCGCGGCGGTGGAACGCGGCATGGAAGAGCAGGCCGAGAAGTTCCGCGACCAGGGCGCCGAGCTGTACAAGGAGGTCTGACCTCACGCCTCTGACGCATAACGCCGCGCCGGCCATCAGCCGGCGCGGCGTTTTTTCGTCGAGACGCCTTCCGCGTCAGGTTGTCGAGGCGGCACCGACCGCCGGTTCCTCCTGCGAGTCGCGCCCGCCGGGCGCGAAGCCGAGCAGCCGCAGGGCATTGAGCGTGACCAGCACGGTCGCCCCGGTATCGGCCAGGATCGCCAGCCACAAGCCGGTGATCCCCAGCACGGTGGTGACCAGGAACAGCGCCTTCAGGCCCAGGGCGATGGCGATGTTCTGGCGGATGTTGGCCATGGTCGCCCGGGCCAGGCGGATCATCGCCGCCGCGTCGCCCACCCGGTTGCGCAGCAGGGCGCCGTCGGCGGTCTCCAGCGCCACGTCGGTGCCCGAGCCCATGGCCACGCCCACATGCGCGCTGGCGAGTGCCGGGGCGTCGTTGATGCCGTCGCCGATCATCATCACCCGCTCGCTCCCGGCGAGTTCGCGAATCGCCTCGACCTTGCCCTCGGGCATCAGCTCGGCGCGACGCTCGATCCCGATGGTCCCGGCGATGGCCGCCGCCGTGCGATCGTTGTCGCCGGTGAGCATCACCGCGCGCACGCCGAGCGCCGACAGCGCGGCCACGCCGTTGGCGGCGTCTTCCCGAGGCTCGTCGCGCATGGCGATCGCCCCCAGCACGACGCCCTCCTCGACCGCCACGATCACCGTCTTGCCCTCGGCCTCCAGCGCCTCGACGCGCGCGGCCAGCGCCGCCGGCAGCGTCCACCGTTCGGCCACGTGACGCGGTGCGCCGAGGAAGGCGTTCCGTCCGTCACGCCGGGCCTCGACGCCCAGCCCGGGAAGGGCCCGGGCCTCGCCGACCGGCGAAGGCGCGACGCCGACCGACCGCGCATGCTCGAGCACCGCCAGCGCCAGGGGATGGCTCGCCCCCTGCTCGAGGCTCGCCGCCAGGCCGATCACGGCCTCGGCATCATGCACCTCGCCGGCGGCGACCACGTCGGTGACCCGAGGCCGGCCCTCGGTCAGGGTGCCGGTCTTGTCGAAGCCGACCACCTCGGTGCGGGCGGCGGCCTCGATCACCGCGCCGCCCTTGAGCAGCAGCCCGCGCCGCGCCCCGGTGGACAGCGACGAGGCGATCGACGCCGGCACCGAGATCACCAGCGCGCAGGGGCAGCCGATCAGCAGCAGCGCCAGCGCCCGATAGGTCCACTCGCCCCAGGCGCCGCCCAGCGCCAGCGGCGGTACCACGGCGACCAGTACCGCCAAGCCCACCACCGCCGGCATGTAGACGCGGCTGAAGCGATCGATGAAGCGCTCGGTGGGCGCGCGTGCCTCCTGGGCCTCCTCGACCAGCCGGATGATGCGGGCGATGGTGTTGTCCTCCGGCGGCCTGCTCACGCGCAGCCGCAGCACCGCCTCGTGATTGATCGAGCCGGCGAACACCTCGTCCCCCTCGCCCTTGGCGCGGGGCACCGACTCGCCGGTCACCGGCGACTCGTCGATCGCCGAGCGACCCTCGAGGATGAGGCCATCGGCGGGAATCCGGTCCCCGGGGCGCACCACCGCCACCTGGCCGACCGCGAGCCGTGCCGCGTCCACCACCCGCGTCTCCCCCGGGGCGATCTCCAGCCGCGCCTCCCGGGGTACCAGATCGGCCAGCGCACGAATGCCCGAGCGGGCCCGGTCGGCCGCCACCCCTTCGAGGATCTCGCCGATCGAGAACAGCAGCACCACCATGGCCGCCTCCCCGGCGGCGCCGATGATCAGCGCGCCCCCGGCGGCAAGCGTCATCAGCATCTCGATGGTGAACGGCATGCCGACGCGCGCGGCGCTGATCGCCCGCCGGGCGATCGGCCCCAGGCCGATCAGGCAGGCCGCGAGGAAGGCCCAGTGGGCCACCGCCTCGCCGGCCACCAGGCGCAACAGCATGGCGACGGCCAGCGCCGCGCCGGTGGCCAGCACCAGCCGCCCCTTGGCGGTGGCATACCAGCGGCGTCGGGGCGTGTCGTCACCGCTCGTCGCCTCGGTGGCGTCCGGCATGGCCTCGTAACCCAGCCGGCGCACCGTGGCGGTGATCGTCTCGGGGGCGGTGCGGGCCTCGTCCAGCGTCAGGGTGAGCGTCTCGTTCATCACCGACACGCGAATGTCGTCGACGCCGGGGAGCCGCTCCAGGGCGCCGCGAATGGTCGCCGCGCAGCTCGGGCAGTCCATGCCGCCCACGGACCAGGTCCGGGTTCCGCCAGTGCCCGTTGGCGTATCGCCCGCTCCCACATCGCCCTCGCCGGCGGCCTCCGCCCGGCCGGCCGAGCAGCAGCCGTCGCTCGCAGCCGCGGCGGGATCGTCCGGCGAGGGGCGGCGCGCGATGCCGTAGCCCAGGCGCTCGACCAGCGCCTCGACGGTCTCGGGGGCGGTCTTGCCGGCCTCCAGCTCCAGCACCAGCGCTCCCTGCATGACCGATACCCGCACGTCGGCCACGCCCGAGAGGCGCTCAAGGGCAGCGCGAATCTTGCCGGCGCAGCTCGGGCAGTCCATGCCCTCGACACGCCAGTGGTGGCGACGACTCTGTGTTCCCGCGGCGTCACACGCCATATCAGCCTCCTCGGCGGTTCCGGAATCTCGATGCTGATCGCAGCTTAATCCCTGTAGTCGCTATAGACTCAAGCGACCCCGGCACACTCTCCAGTCGGCACCTCCGAGCCACCGCGCCACGGGCTCGCCCCTCGGCGTCCGTCACATGGCACGCAACCTGCAAGAATGTGGGAAACCCCATCGCGAGGTGCTCGCCCATGTCGTCCCCCTCCCTCTCGACGCCGCTGGCCGCCGACGCCTTTCGCGAGCGAGCCCGCCGCCACCTGCAACGCCTCTACGGTCCCCGGGCCGACGAGGTGCTGCGAAGGCTGCTCACCCTGTTGGCGCATCAGGCGCCCTCGGCGCCCCCGGATGGTGAGGCCCGGCCGCTCTGGAGCGAGCGCGACCAGTGGTTGATTGCCTACGGGGACAGCCTGGTCGACGGCCAACGCCTCCCCCTCGCGGTGCTCGACGACTTCCTCGCACGGCGCCTCGGCGAGACCTTCAGCGGCTTGCACCTGCTGCCCTTCTTTCCGTGGAGCAGCGACGATGGCTTCTCGGTCGTTCACTACCGCGAGGTCGACCCCGCCCTGGGCGACTGGCACCAGGTGCGACGACTGGCCGAGCGCCTCGACCTGACGGTCGATCTGGTGCTCAACCACGTGTCCCGGGAGTCGCTATGGTTCGCCGACTATCTCGGTGGCAACCTGCCGGGGCGCGACTTCTTCATCGAGATGGATCCCGACACCGATCTCTCGGCCGTGGTGCGGCCGCGAAGCTCGCCGCTGCTGGTCAAGGTGCCCACCCGTCGCGGGCCCCGCCACCTCTGGGCGACCTTCTCCGAGGACCAGATCGATCTGAACTTCGCCAACCCCGACGTGCTGCTGGAGTTCGTCGGCATCCTGCTGTTCTACCTGTGCCAGGGCGCGCGGGTCGTGCGTCTCGATGCCATCGCCTACCTGTGGAAGGAGGTCGGCACCTCCTGCATCCACCTGCCCCAGACCCATGAGGTGGTCCGGCTCTTGCGCGCCGTCGTCGATCACGTGGCCCCGGGCACCCTGATGCTCACCGAGACCAACGTGCCGCATCGCGAGAACATCAGCTACTTTGGTCTTGAAGATCAGGGTTTTGAAGATCAGGGTCTTGAACGTCAGGGTCTTGAAGATCAGGGCCTTGAACATCAGGATCACGAACAACAACGGCCAGATACGCCGCCCGACGAGGCCCACCTGGTCTACCAGTTCCCGCTGCCCCCTCTGCTGCTGCACACCTTCACCAGCGGCGAGGCAGGCACCCTGGCGGCCTGGCTGAAAAGCCTGCCCTCGCTGCCGCCTGGCTGCAGCTTCCTCAACTTCACCGCCAGCCACGATGGCATCGGGGTGCGCCCGCTGGAGGGCTGGCTGCCCCATCACGAGGTCGAGGCACTGCTCGAACTGATGCATCGCTTCGGCGGTTTCGTCAGCATGCGCACCCGGGACGACGGCGAGGACTCGCCCTACGAGATCAACATCACCTGGTTCGACGCCATGAAGGGCACACGCCGGGGAGCCGATCCCTGGCAGGTACCGCGGTTCCTGTGCAGCCAGCAGCTGATGCTCGGCCTGCAGGGCATCCCCGCCCTCTACCTGCATGCGCTGACCGGCACCCTCAACGATCTCGAAGGCATGGAACGCAGCGGCCGGCTGCGCTCGATCAACCGCCACCGCTGGGACCTTGGGACCCTGGAGCGGCTGCTCGACAGCCCCCACACCTCGACCCACCAGGCCTTCACGGCGCTGACGCGGCTGCTCGAGGTGCGCCGCGACGAGCCCTGCTTCCACCCGGACGTCCCCCAGCGGGTGATCGAGACGCCCGCCACGCTGCTGGTCGTGGAACGCGGTCCACTCGCCGACGGACGCCGGCTGCTGGCGATCCACAACGTCACCGACCGCCCCCAGCCCGCGGGACTGGAAGCGCTGCACGAGGACGACTGGCTGGATCGATTGGGCGGCAAGACATGGCGGGCGGAGGACATCCTGCCGCCCTACGGGGCTCTGTGGTTGATAAACAGCGACGGGTGAATCGGCCGTAACCGGGAAGGGGCGCTCTTCCCGCTCCTAGCCCCCGGGCTCAGCCCGGAGCATTGTCGGCCTCGACCACCTCGGCCATGCGCGGCAGCAGGTCGGGGATCGCCGCCCTGACCCGGTTCCAGCTGGGAATGAAGGGACGTTCGCCGGGGTTGTCGAGAAACACGCTGCCGGCCTCGAGCAGGTTGGTGGCGAACAGCTCCACCGCCCGCTCCTCGCTGTGGCGATCCAGGCTCAGGCCGTTCATCCGCGCATCGTGGTCGTAGGCCTCGATCAGGTCCAGCGCCATGCGATAGTAGGTGGCCTTGAGGGTGCGAAACCCTTCGGCGCTGAAGGTCACGCCCTGGGTCGCCAGCTTGCGATAGAGGGCCTTGGCGATGTCCAGGCTCATGCGATTGAGCCCCCCGGAGGCATCCTCCTCGGAGACCGGCTGATGCTTGTGATCGTAGGCATCGGCGAGATCCACTTGGCACAGCCGACGGGTGGAGTAGTTGCGATGCACCTCGGAGAGCACGCCGATCTCCAGACCCCAGTCGGCGGGGATGCGGATCCCGTCGAGCACCTCGATGCGCATGGCGAACTCGCCGGACAGCGGGTAGCGATAGCAGTCCAGGTACTCGAGGTAGGACAAGGGACCGAACATCTGCTTGAGCGCGCGCAGCAACGGCGTGACCATCAGCCGCGAGACCCGACCGTTGAGGCGCCCTTCGGCGATTCGCGGGTAGTAGCCCTTGCAGAACTCGTAGTTGAAGTAGGGATGCGCCACCGGATAGAACAGCCGCGCCAGCATGCCGCGATCATAGGTGAGGATGTCACAGTCGTGCAGCGCCACCACCTCGCTGCGCCTGGGCGCCTGCACGTAGCCGGCGCAGTACCAGACATTGCGCCCCTTGCCCGGCTGCTGCGGCGCCAGCCCCTGCTCGTCGAGCTCGGCGTCCAGGGCGCGTAGCCCCGGGCCGTCGTTCCACAGGATGCGATGACGCTGGGGCAGCCCCGCGAAGAACGCGCGGGCCCTGTCGAACTGGGCCCGGTCGGCCCGATCGAGGCCGATGACCACCTCCGAGAGATAGGGCACTCGGGCCAGCTCGTCGACGATATGCGCCAACGCCGGCCCCTCCAGCTCGGAGAACAGCGACGGCAGGATCAGGCTCATCGGGCGCTGCTTCGAGAATCCGACCAGGTCGGCCTCGAGCGCTTCGAGGGGCCGGCGAGTGAGGTTGTGGAAGTCGGTGATGATGCCGTTCTGATGGAAATCGCTCATGCCGTGGCCCTCCCCGCCTCGGCCACGCTCAGCGCCGGCCGCGGCCGGCGCTCGCCTCGCCCCCACCAGTGATCGACTCCCTCGGCCCAGCCCGCGGGCCCGCTGGCGCGGCTACGGTAGAGCCTCGGCTGACGGGGCGACACCTCCAGGCCATGGCAGCCGCGGATCACCACCGCCTGGTCCACCGCCTCGAGCATGGCGATGTCGTTGGGCCCGTCACCCAGCGCCAGCGTCTGCGGCTGCACCCCGCGCAACGCGGTATAGCGCTCGGTCAGCCAGGTCACCGCCCGGCCCTTGTCCGACGCGCCGGTGACGTGCCAGAAACGCCCGCCGCGCAACAGGTGCAGGCCATCCCCGGCGAGCCCCTGGCGAAAGCGGTCCAATAGCGCCTCGCTGTCTTCCCAGATCAGCGGCTCGCTGCCCTCTCGCATGCGCGCCAGGCGCGCCTGGCCCTCGGACAGGCCGGTGAAGGCGACCAGGTCGTCGAGGGTCATCTCGCCCATCGCCGTGAAATGCACGCCCAGTCGTGCACGCCACACCGCGAGTCGCTGGCGAATCAAGCCGATGTCGACGCCCAGCGTCTTGATCACCAGGCCGTCGGGGCCAGGGGTACGTTCCAGCCGGGCATGGCACCAGGCGGCGGGCAGGCCCACCACCGCGCCGTTCTCGGCCACGAAGGGGCTCTCCGTGAGCCCCAGGGCCTGGCGAAGGGCCAGCAGCTCGCTGCGAGTCTTGCTGGTCACCGGAATCACCGGGACGCCCTCCCGGCGCAACCTGAAGAGCGACTCGGCGGCCGGCGCCCAGTCATAGCTGCGATGATCGAGCAGCGAGCCATCCAGGTCGGTGAACAGCAGCCGAGGACCGGCAGTCTCGGCGTGGGGCGAAGAGCGGGACATGGCGACACCTCGTGTTTCGCGTGGTCACGAGGCACATTGCAGATAGCATGCCAATTTCCCCCCGAGTGGCGCCGTCAGGCCGCCGGGTGACGACGACGTCGCCCCCGCGACGGGCGGCCCGCACCACGACGGGGCAAGCGCATTACCGAGGTGCGGCCCAACGCCCCAACGCGCGACGCCCCCGCCGGAGGGCGAGGGCGTCGAGGGAGGTGCTGCCGGAGCGGGCTCAGAAGTGATAGGTGGCGCCCAGGCTGACGGCATTGAAGTCGTAGTTCGATTCGTCGAGATAGCGCATGTAGTCGGCGTCCACCGAGAGGTTCGGCATCAGCGCATAGCTGGCGCCCCCGCCGTAGGAGACGTCGCTCTCGGTGTTCTCGCTGTCGAACTCGACCTCGGTCGCCCCGAGCAGGCCGTACAGCGTGAAGTCCGGGGAGAGCGGCAGCATGCCCTTGGCGTAGCCGCCGGCCAGGTAGTCCAGCTTCACCGGGCCGTCGGAGCCACCGGTACCCAGGTGCCCTTCCAGGGCCAGGTAGTCGTTGAAGGACACGCCGGCCCGCAGCCGCAGGCCGGTGCTGTCGAAGTTGCCGCCGCCATCCGGGTCCAGCTCCCAGAACAGCGCATCTCCGCCAAGGTAGAAGCTCGGCTGATAGCTCATGGGGCTCTGGGCCTGGGCGGCGGTGGCCGCCATCAGGCTGGCCGCGGCGACGGGAATCAGGAAGGTCTTCATGGTGGTCCTCCAGTTGGGAAACAATGTTTCCCTGCGCAACGCCTAGTCTGGTACAAAGCGCGCCCCTTCGCCACGAACGTCGGTGGCATCGGCGAGCCACGGCACCGCCCCGCCCTCGCCCTCCGGCGCGCCGGCCACGGGGCCCGGCCATCCCGCCTCTGGCCTGAAACAGCGATAGGGCATATCCTCTTGAGCACGCACTAGGCAATGCCTGAAAACTGTCTGCGCTCGGCTATACCGCGTTAAAAATCAGCTCGTGCGCGAGCCCGGTCAAAGTCCTCGTTTACACCCCGTGAACTCCGGCTTCTCGCTGATTTTTGCCTTGTCTAGCCTTCGCTCGCCGGCTTTCAGACAAAGCCTAGGCCCGCACCGCAACATGGAGACTGCAATGGCCGGTTTACTTCCCGATGTCGACCCCGATGGACTGCTCGAGTACTCGGTGGTCTACACGGACCGCTCCCTCAACCACATGTCGAAGAGCTTCCAGCAGGTGATGCGCGACATCTCCGCGTCCCTGAAGCGGGTGTACCGCGCTCACTCGGCGGTGATCGTCCCCGGCAGCGGCACCTTCGGCATGGAAGCGGTGGCTCGCCAATTCGCCACCGATCGGCGCTGCCTGGTGATCCGCAACGGCTGGTTCAGCTACCGCTGGCACCAGATCCTGGAACGCGGCCAGATCCCCTCGGACCTCTATGTGCGCAAGGCGCGTCGCCTCGACGACGACGACCCGACCTCGCCCTTCGCCCCGGCTCCCATCGAGGAAGTGCTCGAGGCGATCCAGGACCAGCAGCCCGACCTGGTGTTCGCGCCCCACGTGGAGACCGCCTCTGGCATCAAGCTGCCGGACGACTACATCCGGCGCCTCTCCGAGGCCATCCACGACCAGAACGGCCTGCTGGTGCTCGACTGCATCGCCTCCGGCACCGACTGGGTCGACATGCAGGACACCGGCGTGGATATCCTGATCAGCGCGCCCCAGAAGGGCTGGAGCGGCTCGCCCTGCTGCGGCATGGTGATGATGTCGCGGCTGGCCCGCGACATCATCGAGGAAACCGAGAGCTCCAGCTTCGCCTGCGACCTCAAGAAGTGGCTGTCGATCATGGAGACCTACGAGGGCGGCGGCCACGCCTACCACGCCACCATGCCCACCGACGGCCTGCGGGCCCTGCGCGACGTCATCGCCGAGACCGAGGCCTACGGCCTCGAGAAGGTGCGCGACGAACAGCTCGAGCTCGGTCGCCGGGTCCGCGAGCTGCTCGCCGAGCACGGCTACCCGAGCGTGGCGGCGCCGGGGTTCGAGGCGCCCGGCGTGGTGGTGAGCTACACCCGGGATCCCGACCTCGCCGTCAAGTTCGCCGCGGCGGGCCTGCAGGTGGCCACCGGCGTGCCGCTGATGTGCGACGAGGGCGAGGAGTTCCGCAGCTTCCGCATCGGCCTGTTCGGCCTCGACAAGCTGCACGAGATCGACCGCACCCTGGCGGCCCTCGACAAGGCGCTGAGCCATATCGAGGCCACCGACAAGTCGGGCGTCGATGGCTGATCGCCACGATACCGACAACGCACAAGGGCGGCCCGTGGGCCGCCCTTGTGCGTCAGATGCCGCCGAACGGCGTCAGTTGAGCAGCGAGAGGATGATCCGCTCGCCGTACCCCCACAGCAGCACGGTGGCCCCGAGCAGGGCCTCCAGCACCAGCACCCCGACGGCCAGCGTCGTGCTCGAGACGATGAAGCCCTCCTCGCTGCTGATGCCGAGAAAGGCCGGGATGCCGAGATACAGCAGATAGGCTGTATAGCACAGCCCGATGGTGCCGGCGAGCAGGCACAGCCAGACCAGCGGGTAGACCGCCACAATGCCGCTGACGAACATCGGCGTGGCCACATAGCCCGCGAACACGATGCACTGGCTCTGGCTCGGCGGCTTGGTGAAGCGCTTGGCCATGTAGCGGATCACCTTGCCCACCACATAGACCGCCGCAAGAATCACCAGGTAGAAGACGATCCCGGCCCCCAGGGCATCCAGGTAGCTGAGCTGAATCTTGGTGCCCCCACCGAGACTCCACCCTACCTGGGTGGTGCCGATGTAGGAGCAGACGACCGGAATGGCCGCCAGCAGCAACACGTGATGCTCGTAGAGGTGGGTGAGCGTCTCGCGCTCTTCCTTGATCTGCTGCCACTCGCGCTTCGGATGGGCGAGGATGCCCCAGGCATGTGTCAACATGGCATTCCCTCCTGCCGGGGGCGGGCCACGATGACCCGCCACTCGATGGCTTCACCGGCAAGTATAGGCGGAGACCCGAAGAGTCTCCGCCAACGGTCATGCGTTAACCCAGGGCGGCAATCAACGGTGTGGTCGGCAACAGGCTGGATTCCACCGACATCATCACGCTCAGGGCGGTGATGGTGAGGATCGAGAAGCCGAACACGCGCTTCGCCCAGCGCTCGGCGTTGGACGTCCAGTAGCCCTGCATGGCCAGGTACAGCCAGTAGACGCCCATCACCAGGGCCACGGCGAAGTAGCCCGGCCCGGCATAGCCGGCCACGCTCAGCGCCAGGGAGGCGAAGACGAAGGCCAGCACATAGCCGAGGATGTAGTGCTTGGCGGTCTTGATGCCGCGCACCACCGGCAGCACCGGAATCCGCGCCGCCTGGTAGTCCTTGAGGCGGAAGATGGCGATGGCGTAGGAGTGCGGCATCTGCCACAGGCAGAAGATCACCAGCAGCGTCAGCGCGCCGCCGTCGAAGGTCCCGGTCACCGCGCAGTAGCCCACCACCGGCGGCATGGCGCCGGACAGGCTGCCCACCAGGGTGCCGTACTCGGAACGACGCTTCATGCACAGGCTGTAGGCGCCCACGTAGATGACGAACCCGAAGGCCGCCAGGCCCACGGTCACGGCGTTGGTAAAGGCCGCCAGCAGGGCGAAGCCCGCGACCCCGAGCAGGGTCGCGAAGCGCAGCGTCGCCGCCACCGTCAGCCGCCCCTGCACCAGGGGCCGGCCGCGGGTGCGCTCCATCACCGCATCGATATCGCGATCGATGACGTTGTTGTAGGCGCATCCGGAAGCGATCACCAGGGACAGCCCGACCAGGGTGGCCAGCAGCAGCCAGGGATCGATATCTCCCTGGGCGGCCAGGAAGAAGCCGCCCAGCACCGAGATGGCGTTGCCACCGATGATCCCCGGCTTGGTCAGGGCCAGGTAGTCCCGCCGCCGCGAGGAAGCCGTCATCACCCGATCATCATGTTGAGATGGAGGTTGTGCATGATCCATAGGGAACCTCCGATGACCAGGACCAGGATCGCCACGGTGAAGACGAAGGAGGTGACGTTCCAGCCCTCGTCGGTCTTGGTGCTCATGTGCATGAACAGGATCAGCTGCACGAGCACCTGGGCCACCGCGGTGGCCACGATGATCAGCAGCGTGGTCGCGGTGCCGAAGGACCCTGTCATCACCACGCCGAAGGGGATGATGGTGAGCACGATCGACAGGATCAGGCCGATCACATAGGACTTGACGCTGCCGTGGCTATGCTCGGCATGGGAAGCGTGTCCGCTCATATCACAGGACTCCCATCAGGTAGACGAAGGAGAAGACGCAGATCCAGACGATGTCCAGGAAGTGCCAGAACAGGCTCAGGCACATGATCCGCGGGCGTGTCATGTCGGTCAGGCCCTTCTGCTGCAGCTGGACCAGCATCACCAGGATCCAGATCAGGCCGAAGGTCACGTGCAGGCCGTGGGTGCCCACCAGCGTGAAGAAGGCCGACAGGAAGGCGCTGCGATCCGGCCCATAGCCCTCGTGGATCAGGTGCTGGAACTCGTAGATCTCCAGGCCGATGAAGCCGGCACCCAGCAGGAAGGTCACGGCGAGCCATGCCTTCACCTTGTTCACCTGATCGGCGTTCATCGCCAGTACCGCCATGCCGTAGGTGAAACTACTCACCAGCAGCAGGAAGGTGCTGATCAGGATCAGCGGCAGATCGAAGATCTCCCCCCCGGTCGGCCCATCGGCCGTGCCCCCGACGAGCACGGCGTAGGTGGCGAACAGTGACCCGAAGATCACCAGATCGCTCATCAGGTAGACCCAGAAACCGAAGACCTTGGTGCCTGCGGTATCGTGATGATCGTGCTCGTGGGCGTGATCATCGTGGTTCAGGGTATCGGTAGCCATGGTTACGCCTGCCCCCCCGCCTGGGTTGCATAGGTTGAAGACTGCTGAGCCACATGCTCGTCGACGCGCTGGCGATGCTCGCGCTCGATGCGCTCCACCTCGGCGGCGGGCACGTAGTAGTCGACGTCTTCGCGGAACACTCGCGCCATGAAGACCACGAACATGCCGATGCCAGTGACGATGGCCAGCCACCAGATGTACCACACCAGGGCGAAGCCGAAGGCGGTCGACAGCAGACCCAGCACCGGACCTTCCCAGGTGTTCTTGGGCATGTGGATGTCCTGGTAGGGCGGCTCGGACAGCGGTGGCTTGCCGTCGTTACGCTGCTTGTGCTCCCAGTATCCGTCGATGTCCTTCACCTCCGGCAGGTGCGCGAAGTTGTAGAAGGGCGCCGGCGAGGAAGTCGACCACTCCAGGGTCCGCGCATCCCAGGGATCGCCGGTGACGTCCTGGTTCTGCTTGCGGTCGCGGATGCTGACGTAGAACTGGATCAGGGTGCAGGCGATACCCGCGGCGATGATCAGCGCCCCGATCCAGGCCACGATCATCAGCGGCTGCCACTCGGCGTTGCCATAGGACTGCATGCGCCGCACGGCACCGAAGAAGGCCAGCACGTACAGCGGCATGAAGGCCACATAGAAGCCGATCAGCCAGCACCAGAAGGAGCGCTTGCCCCACTTCTCGTTGAGGGTGAAGCCGAAGGCCTTGGGGAACCAGTAGGTCAGGCCCGCCAGCATGCCGAACACCACGCCGCCGATGATGACGTTGTGGAAGTGGGCGATGACGAACAGGCTGTTGTGCAGCACGAAGTTGGCCGCCGGAATCGACAGCATCACCCCGGTCATGCCACCGATGGTGAAGGTGATGATGAAGCCCAGGGTCCACAGCACCGGCGAGCTGAACTCGAGGCGGCCGCGGAACATGGTGAACAGCCAGTTGAAGATCTTCACCCCGGTGGGGATGGCGATGATCATCGTCATGATGCCGAAGAAGGCATTGACGTCAGCACCCGCCCCCATGGTGAAGAAGTGGTGCAGCCAGACGATGAACGACAGCACGGTGATCGCCACCGTGGCCCAGACCATGGTGCCGTAGCCGAACAGGCGCTTGCGGGCGAAGGTCGCGATGACCTCGGAGAACACGCCGAACGCCGGCAGGATGAGGATGTACACCTCGGGGTGACCCCAGGCCCAGATCAGGTTGACGTACATCATCATGTTGCCGCCGAGATCGGTCGTGAAGAAGTTCATCCCCAGGTAACGATCAAGCGTCAGCAGCGCGATGGTAGCGGTCAGGATCGGGAAAGAAGCGATGATCAGGACGTTCGCGCACAGCGAGGTCCAGGTGAAGATGGGCATGCGGAACAGGGTCATGCCCTTGGTGCGCATCTTCAGGATGGTGACGAAGAAGTTGATACCGGTCAGGGTCGTGCCGATACCCGATATCTGCAACGCCCAGATCCAGTAATCCACGCCGACCCCGGGACTGTAATCCTTCCCCGATAGTGGCGCATAGGCCAGCCAACCGGTCTTGGCGAACTCGCCGGCGAAGAGCGACACGTTGACCAGGATCACGCCCGCCGCGAACAGCCAGAAGCTGAGGTTGTTCAGGAACGGGAAGGCCACGTCGCGCGCGCCGATCTGCAGCGGCACCACCAGGTTCATCAGGCCGATGACCATGGGCATGGCGACGAAGAAGATCATGATCACGCCGTGGGCGGTGAAGATCTGGTCATAGTGCGAGGGCGGCAGGAAGCCCTCGGCCCCGGCCGATGCCATGGCCAGTTGGGAGCGCATCATGATGGCATCGGCGAAGCCGCGCAGCAGCATCACCAGCGCCACGATGAAGTACATGATGCCGAGTTTCTTGTGGTCGATGGAGGTGATCCATTCGTTCCACAGGTAGCCCCACTTCTTGAAGTAAGTGATGGCGGCGACCAGCGCGAGCCCACCCACGACGATGGCCGTTATGGTCGTCAAGACGATGGGATCCGTCGGGATCGCCTCTAGACTGAGTTTTCCGAACATAATTTACTCCGCTGCCTCCGAGCTCGTGGTCTCGCCGTGAGAGCCGGTCGATTCATCGTCACCGTCGCCAGCGTGGGCCGCACCATGACCGAAGCCATCGGCGTAGCGGTCGGCGTATGCGGACATGCGTTCCTCGTGGTCACCGCCAGCCTGGAAGCTCTTGATGATGCTCTCGTAGAGAGAGGGGGATACCTCGGAGAAGTACTGGATCTCGTTGTCCTCGCTGGGTGCGGCCAGCGCATAGTACTCCTCGGGGAAGGTCAGGGACCCGGAGGACTCACGCACCTTCTCGACCCAGGCGTCGAACTCCTGCTGAGACCCCACGTGGGCGTCGAAGGTCATTTCCGAGAAGCCCGCACCGCTGTAGTTGGTGGAGCGACCGGGATAGACGCCCGGCTCTTTGGCGACCAGGTGAACGTCGTTGTCCATGCCGGCCATGGCATAGATCTGACTGCCCAGTCGCGGGATGAAGAAGGCGTTCATCACCGAACCGGAGGTGACCCGGAAACGCACCGGGGTGTCTTCGGGGAAGGCCAGCTCGTTGACGGTGGCGATGCCCTGCTCCGGATAGATGAACAGCCATTTCCAGTCCAGCGAGACCGCCTGGATTTCCATGGGCTCCTGCTGTTCTGCAGTCGGCTCGATAGGCTTGTGCGGGTCCAGGCTGTGCGAGGTGTACCAGGTCAGTACCGCCAGGAAGACGATGATCACACAGGGGATGAACCAGACGATGGCCTCGATCACGTTGGAGTGGGCCCAGTCGGGATCGTAGGAGGCATCACGGTTGCTGCGGCGATAGCGCCAGGCGAAGAGCAGCGTCATCACGATCACCGGGATGACGACGATCTGCATCAGACCGAAGGACGTCAGGATCAGGGTACGCTGTTCTTCCCCGATCTGGCCCTTGGGGTCCAGCAGCGCCGAGCTGCACCCTGCCAGCAACAGGGGCAACACCGCCAGCAGCAAGACTCCGAGCTTGCGCAGGGGGGGAGTTCGATTCATGTTTCGACCTCGTCAGGCTTGGCGACAGGAATAATCCTGCTGACTTTTGTAGCAAGCTACATAAAGACCGAGACCTTTCCTGCGCCGGTCGACCCATGACCGCAGCAAAGGCTAACCATCGTGGAGAGGGCTCGGCTCACTCATGGCCGGGGCTTCAGACGCGCCAAATGGCGCCTGAGAAGGGCTCGGCCGCGGGGGTCGTATTGTGTAGGAAACGCGCATGAGAGGAAAGGGGCGATTTGCCGCAGGGTGTCGCACCGGCGCCGGCAGGCCGGTGTCGGTCGGGAGGGAAGGTCGGCGGGCCGACTGGGCTCAGTAGCCGCCCATGCCCTTCGGCATGAAGCCCAGATTGTTCTCCACCGAGCGCACGCCGGCGGCGTTCTCGGCAGCGACCTGCACCGCCAGGCGTTGTTCCTGGCTGTCGACCAGGCCCCACAGCTGTACCCGGCCATCGGCGACGATGATGTTGAGCCGCTCGACCATCACCCCGGTATGGCGGTCCACCTCCTCGAGGATGGCGTCGCGAATCGCCCGATCGCCCCCGGTCGGGGCGGCGGTCGGCTCCGACACCGAGAAGCCCCGCAGCAGGTTGGAACGACTGACGATGCCCACCAGGCGCCCGTCGCGCAGCACCGGTACCCGCTTGATGCGGCGACGCTCGAGCAGGGCGGCGATGCGGTGTAGCGGCTCGTCCTCCTCCACGGTGACCGGATTCGGCGTCATGATCTCGCGGGCCAGGCGCCCGTGGGTGCGCACGTAGTCGGCGGCCTGGTCACCCGAGGTGAACCACCGCAGCCACCAGGAGCGCGGCTCCTCCTCGCCGAGGCGACGGATCAGGTCCCCCTCGCTGACGATGCCGAGCAGGTGCTCCCGCTCATCCACCACCGGCACCGCACTGATGCCGTGCTCGATCAGCAGGCTGGCGATCTCGCGCACTTCGCTGTCGGGCGACACGCTGATCACATGGGGAGTCATGACATCTGCGGCACGCATGGCGAGTCCTCCGGGCAGCGGCACACGAGCGCGACGAAACACGAGCGCTTGATCTCAACATAGCAAGTCCGCGGCGCGGCGGCTCGATCCGAGACACGCCGCCAGGCGACGGCCATCAGCCGACAGGAGGTCCGACCGACTCGCGCACGATCAGTTCCGGCGCGACGTGCAACTGTTCGACGTCGCTGCGCTTGTCGGCGATCGCCTGGATCAGCAGCCGACAGGCCTGGCGGCACAGCGTCGCGGTCTGCTGGCGCACCGTGGTCAGGGCCGGCCTCAGCAGGCGCGCGATCTCGATGTCATCGTAGCCGATCACCGACAGGTCCTCGGGCACACGCAGCCCCTGCCGGGTGGCCTGGCTGATGGCGCCCAGCGCCGAGAAGTCGTTGAAGGCGAACAGCGCGGTGGGGTGCGACGCACTGCGGCACAGCCGGCGCACCGCTGCCTCCCCGCTCTCGCTGTCCATGCCGCCGGCGTGCACCCAGTCCGGCTCCAGGGGCAGGTCCGCCTCGGCCAGGGCGCGCTGGAAGCCACGGAAGCGGCGTATCGACTGATGGTGCTGCACCGGCCCGGCGATGCAGCCGATCGCCCGGTGGCCCTGTTCGATCAGGTGGTGGGTCGCCAGATAGCCGCCAAGCTCGGAATCGTCGCTGACGCTAGTCAGGCTTGGAGTGTCCGAATCCAGCATCACCACCGGGAAGCTGCATGACGCCAGCAGCTCCAGGTAGGCATCGGAGAGCACCGACTCCAGCACCAGCAGCCCGTCGATGCGCCGCCCCTTCAACGTGCGGATGTAGCTGCGCTGCTTGTCGATGTCGCGCCCGGAGTTGCACAGCATCAGGTTGAAGCCGGCCTCGTAGAGCTCGGCCTCGAGCCGGGCGACCACCTCGGCGAAATAGGGGTTGGTCGAGCTGGTGACGATCATCCCCACGGTATGCGTCACGTTCTTCTTCAGCGACTGCGCCGAGGTGCTGGGAGTGAAATCGAGCCGCTCGATCGCCGCCATGACCCGCTCACGGGTCTCGGCCTTGACGAAGCGCGTGCCGTTGACCACGTGGGACACGGTCGACACGGACACCCCCGCCTCCCTGGCCACATCGGTAATCGTCACCATCGTCGCTGGCCGCCCCCGCCCCGCTTGCCCATCGCTCGTCGCCCGCGCATCGCCTCTCCTGCCTGCCGCTGCAAGTCCGACCACCGGCACCATCGCCCGCGGCCGTTCAGGTTTCCCAGCATAACGCATTGATTCTCCGAGTAGCAGCGCGTCGCGACCCATCGACTCCGACGCCGGGAAGGCGCGCTCCCCTCCCCTGTCGGCGAGAGATCCCGACTCAGGATACCCCAAAAGGGGTAAATAAAAACGTTTGCGCAAACGTTTTTCCCTGCGCTACGGTGAGCCCATCCCACGCGCCCGCCGTCGGCAACGCCGGGCCGACACTCACTAACCACACAGGGTGAACGCCGTGATCTCCGCCCCCATCGCTCCGCCGCGGGACGACGCCGAGGCCGCCGAGGCCGTCGTCGTCGGCAGCCTGAACATGGACCTCGTGGTCCGCACGCCTCGCCACCCCCGGCCGGGCGAGACCCTGCTCGGCCGCGACTTCGCGGCCACCCCCGGTGGCAAGGGGGCCAACCAGGCCGTGGCTCTGGCGCGCCTCGGCGCCCGCACGGCGATGATCGGCCGGGTCGGCGACGATGCCTACGGCCAGTCGCTGGTGGCCAACCTCGAGCAGGAAGGCATCCAGGGCCTCGGCGTCCAGGCCAGTACCACGAGCGAGACCGGGGTGGCCATGATCCAGGTCGACGACGCCAGCCAGAACAGCATCGTGGTCATCCCGGGCAGCAACGGCGAGCTCTCCCCCGCGGACGTGGCGCGCGCCGACGGCCAGTTGGCCCGGGCGCGGCTGGTGGTCTGCCAGCTGGAAGTGCCGCTGGCGGCGGTCCGCGAGGCGCTGGCCCGGGCCCGCGATCACGGCGCCACCACCCTGCTCAACGCCGCCCCGGCCATGACCCTGCCCCAGGACGTGCTGCGACTGGTCGACTGGCTGGTGGTCAACGAGAGCGAGGCTGCCGCCCTCTCCGGTCACCCGGTCGAGCATCCCGACGACGCCGCCCTGGCGATCCGCCGCCTGCGCCAGTCCGGCTGCCGCCGCGTCCTGGTCACCCTCGGCGCCAAGGGCGTGGTCGTCGCCGACGATGACGGCCTGCATCACTATCCGGCGCCGAGGGTCGCGGCCGTCGACACCACCGCGGCCGGCGACACCTTCGTCGGCGGCTTCGCCGCAGCGCTGCTGCGTGGCGAAGCCGTGGAGGCGTCTGTCCGCGAGGGACAGGCCGCCGCCGCGCTGGCCGTGACCCGTGCCGGCGCCCAGGCGTCGATCCCCCACCGCCACGAACTCGCCGCCCACTGACCCTCACAGGAGACCGACGATGGCCACCACCGCGCCCGCCAAGGTGATCTTCGACACCGACCCCGGCATCGACGACGCCATGGCGCTGCTGTTCCTGCACCGCCACCCGGGTGTCGACCTGCTCGGCATCACCACGGTGCACGGCAACGCCCGCACCGACACCACCACCCGCAACGCCCGCTACCTGGCCGAGCGCTTCGGCCTCGAGGTCCCCGTCGCGCGCGGCGCGGCGGAGCCCCTGGCGATGCCCAAGTCGGCACCGCCCACCTTCGTCCACGGCGACGACGGCCTGGGCAACGCCGGGCTCTCCTTCGAGCCGACCCTGGCGCTGGACCCGCGGCCCGCCTACCAACTGATCATCGACACCGTGCGTCGCCATCCCGGCGAGGTGACGCTGATCGCGGTCGGCCCGCTGACCAACCTGGGCCTGGCGCTCAAGGAAGCCCCGGACATCGCCGGCCTGGTCAAGGACGTCGTGGTGATGGGCGGCGCCTTCGGCGTCGACGGCCAGGGCGGCAACATCACCCCGGTGGCCGAGGCCAACATCCACGGCGACCCGCACGCCGCCGACCTGGTGTTCACCGCCGACTGGCCGGTGGCCATCGTCGGCCTGGACGTCACCCACAAGGTGCTGATGCGCGACGCCGACTTCCGTCGCCTGCGCGACCAGGGCGGCGAGGATGGCGACTTCATGTGGCGGATCTCGCGCCACTACGTGGACTTCTACTCCGAGCGCGAGGCCATCGACGGCTGCTATGTCCACGACTCCAGCGCCGTGGCCTACGTGCTCGACCCGAGCCTGTTCGAGGTGCGCCGCGGCCCGGTGCGCGCCGTGCGCGATGGCCTGGCCATGGGCCAGACCATCCAGCGCCCCGACGCCCAGGACTTCCCGCCCAACGCCTGGGACGGCCTGCCCTCGCAGCGGGTCTGCGTGGACGTCGACGGCGAACGCCTGATGGCGCTGTTCATGGACACCTTCGTCGCCCCCGAGCGGGCCCAGGGCGCCTGAGACGTCCGCTCGCTCTCCATTTCCTCAGGGCAATTGCAGTTGAAATGGGGAAGCTCGCCGGGGGCAGGTCGAAGAGGAGGCCTACGCCAGGGATGGCGTCGGTAGCGCCCAGGGATGGGTTCACAGCGCCCCCTCGCCGACCTGTCGACGGCTAACTGTGATCGCCATGCATCCACTCCACGCTGGACACCGATAATGACAACGATCGACACCGATACCCTCGCCAACGCGCTGCGCGCGCTCGCCATGGACGCCGTGCAGCAGGCCGGCTCCGGCCACCCCGGCATGCCCATGGGCATGGCCGAGGTCGCCGTCGCCCTGTGGCATCGCCACCTGCGCCACAATCCGGCCAATCCGGACTGGCCGGACCGCGACCGCTTCGTGCTCAGCAATGGCCACGGCTCGATGCTGCTCTACGGCCTGCTGCACCTGACCGGCTACGACCTCTCCCGCGACGACCTGGCCGCCTTCCGCCGGCTGCACAGCCGCACCCCGGGCCACCCGGAGCTCGGCTATACCCCCGGCGTCGAGACCACCACCGGCCCGCTGGGCCAGGGGCTCGCCAATGCCGTGGGCCTGGCGCTCGCCGAGCGGTTGCTGGCCGAGGAGTTCAACCGCGACGGCCTGCCGCTGGTCGATCATCACACCTACGCCTTCGTCGGCGACGGCTGCCTGATGGAGGGCATCAGCCACGAGGTCGCCTCGCTGGCGGGCACCCTGGGGCTCGGCAAGCTGATCGTGCTCTACGACGACAACGGCATCTCCATCGACGGCGAGGTCGAGGGCTGGTTCAGCGACGACACCGCCGGCCGCTTCGACGCCTACGGCTGGCAGGTGATCCCCGCCGTCGACGGCCACGACGTGGCGGCCGTCGACGCCGCCATCGCCCTGGCCAAGGACGACGACCGCCCCACCCTGATCGCCTGCCGCACCCTGATCGGCAAGGGCGCGCCCACCAAGCAGGGCAGCGCCGCCAGTCACGGCGCGCCGCTGGGCGACGCCGAGATCCGCGCCGCCCGCGAGGCCCTGAACTGGCCCCACGCGCCCTTCGCCATCCCCGGTGATGTCGCCGAGGCCTGGAGCGCCCGGGAGCGCGGCAAGCGCGACGAGGCCGCCTGGCGCTCACTGTTCGCCCGCTACGCCGAGGCCCATCCCGAGGCCGCCCGGGCGTTCGAGCGTCGCCTGGCCAGCGAGCTGCCCGAGGACTTCGCCCGCCAGGCCCGGCAGCGGCTCGAGGCGGTGGCCGAGAAGGGAGAGAAGCTCGCCACGCGCAAGGCCAGCCAGCAGGCGATCCAGGCCTTCGCCGTGGGGCTTCCCGAGCTGGTCGGCGGCTCCGCCGACCTCGCCGGCTCCAACCTGACGCTGTGGGACCAGGCCCGTCCGGTCGGTCGCCGCGGCGGCGGCAACTACGTGCACTACGGCGTGCGCGAGTTCGGCATGGCCGCGGTGATGAACGGCCTGTGCCTGCACGGCGGCCTGCGGCCCTTCGGCGGCACCTTCCTGATGTTCTCCGAGTACGCCCGCAACGCCCTGCGCATGGCCGCGCTGATGAAGATCAACCCGATCTTCGTGTTCACCCACGACTCCATCGGCCTCGGCGAGGACGGCCCCACTCACCAGCCGGTGGAACAGACCGCCACCCTGCGCCTGATGCCCAACATGGACGTCTGGCGCCCCTGCGATGCCGTCGAGACCCGCGTCGCCTGGCAGGCCGCCCTCGAGCACACCGCCACCCCCACCAGCCTGATCCTCAGCCGCCAGGCGCTGGCCGCCCAGCCCCGCGACGCCGCCCAGTTGGCCGCGATCCGCCGCGGCGGCTACGTGCTCGCCCGGGAGGACGGCCCGCTGGACCTGGTGCTGATCGCCACCGGCTCGGAGGTCGAGCTGGCCGTGGAGGCCCGCACTAGGCTCGCGGACACAGGCGTGCAGGCCCGAGTGGTGTCGCTGCCCTCGACCTTCGCCTTCGATCGCCAGGACCGCGGCTACCGCGACGCGGTGCTGCCGCCCGGGGTGCCGCGGCTGGCCGTGGAGGCCGGGGTCACCGACTACTGGCGCAAGTACGTGGGCCTCGACGGCGACGTCGTGGGGCTCGACACCTTCGGCGAGTCGGGCCCCGCCGACGCCCTGTACCGCCACTTCGGCCTCACCGCCGAGGCCGTCACCGCACGGGCCCGCCGCTTGCTGGCCCCCACCCCCGCATCCCAGGAGGTAACCGCATGAGTCGTCTGAGTCGCATCGCCGCATTCGGCCAGCAGGTCTGGCTAGACAACCTCTCGCGTCGGCTGCTGGAGAGCGGCCGGCTGGAACGCTGGCTGGAGGAGGACGCCATCGCCGGGGTCACCTCCAACCCGGCGATCTTCCACAAGGCCATCGCCGAGGACCCGCGCTACGGCGACGACCTGGCGCGCCTGCGCGACCGGGAACCCGACCCCGAGCGCCGCCTCGAGGCGCTGGTGCTGCCCGATATCCGCGCCGCCTGCGACCTGCTGCGCCCGCGCTTCGACGCCAGCGGCGGCGAGGCGGGCTTCGTCAGCTTCGAGGTCTCGCCGCGCCTGGCCCAGGAGGCGGACGCCACCCTGACCGCCGCCAAGCGTCTGTGGGCCGCCATCGACCGGCCCAACGTCATGATCAAGATCCCGGCCACCCGGGCCTGCCTGCCGGCGATCCGCGACGCCATCGCCGCCGGGCTCAACGTTAACGTCACCCTGATGTTCTCGCCGCGCCACCTCGACGACGTCTTCGCCGCCTACCGCGAGGGCCTGGCCGCCCGCCACGCCGCCGGCCTGCCGGTGGACCACATCCGCGCGGTGGCGAGTGTCTTCCTCAGCCGGGTGGACTCCCTTGTCGACGGCGAACTGCCGGAAGCGGCCGCCCACCTGCGCGGGCGCATCGCCGTGGCCTCGGCCAAGGCCGCCTACGCGCGCTGGCAGGAGACCTTCGGCGGCGAGGCCTTCGCCGAGCTGCGCGCGGCCGGCGCCCGGCCCCAGCGCTGCCTGTGGGCCAGCACCGGCACCAAGAACCCGGCCTACTCGGACGTCATGTACGTGGAGGAGCTAATCGGCCCCGACACCGTCAACACCGTGCCCGACGCCACCCTGGCGGCCTTCGCCGACCACGGCGAGGCCGCCGAGACGCTGACCCAGGGCCTGGCGACGGCCCACGAGCAACTCGCCGAACTGGCCGCCCTGGGCATCGACCTGGACGAGCTCGGCGAGCGCCTGCAGCGCGAGGGCCTCGCCGCCTTCGACCAGGCCCACGACGCCCTGCTGCGCCTGGTCGACTGAGGCCACGCGCCGCCGACACCTCCGACATCCCGCTCGATACAACGACAATACGAGGCGCCCATGTCGCATTCACCATGGCATTCCCCGTGCCCCGCCTCCCGGGCGGGAGGCGGGGCCCACCGCCGTGCGCCGCACGGGCCCGTCGCCTCACTCGGCGGCGGGTTCCTCGGTGATCACCTCATCGATGTCCTCGAGCCCGGCGAAGCGCGCCGGGCGCACCAGCCCCTGCTTGCTGGCATCGACCACCAGCAGCCGGCGCTGGGCGGTGGCGATGGCGGCCTGCTTGGGCGCCACCTCGTGGAAGTGAAAGCAGCTCAGTCCCTGGCGCGGGTGCACGCCGGCCGCCGACAGGAAGGCCTTGTTGAGGCCAAAGGAGCGGATCGTCTCGGCCATGTCGTCGCTGGAGAAGGAGCGCGACGAGTCGTGGTAGACCCCGCCCAGCAGCCACAGCCGCACGCCCGGCCGGGCGCTCACCGCCTCGGCCACGTTGAGGGCATAGGTGACCACCGTCAGCGACAGGTCCTCCGGCAGGCTCATCGCCAGCGGCATCAGGGTGGTGCCGCAGTCGATGAACAGGGTGTCGCCCTCCTCCAGGGTCGCCAGTGCCCGCTCGCACAGCCGGCGCTTGGCCTCGGCGTGGCGATCGCGCTGCACGGCCAGGTCGTAGGCGGTGCCATGGCGGGGGTCGTCGCCGCGCATCAGGTAGCCGCCGATCAGCATCAGCTGGTCGTCGGCGGCCGCCAGGTCGCGGCGAATGGTCATCGCCGAGACGTCGCACAGCGCCGCCGCCTCACTCAGCCGCAGGCTGCCGCCCTCACCCAGGGCCTCTCGCAGGCGCGCCAGCCGCGCCGCACTTCGTTCATTCACTCCACTACCTCTCGCCTGTCGGGACGGCGCTCGACGAGCCGCCGACCCCGTTGCGTCGATGCCACCCCGATCTCGGGGTTGCGACGCGAAATGTGATTAAAATAACATAGACGTGTTAATCTAATAACAGACACGTCGCTCACCCGCTCATCGCCCCGGTCAGACCGGGTTCACGTTCCGATGTCGACGTGATCGTCCGTCCTCTTGCGTACCCGGCGCATCACACGACAACAACACCAAGGAAAGCCGATTCCATGCCGAACCACATGACGACGCCCCGTGCCCTCGCTCCCCTCGCCGGCCTGCTGCTGGGCGCCACCGCGCTGCCCGCCGCCGCCGACGAGAACGCCGGCGACGCCGCCTCGCCCTTCACCCCGCTGTGGTCGTTCGCCAACGCCTCGGTCAACTACCTCGACTGGTCCGACGGCACCGAGCGACGCACCGCCAGCAACGCCGCCAAGGGCGATTTCTTCTACCTCGAGCTCGAGGGCGGCGTGGGCTTCGACTGGGGCGAGTTCTACGGTTTCTACGACTTCGAGAACCCCCACAACGATACCCTCGAGGACGACACTCGCGACAACCGCCGCAGCGCCGCCAAGGTCACCTCGCACATCTATCTCGGCGAGTCGCCCTTCTCGCTGTACTTCCACGTCTACGACTTCCGCGACTACGGCTTCGACAGCGAGGAGCAGGACCGCATCGCCGGCCTGGGCTTCCGCCATACCTTCGCGGGCGGCCTGTGGTTCAAGCCGTTCATCGGCAAGGCCTGGGTCGAGAGCGGCGAAGGCGGCTACGACGGCGAGAACGGCTACATGGCCGGCTGGGTGCTGGGCTACGATTTCCAGGCCTTCGGCCAGAACCTCAGCGTCACCAACTGGCACGAGCAGACCTTCGATCGCAACGACGACTACCTGGCCCAGAACTACGTCAACGGCCCGGCCGGCGAGGTCGGCACCAACGGCGCCGTGGCCCTGTGGTGGCACCCGGTCGACGCCATCACCACCGGCCTGCAGTATCGCTACTCGCACAACAAGCTGGGTACCGCCGACGACTATCAGAATGCGATGATCTACACCCTGAAGTACAACTTCCTGTGACGTAGCGCCTCATCGTGAGCCATCGCCGGCCCCGGGGCGTGTCGCACACGCCCCTGCCGCCAACCACAAGGACATCCCCATGACCTTGATCATGAGCCTGGTCGGGATGGTGACGCTGGTCGCCATCGCCCTGATCTTCTCCAGCAACCGCCGCGCCATCCGCCTGCGCACCGTGGGCGGCGCCTTCGCCATCCAGGCCGGCATCGGCGCCTTCGTGCTCTACGTGCCCGCCGGCCAGGCGGTGCTCGCCACCGTCTCCGACGCCGTCAGCCAGGTGGTGCTCTACGCCAACGACGGCATCGGCTTCGTGTTCGGCGGCCTGGCCGACGTCGAGTCCACCGGCTTCGTGTTCGCCATCAAGGTGCTGCCGGTGATCATCTTCTTCTCCTCGCTGACCGCGGTGCTCTACTACATCGGCGTCATGCAGTGGATCATCCGCATCCTCGGCGGCGCCCTGCAGAAGGCGCTCGGCACCTCGCGCACCGAATCGCTGTCGGCCACCGCCAACATCTTCGTCGGCCAGACCGAGGCGCCGCTGGTGGTGCGCCCCTTCATCGCCCGGATGACCCAGTCGCAGCTGTTCGCGGTGATGTGCGGCGGCCTGGCCTCGGTAGCGGGCTCGGTGCTGGCCGGCTACGCGGCGCTGGGCATTCCCATGGAGTACCTGGTGGCCGCCTCCTTCATGGCCGCCCCCGGCGGGTTGCTGTTCGCCAAGCTGCTGATGCCCGAGACCGAGACCCCCGAGGACAGCGTCTCCGCCGCCGAGGAGCGCCTCGAGGAAGAGGAAGACCACCCCACCAACGTGCTCGATGCCGCCGCCGCCGGGGCCAGCTCCGGCATGATGCTGGCCGCCAACGTCGGCGCCATGCTGCTGGCCTTCATCGGCCTGATCGCCCTGGTCAACGGCATCCTCGGCGGCGTCGGCGGCTGGTTCGGCATGGAATCGCTGAGCCTGGAGATGATCCTGGGCTGGCTGTTCGCGCCGCTGGCCTTCCTGCTCGGCGTGCCCTGGGAGGAAGCTACGCTGGCGGGCTCCTTCATCGGCCAGAAGCTGGTGGTCAACGAGTTCGTGGCCTATATCAATCTGGCGCCCTACCTGGACGGCGAACAGGTGGTCGCCGCCACCGGCCAGGCCCTGTCCGAGCATTCCGCGGCGATCCTGTCGTTCGCGCTGTGCGGCTTCGCCAACCTGTCGTCGATCGCCATCCTGCTCGGCGGCCTGGGCAGCATCGCCCCCAGCCGGCGCCACGACATCGCCCGACTCGGCATCAAGGCGGTGCTGGCGGGTACCCTTTCCAACCTGATGTCCGCTACCCTGGCCGGCTTCTTCATCGCCCTCGGGGCATGAACCGGCGACGCCGCGGCTCCGGCCGCGGCGTCGGGCTTCTCCACAGGACACTCTTTTACAGGACCATGTCATGACCGATCTGCAACGCGCCGCCCGCCAGGCCCTGTCGCTGATGGACCTCACCAGCCTCAACGACGACGACACCGATGCCACCATCGAGGCGCTGTGCCAGCGGGCCAAGACGCCGATGGGCACCCCGGCGGCGATCTGCGTCTACCCGCAGTTCATCGTCCCGGCCCGCCGGGCGCTGACCGCCCACCGCCTGAACGACAGCGTGAAGATCGCCACCGTCACCAACTTCCCCGACGGCGGCGACGACGTCATGCGCGCCGCCCGGGCGACCCGCGAGGCGGTGGCCTCCGGCGCCGACGAGGTCGACGTGGTCTTCCCCTACCGCGCGCTGATGGCCGGCGACGAGGCCGTGGGCCAGGAGCTGGTCGAGATGTGCAAGGCCGCCTGCGGCGATGCCAGCCTCAAGGTGATCCTCGAGACCGGCGAGCTGAAGGATCCGGCGCTGATCCGCCGCGCCGCCGAGCTGGCCGTGGAAGGCGGCGCCGACTTCCTCAAGACCTCCACCGGCAAGGTCGCCGTCAACGCCACCCTGGAGGCCGCCGAGATCCTTCTCGAAGTGATCCGCGACAGCGGCCGCGACGTCGGCTTCAAGGCCGCCGGCGGCGTGCGCACCACCGAGGACGCCCAGGCCTACCTGCAGCTCGCCGAACGCCTCATGGGCGCCAACTGGCTGACCCCGGCGCACTTCCGCTTCGGCGCCTCGGGCCTGCTCGACGACCTGCTGCTCACCCTGGGCGCCTTCGAGGGCAACGCCGGCCCCGAGGACGGCTACTGATGCTTCCCCAGGAGGCCATCCGCGCCAAGCGCGACGGGCAGCCCCTGCCCGTCGCGACGATCCGCGAGCTGGTGCAGGGCATCACCGACGGCAGCCTGTCCGACGCCCAGGTCGGCGCCCTGGCCATGGCCATCTATCTGCGGGGCATGGACACCGCCGAGACGGTGGCGCTGACCGAGGCCACCCGCGACTCCGGCGAGGTGCTCGACTGGGCCGGGCTCGACCTGCCAGGCCCGGTGCTCGACAAGCACTCCACCGGCGGCGTGGGCGACCTGGTCTCGCTGGTGCTGGGCCCCTGGGTGGCCGCCTGCGGCGGCCATGTGCCGATGATCTCGGGGCGCGGCCTCGGCCACACCGGCGGCACCCTCGACAAGCTCGAGGCGATCCCCGGCTATTCGGTCACGCCGGACACCGCCACCTTCCGCCGCCTGGTCAAGGACGTCGGGGTGGCGATCATCGGCCAGACCGGCAGCCTGGCCCCGGCGGACAAGCGCCTCTACGGGGTGCGCGACGTCACCGCCACCGTGGAGTCGCTGCCGCTGATCGTCGCCTCGATCCTCGGCAAGAAGCTGGCCTGCGGCCTCGACGCCCTGGTGATGGACGTCAAGGTCGGCAGCGGCGCCTTCATGCCCACCGCTGAAGCCTCCAAAGAGCTCGCCACCACCATCGCCGAGGTCGCCAGCCGCGCCGGCACGCCGACCACCGCGCTGCTCACCGACATGAGCCAGCCGCTGGCGCCCTGCGCCGGCAACGCCGTGGAGGTGCGCGAGGCGCTGGCGGTGCTGACCGGCGAGCGCCGAGGCGGCCGCCTGCTCGAGGTGACCCGCAGCCTGGCCGCGGAGATGCTGCTGGCCGGTGGCCTGGCCGCCGACCGCGACGCGGCGCTGAGCAAGCTCGACGAGCGGCTGGCCTCCGGCGCGGCCGCCGAGCGCTTCGCGCGCATGGTGGCCGGCCTCGGCGGCCCTTCCGACCTGCTCGAGCGCCCCGGCCACTACCTGCCCGAGGCTCCGGTGTCGCGCCAGGTGCACGCCCCGCGCGACGGCTACCTGGGCGCCATCGACACCCGTGCCGTGGGCATGGCGGTGGTCGAGCTCGGCGGCGGGCGTCGTCATCCGGCGGACGCCATCGACCCGGCCGTCGGCCTGAGCGACATCGCCGAGCTGGGCGCGGCCGTCGCCGCCGGCCAGCCGCTGGCGCGCATCCACGCCCGCAGCGAGGCCGACGCCGAGCGCGCCGAGGCCCGGCTGCGCGACGCCCTCACGCTGAGTGACGCGCCCTGCCCCGCGCCACCACTGATCCAGGACACCATCCGTCGGGAGGTCCCATGACCCGCGCCATCGTGCTCGTTCTCGATTCCTTCGGCCTCGGCGCCACTCCGGACGCCGAGGCCTTCGGCGACGCCGGCGCCGACACCCTGGGCCATATCGCCCGGGAGTGCGCCGATTCCACCACGCGCGGCCCGCTCGCGCTGCCGAACCTCGGCCGGCTGGGGCTGTTCCACGCCCACCACGAGAGCACCGGCGCCTGGGCCGACGGCGTGACCCCGCCGCAGGGCGTCGACGGCGCCTACGGCGTGGCCAGGGAAATCTCCTCCGGCAAGGACACGCCCTCCGGCCACTGGGAGATCGCCGGCGTGCCGGTGCGCTTCGAGTGGGGCTACTTCAGCGACCGCGAGCACAGCTTCCCGCCCGAGCTGCTCGAGGCGCTGGTGCGCGAGGCCGACCTGCCCGGCGTGATCGGCGACTGCCACGCCTCCGGCACCGAGATCATCGCCCGGCTCGGCGAGGAGCACGTCGCCAGCGGCAAGCCGATCGTCTACACCTCGGCGGACTCGGTGTTCCAGATCGCCGCCCACGAGGACGCCTTCGGCCTCGAGCGCCTCTATGCGCTGTGCGAGACCGCCCGCCGGCTGCTCGAGCCCTACAACATCGGCCGGGTGATCGCGCGGCCCTTCACGGGCGAGAGCGCCGACGACTTCGCCCGCACCGCCAACCGCCGCGACTACAGCGTCGAGCCGCCCGCGCCCACGGTGCTGCAGAAGCTGCACGACGACGGCGGCGAGGTGGTGGCGATCGGCAAGATCGCCGACATCTACGCCCACTGCGGCATCTCGCGCACCCTCAAGGCCAGCGGCCACGACGCCCTGTTCGACGCCACCCTGGACGCGATGGCCGAGGCCGGCGACCGCTCGCTGATCATGACCAACTTCGTCGACTTCGACATGGTCTACGGCCACCGCCGCGACGTGGCCGGCTACGCCGCCGCCCTGGAGGCCTTCGACGCCCGCCTGCCCGAGCTGCTGGCGCGCCTCGAGGACGACGACCTGCTGATCCTCACCGCCGACCACGGCTGCGACCCGACCTGGACCGGCACCGACCACACCCGGGAGCACATCCCGGTGCTGGCCAGTGGCGCCGGCCTGCCGCCCGGCTCGCTAGGCGCGCGGGCGAGCTTCGCCGACATCGGCCAGAGCCTGGCCGAACACCTCGGGCTGCCGCCCATGGACGACGGCGAGAGCTTCCTGACTCGGTAATTTCTGGCCCACCAAGCCCGGCTCGACACCATCAAGGAGACCCAACATGGCCACCCCGCATATCCAGGCCGCGCGCGGCGACTTTGCCGACACCGTGCTGATGCCCGGCGACCCGCTGCGCGCCAAGTACATCGCCGACACCTTCCTCGAGGATGCCCGCTGCATCAACGAGGTGCGCAACATGTACGGCTACACCGGCACCTACAAGGGCCGCGAGATCTCGGTGATGGGCCATGGCATGGGCATTCCCTCGGTGTCTATCTACGCCAAGGAACTGATCACCGACTACGACGTGAAGAGCCTGATCCGCGTCGGCTCCTGCGGCGCGGTGCGCGACGACGTGGCGGTGCGCGACGTGGTGATCGGCCAGGGCGCCTGCACCGACTCCGGCGTCAACCGCACCCGCTTTCTGGGCAACGACTTTGCCGCCATCGCCGACTTCGAGCTGACCCGCCACGCGGTGGACGCCGCCGCGGCCCAGGGCGTATCGGTCAAGGTCGGCAACATCTTCTCGGCGGACCTGTTCTACGACCCGCGCCCGGAGATGGTCGAGCTGCTGCGCCGCTACGGCATCGTCGGCGTGGAGATGGAGGCCGCCGGCCTCTACGGCGTGGCCGCCGAATTCGGCGCCCGGGCCGCCGCCATCTGCACGGTCTCCGACCACATCGTCAAGGGCGACTCGCTGTCCAGCGATCAGCGCGCCACCACCTTCGACGAGATGATGACCATCGCCCTGGAAAGCGTGCTGCGCGACGACGCGGCCCGAGGAGCCGGCGCATGAGCCAGGCCATCGATCGGAACGGCGTCCAGCCGGATATCGTCGAGGCGCTGATCGCGGTGCGCGACCGCGCCTATGCGCCCTACTCGAACCACCCGGTGGGCGCGCTGATCGTCAGCGAGAGCGGCACCCGCTACGCCGGCGCCAACGTCGAGGTGGCCCACTACAAGGGGCTGTGCGCCGAGGCCTCGGCGATCGCCGCCATGGCCAGCGCCGGCGAGCGCGAGCTGCGCGAGGTCTACGTGATCGGCCCCGGCGAGCACCTCTGCACGCCCTGCGGCGACTGCCGCCAGCGCATCCGCGAGTTCGCGAGCCCCCAAACGCTGATCCGCGTCGTCGACGCCCAGGGCACGCTGCTGCGCCGCTACACCATGGACGAGCTGCTGCCCGACTCTTTCGGCCCCGAGAACCTCGGCCGCGACTCGGCGATGGAGTAAGCCACTCCCACTGCCAACCGTGAGGGGCGCCGGGGACAGGTCGTAGCGGGGGTTTTTTGCCAAGGATGGCAAAAGTAGCGCCCAAGGATGGGTTTACAGCGCCCCGCGTAGAGCTGTCGCCGGATCAGCCCCGAGTGACGACCTTTGGTAAACTGTCTGACCGTTAAATGCGGAGAGGACAGCCCATATGCACAGCCCCGCCCTCGCCATCCAGCGCACGCCCCTGGTCGCCGTCTACGGCACCCTGAAGCGCGGTCTGCGCAATCACCACTGGCTGGACGGCGCCGCGTTCGTGGGCACGGACGTCCTCACCGACGTGACCCTCTTCGACCTCGGCCCCTACCCCGGCGCCCGGCTCGCACCCTCCCAGGGCGTCGAGGTCGAAGTGTTCCGCGTCGACGCCAAAGGGCTCGAGGACCTCGACGTGCTCGAGGACTATCGGGCCCGCCGGCCGGCCAGCGGCACCTACGACCGCGTCGTGCATGCCACCGCCTTCGGCCCGGCCTGGCTGTATCTCTACAACCTCGAGGTCGCGGGCTGCCCTGCGATTCGCGAGGGCGGCTGGCGGCCCCGCCCCTCATCCGCTATCTGATCCACTCTCGACGAGGAAACCTTCGATGGGACGACTTCTCTTACTGATCGTGATCGCCGGCCTCGCCTATGGCGGGCTCCATGTCAGCTACGGCATGGCACTCAAGGATGACGTCGCCCAGGCGCTGGCCGACAGCGGCCTCGACGCCGTGGAAGTCGACGGCATCGTCTACGGCCCGCTGGCGCCGCTGGGCACCCAGGCCGATATCACCGCCGACGTGCGCTATCGGGGCGCCTCGGCCACCGTCGACCTGAGCCTCCACGGCCACCCGCTGTTCTCGGAGGAAACCCGCCTCGAGCTCGGCGGCCTGCAGGCACTGCGGCTGACCATCGGCGGCGGACAGTGACCCTCCATTCGAGCGCTTCTAGGGTGTGCTTTCCTTTTCCCCACGGCGGTCGATCAGATCGATCTCGGGTTCCAGGGGGATGGGCGGCAATCGCTCCAGGATGGCCTCTGCCATGAGTGCGGCCGCCTCGCGGTCCGGGGACTCCGACCTCTGCTGTGACGACGCCCAAGCTTGGCGATCCGGCCACTTCGCATAGGCCACCCACCAGCCATCATCGGCCCGATGAAGGCGCGAGCCCAGGCCGCCTCGCTGCTCGCGAATGGCCTCGGTCATGCGACGCCATCCTTCCTTGAGGGTATCCTCCATCCCCGGCTTCACCTTGAAGCGGTACAGCACGTAAAACGCCGCTTGCTCCGTCATCACCATCTCCCGTTCCAGGCCGTGGACGTGCCGCTCGTCCCCGGCAAGCATCGCCAAAGCGGCTTTAGCCTCAGCCCTTCGTTATGGTAGAGAGTGTCACCCCCATCAGCGCATCATATCTACGCCGGGCAGAACCGCTCTGCCACGCCAATCCTATCGTCCTTTTGGAGCTACCATGTCCCGCGCCATCGACATTCCCGCCGCCGACGGCACCATCGACGCCCATATCGTTACGCCAGCGAACGCCGACGGCCCGCTGCCGGCCGTGGTGCTGTTCACCGATATCGGCGGCCTGCGCCCCTGCTATCACGAGAAGGCCCAGCGGATCGCCGACAACGGCTACGCCGTGTTAATGCCCAACGTCTACTATCGCGATGCCGCCGGCGAGATCGTGCCCGAGGGCAAGTCCTTCCGCGACCCGGACGTGCGCCCGACCCTGGTCGAATATGCCGGCCACCTCACCCCCGAGGCGCAATCCCGCGACTTCACCGCCCTGCTCGACTGCCTCGACCGCGAAGCCGAGTTTGCAAGCGGCAAGGTCGGCGTGGTCGGCTACTGCATGACGTCTGCCTTCGCGCTGCGCATGGCGGCCGAACACCCCGAACGCATCGCCGCCGCGGCCGGCTTCCACTCCGCCAACCTGGCCAAGGCCGACGACGACGCCAGCCCCGTGGGCGTGGTCGACGCCATCCAGGCCCGCGTCTACTTCGGCCACGCCGACAAGGACGAACTGCTGCCGCCCGAGCAGATCGCCCGCATGGACGAGGCACTGGCCGCCGCCGGGGTGCACTTCGCCACCGAGCTCTACAAGGGCGCCGCCCACGGCTTCACTGCCAAGGACGCCCCCTCCTACGACGCCGCCGCCGACGACCTGCATCACAAGCGGCTCGCCATGCTGCTGGAAGAGACGCTGTAAGGCTTCACTCACGGCCTACCGTCAGCGGCCCAATGCTGTTGGGGCCGCTGACGGTGCAGTTGCTGGATTCACTCCATTGATGGCTAATGCCGAAGGTCAGTGAGGTCCAGCTCAATACAGCCTTTTGCATTGTGCGATTGTGCTTGGCCTTGTTAACCATATGCGCGGAAGAACAAGGAAGCCGATTTAATTTGCATTAACTTATTTACAAGCTCTCGGATTTTAGGCTCAGCATCAATAAATTTACTCATATTTGCGCCGCCTTTGGTGGAGTCATATCTAGCTTCACCATCCAAGCTTTCGTTATGGAAAACTTTGATTTCAGCGTACGACATATAAAGCGCCAAATCCCAGCTCCAGCGAGCTGCATATGTTGATGTCCATTCACAAGAAGATGGAACTGAACTTTCGCTCACTACTTTATGAGATATCCCTCTACTTGAGAGAACTGAACGATACTCTTTCAAAAAGCCGCCTCTAACATCAGGGTTTTCGATTATACATAACTCACTCCCCCTAGAGATTTCTGCAGGCTCAACATTCTGAGTAATCGAACACGCAGACAACAGAATGGAAACCAAAAGTATTATAATAATTTGATACATTTAATGTTCCTTTTTATAGGGCGAGATGAAAAAAAATTACTGGCGCCTTAGCTTTGCGTCGCACCGAAGAGCCAGCGTAGGACCGTCCGGAAAAAGCCATTTTTTAGAGCATGACCCTATTTCCATGTATAGCGAATAGGGTTGGCTGTGCCGAAGCGGTATTCATCGGGTATTCGCCGTCCAACATACATGCCCCATATTTCGGATGGTGCTTCACGACCGATGAATCCCAATCGTCCAGGTCGATCAGGGCGGCCCGGGAAATTATCGTTTGTAGCCTCCATCCAATTTTGAGGAATATAGGCGCCACGAATAACTCCCTTTTCAGATGCGAGGACAACTTCTGTTTCCTTCGCCCGCTTTTGACTGAGCTTCCAGGCAAACCGTGCTGCTTCATAGAGCGGGCGCTCAGACGCACTCCTGTTAACACCAATCAACAGCGCCCGGTGCTCAAAAACCGCCGGCTCAGCGAGATACTTCAGTACAATCTCATTCGCATGCATTGCACCACGATCGCCGCTTTCTTCCCCACCCATTACATTTGTAAGCCCTGGATACGCATCAATAAGTGCAGCTTCTACCTCTTTCGCGACGGATGGCTCCATTCCGTGCCGATGCACAACATGAGCAACCTCAAAGCCAGAAAGACGGATTTCCCTGATCCTTCTCAGCTTATCACCCACTTCGTCTGATTCTTTCCCCAGCTCGTCACGAATGTGGGAATACAGACGATTCCCCCCCCCCGACCAACATAAAAAGTCTCGCCATTGCGAGGATCGATTAGCCGGTAAACGTAGTTCCTCAGCTTATCAATTACTTCGGATGAAAATTTATCCAAAAGAATCCCTCTTTCCTTCTATATACAGCAGCTATAGCAGGTATTAGCTAGCCGGCCCGTTTATCTACTTAAGCGCGCCGGCACGTTGAACCGTGTGATACCGCGCACTTCCCATGCCCAACCTACTGAATTCCATCAGCATTGGTCATAACAAGGCGTCATAACACCGATCAACGTGCCGACCATATAACACGGCTCCCCACTCAGCCTGCCACTAAATTAGCTGAGGATCTAGCATGGTGCGAGCTTCATTGACCTGAGATAGGCGCGGAGGGGCAGGCCACTGAGTTCATCGAGAAAAGTGTCGCCCTACTCCCCAAACCGCCCCTTCAGATAGTCGATGATGGGCTGGGCGCCGTAGAGCCAGCGTTCTTCACCCTCGGATTCATGAATGTACAGGCAGGGCACCTCGAGCTTGCCGCCCTGCTCCTTCAGGGTCTTGCTGTGTTCGGGCTCGAGGCGGGCGTCGCGGGTCTCGATCGCAAGGCCGAGGCGGGTGATCTCGCGGCGCACGCGGATGCACTCGGGCTCGCTCCAGAACTGGTAGAGCGCCAGGCCCTCGCAGGCCTGGTCCACTCGGGCCTGCTCGGGTTCGTCGCGCGAGACCTCGCGGCGCGTGCCGAGCTTGTCGGCCACCCATACCACCGGTGCCAGCAAGGTCTGAATCAGCGATCGCATGATGTTGTCCTCCTGCCATCAAGATATGGCGCGGGCCGCCGATGACATTTAGCTGTACATCGTTTCGGCCAGAGTCGGCCCGGCCGGTCCCGTGATTACGCTAGCATATCCTGGCCGCGGGCTTGCCAAGGCCCGGGGCCAGCACGAAGATGTCCGGGCCATGGCCCATCCACCAGGCCACCGACGAGCCCCATCAACAAGAGTCAGGGAATGACCGCCGCCCGTTTCTCCACCTTCGAACTGCTGCTGCTCCAGAGTCGCGACCAGGCCGACAGCGCCGCCCTGCTGCTGCTGGCCTGGGTGCTGACGCAGCAGGGGCCGGTCGGGGAGTCGGAGCGCGCCCACCTGGTCGCCCTGACCGGGGCCTTCCGCCACGGCCATGAGCTGACGCCGCTGCTGGAGATCGCCGCCAGCCAGGACCTGGGCGCCATCCAGCTCGCCGCCGAGGTGCTGCAGAAGGAGCTTCACGGCGAGACCTCCCGCGCCTTCCTGCGCCTGGCGGTCACCCTGGCCACCGAAGACGCCGAGCCGACCCTGGCCAACCACCATATCCTGCGCTTCCTGGCGGACCTGCTGGGCGTCTCGCCGCCCGAGTTCGCCGCGCTCTATGCCTCCCAGGCCGGCCGGCCGCTGAGCGAGCCGGCCGATCCCAGCCGCAGCGACTACTGGCAGCGCCGCGAGCGAGGTTACCGGGAACGCCGCCGCGAGCGGCAGCCCGATGCAGAAGATGAGCCCGAACACGCCGCCGAGCAGGAGATCCGTGCGAGCCGTCGCGAGCAGCGCGCCGAGGCCCGTCGCCAGGCGCGCGAGGCCAAGGCGGAGGCCAAGCGCCAGCGCCAGGCAGAAAAGGAAGAGGAGAAGGCCCGCCAGTACGCCGAACGCGAGGCGGAACGTCGCCGCCGGCAGGCCCGGCGCGAGGCCGAACGGGAACGTCAGCGGGCCGAGCGCGAGACACAGCGCGAGCGCCGTCGGGATGACCGGGAGCGCAAGCAAGAGCGCCACGACGACCGCGGCCAGCGATCGCGGGCCGGCAACGAAGGGGCGAGCCACGCCCACCAGCGCGCCAATGCACCCGACCCGCGCATCCGCAGCGCCCTGGTAGTGCTGGGCCTGGAGCCCGGCGCCAGCCGCGGCGAGATCCGCAAGGCCTACCGCCGCCTGGCCCAGGCGCACCACCCGGACCGCTTCCACCGCGAGGGCGAGGCCATCGTGGCCAGCGCCTCGCGACGCTTCCAGCGGATCCGCCGCGCCTACGATTTCCTGATGAAGGTGAGCTGAGATGCGCGACCTCTACCAGCGACTGCGCCTGTCCGTGGACGCCGACGACGGTGCCGTGGCCGCGGCCATCGAGCGCTGCGAGCACACCGGTTTGAAGGCCGATGCCGCCACCGTACTCCAGGCGGAATGGCGCCGCGCCGAGTACGACGCCCTCCACGACACCCTCTCCGACATCGGCCGGCTGCGCGCCCGGCTGGGCCTGACCCACGCCCCCTACTGGCGCGCCGGTCCCGCCGACGACTTCTCGCTGCCCCCGGGCCCGCCGGGCTCGCGCTTCGAGGAGTGGATGCAGCGCCTCAACCGCGCCGCCCTGGCCCACAACCGCGGGCCGCGCCGACGCCTCGCCGTGGCCGTGCTGTGGCTGGCCACCCTGGCGGGCGGCATCGGACTGGGGATGTTCCTCTAACTGGTCTCGCGGACCACCAGTTCAACCGGCATCGACACATGGCGCGGCGGCTTGCCCGCCAGCGCCTCGCCCAGCAGCTCGACGCTCATGGCGGCGATGCCGGCGATGTCCTGACGCACCGTGGTCAGCGACCCGGCCAGGGTCGGCAGGTCGTCGAAGCCGGTGACCGCGACCTCGCCCGGCACCGCCAGGCCGAGATCCTCCAGCGCCGTCAGGCAGCCGCGGGCCAGCTCGTCGGTCTCGCACACCAGGCCATCGTAAGCGCGCGGCTCGTGCGCCAGGCGCCGGCTCAGCCAGCGATAGCCGGTCAGCGCCGGGTCCAGGTTGGGGGGAATGTCGATCAGCCCGGCCTCGAGGCCGGCCTCGTCGAGGGCCTGGCGGTAGCCGCCCAGGCGATGCTGGCTGTGGGGGCTCTGCAGGTCGTCGCCGACGAAGGCGATGCGCCGTCGCCCGCCCTCGACCAGGTGGCGAGTGGCCAGGTAGATGCCGTGGCGATCCTCCGGCGCCACCGAGAAGCTCTCCCCGGCCGGGCCGATGCGCACGAAGGGCACGCCGTGGGCGGTCATCAGTTCGGGGCGCGGGTCGTCGGCGAACTCGCCGAGCAGGATGGCGGCGCCGGCCTGATCGGGCAGGCTCGCGGTGCGGTCGTGGGGGAAGAAGATCGGCACCATGCCCTGGCGATGCAGCGCCACGGTCAGATGCTGGTAGAGCAGGATATAGTAGGGCCGCAGCTCGAAGTCGCGACGCCCCAGCGAGATGCCCACTACCGCGGCCTTGCCGCTGATCAGCTGGCGGGCGGCGGCGCTCGGGCGGTACTCGACGTCGCGGCTGATGGTGAGGATGCGCTCGCGCAGCGCCTCGCTGATGCCCGGCTTGTCGTTGAGCGCGCGGCTGACCGAGGCGATGGAGACCCCAGCCCGCCGCGCGATTTCCCGAATGTTGGCCGTCTTCGACGGTTCTCTGCTCATCGCCTGCCTCGTCACCGGGCGGCCGGCCTCGCGCCGGCCACCATCTGCTGCCGCCTACGTCGCTTGCGACCACGGGATTGTGCCCGATCGGACGGAGCGGTGCGACCGCCGCCCCGCCATGACAGGGCGGACGGCGCGGATCAGGCGGGCTGGCCCGGCGCCGGGGCGGCCTGCCCTTCCAGGCGCAGGCCACCGCCCCGGGCGTCGGAGTCGAAGCAGGCGTCCAGCACTCGCTGCAGCGCCGCGCCGCGGTCGAAGTCGGGCTGGTCGTTGACCCCGCTTGCAACGCCGTCGACGAAGCGCCGGTAGATGCTCGGCGTGGGTGGGGCGCTGAGCTCGGTCCAGCGCGCGGGGTGCACGTCCTCGCCGAGGCACACCTCCAGCTTGTCCCGGGCCGCATCGAGATCGACGCGCAGCGCACCGCGATCGCCGTGGATCGAGAGCGCCAGCGAGTTGTGGTGGCCGGTAGCCCAGCGGGTGGCCTGAACCGTGCCCAGGGCGCCGCCGGCGAACTCCACCTGCATCAGGGCGCTGTCGTTGGCGTCGAGGGTGTACTCGCCGATGCGGTTGTCCGGGGCCTTGTCGAAGCACTTGAGCCGGCAGGTCACGGCGGCGATGTCGCCCACCGGGAAGCTCGCGAAATCGAGGATATGCACCCCCACGTCGCCCAGCACGCCCTTGCTGCCGTGGGCCTCGGAGAGCCGCCACAGCCACTGGCTGTCCTGGTCCCAGCGCCCCCAGGCGTCGCTCACCAGCCAGCTCTGGCGATAGCTGGCGTCGACGTGCATCACCCGCCCCAGGCGGCCCTCGGCCACCAGCTCGCGGGCCAGCTGGATCGCCGGGGCATCGCGATAGCTGAGGTTGACCATGTTGATCACTCCGGCCTCGCGGGCCGCCGCGGCCATCTCCTCGGCGTCGGCGGCGTGGGTGGCCAGCGGCTTCTCGCACAGGATGTGCTTGCCGGCGGCGATGGCGGCCAGCGACGTGGCCTTGTGCACGCCGTCCGGGGTGACGTTGCTCACCGCCTGGATGTCGTCGCGGGCCAGCATGGCCGCCAGGTCCGAATAGGCCTCGGGGATCTCGTGGGCCTCGGCGAAGGCACGCGCCTTGTCGCCGTCCAGGTCGCACACCGCCACCACTTCCACGTCGCCGAGGGCGCGGAAGCGCTTGGCATGCTCGCCGGCCATGCTGCCGGCACCGATGATCGCCAGTCGCATCACTTGAAGCCCTCCTCGCCGGGCTTGTGCAGCCCCTCGCCCTTGACCTCGACCGGGTTCGGCGCCTGCTCGGGCGGCACATTGGGGCAGCGGTCGATCCACCGCGAGCCCTCCGGGCAGGCCCACTTCACGCCGTTCTTGAGCACCCGGCGCACCTGGTCGTCGTAGTAGATCGGGTAGGTCTCGTGGCCGGGGCGGAAGTAGAAGATCTTGCCGTTGCCGCGCTTGTAGGTGAGGCCGGAGCGGAACACCTCGCCGCCCTCGAAGGCGCTGATGAAGATCACCTCGTCGGGGTTGGGCACCGCGAAGGGCTCGCCGTACATCTCGGTGTGCGGCAGCTCGAGGTAGTCGCCCAGGCCCTGGACGATGGGATGGCCGGGATTGACCACCCACAGCCGCTCGCGCTCGCCGGCCTCGCGCCACTTCAGCGAGCAGGTGGTGCCCATCAGGCGCTTGAAGATCTTGGCGTAGTGGGCCGAGTGCAGCACCAGCAGGCCCATGCCCTGCAGCACCCGCGCCTGGACGCGGTCGACGATCTCGTCGCGCACGTCGCCGTGGGCCGCATGGCCCCACCACAGCAGCACGTCGGTGTCGTCGAGCAGCGCCTCGCTGAGGCCGTGCTCGGGGTCCTGCAGGGTGACGGCGCGAGCCTCGATCTGCGGGTCCTCGTTGAGCCCGGCGGCGATGCAGGCGTGCATGCCCTCGGGATAGATGCGTGCGACCACCTCGTTGGTCTGCTCGTGGACGTTCTCGCCCCAGACCGTGACCTTGATCGTCATGGATTGGCTCCTCTTGATGTTGCCCCGGACATTGCCCTGGCGGGCGCTGGACACGCCGCCGATAGCGGCGACATGGCGACAACGTAAACGGTTACCCTCAGTTCGTAAACGTTTACTCATTGCGACCATGGTCGCATCTCGCCGCCCGGCCGCCCGGCGGCACAGAAACCGCAGGCGCCGCTGTGCGGCTAGCGAAATGGAGACGCGAGGAAGAGAACACGCGAACGAAAACGACCGAGCCCGGCGGTGGCCGGGCTCGGTCGCGTGCAGAAGAATGGGAAGCGGGAGGGCTTGGCGCCGCGCGGGTCGTCAGCCGGGATCCGGAGAGGCGCCGCTGGCGCTGGTCTGGCGATGGGGGTCGGCGACCTCCGCCTCGCCGGCCTCTCGCCCGGCGGCGTCGCGGCCTTCGCCCCACTCGGCGGTGCCGTCGAGCCGGCCGCCGCCGTGGCCCTCCATGCTGACGCTGATCCGCGGCACGCCGAGGTCGACCCCGTCCTGCTCCAGGCGCCGCTTGAGCATCAGGTTGAAGGCCCGGGCCACGTCCCACTGCATCTCCGGCGCGGTGCGGAAGCGCATGCGCAGCAGTGGGCAGCCATCCTCGAAGGCGTGGATGCCCTGCATCTCCAGCGGCGACCAGATGTGGTGGCGCATCATCGGGTCCTGGCGCAGCGCCTGAGCGGTCTCCTGCATCATGGCGATGGCCTCGTCGATCTTCATGTCGTAGGGAATGCGCACCTTCATCAGCGCGATGCCGAACTGGCGCGACATGTTGTGGATCGAGTCGATGCGACTGAAGGTGATGATGTGCACGATGCCGTCCAGGTCGCGCAGCCGTACGGTGCGCAGGGTCAGGCCCTCGACGCTGCCCATGTGGCCGTTGATCTGCACGAAGTCGTCCACCGCCAGGGAATCCTCGATGAGGATGAAGATGCCGGTGATCAGGTCCTGCACCAGGGTCTGGGCGCCGAAGCCCACCGCCAGGCCGATCACCCCGGCGCCGGCCAGCAGCGGCGTGACGTTCACCCCCAGGTTGGCCAGGCCGACGATGGCGGCGATGATCACGATGGTGGCGAAGATGATGTTGCGGATCATCGGCGTGATGGTCTGGGCCCGGGCCTGGTTGACCCGCCGCCCCCGGGAGCGCGCCGAGGACGCCAGGCCGCGCTGGATGGCGGTGTCGGCAAAGATCCAGGCCAGCCAGGCCAGCAGCACCGTGAAGCCGATGCCGAGCAGCGCCTGGCCGATGCGCACGCTGGCCACTCCCTGGCGGCCGATGCCGATCAGCGAGCCGCCCCACACCTGCAGGAACAGCTCGGCGAAGGCGATCCAGGCCAGCACGTGGGCCACCGTATAGCCGAAGCGCTCCAGGCGCCGGCGATACTCGCGCCGATAGCGTCGCTTGGTTCTCCCCTCGGCATGGCGCCGGATCAGCCCGGCCACCACCAGGGTCAGCACCAGCAGCGACGCCGAGACGATCGAGCGGGCCAGGGCCGTGCCCACGTCGCCGCCGGTGACGAAGATCGCCACCAGCGAGCCGCCCACCAGCAGCAGCGCGGGCACATGCCACAGCCCCCCGACCGTGCGCACCATGTCGGCGGCGTTGCTGCTCTCGCAGCGATGGCGATACGACCGGTTATAGATCAGGTGGGTGATGGGCCGCTTGAAGCGCAGGATGAAGCGCCCGCTCAGCACCGCCGCCAGGATATTGGCGATCACCGAGCACAGGCTGGCCAGGTCGATGCCGATGGCCTCGGTGAGGCGCGTGGAATTGAAGGCGTCGCCCAGGGCGATCAGCGCGCCGATCACGAACAGCGGGCGCAGCGCCCGCTGGTGCAGGTGACGCACGGCGACGAAACGATGCCCGCGGGTGAACACCGAGACCACGGTTTCCACCACCACCGACAGGGTGCGGCCACACAGCGCCACGTAGGCCACCACCAGCGCCCCGGTGCGTCCGGCGCTCTCCGGCACCAGCTGGGCGACGCCCAGCACCAGCGCGAAGGCCAGCGCCCAGGGCAGCAGGCGACGCAGGAAATGGATCAGCATCAGCATGCCGCGCGGCTCCCGCGGCAGGTCCAGCGGCCAGCCGCGACGCAGCGCCAGGATGCGCCCCAGCGCGATCAGGATCACCAGCAGGCCGGCCCAGATGCCGACCAGCACCGCCAGCTCGACGACGAAGTTCAGCAGGGCGCCGTCGCCGGTGCGCACCACCAGCTCGCTGAGGTCCGTCCAGCCCTGGCGGAACTGCTCGCGCCAATCATTGATCGGCGAGCGACCCGACTCGGCCTGCTCGCCCAGGTCGTTGAAGGTATCCGCCAGTGCCCCCAGCAGGCCCTGCTGGCCGGCGATGCCCTCGCCCTCGGCGACCTCGCCGTTGGCGTCGCGCAGGGCCTCCAGGTCGGCCAGCAGCTCGCCGCGCCGGGCATCGTCCTCCAGGGTCGCGATGACGCGATCCAGTGATTGCTGCAGGGCCTCGGGGTCGCGGCCCTCCTCGCTGCCGCCGCTTCCGCCCCCCAGGGCGGACAGCGGCAGCGACTGGGCGGCCGCGACCAGCGGCATCAGCGTGAGAACCAGCAGCAACAGCCCCTTCAGGGCCGGCAAGAGACGGGCTGGAACGGGCAACATCGGATCTCCCGGGTTGGGAGGGGAGTGGTGTCCCCTCGTCCTGTGATTGACGGGCAGTATGTTAGGCTGCCGATACCGTCACACAGGATGCCGTCATGACGCCGCAACCGCCACCCGTGCCCGACAATGCCCAGGGAAGGCCTCGCCGGGTCGGGGTCGAAATCGAGTTCGCCGGCCTGCCCCCGCGCAACACCGCCTGCCTGGTGCAGGAACTGTTCGGTGGCGAGGTGGTGGTGCTGAGCCCCCATCGCCTCAAGGTCAGCGGCGCCCGCTGGGGGGACTTCGGCATCGAGCTGGACACCCAGTACGCCCATCCTGACGAGCGCCTGGTCGACCACGAGGCCTACCGGGACAGCGAGTGGGAGCGCATGCGCCAGGAGTTCCACGAACGCACCCGGGAGCTGATCGGCGACGTGGTCACCGGCCTGGTGCCCACCGAAATCATCTGCCCGCCGGTGCCCTGGGACGAGCTCGACGCCCTCGACGCCCTCTTCGTGGCGCTGCGCGAGCACGGCGCCAAGGGCACCGACGCCAGCCTGCTCTACGGCTTCGGCCTGCACCTCAACCCGGAGGCGCCGAGCCTCGAGGTCGAAAGCCTGCTGGCCCACCTGCGCGCCTACCTGCTCACCGCCGGCTGGCTGCGCGAGCAGATCCGGGTCGACATCACCCGCGAGGTGCTGCCCCACGCCAATCCCTTCCCGCGGGCCTACGTGCTCAAGGTGCTCGAGCCGGACTATGCCCCGGACCTGGAGACGCTGATCGACGACTATCTGGAGTACAACGAGACCCGCAACCGCGAGCTCGACCTGTTGCCGCTGTTCGCCCACCTGCACCCCGCGCATCCCCACGAGCTGCTGGCCAATCGCCTCGTCCACCCGCGGCCGACCTACCACTACCGGCTGCCCAACGCCCAGCTCTCGGAGCCCGACTGGGGCGCCGCCCAGGAGTGGAACCGCTGGCTCGAGGTGGAAACGCTGGCCGCCTCGCCGGACACCCTGGCCGAGCGGGCCGCCGACTACCTGGCCCGCCATCGCCCGGCCTGGCCGGTGCGCGCCTGGCAGGCCCTGCGCCGGAGGTTCGCCCCCGCATGAGGCAGGACGCCCGCCCCCTGATCGGCATCACCACCTCCGACCGCAAGAGCCGCATCGCCTGGTGGTTCGACTGGTTCGCCGTGTGGCGCCACGGCGGCCGCCCGCTGCGACTGTCGCCCTCTCGCCCGCGGCCGACGGCCCTCGACGGCCTGATCATCGGCGGCGGCGACGACATCGAGGCCCACCACTACGGCGGCGAGATCCAGCTCGACGTGCGCGTCGATCCCGCCCGCGACGACCTGGAACTGGCGCTGCTCGAGCGCTTCATCCCGCGCGGCACGCCGGTGCTGGGCATCTGCCGCGGCGCCCAGCTGATCAACGTTCACCTGGGCGGCACCCTGGACCCGGACATCTACACCAGCTACGAGGGGCTCAAGCGGCGACGCACCGTGCTGCCCCGCAAGACGGTGGACATCATCGGCGATAGCCGCCTGAACCGCATCCTGCGTGTCACCTGGTGCCGCATCAACAGCCTGCACCACCAGGCGGTGCGCCGGGCCGGGCGCGGCATCGAGATCGTCGCCCGCGACCGCGACGGCCTGGTGCAGGCCATCGAGTCCCGGGATCACGACTTCCTGATCGGCGTGCAGTGGCACCCCGAGTGGCTGGTATTCAACCGCCCCCAGCAGCGCCTGATCCGCGCCCTGGTGGACGCCGCCCGCCGGGGCTGACAGCCCACCAACGCCTGCCCCGAACGCCGAGAGGCCGCCCCGTGGGGCGGCCTCTCGCGTGGAACAGCGACGTCGCGGTCGGCGTCAGCCCTCCAGCTTGGCGTCCAGGGTGATCTCGGCATTGAACAGCTTCGACACCGGGCAGCCTGCCTTGGCCTTGTTGGCCGCGTCCTGGAAGGCCGCGTCATCGGCGCCGGGAACGCTGGCCCGGGTCTCCAGGTGAATCGCGGTGATGCTGAAACCGCCTTCGTCCTGCTCCAGGGAGACCGTGGCCTGGGTGGCGATCCGCTCGGGAGTGTGGCCCGCCTCGCCGAGGATCATCGACAGCGCCATGGAGTAGCAGCTGGCATGGGCGGCGCCGATCAGCTCCTCGGGGTTGGAGCCGCCCTCACCCTCGAAGCGCTTGGCGAAGCTGTAGGACACATCGCTGAGCACGCCGCTCTGGGTGGAGACCGTGCCCTTGCCGTCCTTGAGGCCGCCCTGCCAGACGGCGCTGCCGTTCTTCTTGATGCTCATGTCGACTCCTTGTGTTGCGGGATAGCGCTAGCGCGCGGGATGGGTCGCAATCTTGCCTTTACACGATAGACCATGGGGATGATGTCTCCGGACCACAAGGCCGCATTGCATCCCCATCGGCTCATCGCCAGAATACATGGAAAATGTTTCCAAATATATGCACCCTCCATCATGACATCGAGAGGAAGCCCCATGACGACACCCGCTCGCGTCACCCTGCCGGCCACCGCCCATGAGGCGACCGTGACCCTGCCCGCCATCGGCCAGGGCACCTGGTTCATGGGCGAGGGCCTGGCCCCGCGCGCCGACGAGGTGCGCGCCCTGCAGCAGGGGCTGGAGCTTGGCATGACGCTGATCGACACCGCCGAGATGTACGGCGACGGCGGCGCCGAGGAAGTGGTCGGCGAGGCGCTGGCCGGTCGCCGCGACGAGGCCTTCCTGGTCTCCAAGGTCTATCCCTGGAACGCCGGCCGCGACTCGGCGATCGCCGCCTGCGAAGCGAGCCTGGCCCGGCTCGGCACCGACCACCTGGACCTCTACCTGCTGCACTGGCCGGGCGGCATTCCGCTCGACGAGACCCTGGAGGCCTTCGAGCGGCTGCGCGAGGCCGGCAAGATCCGCCGCTTCGGTGTCTCCAACTTCGATATCGACGACATGGAGGCCCTGCAGAGCGTGCCCGGCGGCGGCGACTGCGCGGTCAACCAGGTGCTCTATCATCTGGGCTCGCGAGGCATCGAGCACTCGCTGCGCCCCTGGCAGCGCGACCACGGCATGCCGCTGATGGGCTACTGCCCGCTGGCCCAGGCCGGCCGATTGCGGCGTCGGCTGCTCGATCACCCCGAGATCACCGCCCTGGCCGCCGAGCGGCGGCTCACGCCGGCCCAGCTGCTGCTGGCCTGGGCGGTGAGGCCCGTCGACGGAGCCCGCGACCTGATCGCCATTCCCAAGGCGGTGCAGCCCGATCACGTGCGCGCGAACGCCGCCATGCTCGAGACCACGCTCGATGACGAGGCCCTGGCCAGGCTCGACGCCGCCTTCCCGGCGCCGAGCCGCAAGGAGCCGCTGGATATCGTCTAGCCAAGCGGAAGGCGTCTACCGCCCTGGTGGTTAGCGGCCGGACCCGCGCAGGGCGGCGAGCGAGGCCGCCAGGGCCTCGCGGCCCCTGGCCTCCATCAGCGCCGCATTGCGCTCGGGAATGGCCTCGGGGTCGGGATAGTGAGCCAGCGCTCGCTCCAGGCCGGCCTCGCGGATCAGGTGCCACATCGGCCAGGGCGAGCGGTTGGTGTAGTTGCGCGGGGCGTCTGGCGCCTCGCCCTCGAACTGGTAGTCCGGATGGAAGCTCGCCAGCTGGTAGATCCCCTCGTAGCCCTGCTCCACCAGCAGCGCCTCGGCCATGCCCAGCAGGTCCAGGTAGTCGTCGAAGTCCGCCAGGCCCTCGCTCAGCACCACCAGGGTGGTCTCGGTCTCGGCGTGCTCATCGAGGTGCCAGCACTCCTCCATCAGGCGCATCAGGGCGGCGGCCGGGTCGCTGGCGTCCACCTCGACATAGCGGATGCTGTCGCGGGCGACCTCGCGGCCGGCGAAGGGACACACCTCGAGGCCGACCACGAAGGTCTCGACCCAGGCGCGGGTAGCCTCGAGGGGGCTGGCGGAAGAAGCACTCATGGCGGGCATCCGGGCTGCATGAAGGGGCGGCCATGGTCCGCCGCCCGGCGGCGAATGGCAAGCGCGTCGGACTCAGCGCCGTCGCTGATCTCTCCTCGACGCCAGCCGGTCGGCCAGCCGCGTCGGCTCCGGCAGCTTGGTGCGCCCCAGGCAGGCCACCGTCCACTCCAGCGCCGTGGGAAGCGACAGCCGATGGCCCGGGGAGACGAACACCGGCTTGACGCCTTCCCTCGAGCGCAGCACCGCGCCGATCGTCTCCTCGCCCTCCTGGCCGTTATCGACCAGCGGCGTCCAGTCGCCCCGCGCCGGCCCCGGATCGCCGTGGCGACCGCACAGCCGCGTCTTGGCCACGCCGAGGGTCGGCAGGTCGAGCCACAGCCCCAGGTGGCTGGCCACGCCCAGCCGCCGCGGATGGGCGATCCCCTGGCCGTCCACCATCACCAGCTGCGGCCGGGTGACGAGTTTCTCGAAGGCGGACAGCGCCGCGGGCACCTCGCGAAACGACAGCAGCCCCGGCACGTAGGGCATGCGGGTCGGCTCGCGGTGCACCGCCTGCTCCACCACCTCGAAGGCACCCTCGCCCACCGGCGGCCAGGCCAGCACCACCACCGCGGCGCGGGTGATCGAACCATTCTGCTCGAAGCCGATGTCCACCCCGGCAATGCAGTGCACCGGTTCCAGCCGATCCTCGCGCTCCACCCGCCCGGCCAGGCGCTTCTGCAGGGTGATGGCATCGGAGGGGGAAAGATTCCAGTCGTGCAGGGGGAGAGAGGGCATGAAGGCTCCTGATATGGCGGCGGTGCTCGGGTTAGACTACGGGTTTTGCCGTGTGACGGAACACCGGGGAGCCGATGCTGAGACTGATCCACACCGCCGACTGGCACCTGGGCCAGAGCTTCCACGGCCAGGAGCGCCATGAAGAGCACCAGGCGTTCCTGGGCTGGCTGCTCGATACCCTGGTCGAGCGGGAGGCCGACGCCCTGCTGGTGGCCGGCGACATCTTCGACGTGGTCAATCCCTCGCTGCGCGCCCAGGAACTGCTCTACGACTTCATCGTCGGCGCCCACGAACGCCTGCCCGGCCTCGATATCGTGCTGATCGCTGGCAACCACGACAGCGGCAACCGCATCGAGCTGCCCGCCCCCTTGATGCAGCGCCTGCGCACCCACGCCCGGGGCCGGGTGAGCTGGCTCGACGACGGCCGGCTCGACGCCGAGCGCCTGCTGGTGCCGCTCACCGACGCCCCCGGTGAGACCCGCGCCTGGTGCCTGGCGCTGCCCTTCCTGCGCCCCGCCGAGGTCACCGGCGGCCTGGCGCGCGCCGACGAAGACGACGAGGCGCCCAACGACTACGTCGCCGGCATCGCCCGCGTCCACGAGCAACTTATCGCTGCGGCCCGCGAGCGCCGCGAGCCCGGACAGGCGCTGGTGGCCATGAGCCACGCCCACCTGAGGGGCGCCGCCGTCTCCGAGGCCAGCGAGCGGCCCATCGTGATCGGCGGCGAGGAATCGATCTCCGCCGCACTGTTTCCCGACGACATCGCCTACGTGGCGCTGGGCCACCTGCACCGCGCCCAGCAGGTCGGCGAGGCGCGCATCCGCTACAGCGGCAGCCCCCTGCCGTTGGACTTCAGCGAGGTGGCCTACCCCCATCAGGTGGTCGAGGCGACCCTCGACGACGAGGAGCTGACAGGCGTCGAGCCCGTTCCGGTGCCGCGTCCGGTGGCCATGCATCGCCTCGGTCCCGCGCCGCTCGACGACGTGCTGACCGAGCTGGAGGCACTGGAGCTTGACGATGAGCGACCCCGCGAGCGCTGGCCCTGGCTGGAGATGCGCGTCGAGCTCCAGGCGCCGATGCCCGACCTGCGCGCCCGGGTGGACGCCGCCCTTGCCGACAAGCCGCTGCGCCTGCTGCGCCTCGAGCGCCGCCTGCCCGCCGTCGCGGCCGAGGACGCCCCCGAACGGGTCGACCTGGAGACCCTCGGCCCCCGCCGGCTATTCGAGCGCACCTGGCAAAACCAGTGGGGCGAGCCGCCGGACGAGAACGTGCTCGCCGACTTCGACCGACTGCGCCAGGACGTGCTGGACGACGACGGGGAGGCATCGGCATGAGGATCCTCGCCCTGCGCCTGGCCAACCTGGCCTCGATTCCCGGCCCGCTGGCGCTCGACTTCACCGCCCCCCCGCTGCGCGATGCCGGGCTGTTCGCCATCACCGGCCCCACCGGCGCCGGCAAGAGCACCCTGCTCGACGCCCTATGCATGGCGCTCTATGGCGGCACGCCACGGCTGCGCCAGGCGCCCGGTCGCGAAGCGCCACTGCCGGACGTCGGCGATGCCACGCTCAACACCGCCGACCCGCGCACCCTGCTGCGCCGGGGCACGGCCAGCGGCCACGCCGAGGTCGACTTCCTGGGCCGCGACGGACGCCGCTACCGCGCCCGCTGGGCGGTGCGCCGAGCCCGCGAGAAGACCGGCGGCCGCCTGCAGGCCGCCGAGCAGTCGCTCACCGACCTGGACGACGATCGCCTGCTGACCGCCCAGAAGCGCGAATTCGACCGCCTGCTCCCCGAGCGCCTGGGGCTGACCTTCGAGCAGTTCACCCGCGCCGTGCTGCTGGCCCAGAGCGAGTTCGCCGCCTTCCTCAAGGCCGATGACAACGAGCGCAGCGATCTGCTGGAGCGGTTGACCGGCACCAGCGAATACTCCGCCATCTCGATGGCCGCCTACCGCCGCGCCAGCGAGGCCAGGAAGGCCGTGGAGAAGATCGAGGCCCGGCTCGCCGACGACCTGCCCGCCGAGGCCGACGCCCGCGCCGAGCTGGAGCAGGCCGCCGAGGCGACCCAGCGAGCGCTCACCGACCTGCAGAAGCGCTCGGAAGCGCTTCAGGCCGAGCAGCGCTGGCACGACGAGGATACCCGCCTGGTGGAGGCCCTGCGCCAGGGCCAGGCCGAGCAGCAGGCGACCGAGCAGGCATGGCAGGCGCTGACGCCCGCCCGGGAGGATCAGGCGTGGCGACGGGTGATCCTGCCCCAACGCCATCGGCTGACGCGCCAGGCCGAGCTGCCCGGCGAGCTCGAGGCGCTGGAAGCGGCTCACGCCAAGACGAAGCGAGCGCTTACCGACGCCGAGACCGCACGGGAGCAGACCGGGCGCGCCAGCGAGGCCACCGAAAAGGCACTGGCGGAAGCCAGCGAGGCACGCCAGCAGGCCGAGCCCGCGCTGCGCGAAGCCCGGGAGCTGGCCCAGCGGCTCGCGACCCAGGACCAGCAGCTGGCCGAGCTCGAGCGCACTCACGAGGAGCGCCGTCGACGCGCCACCTCCCTCACCGAGCAGCGACGCCAGGCGGACGCGGCCCACAGCCAACGACGCGAGCAGCGCGACCGCTGGCACGCCGCTCTGGAGCGCCTGATCGGCGACCACGACGACCTGGACGCCGCTCGACAGGCCGCCCAGCGGGCCCACGACTCGGCGGCCCAGCGCCGGCTCGAACTGGGCGAGCTTTACGGCCGCTGGCAGGAGGCCTGCCGCGCCGAGCGGGCCCATCAGACGCTGAAGACGCGCCTGGTGGACCACGAACAGCGCCTCGAGGCGCTGCTCGGTCGGGGACTGGCCGCCCGGCAGCGCCTCGACGACGCCGAGCGCCACCTCTCGAGCATTCAGGCGTTCGTCGAGCGCAGCCGCGCCGTGCGCAGCGAGAGCGTCATCCACCTGCGCGAGGGCCTCTCGGACGGCGAGCCCTGCCCGGTCTGCGGCGGACTCGAACATCCCTGGCGTCACCGGCCACCCGCCTCGCCGGAGGCGGCCCAGCTCGCCGCCCAGCAGGAGGAAGAGGATCGCCAGCTGGCGGAGGCCCGCACGACCACGAACACGGCCCAGCGACAGCTCGACGAGCTGCAGGGCGAATACCGCGCCCTGAAGGCCTCGGTGACCCAGCAGCGCGAGGACCTCGGCAACGCCGACCGGCAGCGCGACGAGGCGCAGCGGGCGCTGGACGCGCATCCGCTGCAGCCGGAGCTGGCCGCCATCGCCGCCGAGGAGCGCGAGGACTGGCTGGGCCATCAACGGCAGGCAAGCGAGGCACGGAAAACCGAGCATCGACGCGTCCTCGACGAGCTGTCTCAGGCCGAGGCCAAACTCGCGCCGCTGAACCAGGCGCTGCATCAGGACGCGATCGACCTCGCCCGGCTCGGCTCCCAGCAGAGCGAGCTCGAGCAGGAGCTCGCCGGGCTCGCCGAGCGGCTGCCGCCGCTGCGTCAGGCCCGCGAGGCCCTGGCCGCCGACCTCCGCGCCCGCCTCGGCGAGCACGCCTCGCCGGACGCCTGGCAGCAACGCCTCGACGCCCGACAGCAGGCCGCCACCACTGCGCGAGACGCGGCCCTGGCTCGCTATCACGAGGCGCAAACCGAGTATCAGCGCCTCGCCCAGCAGGCGGCCCACGAGGCCGAGCGGCTCGAGGCGATGAGCCGCGAGCGCGACACCCTGGAAGCCGAGCTGATCGAGTGGCGGCAGACGCATCCGGAGCTGAACGACGCCACCCTCACCCGGCTGCTCGCCCAGCCCGACGACGAGGCCGAGCGCCGGCGACAGCAGCTGGAGGATGCCGAACAGGCCCGCCAGCAGACCGCCGCCACCCTGGCCGAACGCCGCAAGGCGCTGCTCGGCCATCGCCGCGATCGGGAGCTGGTGGCCCCAGACGAACACGAGACGGCGCCGTTGGACGAGGCCGCCGAAGCCGAGATCGTCCGGCGCCGCGAGGCGCTCGCCGAGGAACGCGAGGCCCTCACCCCACGGCTGAACGCCGCCCAGCAGCAGCGCGACGAGGCCGCCCATGCCCTGCACGACGACGACCGCCGTCGCCAGCGCCAGCGGGACGCCCAGGCCGAGCTGGAGGCAGCGCGCGCCGAACATCGTCGCTGGGGCCGCATCAGCGAGCTGATCGGCTCCGCCGACGGCAAGGCGTTCCGGCGCATTGCCCAGGCCTACAACCTGGAGCAGCTGCTGGAGCACGCCAACGCCCATCTCGGCGGGCTGTCGCGCCGCTACCGGCTGGTGCGCGGCGGCAGCGAACTGGGCCTGCTGGTGGTCGACCACGACATGGGCGACGAGCGCCGCTCCGTGCATTCGCTGTCCGGCGGCGAGACCTTCCTGGTCTCGCTGGCCCTGGCGCTGGGGCTGGCCTCCATGGCCTCGGGGGAGCTCACCATCGAATCGCTGTTCATCGACGAGGGCTTCGGCAGCCTCGACCCGCAATCCCTGGCGCTGGCCATGGAAGCCCTCGACGGCCTGCAGGCGTTGGGGCGCCGCGTCGGGGTGATCTCCCACGTCCAGGAGATGCACGAGCGCATCCCGGTGCAGATCCGCGTCGAGCCGCTGGGCAACGGCACCAGCCAGGCGCGGCTGGTCAGCGGCTAGCGATCCCGAGACACACGGAAAGATGGAAGGAGACGAGGATGCCGGAAGGCCAAGAGACGACGGGCAGCCTGCTGATCACCGGCTGTTCCAGCGGAATCGGCCACGCCGCGGCCCATGCCATGGCCAAGCGCGGCTGGCGGATCTTCGCTACAGCAAGAGCCACCGAGGACGTGGCACGGCTCGAAGAGGAAGGCCTGGAGGCCCTGCGGCTGGACCTGGCCGACAGCACCTCGATCGACGCCGCGGTGGAGGAAGTGCGCCAGCGTACCGGCGGACGGCTGACAGCGCTGTTCAACAACGGCGCCTACGGCCAGCCCGGCGCGGTGGAGGACCTGAGCCGGGACGTGCTGCGCGAACAGCTCGAGACCAACCTGCTCGGCACCCACGAGCTCACCACCAAGGTGCTGCCGATGATGCGCGCCCAGGGCCACGGGCGCATCGTGCACAACAGCTCGGTGCTGGGCTTCGCCGCCCTGCCCTATCGCGGCGCCTACGTGTGCTCCAAATTCGCCCTCGAGGGCCTCACCGACACCCTGCGCCAGGAGCTCAAGGGCAGCGGCATCCACGTCAGCCTGATCCAGCCCGGCCCCATCGCCAGCCGCTTCCGCCACAACGCCCACGCTGCCTTCAAGGCGAATATCGACACCGTCCACAGCGCCCACGCCGACACCTACGTCAAGGTCGAGGCTCGCCTTTCCAGCGAGGACGGCAAGGGCACCTTCACACTGGGCCCCGAGGCGGTGGTCGACAAGCTGATCCACGCCCTCGAGAACAGACGGCCTAAACCGCGCTATGCCGTTACCGTCCCCACCCACCTGTTCGCCGCGCTCAAGCGACTGCTGAGCACCAGAGGCATGGACCGGGTACTGCTGCGTGCGACCAAGGGCGAGCGGGAGTGAGTGCCGGTGTCACTACGGAATGGCAGAGTCCGCTCAGAAGCCACCCATGGCGTCGAGCTCCTGTGCACGCTCGGCGGTCTCGCGCAGCATGCACTGATTCGCGGAGACTCTCGCCAGGGTCCCGCCCGCCGTGGCATAGAACTGGCAGTTCGCATCGCGATACTGGATCCACAGCCTCTGGGCCTGCAGCAATGACTCGCGGCGCTGTTCGGAAAGCTCACCACGTAATGCCTGGTAAGCGCCATTCAGTCGGGCATCCTGCGTCGCAAGCTCCTCGGCGATGCAGTCGATCATGTCCACGGTGACGCCGCCCGCTTCCTCCATGCAGGCGGCATAGCCAGGCGTGTAGCGCTCATTGGCGTGGGCGAGTGATGGCAGCGCCAGGCAGAGCATCATGATCCCGATTTTCTTCATCGACGCCTCTTTCGGTCAGTGGTTACAAGGACTCGACGCACGTCGTGCCAGAAGGGTTTACCTGCGGAACACGTCGAGCCATTGCCCCGCGTCACAGCACGCCCTTCTCCTTCAGGTACACGAGGCCACCTATGACGGCCAGGATCACGGGAACGCCATACCAAAGCAGCCTGTTGAAAGACGCGAACGACGTCTCGCTGGCCGCCGACTCCAGCCGAACCAGCTCCTCCTCAGGCAAGCCCGTGGTGACTCGATGATCCGCATCTTCCAGAAAGGCACAGGCGTCGTGATACTGCGAATCCAGCAAGGTCCATAGCCCCACTTTCAAGGCACCGGTCACCACGCCGGAGGCCACATGGGAGTTACTGGACGATATATGCGTAGGAACTCCCTCCCCACGCAGTCGCAAGGCGGCATCCTGTGCCTGCATCAAGTCGTCATACTGCCGGATCAGCCTCACGTTCCTTCCCTGTTCCACCAAGCCCCAAGACCGGAGGATCGTCGCTATGCCCACCAGGGACGGCAGGCTCAGGCATGGTACGAACAACCGGCGATGCGCACCTCGCCCTCGTGTTCCTTGAAACCATACATCAGCAGCCCCGGCGCCTCGCGCTTCTCGAACTCCACCTTCCAGATCACGATCACGTTATCCGGGTTGCGATGTATCGCCACCAGCTCCCCGATACGGTGCACGCCATAGGTGTCGTAGCTTTCCTCGATCTGGCGCTGGAACTCGGCTTCCGGAAAGGTCCGCTCCACGTCTTCGAGGATCAGGTAGCGGCAGAATGCCTGGTGGTCCTTGGCGTTCCATGACGCTTCGGTGTGCTCCGCCAACGGCCTGACCACATCCAGAATCTCACCATCGCTGAGAGACGTCAGTTTCATGCTACCTCCTTGTAAAGCTTAGACCGCTTACGCACAAGAAAAGGATAAGCTATAAGAAAGTCACCGCGTAATAACATCAACTATCACTTCTACACCGACGCCCTCAGGCTCTAGCAAGAACAACCCTCCTTTTTCTCGGCGTCTACTGGGGAGGACACGAGTGAATTACGTTGCTAATCAGAGCTTGATCCAAGTCGCTTTGAATTCAGTGTACTTATCGAAGGCATGCAGAGACTTGTCGCGGCCGTTGCCGGACTGCTTGAAGCCACCGAAGGGGGCGGTCATATCACCGCCGTCGTACTGGTTGACCCAGACGCTGCCGGCACGCAATGCCCGGGCGGCGCGGTGCGCCTTAGATAGGTCGCGGGTCCAGACCGCAGCGGCCAAGCCGTAGATGGTGTCGTTGGCGATGGCAATGGCCTCGTCGAAGTCGTCGAAGCCAATCACCGAGAGCACCGGACCGAAGATCTCCTCCCGGGCGATACGCATCCCGGGGGTCACATCGTCGAAGACGGTGGGCGGCACAAGCAGGGCACAGGAAGCATCAACCAGGGGCGCTCCCCCCAGGCGTAGAGTGGCACCCTCCACCCGGCCGGCTTCGATATAGCCCAGCACTGTCTCCAGCTGGATGCCGTCCACTAGGGCCCCCACCTTGGTGGCGGGGTCGAGGGGATCGCCGGGACGCCAGTGGCGCTCCAGGGCGGCTACCACCCGGGCCACGAAAGCCTCGCGGATGCGGTTTTCCACCAGCAACCGGGTGCCAGCGGTACATACCTCGCCCTGGTTGAAGGCGATGGCCGCGGCGGCAGCCTCGGCGGCTTCCCCTAGGTCGGGGGCATCGGCGAAGACGATATTGGGGCTCTTGCCGCCGGCCTCCAGCCAAACCCGCTTCATGTTGGTCTCTCCGGCGTCCACCATCAGCCGCCGTCCGACCCGGGTGGAGCCGGTGAAGACCAGGGTGTCAACGTCCTGGTGGCGGGAGAGGCCCTGGCCCGCGGTATGGCCGAAACCGGGCAAAACATTGAGCACCCCTGCAGGAAGCCCCGCCTGCACCGCCAGGGCGGCCAGGCGCAGGGCGCTGAACGGCGATTTCTCAGAGGGCTTGAGCACCACCGAGTTTCCGGTGGCCAGCGCCGGGCCGAGCTTCCAACAGGCCATCATCAGCGGGAAATTCCAGGGCACGATGGCCGCCACCACCCCCACCGGCTCCCGAGTCACCAGGCCCAATTGATCCCCGGGGGTGGGCGCCACCTCGTCGTAGATCTTGTCGATGGCCTCCGCCGACCAGCGGATGGCGCGGGCGGCGGCGGGCACGTCCACCGCAAGGGCGTCCCCGATCGGCTTGCCCATGTCCAGGGTCTCGAGCAGGGCCAGCTCTTCGGCATGAGCCTCGATCAGCGTCGCCAGGCGCAGCAGCACCGCCTGGCGGGCAACAGGGGCCTGGCGGGCCCAGCGTCCGTCGTCGAAGGCGCGGCGCGCCGCGGCCACCGCCAGGTCGACGTCCTCTCCATCGCAGCTGGCTACCCGTGCCAGCAGGCGGCCATCCACGGGACTGATCTTGTCGAAGGTCTCGCCGGAACGCCCCGGCGTATAGGCGCCGTCGATAAAAGCCTGGGCGGCGATCGTCAAGCCCTCGGCCCGGGCCCGCCATTCTTGTGCCGTTATGGTGGTCATCTCAGGTCATCTCCTTTTCCGGCGCCGCAATAGCGGCCAGGAAATCGCCCATCAAGCGGCGAAAGTTGGCCCTGTTATCGGGCTGACGCCGGGCGATCTCGTCGCGCAGGCGCCGCGGTAGGTCGCCGGCCTCGGCGAGGAAGTGCCGCCCCTCCTCGCTCTTGCGCCAATCGCCGAGCCAGGTATCGAACATCGCCACCGTGATCTCGGGGTGGAACTGCACGCCCCAGGCCGAACCGTGGCGAAAGGCTTGGGGGGCCAGGGCGGTGTCGGCCAGCAGGGTCACGTGATCGGGCAGACGGAAGGTATCGAAGTGAAAGTTGAGCCAGGGGCCGGGGTGGCGCCAATCGGGATGGCGGTCACGCAGCGGCGTCCAGCCGATCTCGGCCTCGCCGGCGGCCAGGGCGGTACCGCCCAGGGCCCGGGCCAGCAGCTGGCTGCCGAAGCAGATGCCCAGGGTCGGCACGCCGGCGTCGATCACCGCCTTCAGCCAGTGCAGTTCGGCCTCAAGCCACGGCAGGCGCGAGTCGTAGGCGGATTCGGGGCTGCCCATTACCACCACCATCTCTAGCGTCTCAGGGGACGGCAGGGGGGCACTCACTAGGTGCGTCTGTAGTGCGATGCCGTGCTCGGCGAGCACCTCGGGCAGGGTGCCCGGCACGTCGCTGGGCGAGTGCAGCACCGCGAGGGCGCGTCTCGGTTTCATGGCGTCACCAGGGTGTCGGGAATAGGGGAAGGAGCGCCGGGTCGGCGCTCCCCGTGGCGGTTCAGAAGGGGTAGTCGAGGGTCGGCATCCAGCGCTCCCACAGGGCCCGGAGCTCGCCGTTGGCCTTGACCTCGGCCAGGGCCGCCTCGACCCGGGCCAGGCACTCGGGCTCACCCTTCTTCACGGCGATGCCCCAGGCGTTGCGGCTGGCCACGGTGAAGGCGATGGCCAGGTCCTGCTCCTCGGCCAGGGGCACCAGCGCCACGTCGTCATCGACGAAGGCGTCGATCTCGCCGCGGCGCAGGGCCGCCACCATGTCCCCCATCACGTCCTCGGATTCCCCCGAGAAGGGCACCCGAATGGCACCCTCGAAGGTCTCGGCCAGGGCCATGTTGAGGCTCTTGTCGATGGCCCCGACCCGGCGCCCCGCCAGGTCCTCGGCGCGGCGGATGGGCGAGCCGCGCTTCACCATCACCGACTCGTCGAAGACCGCATAGGGGGCGGTAAAGTCGGCCAGGGTCCGGCGGTACTCGGAGATGCCCTGCCCGCAGAGCAGGATGTCCCCCTCCCCCGCCTCCAGGGCGGGGTAGAAGTCGGCCCACTGGCGGTAGACGAAGGCGGTATCCCCGGCCAGCTTGCTGCCAAGCAGCCGTGCCACGTCGGCCTCGTAGCCATGGCGGCGGCCCTGGTCGTCGCGCCAGAACAGCGGCGGAGCGGGCAGGTCGGCACAGAGGACCTTGAGCTTGAGATCGGTTGCGGTCTGGTTCACGGCAGGTAGTCCTCGTACATGGATTTTTCCCAGTCGGTCACGGCGGCGCAGTAGCGCGCCCACTCGTCCGCCTTGAGGTCGCGATAGAGGCTGGCCATCTCCACCGGCATGGCGCCCTGGATCACGGCGTCCTGGTCGAAGGCGGCGATGGCGTCGCCCAGGGTGCGCGGCAGGAAGCGGATCTCGCCGGCCGCCCCCGGAATACTGTCGCTGTTGTCCGGGGCGCCCGGATCCAGCTCGTTCTTCAGGCCATCGCGCATGGCGGCCAGCAGCATCACATGGGAGAGGTAGGGGTTGACGCTGGCGTCCGGCACCTTGAACTCCAGGCGACCGTTGGCGGAGAGCCTCACGGTGCAGGTCTTGTTGTCCATGCCCCAGTTGATGCAGTTGGGGGCGAACAGCCCGGTGTCCCAGTAGCGCTTATAGGAGTTGACGGTGGAGGCCATGATCATCATGGCGCCGGGGGCATGGGCCAGGAGCCCGCCGAGGGCATGTTGGCCGGTCTCGGTGAGGTGCAACTCGCGGCGGCCCGGCTCGGCGAGGACGTTCTCGTCGCCGCGCCACAGGCTGAAGTTGTGGTGACAGCCGTTGCCCATGCTGCCGGTGGTGGGCTTGGGCATGAAGCTGGCCTTGACCCCGAACTCCTGGGCCACCTGACGGCAGATCAGGCGATAGGTCATCATGCGGTCGGCGGTCAGGTGGCAGTCGTCGAACATCCAGTTGAGCTCGAGCTGGCCCGGGTCCTCGTAGTCGCCCTCGATCATATCTAGGCCCATGGCGCCGGCGTACTCCATGACCCGCTTGAAGATGGGCCGCATCAGCTCCAGGTTGCCCAGGTGGTAGGCGGGGCTGGCCCCGGGGCGCACTTTGACGTCGAGCTTCTCGCCCAGCCAGGACATCTCCGGCTCCAGGCCGGTGCGCAGGGTCAGGCCGGTCTCGTCGACGAAGCGGCGGTGGGTGTCCAGCAGCAGGCCGCGGGGGTCGGTGGCGAGGATGCTGCCGCCGTTCTCGGTACGGTGCTCCGGTTCGTAGAGGCGGCAGAAGAAGGAGCCGATGGAGCGGTCCCAGGGCAGCACCTTGAAGCTGTCGGCGTCCGGCATGCCGGTGAACTCGGCGGCCTGGGCGCCGCCGCCCAGCAGCTCACCGGCGCGGTTGCACTGCAAATCGGAGATGGCGGTACGGTGGAACTGGATGCCCTTGTCCAGATTGCGCAGCAGGTGCTTGGCCGGCACCACCTTGGCCACCACCCGCCCGGTGAGGGTCACTACCTGGTAGTAGAGGTACTCGACCCCGGAGTCGCGGATGCGCGCGCTCAGTTCCTGCGTCACCGCGGCGCTGTTGTTGGTCTCGCGATGACGCTCGAGGGCCGTGGTGGGGGCCGCCTGGAGGGCGGTATCGAGGGCCGACGTGGCTTGGGCGGTGCTTGTCAGAGACGTCATGTCATTCTCCTTTGCCAAACGCTCCCTGAGGAGGCGAAGGCGGTTCTGTTGTGGTTGTTGTGCCTGGCGGAGCCAGGGGAAAACGCGCAGTGCTCGGTCGATTCGTGCTAGGGGTCGATGGGGCTAGGGGTGGCCCGCCCGGTGGCGGGAGAGGCGCTGACGCCGGCCTCCCGGAAGAAGCGCGCCACCCAGGCGGCGACCTCGGCGTTGGCCAGATCGGCCTGCGACAGGCTGGCCCGGGCCGCCTGGGCCTCGGCCTGGTCGAAGAGGTGGCCGCCGTAGCGATCCAGCAGCGCCTCCACGTAGGCCGGGGTGAACTCGGGGTGGTACTGCACCGACAGTGCCGGGAAGGCGTAACTCAGCACGCCGTTGGGACAGTGGTCGCTGCCGGCCAGCACCCGAGCCTGGGGCGGCAGTTCCACGACCTGATCCTGGTGGAAGGCCAACACCCGGCCGGTGCCTCGCTCGGCCTCGGCGCCCTCGTCGCGACGATAGCCCTGCACCCCCAGGCCCCAGCCCGCCCCGGCCTTGGCGGTGCGGCCGCCGAAGGCGTCGGCCATCAGCTGGTGGCCGAAGCAGATGCCGAAGATCGGCCGGCCCAGGTCCCGGGCGCGGCGCAGGAAGTCGATCTCGGCGCGCATCCAGTCGGCGCCCTCGTAGACGCTGTGCTTGGAGCCGGTCAACAGGTAGCCATCGAAGGCGGCGGGGTCCGGCAGCGCCTCCCCGGAGACCGGCGAAACCGCCTCGAAGCTCGCCTCCGGGAGCGCCGGGCCCAGCCAGGCCTCGATCATCGCCGGGTAGCCGGCGAAGCGCTCACCGAGCGGCTCCGGCACCAGGCCGTTCTCGAGGATGCACAGGCGCAGGGCACTCATGAGGCGGCCTCCGCGGTGGCCTCGCCGGCCATGATCCGCGCACCGTGGGCGCCGAGCAGGCCCTTCAACCATTCCACCGCCACCTCGCCGGGCAGCTCGCCGCTGGAGGCGTCATGCACGCCACGCTCGCCCAGCTCGATGGCGCCCAGCTCGCGCAGCTTGTCGGCGAGGATCCGGCTGCCATGGTTGAAGGTCTCGTAGAAGCTGTCACCCAGGCCGAAGGTGGCGAAGGTCAGGCCGCTGAGGTCGGGGGCCTGGGCCTCCAGCCTGGCGAAGAAGGGCTGGGCCGAGTTGGGAAGTTCGCCCTCGCCATAGGTGGAGCTGACCAGGATCACGAAGTCCCGCTCGGCCACCTCGGCCGGGTCGAAATCGGCCAGATCCCGGGCCGTGACGGTGGCGTCCCCCTCCAGGGCCTCCACCAGGTCGTCGGCGACCATTTCCGCGTTGCCGGTCTCGGTGCCGTAAATCACATGTATCGTCATCTCAGGGTCCTCCCACGGGGGTCGCTTGGGCGATCTCGAGCAGCCTCGCCAGATCGGGAATGCGCCGGCAGAGTCGTCCGGCCGGCGCCTCGGCGGCTTCCACCGCCTGGATGCGTTTCCAGCCAGCGAAGTCGGTGGCCCGGGCGATCGCCGCCGCGGGCAGGGCCGCGGCACCGGGCCGCCCGAGTGGACGCTCGGCCCGGTCGGCGACAAGGTCGGCGGCGATGGTGACGGCCACGGCGCGGGCATCCTGGCGGTTCTCGGGAATAGTTCCGCGGGGACCGCGCCGCAGCCAGCCGGTGCAGTAGAGGCCCGGGGCCAGGCGCCCTTGATCATCGGGCCGGGGCGCTTCGGGGGCGCCGGGCAGGTCGGGGTCGTGCTGGGCGAAGCCGATGGCGGTAATCAGGCTGTCGGCGGCAAGCGTCAGGGGCTCCCGGCCGCTCTCGCCGCCATGAAAGCGCACCGCCTCGACCCGGGCCTCGCCGAGCACCGCCTCCGGGGTCCAGCCGAAGTGGAAATGGATCTGGCAGCCATTGCTCTCGGTATGACGCTCGGCCAGCTCGTGGAAGGCGGCCAGGCGCAGGCTCACGGCCTTGTCTTCGACGCTCTCAGGAGCCGGCAGCGGCGCGTGGAAGTGAAAGGAGAGCCCCGCCAGGCGCCCCAGCTCACGGAGCATGGCGGCGTCGCACTTGGCCTCGGCGGCGGAAGAGCGGCCGACGATATCGAGCCGTGCCAGCGGCGTGGCCCGGCAGGCGGCCAGTGCCTCCAGCGACAGCTCGGAGCCCTCGAAGGCAGCCTCGGGCTTGCTCAGCAGGCGCAGCACGTCGATGCCCACGTTGCCCTGGCCGATGATCACCGCTCGCCGGCCCAGGTCGGGACGCAGCCCCTGCTCGTCCGGATGATCGTTGAGGCGGCGAGTCAGGGCGCCGGCGCCATAGACCCCGGGCAGGTCATCGCCGGGGATGCCCAGGTGGCGATCGGCGGCCAGGCCGGTGGCCAGGGCCACCACGTCATAGGCCTCGCGCAGCTCGTCCAGGGCGAGATCGCGGCCCAGAGCCAGGTTGCCGTGGAAGCCGACGCCATCGCGCTCGAAGAGCCGCTCGAACTGGCGGATCACCGCCTTGGTGCCGGGATGATCCGGGGCCACACCGTAGCGCACCAGGCCGAAGGGCACCGGCAGGCGGTCGAAGATATCGATCCGCGCCGCGGCCCACTGCTTGCGCAGGGCCTGGGCCAGGTAGCAGCCGGAGGGGCCGGCGCCGACGATGGCGATGCTCGGGGCCGTCATGCCGCCCTCCCCGCCCGGAAGCGAATCGGCAGCCTGACCGGGCCGGTGTTGCCGCTGTCCGGCAGCCACTCGGGGGTGCCGGCATACTCGGGATCGAGCAGCCGCTGGGCCAGCATGGCAAGGGCCACGGTCATGTCGCCCCGGGCGATGAAATGGCCGATGCAGTGGTGGGCACCGGCGCCGAAGCCGAAGTGCGGGCAGCGCTTGGCGGTGATGTCTAAACCGGGGTCGTCGAAGGCGCGGGGGTCGGTGCCCGCCGACTGGCTGAACAGGTGCACCGTGGTACCCTGGGTGATCTCCAGCCCCTGGAAGGTGAAGTCCTCCAGGGCCTCGCGGGTCACCCAAGTCACGGTGGGGCGCACCCGCATCACCTCCTCCACCGCGGCCCGGGCCAATTCGGGCTGCTCGCCGAGCCGCTTCCACTGCGCCGGGTGCTGGATAAAGGTGTCCAAGGCCAGGGCGATCTGGTTACGGGTGGTATCGATGCCACCGAAGATCGCCAGCACGATCATATCGTAGAGTTCCTGGTCGCCGAGCGCTTGGTCGTCGTCCTGGTTGGCGCGCACCAGGCTGCTCAGGAAGTCATCCCCCAGCCCCTCCCGCTTGATGTTCTCCACCACCGCCTTGGCATAGGCGAAGAGCTTGTCGGTGGCGGCGTTGATTCGGGCCTCGTCGCGCTTGAAGGTGACGCCCAATGCCAGGCCCATTTCCGAGGCCAATTCCGCCAGGTTCCTCCACTCGCTGCGCGGCAGGCCCAGCAGCAAGCAGATCACCTGGGTGGCATAGGGCTCGGAAAATGCCGCGACGAAATCGCACTCGCCGGCATCGATGAAGTCGTCGATCAGCGCGTCGGCGATCCGCTGGAAATCCGGGGTCATCTTCTTGACCAGCTTGGGGGCGAAGGCCGGATTGGCCAGGCGCCGCAGCCGCGAATGATCGGCGCCCTCCTTGCTCAGCAGCATGCGCATCCACCAGTCGGAGAAGCTGCCATGGGCGTTGTTATGGGCCGGCCAGGCGTAGCTGCCCTGGCGAAGACGGCGGTCGCGGACCAGCGTATTGACCTCGTCATAGCGCAACACGGCGATACCGTAGGGGGTGCGGGCATACCAGCTCTGCTCCCGCGCCTGCTCGACGACCTGGGAGCGAATCGAGAATCCCGGGTCAGCCACATCCAGGTAGGGAGCCTGGTCGGTGGGCTCTTCGATCATGGTGGACATAGGCACCTCTTGTTATCGGTTATCGTCCTGGCATCCGGGCAAGAGTGACTGTGGTTATCGTGTTGCTGCCTGGGGCGATGCCATTTAAAAAATATAAAATATGATTTTATATGTTTCAAAGAATTTTTGCCGGAATCCCATCGATCGTTCGTCGTAGACGGCGTGTATTACGAGTCGGGGCCGTGCGACTCGCCGCGGGCCTTAAGGGCCCCACGGCGAGACGGGGCGGCTCAGGAAGCGGTGACGGCGTTCTCGGCGGCCAGCTGCTCCGCCTGGCGGCGCTGGCGGGCCTTGGCCAGGGGCACCGAGACTGCCAGCAGGGTCAGGCCCACGGTGATGGCGATGGCCCAGCCGGTCAGCACATAGCCACCGATGGCGATCAGGGTGCCCGAGACAGCAGGGCCGATGGCGATGCCCAGGGTCAAGAAGCTGCCGCAGGCTGCCACCACACGCCCCTCGCGATCCAGGGAGGCGGCCAAGGAGGTGAGGTAGGCCAGGGTGTAGAAATAGGTGAAGGCGATCATCATCACGCCGATGGTGTACATGACGATGGAGGCCTCGCCCAGCACATAACCCAGGCTGGAGCCACCACACAGCAGGATACCGATGATCACCGGCTTGCTGAGCCCGAAGCGGCTACCGATCAACGCCACCAGCAGCGGCCCCGCCAGGCCGACGAAGGCCTGCAGGGAGAACAGCAGGCCCAGGCTCTCGCCGTCATAGCCGACGCGGATGCCCACCTGCTCGACGAAGGCCCAGCCCATGGTGTCACGCATGGAGAAGAGGAAGGTGGCCAGCATCATGCACACCGCCGCCGCCGAGAGCATCTTGCTGTTGAGCTGCGCCGCCTGCTTCATGGCCTGGGTGATGGCGGCACGCTGGGGCATCTTGAGCATAAAGAGCAGCATCACCGCCTGGGTCGCCGCCAGGGAGAAATAGAGCCCCGAGAGGCCGCTGCTGGCCATGGTGCGAGCGAACACCAGCATCACCACGATCATCAGCGCCACGAAGAGCACGTTCATGTAGCCGGCGATGGTGTCGGGGTCCCGGGCGCTGGAGACGCAGGCGTTGCCGCAGGCCAGCGCCAGGCCGGCCCCGGCGCCGGCCACGCAGCGCAGGATGGCCAGGGTGGTCACCTCGGTTGCCATAGCCGAGCCGAGGTTGGCCAGGATGGCGACCAGGGCCCCCACCAGGGCCAGGGTGCGCCGCGGCGCCTGCCCCATCATGGGCGCGATGATCAGCGAGGCCACCATGGTCAGCAGGAACTCGGCGGACATCAGGTAACCGGCCTGGGCCTCGTTCAGCCCCAGGTCGGTGATGATGGCGCTGATCAGGAACGGCAGGGCCAGCAGCGCCAGCAGGCCGACGCCGTAGGCGGCGGCGAAGGCCGAGAAGACCAGTGACCAGCTCTCCGGCAGAGAGTCGCGCAGTAGTTTCATGTCATATCCTCGTGGTTGTTATTGGCGTAACGATGGATCCAGCGGTTTGGGTCATCCTCCCTCGCATACGGGGAGACCGTCACGAAATGGGCTGCAAGGCTCATGCCATATAACATATGTTTTTATATTTTTTATGGAGGGGGCATACTCCCCCTCGAGGCGCCCAAGCGTAGCGCCTTGTTTTCTCACCGACTTGGGCGAGACAGTCGGTCGATGCACACCCATGGGGCAACCGGGCCCCGCCCTCTCCCAATGGGAGGGCGAGGCCCGAGGCGGCATCGTTTTGCTACTTGAGGTAACAGCTGGGGCGGCGAGAATGAGAAGACCGGAAACACCGATGGGTAGCAGTGCCCCGGCCCGCCGGGCTTAGCCGTCGTCCCGGACCAGTGCCGAATCGAGGGACTCCACCAGTTGCCAGTGGGCGTGCTGGCCGGCCAGGGGAGTCACCAGGCACCCAGGCGGCGAGCCCTTATCCGGCATGCGAAACCGCTCGCCGGGTAGCCAGCCAGGGGTATTGGAGGCGATCACCCGTCCCGAGGCGTTGACCAGCAGGGCGTCGTGGGCCAGTTGCAGCAGGCCGGGCACGAGGATGCGCTCGAAGCGTCCCAGATGCACGTCGGCCCCGGCGATGCCCAGGAAGTCGCCGCGGCATTGCAGCGGTCGGGCGAAGGTGAGGATATAGGCGTCCTGGCCGTAGAGGTCGATATAGGGCCCTTCCACCACGCGCCGGCCGGTCTCCCGCGGCTGGGTGAACCAGGGCATGTCCCGGTAGTTGTAGTAACTGTCGCTGCTGCGGTTGAAGTTGAGATCGAGCTGGGCCGGCTTGCCCTCCCCCACCAGGTGGCGCCACTCGCAGAACATATCGCAATCCGCCAGCACTCCCGGCTCCAGCACCACGCCGGTGCCCAGTACCCAGCGATTGTCCCGGGTCAGCCGGTCATCGGCCAGGGTACGCAGCGCCTTGAGGTCGGCGGACACCGGGGCCTTGCCCAGGCCCGCCTGGCCCTCCCAGAGCCGCTCGAGCTCGGCGGCGATGCGTTCGATATCGTCGAAGACCCCATCGAGGGCGGCCTCGATACGCCGCAGACACGCCTGGCGGCGACCGGCCATCGGCTCAGTGCTCATCATCGTCCCCCGACCGCGTCTCCATTAGCGCCATCTTCATGGTGATCAGGCGGCGAATGCCCGCCTGGATATGCGCCTCAGCGAGGCGCCCGGCCGATGCCGCCTCCCCCTGGCGGATGGCGTCCAGGATGGCCTGGTGTTCCCGCTGGATGGTCGCCACCTCGGGGGGCTCCTTGCCAGGCAGCCAGAGCAGCTCACCCAACTGCGACTGCAGGCGGATCTCGGCATGGGTCAGGCGCACGGACTGAGAGTGGGCAGCGATTTCCATATGAAAGCGGGCATCAGCGCGACGCCGCTCACGGCGATTGCCGGCCTCGCCCAGGGCTTCGATATGGAAGGCCATATGGCGGTAGCTATCGGGGGTGGCGCGCTCGGCGGCGAGACGCGCGGCCATACCGGAAATGGCCCGATGCTCATCGCCCAGGTCGCGCAGCTCGATCAGGCTCCACTCGTCGAGGCGCTCCAGCATCAGCTCGGCGGACAGCTCCTCGGTGGCACACACGAAGCTGCCGCCATTGCGACCGCGACGAGTCTCGATCACCCCGACCTGACGCAGGTAGCCCAGTGCCTCGCGCAGGGTCACCGTGGCCACCCCGAACTGCATGGCAAGCTCGGTTTCGCTGGGTAGCTGCTGCCCTTCTACGTAGAGCCCCAGATCGATGGCCTCCATCATGCGGCGTATCACCTGTTCGGTACGGCCTTCCTGGCGTAACCGAATAAAGGAGCCATTGTGAGCAGAAGGCTTCATTAGCATAGTGCCACACGTCTACAAATTTTCCGGATCCATCTCGGTACATGAACCTCTGCCATGCCATCCGCCCCTCAAGTAAGTGGCTAGATACTTTACCCAGCAGCCCAGGGCAGCGGCAATGGCCATCTGCCTCTCTTAAACCGATCAAAGACCAGCTCCACATCCGACATCGAACTTAAATCGTCCTTACCGAGCAACAACGCCCTTCAACACCAGAGACAGCCTCTTTATAAAGAATATTTTCCTATATTTTTCCTCCTCTTCAGTTCATTGGATTGGAAAAGCACGGTGACTCGCTTATCATCTCGCGCCCAACGGTGGATGTACCCGATCCGCTGTGTCTTCGGCGGCCCTACCCGGGCCGCCGATTCTTTCAGGAGAACCACCATGTCCTCTGATCCCGTCACCCTGATGGTGGCGCGCCGCGTGGCCCGTGGGCGCTACCGCGACTTCATGCACTGGCTCGAGGAAGGCCGCGAGCTCGCCGCCGACTTCGCCGGCTACCTGGGCTCCGGCGTGCTGGCCCCGCCGCCCGCCGACGACGAGTACCAGATCATCTTTCGCTTCCGCGACGCCGAGACCCTGGCGGTATGGGAACATTCGGCCTCGCGCCGGGCCTGGCTGGCCCGCGGCCAGGGCCTGTTCGAGGCGCCCCAGGAACATCGCGCCACCGGCCTGGACCGCTGGTTCCAGCAACCCGGCACACCGACTCCGCCACGCTGGAAGCAGGCCATCGCCATCTGGCTGGCGTTCTTCCCGGTCTCGCTGGGCTTCCAGGTGCTGTTCGGCGATGCCCTGGCCACGCTGCCGCTGGTGCCCCGCGTGCTGGCCGGCACCCTGATGCTCACGCCGGTGATGGTGTTCCTGTTCATCCCGCTGTCGACCCGGCTGCTGGGGCCCTGGCTGCGCGGCGAACCGTGGCGCACGCCCCAGCTGCGTCGCCGATCGACCTGATCGACGTCGCCTCCCCCGTGCCACTTCCGGCGGCGGGGGAGCGGCGCCTTCACCTTACCGATGAAACTGCTTCTCCCGCTCGGGTTGCCAGAAAATGGCATCGATCCGAAGGCGGGCTTCGGTTGCGTTGGGCAGCGGCCATTCGATGATGTCGCCGACCCTGAGACCGATCAATGCCGCCCCGATTGGCGCCATGACGGAGATGCCATCCTCCACGCTTCCCAGCGAATGGGGATACACCAGGGTGCGAATCATCTGTCGACCACGACTCAGGTCGCTGAAGCGGACCTGACTGTTCATGCTCACCACGTCATCCGGCATATTCTCGGGATCGATCACCTCCCCTCGCGCCAGCTCTTCTTCCAGCAGCTGTGCGACAGCCAGATCCTTGTCGGTAGCATCATCGATCAAGCGCTGCAAGCGTTCCGCATCGAGACGGTTGATGATGATGGGAGGACGCTGTCCCATGTTCACTCTCCTTGGAAAGCAAAAAGTCACGCAGCCAAAGCTGGGCTGACGTTGGATCAACGATATTCGTGACGACCAACGAAAAGCAGTCCTTCCCGGAAGGAAAGGACTGCCTGCTTGAGTCAGTATAAAGGATCGCCTCGACAAAGACGATCAGGAAAGCCCCTGTTCGATCATGGCATCGGCCACCTTTCTGAAGCCGGTGATATTGGCCCCCAGTACCAGATTGGACGGATCTCCGAACTCTTCCGCCGTCGTGGCACACTGTTGATGGATATTGGCCATGATGTTCCGGAGCCTTTGATCGACCTTTTCCATCGGCCATTGCACCATGCTGCTGTTTTGGGCCATTTCCAACTGGCTGGTCGCCACGCCTCCGGCATTGGCCGCCTTGCCGGGGCCATAGGCAATCCCCGCGTCGAGAAAGCACGCCACGGCCTCCTTGGTGCTCGGCATGTTGGCCCCCTCGCTTACGCAGCGCACGCCGTTGGCCAGCATCACGCGGGCATCGGCGCCCGCCAGCTCGTTCTGGGTGGCACAGGGAAAGGCGACATCCGCAGGAATCTGCCAGACGCCATGGCCGCCGCGGGGGTAGTCGCACACCGGGATATACCGTGCCCGAGGGCGCTCGTTCAGGTAGTGCTCCAGCGATGTACGCTGGGTCTCCTTGAGCCGCTTGAGCACGGCCAGGTCGATGCCTTCCGGGTCATGAACGGTACCGCGAGAGTCGCTGCAGGTAATGGGCCGAGCGCCCAGCTCGTGGAGCTTCTCGATGGTGTAGATGGCTACGTTGCCTGCCCCAGACACCAGGCAGCGCTTGCCTTCAAGACCGTCGCCACGCGCCGTCAGCATGTTCTGTGCGAAATAGACCGCTCCATAGCCGGTGGCTTCCTTGCGACCGAGCGAGCCGCCCCAGGCGAGTCCCTTGCCTGTCAGTATGCCCTCGTAGCGGCCCGTCAACCGCTTGTACTGCCCATACAGGTAGCCGATTTCCCGCGTCCCGACACCGATATCCCCCGCGGGAACATCGCAGGTCGGGCCGATGTGGCGATACAGCTCGCTCATGTAGGACTGGCAGAAACGCATGATTTCGCCGTCGGATCGCCCTCGGGGATCGAAATCGGCACCCCCTTTTCCGCCACCCAGAGGCAGGCCAGTCAGGGCATTCTTGAAAATCTGCTCGAATCCCAGAAACTTGATGGTGCCGGAGGTCACGCTGGGATGAAAACGGAGTCCGCCCTTGTAGGGCCCGAGGGCCGAGTTGAATTGCACCCGATAGCCCTTGTTGACTCTCACTTTCCCGGTGTCGTCCAGCCAGCTGACACGAAACATGATTTGACGTTCTGGCTCGACGATTCTCTCGATAATGCCGTGGTCATGGTAGCGAGAATGATGCTCGAAGAGTGGACGCAAGCATTCCAGGACTTCTTCCGTGGCCTGATAGAATTCCGACTGTGCAGGACTGCTCTGCTTGAGTCGCGTCAAGGTGTCGTGAACGTAGGGCATGTAGGCGTACCATTGGCAGAAAAAACGTGTATCCGCTGGCCAGAGCATGCCGATATTTAACTGCCGGATAACGTCTCCTGCATACCCTATGCCTGTTATGCATGAGTAAAAATCTCGCGCCATCGAGACAAAAGTCTAAGGCCGAATGCCTCGGCGAGCTTCTCTCAGGCGTTTCTCATAAACGCGTAATCAACGACATCGATGTGTTGGCCCCGCCGAGATCTTCCCGTCACTCCGCCCCCGGCCCCATCCCGCCGGCCCCGGTGGCGTGATAGGCTAGGCTTCGCCTTTCATCTTCGGAGCCAGACCATGACCGCCGCCCAGTTCCTCGAGAAGCTGGTGGGCTTCCCCACCGTCTCCCGCGACTCCAATCTGGACCTGATCGCCTTCATCGAGGCCTGGCTCGACGATTACGGCGTCGAGCACTGGCGCGTCGACAGCGACGACGGCACCAAGGCCAACCTGCTGGCCCGCCTCGGCCCCGCGGTGGAGGGCGGCGTGGTGCTCTCCGGGCATACCGACGTGGTGCCGGTGGAGGGCCAGCCCTGGTCGACCGATCCCTTCACCCTGACCGACAAGGGCGACGGTCGCCTCTACGGCCGCGGCACCTGCGACATGAAGGCCTTCATCGCCTGCGCCCTGGCCGAGGTGCCGCGCTGGGTCGAGCTCGAGCTGGAGAAGCCGATCTATCTGGCGTTCTCCTACGACGAGGAGGTGGGCTGCATCGGCGCACCGCGGCTGATCGAGCGGCTGATGGCCGACCATCCGCGCCCGGCGGCGGTGTTCGTCGGCGAGCCGACGCTGATGGAACCCGTGGTCGCTCACAAGGGCGCCACCAACCTGCGCACCACCGTGACCGGCCGCGCCGCGCATTCCAGCCAGGTCAATCAGGGCGTCTCGGCGATCCACGTCGCCGCCCGGCTGGTGACCTTCATCGAGGACGTGATGTCCGACCTCAAGGCCGAGGGGCGCATCGACGAGGCCTTCAACGTGGTCCACTCGAGCCTGCACGTGGGCAAGATCCAGGGCGGCACGGCCATCAACATCATGGCCCGCGAGTGCAGCTTCGACTGGGAGATCCGCCATCTGCCTTCCGACCGCTTCGAGGACCTGGTCGGCCGGGTCGAGGCCTATGCCGAGGAGCTGCAGGCCGCGATGCGCCAGCGCGCCCCGGCGGCCGGCATCCACACCGAGCGGCTCAACGTCACGGTGCCGGCGCTGGCCGACGACAACAACGCCGACGTGCTCTCACTGTGCCGAGAACTCGTCGGCGAGGCCCCCGCCGGGGCCGTGGCCTACGCTACCGAGGCCGGCCAGTTCCAGCGCGCCGGCCTGCCCACGGTGATCTGCGGCCCGGGCAGCATCGGCCAGGCCCATCAGCCGGACGAGTACCTGGAGATCGCGCAGCTGGAGGCCGGCTCGGCCTTCATGCGGGCACTGGGCAAGCGGCTGAAGAAGGAGGCCTGAAGATGCCACGACTGGTGATCGTCAAGACCGGCGATGCCTTTGCCGACGTGGTCCGCGACCATGGCGACTTCGAGGCGCTGTTCCGTGCCCAGCTGGCGCCGGTGTGCGAGGGCCTCGACCTCGAGGTGTTCGATGCCCGCCATGACGGCACGCCGCCGGCGCTCGGCGCCGACGACGGCCTGGTGATCACCGGCTCCCATGCCATGGTCAGCGACGCCGAGCCCTGGAGCGAGGCGCTCAAGCCCTGGCTGCGCCAGGCGCTGGCCGACGATGTCGCCATGTTCGGGATCTGCTACGGCCACCAGCTGATGGCGGCGGCCTTCGGTGGCGAGAGCGGCTATCACCCGGCGGGCCGCGAGACCGGCACCCACCGGGTGCGGCTGACCGAGGTCGGGCGTCGCGACCCGCTGCTGGGCGCCCTGCCCGACGCCTTTCACGCCCAGCTCACCCATGCCCAATCGGTGCTCGCCGCGCCGTCAAGCGCCGAGGTGCTGGCCGAGAACGACCACGATCCCTTTCAGGCGCTGCGCTACGGGCCGCGCCAGTGGAGCGTGCAGTTCCACCCCGAGTTCACGCCGGCGGTCATGCGCGCCTATCTGCACCACCAGTACCAGAGCCTGACCGACCAGGGCCGAGACCCCGAGGCGCTGCTGGCGGCGGTGGCCCCCACCCCCGAGGCCACCGGCCTGCTGCGGCGCTTCCGTGCCGTGCTGCCGAATGCCGGCGTCGAGGCCTGACACCAAGGTCATATTGACGGAATGTGCAACATACCACACGATATGTTGAAACTTCTTCGGACGCACGACTCGTGAAGGACAGGCAGCGCAAGACATCCCCGCGGCCCAGCGTGGCCGACTTCCTGGCCGAGGCTATCTTCTCCGGCCGCTACCAGCCGGGCGACTTCGTGCCCAAGGAAGTCGACCTCTGCGAGCAGTTCGCCATCAACCGCTCGGCGGTGCGCAGCGACCTGCGCCAGCTGGTGGACGTGGGCATCATCGAGCGGATCTCGGGCCATGGCTCCAAGGTTCGCGAATACGCCGAATGGAACATCCTCGACCCCCAGGTCACCGACTGGATGACCCGCTACGCGACCCCCAACCCGCGTATCCAGCAGGAGATCCTGTCGTTCCGCCTCGACGTCGAGCCCTATGTGGCGATGACCGCCGCCAAGCGCGCCACCGCACGCGACCTGGTGGCCATCGAGGAAGCCTTCGAGGGCATGGGGCAGAACCTGCACGGCGCCGACGGCCAGGACGGCCGGCTGCATAGCGACTTCGATGTCGCCTTCCACGTCGCCATCTTCAAGGCCACCCACAACATCGTCTGGGCGCAGCTCTCGCACATCCTGCGCCCCTCGATCTACATGCTGATCGAGACCTCCAACGTCAGCGCCAGCGATCCCGAGGAAAGCCTGGAGCGACATCGCCAGCTGATGGAATGCATCCGCGCTCGCCAGCCCCGAGAGGCCTTCCTGGCCGCCCAGGCGGTGCTGAAGGGCACCGCCGATGCGCTGGGCATCGAGCCCGGCGACAGCGCCCTGGGGCGCCAGCTCACCTTCAGCTGAGGCATGCCATGACCACCGCGGCGGACACCCTCCCAGGCGCCCGCCGCAGCCTCTTCCCTCTTCCCTCTTCCCTCTTCCCTCTTCCCTCTTCCCTCTTCCCTCTTCCCTCTTCCCTCTTCCCTCTTCCCTCTTCCCTCTTCCCTCTTCCCTCTTCCCTCTTCCCTCTTCCCTCTTCCCTCTTCCCTCTTCCCTCTTTAGTGATTGTCCCGCGGCGGGCTGACCCGGGCCACGTCGCGATACTTCGTCGCCGGCGCCAGGGTCATGCCGCGATCCAGCGGCTCGACCAACGAGCGCTGGATCTCCTGCCAGGGCGTCTGGTGTCCTGGATAGCGATAGCCGCCCTCGGCCGCCAGGCGCTCGCGGCGCGCGGCCAGCTCGGCGTCGTCGACCCTCAGCGTCACCTCGCAGCGGGTGAGATCCACCCGCAGCCGGTCGCCGCTCTGAAGCAGCGCCAGCGGCCCACCGGTGGCGGCCTCCGGGGAGGCGTTGAGGATCGACGGCGAGCCCGAGGTCCCCGACTGGCGCCCGTCCCCCAGGCACGGCAGCGACTCGATGCCGGCGCGGATCAGCGCCTCGGGCGGCTGCATATTGACCACTTCGGCGCCGCCGGGGTGGCCCACCGGGCCGGCGCCGCGCATCACCAGGATGGTGCGTTCGTCGATGGCCAGCGCCGGGTCGTCGATGCGCGCGTGGTAGTCCTCGGAGCCGTCGAACACCACCACCTTGCCTTCGAAGGCGTTGGGGTCCTCAGGGTCCTCGAGGAAGCGCCGGCGGAAGTCCGCGGCGATCACGCTGGTCTTCATCAGCGCCGAATCGAACAGGTTGCCCTTGAGGTTGAGGAAGCCCGCGTGCTCGACCAGCGGATGGGCGTAGCGGCGGATCACCTCGTCGTCGGCGGTCTCGCGTCCGGCCAGGTTCTCGGCCAGCGTGCGGCCGTTGACGGTCGGTACCTCGCCGTGGAGCCGGCCCGCCGCCAGCAGCTCAAACATCACCGCCGGCACGCCGCCGGCGCGGTGAAACTCCTCGCCGAGATAGGCCCCGGCCGGCATCACGTTGGCCAGCAGCGGCACCTCGTGGCCGAGGCGCTGCCAGTCGTCGTTGTCGAACTCGACCCCGGCGTGGCGGGCGATGGCGTTGATATGGATCGGCGCATTGGAGGAACCGCCCAGCGCCGAGCAGGTGATCACCGCGTTCTCGAACGCCTCGCGGGTCAGGATGTCGCTCGGCCGCGTATCGTCCCAGACCATGTCGACGATGCGCTCGCCGGTCCGGTAGGCCACCGCGCCGCGCTCCTTGTAGGGGCCGGGGATCATCGCCGAGCCGGGCAGGCTCATGCCCAGCGCCTCGGCCAGCGAGTTCATGGTCGAGGCGGTGCCCATGGTGTTGCAGTGGCCCACCGAGGGCGCCGAATCGGCGATCCGCGACAGGAACTCGGGATAGTCGATGTCGCCGGCGGCCAGGCGCTTGCGCATCTCCCACACCACGGTGCCGGAGCCGACACGCTCGGCGCCGCGCCAGCCGTTGAGCATCGGCCCGCCGGACAGCACGATGGCCGGAATGTTGACCGTGGCCGCGGCCATCAGGCTGGCCGGGGTGGTCTTGTCGCAGCCGGTGGTCAGCACCACGCCGTCCAGCGGATAGCCGTGCAGCACCTCGACCAGGCCCAGGTAGGCCAGGTTGCGATCCAGCGCCGCGGTGGGCCGGCGCACGTTCTCGTGGATCGGATGCAGCGGGAACTCGAAGGGCACCCCGCCGGCGGCGCGGATGCCGTCCTTGACCCGCTTCACCAGCTCGATGTGGTGGCGGTTGCAGGGCGTGAGGTCGGAGCCCGACTGGCAGATGCCGATGATCGGGCGGCCGCTGGTCAGCTCTTCCAGGGTGATGCCCTGGTTCATGTAGCGCTCCAGGCACAGCGCGGTGGTGCCGGGATGCTCCGGGTTGTCGAACCAGTCGCGCGAGCGCAGCCGGTCGGGGGTGATCTTGTGGGCAGTCATCGAAGGTCTCGTCAGTCGCTGATCTCGACCATGGGATCAGCACCGTGTATTCGGGAAACACGCGGCTTCCCAGCGATTGGCCAGGCGACTCGTCAGTCGTGGTACACCACGCTGCGACCGCCATCGATCGTCAGGCAGGCCGCATTGATGAAGGGAGCCTCGTCCGAGGCCAGGAAGACGGCCGTCATGGCCACTTCCTCGGGGCGTCCCAGGCGCCCGGGTGGCAGCAACGCCTCGATGCTCGCCCGTGCGGCATCCGGATCATCGAACGTCTGCCAATGCGCCTCGACGGCGGGGGTGGCGATGTAGCCCGGCGCAATGGCGTTCACCCGCACACCGCGCTGGGCATATTCGATGCCGAGGGCTCGTGTCATGCCGATCAGTCCATGCTTGGCCACCGGGTAGGGAAAACAGCCGGGAAGGATCGAGAAGGCATGGGTGGAGGCGATGTTGATGATGGCTCCACCGCCTTGTTCGAGCAGGTCCGGCAGCACGGCCCGGCTACAGTGCCAGGCGCCTTCCAGGTCGACCGCCAGGCAGCGCCGCCAGGCCTCGTCCGGCATGGTCAAGGGCTCGTGGAAGACGTTCATGCCGGCATTGTTGATCAGCGTGGTCAGCGGCCCCAATGCCTCGCGGGCCCGCGACACGGCGGCCTCCACCTCGTCGCGGTCGGCAATGTCAGCCGCCATGGCCAGCGCCTCGTGGCCCTGATGCCGGAACCGGGCGGCCAGTCGTTCGATGCCCGCTTCGTCCCGGTCCAGCAGGGCCACCGCGGCGCCCTCGCGGACGCAGGCCTCGGCGATGGCACGCCCGATGCCGGCGGCAGCGCCGGTCACCAGGATGCGCTTGTCGACCAGTCGACCCGTCATGCCTCAGGCTCCCGGCCCGGGGCACGCGCCCGGCCGGCACCGACCTCGGCGCCCTGCTGAGCTCTCGGTTCCGCCACCATGTCGCCTCTCCCCTCGACAGGACATCAGTGCGAATGCCGCGGCACGTCGGCGCCGCGGTTGCCGACCAGGAAGTCGAAATCGCAGCCTTCGTCGGCCTGCAGCACGTGCTCGATGTAGAGCTGGCGGTAGCCGCCGCTGCGGGCGATCTCCTTCGATGCCGCGGTGGGGTCGCCCTCGGCCAGGCGCGAGGCGAGTTCGGCCTCGTCGACCTCCAGGTGCAGCCGGCCGGTGTCGCAGTCGAGCTCGATCCAGTCGCCGTTCTCCACCGCCGCCAGCGGGCCGCCGGCCGCCGCTTCCGGGGCCACGTGCAGCACCACCGTGCCGTAGGCGGTGCCGCTCATGCGGGCATCCGAGATGCGCACCATGTCGGTGATGCCCTGCTCCAAGAGCTTGGACGGCAGGCCCATGTTGCCGACCTCGGCCATGCCGTGATAGCCGCGTGGCCCGCAGTTCTTCATCACCAGGATGCTGTCGGCGTCGACGTCCAGGTCCGGGTCGTTGATGCGGGCCTTGTAGTCGTCGAAGTTCTCGAACACCACCGCGCGGCCGCGATGCTGCATCAGCTCGGGGCTCGCCGCCGAGGGCTTGAGCACCGCGCCGCCCGGCGCCAGGTTGCCGCGCAGCACGCACATCCCGCCATCGGCGCGCAATGGAGAGTCCAGCGGGCGGATCACCTCGTCGTTGTAGAGCGGTGCGTCGCAGACGTTCTCCCACAGGGTCTTGCCGTTGACGGTCAGGGCGTCCTTGTGCGGCAGGCGGTCGGCCTCGCCGAGGCGCTTGAGCACCGCGGGAAGGCCGCCGGCGTAGTAGAACTCCTCCATCAGGAAGCGCCCGGAGGGCTGCAGATCGACGATGGTCGGCGTGCCGCGGCCGATGCGCGTCCAGTCGTCCAGCGCCAGGTCGACGCCCATGCGCCCGGCGATGGCCTTCAAGTGAATCACGGCGTTGGTCGAGCCGCCGATGGCCGCGTTGGTGCGGATGGCGTTCTCGAAGGCGTCCTTGGTCAGCACCTTCGACAGCCTCAGGTCCTCGTCGACCATCTCGACGATGCGGTTGCCGGAGAGATGCGCCAGCACGTAGCGGCGCGCGTCCACCGCCGGGATCGCCGCGTTGTGCGGCAGCGAGGTACCCAGGGACTCCGCCATGCAGGCCATGGTCGAGGCGGTGCCCATGGTGTTGCAGGTGCCCGCCGAGCGCGACATGCCGGCCTCGGCGGCCATGAAGTCGTGGATCGAGATCTTGCCCGCCTTGACCTGCTCGGAGAGTTGCCAGACCACGGTGCCCGAGCCGATGTCCTTGCCCTCGTGCTTGCCGTTGAGCATCGGCCCGCCGGTTACCACGATGGTCGGCAGGTCGCAGCTGGCCGCGCCCATCAGCAGCGCCGGGGTGGTCTTGTCGCAGCCCACCAGCAGCACCACCGCGTCCATCGGATTGCCGCGGATCGCCTCCTCGACGTCCATGCTCGCCAGGTTGCGAGTGAACATCGCCGTGGGGCGCAGGTTGGATTCACCGTTGGAGAACACCGGAAACTCGACCGGGTAGCCGCCGGCCTCGAGGATACCCTTCTTGACGTGTTCGGCGATCTTGCGGAAGTGCGCATTGCAGGGCGTCAGCTCCGACCAGGTGTTGCAGATGCCGATGATCGGCTTGCCCTGGAACTCGTGGTCGGGAATGCCCTGATTCTTCATCCAGCTGCGGTACATGAAGCCGTTCTTGTCGGCGCTGCCGAACCACTCGGCGCTGCGCAGCCGGCGCTTGCTGTCTGTCATGAAAGCCTCTCCTCATCGCGTATCGCGGCCTGTTCTCGTGTCGAGCGTCTCACCCGGAGCGTGGCCCTCGGGCGGCGCGGCCATGACATGACGGTAGCCGGATGCCGCTCCGTAGTCGACACATACGAAAGTATATGTTGAACAAATATGCCGTATGTACAACATTTAGGGCCCGCGACGGCACGCCAGCCGGAGCGCCGCGACACAACAACAGCTTCGATGGAGAGTTCAGATGCCCCACCTCAAGCCCAGCCTGCTGCTCACCGGCACGGCGCTGATGCTCGGCCTGTCCTCCGCCCAGGCGGCGGAATACGAGTGGAAGTTCCAGGCCTCCGAGACCGCCGGCGAACCCAGCTTCCAGATCAAGCAGGAGTGGGCCGACCGGATCGAGACCATGACCGACGGCCGGGTGAGCATCGAGATGCTGCCGATCAACGCCGTGGTCGGCCCCACCGAGACCCTGCAGGCGGTCTCCTCCGGCATCCTCCAGGGCCACATGACCGATCCCAGCTACTTCTCGGGCCAGGACCCGGCCTTCGGCATGATCGGCAACCTGGTCGGCGCCTGGAACGATCCCTACGACTTCCTGGAGTTCATGAAGCAGGGCGGCGGCGAGGCGCTCTACAACGAGCTGGCCTCGCCCTACGGCACCCACCTGATCAGCGCCGCGACCTTCCCGCTGGAGTCGATTCCCTCCACCGTCGAGGTCGACTCCATCGCCGACTTCGAAGGCCTCAAGATCCGCGCGCCCCAGGGCATGGTCTACAACATCTTCGAACGCATCGGTGCCACCCCGGTCAACCTGCCGGGCTCCGAGGTCTACACCGGCCTGGAGAAGGGCGTGATCGACGCCGCCGACTCCACGGTGCTGTCCAACAACGACGCCATGGGCATCCACGCCTTCGCGCCCTACCCGCTCTATCCGGGCTTCCACTCCATGCCGATGATCGCCGTGTCGATCAACCAGGACATCTGGGACGGCCTGCCCGAGGACATCCAGACCACCCTCGAGACCGCCTTCGACGGCATGGCCTATGACCTGATCGCCCGCCTCAAGGCCCAGGACATCGAGACCCTGCAGGCACTCAACCAGAACCCCGACGTTACCCCCATCGACCTGCCCGCCGAGGAGCGCAAGGCATTCCGCCAGGCCGCCGAGCAGGAATGGGCCGAGTGGGCCGGCCGCAACGAGATGACCCAGAAGATCTACGACCAGGCCACCGCCTTCCTCGAGGCCCGCGGCCAGCTGTAATCCCCAGCCACAACGGACGGCGGCGCCCGTGCGCCGCCGTCTTCCCTGACGTTCATGACGGCGCATCCCGCGCCCCCGGAGGAGTCATGTCTTCCCCCCTTCCCGACGATCCCGCCGCGATCGAAGGCGACAGCGCGCCGCCCGTGCGCGGCGCCTTCGACCGCGGCGTGGTCATGGCCGCTAGCGGCGCCGCCTGGCTGGTGTTCATCGCCATGGCGATCAGCGTCTATGAGGTCATCATGCGCTACGCCTTCAACTCGCCGACCTCCTGGGTCCACGAGAGCGTGGTGATGCTGGTCGCGGTCGGCTTCGCCCTGGGCGGCCCCGCCGCGCTGGCCAGCGATCGCCATATCCGCGTCAAGGTGCTCTACGACGCCGCCGGCCCGCGCTGCCGGCTGTGGCTCGACCGCTTCAACGACCTGGTGACCTTCGGCTTCTGCCTGGCCATGAGCTACGCCGCCTTCACCATGTTCTGGTCGGCCTCCCACAACCCGCTGGGCGAATGGCAGCTGGAACGTTCCGGCACCTCCTGGAACCCGCCGTTTCCGGCGCTGGTGAAGGGCATGATCCTGCTGGCACTCGCCATCATGTGCGTGCAGTCCTGCCTGCACCTGATCCGCTCGCTGCGCCGCCGGCCCGACACCACATCACACGAGACCGACTGATGGATATCGCAACCGGAACCCTGCTGATGGTGGGGCTGATCTTCGCCCTGCTGATCACCGGCCTGCCGCTGGCCTTCATCACCGGCCTGGTCGCGCTCTCCTTCACCTTCGGCTGGTTCGGGCCCAACGCCCTGCCGCTGGTCACCAGCCGGGTCTACGGCTTCGTCACCGAATACTCGCTGGTGGCGGTGCCGATGTTCGTGTTGATGGCCTCGCTACTGGACCGATCGGGGATCGCCAAGGACCTGTTCAACGCCATGCGGGTGTTCGCCGGCCGCCTGCCCGGCGGCGTGGCCGTGCAGACCATCGTGGTGGCCTTCTTCCTGGCCGCGCTGTCCGGGATCATCGGCGGCGAGATCGTGCTGCTGGGCATCCTGGCGCTGCCGCAGATGCTGCGACTGGGCTATGACAAGCACCTGTCGATCGGCGTGGTCTGCGCCGGCGGCGCGCTCGGCACCATGATGCCGCCGTCCATCGTGCTGATCATCTACGGCCTGATCGCCTCCGAGTCGATCGCCGACCTGTTCACCGCGGCCATCACCCCGGCGGTGATCCTGATGGCCAGCTATATCGGCTACGTGCTGGTGCGCTGCCTGAAGAACCCCGAGATGGGCCCGCCGATGACCGACGCCGACCGCGAGGAAGGCTTCGCCACCCGCGGCCAGGCGCTGCGCGCCATCATCGTGCCGGCGCTGATCGCCGGGCTGGTGCTGGGCTCGATCTACGGCGGCGTGGCCTCGGTCACCGAGGCGGCGGCCATGGGCGTGTTCGGCGTGCTGCTGGCGGTGGTCGCCCGCGGCGAGTTCTCGTTCAAGACCCTGCACCAGAGCCTCGGCCAGACCCTGACCACCTGCGGCATGATCATCTGGATCGGCATCGGCGCCGCGGCGCTGGTGGGCGTCTACAACCTGATGGGCGGCAACCGCTTCATCTCGAGCATGATCATGGGCCTCGACGTGGCGCCGATCGTGATCATCCTGGTGATGATGGCGATCCTGCTGGTGCTGGGCATGTTCCTCGACTGGATCGGCGTGGCCATGCTGACGCTGCCGATCTTCGTGCCGATCGTCGAGCAGCTGGGCTACAGCCCGATCTGGTTCGGCATCCTGTTCGCGGTGAACATGCAGGTGTCCTTCCTGTCGCCGCCGTTCGGCCCGGCCGCCTTCTACCTCAAGGGCGTGGCGCCACCCGAGGTCAGCCTCAAGGACATCTTCGTCGCGGTGCTGCCCTTCATCGCCCTGCAGCTGTGCGTGCTGTTCGCGCTGCTGTTCTGGCCCGACATGGCCATGTGGCTGGTGTAACCGCGCCGGCAAGGCGACGCCCCGTCGCCTTGCCTCGATCACCCACATTTAAAATCAACATATAAAAACATATGTTGCACATACACCCGGCGCCGGGGCTATGATGGGGCCACGTCAATGCCTCGTCGCCCCGACCCGACAGCCGAGGAAACTCGCCATGCGCATCATCCAGTGCCTTCATGACGGTGCGGCCCGCGCCGCCCTGGTCGAAGACGACAACAGGGTCCGCCTGACCGAGGCCGACACCTACACCCTCGCCCGGCGTGCCATCGCCGCCGGTCGTCCGCTGGCCGAGGTCGTCGAGGCGGCGCTGACCGAGACCCGCCTTGACTACCCGGCGCTGATCGACGAGCGCCGCCTGCTGCCGCCGCTGACCCATCCCGATCCGGCCCATTGTCTCGTGACCGGCACCGGCCTCACGCATCTCGGCAGCGCCGACACCCGTGACTCCATGCATGCCCAGCCCTCGAGTCAGCCCCAGGCCGACGATGCCGAGCTCACCGACTCGATGCGCATGTTCAGGCTCGGCGTGGAGGGCGGCAAGCCGGCCGCCGGCGAGACCGGCGCCCAGCCGGAGTGGTTCTACAAGGGCGACGGCGACTGCGTGGTGGCCCCCGAGGCGCCGATGCCGGTGCCGGCCTTCGCCGAGGACGCCGGCGAGGAGCCGGAACTCGCCGGGCTCTACGTGATCGGCGACGACGGCCGGCCCTGGCGGGTCGGCTACGCCATCGGCAACGAGTTCTCCGACCACGTCACCGAGCGCTTCAACTACCTGTGGCTAGCCCACTCCAAGCTGCGCCACTGCAGCTTCGGCCCGGAGCTGTTGATCGGCGAGCTGCCCGAGCACCTCGAGGGCGTAAGCCGCATCGTGCGCGACGGCGAGCCCCTGTGGCAGAAGCCGTTTCTCACCGGCGAGGCCAACATGGCCCACAGCGTCGCCAACCTCGAGCACCACCACTTCAAGTACGCGGGCTTCCGGCGCCCCGGCGACGTCCACGTGCACTTCTTCGGCACCGCGACGCTGAGCTTCGCCGACGGCGTCCAGACCCGCGACGGCGATCGCTTCGAGATCAGTCTGCCGGCCTTCGGCCGCACGCTGCGCAACCCGCTGGCGTTCGCGGCCGACGCCGCCGACGCCACCGTTCATTCCCTGTGACCTCAGGAGGCAACATGACCCTGGAAGGCAAGCAACTGATCGGCCAGCAGGCCGTGACCAGCAACGGCAAGCCGATCCACGCCGTCGACCCCGCCACCGGCGAGACCCTGTCCCCGGCCTATCCCGCCGGCGGCCAGGCCGAGGTCGAGCAGGCCTGCGAACTGGCCTGGGCCGCCTTCGATCGCTATCGCGAGACCGGCCTCGAGGCCCGCGCCGCCTTCCTCGAGGCCGTGGCCGAGGAGATCGAGGGTATCGGCGATGAGCTGATCACCCGTGCCATGGCCGAGTCCGGCCTGCCGCGTGCACGCCTCGAGGGCGAGCGCGGCCGCACCTGCGGCCAGCTGCGCCTGTTCGCCTCCGTGGTGCGCGCCGGCGAGTGGCTCGACGTGCGCCTCGATCCGGCCCTGCCGGAGCGTCAGCCGATGCCGCGGGTCGACCTGCGCCAGCGCCACATCGCCCTGGGCCCGGTGGCCGTGTTCGGCGCCTCCAACTTCCCGCTGGCCTTCTCCGTGGCCGGCGGCGACACCGCCTCGGCACTCGCTGCCGGCTGCCCGGTGGTGGTCAAGGCCCACGCCGCCCACCCCGGCACCTCCGAGCTGGTCGGCCGCGCCGTGCAGCGCGCCTTGGCCAGGTGCGAGCTGCCCGAGGGCGTGTTCTCGCTGCTCTACGGCTCCGGCCGCGAGCTCGGCCAGGCGCTGGTCCGCGACCCGCGCATCAAGGCGGTGGGCTTCACCGGCTCGCGCAGCGGCGGCACCGCGCTGATGCAGGCCGCCCAGTCGCGCCCCGAGCCGATCCCGGTCTACGCCGAGATGAGCTCGATCAATCCGGTATTTCTGCTGCCGGAAGCGCTGAACAACCGCGGTAAGGAGCTTGGAGAAGCCTTTATCGGCTCGCTGAACATGGGCGCCGGCCAGTTCTGCACCAACCCCGGCCTGGTGATCGCCGTCAAGGGCGAGGCGCTCGATGCCTTCGTGGCGTCCGCCGGCGAGGCGGTGAAGGGCTCCACGGCCCAGACCATGCTGACCCCGGGCATTCATGACGCCTACGTGCAGGGCGTCGACGGCCTCATGCAAAGCAGCAAGGCCCGCGAGGTCGCCCGCGGCGACGCCGGCGAGGGCCCCAACGCCTGCCAGACCGGGCTGTTCGTGGCCTCGGCCGCCGACTTCCTCGCCGACGAGGCGCTGCAGGCCGAAGTCTTCGGCGCTACCTCGCTGGTGGTCGAGTGCGCCGACCTCGACGAGGTCAAGCGCGTGGCCGAGTCCCTGGAAGGCCAGCTCACCGCCACCCTGCAGATGGACGACGGCGACCTGGACGCGGCACGCAAGCTGCTGCCGACGCTGGAGCGCCGCGCCGGCCGGGTGATGGCCAACGGCTGGCCCACCGGCGTCGAGGTGTGCCACGCCATGGTCCACGGCGGCCCGTATCCGGCCACCTCGGACGCGCGCACCACCTCGGTAGGCAGCGCGGCGATCCATCGCTTCCTGCGTCCGGTGTGCTACCAGAATCTGCCCCAGGGCCTGTTGCCCTCGGCGCTTCGGGACGGCAACCCGGCCGGCGTCCACCGCCTGGTCGACGGCCGGCGCGAGGCCTGAGGAGGCATCCATGACCGATAGCATGACCTTCGCCCTGCCCGAGGATGCCGACCTGGCGTTGCTGGTCGGCCGGGTCTGGCGCGAGGCACCCCACCAGGGCCCGGCCCTGGTGGTGATCCGCGACGGCCGGGTGGTGGACATCAGCGCAAACGTCGCCTGCATGGCCGACCTGCTCGAGCGCGACGATGCCGCCGCGCTGGTGGCCACGGCCGAGGGCGAGGACCTCGGCCCGGTCGAGGAACTGCTCGCGCGCTCCCTGGCCGAGACGCCCGAGGCGCCCTATCTGCTCGCGCCCTGCGACGTCCAGGCGATCAAGGCCTGCGGCGTGACCTTCGCGGTCAGCCTGATGGAGCGGGTGATCGAGGAGCAGGCCGGCGGCGACCCGGCCCGGGCCGGCGAGCTGCGCGAGGAGTTGAAGCAAGTGATCGGCGGCGATCTGTCGAAGATCGTGCCCGGCTCCGAGGCGGCCATGGCGCTCAAGGGCGAGCTCCAGGCCCGCGGCGCCTGGTCCCAGTACATGGAAGTCGGCATCGGGCCGGACGCCGAGGTGTTCACCAAGGCCCAGCCGCTGTCGGCGGTGGGCTTCGGCCGCGGCGTGGGGCTGCATCCGGCCTCCGAGTGGAACAATCCGGAGCCGGAGATCGTGCTGGCGGTGGACGCCGCCGGCCGGCCCCGGGGCGCCTCGCTCGGCAACGACGTCAATCTGCGCGACGTCGAGGGCCGCAGCGCCCTGCTGCTGGGCAAGGCCAAGGACAACAACGCCTCCTGCGCCATCGGCCCCTTCATTCGCCTGTTCGACGAGCGTTTCACGATGGACACGGTGCGCGAGGCCCGGGTGTCGCTGCGCATCGAAGGCGCCGACGACGGCTTCGTGCTGGAGGACGGCAGCGACATGGCCGAGATCAGCCGCGACCCGCTGGACCTGGTGCGCCAGACCCTCGGCGCGCATCACCAGTATCCGGACGGCTTGCTGCTGTTCCTCGGCACCATGTTCTCGCCGATCCAGGACCGCGACGGCGAAGGCCAGGGCTTCACCCACCACCTGGGCGACGTGGTGACCATCGCCACGCCCTCGCTGGGCGCCCTGGTCAATCGCGTCGATCGCTCGGACCGGCTGCCGCCCTGGACCTACGGCATCCGCCAGTGGATGGCGGATATGGCGAAACGTCGGTAAGCCAATGAGAGGCTCCGCCGGGGGCAAGGTGAAGCGAGGGGTTTTTGGCCATGGGTGAGGCGGATTCCGCCGAACGGGCTGGCCAAGGATGGCCAGCGCCGGTCCTGCTAGCGGCGCAGGATGCGAGAGCGCCGCAGGGCCAAAGTAGCGCCCAAGGACGGGTTCATAGCGCCCTCGGGCAAGCTTGTCCCCCGACGTCTCTTAACACGCAAAAGGGGCGGCCCGTTCGGGCCGCCCCTTGCTTCTTACCGCTTTCGCCTTCCCTTCGCTCTTTCCAGGCGCGGCTACCCACTCTCCCGCCACGCTTCCGCATTCACCCTGTACGGCGTGGCCGCAAGCCCTCGTACGCCGGGGCTGACCCGGAACAGCCCGCCGGCGAGGCCCTCGGCGTCGCGGCCTTCCGCCGCGGTGGTGATATAGAGCGTCCCGAGCCCGGGCCCGCCGAAGGCGCAGGAGGTGACCCGCGAGGCCGGCAGCGGCAGCGTCTCGTCGAGGCGGCCGTCGGGGGCGAAGCGGCTGACGCGACCGCCCTCCCAGTGGGCGACCCAGAGCCCGCCGTCGGCGTCGCAGGCCATGCCGTCGGGGAAGCCCTGGGTCTCGCCGAAGCGGATATGCTCGCGCTTGTTCGAAAGCCGACCGTCGGGCGCGAGATCGAAGGCATGGATCACCCGCCGCGGGGTGTCGCTGTGATAGAGGGTGCGGCCGTCGGGGGCGATCGCCGGGCCGTTGGCGACCCGATAGCCGCTATCGATTCGCCTTAGGCGGCGGCCTTCCAGGCGATAGAGCGCGCCGCTGGATCGCTCGGCGGCGTCGTCCATGGAGCCGAACCACAGCCGGCCCGCGAGATCGACCTTGGCGTCGTTGTAGCGGTTGCCGGCGGGCTCGTCGTCGGGCGTGGGCCAGGCGTCGGCGATGCGCGGCCCACCCTCTTCCAGGCGCAGATGCACCAGCCGCGAGCGCAGTCCGGCGATGAAGCCGTCGCCGTCGTCCCGGGGCGCCAGCCAGCAGCAGGCCTCGTCCAGCGGCCAGTCGCGGGTCTCATGGCGCGCCGGATCATGGGCCAGCAGGCGGGCGCCGAGAATGTCGACGAACAGCAGCTGGCCGGCCTCGCCGCGCTCGGGGCACCACAGCGGCCCCTCGCCGAGCCGGGCGCGACCGGACCACACGCATTCCAGTGTCGAGGCATCGACCATGGGAGTCTCCGTGCTCGAGAGTCAACGCATCGCGGCCCCGCCTGGTCGGCGGGGGCGCGATGCCTCAGGCGCGCTGTCGGCGGGTCTGCTTCCAGCGATCGAACATCACCGCCAGCAGCAGGATGGCGCCGCGCACCAGGTACTGATAGAAGGTCGGCACGTTGAGCAGGCCCATGGCGTTCTGCACGCAGCCCATGATCAGCACGCCCACCAGCACGCCGGTGATCGAGGCGATGCCGCCGGACAGCGCCACACCGCCCAGCACACAGGCCGAGATCACGGCGAGCTCCAGGCCCAGCGAGGTATTGGGATCGCCGAGCCCCATGCGCGAGGTCAGCAATACGCCGGCGATGCCGGCGACCACGCCCTGCAGGCCGAAGACGATGATCTTCAGGCGCCGCACGTTGACCCCCGCCAGGGCCGAGGCCTCGGCGTTGCCCCCGGTGGCCAGCACGTTGCGGCCGAAGGCCGTCATGTTGAGCAGCACCCCGAAGATCACGAAACAGGCGATCATGGTCCACACCGGCAGGGTGAGCCCCAGGAAGGAGGCGCTGCCCAGCTCGAAGAAGGCCGGCACGGTGATCATCACCGCATCGCCGCCGGAGGTGATATAGGCCAGGCCGCGCACGAACTCCATGGCCGCCAGGGTAGCGATCAGCGAGTTGATGCCGAAGCGCGCCACCACGAAGCCGTTGAAGGCCCCCACCGCGCCGCCGGCGACCACGCCGCCGAGCACGCCGATGATCACGCTGCCCGAGGCCGAGGTGGCCACCGCGGCGACCACCCCGGCGAAGGCCACGATGGAGGCCACCGAGAGGTCGACCTCGCCCAGTGCCAGCACCAGCATCATGGTGGTGGCGATGGTGCCGATCAGCGTCACCGAGAGCAGCAGGCCGACCATGTTGCGGCCGGTGAGGAAGTCGGGAATGAACACCGACAGCGCCACGAACAGCACCAGGAAGATGGCGATCAGTCCCGAGGTGTCGAGCAGGGTGCGCAACGGCTTGGTCAGCCCCTGGCGGCCCTCGGGCCGCGTCGGGGCGTCACCCTCGCCTTGCGCGATCTTTTGCGTCGTCATAGCGATGTCTCTCGCGATTATTGGGGTATGGGAAGGAGAGGGTTCAGGCCGGCAGCGCCAGGCCCAGCAGCCGCTCTGGGGTGGCGTCGTCGCGTTCCACCACGTCCACCAGGGCGCCGTCGCGCATCACGCCGATGCGGTCGCAGATCGAGCTGACCTCGGCCAGGTCACTGGAGATCACCACCACGCTCTTGCCCTGGTCGGCCAGGTCATAGAGCAGGGTGTAGATGTCGCGCCGGGCCCCCACGTCGATGCCGCGGGTCGGCTCGTCCATGACGAACAGCTCGATCGCCTCGGACAGCCAGCGGGCCAGGATCACCTTCTGCTGGTTGCCGCCCGAGAGTGTGCTGATACGGGTGCGCGGCCCCGGCGTCTTGATGCTCAGCCGGTCGATGTACTCGCGGGTGTTGGCCAGCTCGCGGGCCGGGTGACGGAACAGCCCCCAGCGCTTGTAGAAGCGACGGCAGCTGACGTTGAGGTTGTCGGTGACGCTGGCGATGGGGAAGATGCCCTGGGACTTGCGATCCTCCGGGCACATGGCGATGCCGGCGCGGATCGCCTCGGCGGGCGTGCGAAAGCGCCGGGGCTCGCCGGCGAACCGCACCTCGCCGGCCCGCGGGCGCTCGACGCCGCACACCAGCCGCATCAGCTCGCTGCGCCCGGCGCCGACCAGGCCGAACAGCCCGAACACCTCGCCGCGCCTGACGCTGAAGCTGACCGGCTCGCTCAGCCCCTTGCCGTCGATGGCGTCGATCGCCATCAGCTCCTCGCCATGCTCCCGGGTGCGATAGCCGTAGACATCCTCGATATCGCGCCCGACCATCTCGCTGACCAGGGTGTCGTGGTCCAGCGCCTCGAGGCTGTCGTGGGTGCGGATATGCTGGCCGTCGCGGAACACCGTGACCGCATCGCACATCTCGAACACCTCCTCCATGCGGTGCGTCACGTAGAGCACCACCCGGCCCTCGTCGCGCAGGCGCTGGACGATGCGCTTGAGCTGGCGGGTCTCCTGCACCGAGAGCGAGCTGGTGGGCTCATCGAAGGCGATCACCTTGGCGTCACGCAGCAGCGCCCGGCCAATCTCGATCATCTGCTGCTGGCCGATCGACAGGTCGCGCACCTTGGTGGCGGGATGGATGGCCTCCTCGCCCAGGTCGCGCAGGATACGCATGGCCTCGTCGCGCAGGCGGCGGCGATCGATGAAGCCACGCCGGGCCGGCAGCTGGCCGAGCAGCAGGTTCTCGGCCACCGATAGATTGGGCGACAGCGTCAGCTCCTGGTAGATGATGGCGATCCCGTTGGCCAGGGCCTCGCGGGCGTTGCCGAACACATGGCGCTCGCCGCCCAGCCACAAGGCGCCCTCGGTGACGCGATTGACGCCGCTGAGCACCTTGAGCAGGGTCGACTTGCCGGCACCGTTCTCGCCCATCAGGGCATGCACCTGGCCGGCTCGGGCGGCGAAGCTCACCCCGTCCAGCGCGCGCACCCCGGGGAACTCGACGCTGATGCCATCGAAGCGCAGATAGGGATCGGACATGGCAGCCGTCTCCACAGCGGGCGAAGGGCCCGGACCCTGGAGGTCCGGGCGGGCGGGATCAGAGGCCGAGGTCATCGCGCACTTCCTGCCAGTTGTCGCGGACCATCAGGGTGCCGGTGGTCTCGGTGTTGGCCTGGGGCTTGTCGCCCTCGGTGACCCAGGCGTAGAGGTTCTCCGCGGTCTGGCGGCCGTGCATGGTGGAACTCACCGCCACGGTGCCGTGGAAGCCAGTGGGATTCTCGCGAGAAAACTCGGCGAAGGCCGCGCCGGAGCCGTTGATGCCCACGCCGATCACGTCCTCGGCGCCCAGGCCGTATTGCTCGCTGGCCCGCACGCCGCCCAGCACGCTCTCCTCGTTGAGGGCATAGATCACCCAGTGCTCGAAGTCGCCGCGCTTGGCGAACACCGGCGAGGCCGCCGAGAAGGCGCTGCTGGTGTCGGTGTTCTGCTGAGGCGCATCGAAGATGTTGTCCTCCTGGAACCCGGCGTCGAGCAGCGCGTCGGTGGCACCGTCGGTGCGCTCCTTGGCGGTGGGCAGCTCGTAGTTGGTGATGCGCAGCGCGGCGACCTCCTCGGGATTCCAGCCGCGCGCCTCCATCTCGGCGGCGAGGGCATCGCCCACCTGGCGACCGATCTTGTAGCCGGACATGCCCAGGTGCGGGACCGCTTCCATGGGCTCGCCGTCGGGACCGACGAAGCGGTCGTCCACGGTGACCACCTTCATGCCGTACTGTTCGGCGCGATTCATGATCGCCGGGCCCAGGCGCACGTCCGGCGGGCAGATCACGAAGCCCTGGGCGCCCTGGGAGTTGAGGTTGTCGATGGCGCTGAGCACCTGCTGGCCGTCCTCGCCGGCCAGGCGCACCACCTCGAAGCCCTGCTCCTCGCCCAGCGCGGTGGCGGCCTCCTGCTCGTTGATGAACCAGGCCTGCTCGGGCTTCTTGACGATGAAGCCCAGGGTGACGTCGTCCTGCGCCTGGGCGCCGGTGAACGACGCCAGGGCGATGGCGCCGCCGAGCGCCAGGCGGGCGAAGCGAGACGTAAGTGTCATGCCGTACTCTCCTGTAGCCCCTCTCGGGGTCGTTGTTGTCGTTAGTAACGGTGGGCGTGGGTAAGCGTCGTCGCGGGGATCGCGCCCCGTCGCTCAGATGACAGCCTTACCCTAGCCAGCACGAGGCATAACCTTCTAATACGTATTGGCCCCTAAAGTGATATACATTTTGATATACCTGCATCGAGAGAGACGCATGCTGGGGCCTCGCGCCCGGCGATGCCGACGGCGGCTAGCGACTAAAGTTGCCCCTCCGGCGGCGAGCGGTGCGCTTCCAACGAAGGAAGCCGCCCGCAGGCGGCTTCAGGGTCAGCGATCGAGAAGCGACGATCAGCCGGTCGGCTCGGTCGTCGAGAATCGATAGACGGTCAACGAGCGGTAGGTGTCCCCGGGTTCGAGGATCGTCGAGGGGAAGTCTGACTGATGGGGGGAATCGGGAAAGTGCTGGGTTTCCAGCGCGAGGCCGGCGCGCTGCCCGTAGGGCTCGCCACGCTTTCCCGTCAGGCTGCCGTCGAGGAAATTCCCGGAATAGAACTGCAGGCCGGGCTCGGTGGTGGCGATCTCGAGCACGCGCCCGCTGTCGGGATCGACGACCCGGGCGGCGGGCCGGGGCGCTTCCAGCGGTGCGCTGTCCATCGCCAGCACGAAGTTGTGATCATAGCCGCCGCCGCGTGCAAGCTGGCGATTATCCTCGTCAATACGCTCGCCGATCGGGGTCGGCTCGGTGAAGTCGAAGGGCGTACCCGCCACGTCGCGGATCTCTCCGGTGGGAATCAGCGTCTCGTCGACCGGCGTGAAGGCCTCGCCATGGATGGTCAACACATGATCGAGGATGCTGGGATCGCCCTCGCCGGCAAGATTGAAATAGCTGTGCTGGGTCAGATTGACCGGCGTAGCTTCGCTGGTCTCGGCACGATAGGCCACCTCCAGGGCATCGTCGTCGGTGAGGGTATAGGTGACCGTCACCGCGAGCCGTCCGGGGTAGCCCTCCTCGCCGGCCGCACTGGTATAGCGCAGGGTGACGCCCTCGCCGTCGGCCGTGCTGAACGGCTCGGCCTCCCACAGCCGGCGGTCGAAGCCCTGCTGGCCGCCGTGCAGATGGTTGTCGCCATCGTTGCGGGCCAGCGCGTGTGTCTCGCCGTTCAGCGCGAAGCGCCCCCCGGCGATGCGGTTGCCGTAGCGACCGATCAGGGCGCCGAAATAGGGATTGGCCTGGCGATAGGCCTCGGACAGATAGCCCTCCAGATCATCGAATCCGAGCACGATATCCTCGAACGTCCCCGCCCGGTCCGGGGCACGTAGCGAGACGATGATGCCCCCGTAATTCATGACCTCGACCGCCAGGCCACTGTCGTTGGTCAGGCGATACAGGGTGACCTCGCGGCCATCGGGAAGTGTCCCGAACGACGCGGCGTCGACACCCGATGACGCCTCCGGCGATGCGGGATTATCTTGCTTCGTTTGCGAGTGGCTTTCAGCGGCCATTGCGACTCCACAGCTCAACATGACCAGGCCGGCGGCCCGGCAAAAGGCCCGGCATCCTGTCGTTCCATCCATAGCAGAAGGTCCACTTTGTTGTCGGCGGTAGATTGTTGTAGAACGAGGTTTTCCTGCAACGAAGAACGCGGGTCGCGCTCCCCGACCGCACCCTAGACAATGCCGCCCATCGAGGACCAATAATGTTCACCGTACAGCTCGATATACAAAGCGGTATCGCCCCGTGAAGGTCACGCATCCGCCCGACGCCCTGCCCGCGGACTGGTTTCTTCGCGTGCGACTAAAGTTCCGCCATCTGCAGCTATTTATCGCCGTCGACGAGCAGCGCAACCTGCACCGCGCCGCCGAACGGCTGGGCATGAGCCAGCCGGCGGCCTCCAGGCTGCTCGGCGACCTGGAAGCGCAGCTCGGGGTGGCACTCTTCGAGCGCCACGCCCGCGGGGTCAGCCCCAACTGGTACGGCGAGTGCCTGATTCGCCACGCCCGCGGCATCCTCTCGCAGCTTCAGCATGCCGGCGAGGAGCTCAATGCCCTGGAGGCCGGCAATGCCGGGGTGGTGTCGGTCGGCACGGTGATGGCGCCCGCCGTCACGTTGTTGACCAGCGCCATCGAACGAGTGCACCGGGACCTCCCCGGCCTCAAGATCGGCGTCGACGTCGGCGTCAGTCGAGACCTGATCCCGCGACTGCTCGAGGGCGAGCTGGACTTCGCCATCACCCGCATTCCCGCCGGTTTCCCGGCGGAGCGCTTCGTCTTCGAGGAGATCGGCGAGGAGGCCCTGTGCTTCGTGTGCCGCGAGGGGCATCCGCTGACCGGGCAGACGCCGCTGACGCTGGAGGCGATGGCCGCCTACCCCTGGGCGCTGCAGCCACCGGGAGCGCTGATGCGCCAGCGGGTCGACGGCCTGTTCCTGCAACACGGGGTCACACCGCCGCGGCAGATCGTCGATACCGCCGATCTGATGGTGGCGCTGGCGCTGGTCGACAAGTCGGACACCCTCACCGTGACCACCCGCGAGGCCGCCGACCTGCTGTGCGCCCCGCAACGCTTTCGCCAGCTGCCCTTCCACGAGGCGCTGAGCGTGCAGCCCTACGGTCTGGTGAGCCTGCGCGACCGACGCCTGTCGCCGGGTGCCGCGGCCCTGATGACCACCCTGCGCGAGCTGGTCGCCCATCGGAAGCGTCTCGAAGGTTAACGGGTCGTTCTTAACGCGCGGAAAGCCCCGGCGAGCCAAGCGCGCCGAGAGGCTCACCTAACCCTCGAACGGTTCGACGCTCTCCCGGCGGCCATAGAGGAAGGCGTCCGCCACCTGGCGCAGAGGGGCGATGTCCACCTCGGAACGTCCGCTGGCAACCAGCTCGGCGAAACGCGCATAGAGGCCGGCGTACTCCTGGCCGACCATGGCCCCCAGCCGCGACGGCTCGTCGTTCCCGTCACCGAGGGGCGCTTCCACCACGACCTCGTCGTCGATCAGCAGGCGATTGCCGCCGTGAGTCAGGCACAACCCGCCGGCATCGGTCTCGACGCGCAGCTCCCAGGTCACCTCGCCGGTCTGGCGGAAGTCGAAGGTCGCGGCGATCGGCGTCTCGTCGGCGTCGACGAAGGCCAGCTCGGCGGCGATCGGCGTCTGGCAGTTGGCGGGCACCTCGAGCGCCGCCTGGCGCAGGAAGAAGGGTCGCGGCAGCACGCGAGTGGCCACCGAGAGGGCATTGATGCCGGGGTCGAAGACGCCCATGCCGCCGGGCTCCCACAGCCAGGCCTGGCCGGGATGCCAGACGTGCACGTCTTCCTTCCATTCGATCTCGACCCGCTGGATCCGGCGCTCGGCCAGCCACTCCCGCGCCGCGGCCACCCCGCCGGCCCGCTGGGAGTGCCAGGCGGCGAACAGCGTGCCGGGGCAGCCCTCGGCGAGCTCGACCAGCGCCTCGACCTCGCTGAGCGTCGCCCCTGGCGGCTTCTCCAGCAGCACGTGCTTGCCGGCCTCCAGGGCCAGCCGCGCCTGGGCGTAGCGCAGGCGCGTCGGCGTGCAGATGGCGACGGCGTCGAGGCCGGGTTCGGCGGCGAGCATCGCCTCGAGCGAGGAATAGTGCGCCAGGCCCTCGACGCCGCCCCGGGGGTCGGCGCCGGCCACCAGGCGGTAGTCCGGATTGGCCTGGATGGCCGGCAGGTGCTGGTCCCGGGCGATCTTGCCCAGGCCGACGAGACCGATGGAGAGGGGGGGCATGGCGCTTCCTGTGCTAGGCAGTGGGTGGCGGGCGAATCAATAGGTGGACCTTACCAGAGTAAATGTCGCACATATAGCCCAGCCACGCCGCTCAGCGGGAGTCGGTGGCCGACGGTGACCGTGCTCCTCTCTCCGCGCTCTCGCTCACATCCCGGTCGTCCTGCTCGTCGCCGCCCTGCTCGTCGCCGGCTTCATCCTCGGCGGCGCGTTCGATCAGCTGCCGCGAGTCCGGGGCCCCGGCGGCGGCCTTGCGACGCTGGCGACGCAGGTCACGCAGGGTGCCGATCAGCATGGCGGCCACGATCATGCCGCCGCCGATGAAGGCCGGCAGGGTCGGCACCTCGCCGACCCAGGCCCAGACCAGCAGCGTCCCCACCAGGGTCTCGAGCAGCATCACCAGGCTGACCTCGGCCCCCGGCAGGTAACGGGGGCCGGTCTGGATCAGGAAATAGGCCACCGGCAGCAGCAGGCCCATCGCCGCCAGCAGCGACATGTCCTCCGCCGGCGGCACCCGGACACCGCCCAGCAGCGCGCCTGGCACCAGCATGGCCAGGCAGCCCAGCGGCAGGATCACCGTGGTGTCGACGCCGCGCCGGCGATCGCCCTTCTGGGCGCTGGCCACGGTGGTGTTCACGGCGATGGAGAGCGGCACGCCGAGCGCCACCACCAGCCCCAGCAGGCTGCCGCCGCCGGCTTCCCCGGTGGCCATCAGGCAGGCCCCGGCGACGCACACCGCGATCACCACCCAGGTCTGGCGGCGCAGGCGTTCACGGAAGACCAGCAGGCCGATCAGCGCGGCAACCAGCGGCGCCAGATTCATCATCACCAGGACGTTGCCGGCGGCGGTGAGGCGGTTGCCGATGACGAAGGCCCAGGCGCTGCCGGCGAAGGCCAGCGGACACCACCAGACCGCGGGGCCGCAGGCCCGCACCGCCGCCGGCAACTCGCGCCCGTAGCGCATGAGCGCCACCGCCAGCAGCACGACCCCGAGCAGCAGCCCTCGCCAGAACATGAAGGTCGCCACGTCCACCGAGGTGGCCTTGACCAGCAGGGCATCCGGCGACAGGAACAGCACCCCGGTCATGGTGATCAGGTAACCCCTCAGGCGAAACGGCAATCGCGCCCACATTCTCGCTCCCCCCTCGGCACGCATGCCGACGTGATGAACAGACCACGGGCCGTGCCTGGCCCGGTAACAACGACGAGCAGGCCGGGGTTTCCCCCGGCCTGCTCGATTCCGACGACTGCCGAGGCGCCCCAGGGGCGCCTCGGTTCAGCTAGACCTGCTCAGGCGCGCTCGCGGCGCGGCACCGGGCCGTCGTCGTCGCGGCGACGGCGCGGCGCCCGCTCGGGCGCACGGTCCTCGCTGATTTCCAGCGGACGACCGGCCACCCGGGCGCGCCCCATCTTGGCGAGGATGCTCGACGGCAGGCCGTTCGGCAACTCGACGACGGAAAATGCATTGCGGATGTCGATCCGGCCGATGCGATTCCCCTCGATGCCGCCCTCGTTGGCCAGCGCGCCGACCAGCTGGCCGGGCTTCACGCCGTCCTTGTGGCCGACGGAGACGCGGTAGCGCGTCATGCCCTCGCGGGGCGCGCGGTCGCGGGGACCACCCTCGCGGCGCGGCGACTTGCCATCGCGGGCACGCTCCTTGCGCGGCGCCTGCAGGCGGCCGATCGGCGCCTCATCGGCGCGGGCCAGGGCGGAGAAGGCACAGGCCAGCTCGATGGGGTCGTAGCCCTCTTCGACCAGCTGCTCGACCAGGGCACGCTGCTCTTCGGCGCCCTTGGTGACGGCGGCGATGGCGCGCTGGTGGAAGACCTGGTCGCGGTGGGCGCGGATGGCGGCCTCATCGGGCAGCGCCATCTCGCTCATCTTCTGGCCGGTGGCCTGTTCCAGCCAGCCGACCTTGCGCCCCTCGCGGTTGCCGGCGAAGGTGATCGCCACGCCGTTGCGCCCCGCCCGGCCGGTACGGCCGATGCGGTGGGTATAGGCCTCGGCATCCTGGGGCAGGTCGTAGTTGATGACGTGGGTGATGCGCGGCACGTCGAGGCCGCGGGCGGCCACGTCGGTGGCGATCAGCACGTCGACCTTGCCGCGCTTGAGGCGGGTGATGGTGCGCTCGCGCAGGCTCTGGTCCAGGTCGCCGGACAGGCTGGCAACGTTGACGCCGCGGGCGGAGAGCTGCTCCATCAGGGTGGTGCAGGCGGCCCGGGTGCGCACGAAGACGATGGCGGCGTCCACCGGCTCGACCTCGATGATGCGCGCCAGCGCTTCCAGCTTGGCCCCGCCCTCGACGCGCACGCGGCGCTGCTCGATGTTCTCGCCGGTGGTGGTACGCGACTCGATGGTCACCTTGACCGGCTCGACCAGGTAACGGTTGACGATGCGCTCGATCTCGGTGGGCAGGGTCGCGGAGAAGAACACCCGCTGGGCATCGGTCGGGGTGTCGGCGACGACCCGCTTGACGTCGTCGATGAAGCCCATGCGCAGCATCTCGTCGGCCTCGTCGAGCACCAGCGCGGACAGGCCGTCGAGCTTGAGGCTGCCGCGATCCAGGTGATCGATGATGCGTCCGGGAGTGCCGACCACCACCTGGGCACCACGACGCAGCGCCTGCATCTGCTCACGGTATTCCATGCCGCCGCACAGGGTCGCCACTTCCAGGCCCTTGAGGTTCTGGCCGTACTTGGAGAAGGAGACGGCCACCTGCTGGGCCAGCTCCCGGGTCGGCGCCATCACCAGCACCTGGGGCGCGCGCTTGTCGAGGTCGAGGCGCGAGAGCAGCGGCAGGGCAAAGGCGGCGGTCTTGCCGGTACCGGTCTGGGCCTGGCCCAGCATGTCGCGGCCATCCAGCAGGGCCGGAATGGTCTGTGCCTGGATCGGCGACGGGGTCTCGTAGCCGAGGGTCTCGATGGCGGAGAGAACGGCAGGCAGCAGGGCCAGATCGCCGAAGCTCGGCGAGGCGACAGAAGTCGAGGTCATGAATCACACCTTGGTAGGCCGGCATCGCCGGCAAGAAACATCGTGGCGCCCCCGACGCGGTCACACGGTCGGAGCCCCTGCACGAGGCAGGTCGTCAACATCGGAGTCGGGGACGCCGGTCGCACCTGGCATCCGGTCAGCATCTGCCAGCGGCAGGCGAACCGTCGTGGCGACCGTCTGCGCCGAACTCGCCCGGGTGGCGAATTCTCGTCGGCGCTCCATCTACACAGTTCGAACGCTTAGGGCTTCGAGCCCGGCGTCTTCGCGAGCGTCGCGTCCACGGATCGTGAACCGGCGCTGAGTCATGATGGTGGGGTCAGCACATGCGAGGAGCGCGCATGCTACCATCGTCACCCCTAGCTGGCCAGCCTTTTCCTCCCCACCGCCAGGAGCCTTGCATGCCGAACCTTTGGGTCGACGCCGATGCCTGCCCGCGGGTCGCCCGCGAGATCATCGTGCGCGCCGCCGAGCGCACCGCCACGCCTACCACCTTCGTCGCCAATCACCAGGTCCCGCTGCCGCCGTCCAAGTGGGTCAAGGGCCTGGCGGTGAGCCACGGCTTCGACGCCGCCGACGACGAGATCGTCGACCGCCTGGCCGCGGGGGACCTGGTCGTCACCTCGGACCTGCCGCTGGCCATGGCCGCCATCGAGCGCGGCGCCAAGGTGATGACCACCCGCGGCGAGGCCCTGAACGAGAGCAACATCCGTGCCCGGGTGCAGATGCGGGATTTCATGGAAACCATGAGGGCCAGCGGCGAACACACCGGCGGGCCCAAGGGCTACTCGGACGTCGACCGCCGGGAATTCGCCAATGCGCTGGATCGGTGGTTGGCGAAAAACGCCTGACCTACCCATCCGCACGGCGTGCAGATGCGACTCACACATGGCATGGAAACCATGAGGGCCAGCGGCGAGCACACCGGCGGGCCCAAGGGCTACTCGGACGTCGACCGCCGGGAATTCGCCAATGCGCTGGATCGGTGGTTGGCGAAGAAGCGGAAATAAGAAGGAAGAAGGAAGAAGGAAGAAGGAAGAAGGAAGTCAAGCTAGCGCGTTTTCTTCCCTCTTCCAGGCGCGAAGCGCCGTTCTTCCCTCTTCAGCGGCGCAGCCGCGTCTTCCAGCTTCAGCCCTTCTCGCGAATCCCTCGCCCCGGCAGCCGCTCGCGGTCGTGGGGGCGGTCGAGGCCGAGCAGCGGGCCCGCCGGCACGATGCCGTTGGGATTGATGGTGGCGTGGCTCATGTAGTAGTGGCGCTGGATGTGGTCCATGTCGACCGTATCGGCCACGCCCGGCCACTGGTAGAGCTCGCGCACGTAGTTCGAGAGGTTCGGGTAGTCCTCGAGGCGACGCAGGTTGCACTTGAAGTGGCCGTGATAGACGGCATCGAAGCGTACCAGGGTGGTAAACAGCCGAATGTCCGCCTCGGTGAGCCATTCACCTGCCAGGTAGCGCCATTCGGCCAGTCGTGCTTCCAGGCGGTCGAGGGCGGCGAACAGCGCCGTGACGTGCTTCTCGTAGACGGCCTGGTCGGTGGCGAAACCGGCCTTGTAGACGCCGTTGTTGACGTGGTCGTAGACGTCGGCATTGACGGCATCGATGGTCTCGCGCAGGTCCTGCGGATAGAGGTCCAGGCGATTGCCGGCCAACTCGTCGAAGGCGTCATTGAAGATGCGCACCAGGTCGGCCGACTCGTTGTTGACGATCCGGCCGTCCCGCTTGTCCCATAGCGCCGGCACCGTGACGCGGCCGGTGTAATGGGGATCGGTCAGGGTATAGAGCTGGTGGTGGAAGTCCACGCCGTTCAGCGCATCGCCGCTGGAACCCTCGTCGCGCTTATAGCTCCAGCCCTGGTCGAGCATCAGGGGGCTGGTGTGGGAAACGTCGATCAGCGCGTCGAGCCCCTTGAGGCGGCGCATGATCAGGACGCGGTGTGCCCAGGGACAGGCCAGCGACACATAGAGATGATAGCGATCTGCCTCGGCGGCGCGACCCGGGCGACCCTCGGGGCCCGGCTCGCCCCCGGGGGTGATCCAGTCGCGAAGCTTAGCGGACTCGCGCACGAACTCGCCGCCATGCGCCTTGGTGTCATACCACTGGTCGTGCCACTGGCCATCGATCAACAGTCCCATTTCGGTCTCCTCTGCGGCATCGTTTCCCACAGGATAAACCGAAAAATTCGACGATCCAGCGCACTTTTTGGCGGCAACTATTCGTCTTTATCGAATGATGCCGTGACAGCGCAGGCCAGGACGCTGTCGCGCAGCTGCTGGGCCATGGCGCGGGTGGCCGGCCCGGCGCGATCCCGGTCGCGATGAATGAGCTGGATGGGCACCTCGCGCACCCCGCCGGCCGACAGCGGCAGCGGCTGGAGCCGCCCGGCCTTCAGCGCCTCGTGGATGCGCGTCTCGGGCACCCAGGCGAAGCCGAGGTTGCGCTCCAGCATGCCGATGGAGGTGTCGAGATGGCTCACCGTCCAGCGCTGCTCCGCCTTGAGCCAGCCGGCATCCAGCGACTGACGCTGGGCGGAGTCGCGTACCACCAGCTGGCGATGCTGCTCGAGGTCGCGCAGGTCCAGCGGCCTGCCCAGTTCGTGCAGGGGGTGCTCGGGATGCGCCACGGCAATGAAGCGCACCGACACCAGCGGCTCGCCAAGGAAGCCCTGGGCGCCAAGCCCCGAGACCAGCAGGTCGACCTGACCGTCCTGGAGCATCTCGACGCCACCGTGCAGCACCGTCTCGTGGAGCTGCACCCGCACATGAGGGAAGGCCGCGGAGAACGCATCCAGCGCCCGCGCCAGCGCATCCGGGGGAAAGATCTGGTCGATGGCCAGGGCGATCTCGGCCTCCAGGCCCTCGGCCAGCCGCGAGGCCACGTCCTCCAGGGAGTCGGCATTCTCCAGCAGCTGCCGCGCCCGTCTCAGCAGCATCTGGCCGGCCTCGGTCAGGCGCACCTGGCGCCCCACCGGCTCCAGCACCGCCACGCCAAGCTGTTCCTCGAGCTTGTGCACGGCGTGATTGAGCGTCGAGGGACTCTTGTGGATGGCCTCCGCGGCCCGGGAGAAGCCGCCATGGTCGACCACGGCGGCGAGCATCTGCCATTGGGCGAGGGTGACGCGGGACATATTCGATTTCCTCGAAGGATACGCACGAAACGTTGCGCTTAATTTTCGAAAAAATCGGCCTAGAATGCCAGTCATTCCGTTCCGCTTGAGGAGATCGCCATGACCGCCCTCCCCCTCCGCCTCATCCAGCGACGCCTGCGCAGCCAACCCAGCCAGGACGGCGACGGCGTCGCCATCCAGCGCCTGCACGACTTCGGCGGCGGCCTCGACCCCTTCCTGATGCTCGACGAGCTGGCGGCCGAGCCCCATGACCAGGCCATCGGCGGCTTTCCGCCCCACCCCCACCGCGGCATCCAGACCCTGACCTATGCCCTCCACGGCGGCCTGCGCCACGAGGACCACCTGGGCCATCGCAGCAGCATCGGCGCCGGCGACGCCCAGTGGATGCATACCGGCCGGGGGATCATCCACGGCGAGACGCCCTTCGCCGATGGCCAAGGCCTGCAGGCCTTCCAGCTCTGGCTGAACCTGGCCGCCCGGGACAAACTGGGCACGCCCACCTATCGGGACGTGCGCGACGCGGAGATGCCCCGCCTGAGGGGCTCCGGCGCCGAGCTGAAGGCCCTGGGGGGACGCTGGAGGCTGGCCGACGGCGCCACGGTCGACGGTCCTCTCGAGGCCCTGGCCGGCCAGGCCGGCGTGGCCCACGCCAGTCTCGAGGCCGGCGGCGAGCTGACGCTCGACAACGACGCCACCACCCTGTTGGTGTACGTCTTCGCCGGTGCGCTGGCGGTGTCCGGCGAGGGCGTGGAGCGCGGCGAACTGGTTCGCCTGGGGCCAGGCGAGCGTCTGCATCTGGAGAGCGCCACGGGCGGCCAGGCGCTGCTGCTGGCCGGCGAGCCCCATGGCGAGCCGATCGCTCACTATGGTCCCTTCGTGATGAACCATCGCCACGAACTCGATCAGGCGCTGCGCGACTACCGCGACGGCACCTTCACCGACTGACCCGAATATCGACCGGTCCCTCGGGGTTGCCAGGTGGCGACCCGCCATGGCACCGTACAGTTAGTAAACAGTGTTCACTGACCCCGGCCCTCCCAGGCGGAGCGCCGGGCCAGGGCGTGCTGTATGGATGTACAGACTAGGCACCCTAATCATCATGGGTTAAGGTTCTACTGCCTTTTTTTAATATTGTTTACATCTATTCACCACGGCCAATGAAATGATGCGAATCCTCCGTTCGCTGCCCCGCACGCACAAGTTACTGCTGCTTCCCGTTGCCACCATGGTCACCGTGCTGGGCGCCCACAAGATTCTCACCGCCGTCGAGGATGCCCGGCACGACCGGCAGGACCGCGACACCGTGCTGGTCCCCCTCGGCGCCGACGCCGCTCCCGGCGTCCCCTCCCTGACTCTGGACCGCGCCCCGGTCGCCGAAGCGATCCAGCTGGCCTCCCGGGCCATGGACGCGACCCGCGAGCCGGTGCCGCTATCCCAGCTGACCGCTTCCGAGATCGTCGACGTGGGCCTGCTGAACACGCCGGCCGGCAAGGCGAGGACAGCGGAGGCGGCCCCCCGCGAGTCGACCTCCCGGCTCGACGACGGCGCACGCCACCTGGCCATCGTGATCGGCACGGTGGCCAGCGGCATGCTGGCCGCCAACGAGCGCCTGGTGGCCGATGCCACCTCCTACGAAGACATCTCCGAGGACGAACTCGAGCTGTTCGACGACGGACCGATCGTGCTCGAGGAAGAGATCGACGCCGACGAGCCCTATGTGCCCGAGTGGCTGGCCTATACCGTCGAGCCCGGGGACACCTTCGCGATCATGGCCCAGGAAAACCTGGGCATGGGCTACAGCGAAGTGACGGCCCTGCTCGAGGCGATGCCCGAGCCGGAGCTGCTGACCCAGTGGCGCGCCGGCGACCACTTCGAGTATCAGCTCGACGAACAGGGCCGGCTGCTGGCCCTGCGCCTGATGAAGAACGCCCGGGACGGCTACCTGGTCGAACGCGGCGACGGCGACCTCGAGGTGGCCACCATCGAGCGGGCCGGCGAAGCCACCCAGCGCCTCTACGCCGGCACGGTCAGCGGCAGCTTCGCGCGCTCGGCCCAGGCCACCGGCCTGACCAGTGCCGAGGTGGCCGAACTCTCCCACGTGCTGGAAAAGAAACTCGACTTTCGCCGCGACACCCGTCGCGGCGATCGCTTCCGGGTGCTGGTGGAGTCCGACATCATCGACGGCGAGAGCCTGGACCCGCGCGTGCTGGCGGTCAGCTATGCGGGCTCGCGCATGGACCTCACCCTGGTGCGCAACGCCGAGGACAACCGCTTCTACACGCCGGCAGGCGAGAGCCTGGACCCGGCCTTCGACCGCTATCCGTTCGCCGGCCACTACCGCATCAGCTCGCCCTTCAACCTGCGACGCCACCACCCGGTCACCGGTCGCATCAGCCCCCACAAGGGCACCGACTTCGCCATGCCCTCCGGCACGCCGGTCGACGCCCCGGCCGACGGCCGCGTCGAACTGGTGGGCAACCACCCCCTGGCCGGTCGTTACATCGTCATCCGCCATGACAACGGCTACAAGACCCGCTACCTGCACCTCTCGCGGCCGATGGTCAGCCGTGGCGACCGGGTGACCCGCGGCGAGCGCATCGCCCTGTCCGGCAACACCGGCCGCAGCACCGGCCCGCACCTCCACTACGAGATCCTGGTCAACGACAACCAGGTGAACGCCATGAAGGTGGCATTGCCGGAGCACCAGGGCCTCAGCGGCGACGCCCTGGCCGCCTTCCAGCGCGAGGCCGAGCCGATGCTGGCGGCGCTGGAGAACGGCGAAAACGGCACCACGGTGGCCAGCGCCCGACCCGAGACCGAGGCCGCCCCCCCCGACGACGAGAGCTAGCCGGCTTTCGCCTCGCCACGACACCCCGCCCCGGCGGGGTGTCGTCGTTTGTGGGGCTGCCCGGCTTCCACCCCTCCGGGTAGACTGGGAAGCCGCCATGCCATGGAGCCCCCCGTGTCCGCTCCCTCTTCTCCCTCGGCGAGCTCGCCGCTGGCCTATCTCGGCGTCTTCCGATACAGCCACCGGGCGCTGGCCCTGGTCTGGCGGACCTCACGCCGGCTGACGCTGGGGCTCGCCCTGTGCACCCTGGTCGCCGGCGTGCTGCCCGCCGTGGCGGCCTGGGTCGGGCAACTGATCGTCGATGGGGTGGTGGCCGCCATGGAAGGCCATCGCCAGGGCTCGGCGACTCTCGCCGAGCTGTCGTGGCCGGTATTGCGCTACGTGCTGCTGGAAGCCGGCGTGGTGGCGTTGATCGCCCTGGCCCAGCGCGGCCTGGCCGCCCAGCAGTCGCTGCTGCGCGCCCTGCTCGGCCAGCAGGTCAACGTGATGATCCTGGAGAAGGCCGGCACCCTGTCGCTCGCCCAGTTCGAGGACTCGGAATTCTACGACAAGTTGACCCGGGCCCGTCGCGAGGCCTCGACGCGGCCCCTGGGGCTGGTCAACAAGACCTTCTCGCTGCTGCAGAACGCCATTTCGCTGGCCAGCTTCGGCGTGCTGCTGGTGGGCTTCTCGCCCTGGGCGCTGCTGGTGCTGGTGATCGGCGCCCTGCCGGTGTTTCTCTCCGAAGCGCGCTTCTCCGGCGACGCCTTCCGGCTGTTCCGCTGGCGCTCGCCCCAGACCCGCATGCAGATGTACCTGGAGACCGTGCTGGCCCGGGAGGACAGCATCAAGGAAGTCAAGCTGTTCGGCCTCGAGCCGCTGCTGCTCGATCGCTACCGGCGTATCTTCGAGACCCTGTACGCCGAGGACCGACGACTGACGATCCGCCGCGAGACCTGGGGCTTCCTGCTCGGCCTGCTGGGCACCCTGGCCTTCTACGCCGCCTACGCCTGGGTGGTGGCGGACACCGTGGCCGGTCGGCTGACGCTGGGCGAGATGACCATGTACCTGATGGTCTTCAAGCAGGGCCAGGCGGCGCTGTCGGCGAGCCTCACCGCCATCGGCGGCATGTACGAGGACAACCTCTACCTCTCCAACCTCTACGAGTACCTGGAGCAGCCGGTGCCGGAGCAGGCCGGCCGGCTCACCGAAGGCGCCCGCCCCGGCGACGGCATTCGCTTCGAGGACGTGGGTTTCAGCTATCCCGGTGCCGAGCGGCCGGCGCTCTCCGGCATCGACCTGCACCTCGCCACCGGCCGAAGCCTGGCGCTGGTCGGGGTCAACGGCTCGGGCAAGACCACCCTGATCAAGCTGCTCACCCGCCTCTACGACCCGACCCGGGGGCGCATCCTGCTCGACGGCAGCGACCTGCGCGACTGGGACCTGGCGACCCTGCGCCGCCGCGTCGGGGTCATCTTCCAGGACTTCGTGCGCTACCAGCTCAAGGTCGGCGAGAACCTGGGCGCCGGTGACGTGGCCGCCTTCGAGGACGAAACTCGCTGGCGGGAGGCCGCCCGGCGCGGGCTCGCCGAGGACTTCATCGCCGACATGCCGGGCGGGTATCACACCCAGCTCGGGCGCTGGTTCAAGGGCGGCCAGGAACTCTCCGGCGGCCAGTGGCAGAAGGTCGCCCTGGCTCGCGCCTACATGCGCGAGGAGGCCGACATCCTGGTGCTCGACGAGCCCACCGCGGCCATGGACGCCGCCGCCGAGGCGGCGGTCTATGCCGACTTCCGCGAGCATGCCCGAGACAAGATGACGGTACTGATCTCGCACCGCTTCTCCACCGTGCGCGCCGCCGACCAGATACTGGTCATCGACGGTGGGCGCATCCTCGAACGGGGCGATCACGACAGCCTGATGGAACTCGACGGCCGCTATGCCGGGCTGTTCCGGCTGCAGGCCCGGGGGTATCACTGACCCGTCTTTCGCAAGCCAAGGATCGCCGGCGCCGGTCTCACCGACATCATCCTCACTGCGCCGTCGGCGGCCCGGCCATGGCGGCGATCAGCGCCGGGTCGCGATCGTAGATGTCCGGCCGGAAACTCGCCAGGCCGCCCGGTTCGCCCTGGGCGGTCCAGTAATGCAGGGCCAGCGGTACCGGCCTCGCCAGGGAGACGTTGCGCGTCTCCCCCCTGGCCAGCAGGGCGTCAAGATCGATCGCGGAACGGCTGTCGGCGATCAGCAGCCGGGTCAGCTCCGCCACGCCCTCTACGCGGATGCAGCCGGAGCTCAGCGCCCGCTGGGCCTGGCCGAACAGGTACGGCGAGGGAGTGTCATGCAGATAGACCAGATGATCGTTGGGGAAACGCAGCACCAGCCGTCCCAGGGGGTTGCCGGCACCGGCACGCTGGCGCAGCATCACCGCTCCCGGCTGCCACCAGTCGATGCTCTGCGGGTCCAGCCGCTGCCCGTCCGGGGCGAGCGCGATCATGTCGTGCTCGGCCAGATAGCCGGGATCGCGGCGCAGCTGGGGCAGCACGTCCTCGCGCAGGATGGTCGGCGGCACCGTCCAGGTCGGGTTGAGGGTCAGGTAGGTGATCGACGAGCGCAGTACCGGCGTGGCCCGCCCGGGCTGGCCGACGATGACCCGCGACGACCAGGACGTCCCGTCGGGGCGGTGATATTGGAGGCGCTGGCCGGCCAGGTCCACCTCCACCCGCCACTCGGGCATCTCGGCGGAGAACCAGCGGGCGCGTTCCAGGTTCGCGCGCAGGGTCGCCACGCGCCCTCGCGCAGGCACGTTCAGCGCCGCTCGGGTGCGCGGCCCGACCACGCCATCGTCGTCGAGCATGTGGCGACGCTGGAAGCGGCGCACCGCGGCGGCCAGGGTCGGGTCGTAGCGGTTCTGCGCCGGGGCCTCCAGCTCCACGTCCGGATAGTGCATGACGTCGGCGGCCATCACCTCCAGCTCGCCGATCATCGCCAGCCGCTGGCGCAGCAGGGCGACGTCGCCGTGGGTATCCCCCGGACGCAGCGCCGCCTCCCGCGACGGCAGCGTCGGCCAGCCGCCCAGGCGCACGATGTGGCGATAGCGGACCAGGGCCCGCTGCAACTGCCGGTAGGTCTCGCCGGCCGGGCGCGCCAGGGCCAGCGCCGCCGACACATCGCCGCCATCAAGGGCCCGGGTGATGCCCGCCAGGTCGAGCCGCGGCGGCGCCACCGGGATCTCCCAGCCGGGGTAGACGCGACGGGGATCGAGCCGACCGCGCTGCAAATGCGTCAGCGCCGTCAGCAGGGTACGGCTGGCGCGGAGATCGAAGCGGGTCCGGCTGGCCTCGCCGGCGGCCGGGTCGAGGGCGGCGCGAGCCTCCCGCTCCAGCTGTCCGGGTCGATAGTCGGCCGGAGCCAACCCCTCGTGTTCCAGGGCCCTCAACAGTTCGACCAGGACAGCTACCGCGTCGCGATCCTGCCAGACCAGCGCATCGCCGTTCAGGGCATAGAAACGCGACAGCCGCGGAGAGGCCTCACGCAGGCGTTCGGCCAGCGTCGCGACGCCCGGCGCGGCGATCTGCTCCGCGGCAACACCCGGCACCGCACCGGCCTCACCAGACGCCTGGGGCGGAGGCGTCGCGTCGGCGCCCGCGACCAGCGGCAGCCATGCCATCAGCAGGAGCATGCCGCTGCGCTGCAGGCCTCGTGTTAGGGTGTCCGCGGTTCGCATGACTCGGCCTCCTGGCATTCGTCTGGTATGGCTGGTCTTCCTGACCGTTATGACCATAATACGTCAAAAAGGTGGGCTCACGCGCCGTGGCGCCGGGGCCTGCAAGAAGAACATCGACCGAATCGCAAGCCACCGTTCCATGGGACTCCGCATGCCATCGCTGCGTTTACCAGGCCTCGCCGCGGCCGTGCTCGTGGCCGCCGCCCTGCTGGCCCCGGCCGCCCCCGCCGCGGCCCAGGACTTCCTCTCCCGGGCGATCACCCCGACGAGCCCGCCCTCTCCCCTGGCGAGCCGCCTGATCCATCTCGCGCCGCGCGCCGACCCCGAGGTGCTGCGCCTCGCGGCCCGGGCCCTCTCCTGCGCCGATCCCGGCGCCGAGCGCCTGGCGGTGATCGACTTCTCGCTGCCGTCCACCGAGCAGCGCCTGTGGGTCTTCGACCTGGCCCGGCAACGGCTGCTGTTCCGCGAACTGGTGTCCCACGGCCAGGGCTCCGGCGACGCCCTGGCCAGCGAGTTCTCCAACGTGCCGGAGAGCCATCAATCGAGCATCGGGCTGTTCCGCACCCTCAACAGCTACGAGGGCAGCAACGGCTACTCGCTGCGCCTGGAAGGTCTGGAGCCCGGGGTCAACGACCTGGCCTTCCAGCGCGCCATCGTCATCCACGGCGCCGACTACGTCAGCGAGACCTTCATCGAGCGCACCGGCCGGCTGGGGCGCAGCCACGGCTGCCCGGCGGTCCGCGACGAGATCGCGGTGCCGCTGATCGACAGCATCAAGGAGAGTCAGTACCTGTTCACCTACTATCCCGATCCCGAATGGCTGGCCGAGTCGGCCTTCCTGCGCTGCCCCCGCGACGGCCGCCACCTGGCCCTGCAGCGCTGACCGGCAGGGCCGGGGCGGTCCCAGGGGCCCTGGCCGTCCGGCTATCGGGCACCAAGGCGGGGCATGCCGTCACTGCGGTGAGCGGCAATGCAGCAAACCTCGTCCTCAATGAGCGTTCCCCCTCCCGCATGAATCAATGCAACATCACGTAAATTAAAAAACTTTCTCAATATGGCAATGCTTATGCATGTAAGGAGGACAGTGAGACCCTGACGTGGACCAGGCCCCTGGGGTACGAGTGCGTCGGACCCGACCTTCAACGGCGAAGGCCCAAGAGATCGTGTGTTCGAACGTCATTCGACGAGGTACCCCCATGGAAATCCACAACAAGGCCAACAGGATTCGACTGTTCAACTGGAAGATGCCGCAGATGCGCGCCTTCCACTTCTCCTGGTTCGCCTTCCACCTCTGCTTCTTCGGCTGGTTCGGCATCGCCCCCCTGATGGCGGTGGTTCGCGATGACCTGGGCCTGACCAAGACCCAGATCGGCAACACCATCATCGCCTCGGTGGCCATCACCGTTATCGTGCGCCTGGCCATCGGCGTGCTGTGCGACAAGATCGGCCCCCGTCGCGCCTATACCTGGCTGCTGTGCCTGGGCTCGCTGCCGGTGATGGCCATCGGCCTGGCCGACAGCTTCGAGACCTTCCTGCTGGCACGCCTGGCCATCGGTGCCATCGGGGCCTCCTTCGTGATCACCCAGTACCACACCTCGGTGATGTTCGCCCCCAACGTCGTCGGCACCGCCAACGCCACCTCCGCCGGCTGGGGCAACCTGGGCGGCGGCACCACCCAGATCCTGATGCCGCTGGTGTTCTCCGGCATCCTGATGCTGGGGGTCAGCGAGACCCTCGGCTGGCGCCTGGCCATGGTGGTGCCCGGCGTGGTGCTGTTCTTCACCGGCATCGCCTACTACCGCTTCACCCAGGACGCCCCGGACGGCAACTTCGATGAGCTGCGCGAGCGCGGCGAACTGCCCCCGGCCGACGGCGAGCACGGCATGGGCCAGAGCTTCAAGGCCGCCGCCAAGGACATCCGTGTCTGGGCGCTGTTCGTGGTCTATGCCGCCTGTTTCGGGGTCGAGCTGACCATCAACAACATCGCCGCCATCTATTACTTCGACCACTTCGACCTGAGCCTGGCCACCGCCGGGATGATCGCCGGCCTGTTCGGCCTGATGAACCTCTTCGCCCGCACCCTGGGCGGCATCTTCTCCGACCTGTTCGCCAAGAACGGAGGCCTCAAGGGGCGCGTGCGCTGGCTGTTCATCGCCATGCTCTGCGAGGGCGTGGCGCTGATGTTCTTCTCGCAGATGCACGTCCTGGCGCTGGCCATCGGCATCATGCTGGTGTTCAGCCTGTTCGTGCAGATGGCCGAGGGCGCCACCTTCGGCGTGGTCCCCTTCATCAACAAGAAGGCGCTGGGCGCCGTGGCCGGCATCGTCGGCGCGGGCGGCAACGCCGGAGCCGTGGCCGCCGGCTTCCTGTTCCGCTCCGAGGAACTGAGCTATCAGCAGGGGCTGTTCTATCTCGGCATCGCCGTGGTGATCGCCTCGCTGTGTGCGCTGGTGGTGCGCTTCTCGCCCGAGGTCGAGGCCGAGGAAGCCAAGGCCTACAGCGACGCCGTGGGCGAGGATACCGGCGCCGCCGCCCTCACGCTGCGCTGATCCGAAGGGCCCGCACCATCGGCGGGCCGCCCGAACCCGTCACAAACTCATCTTGCACCATGGCGATGCCCCGGCACCGGCCGGGGCATCGTCTTGTCGGCCACTTCTCTCACCCAACCTATTGTTTACAATGCAAAAAATAAAAAACTGGCAATCTTATTGCTTTATATCACCCATCGAGACCAGGCGAGACGTGGACCAGGCTCCGTGGAGCACGAGTGCGTCGAACCGCGCCGCCAACGCCGGTGGCCCCGTTCCCGTATTCGTCACGTCACGAGGTTGTCCATGCAGATCCGCCACAAGGCAAACCGCATTCGCCTGTTGAGCCTCACCTCCCCCCAGATGCGCGCCTTCCACTTCTCGTGGTTCGCCTTCCATATCTGCTTCTTCGGCTGGTTCGGCATCGCGCCGCTGATGGCGGTGGTACGCGAGGACCTCGCGCTGACCCAGACCCAGATCGGCAACACCATCATCGCCTCGGTGGCCATCACCGTGCTGGTGCGCCTGCTGATCGGCGTGCTGTGCGACCGTCTCGGCCCGCGCCGCACCTACACCGGGCTGCTGTTGCTCGGCGCCGTGCCGGTGATGGCCATCGGCCTGGCCGACAGCTTCGAGGCCTTCCTGCTGGCCCGCCTGGCGATCGGCGCGATCGGCGCCGGCTTCGTGATCACCCAGTACCACACCAGCACCATGTTCGCCCCCAATGTGGTGGGCACCGCCAACGCCACCACCGCCGGCTGGGGCAACCTGGGCGGGGGCACCACCCAGATTCTGATGCCGCTGCTGTTCTCCGGCCTGCTGATGCTGGGCGTCAGCGAGACCCTCGGCTGGCGGCTGGCGATGCTGGTGCCCGGCGTGGTGATGGTCGTCACCGGCCTGGCCTACTGGCGCTTCACCCAGGACGCCCCCGACGGCGACTTCCGCGTACTGCGCCGCGCCGGCGAGCAAGCCGGCACGCCGGCCGCGGCCAGGCCGGGCTTCCTGCGCGTGGCCCGGGACCCGCGGGTCTGGGCGCTCGGCCTGGCCTATGCCCTCAGCTTCGGGGTCGAGCTGACCCTGCATAACATCGGCGCCATCTACTTCTTCGATCACTTCGACCTGAGCCTGGCCAGCGCCGGCCTGATCGCCGGACTGTTCGGCATGATGAACCTCTTCGCCCGTACCCTGGGCGGCATCGTCTCCGACCTGAGTGCCCGCCAGGCCGGCCTCAAGGGGCGGGTACGCTGGCTGTTCGTGGCGCTTACCTGCTCGGGTATCGCCCTGGTCGCCTTCTCCCAGGCCCAGTTCCTGCCGTTGGCCATCGCCCTGCTGATGGTGCTGGGGCTCTGCTCGCAGATGGCCTCCGGAGCCACCTTCGGCGTGGTGCCCTTCCTCAACCGCGAGGGTCTCGGCACGGTGGCCGGTATCGTCGGCGCCGGGGGCAACGTCGGCGCGGTGGCCGCCGCCTTCCTGCTGCGCAGCGAGGCGATCGACTACCAGCAGGGCCTGTTCATCCTCGGCCTGATCGTGCTGGCCCTGGCCTGCTGCGCCTTGCTGGTGCGCTTCTCCGCGGCCGACGAGGACCGCGAGGCCGAGGCCTACCGCGACGCGGTGGGGGCAGCGAACGGCGACGGCGCCCTGTCGCTGCGCTGATCCCATCGACCCGCTTCTCCACCGATGCCCCGTCGTTTCGCGACGGGGCATCGGCGTTTGCAGGCGATCGCGGATATGGCCATGCTGGAGGACGGCGGGCTCGCGGCATTGCACGCCCCCGGCCTGCGCGCGCCCCTGAACGCCGCGGGCCGGCTCGGCGAGGCCCGCTCTCGACTTCATCCGACCGAAAAGGAGTTTCCCCCATGACGATCGCCACCGGTGACCGCCTGCCCGACGTCACGATCAAGACCAACGGTCCCAAGGGGCCCGAGGACCTCGCCACCGGCGACTTCTTCGCCGGGCGACGGGTGGTGCTGTTCGCCGTCCCGGGCGCCTTCACCCCCGGCTGTTCCAACACCCACATGCCCGGCTTCGTGGTCAACGCCGACGCCATCCTCGCCGCCGGCGCCGATGCCATCGGCTGCCTGGCGGTCAACGACGCCTTCGTGATGGGCGCCTGGCAGCAGGACCAGAACGCCCAGGCGATGACCATGCTGGCCGACGGCAACGCCGAGTTCACCCGCGCCCTGGGCCTCGACATGGACGCCAGCGGCGGCGGCATGGGCACGCGCAGCAAGCGTTTCGCGCTGATCGCCAACGACGGCGTGGTGGAATACCTGGGCGTCGATACCCAGAAGGGAGTGATCGAAGCCAGCAGCGCCGAGACCATCCTCGCCCAGCTCAAGGGCTGATCCGCACGCCAGGAGGCGATACACGATGGATGCCATGACCCTCACCGGCAGCTGCCTCTGCGGCGCCGTGACCCTCGCGGTGGAGGCCTCGCGCCAGAACATCGGCGCCTGCCACTGCCGGATGTGCCGCACCTGGGGCGGCGGCCCGCTGTTGGCACTGGAGTCGGTGTCCCGCGTCACCGTCGAGGGCGAGGACAGCGTCGCCGTCTTCGCCTCCTCGGACTGGGCCGAGCGCGCCTTCTGCCGCCACTGCGGCACCCACCTCTTCTACCGGCTCAAGACCGGCGAGCACTATGCGGTGCCGGCGGGGCTGGTCGACGAGGGGCAGGCCTGGACCTTCGACAGCCAGATCTTCATCGACGAGAAGCCGCCCTGGTACGCCTTCGCCAACGACACCCAGGACCTGACCGGCCAGGAGGTGTTCGAGGCCTTCGAGCGTCGCGACGGCTGAATGGCCGCGTCGGCCCCGCTCCGGCGGGGCCGCCTCGAGCGAGTGAGCGCTCAGCGCCTGACGGTCGCGTCACAGGCCCCACCCGGCCACTGGCCGTCCCCGGGGGCTGCGGTTATGCTGCGCCTGCGGCGCGGTGGCGCCGCTTAACCCCCTGCTGTGTTCCCCCAGGACCGACACCATGACCCCGAGGAAGTACCGAGAGGGTGACGCGCCCCGACTGGCCGCCCTGTGGCAGGCCAGCTTTCCCGACTACACCGGCTACAACGCCCCGGAAGCCATCCTCGCGGCCAAGCTGGCCGTGGACGACCATCTCTACGTGATCGAGGATGCCGGGGAGCTCGTCGCCAGTTGCCTGGTCGGCTACGACGGCCACCGGGGCTGGCTGTATGCCGTGGCGGTGGCGACGGAAAGGCAGGGGCAAGGACTCGGCAAGCGGATCGTCGAGCACGCCATCGAGCAGCTAAGAGCCATGGGCTGCGTCAAGGTCAACCTGCAGATCCGCGGCGGCAACGACGCGGTGGCGGACTTCTACCGCCGGCTCGGCTTCGATGTCGAGGAGCGCATCAGCATGGGCCGCCGGCTGAGCTGAGCCAGCCTGATGCCCAAACGGCTCAGGCGGCGTTTGCACACGCCCGCGGCGCCGCCGGGCTGGTCTCGACCATGCGCACCACGCTGCCCACCACGATCAGGCAGGGCGACGGCAGCGGCGTGTCGGCAAGCTTGCCCGGCATGTCGGCCAGGGTACCGGTGAGCGCCGCCTGCTCGGGCAGGCTGGCGTTGGCCACCAGCATGATAGGCCAGTCGTCGGGCAACCCGGCGCCGCGCAGGCCGGCGCAGATCGCCTCGACCTTGGCCAGCCCCATGTAGAACACCAGCGTCTCGTCGCGGCGGGCCAGCGCGCCCCAGTCGGGCGCACCGCCTTCGCGGCACAGCTGGGCGGTGATAAAACGCAGCTGCTGGGCGTGGGCACGGTCGGTGAGCGGGATGCCCATCCCGGCACAGGCCGCCGAGGCCGCGGTGATGCCGGGCACGATCTCGGCCGGCGTCCCGGCCTCGGCCAGCGCGCCGAGCTCCTCGCCCATGCGCCCGAACACACCGGGATCACCACCCTTGAGACGCACCACCGACTTGCCCTGCCCCGCCAGTTCGACCAGCAGCGCGCCGATCTCGGCCTGGGGCACGCTGTGATGGCCGCGGGCCTTGCCCACGTAGTAGCGCTCGCGGCCGGCGGGAATCAGCGCCAGCACTTCCTCGCCGACCAGCCGGTCGTAGACCACGGCGTCGGCCTGGGCGAGCAGCCGCGCCGCCTTCAGGGTCAGCAGTTCGACGTCGCCGCTGCCGGCGCCGACCAGGTAGACGCGCCCCGGCCGACACTCGCCGTACAGCGAGAGGCGTGCGGCATCGTCGTCAGACCGACCGGTCTTGAGCCCTTCTCGCCAGCGAGAAGCCTGCCCCAGGCGCGCCAGAGCAGCGATGGGACGGATGACATCAAGCAACTTGAACGGCTTGCGGGGCTTGTCCAGAGTGCGCATCGCCACTCTCCTCTTCGATGTTGGGTTCAGCGTTGACGTCAGAACTGTCTTCGATCAGCGACTTGAGCTCGGGAATGCAGCTGCCGCACTGGGTGCCGCAGGCGAGTCGCGCCCCCAGCGCCTCGACGCTTGAGTCACCGGCCTGGATGGCCGCGACGATGGCCTTCTGGCCGACCTGGTGACAGCTGCACACCAGCGGTCCGGCGTCCGCCTCCCCGGCTTCACAGCCGGCCAGCAGGCGGCGACGAGCGTCACCCCCCAGCGGCGATTCCGCGAAGCGCTCGTCGAGCCAGGAAAGCCCCGGCAACTCGGCAGGCGGTGCCACCATCAGCCACCAGCGCAGTCGCCCCGCCTCGATGCCCGCGGCACGCAGTCGGCCGCCGGCAGGATCGTCGCTCCACAGGGTCGGCGCCGTGGGCAGCCACTGCCGCACCCAGGCCAGCCAGTCGCGGGGGACATCGCTGCCGGCGAGCTGCCAGCGCTGGCAGTGGGACAGCGGGATGCGCGCCCAGTAGGCGCCGTCGTCGCGACCGGCGAAGTCGCCGCCTTCCTCGGGTGCGACCAGCAGGGTGGCCTCCCAGCTCACCGCCAGCGGCGCCAGCGCCACCGCGCCGTGCTTGGATTCCGGCTGGCCGGAGATCGGGTCCAGGTGCGCCGCGAGCAGGCTGCCCATGCGCGCCGCGCCGCTGAAGCGGTCGGTCCAGTGCATGGGCACGAACACCTCGCCGCGCCGCTGGCCCTTGGTCAACCGCACCCGGGCAAGGTACTCGCCGCCGGCGCCGGTCAGCCGCGCCAGCTGCTGGTCGCCCACGCCGCACGCGGCGGCATCCTCGGGGGTGATGTCGATGAAGGGTTCGGCACGATGGTTCATCAGCCGCGGCGCCCGGGCGGTGCGGGTCATGGTGTGCCACTGGTCGCGCACCCGGCCGGTGTTCAGGCGCAGCGGGCGCGCCTCGCTGAGCGACTGCTCGGGGCCCCGCGGGCGCACCGGCAGCAACCGGGCCAGGCCATCCGGGGTGGCGAAGCGACCGTCCTCGAACAGCCGCGGGGTGCCATGGGGCGCCTCGGCGGTCACCGGCCACTGGATCGGCGCCAGGGCGTCGTAGCCCGCACGATCCAGCCCGGCCAGCGACGAGATATCGAACACCCGCGAACCCGCGGCATCGGGAAGGTTCTCGAAGCCCGACAGCCGTGCGTGCTCGGCGAAGATCTCGGCGGGATGGTCGTAGTCGAAGGCCTCGCCATAGCCCAGGCGACGCGCCACCGCGCTGACGATCCACCAGTCGTGGCGCGCCTCCCCGGGCGGCGGCAGCATGCCGCGCTGACGCGAGATGCGCCGCTCGGAGTTGGTCACGGTGCCGTCCTTCTCCGACCACGACGAGGCCGGCAGCACGATGTCGGCATACGGCAGCAGGTCGGTGTCGGCCATGCACTCGGAGACGATCACCAGCGGGCATTTCTCGAGCGCCGCGCGCACGCGATTGGCATCGGGCAGGCTGACCGCCGGGTTGGTGGCCATCACCCACAGCGCCTGGACCTCGCCGCGCTCGATGGCCTCGAATAGCTCGACCGCCTTGTGGCCGGGCGCCTCGGGCAGGGTCGGCACCAGGGTCTCGGTGGTCCAGAACCGGGTGACGCGCTGGATAGCACCAGGCGACTCATAGTCCATATGGGCGGCGAGCTGGTTGGCCAGCCCACCGACCTCGCGGCCGCCCATGGCGTTGGGCTGGCCGGTGATCGAGAAGGGCCCGGCGCCGGGCAGGCCGATCTTGCCGCCGGCCAGGTGGCAGTTGATGATGGCGTTGCACTTGTCGGTGCCGCTCGAGGACTGGTTGATGCCCTGGGAGTAAAGGGTCACCACGTGCAGCTGGCTGGCGAACCAGTAGAAGAAGGTCTCCAGGCGCTCCGCGTCGACGTCGCAGTCGGCGGCGATGGCCTCGATGCGGCAATCGTCCTCCCGGGCCGCGGCCAGCGCCTCGTCGACCCCTTGCGTGTGGTGCTCGAGATAGATGTCGTCGAGCTTGCCCTTGTCGGCCATCCATCCCAGCAGACCGTTGAACAGCCGAGCATCGCTGCCGGGCGCCAGGCCCAGGTACAGATCGGCGATCTCGCAGCTGTCGGTGACCCGCGGGTCGATCACCACCACTCGCATCAGCGGGTTGCGGCTCTTGGCGGTGCGCAGCCGCTGGTAGAGCACCGGATGGTTCCAGGCCAGGTTGGAGCCCACCAGTACCACCAGCTCGGCCTCCTCCAGGTCCTCGTAGCTGCAGGGCACGGCATCGGCGCCCAGCGAACGCTTGTAGGCGGCCACCGCCGAGGCCATGCACAGCCGCGAGTTGGTATCCAGGTGCGGCGTGCCGAGGAAGCCCTTGAACAGCTTGTTGGCGACGTAATAGTCCTCGGTGAGCAGCTGGCCCGAGAGGTAGGCCGCCACGGCATGGTCGCCGGCGCGCTCGCGGGTGGCCCGGAGACGGTCGGCCACCGCATCGAGCGCGGTGTCCCAGTCGACCTCGACGCCGTCGACCCGAGGCTGGGTCAGGCGGCCGCGGTGGCCAAGGGTCTCGGCCAGCGCCGAGCCCTTGACGCACAGCCGCCCGTAGTTGGCCGGATGGTCGCCGTCGCCTTCAACGCCCGTGAGGCGCCCATCCTCGATGTCGACCTTCACGCCGCAGCCGACGCCGCAGTAGGGGCAAGTGGTTCGAGCTTGATGCATAAGTGCGCTCCTCGATCGCGGGTCCCGGAACGACGACGCCCACCGCTGCGCCGGGTAAGCGCAAGGGTGGGCGTCGTTGCCATGGACCACCGACGCGGCGGCCCGGGATGATATACCTGGTCTGGCTAGACTCAAGCAAAGGGCGTGCCATCTCCGGCAAGCCCCGCCCTGGCGGGGCTGATCCGATCCCTGGCGAGGCATCTTGCACCAGCCGGCGGCGCCGAACGCCCGCCTCGCACCCCGACGGTGCAAACCGGGGATGGTGGACCGCCGACACCGGCGCACGCACCGTCTGGAATGAAAGTTGCATATCCTTGGTAAATCTCCGCCATCACGAGCCAGACCCCATGCCCCAGCCACTGCGAATCCTGCTGGTCGACGATGAGAGCGTACGCGCCGCCATGGTCGAGGAGGCCCTCGGCCAGGAAGGACACGAGGTCATCTGCCACCTCTCGAGCCCGGCCAGCCTCAATGAGATGGTTGCCCGCCATGCCCCCGACGTGGTGATCATCGACATGGAATCCCCCGACCGCGACACCCTCGACAGCATGTCGCTGCTCAACCGCGAGAATCCGCGCCCGGTGGTGTTCTTCGCCGACCAGCACGATCCCGACTCCATGCAGGCCGCGCTGGCCTCCGGCGTCAGCGCCTACGTGGTGGACGGCCTGGTACCGAGCCGGGTCAAGGCGATCCTCGAGGTCGCCGTGGCGCGCTTCGATGCCTTCCAGTCGATGCGCACCGAGCTCGACCGTGCGCGCAACCAGCTCGCCGACCGCAAGCGCATCGAACGCGCCAAGGGCCTGCTGATGAAGCACCAGAACTGCGACGAGCCGCAGGCCTACCAGATGCTGCGCAAGCTGGCCATGGATCGCGGTCAGCGTATCGGCGAGGTGGCCAACAGCGTGATCGATATCCTCGAAGGACTGGAGAAAGGCCAATGAGCATGTCCCGCGCCCCCGAGCGCCCCCGCCTGACCCTGGGCTTCGTCCCGCTGCTGGACGCCGTCCTGCCGATCGTCGCCCGGGAAGGCGGCTTCTTCGCCGCCGAGGGACTCGATGTCACCCTGTCCCGGGAAAGCGCCTGGTCGACCCTGCGCGACAAGCTCGCCGCGGGGCTGCTCGACGGCGCCCAGCTGCTGGCCCCCCTGCCGCTGGCCATGAGCCTGGGCGCCTCGGGCCCGCCCTGCGAGGTCTTGGCGCCGCTGGTGCTCGGCCGCAACGGTAACACCCTGGTGCTGTCGCACCGCTGGGCCGAGGGCATGGCCACCCCCTTCGACGCCACCCCCGGGGGCCGCGATCCCGCCGTCAACGCCCGAGACTTCGCCGACCGGTTGCGCCACCGCGGCGCGCCGCGACCCCGCCTGGCCATGGTGCATCCCTTCTCCGGCCACCATTACCAGCTGCGCGACTGGCTGGCCCTCGGCGGCATCGACCCGAACCGTGACGCCGAACTGGTGGCCCTGCCACCGTCGCGCATGGTCGAGGCGCTGGAACAGGGGCGCATCGACGGCTTCTGCGTCGGCGAGCCCTGGGGCAGCCAGGCCGCGCACCGCGGCGGCGGCCACGTCGTGGCCACCGGCGCCCAGCTGTGGCCCGACCATCCCGAGAAGGTGCTCGGCGTGACCCGCGGCTGGGCCGAGCGCCACCCGGCCACCCTGGCGGCGATGATCCGCGCCCTGGTCGCCGCCGCCGACTGGCTGGCCACCTCCCCGGCGAATCGCCGTCAGGCGCGGGACTGGCTGGCGCTGCCACCTTATCTGGATCGCGCCCTGGACCACCTGCCGACCCTGCCGCTGAGCGAGGCGCCGGTGGACCAGCGATTCTCCCAGCTGCGCCCGGAGGCCGGCCAACTGAGCTCGATGGCGACGCACCTGGCCCGCCAGCTCGAGGCGCCCGTCGACCGCGAGCGGCTCGATGCCTGCTACAGCCCCGTGCATTTCGATGCCGCCACGCACCAGGGCTGTGCATGATGCTCGGTCGGGGGCAGGGCTCCGCTCCCGCCGCGCGAAAGATTTACAACCCAACATAATGTATTAAAAGGATTTTTACAGGAATTGGCCCGATAATTGATTGTTACTGATCGAACGGAGGGCCGAGGCCCCCGGCGGTCAACGGCGATCGCACATCGAATGCCAGACGAAGACGTCTCCACGCTCCCCACCGACGGGGCGCGTCGAGGCGTCTTCTGCGTTTCAGGAGGTAATCCCATGTGCTCCGATGGCTCCACCAGGGCTCAGGCAGCGCCAGACCCCATCGATCATCTCGTGATCGTGGGTAACGGCATGGCCGGCCAGCGGCTGGTCGAAGGCCTGGTCCGCCGGGACGGCGCGCCGCGCCGCATCACCCTGGTCGGCGAGGAACCCTGCCCGGCCTACAACCGCATCCTGCTCTCGCCGCTGTTGGCCGGCGAGATGGAACGCGAGGCCCTGACCCTGCGCGACGCCGCCTGGTACGCCGAACACGGCGTCGAGCTGGTGCTCGGCGAGCGGGTCGAGACCATCGACCGCGAGGCGCGGCGCCTGACCACCGACGGCGGTCGCGAGATCGCCTACGACCGCCTGGTGCTGGCCACCGGCTCGCGCCCCGCCATGCCGCCGATCCCCGGGCTCGAGCTCGACGGCGTGCGTGCCTTCCGCGACCTCGACGACGCCGCGGCCCTGACCCGCACCGCCGAGAACGGCGGCCGGGCCGTGGTCATCGGCGGCGGCCTGCTGGGCCTGGAGGCCGCCGAGGGCCTGCGCAAGCGTGGCATGACGGTGAGCATCGTCCAGCGCAACGACCGGCTGATGAACCGCCAGCTCGACGCCACCGCGGCCGACCTGCTCGAACGCGAACTCGCCGGCCGCGGCCTGGAGATCGTCACCGGGGGCCAGCTCGATCACCTGGAAGACGACGGCCGCGGTCATGTCATCGCCGCCCGCCTGGCCGACGGCCGTCGGCTGCCCGCCGAGTGCGTGGTGGTGGCCATCGGCATCGCGCCCAACGTGGCGCTGGCTCAGGCGGCCGGGCTCGAGGTCAACCGCGCGGTGGTGGTCGACGCCCATCTCACCAGCTCCGACCCGGCGATCCACGCGCTGGGCGAATGCTGCGAGTTCGAGGGCCAGACCTTCGGGCTGGTCGAGCCGATCTGGCGCCAGGTCGAGGTGCTCGCCGCCCGGTTGGCCAGCGAGACGACCGCCGACGGCGACGCACAGGCCCGCTACGTCGAGAAGCCCTGTGCCACCAAGCTCAAGGTCAGCGGCGTGTCGCTGTACTCCTTCGGTGCCCTCGAGGTCGACGACGGTCATGAAGTACTGACCTATCACGATCCCGAACACGGCGACTATCGCCGGCTGCTGCTGCGCGACGGACGCCTCGAGGGCGCCGTGCTGTACGGCGACACCGCCGCCGGCCCCTGGTACTTCGAGCAGTCGCTAGCCGGCCGCGACCTCTCCGCCTGTCGCCAGGCGCTGCTGTTCGGCCAGGCCGACGCCAAGGCCCTGCTCGACGACACGACAACCACGACGCCTCATCATCAGGACAGCTCCCCGCAGGAGGAAGCCGCATGAACACGCCCAGCCAAGCGAAACCCCAGCTGATCATCATCGGCAACGGCATGGTCGGCCATCACCTGGTCGAGCAACTCATCGAACGCGGCGCCACCGAGCAGTACCGCATCACGGTGTTCGGCGAGGAACGCCATCGCGCCTACGACCGCGTCCACCTCTCCGAATACTTCGCGGGGCGCGACGCTCAATCGCTGGCCATGAGCGACGCCGACTTCTATGCCGAGGGCGGCGTCGAGCTGCGCCTCTCGGAGACGGTCACCGCCATCGATCGCGACAAGGGCGAGGTGGTCACCGACCAGGGCCGCTATCCCTACGCGCGGCTGGTGCTGGCCACCGGCTCCTACCCCTTCGTGCCGCCGATTCCCGGCCACGAGCGCGACAACTGTCTGGTCTACCGCACCCTGGACGACCTGGACGCCATCCGCGCCGCGGCCGAGAACGCCACCACCGGCGTGGTGGTGGGCGGCGGCCTGCTGGGCCTCGAGGCGGCCAATGCCCTGCGCGGCCTCGAGCTGGATACCGCCGTGGTCGAGTTCGCCCCCCGGCTGATGCCGATGCAGGTCGACGCCGAGGGCGGCGAGCTGCTGCGCGAGAAGATCGAGGCGCTCGGTGTGCAGGTGCTCACCGACCGTGCCACCCAGCACATCGAGGACGGCGAGGCCAGCTTCCATCGCATGGTGTTCCAGGACGACAAGGTGCTGGAAACCGACCTGATCGTGTTCTCCGCGGGCATCCGGCCTCGCGACGAGCTGGCCCGCGACTGCTCGCTGGAAATGGGCGAGCGCGGCGGCGTGGTGATCGACGATCACTGCCTGACCAGCGACCCGGCGATCCTCGCCATCGGCGAGGTGGCGCTGTGGAACAACAGCATCTTCGGCCTGGTGGCCCCCGGCTACCAGATGGCCAAGGCCGCCGCCGATACCCTGCTGGGCGGCGAGCTGACCTTCGAGGGCGCCGACATGAGCACCAAGCTCAAGCTGCTCGGCGTCGACGTGGGCGCCATCGGCGACGCCCACGGCAACCAGACCCCCGGCGCGCGGACCTTCCGCTACCTCGACGAGATCAAGCAGGAATACCGCAAGCTGGTGGTCTCCAGCGACGGCAAGAAGCTGCTCGGCGCCATGCTGGTGGGCGACAACGCCTACTACGACACCCTGATGCAGTACTACGCCAACGCCATGGAACTGCCCGAGGACCCGGCGGCGCTGATCCTGCCCTCCACCGAGGGCGCGCCGACCCTGGGCGCCGACGCCCTGCCCGACGGCGCCACCATCTGCTCGTGCCACAACGTCACCAAGGGGTCGATCTGCGCGACAATCGACGCCGGCGCCACCGACCTGGGCAGCGTCAAGGCCGAGACCAAGGCCAGCACCGGCTGCGGCGGCTGCGCGGCGCTGCTCAAGAGCGTGGTCGACCACGAGCTCGAAGCCCGCGGCGTGGAGGTCGACCAGTCGATCTGCGAGCACTTCGCCCACACCCGCCAGGAGCTCTACGACATCGTCCGCGTCGAGGGCATCAAGACCTTCGGCGAGCTGATCGACAAGCACGGCCACGGCCTGGGGTGCGATATCTGCAAGCCGGCGGTGGCCTCGATCCTGGCCTCCTGCTTCAACGAGCCGATCACCGATGCCGCGCACATCCCGCTGCAGGACACCAACGACACCTTCATGGCCAACATGCAGAAGAACGGCACCTATTCGGTGGTGCCGCGTGTCCCCGGCGGCGAGATCACTCCCGACAAGCTGGTGGTGCTCGGCCAGGTGGCGCAGAAGTACGCGCTCTACACCAAGGTCACCGGCGGCCAGCGCATCGACCTGTTCGGCGCCCGCCTCGAGGATCTGCCCGACATCTGGGGCGAGCTGATCGAGGCCGGCTTCGAGACCGGCCACGCCTACGGCAAGTCGGTGCGCACCGTGAAGTCCTGCGTGGGCAGCACCTGGTGCCGCTACGGGGTGCAGGACAGCGTCGGCATGGCGATCCACCTCGAACACCGCTACAAGGGTCTGCGCTCGCCGCACAAGCTCAAGTTCGCGGTCTCCGGCTGCACCCGCGAGTGCGCCGAGGCGCAGAGCAAGGACGTCGGCGTGATCGCCACCGAGCACGGCTGGAACCTCTACGTGTGCGGCAACGGCGGCATGCGCCCGCGCCACGCCGAACTGCTGGCCACCGACCTCGACGACGCGGCGCTGATCCAGGCCATCGACCGCTTCCTGATGTTCTACGTGCGCACCGCCGACCGCCTGCAGCGCACCTCGGTGTGGCGCGAGAACCTCGAAGGCGGCCTCGACTACCTCAAGGAGGTGGTGCTCGAGGACAGCCTGGGGATCGGCGACGAGCTCGAGGCACAGATGCAGACCGTCATCGACAACTACGAGTGCGAGTGGGCCGGCGCCATCAACGATCCCGAGAAGCTCAAGCGCTTCCGCAGCTTCGTCAACGACGCGCGCCCCGATCCGGACATCATCGTGACCGAGGAGCGCGGCCAGCTGCGGCCCGCGTAAGGCATCAATCGTGCAATCACCGGGATGAGCTTGCCCGGCGACAAGCCTCGCGAGGGCGCTATGAACCCATCCATGGGCGCTACTTTGGCCATCCATGGCCAAAAACCCCTCGCTTAGGCTTGTCCCCGGCGCTCATCTCCCTGACTTCCGGCAGTGAGTTACGAGGAATCCCTAATGTCCACCGCAACCGCAGAAGCCACGACCATGACCCAGACCTGGCAGACCCTGTGCACCAAGGCCGACCTGGTCCCCCACTCCGGCGTCGCCGCCTGGATCGAGACCGCCGACGGCCCGGCCCAGGTCGCGCTGTTCTATTTACCCGGCCCGAACACGCCGGAGGGTTCCTTACCCGGCCCGAACACGCCGGAAAAGACAGTACCCGGCTCGAACACGCCGCAGCCCGGCCACTCGCCCGAGCTCTACGCCGTGGACCATCGCGACCCCTTCTCGGGCGCCAACGTCATCGCCCGCGGCATCGTCGGCGACGTCCAGGGCGCGCCGGTGGTGGCCTCGCCGCTGTACAAGCAACACTTCCGGCTCACCGATGGCCAGTGCCTGGAGGACGAGGCGGTCCGCCTGCAGACCTGGTCGCTGCGCCTCGAAGGAGACGAGGTGCAGATCCTGGCATGAGCCACGGCCAGAGGGCGGCTCGCCGGTATTCCGTATCCCGCATTAGAGGTAAGCAATTGAATTTGGCGGCTCATTGAGCCGCCATGCCACACGGCCCAGCCTCTCCACCGCGATTAGCCTGTTCTTCATGCGCCTGCCATCCGTGCAACGGATCTCTGACTAGGCGTTGTCTGAAAAGTCGGCGAGCGAAGGCTAGACAAGGCAAAAATCAGCGAGAAGCCGGAGTTTACGGGGTGTAAATGAGGACTTTGAGCTGATTTTTAACGCGGTATAGCCGAGCGCAGACAGTTTTCAGACATTGCCTAGCGTTGAGTCGAACGATTGTGCAAAGCAACGGGATTGGGCCATGCTGGAATCGAAAGCCGCTTGTGACGGTCCCATGAAAACGGAGGTGAGCACGACACTATCCCACAGCCCTGCACGTCGCGCCTGTCACGGAACTGACACCCCGCGCTGACAGTGTCGACATCGAGGCGTCATCTTTGACGTCGATCCGGTGACTATCAGGAGAGCTGCGCCGATGGTACGCATCGACAAGAAAGCCACCCGGCTTTACGTGCTGGACACCAACGTCCTGATCCACGACCCCGCCGCCCTCTATCAGTTCGATGAGCACGAAGTGGTGATCCCCATGACCGTGCTCGAGGAGCTCGACAAGCACAAGAACGGCATCCGCGAGATCGCCCGCACCGCCCGGCAGGTCAGCCGGACCCTCTCGGACCTCACCACCAACGTCGATCTCGGCCAGATCCGCGACGGCATTCCCATCCCGCGCCTCACCGGCCCCGAGGGGCGGCTGCGGCTGCTCTGCTACGACGATCTCAAGACCCCGGAACACCTGGAGGACAGCCCCGACAACCGCCTGCTGGCCGAGACCTGCCGGCTGCGCGACGAGCGCCCCGACGCCTCGGTGATCCTCGTCACCAAGGACATCAACCTGCGGGTCAAGGCCGCGGCCCTGAGCGTGCCGGTGGAGGACTACCTCACCGATCGCGCCTTCGACGACAGCGACGCCATGCTCGGCGGCGCCCGCGTCTATCCCGAGGCAGGCCATGACGGCAGCGGCCTGTGGGAAACCCTCAAGGTCGAGGTGAAGGTCGATCGCGAGGACCGCCGGGTGGTCTATCGCCTCACCGGCGAGATCCCGGGCGACTGGCATCTGGGCATGCTGGTCTCCGACAGCGACGACGAGGCCAGCTTCGAGGCGGTGATCCGCGACCTCGGGCCGAAACACGCCCACCTCGAGCTGCTCACCAACTATCGGCACGGCGCCAGCGTATGGGGGGTACACGCCCATGACAGCCGGCAGAACTTCACCCTGAACCTGCTGATGGACGACGACATTGACCTGGTCACCATCGCCGGCAGCGCCGGCACCGGCAAGACCTTCATGACGCTCGCCGCCGCCTTCCAGCAGACCCTGGACGCCAAGCGCTTCGAGCGCATCGTCTTCACCCGGGCGCCGATCTCGATGAGCGAGGATATCGGCTACCTGCCCGGCACCGAGGAAGAGAAGATGTCGCCCTGGATGGGCGCCTTCCACGACAACATGGATAACCTGCTGCGCGACGAACACGACGGCAGCACCGCCTGGAACCAGGAGGCCACTCGCCAGCTGCTCGGCTCTCGGGTGCAGATTCGCGCCCCGGGCTTCATGCGCGGCCGCACCTTGAACGACACCTTCCTGATCATCGACGAGGCCCAGAACTTCACGCCCAAGCAGCTCAAGTCGCTGCTCACCCGCGCCGGGCGCAATACCAAGATCGTGTGCCTGGGCAACGTGGGGCAGATCGACACCCCCTACCTCACCGCCAACACCTGCGGCATGGCGGCGGTGGTGCAACGCTTCCGCGACTGGCCCCACGCCGGCCACGTCACCCTGAAGAGCGTGGAGCGCTCGCGCCTGGCGCTGGCCGGCGAGGAACTGCTCTGATCCATCCCCACTTCCCGCTCCTGACACTACACGGGCCGGCGCCGAGGGGCGCCGGCCCGTTCATGGTGCGGACGAAGTGCACAGGGATTGCTCAGGCGCCGCGGTTGATCGCCTACTCGATCGGCGCCTCGCCGTCGCTGCCGGCGCCCTTGCGCAACACCCTCTGCGCCTCATGGTCGCGTGGAGTGCCAGACGAAGCGCTGGCAGCCAGCGCCGGCCTATAGGCCACCTCAGGCGCCGCGGTTGATCACCTTCTCGATCAGCGCCTCGCCGTCGCTGCCGGGGCCCTTGCGCAGCACCGTCTGCGCCTCATGGTCGCGTGGAGTGCCAGACGAAGCGCTGACAGCCAGCGCCGGCCTATAGGCCACCTCAGGCGCCGCGGTTGATCGCCTTCTCGATCAGCGCCTCGCCGTCGCTGCCGGGGCCCTTGCTCAACACCCTCTGCGCCTCATGGTCGCGTGGAGTGCCAGACGAAGCGCTGGCAGCCAGCGCCGACCTATAGGCCACCTCAGGCGCCGCGGTTGATCGGCTTCTCGATCAGCGCCTCGCCGTCGCTGCCGGGGCCCTTGCGCAACACCCTCTGCGCCTCATGGTCGCGTGGAGTGCCAGACGAAGCGCTGGCAGCCAGCGCCGACCTATAGGCCACCTCATAGGCAACCTCAGGCGCCGCGGTTGATCGCCTTCTCGATCAGCGCCTCGCTGTCGCTGCCGGGGCCCTTGCGCAGCACCGTCTGTGCCTCATGGTAGAGGCAGACGAAGCGCTGGCAGGAGGCACAATGCACCTGGTCGTCGGGGTTCTTCACGCTGGAGACCCGCATCCGGTGGCTGCCGCAGTTGGGACAGGCCACGGGCAATCGGAAATCTTCGGAGAGTGTCATCGGCTCCTCCTCGTCGGTGTGGATCACACCGCCCTATCCTGCCCCAGTTGCCGCCGACGAGGCCAGCCACCGCCGCGCCCGTCGGACTGGCGCCCCGCGTGCGTGGCGCGACAGGGGCCAGCGTCGGCTCAGCGGCTCAGCCGCTCGGCGAGCCAGCGACCGATGTCGGCCACCTGCTCGGGGCAGACCGCGTGGGCCATGGGGTACTGGCGATAGTGGACCGGGTAGCCCATGGCCTCGAGGCGGTCGCGGGCGGCCAGACCCAGCGCCTCGGGCACCACCGGATCGAGATTGCCGTGATGGATCTCGACGGGCAGGCCGCGATTGGCCTCGGCGGCTTCCAGGCTGTCGACGGTGGCCAGGTAGGTGGACATGGCCAGCAGCCCACCCAGGCGCTCGGGGAAGGTCAGCGCGGCCTCGTAGGCCACGGCCCCGCCCTGGGAAAAACCGGCCAGGATGATCCGCTCGGCGGGAATGCCCAGCGCGACCTGCTCGCGAACCAGGCCCTGGATGCGCTCGGCGGAGGCCTTGAGCTGAGCCTCGTCGACCCGACGGTCGAGGCTCATCTCCTCGATGTCGTACCAGGCCGGCATCACCATGCCGCCGTTGATGGTCACCGGCAGGCGCGGCGCATGAGGCAGGATGAAGCGGACATCAAGCGCCTCGGGCAGCCCCAGGGCCGGCACCAGCGGCTCGAAGTCGTGTCCGTCGGCGCCCAGGCCGTGGAGGATGAACACGCAGGCATCGGCGCTCCGTCCGCTGCGGGGCTCGATGATCAGCTCGTCGGGTGCGCTCATGGCTCGTCTCCAGCACAAAAGCTGACACCCTAGCGCAAAGCGACCGCTTCGGCGAGTGGCATCAGAAGGGCCAGAAAAAGGGAATCAGCCCCAGCGCCACCGCCGCGGTCAGCAGGTTCAGCGGCCCGCCCACGCGCAGGTAATCCTTGAGGTGATAGCCGCCGGGGCCATAGACCATCAGGTTGGTCTGATAGCCGATCGGGGTCAGGAAGCTGGCCGAGGCGGCGAACATCACCGCCACCACGTAGGGCATGACGCTCACCGCCAGGCTCTCGGCGGCGGCGGTGACGATGGGAAAGGTGATCACCGCCGCGGCGTTGTTGGTGACCAGGGCGGTGAGCAGCGCCACCATCAGGTAGACGCCGACCAGCAGCAGCCAGGGGCTGCCGTCGACATAGGCCAGGCCGGCGGTGGCGAGGCTCGCTGCGGCGCCGGAGCTCTCCAGCGCCGCGCCCAGGCCGAAGGACGCGGCGATGGTCAGCAGCACTCGGGTATCCAGGCCGCGCTTGGCGGCGCCCACCGTGCAGCAGCCGCTGATCACCGAGGCCGCCGCCCCGAGCATGGCAGCATTGAGCATGCTCATCACGCCGAAGGTGGCCAGCAGCACCACGCCGAGCAGGATGCTCCAGGCCAGCCAGGCCTTCTCGTGATTGGGACGCGCCGCCCCGTTGACCTGGCTGATCAGCAGGAAGTCCCGCGACTGGCGGTGGCGCTCGATGAACGGCGGCCGCGCCTCGAGCAGCAGCACGTCCGCCGGCTGCAGGCGAATCTGGCCCAGGTTGCCGGCGACCCGTTCGCCGCCGCGGCACACCGCCAGCACCGCGGCCCCGTAGAGGGTGCGGAAGTGCCCCTCGCGGATGCGCTGGCCGATGAACTGGCACTGGTCCGAGACCACCGCCTCGACCAGGCGGCGCTCCTTGAAGTCCTTCTCCAGGCTCGACTCGCCCTGGTGGGAGGGCATCAGGCCGCGGATCTGCTGCAGCTCCACGGCCGCCGCCGAGGTTCCGGCGAACACCAGTCGATCGTTGCCCTTGAGCTTCTCGCCGGGCCCCACCACGCTGACCACGTTGCCGCCACGCTCGATCTCGACCAGGAACAGCTCCTGCAGGTGGCGCAGGCCGGCCTCCTCGACGGTCTTGTCGACCATCGGCCCCTCCGGGTCGACCTCCATCTCGATGGTGAACTCGCGGGGGTTCTCGAACACCTGGGTGGCGCTGCCACGCTGGGCGAGCAGGTGGCGCCCCACCACCAGCAGGTAGGCGACGCCGACCACCGCCACCGGCACCCCGACCCAGGCGATGTCGAAGAGCCCCATGGCCAGCGACGGGTAACGCTCGATCAGCAGGCCGTTGACCACCAGGTTGGTGCTGGTGCCGAGCAGCGACACGGTGCCGCCGAGGATGGAGGCGAAGCTCAGCGGCATCAGGAAACGCGAGGCCGGCATTCCCAGGCGCCGGCTCCAGCTGAGTACCGCGGGAATGTAGGTGGCCACCACCGGGGTGTTGTTGAGGAAGCCGCTGATGGCGGCCACCGGCAGCAACAGGCGACACTGGGCCCCGGCCTCGCTGCCGGGCCGGCCCAGCACATAGCGGATGATCAGGTCGATGCCGCCGGTCTCGCGGATGCTGGCCACCAGCACGTACATGAAGGCCACGGTGAACAGGCCGCTGTTGGAAAAGCCCCCGAGGGCCTGGTCCGGGTCGATGACGCCCAGGCTCAGCAGCAGGATCACGGCGCCGAGCAGGATCATGTCGGTACCGATCCGCGTCATCCCCATCAGGGTGAAGACGGCCACCACCACGGCGATCGTCAGCCAGGCATCCACAGACATGAGCAACTCACGAACGAAACGAGAAAACGTCCCATTGTGACGGCCCGCAGATATTCCTGAAAGTTATTTGTGGAAATGGATGTAGAAGGAAAAGGGATAAGAAGGAGATGAGGTGAAAGGCGCTGAGGGCAAGGTGAAAGGGACAGCGTATGAGCCGGGCCCACAACGCACAGGGCCCGCCGAAGCGGGCCCTGGGTCGCGCTACCCTCGGGTAGCGCCCATCAGATCTCGACGCTTAGTCGATGACCTTGATGTTGGACGCCTGCAGGCCTTTCTTGCCCTGGGTGACGTCGAAGGAGACCTTCTGGCCGTCCTGCAGGGACTTGAAGCCGTCTGCCTGGATCTCGGAGAAGTGAGCGAACAGGTCGTCACCGTTGTCGTCCGGAGAGATGAAGCCGTAGCCTTTGGTGTCGTTGAACCACTTGACGGTACCGGTAGCCATGTTTCGAATGCCTCGAATAGCGTGATGATGTAGCCGGGGAATACCCGAGTTGCAGTGGGTAAACAAGAAACGTTCACCGGGCGACCGACGCTTTCAAGCCTTCGATGACCACTTGCGATGTGCGACTTGCCAACCTACTGCCAGCAGGATGCGCCTTGGCGAGGCGCAGGTCAAACACTATTTGTCTCCCATGACAAGCCTGTTACGTTTCCTCGAGCAGCCAGGCGGCGGCCTTCTCGGCGATCATCAGGGTCGGCGAGTTGGTGTTGCCGCTGGTGATGGAGGGCATGACGCCGGCATCCACCACCCGCAGGCCATCCACGCCGCGCACCCTGAGATGCGAGTCGACCACCGCCTGGGGATCGTCGTCGCGGCCCATGGCGGTGGTGCCCACCGGGTGAAAGATGGTGGTGCCGATCTCGCCGGCCAGCCGCGCCAGGTCCTCGTCGCTCTGGAACTGGACGCCGGGCTTGACCTCCTCGGGCGCGTAGCGAGCGAAGGCCGGCTGGGCGGCGATGCGCCGCGTCAGGCGCAGGGAGTCCGCGGCGACCCGCCGGTCCTCGTCGGTGTCCAGATAGTTGGGCGCGATGCGCGGCGCCGCGGCCGGATCCCGCGAGGCCAGGCGCACCGTGCCGCGGCTGGTGGGATTGAGATTGCACACGCTGGCGGTGATCGCCGGAAAGTCGTGAAGCGGCTGGCCGAAGGCCTCCAGGCTCAGCGGCTGGACGTGGTACTCCAGGTTGGGGTGCGCGCGATCCGGCGAGCTGCGCGCGAAGGCGCCGAGCTGGGAGGGCGCCATGCTCATGGGGCCCGAGCGTTTCAGCAGGTACTCGAGCCCGATGCGCGCCTTGCCGGCCCAGGTCCCGGCCAGGGTATTGAGGGTCCTGGCGCCGGCGACGCGATAGACGGCGCGGATCTGCAGGTGATCCTGGAGGTTCTCCCCCACCCCGGGCAACTCGTGGACCAGCGGGATATCGTGCTCGGCGAGCGCCCGGGCCGCGCCGATGCCGGAGAGCTGCAGCAGCTGCGGCGAACCGATGGCACCGGCGGACAGCACCACGCCCCGGGTCGCGGCCACCGCGACGGCCTCGCCGCCATGGACGACGCGCACGCCGCTGCAGCGCGGCCGAGCGCCCTCTCCCGCCGTGAAGGTCAGCCGCTGCACCTGGCTGGAATGCCAGAGGGTCAGGTTGGGGCGCTCCTCGGCGGCGCGCAGGAAGGCCTTGGCGGTGTTCCAGCGCCAGCCCGAACGCTGGTTGACCTCGAAGTAGTCGACGCCCTCGTTGCTGCCGCGATTGAAGTCCTCGGTGCGCGGGATGCCCGCCTGGACGGCGGCCTCGGCGAAGTCGTCCAGCACCTGCCACCTGAGGCGCTGGCGTTCCACCCGCCATTCGCCGCCGTGGCCGTGGAAGTCGCGGTGGGCGGCATCGGCGTCGCCGCCGGGGTCCAGCCGGTAGTGATCCTCGTGACGCATGAAGTCGGGCAGGCAGTTCTCCCAGCGCCAGGCGTCGTCGCCGGTGAGATCGGCCCAGCGATCGTAGTCGCGGGCCTGGCCGCGCATGTAGATCATGCCGTTGATGCTCGAACAGCCGCCCAGGGTCTTGCCGCGGGGATACAGCAGCGAGCGGCCATGGAGCCCCGGCGCCGGCTCGGTGCGAAAGCGCCAGTCGGTGCGCGGGTTGTCGATGCAGTAGAGATACCCCACGGGAATGTGGATCCAGGGGTAGCGATCGCGGCTCCCGGCCTCGATCAGCAGCACCCGCCGTCGGGGATCGGCGCTGAGGCGGTTGGCGAGCAGGCAGCCGGCGGTACCGGCACCCACGATGATGTGGTCATAGGTCGCGACGACGCTCACGGGGACTGTCTCCTTGTCGACACCGGCGTCCAGCGTCGCGCGACCTCATTCGTCTGTCACTGCGGCCTTGGTCGAGGCCGCGGGCGGACGCTCACAGCTCGTGGCCCAGCACCACGCGGCAGATGTCGGAGAAGCTGCGCGCTTCCGGCAACGCGGTCATGTCGCTGCCCAGCGCCCGGCCGATGTCGGCCGCCGAAACCACGCCGCGGATGCGCCGCTGCCCGAGACGCTCGGTCTCGGTGACCAGCAGGTGCTGATCGCCGAAGGCCTCCAGGTCGCGCACCAGCTGGCCGATCGTCAGGCTCGCCAGGCGCTCCATCGACAGCGCCCGCAGCTCGGCGCAGGGCGTGTGCACCATGCGGGCGGTCACGTCCTCGCGGTCGATGCCGCTGCGCTGCATGGCCTGGGTGGTGCGACGACCGCCGATCACGTCCCGGGCATTCAGCACGCCGAGGCAGTCGCCGTCGCCGTCGACCACCAGCAGCAGGCGCACCCCGCCGTGTTCCATGAGCTTGCGGGCATCGACGATGGAGGCGTCGGCCGGCACGCTGAGCGGCGCGACGTGCTGGAAGTCGGTGAGCACCGTCAGCGCCGGGCTATCCGGCGAGAGGCGCGCCGCCACCGGCTTGGCGATGGGCGTGTGCGCGGAGAGGGTGTGCAGGCGGTCGGGAAGAGTGGTCAGGGTAGACATGGGGATTGGCTCCTGTATCAGGCATCACCGGCACGTCACGCCGGGGTACCCCCACACTGGACCTCCCAGGCTTAAGGGAACCTTAAGGCCCCGGAACCGCCCGCCGCCGATTGACAGCCGCTCGCCCGGGGCATGCAATGGCCGCCTCCCCCGCCGCAATGGAGTGCGACATGCCCAGACCGCCCCGCCGCTTTCTCGTCTACGTGCTCGGCCTGTTCGGGCTCGCCGCCTGCCTGGTCGGCCTGGCCCTGGCCCCCGGCTGGCGCTGGGCGCTCGGGGTCCTGGCGTTCGCCGCACTGGTGGCCATGGGGACCCATGACCTCATTCAGCGCCGTCACACGGTCAGCCGCAACTACCCGGTGACCGCCCACCTGCGCTACCTGCTGGAAGCCTTCGGCCCCGAGATCCGCCAGTACTTCATCCAGCGCGACACCGAGGAGGTGCCCTTCTCCCGGGAACAGCGCGGCCTAGTCTACCGGCGCGCCAAGGGCACCATCGACAAGCAGCCGTTCGGTTCGCTGCGCGACATGCAGGCAGCCGGCTACGAGTGGATGAACCATTCCCTGGCGCCGGTGACGATCGACGACACCGACTTCCGGGTGACCGTCGGCGCCGGTCGAGCGAAGCCCTACGCGGTCAGCGTGATGAACATCTCGGCGATGAGCTTCGGCGCCCTGTCGCCCAACGCCATCGGCGCGCTCAACGAGGGCGCCCGGCGCGGCGGCTTCTACCACGATACCGGCGAGGGCGGCATCTCGCCCTACCACCGCCGCGGCGGCGACCTGGTGTGGGAGATCGGCTCCGGCTACTTCGGCTGCCGCGACGCCGAGGGCCGCTTCGACGCCGAGCGCTTCGCCGAGCAGGCCACCGACGACGCGATCAAGATGATCGAGATCAAGCTCTCCCAGGGCGCCAAGCCGGGGCATGGCGGCATCCTGCCCGGCCCCAAGGTCACCGCCGAGATCGCCGCCACCCGCGGCGTGCCCGAAGGCCAGGACGTGGTCTCGCCGGCGGCCCACAGCGCCTTCACCACGCCCCGCGAGCTGATCGACTTCATCTGCCGGCTGCGCGAGCTCGCGGGCGGCAAGCCGGTGGGCATCAAGCTGGCCATCGGCCACCCCTGGGAGTGGTTCGCCCTGGTCAAGGCCATGCGCGAGGTGGGCGAGCACCCCGACTTCGTGGTGGTGGACGGCGGCCAGGGCGGCACCGGGGCCGCGCCCCTGGAGTTCGTCAACCGGCTGGGCATGCCGCTCACCGACGCCCTGCTGCTGGTGCACAACGCCCTGGTCGGGGCCGGCCTGCGCGAGCGGGTGCGCGTCGGCGCCGCCGGCAAGGTAATCAGCGCCTTCGACGTCGCCCGCACCCTGGCGCTCGGGGCCGACTGGTGCAACTCGGCGCGGGGCTTCATGTTCTCGCTGGGCTGCATCCAGGCCCGCAGCTGCCACTCCGATCGCTGCCCTAGCGGCGTGGCCACCCAGGACCGGCTACGCGGCAGCCGGCTCGACGTACCGCTCAAGGCCGAGCGGGTCGAGCGCTTCCAGGCCAGTACCCGCGAGGCCCTGGCGGAGATGCTGGGTGCCGCCGGGCTGACGCACCCGTGCCAGCTGGGGCCCGAGCACATCAGCCGCCGGGTCTCGCGTCACGAGGTCCGCAACTTCTCCACCCTCTTCGACCTGGTGCCCCCCGAGGCCCTGCTGGTCGGCAACGCGGCCCGCCACCCGGTGTTCGCCGACTACTGGGACGCGGCCACGGCCGACAGCTGGGCGCCGCCGGTCGACCTCCAGCGCCTGCGCGAGAGCAAGCTGGTATGAGCGACCTCAGGGCGCCTCACCGCGACGTCCGGGATGCGCCGATCGCCCATCGGTGATAGGCTGACGCCATTCTGGTCATGGGGCCTGGCTATCACCTAGTCGATCGCCGCCCGGGCCAGCACCCTACCCTCGTTGGGGAGTAGCCGGCTCGCGCCGCTTGTGCGAGAGCGCCTGTCAACATAGTCGGCCAGATGCCGTGGCAGGTGCACCAAGGCGAGGTCCCGGGAGTCGCGAATGTCGACGCCCCGCAGACACGCCGGTTGGCGAGACCATCGACGGTACGACGCCCAAGGTCGGGCGCGTCGTGCCGTCGTGGTAAATCGCCCGGCCACTACGCGTGACGCCCATGACCCTGCTTTCCACCACCCTGCTCGCCTTCTCGATGTCCACCGATGCCTTTGCCGCGGCCGTCAGCAAGGGGGCGGCGGTCGAGCACCCGCGTTTCCGCGAGGCCCTGCGCACCGGCCTGATCTTCGGCATCGTCGAGGGCCTGACGCCACTGCTCGGCTGGGCCCTGGGCATCGGCGCGGCTCACCATATCGCCTCCTGGGATCACTGGGTGGTGTTCGGCCTCCTGCTGGCCCTGGGGGTGCGCATGATCTTCGCCGGCCTGGCCACCCCGAAGGAGGATCACGAGGCCCCCGCCGCCACCCCGGGTCGCCACGCCTGGTGGCTGATCGCCGCCACCGCGGTGATCACCAGCATCGACGCCCTCACCGTGGGCATCGGCCTGGCCTTCATGGAGGCCAATATCCTGTTGACCGCCCTGGCGATCGGCGCCGCCACCACCCTGATGGCGACCCTCGGCGTGATGCTGGGCCATCGTCTCGGCGTGCTGATCGGCCAGCGGGCCGAAGTGCTCGGCGGGGTGGTGCTGATCGGCATCGGCACCACCATCCTCACCCAGCACCTGGGGCTCTGGTGACCCTACTCTGGCTATCGCCGTTGGCCATGGCGAGGGCGCCGGGAACGGGTCGTCGAGGGGGTTTTTGGCCATGGGTGAGGCGGATTCCGCCGAACGGGCTGCCAAGGACGGCCAGCCCCGGTCCTGCTAGCGGCGCAGGATGCGAGAGCGCTGCAGGGCCAAAGTAGCGCCCAAGGAGGGGGTCATAGCGCCCCTCGGCGGTCCGGCGCTCCGGGACCTGTCGCCGGATCAGCCCGAACGATGGAGTTAGCGGCGATACCCCTGGTGACCTCGCCCCTTGTCTTTACCTTCTGGGTGCATCCTGACACCATATTGCACCTTTTTTGTGCACGATGGCGACCATGAAGACCTATTTCAACAAGATGCGCGGCAACCGCTATCGCCGCAGCGACGTCGACTGGCGCGACGCCGGCTGGTCCTGGCTCGGGGCCTTCGTCGGCATGAGCGCCGTGACCTGGCTCGGCGAACAGTGGCTGGCCCAACACCTGTTGATCGTCGGCTCCTTCGGCGCCACCTCGGTGCTGATCTATGCCGCCCCCGAGAGCCCCTTCGCCCAGCCCCGCAACGTGCTGCTGGGCAGCGTGCTGTCGGCGCTGATCGGGGTGGCCTGCTTCCAGTTGCTCGGCGCCACGGCGCTGGCCGTCGCCCTGGCGGTGTCGCTGGCGGTGCTGGCGATGCAGCTGACCCAGACCGTACATCCTCCCGGTGCGGCCGCGGCGCTGATCGCGGTGATCGGCGGCCCCGAGGTCCACGCCCTGGGCTGGGCCTTCCCGCTGGTGCCGGTGGGGCTCGGCTGCGCGGTGATGCTGCTGGTCGCCATCCTGGTCAACAACCTGGCGCGCCACCGCCGCTACCCCCGCCACTGGTAGGCGCGTTCACCGTCGCCGGGCGGCGACTCACCTTCGCGGCGCATTGTCGGCTACCATGGCGCCAGGCGGGATCCACTCTCCCGCCCGCCATGTCGCCCGACTCTTATCTGCACGTTCAGGAAGCGCCTCGACAATGACGTCTGCCGATACCGCCACCCCCGATACCGCCGCGTCCGCCGAGCTACCGGACGTGCTCGCCGGCCCCGTGCTGCGCCGCCTCGCCCCGGACCGCCTGAGGATCTGGCTGGTAGGCTCGCGCCATCTGGAAGGCAAGCTGCTGCTGCATCCGGCGGGTCACGGCCCGCGTCGGCTGGCCCTGAACGAGCACCGGGTCCGCCGCTTGCCGCTGGGCCGTCATGCGGTGCTGCACCTGATCGACGTGACCCTGGAGACGCCGCTGCCCACCGGCGTGGTGATCGACTACGACCTGCGCCTGGCCACTGCCGGCGGCGAAGCCGGCATCGCCGACTGGGCCCCGCACCTGCTGCACGAGGGCGCACGGCGCCCCTGCTTCGTGCTGGCCGATAGCCATCGTCGCCTGCTCCACGGCTCCTGCCGGCGGCCCCACCACGACGGCCCGGACGCCCTGGTACGCGCCGATGCCTGGCTCGCCGAGCGCCGTGACGACGCCGAGGCCTGGCCGGCCTGGCTGCTGATGACCGGCGACCAGGTCTACGCCGACGACGTGGCCGGCCCCACCCTGGTGGCGATCCACGCCCTGATCCGCCGCCTGGGCCTGTTCGACGAGCCGCTGGAAGGCGCCACCGTCAGCGATAGCCAGGGCCTCTACGCCGCCGACTCGACCTACTATCGCCGCGAGGCGCTGCTGCCCGACGTGGACAGCAGCGACGACCTGCGCGAACGCTTCTTCGCCGGCGCCCGCAAGCCGGTGTTCACCTCGGCCCACGCCCACAACCACCTGATGACCTTCGCCGAGGTCATGGCCATGTACCTGCTGGTGTGGTCACCGGAGCCCTGGCGGCTGGTGGAGATCGCCGCACCGTCGCTGGACGAGGCGAACGCCACGGCCTTCGCCGACGAGGCCGCGGTCATTGAGCGCTTCGTCGAGGGACTGCCCGCCGCCGCCCGGCTGCTCGCCCATGTGCCGTCGCTGATGATCTTCGACGACCATGACGTCACCGACGACTGGAACCTCACCGCCGACTGGGAGGCCTGCGCCTACGGCCATCCCTTCTCGCGGCGCATCCTCGGCAACGCCCTGCTGGCCTACCTGCTGTGCCAGGGCTGGGGCAACGACCCGGACCGCCTGGCCGCGCCAATGGACGAGGCGGCCGCCCTGCTCGACGCCGCCGAGGCGGCCGACGGCTGGCTGCCCGCCGAGGCGCATGACACCTGTATCCGCCACCTGCAGCGCTTCGAGGGCTGGGAGTTCCAGGTGCCGGGCACGCCCAAGCTGGTGGTGCTGGACACCCGCACCCGCCGCTGGCGCAGCGAACGCAGCCCGCGAAGGCCCTCGGGGCTGATGGACTGGGAAGCGCTGTCGGACTTCCAGCAGGAGCTGCTCGACGCCCCCTCGGTGATCATCGTCTCGCCGGCGCCGATGTTCGGCGTCAAGCTGATCGAGGGCATCCAGAAGCTGTTCACCCTGATCGGCAAGCCGCTGCTGGTGGACGCCGAGAACTGGATGGCGCACCGCGGCGCGGCCAGCGTGATGCTCAACATCTTCCGCCACTCGCGGACCCCGGGGCACTACGTCGTGCTCTCCGGCGACGTGCACTACTCCTTCGCCTACGACATCCGCATCCGCCATCGCCGCTCCGGCCCACGCATCTGGCAGATCACCTCCAGCGGGCTCAAGAACGCCTTCCCCGACACCCTGCTGGACGCCTTCGACCGCGCCAACCGCTGGCTGTACTCGCCGCGCTCGCCGCTCAACTGGTTCACCCAGCGCCGGCCGATGCGCATCAAGCCCCGCGACCCGGATCGTGCCCGGGCCGGGGAGCGGCTATGGAACGGCGCCGGCATCGGCCTGGTGGAGCTCGACGACCAGGGGCGTCCCAGCGAGATCCGCCAGCTCGACGCCCGGGGCTTCGACGTGACCTTCCCGCCCCCGCCGGACAAGGACTGAGCGGGGGCGACAAGGGCGGATGCCGAACGGATCAGGCCACCGCGCCGCGGCCGGCCGCGCGGCGCCGCACCAGGGCGTCGACCGCCGCCATCACGACCAGCGAGGCGCCGACCAGCGGGAACAGCACCCCGCCGATGGCCAGCAGCGCCAGCACGCCGCGCAGCGGACGGGTATCGGCGGGTGCCGGCGGCACGCCCAGCCGCCCGGCCGGCCGGCGCTTCCACCACATCACCCCTGAGGATACGCACAGCAGCACGATGCCGGCGCAGGCCAGCGCCAGGATCAGCTGGTTGGCCAGGCCGTACTGCTGCCCCAGGTGGACGTTGATGCCCCACTCCAGGCCGCGGCCCAGCGGACCGTAGTCGGCGTAATTCATGTCGAGCAGCGCCTCGCCGCTGTACTGGTCGAGGTGCACCACCCGCTGACGGCTCAGGTCGTCCGGATAGGCGGAGCCGGTATAGACGCCCTCGGGCCCGCCCGGCAGGCTCACCGCATAGCCCGGCGCCAGCCCCAGGCCGTCGAAGGTCGCCACCGCGCGGTCGAGGCCGATCGGCGCCGCACCCGCGCCCTCGGCGGACGAGGTCGGCAGCCGCGCCTGCTCCAGCGACCAGCTGGTGGCCTCGCGCTCGGCCAGGCGCGCCTCGGACATCGGCACGTTGACCCGCACTCCGTCCGGGTAGCCGAAGTTGTGGCCGTTGGCCAGTTCGTTGACCTTGCTGCCCCACACCGTCGACCAGGGCATGCCGGTGAGGGCCAGGAACAGGATGATCCCGCCGACGAAGAGCCCGGTCACCGCGTGCAGGTCACGCCAGAACACTCGCTTGCCCGGCCGGCCGCGCACCGACACCACGCCGCCGCGCCGGCCCCGCGGCCACCACAGGTAGAGGCCGGTCAGCACCAGCAGGATCGCCCAGCCGCCGACGATCTCGATGACCAGACTGGCGTTGGCACCGAAGTAGTTGAGGCTGTGCAGGGTCCGGACCAGCCACATCACGGTGCCGCGATAGGGCATCTGCCCGGTCACCTCGCCGTCATAGGGATCGACGAACACCGCCACCCGGCTGCCGTCCGGGCGCGTCACGTCGACCTCGGCGGCCAGGGTGTCGGCGGCCGGCGGCACATAGCGGAACGCCTCGCCGTCGACCGCGGCCAGCGCCGCGTCGCGCTGCACCCTCGGGTCGACCAGCTCGACCTCGCGGGCCTCGACCGTCATCGTATCGGCGTGCCACCAGCGGTCGATGGAATCGTGGAAGAGATAGAGGGCACCGGTGACCGCCAGGGAGATCAGGAACGGGATGACGATCAGCCCGGCATAGAAGTGCCAGCGCCAGACGGCGCGATAGAGGTCCTGCGCTTTGTTGCTCATATGAGGCTCGCTCGAGGGATTCAGGGGACGCACGCCCTCGCCCTCGTCCCGGGGACGGCGGCGATCGGTGGCGTTGCGCGTTACATCAGGGGGTCACGAGCGACGCAGGGGTGGGGCGCGCGTCGGCGCCTGGGGAAAGACCGCGGGGCCGCCGTGGGCGGCGCGGGTCGCCACTACCGGGGCGGTGATGGCCTGGGCGGCCAGGGGCGGCACGCTCGGCAGCATCGCCGAGAGCACCGGCATCTGCTGGAACAGCGTGCAGTAGCCGCAGGCCGCATGCCAGCGGGCCTCGGCAGCGGCATGCCGCGCCTCGGCCGGCATGGCCGCCGCATGGCCGGCATGATGACCGTGCGCCGTCCCGCCAGAGGCGTGACCGGCGTGATGGTCGCGCTGGGACGCGCTCAGCTGCCCCACCAGCGGCCCCAGCACCAGCAGCAGCATCGCCAGCAGCGCGAGGCGCGCGACCGGACGGCGATGACGGTGCAGGGCGTGGAAGGGGGTCATGGGGTAGCGTCGGCGGCGTTGGTGGCAATGGAAGAAGGCCACAGGATAGCGCAGTCGCGCCGCTCACTCGGCAGGCGAGCGCGCGACGCCTTGTCGCAGCGGATGGCCCCTGGCCCCATCACCGGCATCCACCGGTGCGGCGACGCCGCCACAGCGCCACGCCGCCGGCCAGCAGTGCCCAGGCGTAGAGGGCGGCTACGGTGTCATCGAGCACGATGCCCACCCCGCCGACGATGCCCTCGGCCTGGGTGACCGGCGGCGGCTTGGTGGCATCCAGCAGGCGGTAGGCGGCGAAGGCGCCGGCCATGACCAGCGGCTGGCGGGCCGCCGCCTGGCCCAGCACCGCCACCGGGAAGGCGACGATCTCGTCGAGCACGATGCGCCCGTCGTCCTTGCCGCCCAGGGCATCCGAGGCCAGCTGGCAGAGCGGCATCGCCGCCACCAGCAGGATCGCCGCCACGCCGAGCTGCCAGCGGCGCGAACGGCCGAGCAGCCACCAGGCCAGCGGCAGCGCCAGCAGCGTGCCGACGGTGCCCGAGGCCCAGGGAGACAGCCCCAGGCCGAAGCCGGTGGCCAGCCACATCACCAATGTATCCATCGTCACGGGCCCTTACATGACCGGCACGCCGATCAGCGGACCGTGCAACCAGAAAGCGAACAGCACATAGGCGAGCACGCCGACCACCAGGGTGGCAAGGGTGCCTCCGCCGGTCGAGGTTACCGGCACCGGGGCGGGCCGGCGACGGGCGACACGGAAGTCGAGGATCGCCCAGGCCAGGAAGGCGCCGAAGAAGACGATATCGCCGAACCGACCGTTGACCAGCAGGTGAGAGAGGGCCCACAGCTTGACGCCGAGGATCATCGGATGGCCCAGTCGCGCCTTGAGGTGGTTGCGAGGCACGTAGGCCGCCGCCACCAGCACGAAGGCCGGGATCATCAGCAGCATGACCAGGTGGCGCAGTGCCAACGGCGGCGTCCACAGGATGGGCGAATCGAGGCGCATCTGGGCGAAGCCCCAGATCGCCAGCGCCAGCCCCAACAGCGACACCAGGCTGTAGAGCGCTTTCCAGCGATTCTCTCCCCAGCGGGCGATGCGCTCGCGGCGCCAGCCGTCGGCGACGATGCGCACGGAGTGCATACCGAGAAAGAGCACGAGGCCAAGCATCATCACGGTCATGACGGAAGGGCTCCTCGAATCAGCGAGTCATCGACCCGGCGAAGGGTAGCCGCCGGGGCCGGCGGACACCAGCCCCGATGCGCCATCAGGCGCGCAGCACGTAGCGCAGGATCTCGACCACCTGGGCCGGGCTGGTCGCCCAGGCCATGGCGGCGGCGTCCACTTCCTTGAGCGGATGGACGATCTCCGCGCTGTGCAGGGTCACGTAGGGCTTGCCCAGGGCCGCGCAGTAGCCGGCATCGAAGGCCGCGTTCCACTGCTTGTACTTGTCGCCGAAGCGCACCACCACCAGGTCGCTCTGTTCGATCAGGGTCTTGGTGCGAATGGCGTTGACCTTGGACGACTTGTGATCGCGCCAGTAGCCCTCGCTCTGCGGGCCGAGATGATCGCCGGCGGCATCGCTGGCGTCATGGTCGGTGACCGGGGCGGTGAAGGCGATGTCGAGGCCGGCATCCCGCGCGCCGCGCTGGATCTCCTCGCGCCAGTCGGTATGGATCTCGCCGGACAGGTAGACGGTGAAGCTCATGATTCCTCCTCAGGGGGCCGGCTCACGGCCGGTCTTGTCGATCGGAAGCCCTATCTTACGCCATCGATTTTTGTACACAAAACAAACCATCTCATGTACCCATTCACCCCGCGCTTCGACAAGGCCCGGCTCCACGCGCATCATGGCCTTGACCCGATGACCGATCCACGACCACGGCATTCCCCCATGGCCCTCGACACCACCGATCTCAATCGCCGCATGACCCACTTCGACGACCACGACGAGCTGTGGCTATTCGGCTACGGCTCGCTGATCTGGAAGGCCGACTTTCCCTACCTGGAACGCCGCCCGGCGCGCATCCACGGCTGGGTGCGGCGCTTCTGGCAGGGCTCCCACGACCACCGCGGCACGCCCGCGGCACCGGGCCGGGTCGCCACCCTGGTGGCCGAGCCGGGAGCCAGCTGCGCGGGCATGGCCTATCGCATCACCCCGACGACCCTGGGGCCCCTCGACGTGCGCGAGAAGAACGGCTACCTGCGCGAGATCACCCCGCTGCAGTTCGATGACGGCACCACCGCGAAGGGCCTGACCTACATCGCCACCGCCGACAACGCCGCCTTCCTGGGCGAGGCCGACGCCGATGCCATGGCCCGCCAGATCGCCGCGGCACATGGCCCGAGCGGCCCCAATAGCGACTACCTGCTGCACCTCGAGACGGCGCTGGCCGAGCTCGGCGTAGTGGAGCCCCACGTCAGCGACCTCGCCCGACGCGTGCGGCACCTGTCGCCCACGCCGCCTGATCGCCAGCCGGTCTGAGGGCCTGACGCGACAGGACTTGCGCCAGGAGCGCCGGGGACAGGTCGCAGAGGGGGGTTTTTGGCCAAGGATGGCCAAAGTAGCGCCCAGGGATGGGTTCATAGCGCCCCTCGCAGACCTGTCGACGGATCGGCCCCAAGCCAGAGCGCATACTTCCAAAGCCGACGAGATGGCGCCTTAGCATGTACAATAAGGCCCTGATCTCACGGCAGCCGGCGACGCTCCGATGTCGATCCTGACCGCGTCCGGCGCGCGAGGCCATTCCACCAGCACGAACATGGGAAGAGTGATGAGCGACAAGATCCAGGTGGCGTCCCCACTGGTCATCCTGCACGGCGACGAGATGGCACAGGTGGCCTTCGAGAAGATCATCGACACCTTCGTGACCCGGCCGCTGGCGATCGATCTGGTCGAGATCGACCTGACCGCCGAGAACCGGCTGGTCACCAACGGCCAGGCGGTGACGGACGCCATCGACGCGCTCAATCGCCACGGGGTCGGGATCAAGAACGCCGGCATGACCGTCAATCGCGAACAGCGCGACGCCCTGCTGGCCAAGCATCCCGAGCTCGACGCCGAGACCCTCAACCCGCTGGCCACCAAGTCGCCCAACGGCGCGATCCGCAAGGGCATCGGCGGCAACATCACCCGCGAGGACATCGAGTTTCGCAACCTCAAGGTCGACCGGCCGGCCTGGATCGGCCGCGACATCGAGGTCGAGACCATGGAGCACGGCGGCACCAAGGACAGCTACAACGCCCTGTCCTCGGCCACCGGCATCGTCAAGCTGCTGTTCGTGGGCCAGAGCGGCGACCCCATCGAGCTGCACCGCCGCGAGGTCAACAAGGGCGACCCCTGGCTGCTGGCCACCAACGACCTGGAAGACGTCAAGGCCTGGGCCCACCGCTTCTTCCAGCGCGCCCTCGACGAGAAGCGCGACATCTACCTGGGCCTCAAGGACACCGTCATCGCCGGCTACGACGGCGTGATGCGCGCCGCCATCGAGGACATCTACCGGACCGACTACCAGGCCAAGGCCGAGGCCCTGGGGCTCGCCTACCACTACGAGCTGATCGACGCCCAGGCCGCACGGCTGGTCGCCAACCCGCCGGAGCGGGCGCTGTGGGGCGTGCCGGACAACAACACCGGACGCAAGCTCTACAAGCTGGTCGAGCAACTCAAGCGCTACGGCATCCCCGAGCGCAAGGCCCAGGTGTCGATCTCGCGGATGAGCGCCGGCGGCGGCGACCAGTACGGCAGCTTCAACGCCCCGGCCGCCGAGGACGGCATCCTCAAGGTGGTGGTCGACGGTGAGGAAAAGCACGCCCGCCACGTCAAGCAGGGCGACCCCATCCTGCTGATGTCCAACGACCGCGCGGCGATCAAGGACTGGGTGCTGCAGGTATTCCGCGACGCCTCGCGCAAGGACAAGGAGGTCTACTTCGGCCTCAAGCGCGAGTACATGGACTATGACGAGGTGTTCAGCGACGTCATCACCCAGGCACGCCGCGAACTGGCCCGCGCCGACACCCCGCCGCCGTCGTTCATGATCATGCGGCCCTCCAGCCAGCTGATCAAGATGATCACCGACCCGCCCAGAAACGCCCTCTACCCGGCGCAGAACCTGGACGGCGACATCTTCTCCGACATCTCCGCGGCGCTCGGCGGCAGCCTGGCCACCGCCAGCTCGATCATCGAGAGCAAGAACGGCACCATGCTGTTCGAGGCGCCCCACGGCACCGCCCACGACCTCTACCTCAAGTACCTGGAGAGCGACGGCAAGGAGGCCCACTTCAACTCCTCCGCGCTGATCTACGCCGTGGGCAATGCCCTGCAGACCCTGGCCGAGCGCGAGGACAACGACGCGCTGGCCGACTACGCCACCCGCCTCAAGGCGGCACTGATCGACACCATCGGCGATGGCATCGTGACCGGCGACCTCAAGGGCAAGACCACCGATCCGGCCGCCGAGACCGTGGTCGACATGCACGGCTTCCTGGATGCCGTGGCAGCGCGCCTGACGGCGTGACCGCCCCGCTCCGCCCGACACCGGCGGCGTCGCCATGACGCCGCTGGTCTACGCCGCCGCCGCCCTGGCCGAGATCGCCGGCTGCTTCAGCGTCTGGGCCTGGTGGCGGCAGGGTGCCTCGGCGCTGTGGCTGCTGCCGGGGCTGGCCAGCCTGGCGCTGTTCGCCTGGTTGCTCAGCCTCTCGAGCGCCGACTACGCCGGGCGCGCCTATGCCGCCTACGGCGGCGTCTACATCGTCGCCTCCCTCGCGTGGTTATGGGCGGTGGAACACCGCCTTCCCGACCGCTGGGACCTGCTCGGCGCCGCCCTGTGCCTGGCCGGTGCCGGGATCATCCTGCTCGCCCCCCGGGCCGGCTGAGAACGGCATCGTGGTCGCGCGAGCCCTCTCGATCGCACGACGACGGCAAAGTGTCATAGAATTCCCGGCCACGCGCTCGCTCGGCGGTGCCATCATCTCACCATCGCCTCGTCCCCTGTACGCCGCTGGCAGGGCACCGTGCGCTTTCTCCTACGGATACACGCGACAACGCGGATAGCGCCTCGCGCCTATCGCGCGCATCCAACGCTGGCATCACGCCGTATAATCGTCATCCATCACGTCAGCGGACCAGACGGACCACACCTATGAACAACACGGCCTGTGCAGCGGCGAGCCTGCTCGAGGACACGCCTTCCAACAGCACGATCCTCTTCTCGCCGGGCCCCAGCGACACCTTCATCCTGCTGTGTAGCTGCGGCAACACCGAGGTCTCCCGCGACCGGCAATCCTGGGAGCACTTCCGCCCCGATTTCGAACGGGACGGCTGCCGCTGCCTGGCATGCGGCCTCGACACCGCGCTGACCTACAACGACGATCCCCGGCTGCATTTCCGCTCGCCCTGACCCTGCGGCCTGCGCTGGCGCCTCGAGAGCGATGACTTCAAGACTCAAGCCTCGAGGACAGACTTTCACCAGCAATACCGCCCTCTAGCCGATTATTCCCCTGCCTTCCACCGAAACCAAAGTCTTAACCCCTGCGGCATCGCGACGATGGTAGAATGCGCGCGCCTGCCGGAAGCCCCGCCCCGGGCGATCCCCGGGCAAGGCCTCGTCGGCCCGCCTCCCGCGACCCCATCCCCACCGTGGCCAGACGCCGCGGTGCCGGTCGTCGTGGCGCCGCCTGGCCTGCCGGCTCCCGACCGTTCATGCATCCCGTGATTCCACAAGAGACACCCCATGATCGCTACCCTCAACACCCTGGGCCGCCCGCTGCTGCGGCTGGGGCTGATCCCCCAGATCGCGCTGGGCATCGTCGCCGGCCTGCTGCTCGCCACCTTCGCCCCCGATACCGCCCGGGCGGCCGCCCTGCTCGGCCAGGTGTTCGTCTCCGCGCTGAAGGCGGTGGCCCCGGTGCTGGTCTTCGTGCTGGTGGCGGCGGCGATCGCCAACCATCGCCAGGGCCAGCCCACCCATATCCGCTCGGTGCTGGTGCTCTACCTCGTCGGCACCCTGGTGGCGGCACTGGTGGCCGTGGCGGCGAGCTTCGCCTTCCCCACCCCCCTGGCGCTGGACGCCCCGGCGGCGAGCGGCACCCCGCCCGGCGGGGTCGTCGAGATCCTGCGTAACCTGCTGCTGAGCGCCGTGGCCAACCCGGTCGGCGCGCTGATGGAGGCCAACTTCATCGCCATCCTGGCCTGGGCCATCGGCCTGGGGCTGATGCTGCGCCATGCTGCCGAGAGCACCCGCACCGCGCTGAACGACCTCTCCGACGCCGTGTCGGGCATCGTCCGGCTGGTGATCCGCTTCGCCCCGCTGGGCATCCTCGGCCTGGTCGCCAACACCCTGGCCGAATCCGGCCTCGGCGCCCTGCTCGACTACGGCCGCCTGCTGCTGGTGATCGTCGGCTGCATGCTGTTCGTGGCGCTGGTCACCAACCCGCTGATCGTGTTCCTGAAGACCGGCCGCAACCCTTACCCGCTGGTGTTCGCCTGCCTGCGCGGCAGCGCCATTACCGCCTTCTTCACCCGCAGCTCGGCGGCCAACATCCCGGTCAACCTGGAGCTGTGCAAGCGCCTCAAGCTGGACGCCGACACCTACTCGATCTCGATCCCGCTGGGCGCGACCATCAACATGTGCGGCGCCGCCATCACCATCACCGTGATCACCCTGGCCGCCGCCCACACCCTGGGCATTCAGGTCGACTTCGCCACCGCCCTGCTGCTGTGCATCGTCTCGGCGCTGGCCGCCTGCGGCGTTTCCGGCGTGGCCGGCGGCTCGCTGCTGCTGATTCCCATGGCCGCCAGCCTGTTCGGCATCTCCGCCGACGTGGCCATGCAGGTGGTGGCGATCGGCTTCGTGATCAGCGTGGTGCAGGACTCCACCGAGACCGCGCTGAACTCCTCCACCGACGTGCTGTTCACCGCCGCGGCCTGCCGCGCCGACGGCAAGACCGACGAGGGTTGAGCCCTCACCCGCCCGGCCGCACGGCGGCCGGGCGGGGCTCCTTTCTCCTTTCCGCTCCCGCTGCCTTCTACTCTTCCCCCTGCGTTCTCCTCGCCTCCCGCCCCTCGCCCCCCTTGACAAGCTAGCGTTCCTTTTATAGAACGTTCTGTATATCGAACACTACTGCGTCGAACCATCGGGAGCATGACCATGGATCGCCTCGCCCTCGGCACCCTGGGCCAGCACCTGCAGCGCCTGCGGCAGGAGAAGGGGCTGTCGCTGTCGCAGCTGGCCGCCGCCGCCGGCATCGCCAAGTCGAACCTGTCGCGCCTCGAGCAGGGCAACGGCAACCCGACGCTGGACACCATCTGGCGGCTGGCGGTGCAGCTCAACGAGCCCTTCGGCACCCTGGTGGCCCCGATCAGCGTGCCGCTGGGCGGGGACGGCGTTCAGGTGCGGCTGATCGATCAGGGCCAGGAAACGCCCCAGGTGGATGCCTACTGGATGCGCTGCGCGCCCCACACCACCCGCCATGCCGAGCCCCATACCCCGGGAACCCTGGAATCGCTCACCGTGATCAGCGGCGAGCTGGAGGCGGGTCCCGAGGGCGAGACCACCAGGCTCAAGGCCGGCGACAGCCTGGCCTTCCCGGCCGACCGCCCCCACTGCTACCGCACCGGCGAGCATTGGGCGACGCTGCTGCTGACCATCGTCTACGCCAAGGAGGGCGCCACGCCATGACCCTGCAAGCCACTTCGACGCTCGCCCGCCCCTGGCTGACCGGCGTGCGCGAGGCGATTCCACTGCTCGGCGGCTACGTGCCGGTGGCGATCTCGTTCGGCCTGATCGCCGTGCAGTCGGGCTTCAGCCCCTGGGAGGCGACCCTCATTTCGCTGCTGGTGTACGCTGGGGCCTCGCAGTTCCTGTTCGTGGGCATGGTCGCCGGCGGCGCGCCGCTGTGGCTGGTGGTCGCCATGACGCTGCTGATCAACGTGCGCCACGTGGTCTATGCGCCTAACCTGGCCCCGGTGCTGGGCCGGAGCCGCTGGTGGCCCTGGCTGATGCACGGCCTGACCGACCAGGTCTTCGCCGTGGCCCTGCATCGCCTGCCGCAGCTGCCCGAAGAACAGCGCGCGGGCTGGTTCGCCGGCGCGGCCATCCTGGCCTGGGCGAGCTGGGTGGCCGGCACGGTGCTGGGCGCCGTGGCCGGCGAGTGGCTGGTGAGCCGCTGGCCGCTGCTCGGCCAGGTCATGCCCTTCGCCCTGCCGGCGCTGTTCCTGGCGCTGCTGGCCCCGCGCTTCACCTCGCGACGCTGGAGCCTGGCATTGTTGGTCAGCATCGGGATGGCCCTGCTCTGCGCCCTCACCGGCTACACCAACATCGGCATCCCGGTGGCCGCCGCCTGTGGCGCGCTGTGTTTCTACGCGGTGAAACTCCCGACACCCCGCCAGGGAGACAACGACAAGGGAGGCGACGATGAGTAGCGCCCTCTGGCTGGCCGTGCTGGCCTCGGCCCTCGGTACCCTGCTGCTGCGCCTGGTGCCGCTGCTGTGGATGCAACGGCGCCTCCGGCGCCTCGACGGCGAGGACGGCGTCGAGGCCATGCCCCGCTGGCTCGCCCTGCTGGGCCCGATGATGATCGCCGCGGTGCTCGGCGTCTCGCTGGTGCCGCGTCACGCCGACGCCACGGCCTGGCTGGCCACGCTGGTCGGCGTAGTGGCGACCCTGGCCGTGTGGCATCGCAAGCGCTCGCTGGGCTGGCCGGTCATAGCCGGCGTGGCGGCCTATGGGGCGGTGGTCATCCTGGCAGGAACGTTGTAGCGGCCCGCCCCTTGCGCGGGCGCCAGCGTGAAATGGCCGCACCTTGACCGGCGCGGCGACGCACCGCAGTCTGCCGGAAACGGTTTGTCTCCCATCGACGTCTACAGGGAACGTGGTATGTCCGATGCCTTTCGGCCTTCCCCAGCGCCCCAGGGCGCTTCTCGCCCCACCCCTCCGGAGTCGCCCGGCGACCGGCTCGCCGAGCTGCTGCAGGGCGTGGCGAATCGCGACCGCCAGGCCTTCGCCCGACTGTATGAAGCCACCTCGGCGAAACTCTATGGCACGGTGCTGCGTATCTTGAGAGAACGAGGCCAGGCGGACGACATCGTCCAGGAGGTCTACGTGACCATCTGGCAGAAGGCCGCGCAGTACGAGACCGGACGCGCCTCGCCGATCGCCTGGATGGTGGCCATCGCCCGCCATGCCGCCATCGACGAGCTGCGCCGGCGGCCCAAGGCGCCCCATGAGCCCGAGGAGACGCTGGACCAGACGCCCTCCGACGACCTCGGCGCCCGGGAGCTCGCCGAGCACGACCAGGACGCACGGCAGCTGCACGCCTGCCTGGACGAGCTCGAGGCCAACCGCCGGGACATGGTGCGCCTCGCGTACCTGGACGGCTGGTCCCGGGCCGAGCTGGCCGCACACTTCGAGCAGCCGGTGAACACCGTCAAGACCTGGCTGCATCGAGCCCTCAAGCAACTCAAGGGATGCCTGGCGCCATGAACGACCGCGACGATATCGACATGCTGGCCGCCGAGTACGTGCTGGGCACCCTCGAGGCCGACGAACGCGCCGCCGTGACCCGGCGCCGAGCGCACGAGCCCGAGCTGGACGCGCGCATCCTGGCCTGGGAGGCCCGCCTCGCCCCGCTCGGCGACGAGGTGAAGGCGGTGGCCCCGGGGCCGAACCTGCTGGCGCGCATCGAACGCCGCATCGAGGCCCTCGAGGCGAACACCACCGAGCCTGCCATCGAACGCCATCGGCTCGCCGCGCTTCACCGACGGCTGAGGTTCTGGCGCTGGAGCACCGGGCTCGCCACCGCCGCGGCACTGGTGCTGGCGGTGCTGGTGATCGCCCCCGTCGGCCAGACACCGGGCGAGCCGCCCTTCGTGGCCGTGTTCCAGCAGAACGACCAGCAGCCGGCGTTCATGCTCTCGGTCGACCTGCCCAGCCGCCGACTGCACGTGCGGCCGGTCACCGCCGAGCCGGTGTCGGGCAAGTCCTACCAGCTGTGGATCAAGGAGGCCTCGCTCGGGCCCGATCCCCGCTCGGTGGGCGTGCTGAACGACGACCTCAGCCTGGCGGCCGACGCCCTGAGCGACTTCGATCCCGAACTGCTCAAGCGCGCCACCTTCGGCATCAGCATCGAGCCCCCGGGCGGCTCGCCCACCGGCCAGCCCACCGGCCCGGCGATCCACGGCTACCTCTACCCCACCGACCGGGGCGCGCCGCAGCGGCTGTGAATTTTTTCGCTCGCCGCTGAAACCCTCCGCCATCGTCTCTCGTACCTGTAAGCACGCCCATCGCCAACCACTTCGAAAGATGGGGCGTGCTCAGCACTCTAGGAGAGAATGATGATGACCAAGTTCATGGCAAGCGCATTCGTATCCGCTTCACTGCTCGCCGGCGCTTCCCTGGCCCAGGCGGAGATGCACGGCGACATGCATCCGGAAGTCTGGGCCGACGACCAGTCCGTCTCCGGCGGCACGGTCTCCGCGGAGAAGGTCATGGCGGGCAGCAACGGCTGGCTGGTGGTGCACCGCACCGACGACAGCATGAAGCCGGGGCCGGTAGTCGGCCACGCCCCGCTCAAGGAAGGCGAGAACATGGACGTGACCGCCATCCTCACCGAGGAAGTCAGCGACGGCGACCAGCTGATGCTGATGGTTCACGGCGAGGAAGGCGGCATGGAGACCGGCATCTTCGAGTACACCCTCGGCGCCTCGGAAGACGGCCCGATCAAGATCGACGGCAACCTGGTGATGACCACCATCACCGCGCAGTAAGGCAGCAAGGCGACAGGCGGGGCCGGCCAGCGGCCCCGCCTGTGTTGCGCTGACTCGCACCTTCGCCCGCCCCCTGCTCCGACCACGATACATCCCCCCTCCCCTTCACGGCCGACCCGGTGCCTTCCCTACAGATTTCTCCCGCCCCGCCGATGACTTGTTGACCAAGTAGTCAACAACATCAAGCGCGCCCGGCGGCGCGCGAGGAGCCAGGGGGAACACCGTGAAGCATCTCACCATTGCCCAGAAACTGATGATCGTCGTCAGCCTCTGCATGGTCCTGATCGTCGGCGGAGCGACGGCCATTCAATACCGTCTGTTCAGCGACCTGATCACCGACCGGGTCACCGGCGCCGAACTGCCGGCCACGCTCGAGAGCATTCGCAACGACATCACGGCCACCCTGACCGGGCCGATCACCACCGCCCGGGACCTGGCCAACAACGGCTACCTGCAGGACTGGCTGAGCCAGGGCGAGCCCCCGGCGGCCACCGAGCGCGCCGTGACCTACCTCGACGAGCTGCAGCGGCGCACCGGGGCCAACACCGTGTTCTTCGTCTCGGCCCTCAGCGGCCACTACTACACGGCCGAGGGCCTGGAGCGCACACTGGACCGGGCGCAAGACGCCTGGTTCTACGCCATGGTCGACGATGCCGGCGCCCCCGAGTACACCCTGGACGTCGATTCCGAGGGTGGCGAGCTCAAGGTCTTCATCAACCATGTGGTCGAGATCGACGGCGAGCGCGTCGGCATCGCCGGTGTCGGCTATACCCTGGACGCCATGGCGGAGACGATCGGCAACTACCAGCTCGGCGACACCGGCACGGTGTTCCTCGCCAGCCAGGAAGGCACCATCAGCGTGCATCCCGAGGGCGCCGCCATGGCCGGCCAGCCGATCGCCGAGCTACCCGGTTGGGAGACCCAGGCCGACGCACTGCTGGCAGGCGACGGCTATCGCTACACCACGCTCACTGACGGGGACGGCGCCGAGCAGCTGGTCGCCGCCATCGAGGTGCCCGGCACCGAATGGATCGCCTTCGCGCGGATTCCCCGCGGCGAGCTGTTCGCCGACCTCAACCGGGCGGTGCTGCTGGTCATGCTGCTCGTCGCGGTGATCCTGCTGGCGAGCCTGGCGGTGCTCGGGCTGCTGCTGCGCGCCCTGTTCCGCCCGATTCGGCGCACCGCCGAGGCCATGGGCGAGATCGCCGACGGCGATGGCGACCTGACCCTGCGGCTGCCCGTGCAGGGCAAGGACGAGGCCAGCGAACTCGCCATCCAGTTCAACGCCTTCGCCGACAAGATGCACGACGTGCTGGCCGAGGTCAGGAGCAGCAGCGAGGCCGTTCGCCACGCCGCCCAGGAGATCGCCAGCGGCGGCCAGGACATGTCGCGGCGCACCGACCAGGCGGCCTCCAGCCTGCAGCAGACCTCGGCCTCCATGGAACAGATCACCGGCACCGTGGAAAACACCTCGGCGTCCTCCCTCGAGGCCAACCAGCTCTCGCAGTCCGCGGCCAAACTGGCCCGGGGCACCGGCGACACCGTGACCGACGTGGTCACCACCATGGGCGACATCCAGCAGGCCTCCGAGCGCATCGGCAACATCATCAAGGTGATGGACGACATCGCCTTCCAGACCAACCTGCTGGCCCTCAACGCCTCGGTGGAAGCGGCCCGCGCCGGCGAGAGCGGCAAGGGCTTCGCGGTGGTGGCCGACGAGGTGCGCCAACTGGCCACGCGCAGCGCCGAGGCCTCGCGGGACATTCGCGGCCTGATCGAAGCCTCCGGCGAGAAGGTCCAGGGCGGCACCCGGCTGGTGCGCGACGCCGGCAGCGCCATGCACGAACTCGTCGAGGTGGTGAATCGCGTCGCCGGCATGCTCGGCGAGATCAGCCACGCCACCACCGAGCAGAGCGACGGCATCGGCCAGGTCAACATCGCCGTCGCCGAGCTCGACCGCATGACCCAGCAGAACGCCGCCCTGGCGGAAGAGTCCACCTCCGCCGCCGAGCAGCTGCGCGAACAAGCCGACCGCCTGGCGGAACTGGTCGGCAGCTTCAGGCTCAACGACGACCGGCAGCAAAGCCAGCCGTACCTGGCACTGACATAGCGACGAGGACCGGACGCAACAGAGAGCCTCCCGCCTCGGCGTGAACTGCCTGGTGGGAGCGCTTTTCGTGGGAGCGCGCTTCAGTGCGCGATAGCATGCCCTTCGTAGGAACGCACTTCAGTGCGCGATAGCATGCCCTTCGTAGGAACGCACTTCAGTGCGCGATAGCATGCCCTTCGTAGGAGCGCACTTCAGTGCGCGATGGCGCCGCCACGCGCCCGGGGCCACTCCCCTTTCACGCTAGCCGGCAATGAACCAACAACAAGGGGCGACCGACACGGCTGTCGGTCGCCCCAAATCCCACCTCATCAACCCGAACCAGCCTCCTCGGGCGCATCCTGCTCGTCCTCGCTTACCTCCAGCTGTGCCTGACCGCCGCAGGACAAGCAGGTAACCTGGAAGCGGATCTCGGACAACGCCAACACCTCGAAATCCAACCAGGTCGTCACGGCTGCCGGGCGTATCTCCTTGCACCCGCACTGGCACGACAAGATCCACCCCTCATGCAGGGGATCCGGCAATAGGTCGATGTTATCCATTCGCACTCCTCCCTTAGATCACACCAAGCTAATTGGAAGGAGCTGACCTGAATGTGAGAGATCGGCTATGCCTGACGTAGGCCGGGAGCGCTTGTGGTGTGAGACGTCCGCGAGCCGCCGCTGGGCACGATGAGTGGGGAGATACATGCCATGAGGGCCGGTGCCGGGAGGTGGCGGAAGGAACACGAGAGCGCCGCCGCACTGCCTGATATTGGTGGGCCCAGCTGGACTCGAACCAGCGACCAAGGGATTATGAGTCCCCTTCAACGGCTCATCGACTGGATTATAATCTATATATTTCAATGGTTTGCATAAAGCATCTTCACCTCAGGGGGAATTCAGGGGGAGCATTTGAAGAACCGACACCAACTCCCTCCACCAGGACGCGCGATCCCACTCCGCTTGCGCACAGCCTGCTCGATTCTCAAGACGATACGTCTCCGGCTCCCTGAGGCACTGGACCGCGTTCCTCTCACCGGGCCATTGACCAACAAGTGTAGCATGCCCCCCTATGCCCCCCTATGCCCCCCCCCCGCAGCCACGGCTTGAAATGGTGGTCAGGTAGACGTGTCAACGGGTCGCATCACACCTCTAGGAAGCTGCGCTTCCCGAACACGGCTGGCCGGCGGACTGACGGAGGCGATGTTGGCCCACACGCAGAAGGGGCTTGAGAGAATCTCCAACCAGGCCGAATAGCTGTAACACCGGGCCGAGAAGATACAGTGGTACTGCGACTACCTGGACGCTCTGGAGCGAGGTTTCACGGACCTAGACCGATTGGCATTCAAGAAGAGGGTCGCGCAAGCGTAGCGCGGTGCCATAGGGTTGCAATGGTCGCGGGTTCGAATCCAGTCACCTCGACAATCAAAAATAAAAAAAACAGACACTTATATGTAATCGCGCGTCATCCTTGGCACTGCCCCGCTAGAGCCGCTGAGCCCAGGTTGGCAGATTCTTTGGCACAGCGGGTTCATGCGACCAGTCGCTACTGGCGAAGGCAGTAGGCATAGTCCTTCACTTCCCTGGCTGCCCCTTCATAGCCTGGGAACAGTACCGATCCTTTGACGCCCAGGTCAGAGCACAGCAGTAGGACCTGAGACGCCTGGTGAGCTGGTAGTGTCATCTTGACTAACCCAGGTTGGTCAGCGGTCTGATGACGATATATATCTCTCTGATTTTCAAGGGAAGTTGATTCATACCGTTCGCCACCTGTCGCGCGGATCGTGGAGACCGTGAAGACCCCAGATTGGGCAGCCAGGTTCGCACTAGTACTGCCGGGCATCTCAATGAACGAGAGGTCTTCCCACTTCTCCTTGTGCTTGATATTCAAGCCCCAGATGGCAAAGCGCTCTTCCATATTGAGCTGGAGAGCCCCAGAGGCGGCAAAATAAGCTGCTACATAGGAGCGCCAGGTCCAGTCGAGCAAGCAGGTAGGGGCTCCATGGTGCTGAGCGGTAGCTAGAAGGGGATATAGCTCTCGAGGGGGCCACAGGCTGGGCTCATAGAGGTAACGGTTCCCGTCCTTGAGCACATCTCGCACCGCAAGCGAGTCACCTGTCAAAGCGGTTCCGGAGGCATCACAGGCTGCGATGAACTTCTCCAGAAGGGAGAGCTCGTAGTAGACCTGCGTCGCAGCAACAGGATCAAGCCAGTCGAGTACTTTGCCAACCGCAAGGGGGCCGTGGGTCCGATATGCGGCAGGTGCTAACACATAGCTAGCACAAGGCTGCCCCCGGAACACATAGCACCCTCGGGGCCAACGGTCTTGATGCAGGGGCGAAATATAGTCGATCAGCTCCCCCGCTGTCTCGAAAGGTACTTCCTGAACCATCCGATCATCCTTCCCTATGATGCTCACTCTCAGAACAGCCCCGCCGGCTCGGCTTCTACGTCCCAGTTGAAGATCAGCACCTCGCGGAGCCGACTGCCGGAGCAGCCACTTTACCCGCGCCACGTCACCCGCAGGGGCGCTTTCGTTTCCTGTGTCGGCGCGCTAGCGTGGTATCCCCACCGCAAGGACGCGACACTATGGAAACACTGCTCTTCCTACTTCACCAGTGCCAGGCACGACTGACCGCCGGCGGGCTTGACGCTGGCGACGGGTTGACCGCATTGGCCACCCTGGTGGGAGCTGCTGGCGGTGCTGGGATTGGTGCCTGGGGCGCCTACCAAGCCACCGTGAAGGCAAACAACAATGCCCTCCGACGCAGCAAGCTGGAGGAGGCCTACTCCGCGCTGGATGAGGTCATAACCACTCGCACCGGGCAGATGGTCACTGTGCGGGATATGCTCAAGCACCTCAACGCCACGGAGGTGCGCCGGTAGGCGCAGCAGCAGCTAGGCATCCATGACCATCTTCCGGCCGCGAACCGGCTCGCAACGCTGGTCAAGTTCTACCTTTCCGAGGCTGATCAGCAGGTCTACGAGCTGACGGTCGTCCAGTTCCTGTTCGACCGGTTCGTGCGTGATCTCGACGACGAGCAGGAGAAGGAAGACCAGGCACTCGATTATGCCGCCGGAAAGCTCAACGAGTTTCACAAGCGCTCTAGCGACTTGAAAGCCGAGATCCACCAGGCCCACGCCGGGCTGGGCTGACTCAGTCTTCCCCTTGCTCCGGCACCTCGTTGGGGTGTTCTCGTTTCTGGAGGTCGTGATGCGCCGATGGCTTGCAGGCATGCTCTGCGGGTTCGGCGGCCGCCCTGGGTGTTCCCCCACCTCGGGCGGTCGCTCCTCTGTCACCATGTTCTCAGCTTTACGCCCCCAACTTCTCCTTGAGCTGGTCAATCGTGGCTTGGTCGTCCGGGTCGTCGACCTCGATCAGCAGGATCTCCGGGGTGATGTCGGTGCCAGGTTGGTCGCGGGAGACCAGCGGCGGCATCCTCCTGTCCGGCTTCACGACCACGTAGTTTCCCGAGCGAGGGTCATCGCCTACCGCCTGCAGCTCCTGGTCACGGCCGATGGCGCCGATGATGTGGTAGTCCGAGACCTTCACCGTGCCGAGCTCGGCGTCCGAGATGCGTGTGACCGAAAAACTTGATGCTATGAGATTGCTCATTCGGTGGCTTGGCCTTACCACCCTAGTCTCTCCTTTCACTCTGATCAGCCTGTTTCCTAGGGGAAGTTGACCACCCTGGCTACCCTGGAACTGTCCCTGGCCGATACGAAAGCGGAGTAGCCCCATGTATACCCTCCAAGAGCTGGAAGAGTTCCTGCCCAACTGCCCCGAGACGCTGCAACGCTGGCGGAGTATTGCCTCCAGGATGGAGGCAGCAACCGACGAGCTGACCTACGACCGGGCGCGGCACTATGGGCATGGGTACGCACAGGCCTTGTACGATGCTGGCCTCGTCCATGAAGTCGCGAGGGACAACCTCAGAGGCGCCATGCTGGTCGACTTCAAGCGTCGAGCGCTCCTGTTCGGTGAAAGGCGCTAAGCTCGGCATTCGCCCATGGAGATCTCCGACATCCCCCGCTTCCGGTACTGGCTCGAGCTCCTCAAGGACGAACGGGCGGTGCTGGTGGTCGAGGTCCACAGCCGCCGGGGGGCGTGTACCGCTTCACCCTCACCGCCGACGTGACCGCGGAGCTGTGGTCGCGGGCGTCAGCCGCCTCGAGGTCGATGGCGACCAGGGCGATACGCCGCTTGCTTGGGGGCGATCTTCTCCTGGAACACAGCGCCAATGGCGGCGGCCACCTGCTTCCCTTCGACCAGAGTGAAGACGTGCTCGGCGGTCTCCAGGTCGTAGAGGGCGATCTCGGACTGTCCGGCGAACTCGGCCATGTCCACTGCACCCTTGATCTTGAGGGCAGAGTCGAAGCCACCGTTCCAGGTCACGCCGTTGGCGTCGGTCACCGGTTCGAGGTGGGCGCGGGACTCTGCCAATGTTACCCCCTACCCTCCCTAACCTACCCTCCTGCCTGAGATTTCACCCAGCTGGGTGGGCATATCCAGCAGATGCGATCCGCATGCTTGCTGGCGTGACGGCTGGGTTTTGCGGCACTCTAACTGGGTGACTCACGGAGGAGAAAACCATGTGGTGGAGCGAGCTGGCATACACAATCCTCGGCATTCTGTTCGGTGGGCTGATTGGCAATCGACTTGCGATCGGTAGAGACAAGCGACGAGAGAGAAACGAAGCCCGTTACCCTATTTGGCGCGCCCTAAGAGATTACGATCAGAGGTCAGGCATACCAGACTCCCCAGCGAACACCGGGATCGAAGCTGTAGCCCTCTACAAGTCAAAGGTGAGCAAGTGCGAGTGGGCGCGATATGCTCGTCACGCCAGCGAGGTGGAGAGAATCAGGTACCTTGAGGTTCGGGAATCAGTCCTTGATCCTGTTTCAGATACATATCCCGTGCTTCGTGCGCTAACCCAGGCTGAAAAACAGCTCCTCGATTCACATTACTCCAAGCTGATTCACATCACTCGGCAGCGCTGAGGCGGATCGGCGTAGACGTAGCTCACACATGGTACTCCTGCCCTCTGGATTGTCTTTCTGAATCGGTATGTTGCACGAAACCCCTGGCTCAAAAATCGGAGTCTGTATCACGCCTCCGGCGACAGCCGTTGAGAGATCCAGCTCCCCTCCTGCTATCTTCAGGCCGTGGATAACGGCGGCCCTGGCGCTGCCAAGAACTTGTGGCATGGACAGGAGGCGTGCCGTATGGAGATTGGAGACAGGGTCACGGTGTCCCGCGAGATGATCGCTCTGCACGAGGACGATCTTGCCATCGGAAACACATGCGACCTCGTTGATATGCGAGAGCGAGTATCAACGGAGAACGGGGTTTCCCAAGTCGCCAGGTATCGCATACGTATTGACCAGATAGGCCAAGAGAACTGCGAGTGCACGGTTCTTGAGAGGCTGAGGTAGGGAAGAAGGCATTGACGCGACCTCATTGCACAATACGCCGATGATGGCCGCATATGGACGGGCATCCAGCGCCAGCAACCGGGAACCCGCACCGTTGCCGGCCTGATCAACCATCTGCCACCACCGCCCTACCCCACCGGATGGCATGGAATGGCGTCCAGTCTGCCCCATTTATGCCCCACGCCCTGCCCTCACAGGGCGTTGGCCCTTCCCCTTGCCCCCCGCTCCGCCCTGCCGATACTGGATACCCATCCAGTAAAGACAGGGAGAGGCGCCATGGATCAGCACACTCCCACCAGCTACGAGCAGCTCGGCCGGCGGATCCAGCAGCAGCGCGAGGCGGCGACGTACCGGCAGCAGTACCAGGTGACCCTGACCCCGCAGCCCGATGACGAGCCCGAGGATTGGGAGCGGCTGCTCGAGGAGTTCGAGACCCAAGGCAACGTCGACCTCACGCGCCTGGATAGCGGCGAGGTGATGGTCAGCCGGAACCCGAACGAGGCGGTGTGAGATTCCGGCGATGGACGACACGCTGCGGTACCGGCTGACTAAGTGGCGGAAGAGACTCGAGGCGAAGGGCTGGATCAGCATTCGGCGGGCACATCCACTCCGCGGCCGGGTGGTGGAATATCACGTGATCTGGCAGGGGCGGCTGGTCAGCGAGAGGATTCGGCTTGATGCGCTCGACGAGCATGCCAAGTATTGGAACGCCGGCGGGCTCGTATATCTGCTAGAGCGCGGCCAAGACGTGGTTGAAGGGATTTGGAGGGTAGCCCCCGATCAAAGTGCGGCACCAGGGCAGGTAGCTCGTGACATGAGACTATGAGACAGCACTATGATATCACCTGAGCTGAGCAGGGATTTCACAAATTTGTTGACAGTATGCACCTCCTTGCGCTACAACTTAACATGCGTCACCAAAGGCGCCCTGCTCGCCAACACTGGTCGAGCGCAACGGAGGACGATGTATGCAACTAACACCTTTCGGGCTCTGCGTTAGAAAGCTTCGCCTTGAAGTTGGTTGCCGAATGAAAGACATGGCCGATTACATCGGTTGCTCTTCTGCCTACCTCTCTGCAATAGAGGTAGGTAAGCGACCAATTACAGATGACATAATTCAGAAAACATGCAGATTCTTTGAAAATGAGGGCCTCAATGAAAACGATCAAATCACGCGTGCTGCCGACAAATCTCGGAGCACACTTAATGTAGATCAGCTTAATATGGATGAGCGCGGTGTCCTCGCTGCCTTTGCGCGAAGAATACCCGATGCCGACTCCAACAAAAGGGCTGATATGCTGAAAAAGCTTGAAGACCTTCTATCACAGGAGTGAGTATGAGCTCGGGATCAAACTACCGTCGCCGAGGGGTACCAGTCAAACCCCAAAGCACCAAAAAAATCAGAAGGTTAGCACTTGGCTTCCGAGACATCCTCGAAATTCACGAGGACAACATCGACATGGGGGAGTTTCTTGAAGGCACTCTGTACAAATACGGAGTTCACTTCCATGTCGATGATCCCGAAATGCCATACCTTCAGCGGGATGAAGATGCGTGCGCTTTCCCCGATGACAATCGGATAGTTCTCACGCAAAGAACGTATGAAGGAATATGTGACGGCGATCCACGAGCTCGCTTCACGCTAGCTCATGAAGTTGGGCACCTTCTCTTACACGGCAGTGACGTCCAGGGAATGTCACGCGCCCATTCACCGGGCAAGCCCCATAAACCGTACTGTGATTCAGAATGGCAAGCAGATACGTTCGCGGCGGAATTTCTCATGCCGGCACATCACGCTAGGGGACTCACAGAACATGAACTTGTATCGAGATTCGGCGTCTCTCTGTCCTCAGCCAGGATCAGAAAGAAAATTCTGGACGCAAATAGATGAGCCACACGGTGTTGGCGCACCATGTGGCCCTGAGAAAAGCAACATGACCACCACAGCCTTGTTGCTCTGTCGTAGCTGTACGCTACCTTTGAAGTGGCATTCGAAGCCTAGCGTATCGATCACCGAGGTTGCAAAAAAAATTTGTAACCAGACGTGGCGGCAGTTCCGTGTCGGAAGCTGTGATTGCACGGAGTACCGTGACGATGGCCAACAGGATCGATGTGCCCGAGGGCTACACCTTGATCTTCCGGGCTACTCGGACAGACCCGAAGACCGGCGAAGTGCAGCATGCTCGCCACTATGGGAAGAAGGCCTGGCCGATTCTTGTCCCGACAGGGCAGCTTAAGCTGGACCTGTAAACCTGCCACAGAAGCGAAGGGGCCTACGGGCCCCTTTTTTCGTATGCCTGTCACACCTCCACCGTCACATCCGTCAGCGCCGGGGCTTCGCCCTTCACTTCCCCGCCTGCACGAATGCCTTGAGCCCCACGGCCACACCCTGCCCCTGGCGCGAAGCGTTCCGCCGCCGGGGAGCTGTAGGGTCCTGGTGCCGTCGCTGCTGTGGCTGGTGCCTACGCTCCCTCCAGGTCGGACTGGAGGGGGTATGCGGGAGGCCAAGGACTAGGCGACGCCAGCCGGGCAGGTGGTGCGGCGGATGTCGGTATGAGGGATGGCCGTCCTTGGCCGGATGCGGCTCGAGGAAAGGGGTGACGCCGGCCTGCCTCCCTGGCGGCGGTCCCGTGGCCGGGATCGCGGACGCCTGACGTCACACCCCTACCCTAGCGCCCGGGACAGCACAGTTCCGTAGGTGATCACTGATCCTGATTGTCAGCAGGCTCGATCAGGCTGGGGTCGTCATTGTCGGGGCGATTGACGTCTCGGCTCACGGGCCAGTCGGTCAGCAGGCCATCGTCGAGATGGTGAATCGTGTGCCGTAGGATCTCGCGGTCGGTTAGGCGGGGATCGAGCCAAGGCTCGAGGCTATCGTCGGCGAGGGCCACGGGCATGCGTGGGTGGATCTTCTTGGCCACGCCGCGGGCGGGCTCGGTGAGAATGGCACAGCCCGGAGCGCCGTACGGGCGCTCGGTCCAGATGGCGGCGAGCCACAGCGGCTCGTTATCCCGGCGGTTGAGGTAGTAGGGCTGCTTGCCGCCGGGCTTCCAAGCCCACTCGTACCAGCCGTCCGCCGGCACCAGGCAGCGGTGATGGGCGAACGCCGCGCGGAAGTAATTGGAGACGGCGACACGCTCGCTCTTAGCGTTGATCGGCTCCGGCGCACCCTCATTGGCCCAGTGAGGCCGGTAGCCCCACCACACCTCGTCTAAAACAAGTGGCGCGCCCTGCTCCGGATGCCGTATAGCGGCAATCCAAGTACCGGGCGCGACGTTGTAGCGGGGCCGAATATCACTGGGCTCTAGCGGCATTCGAAGGGCCGCTGAGAGCTTCGGGTAGGGACTGAAGAGCGCGAAGCGTCCACATATACAGGGAGGATAGCCTCGATGGGGCGGCCGTCCCTGGCCTGACACTAGGAGCGTAACGTCGCTCATAACTCTAGCGGGCCTCAAGGGCACCGGCCGTAGGAGATCGACGACGGCCCTCGTCAGTCAGGATCTTCACGCAGCACGGTGCCGGATCTACGCACAACCAGAGTTGGCGATCGCTTACACCGTTTCTGCTCGCGGCTACCTATCCTGCTGTCATCCAGGAAGGGCGAGGAGATGCCGGCATGCACAAGATCAACCTGATTCCCGATCCATGTGGCGGTTGGGTGATGATGTGCCCTTGCGGATGCATCGAGATCCGACCGGCGGCTGGGAATGCGTGGAGGGAGTTCGACGTGAGGCCGATGAGTCGGAACCGCTATCAACTCACCTGCCATCGCTGCGGCCACGCCTCCGAGTACCAGATGCTGCCTGAGCCTACTCAGAAGAGGCAGATCAGGGCAGGTCAAGGCAGATCACCACTCGACGCTATTGGAGCAAGCTTAGCCGGCTGATACCGCACCGGTGGCCCCGAGTCGATGAACCGAGCCGAAGCGGCGCGGCGAGGACTCAGGCCAGGGCACATTCCAGGAAGAGTCACCGCGGTACTGATCGCGGCTGGTACGAACACCTCGAGGGCTAGCAAGTGAACGTACCATCAGCCAGGTAGCAGCCACCGCGGGGAACGCAAAAGCTCCGCGGTTGGCTCGATCACGAAACTATGGTGGCAGGACTTCAATGGGACGCTTAGACGTCCATTTCCGGATCCAAGGACAGAAAACGGCGCGGGACGCGCAGCGTGTTTGAGACAATCTGGACCTCAAGCTCGGGATCATCGAAGCGTATGGGATAGAAGGCCGCCCCGCCGTCCTCAAGGGCTACCACCACCCCAGCTTCAGGGAAGTCCAGGTGACGCATCAGGCACCCTTCGTCCAAGTCCCCTTCCTCATGGCTCCAGGCGTGCCCCGGCATCTCGAAGCGCCTCACACCGGCCTCCGTAGCCACCTTCACCACTAGCTTGCCTTCAAGCTCCATCGTCAACCTCCTGGCGTTGGTCTGAAGTGTTCAGCGTGTGCCGGCCGTTCGCCCACTTTAACGGGACGCCATCTCTTTGGCCCCCAGCCTAGTCCATCCGAGGCAGGAGAGGAGTGGTATGATCGCAGCAGTGCTCAGCCGAACAGAGAGGGTCACCGGTGCGGCCCGAGGCGCCTGCGACGTGACCTCTGCCGGCAACTCGAGGTACGCACGGCTGGGAGGAATCTTTCTCTGTGTATACGGGATCCGCGAGGGCTGACGTCAGCACCGAACAGACATCCCGGCAGCAGGCGCTATGCGGGAGAGCAGACTGTGCGGTGAGAGCAGCGGCAAGCATGTGAGCACCACCAAGTTGAAGCCAGGGAAGTCCTGTCCCCTTCAACGGCTCATCGCGTAGATTATTATCCATATATTTCAATGAATTGCCGACTTACATATCACCTCTGGGGGAATTCAGGGGGAGCACTTGAAGCGCCAACACCGACTCCCTCCTGCAAGAGGAGCTCCCCACTCCGCTGGCGCACCACCTGCTCGATTCTCAAAGCGATAGCCTCCGGGAATTCCGGGACGGTTCAAGCTGATACCGTTCGAGGATCTCTTTCACCAGCTGCTCGTCCTCGTCAACCAGTACCCACCAAGGGCGCTGGAGGATATCCGTCCGAGGGGATCGACGCGCCACACCACGCAGCTCCGAATGCCTCGCCCAGATCGACTCCTGCCGTCCAGAGGTGAGCATCAGCAATCCGATGGCCTGTTTACAATCGCTGCTTGCCGTCAAGCTCCACCACCATGTCGGCATGCTGAGCGGGCTTTTGCTCGTCGACCACCAGCAAGTCACCTTCCATCAGCGGGCCGCCCACGCCGGCGTCATCGCTCATCTCCACCAGGTGGCAGGTGGGCTTGAAGCGCGTCAGATCATAGCCTTTCAGCGTGGGGTGGTCGATGCCCAGACACGCCGGGCCCAGGTAGCTCACTCGCATGTCGTCACTGCCAATTCGTGATCCTGCCACCAGCCGCGCCAAGCCGGGCCCGGCCGCCTGCGTCCCCTAGCCTGTGCTCATATTAGCGTTTGCCTAAGGGTGCGCCGGTGTCGAATGCTGTACAAACGAACAGTCTTTGACGAGAGGCACCGCCATGTGCGATCCCGAGATCCACCATCCGCATTCGGCACCGCCATACCGCGCCCTGCCCCATCCGCTGGCCACCATCCGCGCCGGCATCTCCGGCTTTCCCTCACCGGCAGAGGACTACGTCGGCCGCACGCTCGACCTCAACGAGCGGCTGGTAAAGCGCCCTGCCGCCACGTTCTTCATGACCGTCACCGGCGACAGCATGGTCGACTTCGGCATCCAGGACGGCGACACCCTAGTGGTGGACCGCTCCATCGACTCTCGCCCCGGGCATATCGTTGTCGCCCTGCTCGACGGCGAGGTGATCGTGAAGCGCTACGAGACGATCGGTAAGCGGCCCTACCTGTGCTCTGGCAACAGTCGCTATGCGCCGATCCCGGTGGCAGACCTGGACTGCCAGGTGTGGGGCGTGGTGCGCTCGGTCATCCACGAGTACGCCGTATGATTGGGCTGGTTGACTGCAACAACTTCTACGTGAGCTGCGAGCGCGTCTTCCAGCCGCGGCTCGAGGGCGTGCCGGTGGGCGTGATGTCCAAAAACGACGGATGCGTGATCGCCCGCTCCAACGAGCTCAAGGCCCTGGGCGTCGAGATGGGCACCCCAGCCTTCGAGCTACAGCAGTGGGTCAACCAGGGCCGCATCCGCCTGCTCTCGTCCAACTACGGGCTCTACGGCGACATGTCGGCGCGGGTGCGCGATGTGCTCAAGGAGTTCTCCGCAGGGGTGAACTCGCAACTGGATTGCTGTGCGTGACTTTCCCCTCAAGATCCAGTGCGGATGGTAATGCCAGCTGTAAGAGATTCCGATGAAGATGTCCTCGATATCGTCCTTACGAGCGTCTACAAGGCACGCATCCCCCAGCCCTTCCGCGAACCTGTCACAGGGACGGATCGTCTCCATAATGACGTCATCGACGTTCTGACGGGTCATCTGCATGAAGCCATGGCGCTCAGGATACCCAGAACCGAATACGAACTCCCCACCGGTCTCCATCCAGAAGATCATCTGAATCAGGTCAATGGCTTCTTGACCGATATGCCTTCCTGTGTTATTGGCACCCAGCGTGTCGCGAATGATGGTCCTCAGGTCACTTGCCTCGATCATTTGAATTGGTCTCCTTTCGTTTGTCTGTGCCTATATTTATCCCTGAGCGTACTGTGAATATAGATATATCTTGTTACCAATCGTCATGTTCAGGGGCCTCCTCCCCTCCCTCATCTGTCCTAAACCGTCTGAGCGTACTGTGAATATAGATATATCTTGTTACCAAGAGGGGGCGAGTGAGGATGCCATCGGGAGCGCTGAAAGGGGATTGACGAGGGTAAATAGGGACAGCCTCCTAAGGCTCAAACGAAAAGGAATGACATCCATGGCAAAACGCAAGCCCAAACTCGACACCAAGCACGAAAGCCCTGAAGCATCCGAATCCCTCGGTAAGCGCAAAAAGTTCACCCCGCATGACCTATGCTCCCTCCAGCCCTCGAACCTCAATCAGGAAGCCTTCCTCCGCTTGGTCTTCGATGAGGTGCCCTTGATCACCGCCACAGGCCCAGCCGGCACAGGCAAGACCTTCCTCGCAATGTAGCAGCCCTCCAACTCGTCCTCGACGAAAGCACTCCGCACGACAAGATCATCCTCATTCGTTCCGCCGTCGAAGCCCGCCAGCAAGGCTTCGTGAAGGGCGATCTGGAGGACAAGAACGCGCCCTATGAGCCTGGGTACCACCAGATCGTCCAGAAGCTCACACCAGCCTTCTGTGAACCGTAACGGCTTTCTCTGAAACTCGTTGGTTAGCATCAGGCCGCCTTCTTGACCTGACGCTGTTACTAATAGTACAGGGCCTCTCGCTCAGCCGGTGGCATATCGCCTGCAGCCTCCAGTAGCCGCAGGTGATTGAACCGATCGACCTACTCCAGGGTGGCGAGCTCAACGGCTTCCAAGTACCGCCATGGCCCGCGTTGGCATTTCACTTCGGCCTTGAACAACCCGTTGACTGAACCACATCTCTGACACCCACGCCTGATCATGGCAGTGCCTCATATCGGCGAGGTGAAGGCCTGTGGAGGCTTTTCACAGCCTTAGAAGGGTGATCTCCAACCCTTCACAAGATCGTCAGCTGTATGCGCTCTCAGAGCCATGTAGACACATCTGCCAAGTTAGAGGGGCTTCGCCCCCTCGACAGTGATGCTCATTCCTCCGAAGGCGACGAGATTCTGAGGACACTCATTTGGGCAATCTCCATTGACGTTGACAGAGCGAGGGTGCCCCGTCGTGCATCCTCATAGAGTTTCAAATGAAGGATTCGGTAATTCTCTTTTCTAAGCGCCTCTCTGGTCAGGCACTATCTTTCTCCGAGCTGCAAGAGAAACACAGCAGGACAAGGCGAGTCGAAGATGACTGAGCATGATAGAGGATGACCACTCTGAGTGGGCACGGACATCACTATTGAGACCGTCGGTCCATATGTTGCCTCCAATCATCAAGCCCGAACTCGTTGACAAGTCGATGCCATGACGATGAGGAGGTGCCGGTCCGGTCGATTCCAATATCAACTATTTCACTTTGCTCGTGGATTCAGCCCTGACTTGCGGCTGACTACGCGTCCTTGGGCATCCTTGACCTCGATTTCGCCATAGAGCCCCTCTTCTCGAAGGATCTTGATGACCGTATTGGTCGAGATAGCCCTCCCGTAATCTCGGATCTGTGTGGCAATCGCGTTGGCCGATCGATAACCCCCAGACTCAGCCATATCGATGATCTGACGTCTCACATCCATTGACAGCTTGCGGGCTAACCGATGCGGCCTCTTGGACTTGCTCTTCAGCGCCTCGAAATCTCCATTTCGATACGCCCTCAGCTGCTTTCTCCACCGGTAATAGACGCTTCGATGGATGAGCAAGTGCTCACAAGCATCACGCACTGTCATCTTTTCCCGCTTGACAAGCCTCTCGACCTCCTCAGCGTTTCTTTTTTTGGCCTTTTCATCGAAGGCACGGCATCGCTTCGCATCTTCCATATTTTTTCCGAGAGATTAGAGACAGACCATACCGCAAGGAGAGTAAATAGAGGTAACAGCAAGGTCAATGGCAGCATCCAGCGGGCTTTACGCTACAGGCGACTTTCCGCGGACGACGTCTAGGTGCAGCCATTGGATGACCATAGGTGCCAAACGGTCGCCTTGGTTAAGGCATGCCTATAGATAGTTATACAGATTCAGCATCATAAGGAGGACCAACGCAATGCATAGGAATCTCAATCTAGAAGTGTCACTAACTCATAGCATCAAAGAGGAGGCAGAGAACGAGAAATACTACGATGCAGTTGTCAAATCACTTTCCAAGCACTCTTGGGAACACATGGTGACATTGAATTTCATAGGAAAGATCAATGAAGCTGACGCTCAGCTTCTTCTAGATGTGATCTCTCGATAGGTTGTTCATCCGGAGCCTACCCGAAAGACTGGAGATGCGAACCAACCAACCTCTCCAGGAGGCCCGGATGAACACCCACAAGAATGCCCGTCTCACTCCGCATGGTCGAGCCCTGCTGGTCCGCCGCGTCGTTGACCATGGACTCCGGCCCGAGGAGGCCGCCCAAGCGCAGGGTGTCAGCGTACGGACCGTCTACAAGTGGGTACGCCGCTACCGGCAAGAGGGCGAGGCCGGGCTGCAGAACCGCTCGTCGCGGCCCTATCGCTGCCCTCATGCGGTCTCAGGCGAGCTCCGCGGGCAACTTATCGAGCGACGCCGACAGCGCCAGACCTATCGCCAGATCGCCGAACGGCTGGGCATCGGGCACAGCACGGTCGCGCGACTCCTCGCGCGCGAGGGACTGAACCGGTTGGCCGCTCTCGAGCCTGCCCGGCCCGTCAACCGCTACGAACATGACGCTCCGGGAGCGATGCTGCACCTGGATATCAAGAAGCTCGGCCGCTTCGAGCAACCGGGGCATCGGGTCACCGGTGATCGCCAGCAGAATACCCGTGGCGCCGGGTGGGAGTATGTCCATGTCGCCATCGACGACCACTCGCGGGTCGCCTTCGGCACCCGCTACCCGGATGAAACCGGCTGGAGTGCGTGTTACGCGCTGCTGGACGCCATGCGCTACTACCGAAGGCTGGGGGTCCGTTTCACGCGGGTGCTCACCGATAACGGTGCCTGCTACCGATCCCGGGCATTTCACCGTCTGTGCCGGCGCCTGAGGCTAAAGCACAAGCGCACCCGACCCTATACGCCTCGAACCAATGGCAAGGCAGAGCGGTTCATTCAAACCGCACTGCGCGAGTGGGCGTATGCGTGGTCCTACGAGAGTTCGGAGCAGCGAGGCCAGCACTTGCCGGCCTGGCTGCACCAGTACAACTGGCACCGGCCCCATGCCAGTCTCGACTACCGACCTCCGGTCAGTCGGTTGGGGCTTTCCGTGAACAACCTGGTGGGTTTACACATCTAGACAGGTTTATCAAGGACCTCAACATCAAGACCTTTGGAAAGCGTTCGAAGAAGTCTGTAACTCTCATCCCTGCGTTGGAAATCTGCCAATCCGGGATCTATCATATCCATCTGCTAATCAAGGACCCAACCCAGTATATTGGTAACGAGGCCCGTAGAGAGGAATTTGACCTCAAAGAGGCTATCAGGGAATGCTGGGAATCCACTGATCGGAAATGCGCTAGCGTGATGAAGTCTTGTCCCGATGGCAGCTCATGGTTCAAGCCGGTGACAGACTCTGAAGGTGCTGTTCGCTATATCACCAAGGAAATTATCAAGGGAAACCGCTGTGTCATCCAGTTCGATCAGTACCGTCCAGACGGCAAACGGATTTACCCATAACGCCTCACGCTACCATCCCCTACACCAGTCTCTGAGTCATCATTCGGTACTGATTCGGCAATCGAGACACCTACAGGATATCTTCTCCAAGGTAATTCTCGGTGTAGGGGGGATCATTTTCCTCCATACCTGCGCAGCAGACCTATTGGATTGATCCGACCGTATATTCTGAACTATCTGATCAGCAATACTCAACTCCACCTTTCCAATATGGCGTTTAGCATAACTGGCCGGCTTTGGAGCGCCGATCTGCGCTGGCGCACTTGCTAGAGCAAATGTCGCAGGTTTGTCGGAAGGACATACTCTTCACCATGCTCTTTTGCTCTATCACGCAATGATTCCTCTACTTCCTTACGAATATCCTTCGGTAGATCCACAAGCTCATTCGTAAACCGTTCAACACCAAGCTCAGAGTATGAGGCTGGAAAAATCTTGGTGGCGATGAATCCATGTGGAAATTTCTGCTTAATTGCTCCCTCAAAGCCAAAGTAGTAAAAAAGGGTCTCAGTAGTCAGCTGCACCCAATACGGAACACGTACAACGTTGTATCCGAGCTTTTCTGCTATGGCATCCTTCTCCGCATCCACCTTGATTTTGAGGCTATTCCAGTAATGAGCATCTCCATCAAACTCCACGACCGTGGTTATACCGTCTATCTCGTACGCCATGTCCCATCGTCGACGACTGCCAGGAACTTTCAACTCGCGCCCTCGCCAGGCGTTCTCCCCAACGATTTGGCGGAGAGCGCCTTCCAGCTTCTTCTGTAACAGATAACCCTCAATTTCAATCATAGCCTCTCAAACACCGATAAGTGTCCTTGATGACTTGTCCAGAAAGCCGGCTTTTAATTTAAGCTGTGTACAGACTTCTGGACCACCATGAAGATGGCGATTGTACGCCAAACCTGAAGTGATCTTGCCATGCAATTTCCTCAGAATGAGCATGAGGACACCCAGCCTCGGTCGGCACCTGTATTGGATCGCACGCTACAGCGCCATCTCTTGGGCGAATGCTAGATGGGCTTCTTCATTGACCAGGTTGCTGTAATCTTCCCTTAGGGTTTCACCCTAACCGGCGCCTCTTACCGCGGCGTGTATTCCGGTGTCCTACGCTCCCACCTTAGCGCCCAAGGATCGTCTTGTCTCGGTAAACCTAGCCTGACGATTTCCTTACCCAGCTCCCGGATGTGAAAGTCGACGGTGGCCAGCAGTCGTTGGCTGCGGTTGCATTCAGCCTGGCTCTACTGGGCATCCTCAGCGAGAGCTGGAGGCGAACGTCGGCGGTGAGGTCAAGCAGCATCACTCCGCATTCTGGTAGCGGTAGCCCCGGAGAATGATAACAGCAAGACCTCTAGGGCATCGAAACCTGGAGGCAAGGCCTGTCAGGTAGGCGCTCACAGGATTCACTCGATGGGATTGCCCGACTGGATCGAGAAGCCGTTGATCCAGCGCTGCCTCCCGACGATGTGCTCGTGGATGAACATGTACCGGACTGTCTTGCTACTCAACACGGTCAGGCAGTCGCTGACATAGCGTTCAGGGACAGACATCCAGGCATGCCATGGGCCGTCCCTCCGCTCTCGGGACAGTACCGCCACGCCTAAGGGGCACTCGAAGACCGGGACCTGAACGCCACGGTACGGACGGAATTGGGGCACACCGTTGCGATCACGCTGCTGAACGTCCCGCACCGTCTCACTGAAACCTTTCGGACTTGGCTCGGCGGAGAGCGTGATCACGAACTTCTCCCCTGCACGTTCCTCGGGATCGAAGCACTTGCCACTGATCTCCAGCCAGTTGCGGGACTCGAGGATCCGATCCTCCAGCCTCACCCACACCGGGCTCATCCTCAGGTTGGTATTCACTCCCAGCTCGACCCGGAAGTCGTACCCCGTCAGCCACATCGAAAGGAAATCGAAGGTGTCTTGGCGCTTGCGTCGCGTCTTTCCCGGCATGATAGCGTCCTCATGCGCACCGATAACCACGCAGGTCGATCGCGTAGCAGCCCTGCCCGAGCAGCCGACTCTCGAGAGAATAGATCAGGGGCCCCACGGATGCAGCATAGCTCCGTCGTTGGACACGCTAAACTTGGCGTTGCACCGTGACATTCCTCCCGGGCTCATCGTCGTCCCAGAGCAACACCTGCCCCGGCACGTACCACTTCTTTGGCGGAGTCGTCATCTGCACCTTCCCGTATCGCAGGCTCGTCACCTCGATGCCGAGCTTGAACACGAGGTCGAGGTCGTAATATCCATCGAACTCGGCCACCTTCACCGCCTCACCGGGCACCACGTCGTGATAGGTGTAGTCGGCGGCCTGCAGGGTCAGCGTGTCCTCATCCGCCGTCATGAATCCTGACGGCGCCACCATAACGGTCGCCAGAGGCTCATCCGAGTCATTGATGAAATAGAGTTCTCCGGATCTTCGACCACCCTGCAGCGCCAGCCAGAAGCGGGGACGTCTGCTCTCCCATACCGGCTGCCAGGTGAAACCGCCTTGAAGCCGTTTCGGATCCTTCATCGAAGACTCCTTCACTTCTGCCCCGTCATGAGTTGGCGCTATGCTCCACCCATTCGAAACGGCACGGATTCAATGTGGCCTCTCCATCCCATCGGTAGGCGCACAGTTTGCCCTCGACCCCGCTGGGGGTCTGGCTAGCAGCGATGCTGTAGTCGAGACAGGCGATGTGGGGGCTGAGCGGTTCGGGAGTGCCGGTCAGCCAGTAGTGACCGACGAACAGCGGCTTATCGCCGTCGTAGCCCGGGAGCACGTCTTCAGGGACGGGGTCATGTGGAATCTGCGCGATGGCCTCCTCCGGCACCATCGCCAGATCCCGATAGGTCAAGGCCTCCTCTCGCCACCAACGGGTACGTATGTGCTTGCGGGGATTCCCGTCCTTGTCATGGAAGGCATGGCCCCGGGGCAGCGGGAGCTCCAGCCCCTTGAGCACGGTCTCCAAAGCGTCGTAGGCGGCACTCCCCTCGCGTGCCACGGCTGGCCAGGCGCCGGAGAGGAGACGCTGCTGCTCGTCGAGGTAGTCCGCCAGGATCTCCTGGGAGGGACGATGCCAACAGGCATGGATGACGCGCAGGCCGTTCAGATCCAGGTAGAGCGGCAACGTCTTGAACCAGGCGATGTGCTCGTGATGCATGGAGGTGCCCTCCCCCACCTGCTCCAGGTAGGCCCGATGCTGACGGCGGTTCTTGTCGCTGTGGGGGCGAAGCGGCATACCGGGACGCTCAGGATCCTCGCTGGCCCAGGCCACGGCGTTGTATTCGTGATTGCCCATCACGGCGAGGGCCTGGCCAGCCTCGACCATGCCACGGGCGATACGCACGACCTCGACCTGCTCAGGTCCTCGGTCGATGAAGTCGCCAAGGAAGATCACCTGGCGTCGCGGATGACACCACACGCCTCCCTGCTCACGATAGCCGAGTTTGTCGAGCAGCTGCTTGAGTGGCTCGGCATGACCGTGGATGTCTCCGATCAGGTCGTACATGCTCCCTCCCTGGTTGAATTCCCCTGCTCGCCTGTCATCGTCATTGCTTCACTACCGGGAATCAATGCCGAGTCAGAGCCCGCCCGTGGCGTTCACGGAGGCCCAGCTGATCGCCTCCCGGGAAGCATCCCCGATGATACCGCAAGGGTCAGCTGCAAGGTGTCTCCTGCCGGTTAAGCCAGTCTCGTAGATCGCTCAGGGCCGCTCACGGGTGGTTAGAAGAGCGGCCTCAAGGGTCGTGGGCAAGGAAGCTTGAGTGCCCCCTCGTCATCGAACCACTCTCCATGCATCTGCCGCTGAGCGATCAGCCGACAGGATCAGAACGGCCTTGCCTATCGCCTATGGTTCTCATCGAAGTCCTTAAACAGATTCTTCACCATTTGCGGCTTCCAATTGCCCTTCATCCCAGACAGCGTCTCCTCTTTCAGAGTGTTCAAGGTGTGAGCAAGGTCGGTATAGCTAGCGCACTCCTTGAATACGTCTCTCCCACACTCGATCGCTCCTGGGCAACCATCAACGCCACAGAAATCTGGGATGACCGTGGTGGCAATCAGTTCCTGGAGACGCTTGCGCCGGGCTTGCTTGGCCAAGGCTGCTGCGTCTGTCGCCGCTGACGTATTCCTACGTAATTTAGGCATCGAAATCTCACACCACAGGACCTCTACGGGCTTTAACGACGGTGCACTAAATAGACTCTGAGATCCAGAATGCGGACCGGTGTGCGGCCGGGTGTGTGAGGATCTCGTTCTTCACCTGTGACTCTACGCTTCTATAGCGGGATACGCACTTGAGGATCACAACTGATATGAGTAGCTGCAGCGCCCATCAAGCAAAGGCGGCGCATTGAGTACATTATTGTCTAAAGGAAATGAAGGAGAGTATTAAGATGCTTAACCCAACCATCAAGAAGCCGATAATCACCAATGACGATAGAGTTCAAGACCCTACGAGGAAAGCACACATTGAGATGCTCGCCAGACAGCCTACACGGTACCATCTCACCTTGACATTCAAGTATGGCGTGAATGAAAAATCAGCGACATCCCTACTCAACACCTTTCTGCTCTACTTGAACAGAGCAATCCTTAAGAACCGATACAACAAGGGAAGAGATCATCTCAGGGGCTTCGTCGTGAAAGAGGCGACACCAAGCATGGACAACATCCATTTCCACATGATCATATCTGATGAAAGCAACATGCTGCCTGAGCCAGAGAGGATGGAGGAGATCATCCAGAAGAGGATAGCCAATTCAAACCAGAAGGTTGCTCCAGACAACAGAATCAACAGGTACCTGTTACAAGAGTACTCGAACGATGATGGCTCCAACAAACTTGAGCACTACCTGACCAAGAACTTTGAACGAGCAACCCTCACTGAAAAACAGAAGATCAATTCAATATGCCCACTGGGGCATGAAGGTGTCACCTTCGATTCTTGATACGAGCTATGAATAGTCGCTTCACGTCCCCTCTCCCTGTCCTCAGAAGGATGCTGTGACTGTTAGCTGAAGTGGCCCACCTGGAGCGGACACCCCGATAAGCCTCATAGCTTGATGACTAGTTGTCGTAGTCGTCATAGAGGGGCATAGATCCGAACTGCCCACCCTCGTCACGGAAACTATGCCCCATATCCCGCCCCCCATCCTCTTCCTGTCCTGGGCCGGGCACGACACTAGTGAAAAGATCTCTTATCTCTTTCAGGGAATCACCCAACTGAGTGTTGCGCACCTGCCTGGCAGACTGTTCTTCTCGAGAGAGTTGCCGGCGCGAGCTACGACGCTGGCTCTGCGTGGCAGATTTACCTGACGCTTTCCTTTTGGGCTGCTGCGGCCCCCCGACGATAGTCCCCTCCTTACTATCAGGCTTGAGTTCACGCGCCCGCACGTCCCAGCAACGGCGTTCGGTATAACCCCACCCATGTTGCTTCGCTGCATGTCGGGCCTGGGCTTCAGCCTTGGGCTGCGCTCTGGCCTGTGCCTTGGCCTGTACCTTGGCCTGTGCCTTGGCTTTCTTGCGCTCAGCTCGACGGGCCTCCCGGCGACGCTTCGTTAGCAACGCCTGTCGTTCTCTCTCTTTCTGTCGGCGCTGCTGAATAATTGCGTAATCCGTGTCGCCTGCCGGCGTTTCGGGGGTGAAGGCAGGCGGGTGTAGCTTACGCTTGTGTCGTTTGGAATGGGGGCGGTCAGCGGGGTGGCGCATGGGCGGCGCGGGATGGCACTCTGTTTTAACTGGCACCTCCGGAGCGGGCTCGTCGGAAACCCAGCCGCAACCACCACAAAGTGGGCAATTAGGAGCATCAATGGCGCCACCCTGGCACCGTGGACAGAATTCCATGAACACTCCTAGCTATGTGATGGATTCACGTACTTAACATATTAGCAAATCCCCGCTGAAGGGTAAGCGAAGAGCTATGGTGGTTTCTGGTGTACGGGAGGAGGTAGGAAGGGTGGCGTATCTTGTTGATTGATCACGACCAAGATCTCAATCAACAAGAGCGGATATGCCATGATCGATTCTACCCTCCGAGCCCTGTCGCAGCCAGAATCCGAGACTTCGGACCCGTTGCACGAGCTGCTGCGCCAAGGGGCAAGAGACCTGATCGCCAAGGCCGAGTTGGCCACCTTCCTGGCACAGTATGCCGACACAATCCTGGAAGACGGTCGGCAGTCGGTGGTACGCAACGGCTATCTGCCGGAGCGCACCGTGCAGACCGGCATCGGTGACGTCACTGTCAAGGTGCCCAAGGTGAGGGACCGGAGTGGCGTCCAGGCCTGCTTCAACAGTACCCTGTTGCCGCCCTATTTGAAACGGGCCCGCAGCGTCGAGGAGCTGATTCCATGGCTCTATCTCAAGGGTGTCTCCACCGGCGACTATCAGGAGGCCCTGTCGGCCCTGCTGGGTGACCAGGCCAAGGGCCTGTCGCCCAACACGGTCTCGCGACTGAAAGCCCAGTGGCTCGACGAGCACCAGGCTTGGTGTCAGCGGGACCTGTCGGACCGCCGCTATGTGTACTGGTGGGCCGATGGCGTCTACAGCAATGTGCGATTGGATGATCGGCTGTGTTTGCTGGTGATCGTTGGCGTCACGGCGCATGGCCGCAAGGAGCTGGTCGCCGTCGAGGATGGCCATCGCGAATCGGAAGCCAATTGGAAAGAGCTGCTCACGGGCCTGCGAGAGCGTGGCCTGACCGAGGCCCCCAGGCTGGCGATCGGCGATGGCGCGCTGGGTTTCTGGAAGGCGCTGAGCAAGGTCTATCCGACCACGGCGCACCAGCGTTGCTGGGTCCACAAGACGGCCAATGTGCTGAACAAGCTGCCCAAGTCGGTGCAGCCCAAGGTCAAGGCCGACCTTCACGAGATCTGGATGGCGGAGACGCGCGAAACAGCCCATCAGGCCTTCGACCGCACGCTGAAGCGCTTCGGCGCCATGTACCCCCAGGCGATGGACTGCCTGGCCAAGGATCGGGACGAACTGCTGGTGTTCTATGACTTCCCGGCAGAGCATTGGGTGCGCATCCGCACCACCAACCCGATCGAGTTGACCTTCGCCACGATCCGCCTGAGGACGAAGCGAAGCCGGAACTGCAGCTCCCGGGACACGACCCTGGTGATGGTCTTCAAGCTGCTCCAGTCCGCCCAGAAACGCTGGAGGCGGATCAAGCACTTCCAGAAGCTGGAACTGGTCGTCAGCAACATCAAGCTCCAAGACGGGGAGCAGATAGCCGATCAATCAGACAGGACTGCGGCCTGACCGCCATCCACCAGATTTGACGATAACTCCGACAGGCTCTTCCATCCTGCTATACTGTATAAAAACACATTCTCAAGGTGTCGACATGCAAGCTCAAGACAGCGGCAGAAAGCCTTCACTGGAAGAGATCAAGCAGCTTCTTTCAGAGAGACTCAAGCTGGCAGAACGGCTCATCAACGAAGACATGGAGAATGGTGTATTTACCGTAGAAGATGCCGATTCATTTGAAAGGCTCCATGAAGTGACTGATCCGAACTGTTATGTCAGTGATGACGGCGAGCCTGCCTCTTCCATGGAGAAAGACCTCCAGAAAAGTTTTGAGACGGAAGACTGGATCAACTACTGGCAGACGCTCATCGATGCACTGGACTCATGGCTTCGCTGCGGCATGGAAGGAAGTGCAGTTAAGCACCTAAATGATGAGACCCTGATCGAAAGATTCTAGCGAAGCGGAGATCAGGATCACGCCTGCACAGCAAGAAAGATGGAACAAAGATGCAAACCTGCATCGGGGTGCACAACCTGGTATCATGGCCTGGATGGCGGCTGGAGGAGGCCTTAAACCATCTTCCGAAAAAAGTCAATTTCATGAGCAGCAAGATCGCCTCCTTGGGGGCATGGCTGGCCACTCCTGGTACTGGTTGACTGCTTCGATCATTCTGGGGATGTCAGATAAGGAATCCCTGCAGTGCTTGATGCCACACTCCCAGATCACCAGAACACGCCAGCCCAGGTGCTGGAGCTCCAGGTAGGCTCTGTTGTCTCGGCGGACGTTGCCAAGGAACTTCTCCTCCCAGAACGCCTGCCGCGTCTTCGGAGTCGTCGTGTAGAAGCAGCCTGCATGGCGGTGCCAGAAGCAGCCATGCACGAATATGACCAGCCTGTGGCGTGGAAGTACCAGGTCCGGAGAGCCAGGAAGGCCCTTGCGATGAAGGCGGAATCGGTACCCGAGGGAATGGAGGTACCTGCGCAGGAACAGCTCTGGCTTGGTATCACGTCCCCTGATGCTTTGCATCATGCGTGAGCGGGTCGTGCTGTCAACGACGTCGTTCACGCCAACCTCCTGATCATGAACACATTGCAGGTTTTCAACAATGACGAAGCCGGTTCAAATAGTAGATCTGTTCGCGGGCCCCGGGGGCCTCGGCGAAGGCTTCAGCTCCATCAGGAGACCGGATCGCAGCCGTCAGTTCAAGACGCTGGTGTCGGTCGAGAAGGAAGCATCGGCCCATCGCACCCTGACCTTGCGTGCTTTCTACCGCCTCCTGCTCGACAGCGGCAAGGGCATGGATGCCTACTTCGAATACCTGCAGGGTGGAGAACACCCGCTCAACAGGGAAGATGTCAGCGATCTGTGGCTGGAAGCTGAACAGGAAACGCTACGCCTAGAGCTCGGCGGTGAGGCCGGAAATCATGCCCTAGACGAGCGGCTGCAACAAGGCCTAGACCATACCCAGGACTGGGTCCTCATCGGTGGGCCGCCCTGCCAGGCCTACTCCGTTGTCGGGCGTGTCCGCAATCGCGGGAACAAGGACTACCGTCCAGAAGAAGACAAGAGGCACTTCCTCTATCGCGAGTACTTGGATGTCATCGCCAAGCACTCCCCAGCCGTGTTTGTCATGGAGAATGTCAAAGGAATCTTGACCTCTAGGGTCGGCAAACAACGCATTTTCGGCCAGATTCTCCAAGACTTGCATGACCCGATTACCGCCACCAACAGGAAGGCCGCTGCGGAGGCTACTGATCCGGAAGAGCAATATACGATTTTCTCACTCGCTGATGATGGTGTGTACTACCCCCGGTCTTCTGGAGATCTTTTATCCAAAGATCCAGAACCACTCAGTGAGGAAGAATACCTATCGTTTGTGGTAAAGGCAGAAGATTACGGGATACCTCAAGCACGTCACCGTGTAATCCTTGTTGGCGTAAGAAACGACCTCGTCAGCCGAATCGGAGCACCCGATCTTGCAAAGCTGCTTCGCATGCGCAGAATCGATAAAGATAAACGACCAACAGTCAAGGACGCAATTGGCGAACTGGCAGACCTCCGCAGCGGCTTAAGTCGCGGTGATAGTAAAGAAGCCTGGTATGCAACCATAAAGCGAGTTGCTGAAAGAGTTGCAAGTGAACTCCGCTCACACCCAAGTGATCATATTGAAAAGTCTGACTTGAAGCGCATGGACCTACTTTTGCGCAAGGTTGCGACCCCCATCTCTGAAAGACTTGAGCGGAGACATGAGCCAAAAGCAAAACCAGAGCCAAAACTGCGCGGTTCGGAGCTTGAGATTTGGCTTGAAGGCGCCATGCCCAAAGATAATTGGGGCCTCTGGTACAACCACGAAGCCAGAAGCCACATGGAAGAAGACCTTGCTCGTTACCTCTACTGCGCGGTCTTCGCCAAGGTCATGAAGCGATCCCCGATAGGTACCAAGGACATTCACCTAGAGTATCTAGCACCAAAGCACGTGAACTGGAAATCTGGAAAGTTTGCTGACCGTTTCAAGGTAGTGCTGGAAGATCAACCGTCGAAGACTATTACCAGCCACATCTCAAAAGATGGGCATTACTTCATTCATTACGATCCATATCAGTGCCGCAGCCTGACGGTTCGCGAAGCGGCCAGGTTGCAGACCTTTCCGGATGACTACTACTTCGAGGGAAACCGCACCGAGCAGTACGTACAGGTCGGCAATGCTGTCCCTCCGCTGCTCGCACAACGCATTGCGATCAAGGTGATGGAAGTACTGGATAGAGCTCAGCAAGAAAAGCTCAACCAGCCTCATTCACCAGCACTAGAGGCCTGAACCAAGACACCCGCAGTGTCAAAGCCTCACGCGGCTTGAGCACGCTACGCAGGCTGGGTGGGGAAAACAGGGGATTCAACAACTAACTGTGATCTCTAGATAGGTTGTTCATTCTGAGCCAGCCCGGAAGACTGGAGATGTGAACCAGCCAACCGCTTCAAGAGGCCCGGATGAACACTACCAAAAATGGCCGTCTCACTCCACATAGTCGGGCCCTAATGGCACATCGTGTCATCGACGAAGGAATACAGCCAAGGGAGGTGGCTCAAGCCCAAGGTGACAGTCTGAGAACGATCTACAAGTGCGTCCCTCAGTTCCGCGAAGAAGACCACCGGGGCTTCAAGACCGTTCGTTGAGCCTTGGTGAAGCCCTTGTGCGACCGGCGCCGCCGCCATGGAGCAGGTCATCTAACGTCGTCGGCAGCATCAACCTATCGCCAGATCGCCTAGGCGCTGGACATCGGTGTCGGCACGATGGCGCGGATGCTCAAGCGCAAGGGGCTAAATCGAAGGAGTCGCCATCCTGGCAAGGCAGAGTCTGTTCATTCAAACCGCGCTGCGCGATTGTACCTATGCTAAGTCTTACGAGAACTAAGAACAAAAAGACAAGAATCTGTTCACTTGGCTCCAACAGTACAACTTGCATCTGCTCCATGCCAACCAGGACTACAAACCTGTCATTAGCCGGCTGGGGTATTCCGTAAACCACCTAGTGGGTTTGCAAAATTAACGCCCCACGACGACAGGTCATCTAAACAGAGGTGGAGGCATTCTCAGGCCAAGATGTAGGAGCGCTTATGCGGTCAACCATAGACACCGCCTCCCCCAGATGATCCCAGTGGCAACGCCATCCTGACGAGCCAGCTCGCTATCCGTGATGCTGGAGAGCACTGACTGCGTATTGGCACGTATTGTCACTTTCTTGTGCAGTTTGATATCCATGCAAGTACTTCTGGATAAATTTCTGAAGCATCGGCCAACCGCAATCATGGGTAATTTCAATATGCAACCTGGTCATCCGGGACCTCTCACGTAGGCACTTGTACTAAACAGTATCGCAAGACAAGCCAATACATATCCTCATTATCATTACTGTCTCAAGAAGAAGGCACTTCCAACTGATTAACTGCGTAATCAAAAGCTTGGACAACAACCTCTTCAAGCTTTTTATCATCAAGCAGCCCGAGCATTCTTGTCTGACTGGTTGCTCTTACCCTTCTTGTCACAAGACGCATGACCGGCTCCATATTGATGTTTTTCTGACGGCGATTTCTCCACTCCAGCCCAATAAAACACGCAACCCTTTTATCTGATGCTAGTGAAGGCCGTTCAATTATCTGAACCACTGCGTCTTCACTCATCTCGTCAATCAGTACCCAAGGGTTCTCATACTCAGACATCTCAAGTAATAAGGCATTGTTGCGCAGCCAAAGCCGACGAAGAAAGTTACGAGGCCCACCGTGAAGACGGTCACGGCTGATTCCCTTGCCTTCCGCAGAATGGCGCCATACCGCAATATTGAGCAGATCAAGGCACGTTAAGCCAGCCCAAGCTGCCGCACGCAGGGTGTCGCCCCCGGCTTTGCGAAAAAAAACGGTCCGTTCGAGGAGACGGCAAACTCCTCTGTCAAACGCCTGCTGACGGGTAACACTCGGATATTCGGGATACCCTTGCTCACGCGCAAGATTCTCAACGTCTCGAATGAAACGTCCTCGATCCACACTAGGAACCTCATAGCCTCCAGAAAGATTCCAGTGAGGCCTCAACTCAAGCTTCTCAATGATATAAGATGCCTCTTCAGGTCCCACAAGACCCTGGTTTAGTTGAGCAGCCACCAGATCCACCTCGCCTTTGTCGAGTCTAGGCAGCAGTATCATTTTTGTACTCCTTGCTGTGCCGCGAGCGCGTTCAGGTACGCGTGAAACTGGCCTGGAGCATGTCTTTGAACCTGCCGTGCAGCTTCAATAGTGCCGAAAGCACTTTCTAGCCAGTGCCCAGCGACCTGCCCTAGGGAAACTGCGCCAAACTCATCAATTGCCTCAAACTCCCACTCGTCCCCCAGCCCCAAACATCCAGTTGTTATCTGGCTGATTACATCAGCCATTACCGAATGCACTGTCTCCGGGTCACCTTGGCGAAAACGGCTTGCGAACTCCTTCTGTAGAGAGTTGACATGGAGCCTGACTGAAGAATCGAATGCAGCCCTAGGATCCCAGTCAACCTGCAAGTACCAGAGCGCACCCCTCCATTCCTGACCGAGCAAACACCCAAGGTCTGTCTCACTCACAGGGAAACGGGATACATCCCCTTCAAGCCTTATTCGTTTATTATCCTGCCAAACGATACTACCTTCATGTACTGGAGATATTGGCGAACAGGGAGTCGTGACTGACCTAGAGAGTATGATAATCACTTCCAAGTGCAGAACGTCAGCAAGGGGCTCACCATCCTGATTCAGGTCAATATAAACCACGGGGCTTTCAGGGTCTATTGAATATCGGTGCATCCAACGACCAGCCGGGATAGAACCAGCTCCAGTTCCAACTGTGACAAGCATTTGAAGCTCTGTTTCTTCCGGCGGAGTACGCAGAGCCTCGTAGCACTTATCGAGATTAATTTCGATATCTCGGCACAACCTCAAATCAGTCCCGTTATCCCACTCGTCCACATAATCCGGATCAACATACAGGCTGCCTGTGGCAAGCTGGACGCTCCATAGCGATGTGGATATAGCCTCGTCAGGAATCGTAAGGAATGGAAGGACAGCCTTTTTCATTGATTACCCCCCCATTTCCGAAGACGTAGGCCCACCGCCACATCATCGGGAACCAGCACTCTGGCAATCCACCTTCCGGAGGCATCTGGCGAAAGCCTCGCTGATGCAGTCATACGGGAACCATCAGGAGAAATCCACTCCAAAAACTCAGGATATCCAGTGGCCTCGTCAGGATCTTTCATATTTCCATCAATCATTACTGCAGGTATAGCCTGAAGTGACTGACCGAGGAACTCTTTGCTTACCGTAAACTCGAATTCAGCTATTGGGTTACCCAAATTATCCATTGTTAGGCCAAGAGCAGCTGGCTGAGTGAAGGGCGAGTTTTTTCCACCACCTCCTGACCCACCTTTTGACATACCAGCACCTCCACTCCTAGAACCCGGGAGCAAACTTCCCATGGCCGTTGAAGGCCTTGCCAAAGGCACTTCTTCAACCGCGTCAGTGGTCGGGTTTTCAGCCTTTACATTAATTTTTTCCCGAATCCTTCTCAGCGCCACGTTCACATAACGTTTCTCATTTGAACGTTTCGGTAGAGACTCCGGCTGCCAGTCATCGTGCGCAGGTGGTTCAGATTTCGCGAATGCATTCTCAATATCAGATTTCTCTGAGCAAACAAAAACCCCTCCCCACTCTTCGAAAGAATCCTGTTGATCAGTTCCTTTTTCATATCTAACCACAAGCTGAGCGGGTCGCATTAAAGCAACATGATGGAGGCGTTCAGGAATAATGCTCGTGAGACTATTATCAGAACCATCCAGAGGACGAGGCGGCAAGAGCCAGCGGCGAGGTCTAGGCCGCCCCCTAGCAAGGACCAGCCGACCAAGGTCTCTTTTCGGACTCTGACATTTCACTGTATCCGATTCAAGTAAGCTGCTATCGTCAACAGTCTCCTCCCTCAATGCATTCATCGCGTTGCAAAGAAGATCTAGAGGCGCAAAAGTCTCAGGGTCAGGGACCTTGCTCCACTCATCCTCCCCCCATGCAATGAACGCGTTTAACCGCTTACCTTTTGGCGTGGTTTTCATCATCCTTGGCCAGAAATACCACAAGAGATACTCTGTCAAAGCGTTGACCACGTCACGGGACTCGTCGGGTAAATGAGGCGCAAGTATCATCAGGGTTGTCCCCCGCTCATCAGCCCCCTCCCCCCGTTGGGGCATACCGATGGCCTGAGAGAGCCACTCCGCCATGTGTCCAGTCACAGGATCGACCGTTTCGTCGGTCTCTCCACTACTTTGCCCCCACCAGTGCCTGCCGGTATACTTTCCCGGTACAGCTTTGCCCATTTGCGCGGCCATAAAGCGCCTGACCGGAACTCCGTGATTTTTAGTTAAAGTGTCAGCAATTATGCAATGCGCCTGACTAGCCCGATAGAGTGTTGCTTTTCCATATCCGTAAGTACCTCCCCCACCCTCAACATCCCGAGCGGCACCAACGTTTCGGAAGAAATTTACAAAATCTGCGTTCTCTTCAGGAGCTGGCTGTTGATTGGCTCGCGCAGGACCACCCAACCCTGTCGTCCCGAAATCCGCAATTTCAAGAACCTGAACTCGCGATCTGTTCAGAGCATTTTTCAGGTTTCTAGCGGCACTGGATTCTTCAGGCAAGCTACCAAAAATAACCCGTAAACAAATCCTTCTTTGCTCTTCTGTAAGGTCTCTGACGCGGACATAAACGTTCGCCTGACCAGTCACAGGGCATGTTGCATCACAGGAATTCTGAACAGCCTCTCGCATCAGAACTGCAAGCAACTCTAGCGATGGAGTGCCCAGAAGGTTCTCAAAACCTTCCGCAGACAAGTTTCCATCAGCACTGAAGGGCTCTGAACGTCGACTAAGCAGCATACTCAAGCTACCCCCCTTTTGAACTCAAAATATCGCCAGCTACCGACAGAACATCCAGCGCCCCCGGCGCGGCATGCTCCAGAGAGACTGTGTACTGAACAGCTGAAACTCCCGAAGGAAGCACTCCATTAGGCAACATATTGCTAACCAGCTTCGGAAACTCTTCATCTACCAGCCATACTTCTGGCTCTTGGGCCGAAAATTCATTCTCGTTCCACTCATGACTCACTGGATACTGGCATCCGACTGCCTTTAGTCCAACTTCCAACTCCTCTGCACGTTTTGGAGAAATCTTAGACCTAATTTCTTCTACCATTCCTCCAACCGTATGATTTCCTGGAGCTATCCGTACACCGATAAGAAACAACCTTGTATCGTTCGGTGACTCCAGCTGATGAATATTCGACACCCGGAACGACCTTGCTCCGGAGGCTCTCAATGCTTTTACTTCAAGGTGGGTGTCATCGAAGACAAAGTCGTGGGTTTCACCAGTCGGTCCAAGCCAGCCGGAAACAGCATCTACACCGGCCTCCAGCAATCTGTCCAGAACGACAAGTTCGGCAAACAAACCGACCACTCTTTCTGGCGAAACCTGTCCTTCCTGCTGCTGAAAGAGCTTCCGGAACCGGTCCAACACCAAGGTCAGAGCATCTGTTGCCCCGCTTCCTTCAGATAACTCCCGAATCAGCGATTCACAGAAGCGAAAGAAGACCCCCTCCAGCTCCCGCGTATTACAAATAAGTCGTATCCAAGGCTGCCCGGATCTAAAGTAGAAATTAACTACAATCTGCGCCGAAGTCACTGGGACCTGCTTTAGCTCGTTTCTAGAACAGGGAACCCGAAATTCGGCGTGACCATCAGCAGTCAGTCCCCACTCTGGGCTTAGACCCATCACTTGCAGGCCTGCAACATCAATTATGCGTTCTTTCGTGTCAGACCCGAGACGAGCATGTGCACGTAGGTCGCCCCAAGGGGAGCCTGTTATCCATCTGTCCTGCTCGTCGAAGCCATCAGTTCCCATCTTCAGCCTCTGTCGTGTCTTCTTCACTTTCGTGGAAATCACCACGTTTCAGGTTCACCTCAATATACTTGGTTGGCTTGTTGTTTGCCTGGACACCCAATTGGGGGAAAACCAAGCCAACCCCCAGAACGTGATGGCTGGCGTCAAGGGTGGTTCTCTTACTTTCTTTAGAACTTGATACAGGGGCCGAGTGCTGATCGATCGGGTATAACAGAAGCATTGGGCGTGGCCCCACCAGCTGTTCCCTCGTATTTTTCAGACTACTCCAATCCCAGCTCTTCCAGTCATTGGGTTTGGGGCGAAGATCCTCGTTTACATCCGCCATAATGTCGGACCGTGACATCAACGCCTTGATGTCTGCAACCTGCCCGTCGGTCCCTTCCAGTCGAGAGCGTCTTACCAGCCGTGGAGCAACAGGACCCAGATTGATGCTCGCCTGGGGTCTCTTCTGGTCTGACGGTTGAACTACCACCACTGACCAGTGTGGCAAAGCGTCTCTGTTAATTCGGATGTACTCTTCTAGCCATTCTGAAGCAAGATCTCTGTGGCTTCTGTGTACGACATAGTCCCTGAAAAATTCAACTATGGCGTTAACATTTACTTCACCAACATAGGTCCCGGGGTCTACCTCGGCCTTCGAAGCCAGCGTCGCCCCTGCATTCCAATTTTGCTCAAGAATACCTTGGTCTAGTCTGGAGAAACGTATGGTTTGAAGGTGCAGGCCGCGATAATCGATATTTGCAGTTGTTGCGTGCCGCATCTTGTTACGGCCAGTAACCTGTAGCCCAGGTAGCGTCCGTATACGAACTGCAAAATCTATAGGTCTCGCTTTCCTGAGAGAATACTCTTCGATTTCCTGTCGGAGCTCATGCTCAACCAAAGCAAGCTGACGAAACGCGTCACTAACTTTTTCTGGCAACCAGAGCCTCACGAAATCTTCGTACCCGTCCCTATATCCAAACCATCTTCCCATCTGGAGCAAGGTGTCGTACTGCCGAGAGTTACGAGTAAAATAGGTCACCGCGAGCCCTTCTAGGGTAAGACCGCGAGCCAGTATATTCCCTCCAATTGCAATCACCGCCTGTGGAACACTTTCATAAGACAACCGGTCATCACTTTGGGAGTTCTCCACAGCGATTGAAATACGGTTAACTGCTTCATCGAGAAAACCAGCAATCTGTTCAAATACAACAGGCTCATTTCCAAACTCTTCTGGCGATACCTCTCTCCCTTCACTATCCCACAAAGCGCGCAAATCGGATAACAATTGTGTTTGGCCAATATCTTTTTCCAGGGAGTCAACCTCACCCTGTATCAACAGATTCAGATCCTCATGATCATCAATTTTATGCGAAGTATGGACCAACATACTGGAGTGCTTGTCCGACTGGCCACGCGCCAGCCTTGCCGCCACCACAAGCAGAAACCATCTGATAGCAGTTCGCAGTGTTGGCACGTCCTCCAAGCTCATGCCACCCCTGTCAAGATTCAACTTCTCCAGTTCTACAGGGCTTATTTTCCTTATGACATCTATGCCATCTCCACCTTCGTCTTCAGCATCAACGGGGTCACGTCCGAAGATCTGTTCAGCCCCGAAGTAACCTACAGGTTTAGGCAAAGAAATGATGAAGTTTCGAGGGTAAAGATCTTCCAGGTGATCTTCATCTTCGTCTTGGACGCTTTCCGGGAACGGTTTTATCAGGATATTAGCAAACGGAGTTGCGGTATACCCAACATAGCTAACCGCAGGCAGAGAGCTAAGTAGCTTCCGAATACGTCGATTGGTGATAGTCGGGTCTTCATCATACTTGCCCGCATTAGGGCTCGCCTGATCTGCTTCATCATCAATAACCAGCATCCTCAACTTATTTCTCAAGGGCGCTGGCGTATTTTTTATATCGTCAATCAACCGCTTCAGCAAGACACTGTGCTTTTTTGTAACAGCAAGCATGGTCACGCTAGCGGCAATGTTCGGAAGTTTTTTTGAAGCTTCCCCTTTGTAATCGCCACTTTCAACAAGCGACCCATCTGCAGCGTAGTCATTTCGTTTCGTAAGTTGCTGCCAATTGTGAGGATTTCGCCAAACCAGATCACTCTCAAGCCGCACCTGAGTTTGGTGGCGCAACTTGTCAGTTGTACCTGCGAGCACTACGACCAAGTTGTAACCAGCATCTACTGCACGAGCAATAACACCAGTCATGTTCGCCGTCTTGCCAGACTGAACGTATCCTACCACCAACCCACGAACGTCAAACTCATCTGTTGCCGGATCCCCCAGCTCTGCCACAACATCATGCGAGGACCTTGAGATAGAGCTGACGGCTTCAGTTGACCACCCTTTAGTTTTATTTAAGTAAGTGGACAGGGCTGGCCAATGAATACCAAAAAAAAACTTTTCTTCGTCATACCAGTTCGCATGTGCCTGAGAAAGTATGTAAGGATCTCTGATCTGGCGAACACGCTTCTGTAATTCGGTCTTGAGTAACTCCCTGACCTTATTAAGCAAAGCGACGTCAAGGGCCCCAAGAGCTTCGAAATATTCCCGAGTTTCAGTGACAGCCGCCTCAAGATCCGGCTCAGCCTGTTGCCTCAGATATCGTTCGACCGTATCCCGATATGCTTTCTCTTTTGCTTCCATACTAACTCTCCCTAATTGATTAGGTGCTGGGTCCCGTATGATTGTCCACCAGCTTGGTAAATAACTCAGGTCACTTGACCTTCCATTCTTTCATCGCTGCAATCGGTGATTGGTGATATAGGCTTTCTGCGGGATGTGGTGATTGTATAGCCACGTCTAGCACTTCAACGTCTGCATCAACTTTTGCTGTTGCTCTTGCTGGGTCTTTCACTGTTAGATCTCCACCGCATTTTCGATGCTGGGCAGGTGCTCGCCGGATTCAGCGACGGCACTTCGGCGCTCCTAAAGCCATACGGCGATCTCGTAGGAGTTTCGGTGGCTGTGGTGCAGGGAGAAGGGGTACAGCACCATGTTGCTGAAAACGTCATTGGGGATCTGGTAGTGGCGTCTGTAGAGCTCTGAGCTGGGTTGGCAGACAGCGGGCATGCGGGGCGCAGAGGATGGTGTTGAATCAGGTTCGCCGGCTGCTTGTTCTGTGGCTGGGAGTTATCTTCCCTGTGGCCAGCCCACGCCGCGTTGCCGAAGCGTCGGGTCGTGGCGTCAACATCCTGCTGCTCCAGCTCCCCCTTAAGCAGTAGGTGATCACTGTTCAGGATCAGCTCGGGAAGCTCGCTCTTCCAGTAGCAAGTATCCGAAAAGACTAGTACCGGGGCGATCGGCAGACGAATGCTGGGCAAGAACTTCTGAATGCCCTTCAGCGAACTGTTGGATTGCTTCTTGAGCGAATCCAGCGACGTTTTGTAGAGTTTGAAGGTACCTTGGTTGCCTTCGAACCACCACTGCCCCCCCCCATCAAACCAGATACCTCCGCCCTTCACTTCCCAAACCTGGATGCCGTGCTGCGGATGAAAAAGCAGTAAGTCGATATCTCCGATCCAAGTCCCATTGTCTTTGCGGGACTGGGTAGTCAGCCCTTGCATGTCTCGAAGCCCCGGGCCCTCCAACTCACACAGCCAGCGGTAGACCTTGGCCTCGCCGCTCGAAGGCAGCGCATCGAGCTCGCTATGGCTCAGGCGGGGATACAGGCTCGCCACACTACCTCCTTGTGTGAATAGTGTTTTCTACCCTAAGGCTACCTAACTTTTGACCGTGAAAGCCAGTCGCTCTCGATATTTCCTGCATCGTTACAACGTGCGTTGGACATGGACGGCTAGAGACAGTGCGCAATGCATCTCCATGTCGTGCAAGGCAACTACCCTCTCTGAAGTGGACCCCGAAATTCGGACCAGGCGCTAAGCTCTGATCATTCCGACAGGAGAACCTGATCATGAGCAGAAAACGCAGGCAATACAGCGCCGGCTTCAAGGCCTAAGTGGCCCTCGCCGCCCTCAAAGGCGAAGAGAGCATGTCGGAAATCCCTGCCCGCTTCGAGACCCAACCGATCATAGTGAGCCAATGGAAGCGCGAGTTGCTGGACGACGCCACCGGAATCTTCGAGGGCAAGGGCGACGGCAAAGCAGCCCAGAAGACCCAGGAGGAGATCGACACGCTCTACCGTGAGATCGGCAAGCTGACGGTGGAGCGCGATTTTTTATCACGCAGACTCGATCGTTGAGACGGGGCCAGCGCCTGGCACTGGTTGAGCCGCAGGCGCCCGACATCAGCCACCTACGCCAGTGCCAGTTACTCGGTATCAGTCGCTCCTCGGTGTACTACCAGCGCAAGGCCATGGGGAGCTACGATCTGCAGCTGAAGCGCCTTATCGACGAGGAACACCTGCGCACGCCGGTCTATGGTTCTCGGCGGATGACGGTCCATCTCAACCGTCTGGGCCACTCGGTGAACCGCAAGCGCGTCCAGCGACTGATGCGCCAGATGGGGCTATAAGCGGTGTATCCCAAGCCGCGCACCAGTCGCCCCCGGGAGGGGCATCGGATCTATCTTTACCTGCTGCGGGGGCATGTCATCGACCGCCCCAATCAGGTGTCGGCGATCTATGTGACCTACATCCTCCTGGCACGCGGGTTCATGCACTTGGTGGCCATTATGGACTGGTGCAGCCGTCGTGTGCTGGCCTGGCGAATATCGAACACCCTGGATGCGGACTTCTGCATCAACGCCCTAGAGGATGCCCTGGCGCGCCATGGACCGTCTCAGCTCTTCAACTCCGATCAAGGCTGCCAGTTCACCAGCGAGGCCTTCACCGAGGTGCTGGAGGCCTATGATGTTCGGATCAGCATGGACGGCAAGGGCTGTTACCAGGACAACATCTTCGTGGAGCGGCTCTGGCGCAGCGTGAAGTACGAGTGCGTCTACCTGAAGGCCTTCGAAGATGGCACTCACCTGCGTGAGGAGCTGAAGCATTACTTCACGTGGTTCAACAAGGAGCGGCCCCATCAGGGCCTAGACGATGCAACACCCGATGAGGTGTACTTCTATCAACCACTGATCTAGGCTTTGTACGAAAAGTAGATTTTGCTAATTTCCCCTATGCCGCAATAGCATAGGTGAAGTATGGCAGGACGCTACGAGATCTCTGACAACGGTTAGTCCCTCATCGATGATATCGTGTCGCCGCCGAAGACAATGGGGCGTCCCCGTCGCGATGACCGCCAGGTGTTGAACGGCATCTTCTGGATCCTTTGCTCGGGCGCCAAGTGGCGCGATCTTCCCGAGCGTTACGGTCCTTGGTCCACAGTGTATGACCGATTCCGCCAGTGGCGTGATGATGGCACCTTCGACGCCGTGCTGACGCGCCTCCAGCTCCAGCTTCGCGAGGATGGCCTGATGGACCTGGATACCTGGATACCTGGATACCTGGATACCTGGATACCTGGATACCTGGATACCTGGATACCTGGATACCTGGATACCTGGATACCTGGATACCTAGATGATCGACTCCACGGCCGTTCGTGCCACACGGGCCGCCTCGGGAGGCGGCAAAAAGGGGACCGGACGAACCGGTAGACCATGCGTTGGGGCGAAGCCGGGGCGGCTTAAGCACCAAGCTCCATCTGGTCTGCGACCGACATGGATGGCCTCTGACCTTGACGCTATCACCGGGTCAGGACGCCGACACTCGTCATTTCATGCCCACGATGGAGGCCATCCATCTGCCAGGAAAACGGGGCAGCCACGAAAGCGTTGCCGCTATATCGTGGCCGACAAGGGCTACGACAGCGATGACTTACGCCGCTACTGCGATCGACATCGGATGAAGCCGATCATCGCGCAGCGCAAGATGTACCGAAAGCCTCGTCTGGACTCCCTCGAGGGTTCGACAAGCCCAAGTATCGGAAGCGCAATTTGGTAGAGCGTACCTTTAGCTGGCTCAAGGAGCTACGGCGAATCGCTACGCGCTATGACAAGCTCGCCAGCAGCTTCCGGGTGATGGTATGCCTTGTGTAGCAACTGGTTGATTTTTCACGTGAAAAAGCAGTCTTAAATTCCGTCCTCAGAGTGAGGAATAAACCACGCTGGTTTATCTTCAAGCACAAAATCGCCATTCAAGGCCGCTTTTAGCATAGAATTTAAACCAAAAGCTGAGTCTTCTGCCCTGCTTGAGTTCAAATTTAGCGGGAGGAAGCTTGAGGGACGAAGCCAGGCTGAGAAGGCCGCTGCAGGGGACAAAGCGGCCACACATCACGTCAATCCTGATAGTGCGTGTACTTTTTTGCGCTTCCCTTCACTTGGTCGGCGGGATATTTCTCCGCATTCTTCTCCATCTTCGCCCGGCATGCCGCTTCGATATCCACGTCCAGCTTGCCCGCCAGCCGGATCAGATAGAGCTGAACATCGGCAATTTCGTCGCGCACGGCGGCCAGTTGCTGCTCATCCAGCTCCCTGGACTGCGCCTCGGTCAGCCACTGGAAACACTCCTGCAGCTCGGCAGCCTCCACCGTCAGCGCCATGGCCAGGTTCTTGGGCGAGTGGAACTGGTCCCAGTCGCGCTCGGTGGCAAACTGGTCCATGGCGTCTCGAAGCTGCTTGAACGGATCTGACATCTAGTGCTCACCTGGTTCTGCGGTATCGGATAGCGGTGAGCATGCCTGCTCTGCCGCTCGCTATCCAGCCAGCATAGGCGACCATCCGGCCGCCCACTCGTTCACAGCACGGAGAGGAATTCACCGATGACCTTCAGGTCCTCGAGCTCGTCCTCGAGCACGATGTCCTTGTAGCCGAAGGCATTGGTCTGGGGCTTGAGCACGATGCGCTGGTTCACGAACTCGCCGTATTCCTCGATCTTCTCGCTCTGATACTGCTTCACCGTGAAGCTGCCGCCGTGGTCCGGGTCCTCGATGGCGCGATGCTGCACCACGACGACCTTGCCCTGCCGCGTGCCGCCGGGGTTGGCACGGAACAGACACCAGGCGCCATTGGGGATGCGCCGGTTCATCGACTCCCCCACTACCCGGCTGACGAACAGGTCGGGGCTCGCACGCATGAAGTCCGGCAGCTCGACCCAGTGCTCGGCGTCGGCGATTTGCATCTCGCTGAACTCACCGGCGGCGATGCTCAGGTCGTACACGGGCACATGGCGCTCGAACGGCGCGGCCTGATCACGCGCCACGATGGGAAGGTGCAAACCATCCAGCGTCTCGGCCTCTTCAGCCAGACCGGTATGCTCGGTGGCTACCTGCGCACGAGCGAAGGCCGCGAAGTACTCACGGGTCTCGGGGTCCGTGGCATAGACGTAACAACCCTTCTGGCCCCGCGTCATCAGCGTGCGATAGGTGTTCTTGATGATCTGGTCCGCCAGGGCACGGGCATGCTCGGGCTGCTCCTTGAGCATCTTCTTGTAGCCATGCACGGAGCGATCCTGCCCCGCCCGCTTGGCCGCGTCCGTCACCACGCGTCCGTCACGAATCACGAAGTCGTCGCCGATGATGACGCCGACGTAGTCGAATTCGAGCCCCTGGCAGGTGTGGATGCAGCCGACCTGCTCTGCTGATCCATCGGCGATGGCCCACAGCATGCCGTCGTCATCGAGGTTCCACTGGGCCGCGAAGCCATACTCGGGAAACACGATGTCCATGGCCTGCTTGTCCTTCTTGCTGGCCCAAGGCCAGCAGTAGCCCGCCACCATGCGGGCCTTGTTGGCCTTGCGGTTCTTTTCGAAAATCGCAAGGCGCATGGCACTCGGGTCATCGAACACTTGGAAGTCGTAGTCGATGTCCTCCAGGTCAGTATTGGCCGTGGTGCGAATCTGAAGGGCGTGATCGAGCCAGGCCAGATAGCCATCCGAGCCGTTGCAGCGAAACTGCGATGCCAGCTCGAATTCCTGGACATTGGCGCCGCACTCGGCTGCCCGCCGCCGGATCTCCTCGACCGTGCCCACGTCTTTCAGCGTCACGCGCTGCGCTTCATCGATGAAGAAGATCGAGAAGCGTGACGCGGCGATCACCTCCTTGATCTGGCTCTCGCCCAGGTTCTGGTACATGCCCGACTTTTCGTTCAGGCGGTGCGCCTCGTCGACGATCAGCGCATGGAAGGTATCCGGCTCGGCGTTGACGTAGCTGCCCGAGCCCTTGAACAGGTTGTCGATGTGGGTCTTCTTTCGAGTACCGGTCAGCTTCTTCTTGAAGACCTCACGAGGGGCCGAGTTGCGCGAGACGTACTGCGTCATCATCTCGCGCTTAGTCAGCTCCACCAGCAGGTTGATGGCCACCACCGACTTGCCGGTGCCCGGCCCGCCCTTGACGATCAGGCACTGCTTGTTGTCGCTACCTGCACGGTGAGCGAGGTCAAGCGCGGTTTCATAGACCAGCTTCTGGTCGTCGATCATCAGGAACTCGGCGTTGCCTTGCATCATCGAGGCCAGGGCATCCGCCAGGTTCTTGCTCGGCTTGATCACACCGTGCTCGATGCGATACATGATGTCGTTGCTGTCGCCGTACTTGATATGCTGGCTCAGAAACGCCGATAGCTTCAAGGCATCCTGCGAGATGAAGACCGGCGCACGGCGCGTGTGGTGCTCGTAGAAGGGATCATTGATGGCGTTCCCCTGCTTCATGTTGTGCAGGTAGGCGCAGGGCACCAGGCGGATCGACTCGGAGCGTACCGTCTCGTTGTAGTCCTCGATCAGCGCGCCATAGGACCACGCCTGATACGACGGATGGTTGGTTTCGCGAACACCGCCGCCCAGTTGGGTGCGCACGATGGCGTCCTTCTTCGTCACCTCGACGGACTGCCACTGTTTCAGTTCCACGATGACCGCCGCATCGTCCCGCTGGTGGTTCTTGCCGGTCAGGATGAAGTCCACGCGGCGATTGGTCAGCGGGATATTGTACTCGATGGCCACCCCGGCCGACGCGGGAATCGCCTCGTCCAGCAGCGCGCTCATCATGAAGCGCAGAGAGTTCTCCCAGGACGTCACCTCACTGCGCGGAGAGTTGCGGTTCAGCTTGCGTGCCACCTCGTTCTCGATGGCATCGGTGATGACGTTGGCTCGTACATCGTCGATGAACTGCTGCTTGGTGGCGTTGTAGACCAGCATACCCTAAAAAGTTCCCTTTTATTTCATGTGCTTATAGAATTTACACACGGTTGCATCCGACAATTATGCACGCTCGGGGAAGCAACATCACACATCAGAGCCAAAAAGGCTGAGAGGGCCAGGGTCCTTGCGCACTGGATTCAGCGACCAGCCTTAGCTATCTGCTTTTCGCCGTTTCAACTCAGCCCGCGCCCAAGCGGATGCTTCTTTCATATCCCGCCGCAATTCGTCGATCTCCTCGGAAGTCAGCCACCGAACCGCCGGCTCCCCGCCTTCTGGGTGCGTCTCGCCGACCTGCTCGACGGTCTTGGTTTCCAGCTCTTTCCGCCGTTGTCGGCGTGTCTGTTCGTCCATGTCCTCCTCCTGGCTGAAAGGCGGCCATTGGCCGCCTGAGCTATCGCTGGTCAATGGCTCCCATGATGTTAGAAGCCAGTATCGGAAAATCCCGCCGCTTCTGAAAATGGGGTTATCCCGGTTCCAGCTCCTACATCGTTGCTAGATACCACCTCTGAGATCAAATATAGATATGATACAAGTGCCACTCATCAAGAGTGGCACTTGGACACCAGACATTATTTATATAGAAAAGTCAGGTTGATGATATTGCATTGACGACTTTTACTCTCAGAACAGCAACAGTGCCAGACTAATGATAATGCCGCTCACCGCCAACACAACTGCACAGAACCCCATGATATCTCTAGCCTTGAGACCTGCAATCGCAAGGGCAGGTAAAGCCCAGAACGGCTGCAGCATGTTGGTCCAGCTATCTCCCCAGGCAAATGCCATTGCCACAGTTGAGATGTCGGCATTCAGTGCCTGGGCAGCCTCCATGACAATCGGCCCCTGCACTGCCCACTGGCCACCACCCGATGGCACAAACATATTGATTACGCCAGCAGAGAGAAAACTCCAAACGGGTAGTGTGTCTGCCGTTGAGATGTTAACGAACATTTGTGCGAGGTCACCGGCCAAGCCAGATTGAGACATGATACCCATGAGGCCAGCATAGAAAGGGAACTGAATGATGATGCCGCTGGCGCCTTTCACCGCTTCATTGATTTGCGCCAGAAACTGACTGAGATTCTTGTGCAAGCCGATACCAACAAAAATCAGCGAGAAGATAATGACATTGAGGTTGAGGCCTCCTCCTTTGACTGCGTAAAGAACCACCGCGGCTATACCTGCCGAAGAGATGAGCAGTGCAGGCCAGATTGAGTGCTCGAGGCGTTCTGCTGGACGTGACACGTCATCATTCGATGGTTTCGGCTCATCTTTAAAGTCGGTAAAAGACACCGACTTGCTGTTTTTCAGCATCAGGTAATTGGTGAGAGGAAGCGCGACAAAAATTACCACGACAAGACCAATATTCAAAGGACTGAACAATGTTTCGCTGGTAGAAATCAGGCCAACACTACCCTCTAGAAAGTGACCAGGAGTCGCTAGGCTAAGAGGTATCGATCCAGACAACCCAGCATGCCAGACAAGGAAACCAGAATAGGCACTCGCAATCAGCAGCCGATAGTCGACGAATGGTACGCGCCTGGCCAACTCTTTGGCTAGTACTGCCCCAACCACAAGCCCTATACCCCAATTCAACCAGCTAGCCAGAAGTGACACCACGGTCACGATGATAACCGCACGCCCAGGAGTTCTGGCTGAACTAGCGATGCGTAACGTCAGAGACTTGAACATTGGCGTAGTGGCCACTACGAAACCTGCAACCAAGATGAGAACCATCTGCATAGCAAACCCATGCAGACTCCAGAACCCATCCATCCAATAGCCGAGAATATCGGCAGGAGCGTCACCCCTGAATGACACGCAAGCCAGCATAATCATAATTGTAAGCACGATCACGATGACTAATGGATCAGGAAGGTATCGGTCGAAAATACGTGTCAACCCATTGGTGATTCCACCGAAGAACCTGTTGTTCTCACTGGCATTTATAGTATTGTTTGACATTATTGTTCTCCTGAATATTATTTTAACCTTGATGGACAAGTATTGCTGCTGCCAAGTCCTCCAGTGCGGTACCAACTGCCTTGAATACCGTGCATTCCTGTTGCGAGCTTCGCGTAGGGCATCGACGTAGGCAGAGGTCTTCCAAAGTCCCGATGACGGCATCGGGGCTCAGGGCACCCGAATGTATCGGTTGAGTCAGATCCCCTGACTTTTCCAGAGCTTCTTCGGTATCAATGAAGAGAGCATTAGCAACCACTGCATCGGTATCCGCCTCGCGCATACTCGGCGTAAAGCTGCCGATCAGATCGAGATGACTGCCAGGGGACAGCCAGGCTCCTTTGACTAATGACTGTGTCGACAAGGTCGCGCAGGTGATAGCATCTGCCCAGCTCACTGCCATCTGAAGATCCTCGACGGCGCGGGCCTTGAAACCATCTTGATTAAGCTGCATCACCAGTCGTTCCGATGCGACGGGATTGATATCCCAGACCGCGACTTCTTCGATTGGCAATACTTCCCGATAAGCGTAGGGAATCAGGCTACCCACACGTCCTGCCCCCAGTAGCGTCAAGCGCGAGGAGGAAGGGGATGCCAGAAATTTGGCTGCTAGTGCCGAAGCGGCAGCTGTGCGCCTTGAAGTGATCTCGTTACCGTCGACTTGAGCTACGGGTTCTCCCGTATCACGGTTATACAATGTGTAAGTCGAGAACAATCCGGGTAGCGATTTGCTAGCATTGTTAGGGGCAATGTTGACGGTTTTAATTCCCATAAACCCGACATCACTCCAGGCAGGCATTATCAGTGTTGTCAAGGGTGTTTCCGGCGTTCCGATGTCGTGAATGTGCCTACGGGGCGTTGTACAGCCATGCTTGAACATACTTTCAAGCACTGGGATTAAACGGGAAAACGGAAGTGCCTCTCTCGTCTCTTCACTGGCATAGATTCTCACACTCAACTCCTTCTTAAATAATTCACACATCAAGTTCCAAATTGCTCACAGGAACAGCCTGGCAAGTCAAGCAAATGGCCGGGTCTTCCGGCTCCTGGCCATTCAGGTGATAGACTTGCCCGGAAATAATGCGAACTGCGCAACTTTCGCACTGCCCTACCCGACAGCCGCTGGGTAGGTTTATACCCTGAGCCTCCGCAAAATTAAGGAGCACCCCTTCCGCTGAGTTCCACTTGTAACTTCGAGGATTTGAGCGTCGGAAGGAGACACTGTATTGCTTGTCATTATCGACAGTGAGAGTCGCAGGAGACCGAAACACCTCACTAAAAATATCGAATCTGGGAACTCCCCTCTCAACTAGCTGATTGGTAATAGCTGTCATCATCGGGTTCGGACCACACAGATAAAACCGTGCCCGACGTTTGATCAGAGAGTTCGGGACAACGTCAGCCGACACTAGTTCATTGGAGTCGTAGTCAACCCCCTTGATCTCGGTCGCTAGCGGATCGTTGTAATAGTTGATCACTGTCAATCCGGCCAGACGGGTTTTCAACTCGTTGATACGCGATGCAAAGGCATGGCTCTGACTGTTTCTGTTCGCATAGTGCAGCCATACCTCAGGCATGTCGTCAGACTGTGCCAGAGTCTCCAGGTAACTGATAAAAGGCGTTATTCCGATTCCCCCGGCGAAGATAACGACGGGTTGATGCATTGTGGTAGGCAAAACAAAGTTTCCACCGGGCGAGCCAAGGTGCACTTCCTGCCCAGTCAGAAGATGCCTGTGAAGATAACCTGACATCCGGCCCTCAAAAGCATTACCTTTCTCGTCCGCTCCCCGTAAGTGGCGAACAGCTATGCGGTAGCTAGTCCTGTCTTGTTCTTGTGCAGAGCCGGTCAGGGAGTATGCACGGACGAGTTGCTCGCTTGAGCCGTCCTTGCCAACGCGCATCGTAATGTGCTGGCCGGGCAGGTAATCAGGAAGCAGGGAGCCATCTGAGGACGCTAGTTCGATAGCTAAGACATCAGCCGTCTCACGCTTTATGGTACGAACTCGGAATGGCCTAAAACCTTCCCATGTGCGTCGTCTGATATCTTGAGCAGGGTCTCTCTGAATATCACAGTGGAACGAACGCATCGGCACGGAGCCACTGATTGGATCCGAATCACGCGCGCTGATCAGAGCATTGTAGTTGCTATTACCATCACCTATGACAGCATATCCGCCTCGCCCAAGTTCGTTACAGCTTTGCCACCACCCGAATTCCGCGACAATTACTCCAGCATCTAAATCCGGGCTCAAGCTGGCGCAGAAACGAGCCTGCCCTTCTGTAGTATTGATCACCACCCAATCACCCTTCGTTATACCTTTTTTAGCCGCCAATTCAAGGCTGAGTTGGGCAACAGGCAAAGGCGACCTCTTGCGCAGCGACACAATAGAACGGTGCTGGCTATGGCAGAAAAATCCGTTTTTTATTGAAGTGAGCGTATAAGGGTATTTTGAAGAAGCTTTGTGGTCCGTGAGCACGCCTTCGGCTTTGGGCAGCGGGTCATAACCATAACGCAGCAGCATTTCTGAGTAGAGCTCGACCCTCCCGGTGAGTGTTTCGAAGCCTTTGATCTTACCATTGCCGATACAGCTGTACTTCTTCGGCTCCTGTGTCAAACTGTAACGCACACCTTCCGGCTTCTGGCGCAGCTGGGATACGGTCAAATCAAGCGGTTCCAGCATCCAGTTCCAGCCAGCCTCGAGACTACCGTTAAAAAAGAGCTCGTCCATTCCCAACGCTTTTGCCAAAGCGAATACAATCTCGATGTCGGATTTTGATTCTCCCCGAGGTGAGACTGCCCGCTGACGGAGCTGAACATGCTCCACCGCAACGTTGTTGATCTCGAATCCGGCACGCAGTGCTTCTCTCTCCCAAGGCGTATTAACCGGCAATATAATGTCGGCAAAGCGAGAAGATGGAGTTTCAAACAGGTCGCAATGCACATGGAATTCGAGCTGCTGCAAGGCTGCTTTTCCCAGCTCTACATCTCCTTGGCTGGCCATCATGTTAGTGCCGAACCCTATGAGTGCTCGAACACGATAAGGCTGGCCGAAAACGATGGCTCGATATAGGTCCCGAGCAGTAACCCAACCTTGGGCAGGAGGTCCAAGTGGGCGTTGGCCAATGCCCAGAGCTTTGTGTAATTGCGCCGGTTCAATAAGCTCCAATCCTTTGATGGGACGAACAGGAACTTGTGCGTATACGCGGTTGCCACCAAGAACATCGAAGCTGCCCGTCAGAGCGTAGAGAATGGAAACGGCACGCTCGGTCTGTGTCGCGTTGCTATGCTGCCCGATGCCCGTCCATGAATGATATGCAACGCGTTTACTGGCGCTTAGCAATTCCGCAGCCTGGATCATCGAATCGGCGTCAACGCCAGAGATTCGCTCGACGACATCGGGCGTATAAGGAGCACAAGTACGCTCAAGCAAAGCTAAGACAGGCTCGCATGTGACTACTTCACCATTGACCAGCGACACACGATAGCGCCCAGCCAGTGCTGCACGGACTCCATGAGAAAGTGACGATCCGCTGTGCGGGGTATAACAAACCGGTGCATTGACCTCACTGTCCCACACGACGAAGCTATCGGGAATTGGGTCATCCCCTTGCGTCCGCGCAAACTCACAGTCTTCTGCCCGCAACAGCGTCCCATCATCAGAGCGGACCAGAAAAGGAGCATTCGTCCAGCTGCGAACGAAATGATAATCAAAGCTTTGGTGCAGTAACATCTGCCGCACCAGGCCCAACGCAACCACCATATCGGTGCCGGGGCGTACTCGAAGCCAGACATCCGCACTGGCCGCCAGTGGCGTCTTACGCGGATCGACCACTATCATCCGTGCCCCTTTATCTCTCCCTTTGCCGATTGCATTTGCTTGGCTGAGCCACGTGCTCGTAGGATTATGGCCCCACAGCATAATGAGATCAGCGTTAGCATAGTCAGCCGTAGGCATACCGCAGCCGAATGTAAAGGCATGGGCATAATCTTTGTGCCAATTGCAGACCTCAGTGCCATAGCAAATATTGGGGCTTTGAAAGGCTCGGACAAATCGCTCAACCCAATCGATGCTATCCGATATGGGCGTACCACTGGGTGTGGTCACACCAAACGCAACTGATTCCGCCCCTGATTCGTCTTTAATCTCCGATAGTCTCGCCGCGATAGTGGTGATTGCTTCGTACCAGGAAATTCTTTCCCAGCCAGGGTCTTCTGCGGTCTTTGGCTTTGTTCGACGCATCGGGTAGAGCAGGCGGTTGGGGCTATGAACCAGCTCGGGAGCAGCCCGGCCCTTCATACACATGGCTGCGCCAGTGGGGTGGTCAGTGTCCGGCTCCACCTTGATAAGGCTATCGCCATTTACATGATTAATGGTCCCGCACCGCGATCGGCATAAGGTGCAGTAACCTCGCTTCTCTTCGACTGGCATGGGGAAATCTCCGGCCACAACGTTGATCTTCTTATCAACGAACCTAGACTCCGCATGACCTCATTGCTAATATAGATTATGAATTCATCAATATTGATTTTTTCAATATGAACACGGGCATAACCCTCCGACAATTGGAGTACCTAGTGGCACTGGCGGAAACGGGCCAGGTGACCCGCGCCGCCTTGCGCTGTCACGTCTCTCAATCGTCGATGACAATTGCACTAAAGAACCTGGAGCAGAGCCTCGGAGCTCAACTGTTCCAGCGACATGCCAAGGGCGTCCGCCTGACGCAAGCTGGGGAACGATTCGCGCGCCGGGCGCAAGACACGCTGTTGGGGGTCGAAGACGCCATAAAGGAAATCCAACGCTCCCCTGACGACCTGCATGGACAGATCCGGATCGGTGTCACTGAGACGATATCCGCTTACTTGATCCCATTGTTGTTAGTATCGCTTACTGGGCAATTCCCTAACCTGAATATCATAATGGAAGAGCGCGACAGGGCCAGTATCGAAAAGGGGCTTCTGGAAGACTGCTTCGATCTAGCGTTCATTCTTGTCTCCAACATGCAGGTCCATGACGAACTAGAGCACGAGACAATGCTGCGGTCTCCCAGGCGGTTATGGCTCGACAGCGAGAGTCCTCTTCAGCATCCGGAAAGTCTTACTCTTGATGAGATTGCCGAGAGCGATTTCATTCTTCTGGACATGGATGAACACGTAGAAACGGTGAACCACTACTGGGGGGAGCATGGCCTCGCCCCCAAGGTCGCATTCAAAAGCAGTTCGCTAGAGGCTGTTCGCAGCCTCGTGGCTCTCGGAAAAGGAGTCACGATCCTATCAGACTTGGTGTATCGACCATTCTCTCTAGAAGGACGACGCATCATTCGGCGCGAACTAAATGAAAGCCTCCCGACGATGGATATCGGCTGCGTATGGAAGAAGAGAGATGAACTTCCGCGCAATATTATCGCCGTTAGAGACTTCATTCGACGAACAATTAGCGAGCAAGTCAATTAAACTCGAGACAGTGACGATAGAAAGGTAGAAAACGGTAGGTTTAATGCCTGGCATCAGACGTCTTCGATGTCAGGCGGCCCCACCGGTGAACAGCAGCGAGACGTCGGAGACCCGCGGCAGACCAGGACCGAGGCAGCTGTCGTAGCCACAGTGCTTATGCTCGCCGGTGATCGCCTTCTTTACCTTCTTTCACTCCACCCCGAACGGAGGGTTGGAGAGCATGAAGTCGAAGCGCTCGCCAGACAGCTGATCGTCGTAGAGCATGCCGAGGGTCAGCGGCGAGGCGTGGAAGAAGGGCCGGTCAGCAGCGCGCAGCAGCAGCTTCTCGCGGACGGCGTCGGGCTTGGCCTGGTGCTCGTGGGCAGCGGCCAGGACAGCGCCCTTGGACGGCTCCAGCACGCACTCCAGGCGCCGCAGTAGGGTGAAGGACAGGATGATACGCCCGTACTGGGACTGCTTGAAATCGCCGCGCAGCAAGTCGGCGGCCGCCCAGATGAAAGCCGCCGTCTGGGAGTGACTCTCCGTGTTCACAATGCTACCCCGTGTGCTTGGTTCTGATGAGAAAAACTACTGGACATCACACACAGTGACAGGCAGAGAGGAGCAGGGAAGTACGTGCAGCCCATCCTTACCACCGCGGTCACCGTCCATGATGAGAGGCGTCAGGCCCCTACGGTGCAGGCCATGTTAATGTAGTCGGCCCTATTAGGGCCTGGTCTGGCCTCTACCCGACCATGAGCCGAAAGTTTACCCATCATCGACAAGGATGCCGTATGGATGACTCTCTCTTGGTCAGCCTCCGACAGTATCGTCCCCGGGAAGGGCGGGACTCCCTGGAGGATTTCATCACCGAGGTCTTTGCCTGGCTGCTTCGCAATGCTGGAGGCGTGGCGGAGAAGGTGCTCACCACCACCGTCATGCACATGAGAGAGGAGCGCCGGATCGATGTTCCCAAGTGCGACGTGACCTGGGATACCCAGGTGTCCTATCCCGGGGTGCGTCTGGACATGCTGGCGCAATGGGCCGGCGGGGCGATCCTATTCGAGCACAAGGTGCATGCTGCCCTGCATCGGGAGCAGCTCTTCCGTTACCAAGAACTCGCTCATAGCCACTTCATAGACCAAGAGGCGAGGGTTGTCATAATCAGTGCGACCCCCGCTCAGCATCACCCCGAAGCCGATGGATGCCTCTGTTGGCATCACATCTACACCGCCGTGGAGGAGCATCTCGGCCAATGCGATGACGCAACCGAGCAATTTCACATCGGCAGCTTCCTGGCCCTGTTGCGCCATGAAGGCCTACATCCCGCTGCCCCCATCGACCATCAGGCCATTCGCTACTACCCCATTGCAGGAAAGTTGCCGACCCAGATTTCGCAGGCACTCTCGCCTCTAGCCGGCCGGCACTGGCCGCTTGAAGGACAGTACGAGGGGGCAATGAAGGGGTATCGCTGGGGACGCCTTGGATTTGAGCTGGTGCCAGCCGTTGGCCCCGTGAAGTGGATGCCTGGGATCTTCGTAGGAGTGATCCTAGATGGGGGCGATCATCTGGTACAGCATCGCCACCCCGATCAGGTCATGCTGCGAGTGATTCTAGATTTCTCGCAAGCCCTGCATCGAATCTACAGTCACCAGCCAAGTTACCTGGCGCTGGTGGAGTCTCTAAGGGAGAGAGCTCCTAGCACCCGCTGGACGTTTTATCACCAGCGAGAGGAGTCCCGCTTCAATGCCTACCATCCTATCCATCTGGAAACCCCATTGCTGGAAGTGTTGCGGGGTACCCAGACCATGGAGGACCAGCGGGAAGCCATGTATGTGGTCGTCTGCGAGGCCCTTCAGCTCCTGCAGCAGGACCACTGCCTGCCAGATCTCACCGAAGAATGTCGATCAGCTCTTGTGACTGAGACGCACTCCGGTGGCTGAGCCCTAAGGCTACTGGCCGATATGAATCGAAGGGGCTTACAAGCGCGATATCGTAGGCCCCATTTTCTGAAGCGAGCAACTCACCCAATTTATAACCATCGGACGCCTCAACTTGCATGGCACCTCTTCGTCTTCAGCCATTCCTCGAGTTCTCTGACACGAAAGCGGACACTCTTTCCAATCTTGTAGAGTGGCAGCTCTCGTCTCGCCGCCATGTCTTGAATCGTCCGCTTGGACAACCCCAGCAGGGGGACCGCCTGCTCCACACTGATCATGTCATCCGGATAATAGCGAATGGGCTCACCATCTTGATTATGCTTCTGCATCACATCCTCCACGTCTTTTCTCTCCGGTATTTATCCGTCCCAAAAAGAGAAGTTTTGTGGAGGAGCAAGCAGCGGCACCCTCGAAGGGTGTCAAATCAGCAGCCTCATGGAAGCCTGCTGGCCATGTCATGAGTATGACTGCGCGTGGCGTGGACATAGCGCTCCGTCATCTGGATCGTGCTGTGTCCCAGCCACTCCTTGAGAGCGTGGAGGCTCACCCCGCTCTCCAGCGCACGTGTGGCAAACGTATGCCGCAGGGCATGAAACCCCGGAGCATCACCTATCCCGGCCCGTTGCTTCATACGGTTGAAGACATGCTGCAACTGATAGATGGGCTTCGTGGCATCACGGCCAGGAAACAGCCAGGGGATCCCTACAGCACTCGCCTGCAGCTCCTCCAGATGAGGCCGCAAGCTGGCTGATATGGGCACATGACGCCCGCGCCCACTCTTGGTGGTGGCTCTCACCTTGCCCTCGAGTGCCGACCTATGGATGTGGAGCATCCCCTGACTCATCTCCACGTCCTGCCATGTCAGCCCCAAGACTTCGGAGGCACGCAGGCCAGCAAAGCAGCCGAGCGCGACCATGGCTCGGCTCCTGGGACACGGGTTCACGCCTTCATCCAGGAGGGTCTCGAGTTGCTCTTCCGAGAAGACTTCGATCTCATGAGGCGTCGCACGCAGACCACGAAGCTCTCGGGTGGGATTGCGAATCGTCGCATCATGTTGCCGAAGGTGCTCGAACACGTTCGAGAGCAGGCTGACGATCCGCTTGATGGTATTGGGGGACAGGCCCGCCGAGCGCAACTCGGTGCGCATCTCTTCGACTTGCCCAGCAGTGATAGCTCCCACTTCTTTGCCTTGGAACCTGGGAAGCAAGTGCAGCTTCATCCGCCCATCATTGCTGGAATAATCGAGATGGTGAGCCTGGCTCCAGCTCAGAAACCGCTCGGCAGCTTGTTCGAACGGTAGCCTTCCATAGTCGACTCCCTGACTCATGCCAGTGCCAGAAGGCTGCATCAGTGCTTTGCCACGAACCTTCTCGTACTCGCGACGGGCCTGACTGAGTGTCATGCCGTCCTTTTCCTTGCCCAGGGTTCCCTTGTGACGTCTGCCGTTCAGTTGGAAGTCGTACCGCCAACTGCCACTTCCGTCGCTGAGCTTGCGCCATATGATCTGCCCGTCGGTCAGCTCTTTACCCACGCGCAGATCAGCCTTTTTGGTCTTGCTGAAGACAGTACGAGTTGCATTGAGACTACTCATTCATAACCTCCTTTGGTTCGAAGGTATTTATGAGCAGTTGAGGGGGAGTTCAGGGGGAGTCGTGCTACGTACCACAACGTAAATCAACGAGTTACAGGCCACATCCATGATGGCTCATATGGGGCCGAGATTGGAGAATCTCTTCGTAACACATTGATTTAATTGGTGGGCCCAGCTGGACTCGAACCAGCGACCAAGGGATTATGAGTCCCCTGCTCTAACCAACTGAGCTATAGGCCCGTATCAGCGGTTGCGTATGATAGCGAAAGCCGCTGGCCGAGGCCAGCGGCATGCGGGCTAACTCAGCCCAGCCCCAGAATGGTGTAGGGCGCTTCGCAGGCGTGGCGCTCGTCGCGTTCGTCGACGCTGCCGAGCTTGAGGTTGCGGTCGTTGTCGTAGGCCACGAACAGCCGCTCCCGGTCGAGCACCGCCAGGCCTTCGGCCTTGTGCTCGAACTCCAGCGGCGCGCCCTCGGGGGTGGTCACCAGCCGCGGAATCTCGCCGTCGCGGAACTCTTCCAGGCTCATCTCCCACAGGTAGCCGCCGATACGTTCCTCGCCGCCCTCTTCGACCTCGAAGCTGGTCAGCAGGTACAGCCGGGCGTGGTAGGGGTCGTATTCCAGGCTGGAGAGCCCGCACTCGAAGCGCACGCCAGCCTGGTCGTGGGGCACGAAGCGGAAGTGTTCGCGCAGGGCGTCGATGAACTCGATGTTGCCGTTGTCGGTGGTCTGGTAGTGCGCCCCCACCACGCGGCTCACATAGTCGAAGTCGTCGTGGTCGTTGCCCTGCTCGCGCACCCCGAACAGCAGCAGGCCGTCGCCACGGTCGCCGGGCACCGCGGCCAGCCCCTCGATCTTGTAATAGGGAAAGCCGATGGCCGCGTCGAGCTTGCGGCGCAGCTCCAGCGAGCCTTCCACGCCGTCGCGCGGATCGGGATCCACCACCTGCACGCCCTCGGGCTCGCCCAGCGGCCAGATCAGCAGGTGGTTGTAGTCGTTCAGCGCGTGGCTCTGGTCGTCGATGCGGTCGAAGCCGGTCACCGCCAGCACGTGGCGACCGTCGGTGGTCAGCGCGAAGTCCTCGTACTTCACCGCCTGCTTGAGGCGCGCGGCGATGAGATATTCCAGCCGCGTATCGTCGGGGCCCTCGGGCGTCAGCGGCAGGGCGAACACCGCGGAGCGGGACTCGCCGGGCACCGGCTTGTCGCTGGCCAGCAGCAGCCGCTCGCCGTCGTAGAGCACGGCCGAGATCTCGGCGTTGACGATCTTGCCGGCCTCGTCGCGCAGGCCGGCGGGGAAGCAGTGGATGGTGCCTTGCTGAAGGATCCGGGCGTGGGCCATGGGGCAACCTCCGTGGGGAAATGGCGAAGCCCGCCCAGCCTAGTACAGCCGGCGGTCATCGCGCGACGTCATCCCCACGCGGCACCGCCACCAAAGGATACGAATCAGAACCTTTCTTATTATTTGCCAATTTGGCTATACTCGCCCGCGCTTCATGCAATTGACATCCATTATCAGAACGATTCAGGGACTCCATGAACCCACGTCATCTGGCCGCCAGCCTCGCGGCCCTGAGCAGCGCCCTAGCCGGCCCGACCTTCGCCCAGGCCGCTGCCCAAGCCACCCATGAGACCGACCTTCAGGACACCATGGTGGTGGTCGGCTCGCGCACCCCCACCGAGATCAGCCGCATTCCCGGGGCGGTGTGGGTCGTCGACCAGCAGCAGCTGCAGACGCAGCTGCGCACCGGTGCCGACCTGAAGTCGGCCCTGGGTAAGCTGGTGCCCGGCCTGGACCTCGCGCCCCAGGGGCGCACCAACTACGGCCAGAACATGCGCGGGCGCAGCGTGCAGGTGCTGATCGATGGCGTGTCGCTGAACAGCTCTCGAGGCCTGTCGCGCCAGTTCGATAGCATCGACCCCTTCAACATCGAGCGCGTCGAGGTGCTCTCGGGGGCCAGCAGCCTGTACGGCGGCGGCGCCACCGGCGGCCTGATCAACATCATCACCAGGAAGGGAGATCGAGAGGGCATCCACCTGGCCACCGAGGCCGGCATGACCTCCGGCTTCAACGACGCCGACGACCTGGACTACCGCCTCGCCCAGTCGATGAGCGGCGGCAACGAGACCGTCCGCGGCCGCCTCGCCGTGGCCTACCAGGACAACGGCCGCCACTTCGATGCCGGCGGCAACGAGATCTTCCCCGACATCGCCCAGACCGACCTGCAGGACAATCGCAGCATCGACGTCATGGGCAACCTGGACGTGCAGCTGACCGAGCAGCAGAGCCTGCAGTTCGGCGCCCAGCTGTACCGCTCCGGCTACGAAGGGGATCGCGGGGTCTACTTCCCGAACCTGGACGCCGCCAGCCCCGACCTGAACGACGCCGAGATCCGCGACGGCTATGCCTCCGACCGCGACCCGGCCACCGACCGCAAGATGCTCAACCTGCAGTACCACCATGCCGACCTGCTCGGCCAGGACTTCTACCTGCAGGCCTTCCACCGCGAGGAGGAAGCCAGCTTCCAGGCCTTCCCCTATCCGGTGGCCGGCGGCTCGGAGTTCCGGGCGTCGAAGCAGAACACCGACCTCTCGGGCCTCAAGGCGCTGTTCGATGCCGACCTCACCGATTCCCTGTCGCTGACCTACGGCCTGGACCTGGACCGCGAGTCCTTCGACGCCAGCCAGATGACCTTCGACAAGGCCGTCTCGGATGCCACCGGCGGCCTGGTGCAGGAAGAGGCCGGCGTGACGCCGCGCTACCCCAGCTACCGGGTCGACGGCATCTCGGCCTTCGCCCAGGGGGAATGGCAGGCCACCGAGGGGCTGCAGCTCTCCGCCGGCGTGCGTCGCCAGCACATGGACGTCGAGGTCGGGGACTTCCAGGGCATCCCCGGCGGCGAGAACGACTATGACGCCACCCTGATCAACGCCGGCGCCCTCTACGACTACGGCAACGGCCACCAGAACTGGCTGCAGTTCAGCCAGGGCTTCGAGCTGCCCGACCCGGCCAAGTACTATGGCAAGAGCGCCGAGGTCAGCGTCGACCAGAACCCGCTGTCCGCCATCAAGACCGACCAGGTCGAGCTGGGCTGGCGCTACAACAGCGGCGCCTGGATGACCCAGGCGGCGCTCTACTACGCCTGGTCCGACAAGGCCGTGGAGAATGCCGAGGACCTCAGCGTCAGCGTGGTCGAGGAGAAGAAACGCGACTACGGCTTCGAGGGCGCCGTGACCCGCTACTTCGACAGCGGCCTCGAGGCCGGCGCGACCCTGCATCTGGTGCGCTCCGAGCAGGAAAACGCCGACGGCGAATGGGAGAAGCGCGACGCCCGCTACGCCTCGCTGTCCTCCGCCACCGCCTTCCTCGGCTGGCAGGATTTCCAGAGCGAGCGCTCGGCGCGCCTGCAGGCCAACCACGCCTTCGATCTGGAAGACGACAACGACCGCAAGATCGACGGCTTCACCACCCTGGACCTGAACCTCCGCCAGGACCTGCCGGTCGGGGAAGTCAGCCTCGGCGTGGCCAACCTGCTGGACAAGCAGTATTCCACCGTCTGGGGGCAGCGCGCCGCGATGTTCTACTCCCCCTACTACGGCCCGGAATACCTCTACGACTATCAGGGCCGCGGTCGGACCTATACCCTGACCTGGTCCATGGACTATTAGGTTCTGTACGAAAATTGTCTGCGCTCGCCCATACGGCGTTAAAAATCGGCTTAAAGTACTCATTTACACCACGTAAACTCCGTCTTTTCGCCGATTTTTGCCTTGTCTGGCCATCGCTCGCCGACTTTTCGCACAAAACCTAGGGAAACGCTGCTTCATTGCTGCGATTGCCCCACCCCGCGCCCACCCCCTCGGTGGGCGCTGTCGTTCCGTCGCCCGCCATTTTGATAACGATTACCATTTGATATAAGATGCCGACGTTTCCCTCGGCGGTGGATGTGCCATGACTCTCGCGCTGTCGCAGCTCTATATCGGCCCCCTGCAGCACCTGCCACCCCCGCAGGTCGCGGCGACGCCCGCGGCCGACAGCGTGCCCGCTCGCCGGCTGCTCGACCCGGCCTATCTGGCCGCGCTGCTCGAGCGCTTCGGCGTCCAGTACGGCAACGGCGATCGCCGGGCAGTGGCCTCGCTGTGGTCCAAGTGGCATTTCAGCGCGCTCTGCGCCCACGGCCTGGCCGCCAACCTGCTGCTGGAGCGCGACCTGCCGCTGGGGCTGGACGAGCTGCACCTCGCGCAGTCGCCGGAAGGCCAGACCACCGGACTTCATCTACTGCACGCCGGCCGGCCGCTCGGCGAGCTCGACGGCCTGTCCCGCTTCGCCACCCTGCTCGACGGCCACCTCACGCCGCTGATCGAGGCCCTGGCCTCCCTCACCGGGGCCTCGCCCAAGGTGTTCTGGAGCAACGCCGGCAACTACTTCGAGTACTTCGCCAGCGCCCTGCCGAGCCACCCCATGGCCTCGCCCCACGGCGCCGACGAGGCCCATCGCCTGATGGCCAGCCGCCAACTGGCCGACGGGCGCCGCAACCCGCTGTATCGTCCGGTGCGCTACGTCGAACCCGACGACGCCGAGGCGCCGCGTCGGGTGCGCCGGCTGTGCTGCATCCGCTACCTGATCGACGAGCTCGGCTACTGCGGCAACTGCCCGCTCGAATGCCGACGCGATGCCCGAGCGGCAAAGGCGGCCTCTTGAGCGCGATCGCTTCCCAGGTACGCCAGCATACCGCCCGCGACCTGCAGGCCTACGGGCGGCGTTACGGCATCGATTACCGGGTGCCGGCGCTGCACGCCAGGGCCGAGGAGCCGGTGGTGCGCGGCGAGGTCCGCGAGATGGCCCTGGGCCAGGGCATGGAGCTGGTGGCCTCCGACGTGGAGGTGCTGCATCGCTACGACTCCCGCTCCCGGGCGCCCTCGCCGCTGTCGATCGTGGTCATGCTGGAGGGCCGGGCCGAGGTTCGCCTGGCGGACCGCCGCCTGGTCCTGACGCCGGGCACGGCGCTGAGCGTGCGGCTCGACCGCCGCCATGGCCTGCAGGCCACCCAGCCCGCCGGGCAGCGCATCCGCGCCCTGACCCTGGGGCTCGAGGCATCACGCCTGGCCGAGCTGGGCGCGGCGCCTGCGGGCCAAGAGGGGTCGCACATGCATGCCTGGCGGCTGCCCACCCCGCTGCGCCAGGGGCTCGAGCAGGCCCTGGCCTCGCCGCTGCCCGACCGCGCCCAGGGCCTGCTGCTGGAAGGCCTCGGCCTGCAGCTGCTGGCCCACGGCCTGCCGCCGACGATGGCCCCGGCATCCGGCCCTGCGATCCCCCTGCCTCCCGGGGAACACCAACGCCTGGAGCGGGTCCGCGCCGCGTTGGAGGAGACACCGGCCGCCGAGCACCGCCTGGAGGCTCTGGCGAAGCTCGCCGCCATGAGTCCCGCCAGCCTGCGGCGCAAGTTCCAGGCCGCCTTCGGCCGCAGCGTCTTCGACTACCTGCGCGACTGCCGATTGCGCCTCGCCCACGACTACCTGAGCCGCGGCTACAGCGTGCAGCAGGCCGCCCACTTCTGCGGCTATCGCCACGCCTCCAACTTCGCCACCGCCTTCCGCCGCCGCTACGGTGTGGCGCCGAGTTCCCTGCTCCACGCCGGCTGAGCACCGCGCATAGATGAGTGAGCGCTGCGCATACCTCGCCCCGCCCCTTGAAAAGCAATAATTCTCATTACTCAGCGTTAGCCATTCACACCAAGGAACATCCCCATGTCGACCCCTCGCCCATTGGCGCTGGCGGTAGCGCTCGCCGCCGGTACCAGCCTCAACGCGTTCGCCCAGCCATCGGAGCAGCTGGACACCCTGACCGTCACCGGCCAGGCGGCCACCAAGACCGAGACGCCATTCAACGAGACGCCCCAGGCCACCTCCCGCGTGGAGCGCGACGAGTGGGAGCAGAAGGGAGCCGAGACGGTTCAACGGGCGCTGGACTAAACCCCCGGTGTCTTCACCGATCAGATCGGCTCGTCCAACCGTTACGACTACATCGTGCTGCGCGGCTTCACCGACGGCAGCGTGAGCAATACCTTCCTCGACGGCCTGAAGGTGATGGGCGATGCCGGCACCTTCTCCTCGCTCAAGATCGACCCTTACATGCTCGAGTCCATGGAAGTGGTCAAGGGGCCGGCCTCGGTGCTCTACGGCCGCGCCTCCCCGGGGGGCCTGGTGTCGCTGACCAGTAAGCGCCCCGAGTTCACGGACGAGGTGACAGGAGAGGTCACGGCCGGCTACGGCAACCGTGACCAATACCATGCCGGCTTCGATGTCACCGGCAGCATCGACGAGAGTCAGCGCGCCGCCTTCCGCATCACCGGTATCACCCGCGGCGAGGAAACCCAGTTCGCGCCGGTCGAGGAAGAAAGCTATGCCATCGCGCCGAGTGTCACCTGGGACATCACGGACCGGACCACCCTGAACCTCAACGCCTATCTCTCCCGGGAACCCGAGGGCGGCTACCATGCCGGCATGCCTTACGAGGGCGCAGTATCCCGCCGTTTTGGCCGGCACATCGACAACGACACCTTCGAGGGCGAACCCGGTCATGATCTCTTCGAACGTGACCAGAACCTGCTGGGTTACGAGCTCGAACATCGCTTCAGCGACAACCTGAGCGCGCGGCAGAAGGTGCGCTACCTGGAGTCCGACGTCGCCATCGAGCAGGCCTATGTCACCAGCTATGCCAACGATACCGAGATGAATCGTGGCTACCTGGAGGGCGAGGAGGACCTCGAGGCCTGGACCGTCGACCACCAGCTCGAGTACCACCTCGATGCCGGCGGCGTGAACCATCGCCTGCTGTTCGGCGCCGACTACCAGTATCGCCAGACCGACACCGTGGACGCCTACGGCGCCCTGACGCCCATCGATGTCTTCGATCCCCAGTACGGCGCCACCCCGACGAACGTCACCACCTATTACGAGAAGGACCGCGAGCTCGAGCAGATCGGCACCTACGTCCAGGACCAGATCCACTGGGGCAACTGGCATGCCATGCTCGGCGCGCGCCATGACTGGGTGGAAATCGATAACGCCGAAGCGCTGAGCGGTACCACCAATTCCCGCGAGGACACCCAGTTCAGCGGCCGCGCCGGCCTGCTCTACGCCTTCGATAACGGCATGTCGCCGTTCATCAACTACACCACCTCGTTCTCGCCCAACAGCCTGTCGAAGCTCGATGGCACCATCCTCGAACCGACGGAGGGCGAGCAGATCGAGACCGGGATCAAGTTCCAGCCGAACGGCACCGCCGATCAATACAGCCTGACGGCCTTCCACATCACCCAGGAAAACGTGGCCACCAAGGAAAACCCCGAGGCGGAATACGAAACCATCGGCGAGATCCAGTCCCAGGGCATCGAGCTGGAGGCACGCGTTCAACTGACACAGGATTTCGGCGTGCATGCGGGCTACACCTACACCGACGCCACCTTCGAGGAGACCGGCAACGGCTACGAGGGCAACCGAGTCAACCAGGTGCCGGAGCATACCGCGACCCTGTGGGGCCTCTATGACGCCTCCCGCGGCCCGCTGCGTGGCCTGGATGCCGGCCTGGGTGTCCGCCACTACACCGAGAGCTACGCCGACCGCGACAACACCCGGGAAGTCCCGAGCTACACCCTGCTCGACGGCATGATCGGCTACGACTTCGGCGAAGTGGGCCTGGAAGGCGTGACCGCCAGGCTCAACGTCAACAACCTGCTCGACGAGGACTACGTGGCCTCCTGCTATAGCCTCAGCTACTGCTACTTCGGCGCCGAGCGCAGCGTGAAGGCCACCGTCAGCTACGATTTCTGATCCTGCCGCTTCGCCACTAAGCCACTAAGACGCAAACCGGCGGCCCTCGGGCCGCCGGTTTTTTGGTGCGTCGCCGCTTGCTGCTCGGCCGTCCTGCGCCGAGCGCTCCTGGGCCCTAGAAAGTGGCGTCCGCCGCCTCCAGCTCGCCGGTCTGCACCCGCCACTGGGCGGCGTAGCGCCCGTCGGTCGCCAGCAGCTCGCGGTGGGTGCCGCGTTCGGCCACCCGCCCCGCCTCGATCACCGCGATCTCGTCGGCGTGCACGATGGTCGAGAGGCGGTGGGCGATCATGATCACCGTGCGCCCGTGACCGATACGGCGCAGCGAGCGCTGGATGGCCGCCTCGGTCTCGTTGTCTACCGCGCTGGTGGCCTCGTCGAGCACCAGGATCGGCGGATCCTTGAGCAGCGCCCGGGCCAGCGACAGCCGCTGGCGCTGGCCGCCGGAGAGCCGCACGCCGCGCTCGCCCACCGCGGTGTCGAGCCCCTCGGGCAGCGCCTGAATGAAGTCCCAGGCCTCGGCGGTGCGCGCCGCCGCGACGATCTCGGCCTCCCCGGCGTCGGGCCTGCCGTAGGCGATGTTGTCGCGGATCGAGCCCTCGAACAGGTAGACATCCTGGCTGACCAGCCCGATCGCCCCGCGCAGCGAGGCCAGCGACACCGCGTCCAGCGACTGGCCGTCGACGGTCACCCGCCCCGCGGCCGGCTCGACGAAGCGCAGTAGCAGCTTGATCAGCGTCGACTTGCCGGAGCCGGTGGCGCCCACCAGCGCCAGGGTATGCCCCGCCGGCACCGCCAGGTCGATACCCTCGACCCCGGCGCCGGACTCGCCGTAGCGGAAGGCCACGCCCTCGAAGCGCACCTCGCCGCGCACCGGGGCGGCGAGCGCCCGGCCGGCGTCGTCACGCACCTGGATCGGCGTGGCCAGCAGGTCGAGGATGCGCCGGGTGCTGGCCATGGCGCGCTCGAACAGGTCGATGACCTGGGCCAGCCCGGTCAGCGGCCACAGCAGCCGCTGGGTGAGGAACACCAGCACGCCGTAGGCGCCGACGTTGAGCTCGCCGCGCAGGGCCATCATCCCGCCCACCGTGAAGGTGGCAAGGAAGCCGGTGAGGATCGCCATGCGGATCACCGGAATGAACGCCGAGCTGATGCGAATCGCCCGGCGGTTGGCCGCCACGTAGGCTTCGCTTGCCTGGCGCAGGCGCTCGGCCTCGCGGGCCTCGGCGGTGAAGCTCTTGATGGTGGCGATGCCCGCCAGGTTGTTGGACAGCCGGCTCGAGAGCTCGCCGACCCGCTCGCGCACCTCGGCGTACAGCGGCCCGGCCTTGCGCTGGAAGTAGAAGGCGCCCCACACGATCAGCGGGATCGGCGTGAAGGCCAGCAGCGCGATCAGCGGCGAGAGCACGAAGAACACCGCGCCCACCGCCACCACGGTGACGCCGACCTGGATCATGGCGTTGGCGCCGCCGTCCAGGAAGCGCTCGAGCTGGTTGACGTCGTCGTTCATGGTCGCCACCAGCTGCCCCGAGCTTCGCGACTCGAAGAAACCCATGTCCAGGCGCTGGGCGTGTTCGTAGGCGTCCTGGCGCAGGTCGGATTGCAGGCGCTGGGCCAGGTTGCGCCACAGGATCTGGTAGAGGTACTCGAACAGCGACTCGCCGGCCCAGATGAAGAAGGTCAGCACCCCGAGGATCAGGATCTGCTCCTTCGCCGAGGTGAAGCCGAGCCCGGCGACGAAGCTGTCCTCCTGGTTGACCACCACGTCGATGGCCACCCCGATGAGGATCTCCGGGGCGATATCGAACAGCTTGTTGATGATCGAACAGGCGGTGGCGGCGACGATCCGTCGGCGATAGCCGCGGGCGTAGCGCAACAGGCGTCCCAGGGCCCGGAAGCTACTGGTACTCGACATGCGTGACTCTCCATGGCAGCGCAGAGGGCGTCGCCCGGCGGCCTCATGGGGCCGCCGGGCGAGCGGGGATGGCTACCATACCCTGTCGACGGTCAGCTGTCCCGCCGCGGGCGCCGCTCAGCCAGCGATGGCCTGATAGCGACGCTCGACCTCGTCCCAGTCGACCACCTCATAGAAGGCGGCGATATAGTCGGGACGCTTGTTCTGGTACTTCAGGTAGTAGGCATGCTCCCAGACATCCAGCCCCAGCACCGGCGTATTGCCGTGCATCAGCGGGCTGTCCTGGTTGAGGCTGTTCTCCACCACCAGCGTCTTCTGCGGGGTGACGCTGAGCCAGGCCCAGCCGCTGCCGAAGCGCGTCAGGGCCGCCTGGGTGAAGGCTTCCTTGAAGGCCTCGAAGCCGCCCAGCTCGCGCTCGATGGCCTCGCCGACCCGGCCCTGTGGCGCGCCGCCGCCCCGGGGCGACATGAACCGCCAGAACATCGAGTGATTGGAATGACCGCCGCCGTTGTTGATCACCGCCTGGCGCTTGTCGTCCGGCACCCGGTCGAGGTTGGCGATCAGCTCATCCACCGGCACTTCCTCGAGGCCGGTGCCTTCCAGGGCGGCGTTGAGGTTGTTGACGTAGGTCTGGTGATGCCGGGAATGGTGGATCTCCATGGTCAGGGCATCGATATGCGGCTCCAGCGCATCGTAGGCATAGGGAATGTCGGGCAAGACATGTGGCATGACGTGATGTCCTCCTGAAAACGAGGATGAAATGGCTCGGGTGATCAGCATGGCAAAGTTTAGTCGATAATGCTAATAACAATTATTATCGAAACAAGGCGATACTCGCTCTTCCATTGATAACCATTCTTATCCCAGGTACCCTCGGGCGGTTGCCCGCCCCGGGCCTCGCCACGGGGAAAGGACGCAATCGACGAGTCACGGAGTCCATCATGTTCGAAGCCCAGGCCGCGACCTTCGAGGTCAATGGCAAACGCCTGCTGTCTCCCCTCGACCTGCAGTTCGAGGAGGGCCGGGTCCATGGCTTGATCGGGCACAACGGCTCAGGCAAGTCGACGCTGCTCAAGCTGCTGGCCCAGCAGCAGCCCGCCAGCGGCGGAGAGGTCCGCTTCGATGGCCGCCCCCTGGGCGACTGGGGCCATCGGGAGTTCGCGCGCCAGGTGGCCTACCTGCCTCAGCACCTGCCCAGCGCCGAGTCGCTGACCGGACGCGAGCTGATCGGGCTGGGGCGCTATCCTTGGCACGGCCTGCTGGGTCGCCATACCCGGGAAGACCGCAACCAGGTCGAGCGCGCCATGGCGCTGACCCATACCGAGCCCTTCGCCGACCGCCTGGTGGACACCCTCTCCGGCGGCGAGCGCCAGCGCGTCTGGCTGGCCATGCTGCTGGCCCAGGGCAGCCGCTTCCTGCTGCTCGACGAGCCCCTGGCGGCGCTCGACATCGCCCATCAGGTGGAGGTGCTGGCGCTGATCCACCGGCTGTCCCAGGAGCTGGGCCTCGGCGTGGTGATCGTCCTGCATGACATCAACATGGCCTCGCGCTACTGTGACCGCCTGGTGGCCCTGCACGGCGGACGCCTGCTGGCCGAGGGCTCCCCGGCGAAGCTGATGACCGGCGATACCCTCGAGGCCATCTACGGCATCCCCATGCACGTGATGCGCCATCCCGTCGGCGAACACCGGGTCGCCATCGCCCACTAGTCACGCCGTCAATCGATCATGGAGCCCGTCTTGCCTGCCCTTCGCCGCCTCCGGCGCCGCGTCGCGCTGCCGCTCGTCGCCCTGCTGACCCTGCTCTGCACCGCCACGTCCCTGGCCCTGCTCTACGCGGGCCCGGCCCTGGCCGCCCCGCCGCGCCTGGCTTCCCTCGACTGGACGGTGGCCGAGACCCTGGTCGCCCTCGGCACGCCACCCGCGGCGGTCGCCCAGGTCGATGCCTATCATGCCTGGGTGGACGAGCCCGCCCTGCCCGACTCGGTCACCGACCTGGGGCTGCGCAGCCAGCCCAACCTCGAGCTGCTGTCCGACCTCGACCCCGAGCGCATCCTGATCTCGCCGATGTTCGCCAACCTCACGCCGCGCCTCGAGCGCATCGCACCGGTGGACAACCTGCCGCTCTACAGCCCCGGTCGCGACACCTGGACGGAGATGCGCGAGCTGACCCGCCGGATCGCCGACATCGTCGAGCGCCCCGAGGCGGCCATCCGGTTGATCGAAGCCACCGAGTCGCGCCTGGCGGCCCTCGGCCGGCGGCTCGACGAGGGCACCCCGCCGCTGCTGGTCGTGCAGTTCATGGATGACCGCCACGTGCGGGTATTCGGCGACAACGGCCTCTACCAGGCGGTGCTGGACCGGCTGGGGCTCACCAACGCCTGGACCGGCACCACCAACGCCTGGGGCTTCTCGCTGGTGCCCATCGAGGCCCTGGCCGGCCTCGATGCCCGGCTGGTGGTGGTCGAGCCCTACCCCGCCGGTGTCCGCGAGGCCCTGGCCGACAGTGGCCTGTGGCAGCGTCTGGTAGGCCAGGGCCGTGGCGCCCCGCTGACCCTGGCCCCGGTCTGGAGCTTCGGCGCCCTGCCCTCGGCGCAGCGCTTCGCCGAACTGCTGGTCGCCGCCCTGGAGAACGACCATGTCCACTGACGCCCTCTCCTCGCCTTGCCCGCCGCGCCGACTGACGCCGGGGCGCGCCTGCCTGCTGCTCGGCCTGGCGCTGACGGCACTGGCACTGGCCCACCTGCACGCCGGCCCCGGCCTGGCAGACGGCCTGACCGCGCTGCGCTCCGTGCCCGGCGCGGCCGCCGACACCCTGGTGCTGCACTTCGCCTGGTGGCCGCGCCTGGCCATGGCGCTGCTGGCCGGCGGCGGCCTGGCGCTGGCCGGGGTGCTGATGCAGCAGGTGCTGCGCAATCCGCTGGCGGCGCCCACCACCCTGGGCGTGGCCAGCGGCGCCAACCTGGGGCTGATGGTCGCCAGCCTGGCGGCACCGGGCCTGCTGGCCCTGGGCCGCGAGTGGGCGGCCCTGGCCGGCGGCGGCCTGGCCATGGGCCTGGTGTTCCTGCTCGCCTGGCGGCGCGGCCTGTCGCCGGTGGTGGTGGTGCTCGGCGGGCTGGTGGTCAACCTCTACCTCGGCGCGCTGGCCATGGTGCTGCTGCTCTTCCACCAGGAGGAGCTCAAGGGGCTGCTGATCTGGGGGGCCGGTTCGCTGGCCCAGAACGGTTGGCAGGACGTCGCCTTCCTGGCCCCGCGCCTGGCGTTGGGCGCCCTGCTCGCCGCCTGGCTGCTGCGCCCGCTGGCGGTGCTGGAGCTGGACGACGCCAGCGCCAAGAGCCTCGGGGTGTCGCTCAAGTGGCTGCGCCTGGGCGGGCTCGGCCTGGCGGTGTTCCTCACCGGCTGCGTGGTCAGCGTGGTCGGCGTGGTCGGCTTCATCGGCCTGGCGGCGCCCAACATCGTGCGCCTGGCCGGGGCTCGTCGGCTGGGAGCCCGACTGATCTGGTCGACGCTGCTGGGCGCCCTGCTGCTGGCGACCACCGACCAGCTGCTGCAGCGCTATGCTGGCATCCTGCCGACGCTGATTCCCACCGGTGCCACCACCGCCGCCCTGGGCGCCCCGCTGCTGCTGTGGCTGATTCCTCGCCTGCGCCTCGCCGGCGAGACGCCGCCTCGGAGCGCCGGGACGGTCGGCACCCGCCACCCGGCCCCGCGACGGCGGGCCGCACTGCTGGCCGCGGCGCTGCTCGGCGTGGCGGTGATCGCCGTCCTCGCCGGCCAGGGCGACGACGGCTGGCAATGGGCCTCGCCGGGCCATGGCGAGCTGCTGCAGTGGCGATGGCCGCGCCTGCTGGCCGCCGCCGGCTGCGGGCTGATGCTGGCCATCGCCGGCACCCTGATCCAGCGCCTGACCGCCAACCCCATGGCCAGCCCCGAGGTGCTCGGCATCAGCGGCGGCAGCGCCATCGCCCTGATGGGGGCGATCTTCCTGCTGCCGGCTCCCGGCAACCTGACGCTGGTCGGGATCGGCACCCTGGGCGCCCTGGTGACCCTGGCGGTGCTGGTGCTGGTCAACCGCAAGAGCGGCTTCCAGCCGGCGCGCCTGCTGCTCACCGGGGTCGCGATCACCGCGCTGTTCGAGGCCATCAAGGCCGTGGTGCTGGCCGGCGGCGACCCGCGCGGCCAGCAGATCATCGCCTGGCTGTCCGGCTCCACCTACTACGTCGACGCCACCAGCGCCTCGGCGGTGGCCGGCGTCGCCCTGCTGCTGGCGCTGGCGGCCGCCCCGCTCGCCCGCTGGCTGGATATCCTGCCGCTGGGCGGCGCCACCGCCGTCGCCCTGGGCATCCCCCTGCGCCGGTCGCGGCTCGCCCTGTTGCTGCTGGTGGCCCTGCTCACCGCGGCCGCCACCCTGGTGGTGGGGCCGCTGTCCTTCGTCGGCCTGCTGGCGCCGCACATGGCCCGGCTGCTAGGCTTCGCCCGCGCCCGGGCCCATCTCGCCGGGGCGGCGCTGGTCGGGGCGCTGCTGATGGTGCTGGCCGACTGGCTGGGCCGCCAGCTGCTGTTCCCCCAGGAGATCCCGGCCGGCCTGGTCGCTTCGCTGCTCGGCGGCGCTTACTTCATGTGGGGACTGAGACGCCTATGAACACGACGCACCTGCCTCGCCGGCGCCCTGCCATGCCGGGCCTCCTCGCCCTCCTGCTGCTGTCGCTGTGGCCGCTGCCGGCCGCGGCCCATCCCCACGGCTGGGTGGACGTCTCGGTGCGGGTGATGATGGATGCACAGGGACGAGCCGAGGCCCTGCAGCAGCGCTGGCGCCTCGATCCCTTCTACAGCCAGCTGCTGCTGGAGGAACTGCGCGCCGCCGAGGGCGAGGCCTCGATGGAGGCACGCCTCGACCGGCTCGGCGTGGAGATACGCCACAACCTCGCGCCCAAGCACTACTTCACCCACGTGACCCGGGACGGCCAGCCGGTCGCCCTCGGCGAGGTCGACGACATCACCACCCTGGCCCGCAATGGCCGCGTCGAGCTGATGTTCCGGCTGCCGCTGGCCACGCCGCAGCCGCTGGACGGGGCGCCGATCCGCTATCGCATCTATGACCCGACCTACTATCTCGAGGTGCTGCACGAGGCGGACGACGAGACGCCCAGGCCGGACGCGCTGCGCGTGGCCGGCGCCGACTGCACCACCCGCATCCTGGCCGCCGATCCCGACCCGGCCAAGGTCGCCGAGGCGGCCAGCCTCGACCGCGGCGAGCAAGGCAGCGAAGGGCTGGGGCGCTTCTTCGCCGAAACGGGAGAAGTGCAATGCAGCCCTCGCTGAAACGCACGACACCTGCGCGGCGCTGGCCCTGGCTGGTAGGGCTCGGCGCGCTGGTCCTGGCGGCGCTGGCCATCGCCTGGCACGTCGCCGGCCAGGGCCTCGGCCTGGAGCTGGTCGCCTGGCAGCGGGACCTGCATCGCGCCCTGACCGAGGCGATCACCCGCCTCAGCGACGCCCCGGGCACGACCGCCTGGCTGAGCCTGCTGGGCCTGAGCTTCGGCTACGGGGTCTTCCATGCCGCCGGCCCCGGCCACGGCAAGGCGGTGCTCGGCACCTACCTGCTCAGCCAGGGCGGGGCGCTGCGCCGGGCGCTGCTGCTGTCCTGCCTGGCCTCGCTGCTGCAGGCGCTGGTGGCCATCGGCCTGGTCACGGTGCTGGTCCACGGCCTGGGCTGGCTGACGCGCCAGGCCATGGGCTCGGTGACCTGGCTCGAGCAGGCCAGCTACCTGCTCGTCGCCCTGCTGGGGGGCTGGCTGTGCTGGCGGGCGCTGGCCGGTCATGGCCACGCCCACCGGGCTAACGCCCATGCTCACGACCACGACCACGACCACGACCACGAGCACGAGCACGACGCGCACGAGTGTGACTGCGCCCATCACCTGACGCCCGACCAGGCCAAGGACTGGCGCGGCGCCCTGGCCGTGGTGGCCTCGATCGGCATGCGCCCCTGCAGCGGCAGCGTGCTGCTGGTCGGCGCCGCTTCCCTGCTGGGGCATTACTGGAGCGGCGTACTGGCGGTGCTGGCCATGGCCGCGGGCACGGCCCTGACGGTCTCGGCGCTGGCACTCGCCAGCGTGATGGCCCGGGACTGGGCCGAGCGCCGCCTCGCGCGCTCGACGCTCGGCTCGGGCATCGAGCGCTGCCTGCGCGCGGCCGGCTTCGCCGGCGGGGCAATCATCCTGATCCTGGGGCTCTCGCTGTTCGTGGCCGGCATGCAGGCCCCCGCGGACCTGCCGCTGCTCGACCCGGCCCCCGCGACATCGCCCTCGCCTTTCGGGGGCTGAGCAAAGGGCAGGAACGTCGACTTCCCGTGGGGCCTGCGCCGGCGTTAGGCTGACGACACGCCTCACCGCCGGTCGCCGCCATATGGTTACCCCCAGCCCGCCCGCTGCTCACACCTCGCCCATCGCCCGGATCGCCCTCAGCGGGGGCTGCTACTGGTGCATGGAGGCGGTCTGCGAGGCACTGCTCGGCGTCGAGACGGCGCTACCCGGTTTCGTCACCTCCCGGGGCGATGCCGCCGGGCCCGTCGAGGCGGTGCGCGTCGATTTCGATCCTCGCCGCCTGCCCCTCGAGGCGCTGATCGCCGCCCATCTGCAGACGCACCACTGCACCGCGAACCATACCCGCCGCGACGCCTACCCCTCGGCGGTCTACTCAAACGAGGCGAGCCGGCGCCGGGCGGCGCGGAAGGCCCTTGCACGCCAGCAGGCCGACTTCGAGGCGCCGCTGGTGACCCGCGTCCTGCCGCTGTCCGGCTTTCGCCCCGCCGCGCCACGCTATCGCCATTACTTCTTCTCCCACCCCGAACGCCCCTTCTGCCAAGCTCGCATTGCCCCCAAGCTCGCGCACTTGCTGGCCCGCTTTCCCGACCGGGTCGACCGGGCACGCCTGGCGGCAGCGGGTCTGGTCGCCCACGACTGACCCGAAACGACCGCGCCCGGCCAGGGGCCGGGCGCGGGAGGCTCGATGAGCGGGGCCGCTCAGAAGCGGTAGCTGAGGCTGCCGATCACGCTGCGCGATTCACCGTAGTAGCACCAGAAATCGCAGCTGGCGACGTACTCTTCATCGGTGATGTTGTTGACGTTGAGCTGCGCCGTCCAGTGACGATCGAAGTCGTAGCGGGCCATGGCATCGCCGACGGTGTAGTCGGGCACGGTGGCATCGCCATCGACCGACTCGCCCACGTAGCGGACGCCCGCGCCCACCGACAGGCCCGTGCCCGCGACATCGTAGTCCAGCCAGGCGGACGCCATGTGGCGGGGAATCAGCGCCGCGCGGTCGTCGTTGGCGTCGCGCGCATCGGTGTAGGTGTAGGCCGCGGTCAGCTGGAGCGCCTCGGTGAGATAGCCCACGCCTTCCAGCTCGACGCCGGTGGCGGTCTTCTCGCCCTCCTGGGCCTGGTAGCCGCCGGGGGTCGTCGCGAAGGAGTTGGACTCCTCGAGGTCGAAGACCGCCGCCGTCAGGTAGCCGTCCCAGTGCGAGGGCGCGACCTTGACCCCGGCCTCCCACTGCTTGCCTTCGATCTCCTCGAAGATGGCACCGGCGGCGTTGGTCTGCGCTTCGGGCTGGAAGGACTCGGTATAGCTGAGGTAGGGATTGATGCCATGGTCGCCGAGATACATCGCGCCCCCGGACCAGGAGGTCGCGGTCTGGGTCTCGTCCACCGTGACATTCAGGCGCTCGGATTCGTTGCGCACGTCGGCGCTGTCGTAGCGCACGGCACCCAGCAGGACCCAGCGATCGTCGATGCGCAGCTGGTCCTGCAGGTAGAGGCCCAGCTGCTCCTTGTCGATTTGCCGGCGGCTCAGCTGGTCGCGGGGCACCGGGGCGATGTCGCCCTGGGGGTCGAAGATGTCGACGACGTCGTAGGCGAAGTTGTCGAACTCACGGCCGTCGAGGCTGAGATCCTGGTAGTCGACCCCGACCAGCAGGGTGTTCTCCGTGCGCTCGGTGTACCACTTGCCCACCATCCGGTTGTCGAGAGTGAAGCTGTCGATCTCGCCGTCGCGCTGCAGGTGGCCGCGGAAGGCCGTCTGCCCGTCCCCGGTGCCGCTAAGGATGTAGGAGCTGCGCAGGTCCAGGTCCAGGTGGCTGTAGCGGAAGTCCTGCTCGAAGGTCCAGGTGTCATCGAGGAAGTGGCGGAACTCGTAGCCGATGGCCGTCTGGGTGCGCTCGTCCTTGTCGTAGTCCGGCGCCCCGTAGTTGGTCTGCGGGTCGACCTTGCCGAAGGGCGTGTCCTGCAGCGTGCCGTAGGCCAGCTTGAACGGGTTGACCGGGATGCCGTCGTCCTTCTGGACGCTGGCCAGCAGCGTGAGCCGGGTGTCGTCGGAGAGGTCCCACTCGAGGCTCGGCGCGAAATAGTAGCGCTCGTTCTCGGTGTCGTTCAGGTCGCCGTCGCGCTCCTTGTAGAGCCCCACCAGGCGATAGCGCACGTCGCCGCTCTCGGTGGCCGGCCCCGAGGTATCGACGGCGAACTGGCGATGGGCGCGGTTGCCGACCTGGACCTCGATCTCGCCCTGGCGCTCGGCGGTGGGGCGCTTGCTGACGGCGTTGATCAGGCCGCCGGACGGCGCCTCGCCATAGAGGATCGAGGCCGGGCCCTTGAACACCTCGACCCGCTCCAGGCCGTAGGGCTCGGGCAGCCACTGGAAATACCCCTGGCGATAGACACGCAGGCCGTCCTGGTAGGTCGCCTGATCGAAGCCGCGGACCTTGAACCAGTCGGTGTTGTTGTCGGCGCCGTAGTGTCCGGACAGCACGCCGGCCCGGTAGCGAAAGGATTCGTCCAGTCGCTGGACGTTGCGTTCGTCGAGTTCGTCACGGTCCACCGAGGATACCGCCCGCGGCGTCTCCACCAGCGGGGTATCCACCTTCAGGGCGGTGGCGCTGACCACCAGGGGATCGGACGCGATATCGGTGACGTCGTCCTGGGCCAGCGCCAGGGAAGACGCGCCGACCAGGGAGAGACCCAGGCCATAGCGGACGGCGGCGGCCAGGGGAGACAGCCGCCACGGGCGGGAGGATGCACGCATGTTGTATGCCTCGGAGAGCGGGGAGCAAGGGAGAGCCAATACGGAACGATATGTTCGACATTAGCGCCTCGCGGATGGTAATCGCTTTTATTTAGATAGGCAATTTCCCTTCCCGCCGCGATCTGCCCCCGGCGGCATCGTGCACTCGCTCCCCCTTCATCATCCTCAGGGCGTCGCTTCGTCCAGCCGTGCCACGGCATCCCGGCTGACCCGCTCCCGTTGATGCCCCGTCAGCTCGCTCAGCCGTCCACCGCGCATTTCCAGCAAACGGTCGGCACGGTCGAAGTAGTGATCGTCGTGGCTGATGGCCAGCACGGTCTTGCCCATGTCCCGCAACCGCGGCAGCAGCTCATGGTAGAAGACGCGTCGGAACTGCGGGTCCTGGTCGGCGGCCCACTCGTCGAGCAGCAGCAGGTCGCGCTGTTCGGCGACGGCCATCAGCAGCGCCAGCCGCTTGCGCTGCCCCTGGGAGAGCTCCGGATTGGTCACGCGCTGGCCCTCGAACGCCAGCTTGTCGCGCATCGCCAGATGTTCGAGCCAGCCCTCGACCAGCGCCGGATCGGGCGTCGCGCCCTCGGGGCCGACCAGGTCCGTGAACTGGTGGAAGTCGGTGAACACCGCGGAGAACCGCTGGCGATACGCCCCCCGGTTGGCCTCGTGCATCGGTTCGCCGTCCAACTGCAGCTCCCCCGCCTCGGGGCGGTACAGGCCGGTCAGCAGCTTGGCCAGGGTCGACTTGCCGCTGCCGTTGCCGCCGATCAGGAACACCAGCTCGCCGCGACGCAGGGTCAAGTCCAGGGGGCCGACCCGGAAGCCCGGCGCCCCGTCGCTGCCGGCATAGGCGAAGCTCACGCCGCGCAGGCTCAGGGTCTGCCAGTCCCCCGCCGGGGCCTCGGCCACCGCGAAGTCCGTCTGCGGCTCGGCCAGCGCCAGCGCGGCGATCTTGTCGAAGGCCACCTGGGCGCTCAGCAGCGTCGGCAGGGCCCCCACCGCCTGGATCAGCGGCGTGCGCAGGAACAGCAGCGTCAGCGAGTAGGTGGCCGCCACCGAGGTACTCGCCCAGCCCAGCCCGTTGGCCAGGTAGAACACCACGCCGATGGCCCCGAGCATCATGATGTTGGACCAGTTGACGGCGCTCAGGTGGTAGGTGTCGGCGCGGATGATCTGCTCGCGGTAGTCGCGGGCATCCGGCTCGTAGCGCTCCCGGTAGAGGCGCCGCGCCCGCCCGCGGTTGAGCGCCAGCTCCTTGCGGCCGTGGATGACCGCCTCGTAGTCGCGATAGAGGCGATCCTCGCTGTCGCGCACCCGGGCCAGGTGCCGGTAGACCCGCGCCACCAGCCAGGAGCCGCCGGCGATGGTGACCACCAGCCACAGGGCCGTCACCGCCAGCAGCCCGGGCGACAGCCAACCCAGGTACAGCGCCGAGCCGAGGGTCAGGATCACCCCCTGCACCAGTTCGGGCAGCCGCACGAAGGCGATGGTGATGTTGCGCACGTCACTCGACAGGCTGGCCAGCAGCTCGGCGCTGCCGAGCCGTTCGAGACGCTCCACCTCGGTGTCCAGGATCTGCTTGACCAGGCGACCGCGCAGGCCGTAGACGAAATGATGTCCCAGGGCGGTCAGCGCCAGCTGGGAGGCCAGGGTCACCACCAGCAGGGCGGCGATCACGCCCAGGAAGGCCGGCAGCACCCCCGTCGGGTCGCCGACCGTCTCGATCAGCCGCCGGTTGATGAAGGCGATGGCGCCGATGCCGAGCCCGGCGCTGGCCAGGCTGAGCAGCATGACGCCGAGGAAGGGCCAGCGATAGTGGCGAAAGACGACGCGCAGCAGTTCCACGAAGCATCCTTGTCCGGAGTGAGGGGGCGAGGGGCATTGTCCGGCCCTGGGCCCCGGCGTCAATGCGCTGCGCGCCCGCACCGCGGCCAAACGGCGTGTTTATGCAGCCCGATTGCAGGAGCAAATGAAAAACGTTATCGTTCGTCTCGCGATTTTTGACGGCCCTACCGGCCACTAACAAGAAAAAGCTTGGGAAGCGCTGAACGAATCGGCGAGCGGATGAAGCGCAAGGCGCCCGCAGCGCAGCAACCGGAGCCTATGGGGTATAGGTGAGGCTTGCGAGCAGCGCGTGACGCAGCGATTCGACCGCGCAGGCATTTGTGCAGTGTTTCCTTATACATCGAATCGAACAAGGGATCTTCCTACCATGTCAATGCCACAACGCCCTCGCCACGCGCGGCTGCGCCTGCTGCCCCTGGCGATCTGCTCCGCCCTGCCCGCCACCGCCCTCGCCCAGGCCACCACCACGGCCGAGTCCACCCAGGCGGCCACCGGCGGCAACGAGCTGAACCCGCTGGTGATTACCGCCACCCGCAATCGCAGCAGCGAAGGCCAGACGCCGCAGAAGACCACCATCATCACCCGCGAGCAGATCGAGCAGCAGCTGGCGATCACCCAGGATCCGAGCCAGGTCCTCAGCAACCTGATCCCCTCCTACTCGCCCAGCCGCCAGAAGCTCAACAACACCGGCGAGACCTTCCGCGGCCGCTCGGTGCTGTTCATGATCGACGGCGTGCCCCAGTCCAACCCGCTGCGTGATGGCGGGCGCGACAGCTACACCATCGACCTGTCCATGGTCGAGCGCATCGAGGTGATCCACGGCGCCAGCGCCGAGCACGGCCTGGGTGCCACCGGCGGCATCATCAACTACGTCACCAAGAAGCCGGACGGCGCCGGCGTCCGCCAGCATGCCGGCATCAGCCTGACCAGCGACGACGACTTCGAGTCGGAGGGCTTCGGCCACAAGCTGGACTACCGCCTGAGCGGCCAGGACGGCGACTGGGACTACGTGGTGGCCGCCAGCCGCCAGGAGCGCGGCATCTATTACGACGGCAACGACGAGATCGTCGGCATGGCCTACCATGGCGAGATCCAGAACTCCGAGAGCTATGATCTGTTCGCCAAGGTGGGCTACTGGATCGACCAGGATCAGAACCTCGAACTGTCGCTGAACCATTTCGATCTCGAGGTCGACGACGACTACGTGCCGGTATCCGGGGATCGCTCCGAGGGCATCGCCACCACGGCGCGCAAGGGCACCCCGGCCAGCGACCCCGGCTACAACGAGGCCACCACCGCCCGGCTGTCCTACTCCCACGGCGACTGGTACGGCAACGAGCTGGATGCACAGCTCTATACCCAGCGTTTCCGCGCCCAGTTCGGCGCCACCGGCCTCGGTTCCTTCCCCTACCAGGACGACGCCGGCAACACCCTGTTCGACCACACCCGCAACGAGTCCGACAAGGTCGGCGCCAAGTTCACCCTCTCCCGGGACGGCCTGCTGAACGACCGCCTGACCCTGACCACCGGCCTCGACCTGTTGCAGGACGAGACCCAGCAGGTGCTGGTGAAGACCGGCCGCAGCTATGTGCCGGAGAGCCAGTTCCGCAATGTCGCGGCCTTCCTGCAGGGCGACTATGACCTGACCGACGCCCTGAGCCTGCACGCCGGGGTCCGCCAGGAGCATGCCAAGCTCAACGTGGACGACTACTCGACCGTGGACCGCAGCACCAGCGTCGAGAACGACCTGGTCGCGGTGGACGGCGGCAACCCGGACTTCGACGAGACGCTGTTCAACGCCGGCATCGTCTACCAGGCCACCGACTGGGCCCAGCTCTACGCCAACTACTCCGAGGGCTTCGGCATGCCCGACGTGGGCCGGGTGCTGCGCGGCGTCAGCACCCCCGGCCAGGACGTCGACACCCTGATCGACCTCTCGCCCATCGTTACCGACAACCGCGAGATCGGTGCCCGCTTCGACTGGGACCGCTACGGCCTCGAGCTCAGCTACTACGAGTCCAACTCCGACCTCGGCCAGCGCATCCGGCCCGATGCCCAGGGCAACTACCGGGTCCAGCGCGAGAAGACCGAGATCCAGGGCTTCGAGGTCACCGGCGAGGCCCGGGTGAGCGATGCCCACCAGCTGCGCCTCACCTATACCCACGCCGAGGGCGAGTCCGACTCCGATGGCGACGGCAGCGTGGACACCAAGCTGACCGGCCGCGACATCGCCCCGGACACCCTCAAGCTGGCCTGGAGCGCGGCCTGGAACGACAAGCTCTCCACCCACCTGCAGTACAGCCGCTACTTCGACCGCAGCTTCGACGACCCGGCGATCGAGTTCGACGGCTATGGCCTGTTCGATGCCTCCCTGGCCTATCGCCTGCCGGTGGGTCGCGCCAGCCTGGGCGTGGAGAACCTCACCGACGAGGACTACTTCACCTACTACTCGCAGTCGTTCCCCCAGTCGTCCGCGCTGGAAGACGACCTGTACTTCAAGGGCCGCGGCCGCACCCTCACCCTGAGCTATCAGCTCGACTTCTGATCCAATCCGTCAGATCGAGCTGGACCGACGAACGGCGCCCCGGGGCGCCGTTTTTCGTTTCTTCACGCTTCTGTCGACGACCGGCCCAGGCGGTCACGCGGTGCCTATGCCGATGCCGGCCGCCCCTTATCCAGGGCAGGACGCTCACTGATCGGCCAGTGCAGTGCCACGGCGACCAGGCTCAGGGCGACGGCCGTCCACCACAGGCTGTCGTAGCTGCCCGTCGTCTCGAAGAGCCAGCCGCCCAGCCAGACGCCGCTGAAGCTGCCGAGCTGGTGCCCCAGGAAGACCACCCCGTACAGGGTCGCCATGTAGCGAGTGCCGAACATCGCCGCGACCAGCCCCGTGGTCGGCGGGACGGTGGCCAGCCACAGCAGTCCCATGACGGCGCTGAACCCCAGCACCGAGGGCAGGCTCAACGGCAGTAACAGGAACAGCGTGGTGGCGACGGCGCGTCCGCCATAGATCACGATCAGCACCGCACGCATGGAGAAACGTCCGGAACAGGTCCCCGACAATAGTGCGCCGACCACGTTGCAGAGGCCGATCAGGCTGATCGACCAGGCGGCGACGGTCGGGTCGAAGCCGGCATCGGCGAGGAAGGGCGGCAAGTGCACCGTGATGAAGCCGATATGAAAGCCGCAGACGAAGAATCCCATCGTCAACAGCCAATAGGAGGCATGGCCACGCGCCAGGCTCAGGGTCTCGCGAAGACGTTGCTCGGCCTGAGGGGCCCCCGGCTGCGGGCTCCCGGCTCCCCGACGGGCCGCCAGCGGCATGGCCAGAACCGCCATGCCCAGCGCCATCAAGGCCATCACGTGCAAGGCGCCACTCCAGCCGAGGCCATCGATCAGCCGCTGGATCACCGGCACCAGCAGGAACTGGCCCATGGAACCCGCGGCCGTGCCCACGCCCAGCACCGTCTGTCGCTGGGAAGGCGCCACGGCCCGCGCCATCGCCGGCAGGACAATGCCGAAGGCAGTACCCGCCACCCCCGCCCCGACCAGGAAGCCGGCGCCACCGTTCAGTGCCCAGACCGACGCCACATCGGCGGTCACCCAGAGCCCCAGGGCATACAGCGCGGCGCCGGCGACCAGCACCTTGACGTTGCCGAAGCGGTCGGCCAGTCCGCCCGCCAGCACCGCGATCACCCCCCAGGCGAGATTCTGGATCGCCAGGGCCAGCCCGATGACGTCGCGGCCCCAGCCGTTGACGTCCTGGATCGGCTGCACGAACAGGCCGAAGCTCGAGCGCAGGCCGAAGGACAGCATCAGCAGCAGACAGCCACTGACGATCAGCCACAGGCTGGCGGCTGGCAGGCGGGAGATGGACATGGCGCTCCTCCGGGGTTGGCGAACGAGGATGGTGAACGAGAAGCGCCATCTTCGGAGAGCCCGAGCCGCTTAACAAGCTAGAAATCTTGGCCACATGAATGAGAAAATCCATGTCATGAGCCAGCCACCCCTGAAGGCGATCCAGTGTTTCTGCCTGGCCGCCCGCCATCTCAGCTTCAAGCAGGCCGCCGCGGAAATGGCCGTGACGGCCGGCGCCGTGAGCCAGCAGGTCAAGCTCCTGGAACATTGGCTGGGATTCTCGCTGTTCCGACGACGCGCTCGATCTATCGCCCTGACCGAAGCGGGCAACGCCTACTACCACCGGGTCGTCCCGCTCATGGAGGAGCTGGTGGGCGTCAGCCAGGGCATCCAGCAAATCGACCGCGCCCGCGTCGTCGGACTGGCGGTGCCTCCCGGCCTGGCATCGTTCTATCTCGGCCCCTTGCTGCCGACGCTGCGGGAGCGCTTTCCCGATATCGAGCTGCATGTCTATGCGTCCTCTCTGCTGCATGAACTGCAGGAGAGCGGCAGCGACCTGGCATTGCGCTACCTGACCCGCCCCGATGACACGCTGGACTGCACCCGGTTGGCGACGCTCGAGGTGTTTCCCGTCTGCAGCCGACGCTACCTCGAGGCCTTCCCCGGGCTGAAGGAGGGCAAGCTCGATGGCACCACCCTGATCCACGATAGCCTGCATCAGGACTGGAATCGCATGAGCCACGTCCACGAGCTGTCGGCCCAGCGCCTGGGGCACCTGCATTGCGACCTGTCCGTGCTGGCCCTGCAGGCCGCCGAACGGAGCCTGGGCGTCGCCCTGGTCGACGGCATGCTCGGCCGCCAACCCCTGGCCTCGGGTCGCCTCGTCCAACCGTTCGTTGCCTCCTTGCCCGCGCGACGACACCTGTATCTGGTGCACCGGCTTTCGCCGGAACCGACGCCGCGCGCCGAGCGGGTCAAGCAGTGGTTGATCGACAGATGGCAGCACGACGCCGAGGTGGACGCCCCTGGGGCCCACTGAGGGCGCCGGGGCCATGGCCTTGCCCGCGGCCCGCAGGATATGGCTGCGATGCTCCCGCCCGGCGCAATTGATAATGTTTTGCATCTAAGCCTTCGACATGGCACTATCTTGCCCCCACGACGCCCCGTGCAGGGCCGTTGCCCCCGGCAGCATCGCCTGCCCCGCCGAGTGAGAGTTCATGCCGAGTGCTTCCACGCATGGCGGAAGGGTATTGATCAGCGTGCTGCTGGGTACCTTTACCGTCAGCCTCAACAACAGCGCCCTGAACCTGGCCGTGGCCGAGCTGATGGCCACCTTCGAGGCCCGCGCCAGCGAGGTCAGCTGGGTGGTGACGCTGTTCATGATCGCCATGGGCATGACCATGCCGCTGACCGGCTACCTGGCCGACCGCTTCGGCCGCCGGCGCATCTACCTGCTGGGCCTGTGGGGGTTCCTGGCCGGCTCCGCGCTCGGCGCCCTGGCCCAGAGCCTGGCCGGCATCATCCTCGCCCGCGGCCTGCAGGGCGTGGCGGCGGGACTGATGATTCCCCTGTCGCTGTCGCTGATCTTCTCCGCCTACCCCACCGATCAGCGCGGTCGGGCCAGCGGCATCTGGGGCTTCGCGGTGATGATCGCCCCGGCCATCGGCCCGAGCGTCGGCGGGCTGCTGCTCGAGATCAGCCACTGGCGGGCGCTGTTCGTGATGAACATGCCCTTCGCGCTGCTGGGGCTCGTGTGCGGCTATCGCTATCTTCCCGCCGAGGCCGCCAACCGTCGGCGTCGCTTCGACCTGCCCGGCTTCGTCGCCATCACCCTGGGCATGGGCGCGGTGCTGTTCTCGCTGAGCCGGGTGGACACCCTGGCCGACCTGGGGCAGGCCCGGGTGCTGGCGCCGCTGGCGGCCGGCCTGCTGGCACTTGCGCTGTTCGTGCGCCTCGCGCGGCGCTCCGAGTCGCCGCTGCTCGACCTGTCGCTGTTCGCCCATGGCGGCTATCGGCTCAGCGTCGTGCTGGCCTGCCTGCAGTCGATCATCCTGTTCGGCTGCATCCTGCTGGTGCCGCTGTGGATGCAGGCCACGCTGGGCTTCGGCCCGCTGACCACCGGGCTGGTATTCCTCGCCACCGCGCTGGCCGCCTCCGGCTGCTCACCGGTGGCGGGACGCCTGATCGACCGCTACCCGCCCCAGTGGTGCATCGGCGCCGGCCTGCTGCTCACCCTGGCCAGCCTGATCGGCCTCGCCACCCTGAGCGAGGCCACCCCGGTGTGGGTCATCTCGGCCTGGATGGGCCTGCGCGGCCTCGGCCTGGGCGGCGCCTACCTGCCTTCCACCACCGTGGGCATGAAGGACCTGCCCGAGCACAGCGTCGCCCAGGCCTCGGCGATGAACAACATGGCTCGCCGGCTGGTCTCGTCCCTCGGCCTCGTCGCGCTTTCCCTCTACTACGACACCGCCGTGCAGGCCGCCCTGCAACGGGGCATGCCCTACACCGAGGCGAGCGCCGATGCCCTCCACCACGCCTTCCTGGCCCTGGCGGCGATCGCCGCGCTGTGCCTGCCGCTGGCCTGGCGACTGGGGCGGACCGTGACGGCCCCGGCCCGGGCATCCGGACACGACCTGCCGACCGCACCCGCCAGGAGGCCGCAATGACCCCCCACGCTCGAGCCCGACGCCGATGGCCGGCCGCACTGCTGGCGGCCCTGCTACCGCTGGGAGCCACCGCTGCCGACGGTGGCCATCGCGTCGACCATGCCTTCGGCGACACGCAGATTCCCGCCACCCCGCAGCGCATCGTCACCCTCTACCAGGGCGCGACGGACAGCGCGGTGGCGCTGGGCATCACCCCGGTGGGCGTCGTCGAGGCCTGGCTGGAGAAGCCCATGTACCGCTACCTGCGCGACGACCTGGCCGGCGTCGAACACGTCGGCCTGGAGACCCAGCCCAACCTGGAGAAGATCGCCTGGCTGGACCCGGACCTGATCGTGGCCACGCGCTTTCGCCACGAGCGGGTCCGACCGCTGCTGACGCAGATCGCCCCCACGGTGGCCACCGACACCGTCTTCGACTTCAAGGCCAGCCTGGCGCTGCTGGCCGAGGCCACCGGCCGCGAGGCCCGCGCCGGGGAGCTGCTGCGCGCCTGGGACGCCCGGGTGGCGGACTTTCGCCGACGCATCGCTGCGACCCTGGGCGACGCCTGGCCCCAGAAGGCCGCCGTGGTGCGCTTCAAGAGCGACCACGTGCGGCTCTACTCCACCGGCTTCGCCGGCTCGATCCTCGATGAGCTGGGCTTCGAACAGCCGGATGCCGTGCAGGACCAGGGCTGGGGCATGAAGCTGACCAGCGAGGAGAACATCCCGGTGCTCAACGCCGACGTGATCTTCGTGCTGCTCGAGCCCGACCCGGCCATCGCCCGCAACTACCGCCACTGGCGCTCACACCCCCTGTGGCAGCGGCTGGACGCCGTCGAGGCCGAGCGGGTCTTCGAGGTGGATGCGGTGAACTGGATAATGGGCGGCGGCATCCTGGCCGCCAATGCCATGCTGGACGACCTCTACCGCCACTACGGGCTGGAGGATCCCGTCGAGGACGAGGCGCCTGGCGCGGCCGGGGCGGGCGAATCGAGCGCAGCGGCCGGCTGCTCCGCCGGGACCGGGGCCCGGCCCCATGACGCGGGGGGCGCGGCATGCTGAACCGTGGTATCACCCGGAGTCTGGGCCTGCTGCTGGGCCTGGCGCTGACCGCCGCGGCCTTCGCGGCCAGCGTCATGCTGGGCACCACCGAGATCGCCGCGCCGACCTTCGTCCAGGCGCTGCTGCACTACGACCCCGCCCGGGTCGCGCACATCATCATTGCCACCGAGCGCCTGCCCCGGGCGGTGATCGCCGCCCTGGTCGGCGCCAGCCTGGCCATCGCCGGCGCCCTGATGCAAACCATGACCCGCAACCCCCTGGCCTCGCCGGGCCTGCTCGGCATCAACGCAGGGGCCATGTTCTTCGTGGTGATCGCGGTCTCGCTGCTGCCCCTTCATGCACCGGCCCAATACGTCTGGGCGGCGCTGCTGGGGGCCCTGGTCGCGGCCTGCCTGGTGGTCGCGCTGAGCCGTGGCCGCCATGGCGAGCTGTCGCCGCTGCGGGTGGTGCTGGCGGGCGTGGCCATCACCGCCATGTTCGTCTCCTTCAGCCAGGGCCTGCTGATCATCGACCGGCAGAGCTTCGAGAGCGTGCTCTACTGGCTGGCCGGCTCGGTGTCCGGGCGCGAGCTGTCGCTGGTGGTGCCGCTGCTGCCGCTGTTCGGCGGCGCCCTGCTGCTGTGCGCCCTGCTCGTGCGCCACGCCAATGCGCTGCTGCTGGGCGACGACATGGTCAAGGGGCTCGGCATGCGCGCCGGCACCATCAAGCTGCTGCTCGGCCTGGCGGTGATCCTGCTGGCCGGCGGCTCGGTGGCGCTGGCCGGCATGATCGGCTTCGTCGGACTGATCGTGCCCCACATGGCGCGGGGGCTCTTCGGCGTCGACCACCGCTGGCTGCTGCCGGCCTGCGCCCTGCTGGGCGCCAGCCTGCTGCTGCTGGCCGACGTGGCCTCGCGCTTCTTGATGGCGCCGCAGGATGTCCCGGTGGGGGTGATGACCGCGCTGATCGGCACGCCCTTCTTCATCTACCTGGCACGCAGGAAACCGGCCTGACCATGTCTCACTCCCTGCCCCTGACCGGCGCAGACGCCGCCGGCCTCGACACCCGGCGATGGCGCGACCTGGCCATCGCGAGTCTGCTCGGGCTGCTGCTGGTGGCAAGCATAGGCCTGTCGCTCTCCCTCGGCAGCTTTCCCACCCCGTTCGGGAAGGTGCTGCACGCCCTCGCCGCCCCCGCGGACAGCGACATCGCCTTCATCGTCTGGGAGCTGCGCCTGCCGCGCATCGTGCTGGCCGTGCTGGTGGGCGCGGCACTGGCGGTGGCCGGCGCCATCCTCCAGGGCATCGTGCGCAACCCGCTGGCCTCGCCGGACGTGATCGGCATCACCAGCGGCGGCGCCTTGGCCGCCGTGGCCTTCCTGGCCCTGTTCGGCGGCGTACTGAGCGTCCACTGGCTGCCGGCCGCCGCGCTTACCGGCGCGCTGCTGACGGCCCTGTTGGTGTTCCTGCTGGCCTGGCGGCGCGGCATCACGCCCTCGCGCATGGTGCTGGTCGGCATCGGCCTCTCCGCGGCGATGGGCGCCATCACCACCCTGCTGGTCGTGATCAGCGACGATGCCGCCGCCATGACCGCCTACGTGTGGCTGACCGGCAGCCTCTACGCCGCCCAGTGGCAGGACGTGCTGGGCATGCTGCCCTGGCTGCTGGTGGCCGTGCCGCTGTGCCTGACCCGAGCGCGGCACATGGATGCCCTGGCGCTGGGCGATCACGTGGCCCAGGGGCTCGGCGTGAAGGTGCTGCACAGCCGGCTGGTGCTGATGGCCTGCAGCGTGGCCCTGGCGGGGGCGGCCGTGGCCTTCGCCGGCGGGCTCAGCTTCGTCGGCCTGATCGCGCCGCACATCGCGTCGCGGCTGGTGGGGCGCGGCTTCGCCCGGCTGGTGCCCGCCGCCGCCCTGATCGGCGCCCTGATCGTGCTCTACGCCGACCTGCTCGGCCGGGTGGCCTTCCTGCCCAAGGACCTGCCCGCCGGCATCTTCGTCTCGGGCGTCGGCGCGCCCTTCTTCGTCTACCTGCTGCATCGGACGCGCTACCACCGTTACTGAAACGCCGCGCGGGTCATCACAGCTCGCGGCAAGCATGAGGAAGGCCCATGTTCCATATCGCCCCCCGCCAGGACACCGTCACGCAGCGACAACGGCAACGCTATCGGGATCTCGCCACCTCCACCCTGGGGCACTTCACCGACTTCGGCGCCATCGTCTCGCTGTCGCCGCTTCAGCGCCCCGTGCGGCTGCTCGGCACCGCCCTGACGGTGAAGATTCCCCACGTCGATGGCAGCATCATTCGCGAGGCGCTGAAGCTGGCCTGCCCCGGCGACGTGCTGGTGATCGACGTGTCCGGCGATGAGCGCCGCGCCTGCTGGGGCGAGTTCCGGGCCTACGCGGCGCTGCGCAAGGGGCTCGCCGGGGTGGTCACCAACGGCGCCATCACCGACCGGGACGCCCTGTCCCGGCTGCCCCTGCCCACCTACGCCCGCGCGACCAGCCCCCTGACCACCCGGGCCCTGGAGCTGGAGGGCGAGATCAACGTCCCGGTGGCCATCGACGGCGTCGCGATCACGCCGGGCGACCTGGTGGTGGGCGACGACGACGGTCTCTTCGTCATCCCGCCCCACCGCGCCGACGCCCTGGCCGAGGCCGCCGAGGCCAAGCAGGCCCGGGAGCAGGAAAAACGCCAGGCCCTCGAGGCCGAGTTTCCCGAGTGGTTCCGCTAAGCACGCCATCCCGGTGACAAGCCGGGGTCGCGCCACTTTTCTGCGCCTCCGCCACCATGGAAGGCACGCTGTTTCGGGCAGCCCCCGACGGCAGTGCCAGGGCGCATCGTTAAGGAAAAAACGTGACGGCCACCACCCTCTCCAAGCGCCAGCTCCCCATGGGCATCTGGATCCTGGGATTCGTCAGTCTCTTGATGGATGTTTCGTCTGAAATCATTCACAGCCTCTTACCCCTCTACCTGGTCTCCGTGCTTGGCGCCAGTGCCCTCATGGTCGGGCTGATCGAAGGCACCGCCAAGGCGACAGCGCCCATCATCAAGGTATTCTCGGGCGCGCTGAGCGATTACCTGGGTAAACGCAAGGGGTTGGCCATCATCGGATACGGGCTGGGCGCTCTTACCAAGCCCGTGTTTGCCCTCGCGCCGGGCCTGGGATGGATTCTGGCGGCTCGGTTTGCGGATCGTGTCGGAAAAGGGATCAGAGGCGCGCCGCGCGATGCACTGGTCGCCGATCTCGCGCCCCCCCATTTACGCGGCGCCGCCTATGGCCTGCGCCAATCCCTGGATACGGTGGGCGCGTTCACCGGCCCACTGTTGGCCATCGGCTTGATGCTGCTTTGGGAAAATGACTACAAGGCCGTATTTGGGGTAGCGGTCATTCCCGCGGCACTGGCGGTAGTGCTGCTGATTGTGGGCATTCGAGAGCCGGCAAAGCCGGTTGAAGAACGACGGGCCAACCCTATCAGTCGCGCGAGCCTGAAGCGGCTGAGCCGTGCCTATTGGACGGTCGTGGCCATTGGCGCCCTGTTTGCGTTGGCGCGTTTTAGCGAAGCCTTCCTGCTGCTGCGAGCGGAAGACGGCGGCCTGGGCGTCGCCTGGCTGCCCATGGTCCTGGTCGTCATGAACCTCGCCTATTCGTTGTCCGCCTACCCCTTCGGCAAGCTCTCCGATCGCATGGACCACCGCCAATTGCTGATCATGGGCCTGGTCGTCTTGGCCATGGCCGACGCGATCCTGGCCATCGGAGACCACTGGCTGTGGACCCTCGCGGGTGCCATGACCTGGGGGCTGCATCTGGGGATGACACAGGGGCTACTGGCCACCATGGTCGCCGATGCCGCCCCCAGGGCCTTGCGCGGTACGGCATTCGGCTTCTTCAACCTGGTCAATGGCGGCGCCCTGTTCATGGCGAGCGCGGTTGCAGGCCTTCTGTGGACGTGGGCAGGCCCCTCCTTCACTTTCTATGCGGGGGCCATGTTCTGCCTGTTGACCATCGGCGTGATCGCCTTGCAGAAGGAGATCGCCTTCGCGGCCAGGCCGCCAGGACGGTGAGACAATGGCGAAGCCCCTATCCCATGAAAAAACCGCCCGACGGATGATCCGTCGGGCGGTGTCGGTCTCGGCCGTTGGTCGGCTCAGGCCTCGGTCAGCGCCTCGGGCGCCTCGTCACGGGCCCGCCGCCGTACCCGCAGGAAGGGGTTGCAGGTCGTGCTGGTGCCGAAGGGCATGCTGCCCGGCCCGCCGGCCCGCTCGATGATCGGCGCGATGAGCCGCTTGTAGGGCCACTGCTCGCGGACGAAGAGTTGCTCCTCGAGCATCTCGCGGTCACGCTGCTCGAAGGGAATGGCCTCGATCCTCGCCTCGAGGCGAGCGGCCATCTCCCGCCACAGCTCGTGGCGCGACAGCGCATAGTGATCCGCCAGGGCGTCGATGATCGCCCGCAGGTTGACCTGGATCGCCAGGGTCTGCAGCCAGAACAGCAGCGCCTCGAGGCTGTCGTGGTAGAGGGTGTTGGCATGGCCGGGCTTGATGCAGTAGCAGGGGTCCTGCATGCCGTGCCGCTCCAGGCGGGCGACGCTGATGCGCAGCGAGTCGTGGTCGCGCAGCAGCAGCCCCTGGCACCGGCCTTCCTTGAACACCAGCACGGCATTCTGGCCATGCACCTCCGCCAGCATGCCGAGGCGGAACATCCGCAGGTTGATGTCGAAGAAGGTGTCGCAGAGCTCGCCGAACAGCGCTAGCACCGCGGCCGGCGTCGCCGCCATGCCGCGCCCGGCCAGCCAGTCGTCGAACACATGGTGCTCGCCCCCCGGCAGCGGGGTGCCCAGGGTCGCCATGGGCACCAGGCGCACGGCGGGGTCGTCCAGCAGCGCCGCAGGGTAGCTTCTCACCATGGCCGAGAGGTGCCGCGGCGCCTCGTCGAACAGCGTCGCCTCCTCGGGCATGTAGGCCCACCACTTGCCCTCGTCGCACAGGTGAAGGTCGTCGGCGAGCCGGGCGTCCTTCTGCCTGGCCTGGTGCAGCAACCGGGCGCTGAGGTCGCCGTTGAGCATCTTGACCGCCGGCAGGTAGCGGGAGGCGCCCAGCGAATGGATGGCCATCGGCAGCTTCAGGTAATGCGGGCTCGCCGAGGTGGGCGCCAGCGAGCGCAGCGAGGAGGTGGCGAGCCAGGGCTCGCTGACCGCGTCCAGGGTAACGCAGTCGCCCGCCGCGAAGGCCGCGTCCAGCCAGCGGGGCAGCGCATGCTCGTGCTGCCAGGGGTGCACGGGAATGGCGACGTGGCTGTGGGCCAGGCCCCGCGACGCCATCTCCTCCTCCAGGACCCGGCGGCTCTCGTCGCCGGCGAGCCACTGCACCGGCGGCGGGCAGGCCGCATCGACGCCGGCGCCGGTCATCACGCGATCGCGGGCCATGGCCACCCAGCGCAGTCGGATGGGGGCGTCGAACTCGGCCATGTAGGCGCGATACTCGGCCTCGCCGAGGCCCTGCTTGGCCTTGGCCGTGGGATGATAGGGCCTGTCGAGCAGCGAGGCCCACTGCTCCATGATCGCGAAGTGCTCCGCCGTGCCCCGTGCCGGCAGGTCGCGGGTCGCCACCCGGTGATCCACCGAGCTTGCCGCCTGCCAGAGGCTGTCGGCGAGCGCCTGGAGGAACACCCGTTGCCCCGGGCTCGGGTCTTGATTCAGGGCCTGGTCGTCGCCCTCCGCCGCGGCCCCGCAGACCCGGCGCATCAAGGCCACGGGGTCGAGGGGTGTTCCCTCCCCGCGGTCGTGATCCCACAGGATCACCGGGGTATGAGGCACCTTCTCCCAGTCTTGGGCGATGCCCGGGCGCAGCAGCAGGACGATGTCGTGGCGCGCGTCCTGCGGCCAGCACCAGAGGCGCAGCTCGGGATCATCGAGGTGGGGCCGGAACCCCGGCAGGCGAGCGAGGCCCTCGTCGGCCTTGCTGGCCGGCTGCCGGGTCGCGCCGAGCCCATCCAGCAGGCCCTCGACCAGCAGGCCGTCGACCAGCGACTGCAGGATCTGCGCCTCGGCATGGCACTTGGCATGGCGCGGGGCATCGAGAGTGTTCATGGTCGTGTGCTCCATAGATGGGTCGGCCAGGTCGAGCACGTCGTCATCGCTCGACTGATGAGAAGAAACGGAAGAAGTTGTCATCGGTAAGCTCATGGCAGGGAAGCCTCGCTGTTTACCGGCGCCCGGGCATCGCCGAGGGCCTTCCGCAGGGCGCGAAAGGCGATGCCGCGCTCGTCGCCCAGCATGAAGGCGCCGACGCCACGCGCCCGCCAGCGGGCCTTGGCGTCCGGCCGACGCAGGAAGGCGCAATAGGGGATGCGCCGCTCGCTCGCCGTGCGCTGGACCGCTTCCAGGGCCCGGACGACCTCGGGATGATCGGGCTGCCAGGTCACGCCCAGGGACTGGGACAGGTCCGCGGCGCCCTCCAGCACCATGTCCAAACCCGGCACCGCGCAGATCGCCTCGATCTCCGCGACGCCCCGGCGGCTCTCGATCATGGCCACCACCAGGATCTCGCGGTTGGCCTCGATGACGTACTCCGCCAGGGAGGCCTTGCCGAAGGCGCCGGGCCGCCCGGCGTTGAGGCTGCGCTCGCCCTCCGGGGCATACTTGCAGGCGGCCACGGCACGCCGGAGGGTCTCGGCGTCCTCCACGTTGGGCAGCACGATGCCCTGGGCGCCGCCGTCCAGCAGGCGTAGCAGGGTCTTGGGGTCGGCGTCCGCCACCCGCACCAGGGGCGTCAACTGGTAGCTCTCGGCGGTGCGGATCATGTGCTCGACGGTCTCCGGGTTGATCAGCACGTGCTCGGTGTCGATCACCACGAAGTCGAAGCCCGCCTCGGCGATCAGCTCGATGGAGGCCGCCGTGGGCAAGGACGCCAGGAGGCCGTGGACCTCCCGGCCCTCCGCCAGCGCCCGCTTGAGTCGATTGGTCCTCAGCATGCCGCCTCCCCGCCCGGGGCGAAGGCCGCCAGCGGATTGGGCACCCGCTTGATCTGGGGATCGTCGTCGCCGAACAGGCGGCGGCGGGTCAGGGCCTCCACCTCCCAGGTCGGCGCGAAGACATCGAAGCAGCGATAGCGCTCGGCGTGCTCAGGGTGGGCGTGCTGGTAGGCCGTGATCTCGTCGGCCGCCATGGCCCAGAAGCGGGACTCCGCCAGGCCGAAGTGCCGCCGCAGGAAGATCGCCATCTCCGCCAGGGCGATGAAGAAGAAGGCATCGCAGGAGTAGTCGCGCACCGCCGCCGGGTCGTCGGTGACGATGAAGGAGTTGGCATTGAGGGCGGCATGGCGCTCGGGCACGGGCTCCAGCGCCGGGGCCAGCTCGGGGCGCGCCAGGTGCGCCATGCTGAAGCGCACGCCGTCGTGGAAGTCCTTCAGCGCCACCCTGAGCGGCCAGCCGTCGCGATGGATGACCACGATGTTCTGGCCATGGGACTCCAGGCCCACGCCCTCGGCGTACAGCAGGTGGATGATCGGCAGGGTGGCGACATGCACCAGCTGTCGGGTCCAGGCCTCCAGGCCATGGCGTTCGATCCAGGGCGCGATGAAGGGCGCCTCGGGCTCGCCGTCGGCATTGCGGCTGAGCTGGCTCAGCCCGTTGAAGGGTACGGCCCCCTCCTCGCCGTCGAGGAAGTCGCCGATGTTGCGGCGCCAGATGGCGCCGACCTGGCCGTACACGGCGCCGTAGCGGCTCGCCGGAAAGGCCCGCTCGTCCAGCGCCACGCCGGCCACCTCGCCGAGGATCACGACCCCGGCTTCCCGGGCGGTGGCGTCGCTGTCGATGAGCCGTTGCAGCCACTGGGTGATGATGGGGCCGTTGGTGACGGTGTGGCGGGCCAGGATGCGGGTGCTGGAGGTATTGGTGAGGTTCATCGCCAGCTTGAGGTAGGGCCGCGCCGTGTCCCGCGGGGCCAGGGTGCGGATCGACTGCTGGGCGGTATAGCTCGCCTCCCCCTCGCCCAGCAGGGCGATCTCGCCGCCGGCAAGCTCCGGATGGAGCGCCGCCACCAGGGCGTTTTCCCACTGCCAGGGGTGCACCGGCATCAGCACGACATCGCGGCGCGCCAGCCGGCGCCGGTCGAGGTAGTCGTCGAGGCTCGCCAGCACCCGGGGCCCGGCGTCCTCGGCGATCCGCTCGTCGAGCGCCATGCCGTCGACGGCCCCCCGATGGGCCAGGCGCGCCGGCACGGCCAGCCACAGGACCCGCAGCGGCCGGGCGAACTCGGGGCCGTAGCGCTGGTTGTCGCGCAGGGAGAAGCCGAGCCGCGACTTGTAGCAGGGATGGTAGCTGTGGGCATCGGTGAAGTACTGCTCCAGGGCATCCGCCCCCAGCGCCTGGGGCGGCACGTCATGGGTCACCGGCCAGGCGGCCGACTGCAGGTCCTTGATCAGGGTCTGGGTCAATTCATCGACGAAGCCGGGCCGGATCGCCGCCTCGCCCAGGGCCGCCTGGAGGTCCTCGAGGCACTGGGGCAGGCTCACCGGCCCCGGCGTGCCCGCCGATCCCGACACCCCCTCGACCTCCAGGGTGGCATGGTCAAGGCGAATCAGCTGGAAGCTGTGGCATTGCCAGCCGCTCACCCGGTAGCGACGCTCGCCCAGGGTCAGGGTGAAGCGAGTCGCCCCGCTGTCGGGGAATCCCGGCTCGGCGACCGCCTCATAGGGCAGCACGTTCTCGTAGAGCAGGGTCTGCAGCAGCTGGCCGACGACGCGCCGCTCGATGCGGGCATGATGGCGCCACTGCGATTCGGCGCCGAAGGGCATGGGCTTGGACGGCGAGGCATCGAGATCGCCGTCGATGGCCGCCATCGGCGGCAGAACGGATTCGTGGGATGACATAAGGGGCCTTTGATACGCAATAGGGTGAAGCGGCTCAGCTCGCCGGCTCGGCGGTTCGCCGGTGTGGTGGTTCGGTCGCGCGGCGCTTTCGGGCATCGCCGACGAAGACCTGCTCGGGCCGGGGGTGGCACAGGAAGTCGGCGTGGGAGATGTTGTAGCCGTAGGCGCCGGCCAGGGGCAGCACCAGCAGGTCGCCCACCGCCACCCCGGTCAGTTCCTGCCCGCGGCTCAGCACGTCCTTGGGGGTACACAGCTGCCCCACCACGGTCCAGGGCCGGGGCTCGCCCGCCCGCGCCCGTTCGGGGTCGCGGGGCAGGTGAACGATCGGGTGGTCGTGGCCCTGGGCCGCGGGCAGCCGGAACTGGTGGGTGCCGCCCCGGCAGACGAGGAAGCCCTCCCCGTGGCTGACCTTGGTATCGAGCACCTCGATGGCGTAGTAGCCGCAGAAGGCCGCGAGGAAGCGGCCGATCTCGAAGCGCACTCGCGGCGGCTCGGCCATCGCCGCCAGGCGCTCGCCCAGGGCCACGCACAGGCCGGGCCAGTCGAACTGCGAGGACGGTTGGAGATAGTTCACGCCGATGCCGCCGCCCACGTTGAGCTGGGTGACCGTGTCGGGGTGGCGCGCCAGCGCCCGCCAGCGGGGCCAGCGCGCCAGGTAGGCGTCCAGCAGCCGCCGATGGCGCCGCTCGCAGGCCTGGTGCGACATGGCATGGACATGAAAGCCGACCAGGGTCAGGTTCGCGGCCTCGTCCACCGCCTTCACCGCATCGCCCAGCTGCGCCTCGTCGATGCCGAAGGGCGTGGCGGTGCCGGCCATGCGCAGTCGGCTGGAGAACTCCTCATCCAGGGCGGGATTGATGCGCAGCAGCACGGGCTGAACGCGATCCAGCGCGGCCGCCATCGCCTGCAGGCGGGCCACCTCGCCGAGGCTCTCGACATGGAAGGCCTCGACGCCCCGCGACATGGCCTCACGCATGTCGGCATCCAGCTTGCCGGGCCCGGAGAGTACCCAGGGGCGCGGCGTCGATGCGGCGCAGGCTCGGGCGATCTCGCCGCCGGACGACAGCTCCAGCCCGTCGACGATCGGCGCCAAAGCATCGATGATGGGCGCCTCGCTGTTGGCCTTGATCGCGTAGTAGAGCTCGACCCCGGTCGGCAAGGCCGCCTTCAGGGCCCGGCCGTGGGCCTCGAGCGCCGGCAGGTCGTAGAAGAACGCCGCCATGGGATCGGCACAGGCCCGGCGATGCGCGTCGATGGCATCGAGGATGCGCGCGGGAATCATGGGCTCGGGCATCGCGAGGGGCTCAGCCATAGGCCACCTCCCGGTCCACGGCCTGGGTGACGCCCCAGGGGTTGGGCAGCGACACGTACTGGGCCTCGCGATCCGCCTTTGCCATCAGCCGCAGCTTGAAGTTGGTCTTGCAGGGCAGTTCGCCCCCGGCCAGCAGCGCGTCCAGCTCCGGGGCCTGCGCCCCCAGGGTCCGTCGCACGCGGCGCAGCTCCTCCAGGGTGTCCTGCCACAGCGCCTCGCCCAGGGCCGGGCGCCGCCAGCTCAGCGCCAGGATCGCCTCGGCGACATGGTTGACCAGCAGGCAATAGGCGATGCGGTTCCAGCCCTGCTCGCGATGATAGGTCATCGACTCCCTGACCCGGGGGTGCAGCGACTCTCCGGCGAGCCAGTCAACGCCCTTGTCGTGGGTCAGCTTGATGCCCTCGAAGTCGCGCAGCAGCATCCGGCGCGGCATGCCGTCGTCGTGGATCAGCACGCAGTTCTGCAGGTGGGGCTCCATGACGATGCCGTGGCGGAAGAACAGCGCCATGACCGGGGCCACCAGGGTCGCCAGGTAGGCCTGGAACCACGCCCGTACCCGATCCTCCGAGGGCAGTTCGTGGCCCTCCTCGTCGGCCGTCGCTCCGTCGATAAAGGCCAGCACCATGGGCGCCAGCTCCACATCCCGGGCGAAGAGGGTTCCGCTGAGCAGGCAGCCCTCCGGCGAGAAACGCTCGCAGAAGTTCTCGCGCAGGATCATGCCGGTCTGCTCCCGGAACCAGCGCCGGTCGGCCTCCCCGCCCTCGGCGGGAGACCAGTGCACCGTGGCCGGTTCCTGGGCCACGCACAGCGCTCGAAGCGCCGGGTCTCCGGAGCGCACGAGCCGATCCATGATGCGGTCGATGACCAGGGTGCTCTCCAGCTCGTACCAGGCGTTCTTGCGCACGCAGTTGGTGATGCGCACGTTGAGCGAGCCCTTGAGGAACCAGGGCCGGCCCTCGAGATACCAGGTGCGCATCGAGGCGGTAGGCGCGGCGGGCCAGCCGCTCGCCCCCAGGTCGCCGATGATGCCGTCATCGATCATCCGCGCCACCCGGGCATCCCGTCGGAACAGGTCGGCCTGCACCGGATGCATGCTGAGCACCACCCGCTCGCCGTCCTCGGCGTGTCGCTGGTCGGCCACATGGGGCAGCACGTCCGGGGCGCTCATCCGGTTGGCCTGGACGCAGAGCCCGGCCAGGGGGAAGGAGAACTGGTGCAGGGCGGTGGTGGCGCCGAATTCCGGCGCATAGGCGGGCCTGTCCTGGAGCAGGTGCGTCGGCCACTGCCTGGCCTTGGGCGTGGGATGGTTGGGATGGCCGAACCACAGTCCCTGCTCGCTGCCGCGATAGTCGCTCAGCGGCTGGCCCCTCGGCCGCTCGACGGCATGGGCGACGATCGTCGTCATGACCTCCTGGCTGTGCACGACCTGGTCGCACAGCTCGCGATTGATCGCGCCGTCGTGCCAGCGGCAATGCTCGAGCAGCGCGGCGATCAGTGCCGCCACCGAGGCCGCCTGCCACTCGGTGGCCCCCGCTTCCCGGAGGTAGAGGTCGGAGAGATAGAACTGGCAGCCGAGCGGCGAGCGCCGGTCCACCATCACGAACAGCGCAAGGGTCGCCGACCATTCGATCAGCAGGGGCGTGCCGGTCAGGCGCTGCGGCAAGCCTTCCTGCCGGGCCGGCCATCGATAGGACAGGGTGTCTTGGGGTATGGCCACTTCCTTGATGATGCAATTCAACAGTGCATGCGTGGATGCCTGTCGGCTCGTCTCGCCGGGTAAGCGAGAGAAACGGGCGTCGCTCATTTTGCCTCCGCAAAAATGCCGTCCTGTAACGATCCACCTGCCTGTGCCCGGTCCTGTCGTCGGCGATGAGGCTGCCGATCTCGCCGATGGCCGGCGCCGACGGCCCAGGTCGATGGATCCGCGCGTCCCTCGCTAGTCACGTTGCGAAGCTGTCATGGGAATTGTGCTTGTTATGGCGATCGGGACGATGCGCGCCACCGCATCCTTCGATGACGCCCCGCCCCGTCGCGTCATGGCGTCTTACCCGTGGGGGTCGACGGCCAGTCGGCGTCCCGTTCCGTGCCGGCTGCGAGCGCCTGCCGGGACCACCTCGCGAATGAGAATGATTACCCTAATCATTCCACTCGAGCCTGTCCACGGGCATCGAACGATCCGTTCGCTATATGCTCACAACCGATTGTGCTGAAAGGAGCAGGCGCTGCCGCCCCTGACGTTGAAAATGAGAATTTTTTGTCCTAGGGTTGCGAGCCCGAGACTACGCCGACGAGCCGCCCCATGCCTCCGACCCCAGCCAAGCCGCCACGATTGACGGGCGAAGCCCTGTGCGCCGGGTACGAATCCCGACGCGTGCTGGACGGCGTCGACCTGGACGTGCCCGAAGGCAAGCTGACGGTGCTGCTCGGCCCCAACGGCAGCGGCAAGTCGACGCTGCTGAAGACGCTGGCCCGCACCCTGGCGCCCAGCGCCGGCCGGGTCTGCCTCGACGGCGAGGACATCCACCGCCGCAACACGCGCGAGGTAGCGCAGCGCCTGGGCATACTGCCTCAGGGCCCCACCGCCCCGGAGGGCCTCACGGTCAGGCAGCTGGTCGGCATGGGCCGCTTTCCCCACCAGCGGCTGTGGCGACAGGACGCCGAGCGGGACGCCCGGGCCGTCCGCGAGGCGATGGCCTATGCCGACGTCACCGAGTTCGCCGAGCGCAGCGTCGATGCGCTGTCCGGCGGCCAGCGGCAGCGCTGCTGGATCGCCATGGTGCTGGCCCAGCAGACGGACCTGATCCTGCTCGACGAGCCCACCACCTTCCTCGACCTCAAGGTGCAGGTGGACCTGCTGGAACTGCTGTCTCGCCTGGCCCACGAGCACGGCCGCACCCTGCTGCTGGTGCTGCATGACCTGAACCTGGCGGCGGCCTACGCCGATGAGCTGGTGATGATGCGCGACGGCCGGATCGTCACCCGCGGCACCCCGGCCCAGGTGTTCACGGCCGCCAATCTCGCCCGCGTCTTCGATCTCGATGCCCACGTGCTCGAGGATCCCGAGACGGGCAGTCCGATCTGCGTGCCCCACCGGCGGCCGGGGATCCCCGCCGCCCGGCCCGCCTCGGCCACCCTCGAGCGGCAGCGCGTCTCATGAGCCATGTCTTCTGCAGTGATCTGAGCCGCGAGCAGGACGACCCGCTGGCCGGCAGCGGCGCCCACGCCGAGCACAACCTGCTGATCAGCTGGCCCCGCGCCAGGTGGACCCGCAAGGCGCGCCAGGCCAGCGACATGCCGGCCGGGCTGGTACGCACGCTCGAGGCCATCGCCGCCGAGGGGCGTCGGGTCAACCTGATCCATCGCCGGGACCAGCCCGACGGCGTCCACCGGGTGTTCCTGATGCCGGAGCGTCGGGGCTTTGTCGTGCCGCGGGAGGCCCTGGAGGCCTTCCTGGCCGCCTGGCACTCGGGCGAACCGCTGACCGCATGGGAAGAGGAGACGGTCGAGCGGGACCTGCTGCTGTGCTGCACCCACGGCAAGAAGGACAAGTGCTGCGCCCGGTACGGCTACCGGACCTACAAGGCGTTGGCGCGGGAGGTCGCGACCCACGGGCTGCCCTTCGAGGTCTGGGAGAGCAGCCACCTGGGCGGCTGTCGCTTCGCCGCCAGCGTCATCCTGCTCTCGCCGGTGCGCAAGTATGGCCGCATCACGCCGGAGCAGGCGCTGCCCTTCCTGGAGGCCGAGGCCCGCGGCCGGCGCTTCCTGCCCGGCTATCGCGGCGATTCCCGGCTGACGCCCGCCCAGCAGTGCGCCGAGCTCGCCGCGCTGTCGCGCCTGTCGTCTCCGCGGCTGACGCTGCTGGAAGACCGCGGCGACGAGCATCGTCGCCACCAGCGGTGGCACTGGGAACGGGAGGGGGAAAGCGGCCGCCTGCGTATCGTCTGCGAGACGACCACGATCCAGCGCGTCGACATGTGCTCCGACCTGGACGAGGGCCCCACCGACAGCCTGGTCTGGCGGGTCAGCGAGCTGGAGGCGGAGGAGGCCTGAGGCTCTCCCGGCGGCCACGGGCCGCGGCAGAGAAGACCGCCTTGTTCATCGCCGACCCGGCTCGAGAATCTCCCGGGCCAGCTCGCGCCCGGCGGGGGTCAGGTTCAGGGCCTCGCCGTTGTCCTCGATCAGCCGCCGCTCCCGGCTGCGCGTCACCACCCGGCGCGCCTTGGCGTCGTCCCACAGCAGGTGCTCGCGCAGCGCCCGGGTGACGTTCTCCTCGTGCTGCTCGGGGCTCCCCTCGTGGTTATAGAGGTGCACGGCCAGGGTACGGATCTCGTTGAGCCGCCGCTGGCCGCGGCGCCGCAGCCACTGGGCGACGACCCCGTAGCGAGGCCCGCCGAGGAAGGCCAGCAGCAGCAGCACGCCGGTCATCACCGCCATCATCCCGCCGATCGAGACGTTCCAGGCCACCGCCAGGGCATAGCCGCTGACGCTGGCCAGGATCGACACCAGGCTGCCGTAGACGAACATCAGCCACAGCCGGTCGGTGAGCAGGTAGGCGGTGGCCGGGGGTACGATGACGAAGGCCACGAACAGCACCGCCCCCACGGCATCGAAGGCCGCCACCGCGGTGCCGCTGGTCAGCAGCAGCAGGCCGTGGAACAAGAGCCCCGGCGCGAGCCCCAGGGCCCGGGCCAGGCCCTCGTCGAAGGTGGCGAGCTTGAGTTCCTTGTAGAAGCAGCCGACGAAGACGGCATTGAGCAGCGTCATGGCGCTCATCGACAGCAGCGCCTGGGGCACCCGGTAGTCGCCCAGGGTCACGGTGTCGAGCCACACGAAGCCGATCTCGCCGAGCAGCACCGTGTGGGTATCGATATGCACGTCCCGGGCATAGAGGTTGAGCAGCAGCACGCCGATCGAGAACAGCACCGGGAACACCAGGCCGATGGCGGCGTCCTGCTTGACCCGCCGGGTGCTGACCAGCAATTCGGTGAGCACCACCGTGAACAGCCCGGTCAGGGCGGCGCCGAGGATCTGCACCGGGCCGCTCTGCTGGTGGGTGAGCAGCCAGACGACGACGATGCCGAACACGATGGCGTGGCCGATGGCGTCCGAGAGCATGCTGTTGCCGCGCAGCACCAGGAAGGTGCCGACCAGCGTCGAGGCGATGCCCACCAGGGCGCCCACCAGCATGATCATCAGCGGCGCGCTGTCGAACATGGCGGCCAGCATCAGGCGCCCTCCCCGTTCAGCGAGGCCAGGATCCGCTCGGCCTCGGCGAGCCCCGCCGGGGTCAGCAGCCAGCGGTGCGGCGGCCCGGGCTCGCCGGGTGGGGCATCGCCCCACTCGACCAGGCCGCGACGCTCGAGCTTGCGCAGCGCGGTGCGGGTGCGCAGCCCATGGTAGGTATCGAGCAGGCCCTGCTCGGAGCGGAACACCGGGTCCTCGTGATGGGCGGCGAGCCGGTAGAGGGTGGTCAGCACCTGCTGCTGGCGCAGCCGGCGACGCCCGCGCCACAGCCGCAGCGCCTCCCACACCAGGCCGCGCCCCGGGGCCAGGGCGATCGACACCAGCACCACCGCGGAGACGCTCAGGATGATCAGAGGGCCGGTGGCCAGCCCCCGGGACAGGGCGCTGAGCAGCGCCCCCAGCACCCCGCCGGCCACGCCGATGGCCGCGGCCAGCCCCACCATGCCCTCGAGGCGCCGGCTCCACTGGCGGGCGGCCACCGCCGGGGCGATGATCATCGCCGCCATCAGCACCACCCCGACCATCTGCAGCCCCACCACCACGGCCAGTGCGACCATCACCGTCAGCAGCACCTCGAGCCACATCACCGGCAGCCCCAGGGAAGCGGCGAACTCGGCGTCGAAGGTCACCAGCTTGAACTCCTTCCACAGCGCCGCCACCAGCGCCAGGGCGAGCGTCGTGACGCCGGCCATGATCCACACGTCGGAGCGCAGGGTGGCCGCCGCCTGGCCGAACAGGAAGGCGTCGAGCCCGCCCTGGGCGGCATTGTTGGTGCCCTGGATGTAGGTGAGCAGCACCACGCCGAGGGCGAAGAAGGTGCTCAGCGCGATGCCCAGGGCGGCATCGGTCTTGAGCCGGCTCAGCCGGGTCAGCATCAGCATCACCAGGGCCGCCAGGGCGCCGGTGACCAGCGCCCCGACCAGGATGCTGCCCAGATGGCGGGTCCCGGCGATGATGAACCCCAGGCAGACCCCGGGCAGCGCCGCATGGGACATGGTGTCGCCGAGCAGACTCTGGCGGCGCAGCACCGCGAAGCTGCCCAGCACGCCGCTGATCAGCCCCAGCAGGGCGGCGCCGGCCATGACGTTCTGCAGGGTGTAGTCGCGAAACAGGCTCAGCAGGGGGTCCATCACGCGCCGTTCTCCTCCCCGGCGAGGAAGTCGGCCTCGTCGAGCAGGGCGATCTGGCCGCCGTAGGCCCGGCGCAGGTTGTCGGCGGTGTAGACGTCGCGCACCGGCCCCTGGGCGATGACCCGGACGTTGAGGATCAGCAGCCAGTCGAAGTAGCTGCGCACCGTCTGCAGGTCGTGGTGCACCACGATCAGCGTCTTGCCCTGGTCACGCAGGCGCCGCAGGATGTCGACGATGGCCTTCTCGGTGGTGGCGTCGACCCCGGCCATGGGCTCGTCCAGGAAATAGACGTCGGCCTGCTGGACCAGCGCCCGGGCCAGGAACACCCGCTGCTGCTGGCCGCCGGAAAGCTGGCTGATCTGGCGCTGGGCGAAGTCCTGCATGCCGACCTGTTCCAGGGCCGCCAGGGCCTCGTCGCGCTCGCGGCGCCCGGGTCGCTTCAGCCAGCCGAGCCGGCCGTACAGGCCCATGGTGACCACGTCGAGGGCGGTGGTGGGGAAATCCCAGTCGACGCTGGAGCGCTGGGGCACGTAGCCCACCCGGCGGCGGTGTGCCTTGTAGGGCAGGCCGAACAGCCGCACGTGGCCGGCCACCGAGGGCACCAGCCCCAGCACGCTCTTGATCAGGGTGCTCTTGCCGGCCCCGTTGGGGCCGACGATGCCCGCCAGCACCCCGGGCGGCACGTCGAAGTCGATGTCCCACAGCACCGGCTTGCTGTGATAGCTGACGGTCAGGTCCTCGATGTGCAAGGCGAGGTTCGGTTCGTGCAACGGCTGTGTCATGGAATGCCTTAATGATGCGTGCGGGCCGCGACGCGGCGCTCAGGCCTCGGGGACGTTCCAGTTCGAGGCCCAGTCGTCCAGCGCTTCGGGCAGCGGGGCCGGCGTGCCGCCGAGCGCCTCGACGACGTGGCGGGTGTTGGTATAGAGCATGCCGATGTAGGTGCCGTCGGCGCTGCCCGCCTCGCCCATGGCATCGGAATACAGCTGGCCGCCGATCTCCACCTCCTGGCCCCGCTGGCGGGCGGCATCGATCACCGCCTGAACGGTGCGCGGGTTGATGGTGCTCTCGACGAACACCGCCGGCACCCGGCGCTCCACCACCACGTCGGCCATGGCGCGGATATCGGCCACCCCGGTCTCGGTCTCGGTGCTGATGCCCTGGATGCCGGCGACCTCGATGCCGTAGGCACGGCCGTAATAGTTGAAGGCATCATGGGCGGTGACCAGGATGCGCTGGGCCTCGGGAATCGAGGCGATGCTCTCGGCCACCCAGTCGTGGAGGGCGGCGAGCTGGCGCCCGTAGGCCTCGGCGTTGGCCTCGAAGGTATCCGCGCACTCGGGACGCGCCTCGGCGAAGGCGTCGGCCACCACCGGCAGGGTCTTCGCCCACAGCGAGACGTCCATCCACAGGTGGGGATCGATGCCGTAGACGTCCTGGACGCTGATCAGTTCCCCGGCGTCGATCGCCGCCGGCGACACCGCCAGGGTGGGCTTGATCTCGGCGAAGCGCCCCAGCACCTCGCCGAGCTGGCCCTCTAGGGAATAGCCCGAGTAGAGGATCACCTCGGCCCGCTGGAAGGTGGCCACGTCACGGGCGCTGGCCTGATAGAGGTGCGGGTCCACGCCGGGACCCATGATGCCCGTGACCTCGACGCACTCGCCGCCGACCCGTTCGGCCACGTCGCCGAGCATGCCGATGGTCACCACCGCCTTCAGTGGTTCGGCCGCCTGGGCCGACCCCAGCGAGGCGCCCAATGACAAGGCCAGTCCCAGTGCCGCCCTTCCGATTCGCATAACCCTCTCCCGCGCTCAAGACCTCGCAGATATATCATCCTACCGATGCCGGAGTAAAAGCGCTTTATTTACATTTCGTTACCTCACACACCGAACCTCGGCCCTTGCGAAGACACTAATGAAGTGACGCGCCGCCTCGCGGCGCCATGGACACCGACTCAAGGAGAGATGCCATGACTCGCGACACCCTGCGCCTGCCGACCCTGACCGCCGCCCTGCTCACCGCCGGCCTGGCCTGGAGCGCCGGCGCCCAGGCCGCGCCCCAGGGCCTCTACTCCGCCGACGAGCTGCTCGATGCCGACGTCTACACCCAGGCCGATTCCGCCCAGTCGATCGGCGAGGTGGAAGACGTGCTGCTCGACGACGACATGCGCCTGCGCGCCCTGGTGGTCGACACCGGCAGCCTGCTCGACCTGGGCGACAAGCAGTACGTGGTCGAGGCCGACCAGTTCCAGGTCGAGACCCGCCACGGCGAGCGGCTCGAGGACATCGAGTACCGCGTCACCCTGAGCCTCGACGCCGCCACCCTCGCCGAGCAGCCGGAATACACCGACGGCTGGTGGAACCAGGCCCGCAGCAACATGCGCCAGGCCTGGGAAGACACCCAGGAAGGCGCCGCCAGCGCCTGGGAGACCACCCAGGAGGGTGCCTCCAACGCCCTGGATCGTATCGGCCAGGCCCTGCAGAATGCCGGCGAGAGCGCCCAGAAGGCCGCTGAATAACGCCCTGCCCTCACTGACTCTTCCCACGCGCCCCGGCACATGCCGGGGCGCGTCGCGTTCAGGCCCGGCGCAGGTCGGCCAGCAGCGGCGCGCCGGTGGCAGGATCGGGCACCAGCGTGCAGGCCACCCCGTAGAGCTCGTGCACCAGCGCCTCGGTGACCACCTCGGCGGGCGCGCCCTGGGCGACGATCGCCCCGTCCCGCATGGCCACCAGGTGGTCGGCGTAGCGACAGGCACTGGCCAGGTCGTGCAGCACCAGCGCCAGTGTCCGCCCGTCGGCGGCCAGCCGCCGCACCAGCTCGAAGACCTCCAGCTGGTGGCCCAGGTCCAGCGCCGAGGTCGGCTCGTCGAGCAGCAGCAACGGCGTCTGCTGGGCGATGGTCATGGCGATCCAGGCCCGCTGGCGCTGGCCGCCGGAGAGCGCCTCCAGCGGCCGCTCGGCCAGCGCCTCCAAGCCGGCCGCGACCAGCGCCTCCTCGACCGCCCGCTGGTCGTCGCCGGACCACTGGCGCAGCCAGCCCTGATGGGGCTGGCGGCCGAAGCGGATCAGGTCGCTCACGGTCAGCCCCTCCGGCGCACTGGCCTCCTGGGGCAGCAGCGCCAGCCGCCGGGCCAGCTCCCGGGCCGGCAGGCGCTGGATGTCCTCGCCGTCGAGCAGCACCGCGCCGGCGCTCGGCGCATGCAGGCGGGCCAGCCCGGCCAGCAGGGTCGACTTGCCGCAGCCGTTGGGACCGACGATGGCGGTCACCTTGCCCGGCGGCAGCTCGACGGCCAGGTCCTCGATGATGGGGGTGCGGCCATAGGCCAGGCTCAGCTCGCTGGCCTGGAGGCGATGGGGCACGGTCATGGCGATCTCCTCTTGGCGGGGCGCATCAGGATCCACAGCAGCCAGGGCCCGCCGACCACGGCGGTGACGATGCCCACCGGCAGTTCGATGGGCGCCAGCAGCAGCCGGCCGGTCAGGTCGGCCAGCACCATCACCAGGGCCCCGGCCAGGGCCGAGGCGGTCAGCGGCACCCCGCGGGCCGCGGACAGCGAGCGGGCGATCTCGGGGCCAATCAGCGCCACCATGCCCACCGGGCCGGCCACCGCCACCGCCAGGGCGGTGAGCAGCACCGAGAGCCCCAGCACCTGGCCCCGCCGGCGACGCAGCCCGACGCCGAGCCCCCGGGCCACGGCGTCGCTGAACCGCATCAGCGACAGCGAGCGCGCAAGCGCGATCGCCAGCGGCCAGGCCACGGCCAGGCCGAGGGCGAGCACCGTGACGGCGCCGCCCGGGCGGGCGTTGAGGGTGCCCACCGTCCAGGGGTAGGCGGCGTTGGCGGTGTCGATGTCCACCCTCGCCAGCAGCAGCTGGGTGACGGCGCCGAAGACCGCGCCGATGCCGATCCCGCCGACGATGAAGCGATAGCCGCGAGTATCGCCGCCGCTGGCCACCCCGAAGGTGATGGCCGCCGCGGTGGCGGCCCCGGCGAGCGCCATGGCCGGCGGTGCCAGCGACACGCCGAGCCCCACCACCGAGGCCACGGCGAAGGCGGTGGCGCCGTTGTCGATGCCGATGATGCCCGGCGTGGCCAGGCGGTTGCGGGCCAGGGTCTGCATCAGGCAGCCGGCCAGCGCGAAGGCGGCCCCGGTCAGCCAGGCCGCCAGCAGGCGCGGCAACCGCAGTTCCTGGACCACGAAGGCGGCCATCGCATCGCCCTCGCCGTGCAACGCCGCCCAGGCGCCGACGGGGGACAGCGGCTGGGTCCCCAGGCACAGGTAGGCCAGCGACGCCGCCAGCGAAGCCGCCAGCAACGACAGGCCGACGCCCAGGGCGCGGCGCTCGACCAGCAGGTGCCACTGGCCCCAGGCCAGCCGCCAGCAGCCGGGAGGCGCTGCCACCGGGGCGGCTCTTGGCAGGGATTCGGCGCGCTGCGACATCGGGACGGTCTCTGACAGGGGGCTCACATGACTCTCCGGCTCACAGGGTCGGCAGGCGACGACCGCGCACCACGGCCACCAGCACCGGGGCGCCGACCAGCGCGGTGAGCACTCCCAGCGGCAGCTCCGAGGGCGCCACCACCAGGCGCGAGACCACGTCGGCGGACAACACCATCAAGGGGCCCAGCGGCAGGCACAGCCACAGGGTGCGGCGGATGTCGGGGCCGGCCAGGGAGCGCGCCGCGAAGGGCACCACCAGGCCGACGAAGGCGATCGGCCCGGCGATCGCGGTGGCCGCGCCCACCAGCAGCGCCACGGCCACCACCACCAGGGCCCTCACTCGCCCGGGACGATGGCCGAGCCCCGAGGCGACCCGCTCGCCCAGCGCCAGGGCGGCCAGGGGGCGGGCGATCAGCCCGGTGACGGCGAGTGCCAGGGCCAGGCTCGGCAGCACGGCGACCAGGTCGTCGAGGCGACGGCCGGCCAGGCTGCCGACCACCCAGAAGCGAATCTCGTCGGCGGTGCGCTGATCGAACAGCAGCAGCAGCGAGGTCAGCGAGGCGAGCAGCGCCGAGAAGGCGGCACCGGCCAGCACCAGGCGCACCGGATCGTCGCCCAGGCCACGCACGCGCACCACGCTCATCACGGCGAAGCACCCCGCCAGGGCGCCGAGCTGGGCCACGGCCACGCGCAGGGTCGCCGCGCTGGCGCCCAGCCACAGCGCCACGGCCACGGCGAAGGCCGCCCCGGCGCTGACTCCGAGCAGCCCCGGCTCGGCCAGCGGGTTGCGCGACACCGCCTGCAGCAGCGCCCCGGCCACGCCCAGCGCCAGCCCCACGGCGATGCCAATCAGCGTGCGCGGCAGGCGCAGCGTGCCCACCACGAAGCGGGCCTCCGCGTCGCCATGGCCGACGAGTGCGGCCAGCGCGCGGGCCACCCCGACCTCGCCGGCACCCCACAGCAGGCTGGCCAGCGCCGCCACCGCGAGCAGGCCGGCGAGCAGCAGCAACCTACTCGAAAGCCCCGCCGATGGTCGGGGCTCGGGGTTGGCGGTGACGTCCGTCGACATCAGGGCACGAGCGCCGCTTCGATGTCGTCGAGGATCGCCTCGGCGGCCAGCGGCCCGTTGGCGCTGGTCCACAGCTGGCCGTCCACCGGCACCACCCGGCCGTTCTCGACCACCGGCAGGCGAGCGAAGGCCGGCGAGGCCTCGGCGGCCGACAGGGCGTCCACGCCCTCCTCGTTGAGGGTCGCCAGGAACAGCCAGTCGCCCTGCAGCCGGGAGAGGTTCTCCAGACTCAGCGGATCGCTGTGCACGCCCCGGCCGTTGAGCAGGCCGGCGTCGTCCACCTCGAGACCCACCGCGGCGAGCAGCCCGGTGGAGAACAGCTGGTCGGACATCACCAGTGGCCCCTGGGGCATCCAGCGCACCAGGTTGGCGGTGGCGCTCGTCTCGGCGGCCTCCAGGCGCTCGGCCAGGGCGGCGGCACGGGTCTCGACGCCCTCGATGGCATCGCTCACCGCGGCCTCGCGGCCCAGGGCCTGGCCGTACTGACGGGCCTCGGCCTTCCACGCTTCGGGGGTGATGCCCGGGCTTTCCGGCACCACGGTGGGCGCGATCTTGGACAGCAGCGCGTACTGGGCATCGGCGAGGCGCGGCCCGGCCAGGATCAGGTCCGGCCGCTCGGCCACTACCGCCTCCATGTTGACCTCGCGCACCACGCCGACGATCGCCGGGCGCGACTCGTCGAGATGCGCCTCGAGGTAGCGGGCCACGTCGTCGCCGCCGCGGGTGGTCACCGCCCCCACCGGCAGGACGCCGGCCGCCAGGGACGCATCCAGGGCGCCTTCATAGAGGGTCACCACCCGCTCGGGGGCGTCGGGCACCTCGACCTGGCCATGGGCGGTGTCCAGGGTGCGGGCCTGGGCCGGGCCGACCGCGACGGCGAGCGCCGTCGCCAGACAGGCGCCGACCAGCAACGGGGTCTTGGGCAGGGAAATCGACATGGAGTCTCCTTGGCTCGCTGGCGGCCACCGTGTCCGATGAAACAAAGGCCGCCAATGATAATGAATCTCAGAAAAATTCTCACCCCCGACGTCCGGCAACGCCGCGTTCGACCTCGCGCAACGCCGCCGGCGCCGAGGCATCGACCTATTCGGCCGCCAGGGCCTGGACGACCTCGTCCACCTGGACCGCGACGCTCTGCAGGCCATCGCCGGAGAGGTACCACAGCGACGGGGACAGCACCGTCACCGCGATCGCCTCGCCACCCTCGGCGGCCAGCGCTTCCTCGAGCGTGGCGACGTCCAGCGGCGTCGCGCCGATGGCGGCGCTGCGGTCCACCACCAGCAGCGCATCCGGCGCCATCTCGGTGATGGCGGCCGGGGTGAGCGGAGTAAAGGTACGGGTGCCGCGACTCACCGGCTCGACCGACGCCGGCACCGCCGGCTGGGCGATCCGCAGCAGCTCGCCGACCACCGGCGCCTGACGCAGCGAGTAGTGGCCGTCGTTGTGCGTCACCACCACCGCCTCGAGGTCGTCGGCCAGGCTCGCCCGCGCGGCCTCGATGTCATCATGCAGCGCGGCGAGCCGCTCGGCCGCCCGCTCCTCGGCCCCGTAGTGCTCGGCCAGCCCCGTCACCTTGGCGCTCAGGGCCGCGAAGTAATCGCCCTCGCCGAGCGCGACCTGTTCGACCTCGGCGATCGCCTGCAGGTCCTCCAGCGCCGCCGACTGGCGACCGGTGGCCAGGATCAGGTCCGGTGCCGCCTCGGCGACCGCCTCCAGGTCCGGCGTCTTGAGGCCGCCCACGTCGGCACGCCCTGCCAGCAGGTCAGCCGCATAGGCCGGGGCGGCCTGGTGCGGCAGGCCTACGAGATGATCCTCGAGCCCCAGGGCCGCCAGGGTGTCCGCGGCCCCCCAGTCGAAGCTGACGACATCGGGCCCGTGCGCCTCGGCTTCGACCTCGTGGGCCTGGGCCATCGTGGGCAGGGCGAACGCCCCCAGGGCCAGCGCCGACATGCACCATCGGGAACCTTTCATTGCCACCTCCTGAAAAACGAATGCGAATCAATCTTGAGAGATGGCGGACACTACCATGCACCCGGCGTCCGCTGTCGCAACAAGGCGTTGCGGGACGCGCAACCGGGTCTCGTGGTGGCACGCCCCGTCCGGTTGCCATTTGCGCAACGCCATATTCCGGGAATCGCCCTTCCCAATTCAAATGCGAATCTTTATCGTTTTTGGCCGCATTGGAGTGGTTGGTCGATGCATGGGGACCCCGACAACGCCCGCCATGAGCGACGCGACCACCGACACGGCCAGCACGCCAAGAACAACCATGTGGCCCATGCCCCAATACTTGTCAGAGCAAGGAGCTAGGAACATGCAGGATGTCACCCCCCTTCCCTTCGCCCGCACGGCGCTGGCCCTCGGCATCGCCGCCGCCTGCGCCAGCGGCGGCGCACTGGCCGATGACGCCACCGAGCTGGAGCCGGTAGTGGTCACCGCCTCGGGCTACGAGCAGGCGCTCTCCGACGCCCCGGCCAGCATCTCGGTGATCAGCGGCGAGGAGCTGAACAAGCAGTCCTACAGCGACATCACCGACGCCATGGACAACATTCCGGGCGTCTACGTCACCGGTGGGGGGCTGTCCAAGGACATCAGCATCCGCGGCCTGGACGACAGCTATACCCTGTACCTGATCGACGGCCGCCCGATCAACGACGGCCGACTGGTCAACACCAACGGCACCGACGGCGGCAAGCAGATCGGCCTGCCGCCGATCTCGATGATCGAGCGCGTCGAGGTGATCCGCGGCCCCATGTCGTCCCTCTACGGCTCCCAGGCCATGGGCGGCGTCATCAACATCATCACCAAGAAGGTCACCGACGAGTGGGCGGGCTCGGTCACCACCGAGTACACCCACTCCCTCAACGACATCAACAACGACGCCCAGCAGGTCAGCTTCTTCACCGGCGGCGCGCTGATCGAGGGCCTGCTCGGCGCCCGCTTCCATGGCAGCTGGGTCGGCCACGAGGAGAGCGATTTCATCGGCGGCGACGACAATGCCGAGAGCACCCCCGAGAGCGACACCCGCCAGGGCGGCGTCGAGCTGATCCTCACCCCGGACGACAGCAACGAGTTCGCCCTGGGCTACACCTCCTCCACCAAGGAATACACCCACACGCCCGGGCGCAGCCTGGCCCTGGTCGACAGCCGCGGCAACCCGACCGAGGCCAACACCACCCGCTACGACAAGGACGTCTACACCCTGTCGCACAGCGGCAACTACGGCGGCTTCCTGACCGACACCTACCTGCAGCACGACATCTCCGACCGGCACCTGGCCGAGGCCAGCGAGGAGAAGACCAATGAGATGACCACCTTCAACACCCAGTCGACCTACTTCTGGGGCAACCACATGTTGACCTTCGGCGGTCAGTACAAGTACGAGGACCTGACCGACGACACCAACGGCCTGCTGAGCTCCAACGTGCCAGGCGCCGTGAACAGCGTGGATCGCTGGCTGGCCTCGCTGTTCGTGGAGATGGAGTGGGGCATCACCGACGCCCTCAACCTGACCACCGGCCTGCGCTACGACGACGACGAGCTGTTCGGCGGCCACCTCTCGCCACGGGTCTACGCCAACTATCACCTGACCCCGGCGTGGACCCTCAAGGGCGGCGTCTCCACCGGCTACAAGCAACCCAGCCTGTCCGACGCCACCGAAGGCTTCGGCCGCGGCACCGGCGGCGGCGGCTCCCCCGCGCCGCACCCCCGCGCGCTGATCATCGGCAACGAGGATCTCGACCCGGAAACCAGCACCAACTACGAGTTCGGGTTCGCCTTCAACAACGCCGCGGGCGACCTGAGCGCCAGCGCGACGCTGTTCCATACCCGGTTCGACGACAAGATCGCCGAGGAGCGGCTCTGCGAAACGCCGGGCGCCGACCGCAACGATCCCTCGACCTGGACCTGCCCCTACGCCGGCAACGAGTTCGTCTTCCTGAGCACCCGCCAGAACATCGACGAGGCGGTGATGCAGGGGCTCGAGCTGTCACTGGGCTATGACATCACGCCCCGGCTGAACGTCACCTCCAGCTACACCTACACCGACTCCGAGCAGAAGAGCGGGGAATTCGAGGGCGAGCCGCTGAACCGCATTCCCCAGCACATGTTCAACGTGCTGCTCGACTGGGAAGCCACCGAAGACCTCGACCTCTGGGTGCAGAACAACATCCGCGGCGCGACCAGCGATTACCTGGGTCGCAGCAGCATGAGCGAGGGCACTCCCGGCTACGGCTTCGTCGACGCGGGCATGGTCTACGCCCTGAACGACAATGCCCGGGTCAAGGCCGGCGTCTACAACATCGGTGACAAGGAAATCACCAATGACGACTACGAAGTCGTGCTGGACGGCCGCCAGTTCAATCTGGGGCTGACCGTGGACTTCTGAACCCGACGAGCGGTGATCCCCGCGTTTCGATCGATCCCTTGTGCCCCGGCCATGCCGGGGCTTTTTTGTTGCTTCCTTCCCCGTCTCGATCTTCGTCAGGCGATCGAGACGGCCCGCAAACGTCAATGATTTTTATCCGCAAGACAGTCTGGCATACTAGCGGGCTTCCTTCGCCGCCAGGGGCCGCCCATGCACGATGCCGATGAACTGATCGCCTTCGCCGACGTGATGGCCAGCGGCAGCCTGACGCTGAGCGCCCGCCGTCTCGGCGTGGCGAAGTCGACCCTGAGCCGCCGCCTGCAGCAGCTCGAGACCCGGCTCGGCCAGCCGCTGATGCGCCGCCAGTCGAACCGCCTGGCGCCCACCGAGGCGGGTCGCGTCTTCCACGATTACTGCCTGCGCCTGATCGCACTGGCCGAGAAAAGCCAACAGGCCCTGGACGAACTGCGCGAGGAGATCAGCGGCGAGCTGGTGCTCGAGGTCCATGAGTCACTGTCACGCAGCTGGGTAGGGCCGGCCATCGAGGCCTTCATGGCGCGTCACCCGGGCGTGCAGCTGCGCCTGATCACCCGCGAACGGTTGCCGGACAACGCGACCGGCACCTCGGTGGTGGCCTGGTACGGCGATGCCGGCGGCACCCCGCTGCGCCAGGAGCCCGTCGCCTCGTTGCCTCACGGGCTCTACGCCCACCCCGACTACCTGGCCCGTCACGGCACTCCGATCCACCCCCGGGACCTGGACGGTCACGCCTGGATCGACCTGCTCGGCGAGACCGAGCGCGGGCTGGTGCTGCGCCACCCTCGCCTGGGCGAATACGACGTGCGTCCCCCCGGCTCTCGCCTGCGCGTCGACCGGCTGTTCCTGCAATCGGACGCCATCGTCCGCGGCCATGGGCTGGGCGTGCTGCCGATCTGGCTCGCTGAGCGCCGCCAGGAGGCTCACCCGGACCAGCTCGTGCGCTGCCTGCCGGAATGGGAGGCCCCGGCGGTGCCGGTCAGCCTGCTCTACCCGCACGGCCATCGCCCGCGCAAGGTCACCGCCCTGCTCGAGTTCCTGCGCGAGGCCCGCCCGGCCGACTGGCGGGCGACGACCGCCGGCTGAGCGTCCCGATCGCGCAGCGGTTGTCCCCGGCCCTGGGTGACGCGCCGGCCGCCGTGCCTCCCGCGGCCTCGGTTGCTAGAATGGTCGTCTCACCGACGCTCAAGGAGCGAGCATGGCCCTCCGCGAAATTGCCATCGGCGGCCTCTACCTCTCTCCCCTGCTGCTGTATGCCCTGGCCGGGCTCGTCGCTACCCTGCTGATCCGGGCGCTGCTCTATCGGCTGCCGGGCACGAGACGCCCGTGGTTCGAGGCCTGGTTCGACACCGCGTTGTTCGTGATCTGCACCGCCGCCATCGCCTATCTCTGCTCTGCCGCCTCCGGGACCGTCTGACCATGCGCACCCTGCTCCGAAGCCTCGTCACCCTGGCCGTCGTAGCCCTGGCCGTCGCCGCCGGCCTGTGGCTGTGGCACGACTACCTCTACACGCCCTGGACCCGGGACGGCCGCGTCCGCGCCGAGGTGATCAGCGTCGCCCCGGACGTCTCCGGGCGAGTCGTGTCGCTGGCGGTGGCGGACAACCAGCGGGTCGTCGAGGGCGAGACGCTGTTCCGGGTCGACCGCCAGCGCTACCAGACGGCGGTCGACAAGGCCGAAGCGGTGGTCGCCCAGCGCCAGGCGGAACTCGAGCTCAGCCAGCACCAGGCCTCGCGGCGCAATCGCCTGAGCCGCCAGGCGATCAGCGCCGAGAGCCAGGAAACGGCGCGCATCGACAGCCGGGTGGCCAGCGCCAGCCTCGCCCAGGCGCGCAGCGAGCTCGCCGCCGCGCGTCTCGACCTCGAGCGCACGACGGTCCAGGCGACGGCGGCCGGGCACGTGCTCAACCTGCAGCTCGCCGAGGGCAACTACGTCAACGCCGGCACGGCGGTGATGGCGCTGGTCAAGGCGGACTCCTACTACGTCACCGGCTACTTCGAGGAGACCAAGACCCCGAACCTGCGGGTCGGCGACCCGGCCCGGGTGACGCTGATGAGCGGCAACGCCGAGCTGCGCGGCCACGTCGAGAGCATCGGTCGCGCCATCGCCGACCCCAACACCTCGCCCAACGCCCAGCTGCTGCCTCAGGTCGAGCCGACGTTCAGCTGGGTGCGGCTGGCCCAGCGCATTCCGGTGCGCATCGCGCTGGACGAGATCCCCGAGGGCACCCTGCTGAGCGCCGGCATGACCGCCTCGATCACCGTCGAGCCGACGGAGTAGGCCCGCGTGTCGCCCTGGGTACAGGCCTACCTGACGCCCGACGGCCAGGCCGTGCGGTTCGCCGTCAAGGCGACCCTGGCCATGCTGCTGGCCCTCTACGTGGCCCTGTGGTGCGACCTGGAACGCCCCTACTGGGCGCTGATCTCGGCGGCCTTCCTGCAGATCCGCCCGATGAGCGGCATGGTGGTCGAGAAGGGGCTGAGCCAGATCACCGGCACCCTGGTCGGCTGCGGCGCCGGCATCGCCATCATGGGCCTGTTCGCCCAGGCTCCCCTCCCGGCACTGTCAAGCCTGACGGCCTGGATCATGCTGTGCACCTACGGCAGCTCGCTGCTGCGCAACAATGCCTCCTACGGCTGCATCATGGGCGCCGTCACCGCCATGCTGATCGTGGTGATCGGCGCCGCCCAGCCCGGCGGCATCTTCGCCATCGCCGTGGCCCGCCTCTCGGAGCTGGCACTGGGCGCCGCCTGCGCCACCCTGGTCAGCGCGCTGCTGTGGCCGATACGGGTCGGCGACCACCTGGGGCGACAGGCCGACGAGGTCGTCAACCAGGCCTTCCGCCACGCCGCGAGCCGGCTGGCCGACAGCGGCGATCTCGGCGAGCTGCAGCGCACCCTGACCGACAGCCTGGAGCCGCTCACCCTCCTCGAGGGGGACAGCCAGGCCGCCCGCTACGAGGGCCCCGAGGGCCCGGGACGGATCCGCGCCAGCCATGTGCTGACCCGTCGCACCCTGCGGCTGATGGCCACCTTGCATGCCCTGCAGCAGCTGCTGCACCACTACGGCGAGCGCCTCTCGCCATCGATTCATGCCCTGGCCGGCGACCTCGCCGAGGGCTTCCGCGAGGCGGTCGAGGTCAGCGGCGTCGCTCCGGCCCAGCGGCGCCTGCACGCGCTGCGCCACCGCACCATGCCCCGTCCCGACGAGACCCTCACGCCCCTGGAGCAGCGCTGCCTGCTGGGCATGCGCGAGGCGCTCGGCCATGCCCTGGTGATGCTCGACGCCCGCGAGGCCATCTCGCGCCCCGGCGGCAAGCGGCTGCGCGGGGTCGCCCTGGCCTGGCACCGCGACCGCCTGGCCGCCGGGCTCAACGCGCTGCGCGCCGGGCTCATCTTCGCCGCGCTCGCCGGCGTCTGGCTGGCCACCGGCTGGGACAACGGCCAGGTCGCCATGCTGCTCGGCACCCTGTTCTCGGCCTTCTTCGCCAGCCGCGACAACCCCGTCGTGGTCTGCATGATGTTCGCCAAGGGGATGCTGGCGGCGATCCCCAGCGCCTTCCTGTTCGGCCACGTGCTGCTCGCCCAGGCCAGCGGCTTCCCGATGCTGGCGATGATCTTCCTTCCCCCGCTGTTCCTCGGCCTGCTGGGCGCGGCCAACCCGCGGCTGATGGGCTACTGCCTGGCCTTCACCATCGGCAACATCCTGCTGACCATGCCCGGCAACGGCATGGACTTCTCCTTCGACGCCTTCATCAACCGCGCCCTCGCCGTGATGATCGGGCTGGCCACGGTGGTGACGGGCTTCCGACTGCTGCCCGGTTTCGGTGCTACCCTGCGCAAGCGACGCCTGGTCGGCGCCATCGTCGGCGACCTGCGCCGCCTCGCGGACCCGCCGATCCACGAGGCGGAGACCCGCTTCGTCGGCGGCATGGCCGACCGCCTGCTGCACCTGGCCAAGCATGACGACGTGCTGCCCGAGGACCAGCGCCACCTGTTCACCCTGGGCCTGACCGGGCTGGACATCGGCTATGCGTGCCTGCAGCTGCGCCGACGCCTCGATGACCTGCCGGGCGACGAGCTGCACCGCACCAAGCGGGATGTCATCGCGGCCCTCGCCGAGGCCTACGCCGACACGGCCGAGGGCCGCGCCCCCAGCGGCGTTCGCGCCGCGGGCGAGTCACTGGTCGAGGCCGCGCGTCGTCGGCCCGAGCTGAGCGAACGCCACCTGGCCCTGCTCGCCGGGCTGGTGGAACGCCTCGACCTGTCGCTCGCACGGCAGGCACGGCGCGCCAGGGGCTCCCTCGGTCTCGGCGACGCGGACGCCCGCGCCGAGCCGGCCTGATGCCGGCCGCTTCACTCATCTACTCAGGAGATGCCTCATGTTCGCCGAACTCTTCGCCGTGATGGCGCCGGTCATCGCCGGCGCCGGACTGGGCTTCGGCTGGGTTCGGCTCGGCCACGACTATCCGGTGGCCTTCGTCACCCGCCTGGTGTTCAACATCGGCACCCCCGCGCTGGTGCTGGCCTCGCTGGCCGACGCCGAGATCGACGCCGGCAGCTTCGGACGCACCATGCTGGCCACCGCCCTGGTGCTGGCCGCCATGGGGGCGGCCACCATCGCCTCCGCCCGGCTGCTCAAGCGCGACTGGCGGGTGCTGCTGGCGCCGATGATGTATCCCAACACCGGCAACATGGGCCTGCCGGTGGTGCTCTACGCCTTCGGCACCGCGGGCTTCGCCTTCGGCATCACGGTGATGGTCACGGTGTCGCTGTTCCAGTTCACCCTGGGCACGATGATGACCAGCCGCGGCAACCCGCTGGTCTCCCTGGCCAAGACGCCGACGGTCTACGCCATCCTGATCGCATTGGCGCTGCTGCTCACCGACACCGGCCTGCCGCCCTGGCTGGCCAACAGCGTGGAGCTGATCTCGGGCTTCACCGTGCCCTTGATGCTGATCACCCTCGGCGTGTCGCTGGCCAACATCCAGGTCAAGAGCCTGCGCTCGGGCCTCGGCTTCTGCCTGCTGCGGCTGCCGCTGGCCGCCGGCCTGGCCTGGGGGGTCGGCGCCCTGCTGGCCCTGCCGCCCATGGCCCACGCCATCCTGGTGCTGCAGATGAGCATGCCGGTGGCGGTGTTCAACTACCTGTTCGCCCAGAAGGCCCGCCGCGAGCCGGAATACGTGGCGAGCCTGGTGTTCTGCTCGACCCTGCTCTCGCTGCTCTATCTGCCGGCCCTGCTGGCGCTGCTGATGTAACCCCCGGGGCGAGGCCTATACTGGGAAGCGCCATTTTCCACGGAGCCGGAACATGATCCGCTTCACGCGACGCCTCACCTTGACGCTGCTGGGCCTGCTGCTGGTCGGCCAGGCCCAGGCCGACGCCACCCCGATCGATACCCGCCACCTGCCGCTGTGCCTGACCCGCGTCGCCACCGGGCTGAGCCATCCCTGGGGCCTCGCCCCGTTGCCGGATGGGCGCTTCCTGGTGAGCGAGCGCGACGGCGACCTGGCGCTGATCGATGATGGCAGCATCACGCGGTTGGCCGGCCTGCCCAAGGTGTCGGCCCGCAGCCAGGGCGGGCTGCTCGACCTGGCCCTGCACCCCCGGTTCGGCAGCCAAGGGGACGGCGACGGGGAACATGACTGGGTCTATTTCACCTGGAGCCAGCCGGGACCGGGCGGCGATGCCACGGCCCTGTCCCGGGCCAGGATCGGCGAGGGTCGGCTGACCGAGCTCGAGCACCTCTTCGTTCAGGACCGTTACTCCCGTCCCGGCCGTCACTATGGCTCGCGGCTGGCCTGGCTGCCCGACGGCACCCTGCTGATGAGCATCGGCGACCGCGGGGTGACCCCGGAGCGGGCCCAGGACGGTAACGATCACGCCGGCAGCCTGCTGCGCCTCACCGCCACCGGCGGGGTGCCCGACGACAATCCCTTCGTCGACGACCCCGAGGTGCGCGACGAGATCTTCAGTCTCGGGCACCGCAACCCCCAGGGCCTGGTCGTCACCGAGGACGGCACGGCCTGGTCCACCGAGCACGGCCCCCGCACCGGCGACGAGCTCAACCGCCTGGTGCCCGGGGCCAACTACGGCTGGCCGGTGGTGACCCGAGGCCGCGATTATTCCACCAACCAGCCCATCGGCCGCGACAGCGCCCCGGGCATGCGCGACCCCGTCCATCTCTTCGAGGGTCGCTTCGCGCCCTCGGGGCTGGCCGAGGCCACCTCACCGGCATTCGCAGCCTGGCGCGGCGACCTGCTGGCCGGCGGCCTGCGCAGCGAGGCGCTGCTGCGGCTGCGTTTGCAGGACGACGTCGTGGTCGAGCGCGAGACGCTCCTCGACGGCGAGATCGGGCGCATTCGCAGCGTGCAGCAGGGACGCAACGGCGCGTTCTACTTGCTGGACGATGCCGCGGACGGTAGCCTCTGGCGCCTGTCGCCGGCGGCCGACACCAACGGAACCGCCGCACGATGCCCCGAATGAGCCTCGTTCGCCGACATTCGGCGCAGTTTGAACGTTCATTCAATAAACGCTAGGGTATAGCGCTTCGATTCGCGTCAACGCTGGCGGCTGGCATGCTGCCACGACGCCCAATCCCGACAACCCATTCCCGGCCCGCTCCTCACCGCTGGCGAGGCCGGGCGCCGACCAAGGCACCGCCAATGAGTGACAACCGAAACGTCAAGATTCGGGTCCGCAACCTCAGCAAGGTCTTCGGCAGCCAGCCGAAGAAGGCGCTGGAGCTGCGCGACCAGGGACTGAAGCGCCCCGAGATCCTCGACAAGACCGGCCAGACCCTGGGCCTGTCCAACATCGACTTCGATGTCTACGAAGGGGAGCTGCTGGTGATCATGGGGCTCTCCGGCTCCGGCAAGTCGACCCTGATCCGTTGCCTCAATCGGCTGATCGACCCCACCGAGGGCGAGATCGTCATCGACGGGCAGAACATCCCGAGCCTCAAGGAGAAGGAGCTGCTGGAGTGCCGTCGCCGCCACTTCTCCATGGTGTTCCAGAACTTCGCCCTCTTCCCGCACCGCACGGTGCAACAGAACGCCGAGTTCGGCCTCGAGATCCGCGGCATCGATGCCGGCGAGCGTCGCGAGACCGCTCGTAACGCCCTCAAGCAGGTCGGCCTGGAGGGCTGGGAAGACGCCCTGCCCCGCCAGCTCTCCGGCGGCATGCAGCAGCGCGTCGGCCTGGCCCGGGCGCTGGCCAACGACGCCAGCGTGCTGCTGATGGACGAGGCCTTCTCGGCGCTCGATCCGCTAATCCGTGGCGACATGCAGCAGGAGCTGCTGCAGCTCCAGCACCGCATGAAGAAGACCACCGTCTTCATCACCCACGACCTCGACGAGGCGCTGAGCATCGGCGACCGCATCGTGCTGCTCAAGGACGGCGAGGTGGTGCAGATCGGCACCCCGGAGGAGATCCTCACCCAGCCCGCCGACGACTACGTGCGCCGCTTCATCGAAGGCGTCGACAAGTCACGCATCCTCAGCGCCGAGAGCGCCATGCGCAAGGTACGCTCCACGGTGCGCGACACCGACGGGCCGCGCACCGCGCTGCGCAAGATGCGCGACCATAGCCTCGATTCCATCTACATCCTCGACCGCGACCGCCGCCTGATCGGCCTGATCGACGCCGATGCCGCCAGCCAGGCCCTGGAAGACGGCAAGGAAACCGTCACCGAGGTGATGACCCAGGACTTCCGCAAGGTCACCCGCGAGGAACCGCTGCACAACCTGTTCGCCATGTTCAGCGAGAACCGCTTCCCCATCGCCGTGGTGGACGATGACCAGGTCCTGCAGGGCGTGGTGGTGAAAGGCGCCGTCCTCGACGAACTCGCACAGGCAGGAGATCACTGATGGCTATCGAATTCCCGCGCATGCCGCTGGGCGACTGGATCGAGGGCGGCCTCAACTGGCTGACCAGCGAATACTCCGCCGTGACCCGCGGTATCTCCCGCATCACCCAGACCGGCATCGACGGTCTCAATGACGCCCTGATGTGGCTGCCCGACTGGTCGCTGCTGGTGATCATCGCCGGCCTGTGCTGGTGGCTGGCCAACGTGCGGCTGGCCATCGGCGCCGTCGCCGGCCTGGCGCTGATCTGGAACCTCGGGCTCTGGGACCCGATGATCGAGACCCTGACCCTGGTGGTGATCGCCACCCTGGTGGCGGTGGTCATCGCCCTGCCGGTGGGCATCGCCGCCGCGCTCTCCGAGCGCCTCTACAAGACGATCATGCCGGTGCTGGACTTCATGCAGACCATGCCGGCCTTCGTCTACCTGATCCCGGCCATCCCGTTCTTCGGCATCGGTTCGGTGTCGGCGATCTTCGCCACCGTGATCTTCTCCATGCCGCCGGCGATTCGCTTCACCACTCTGGGGATCCGTCAGGTGCCCACCGAGCTGGTGGAAGCCGCCGACGCCTACGGCGCCACCCGCGGCCAGAAGCTGCTCAAGGTCCAGCTGCCGCTGTCGCTGCCCACCGTGATGGCCGGCATCAACCAGACCATCATGCTGGCCCTGTCGATGGTGGTGATCGCCGCCATGATCGGCGCCGACGGCCTGGGCAGCGAGGTGTGGCGCGCCATCCAGCGCCTGCGTCCGGGCGACGGCTTCGAGGCCGGCATCGCCGTGGTGATCCTGGCCATGCTGCTCGACCGCCTGACCCAGTCGCTGCGCAAGAAGGGCAAGGCCTGACACCCGCGTGGGCGAGCCGCCGGTTGCATCCGGCGGTTCGTCCCTGCATCCTCAGACCGCACATCTCATAAAGGCACATCCAATGATCAAGCAACCGATGCGTCTCGCCGGCCTGGCCATGATCGCCGGCGCCGGCCTCACCGCGGCGACCGCCCAGGCCCAGGACGAGGGAACCGTCCACCTGGCCTACGTCGAGTGGTCGTCCACCGTGGCCTCCACCAACGTGATGCGCGCCGTGCTGGAACAGGCCGGCTACGAGGTCGAAGTCTCCTCGCTGTCCGCCGCCGCCATGTGGCAGTCCGTCGCTACCGGCGACACCGACGCCCTGCTGGCCGGCTGGCTGCCGACCACCCACGAGGACTACTACGACCGCCTCCAGGATCAGGTGGTCGATACCGGCGTCAACCTGGACGGCACCAAGCTCGGCCTGGTGGTCCCGGCCTACAGCGAGGCGAACTCCATCGCCGACCTGAACGAGCACGCCGATGACTTCGACGGCAAGCTCACCGGCATCGATCCGGGCGCCGGCATCATGCGCCTGACCGAGAAGGTCGTCGACGAATACGAGCTCGACCTCGACCTGCAGAGCGGCAGCGGCGCCACCATGACCGCGGCCCTCAAGAGCGCCATCGACAACGAGGAAGACATCGCCGTGACCGGCTGGACGCCGCACTGGATGTTCGCCCGCTGGGACCTCAAGTACCTCGAGGATCCCAAGAACGTCTACGGCGGTGCCGAGCAGATCCACACCATCGTGCGCCAGGGCCTCGAGGAAGACCTGCCCGGGGCCTACGCCATCCTCGACGCCTTCGAGTGGACCGCCGAGGACATGGGTGAGGTCATGCTCATGAACCAGGAAGAAGGTTCCGACCCCTACGAGAACGCCAAGCAGTGGGTCGAGGACAACCAGGACCTGGTGCAGGAGTGGCTGCCGGAAGCCTCCTGAGGCTTTCCGCCGACCTTCCGCATGCAAGGGGGAGATGCCGTCAGGCATCTCCCCCTTTCGTTTGCCGCCTTGCCAGACGCGGCGCGCTCAGGGTGGCGTAGGCGGCCGTGTGGCGCCTGGCCAGTACGCCCGGGAGCGAAGGGATCGCAGGGCTCAACGCGCCAGGTAGCCGTCGTCCTTGAGCGACGCGGTCGCGGCCTCGATGCTCTCGCGCAGGGTGGCGACCACGAAGTCGACGTGCTCGCGGGTCAGGATCAGCGTCGGCGAGAGGATGTTCATGTGCGCCAGCGGCCGCACGATCAGGCCCCTCCGCTGGCATTCGTCGGCGATGCGGTTACCGACCTTGGCCTCCGGCGCGATCAGTTCCTTGGTCACCTTGTCGGCGACGTTCTCGAGACACATCATGAACTTGCGGCCGCGCACGTCACCCACGATCTCGAGGTCCTCGAGCTCGTGGAGGCGGCGCTCGAAGTAATCGCCCACGTCCTCGACGTGCTCGCACAGTCCCTCGCGCTCCATGATCTCGATGTTCTTCAGGCCCGCGGCACAGCTCACCGGGTGGCCGGAGTAGGTGAAGCCGTGGGTGAAGATGGCGCCGTCGGCCTGGGGCTTGCTGATCACCTCGTAGATGCGGTCCGAGAAGATCGTCGCGCCCAGCGGCAGGTAGCCGGAGGTCAGGCCCTTGGCGCAGGTGATGATGTCAGGAACGATGCCGAACTCGTCCTCGGAGGCGAACATGTGCCCCAGGCGACCGAAGGCGGTGACCACCTCGTCGGAGACATAGAGGACGTCGTACTTGCGGCACACCGCCAGAGTCTTCCGGTGGTAGCCCTCGGGCGGCACGATGACGCCGCCGGCGCCCATGATCGGCTCGGCGAAGAACGCCGCCACGTTGTCCGGCCCCAGCTCGAGGATCTTGTCCTCCAGCTCCTGGACCTTGGCGTCGCAGAAGGCCTCGAGACTCTGGCCTTCCGGGCGGCGATAGGGGTTAGGGCAGGAGATGTGATGCACCAGCTTTTCGTCGATGTCGAAGCCGATATGATCGAACTTGACCCCGGTGATCGACATCGCCATGTAGGTGCTGCCGTGATAGCCGTCGATGCGCGAGATGATCTGCTTCTTGCTCGTCTGGCCGAGCTGGTTGAAGTAGAAGTGGATCATGCGCACGGCGGTGTCGTTGGCCACCGAGCCGCCGCAGCCGTAGAAGACGTGGTTGAGGTCGCCCGGCGCCAGGTCGGCGAGCTTGGCGGCCAGGCGCGCGGCCGGCGCCGTGGTGTGGTGGCCGAAGGTCGAGAAGTAGGGAATGTCGCGGATCTGCTCGGCGACGGCCTCGGCGATCTCGTCGCGACCGTAGCCGATGTTCACGCACCACAGGCCGCCGATGCCGTCCAGGTAGCGCTTGCCGTCGGCATCCTGGATCGAGACGCCGTCGGCCTGGTGAAAGACCATGGACCCGCTCTCCTTGAAGGTGGCGAAGTCGGTCCAGGGGTGCATGAAGTGATCGCGATCCTTCTGCCAGATTTCCTGCTTGTCGAAGTGGGCGGAGGCGTTCTGACTGGTCATTGTGGTTCTCCTTCGGGTCGGGAGGCACGCGTAGCGCCCGCCGGGATTGTCTGTCGCGCGGGAACTCAGCGCTTGGCGATCTCGTTCAGGGGTTCGGGCCGGAACAGCGGCTTCTTCATCACCAGCTTGATCCAGACCACGGCGACGATGCTGACGAGGCCCAGCACCACGCCGGCATTGGTGAAGATCTCCGCGGTCAGTTCCGGGGCCGGGGAGGCATAGACGATGGCGTAGACCATGCCGGCGATGCCGAGAAGCTGCGGCAGCGGGTAGAGGGGGGAGCGGTAGGGACGCTGGGCGTCGGGATAGCGGATGCGCAGGGCGATGACGTTGACGTGGGCGATGATGTAGGCGATCAGCCAGGCGATGGCCGCGGAGATCAGCAGCAGGCCCACGGTGCCGGCATCGTTGCCCCAGATCAGCAGCGGCAGGCCGGTAACGCCGGCGGTGAACAGCACCGCGACCCAGGGCGCACGGGTGGCCTTGGTCTTCCAGCCCAGTACCGGGAAGGCCTGGCCCTGCTCGGCCATGCCCTGCAACATGCGTGGCACGGCGGCCAGCGAGGTGTTCACGGTGCTGCAGGTGGCGGTGATCGCGGCCACGGCCAGCAGGAAGGTGCCGGACCCGCCGAAGGCCGCGGTGGCATACTCCAGGTGCGGCAGCTCAGCGCTCATCAGCACATCTCGCGGCAGATAAAACAGCGCGCCCAGGCAGTAGAGGGCGAAGACGGCGAAGATCACCGTCAGGCCCAGGTACATGGAACGCGGGATATAGCGCTCCGGGCGGCGCGCGTCGTCGACCAGCGGGCAGACGAACTCGGCCCCCACATAGCCCCAGATGGCCAGGGCGATCAGGGTGAAGGCACCCTCGCCCAGGTTGAAATCGGCGGCCAGCTCGGCGGCCTGGAAGGCATGGGGAGCGAAGCCGCCGGTCAGGGCGCTGACGCCGAGCAGGGTCAGGGCCACCACCATGGCGAAGGCCAGCAGGTTCTGCAGCTTGGCGAAGACGTCGATGCCCAGCAGGTTGAGCACCGTGAACACCCCGAGGATGCCGAAAGCCACGTAGTGGGTGCCCTCCACGGCCGGATAGAGCACGCCGAGCAGGAAGTTGACCAGCAACAGCTCGGCGGACAGCGCGAACATGGCCACCACCACATAGCCCGAGAACACCGAGAGGATCGCCGGGAAGTGCCCCAGGGCCACCTCGGTATAGGCGCTCAGGCTGCCCGCCCTGGGCACCAGCAGGGCCAGTTCGGAGAAGGACGCCGCATAGCACAGCGCCAGCACCCAGGCGATCGCCAGCGGCACGATGAAGGCGGGCCCGGCGATACCGACGCCCTGGAGCATCAGCACCATGACGCCCTGGGACACCACCAGGCCGACCGCGACGGCCATCAGGGACTTGAGCCCCAGGACGCCGCGGGCCTTCTTGCCGGCGGCGGCCGTGGCCGCCGCCGGTTTGGACATGGCATCTTGCATTGTCATCCACCCTCTTGTTGTTGTGGGGTCAGATGCCCGCCGGTGAGACGCCGGCGGGCGGGGTCAGGAGCGGCTCACAGGCGCACCCAGGTGGTCTTGAGCTGAGTGAACTTGTCCAGGGCATGCAGCGACAGGTCACGGCCGAAGCCGGACTGCTTGTAGCCACCGAAGGGTGTGGTGAAGTCGATGGCGTCCACGGTATTCACCGAGACGGTGCCCGCCCGCAGGCGACGCGACACGCGGTGCGCCCGGGACAGGTTCTCGGTCCACACCGAGGCCGCCAGGCCGTAGATGGAATCGTTGGCGATGGCCACCGCCTCGTCCTCGTCGGCGAACTCGATCAGCACCGCCACCGGCCCGAAGATCTCTTCCCGGGCGATGGTCATCCGCGGCGTCACGCCCTCGAACAGCGTCGGCGCGACGAAGGCGTCCCGCTCCTCGCCGCTGGGCGGCGTGCCCAGCGCCAGGCGGGCACCCTCCTCCAGCCCCAGCGAGATGTAGCCACGCACCTTGCCGGCATGGCCGGCGTCGATCAGTGAGCCGACATCGGTGGCTGGATCCAGCGGATCGCCGACCACCAGTGCGGAGGCGGCGGCCACGAAGCGCTCGACGAAGGCATCCTTGGCCTCACGCTGAACCAGGATCCGAGAGTTCGCCGAGCACACCTCGCCCTGGTTGAAGTAGATGCCCTGCACCGCGGTCTTCGCCGCCGCGTCAAGATCGCTGTCGGCGAACACCAGATTGGGACTCTTGCCGCCGCACTCCAGCCATACCTGCTTCATGTTCGAGCGGGCGGCATATTCCAGGAAGCGCTTGCCGGTGGCCGTGGAGCCGGTGAAGGTCAGGCAGTCCACATCTGCATGCAGGCCCAGGGCCTCGCCGGTGACATGGCCATGACCCGGCAGCACGTTGAAGACGCCATCGGGGATGCCCGCCTCCGCGGCCAGCTGGGCCAGGCGCAGCGCGGTGAGCGGCGACTGTTCGGCGGGCTTGAGGATCACGCTGTTGCCGGCCGCGAGCGCTGGGGCCAGCTTCCAGGCGGTGATGTCGAGGGGGAAATTCCAGGGGATCACCGCGGCCACCACGCCGACGGGCTCGCGGGTGATGGTGGCCAGGTTGTCGCCGTCGGTGGGCGCCACCTCACCGTAGAGCTTGTCGGTGGCCTCGGCATACCAGCCGAAGCAGCCGGCCGCGCCGGGAATGTCGAGCTCGAAGGCATCGCGGATCGGCTTGCCGGTGTCCAGGGTCTCGAGCAGGGCGAGTTCCTCCTGATGCTCCATCATCAGCGCCGCCAGCCGCTGCAGCACCGCCTTGCGATGGGCCGGAGCAGCCCGCGACCAGTCGCCGGCCTCGAAGCTGCGTCGGGCCGCGGCCACGGCGCGCTCCACGTCCTCGACGCCGCAGGCCGCGACCTCGGTCAGCGCCTCGCCAGTGGCCGGGTTCCAGGTGGTCAGGGTGTCGCCGTCGCCGGCCGGGATGCGCCGGCCATCGATGAAGGCGCCGTCCGGCAGGGTCAGCCGGGAGCGAAGGTCTCGCCAGAAGGACAGATCGTGTGCCGCCATCGGGAGGGTCTCCGTTGTCAGTGTCATTGTTGTCGGGGCCGTATCGGCCTCTATCACGACCGTGATGTCACGATAGCCCCGGCTCTTTGGTTAGATAAAATATTATTACATGAACAACAGCATCATATTTTTCTATTCAATATCCCACGACGTGCCCGGCCGGGATGCCCTCCCTGGCAGGCGTCATGTGGCGTCGGATCGTCCCTGTGGGTCGGTCAGGCGTCGGCCGGCTCGGCCTGGCCATCGCCGAGGCGGGCGAAGACCTCGCCCCGGGCCGCGGGGTCCCGGGCCAGTCGATGCATCGCCTCCGCCGCGGGGCTGAGCCGCAGGCCACGCAGACAAGCGATGCCCATCGACAGCGGTCTGGCCTCGTCCTCGATCCGCAGCGGCTTGAGTCCGCCGCCGTCGATGGCCTCGAAGGCCGACAGGGGGGTATTGAAGAGCGAAAACCCGAAGCCGTTGGCCACCAACCCGCGCAGCATGTCCATGGACTTGGCGCGGTGGGAGACGGCGGGCGTCAGGCCGTGGTGGGCAAAGATCGACAGGAAGTACTCGCGGCTCAGCGGCCAGTCGAGCAGCACCATGGGATAGGCCACCAGCTCGGCGAGCCCGATGCTGTCGCGCTCGCTCAGGGGATGGTCGGCGGCGACCACGGCATAGGGGGGAAAGCGGTACAGCGGCGTGAAGTCGATCTCGTCGGGCACCTGGAGGTCGTAGGTGAAGGCCAGCTCGTAGTCCCCCTGCCCCAGCCCGCGCACGATGTCCACCTGGTTCATCTCGTCGCAATAGAGGCTCACCGCGGAATGGCGATCGGCATAGCGGCGCAGCAGCTGAGGCAGGAACACCGGCGCGAAGGTAGGGAAAGCCACCAGGCGCAGCTCCCCGCCGATCTCCTCGCCCAGGGAGAGCGCGTACTTCTCCAGCCCCTCGGCATCGCGCAGCAGCTGGCGCGAGCGCTGCATCAGCTGCTTGCCCGAGGGCGTCAGCGACAAGCCCTGGGCATGATGGCGCACGAACAGCTGCAGGCCGGTGACCTCCTCGATCTGCTGGATGGCCGCCGAGATCGACGGCTGGGAGACATGCAGCTTGCGGGCCGCCTGGGTGACGCTGGACAGCTCGCCGGCCACCACGAAGTAGCGCAACTGCTTGAGGGTGAATTGACGCATCGACTCGCCATCGCCGCCGGGGAAAGAGGTCCGCCCCGCGATAGGCGCGGGGCGATCATCTGCAGCATATCAGTTGCCGGGGGCGGGCGTCCCGGCAGGCCACTCGCGGCCATGACGGCGCCATCCTCGACTCACGGCACGGCGACTCGGGCCGGGACACCGACCGGCAGCTCGCCGGCGGCCAGCCGCCGCCGCGCCTCGGTCCCGGAGAGCGCCTCGATCAGCCGGGCCAGGAAGAGCTCGCAGCGCGCCAGCTGCTCGCGGGTCACGAACTCGTCGGGCTGGTGGCCCTGGGCCATGCTACCGGGGCCGCAGACCAGGGTCGGGATACCCAGCTCGCGCTGGAAGAGCCCGCCCTCGGTACCGTAGCCGATGCGCTCCAGCTCCCGTTCCTCGAGCAGCGACAGGATGAAGGCCACCAGGGCATGGTCGTCGTCCATCGACAGCCCGGGATACTCGCTCAGGCGTTCGAGCCGGATGCTCGCCTCGGGCGAGGTCTCGCGCATCTCGGCCTCCAGGGTGGCGGCGACGCCCATCAGCTCGTCGAGCAGCGCCTCGGGGTCATCCTCGGCGACATTGCGGATCTCGAGGTCCAGACGACAGTCCTGGGGCACGATGTTCAGCGCCGCTCCGCCCTGGATGGTGCCCACCTGCAGGGTCGTGTGGGGAATGGCGAAGCGCGCGTCGAAGGGGCCATGGAGGGTCTTGGCGGCGGCCGTCTCCTCGACCCAGTGGATCAGCCGGGCGGCGGCATGGATAGCATTGACGCCCTGGGGGGCCATCCCGGAGTGGCAGGCCTTGCCACGCACGTGAAGACGCACCGCGAGCTTACCCTTGTGAGACGTGGCGAGCCGCATGGACGTCGGCTCGCCGACCAGGCAGGCCGCCGGGCGCACCGGCTGGTGGGCCAGATCGGCGAGCAGGGTGCGCACCCCCAGGCAGCCCACCTCCTCGTCATGGGAAAACGCCAGGTGTACGGGCACCGCGAGGTCGGCCTCGACCAGGGCCGGCACCGCGGCCAGCACCGCAGCCAGGAATCCCTTCATGTCGGCGGTGCCCCGGCCGTAGAGGCGCTCGCCCTCGACGCTCAGGCGGAAGGGATCGACACGCCAGGCCTGGCCGGTGACCGGCACGGTGTCGGTGTGCCCCGAGAGCATTACCCCGGGGCGATCCGGCGGGCCGATGGTGGCATAGAGGTTGGCCTTCTCGCCGGTCGCATCGGTCACCCGCCGCGAGGCCACGCCGTATCGGGCCAGATAGTCCTCGATGAAGGCGATCAGCGGCAGGTTGGAACGATGGCTGGTGGTGTCGAAGGCCACCAGCTCGGCGAGCAGGTCGACGACGGTATCTTGTGACATGAAGCCCTCAGATGGTCAGGGAATAACACAGGGCAGCGATGACAATCGCAGCAGCTCGGGGTTGATCCGTCGACAGGTTTACCAGGAGGCGCTGCGACCCCTCCCCGGGCGCTACTTTATACCCTGCGGCGCTCTCGCATCCTGCGCCGCTGGCAGGGCCTGGGTTGGCCTTCCATGGCCAACCCGCCCGGCGGGAAGCACCTTCACTGGAGGTTCTTCTCCTTCCGCCTCGCCCGTGGGTAAACGACCTACTTTTCAACCTGTCCCTGGCACCCCTCGCCTTGTCCGGCGTGGGCCGGTCCGGCTAGAACGCTATCAGCGCCCGTCCCCCGGCACACCGTAGGACGGCGAGTCATCGGGGCGAACCGCGCGCAGCACATAGGCGTCGCGCTGGGGCCGATAGTGCTGCCAGACCATGCGCAGCTCGGTGAGCGGCGCGATGTGCCAGTCGACCCTCAGGTCGACCACCGGCCAGCTGGCCCGATCGGTGACCTTGAGCCCCGCCGAGTACACCGGCCCCATCTCCCCCCCGGCGGCCAGGCCGGCGTCCATGGCGGCCAGCAGGCGCTCGGCGAGCTCGCCCTCACGGGCCTCGAAGGCCGCCACCATGGCGTCGATGACGCCGGTGTCGGCGAGCATGTTGCCGCCGGCCACGCAATCTCGCCCCTGCCGGGTGGCGTGGATGCCCAGGGTCTCGCCCCCGCTGTGAACGGCGCTCGCGCCCTCGGCATCGAGGACCTGCAGCTGGCGCCACTCGGGGTATGCCTCGTGTTCGACCAGCCGTGCCAGCACGCTTTCGGCGTCGAGGCCCTCCTCGAGCAGCCGCACGCCCAACTGTCCGAGCTCGGGATTGGTCACGTTCTGGGTCAGCACCGCCCCCCTGCCGGGAGTGATGAAGGGGCAGCGGCTGGCCACGCAGATGCTCGAGGAGCTGATGGCGGTACCGAACTGGCCGGTCTCGCGGCAGAAGCCTGCAATGGAAAAGGTCATGAATGGGCCTCCTCGTCGTCCGACTCGTCGGGTATGACGGCGATGACATCGATCTCCATCAGCCACTCGGGCTGGGCAAGCCCGGCCACCACCAGCCCGGTGGAGATCGGGAAGACGCCCTTGAGCCAGCGCCCCACCTCGCGATAGACCGGCTCGCGGAAGCGCGGATCGGTGATGTAGGTGGTGGTCTTGACGATATGGTCGAGCTCGGAGCCGGCCTCCTCGAGCAACTGCTTGACGTTCCTCATGGCCTGCTCGGCCTGGGCCTGCGGGTCGCCCAGACCGACCAGCCTGCCCTCGAAGTCGGTGCCGACCTGGCCACGGACATAGACGGTGTTGCCCGCCCTCACCGCCTGGCAGAGGTCGTTGTCCAGCGCCTGGTTGGGATACGTCTCCTGGGTGTTGAACATGCGAATGCGAGTATGCGTCGGCATCAGTTGACTCTCTCTGCGCTGGTGTCGTCGGTGAGGGGCTCGGCTGACATCGGCGCTTGCTGGCGCCGGGCCGCTTCGTGGTAGGCCAGGTACTTGCGCTGGGTGGCGATGTGGTCGGCGACGTGCTTGGCGTCGTGCCAGACACCCCAGATGAAGCTGGACCCCCGCCGCGACAGCCAGGGCAGGCCCAGGAAGTAGACGCCAGGCTCGCTGGACACCCCCCGCTGATGCCGGGGCCGCCCATGCTCGTCGAAGGCGTCGACGGCGAGCCAGCCATAGTCCACCGAGAAGCCGGTGGCCCAGACGATCGCGGTCACGCCGGCCGCCTTGAGATCCAGCTCGCGCAGCGGCTCGGTCACGCAGTCGGGATCGCTCGGGATCCGCCGCGCCTCGGGCTCTTCGGGTAGGTCGAGGCCGTTGCGGGCGGCATAGTCGTCCGCAGCGTCCAGCATCGCCAGGTAATTCGCATCGCCGCGGGCCAGGTTATCGGCCAGGTCGGCTTCGAAGGTCGCCATGCCGTCCGTGAACGCCCGGGTGCGGCCGACCAGCGTCATGCCACGATGCGCCAGACGCCGGAAATCGATCGTCTTGCCACCCTCGGCGCCGCTCACGGCGATGGTGACGTGCTCGGTGCCCGGCTTCATGACCTCGGCATCCCACTCGCCGAGCACGCCCAGCCACCAGCAGAAATCGCGCCCGCGATAGGCCCGCGGGGGACGATCATGGGGGCCCACCGAGAGATAGACCGGCTTGCCGCTGCGTTGCAGCTCCTCGGCGATCTGCACCCCGGATGAGCCCGCCCCCACCACCAGCACGGCGCCCTCGGGCAACTGCCGCGGGTTGCGGTATTCGGACGAGTGGATCTGCACGAGGTGATCGTCATCGGGGGCAATCGGCGGGATCACCGGGCGCTGGAAGGGCCCGGTGGCCGCCACCACACGGTTGGCCTCGATCACCCCCTGGGAGGTCTCGACGGTGAAACCGGGCCGCCCCTGGTTGCGCTCGACCTTCCAGACCTCCACGCCGGTGCGGATGGGGGCGTCGATCTTGCGCGCATAGGCCTCGAAATAGGCCGCCACCCGCTCCTTGGGGGCGAAGGCATCGGCGTCGACGTCGTCGAACGCCATGCCCGGGAAACGGTCATGCCAGGCCGGTCCGTTGGCGACCAGGGAATCCCAGCGGCGGGTGCGCCAGGCCTCCGCGATGCGGTCGCGCTCCAGCACCAGATGCGGCACCCCCTGGTTGCCCAGGTGCTCGCTCATGGCCACGCCGGCCTGTCCACCACCGACCACTAGCGTGTCGGTGCATTCTGTCTCGAAAACGGGCTCGGTCATGGAAGGGTCTCCTTGTGGTCTTGTGAACCCTACCTTAGGAGCCGGCCATGATTAGATAAAATATATTTATTATGTACATTGGATCAAAAATACAGATCCAACGATCGGCATGGCGTCATCTGAAGCTGCCCACCGCCAACGCTCTCGCCCCATGTCGCCCAGGGCCACGGCGATGACGCCAGGAAACAGGCCTCGCCTTTCTGTCTCCTTTTGCCAACAGGCTGTTATCAGCCATTCGAAACTCGATTAGAATTGTTTATCCGAGATGCCTCATCACGCCATCTCTGACCACGGCATGACACAGGGAAGGTGTAACGTGGGCGACGCGTCCGACGAGGCCCGTTGAAAAGGCGATTCCCCGAATCGTCGTCAAACGGCCACACTTAGCGTGTCACCCCGCAGACGCAACCCGTAAGGAGCGCAGGCATGTTCAAGAAGATCCTGGTGCCGGTGGATCTCGCTCACTTCGACGTGATCGAGCCATCGCTGCAAGTGGTGGCCGACCAGGCCAGGCACTACGGTGCGGAAGTCTGCTACGTGGCGGTCACCGCCACCACCCCGGGGCCCGTGGCGCGTACCCCAGAGGAATATCAGCAGAAGCTCGAGGCCTTCGCCCAGGAACGTGCCAAGGTACATGGCCAGCCGGTCAGCGCCCGCGTCATCACCAGCCCCGACCCCACCACCGAGCTCGACGACGTGCTGGTCGATGCCATCGACGATCTCGGTGCGGACCTGGTGATCATGCCGACCCATCCGCCCAAGCACCTGGACGTGATCATCCCCTCCCATGGCGGCAAGGTCGCCACTCAAACTCGGGCATCGGTGTTCCTGATACGCCCCCGGGCCTGATGCCCCCACCTCGTTCTTCGACGTCTACAAGGAGAGATCCCGTGACGAACGACCACAAAGCCCCCGAGGCGGCGGCCGGCGAGGGCATACCCGCCCCCGAAGGGCCGGCCAACCTCATCGATACCGATTACGTGATCGGGCAGGACAACATCACCACCAACAAGTTCGGCCTGGATGTCGACCTGCACGGCAAGGTCTTCACCGTGTCGTCGCTGGTGATCCTGGTGTTCGTGATCCTGACCCTGGCCCTGCAGGCCGAGATCGAGCCCGTCTTCGATGCCATCTTCGCCTTCCTCACCGGCAACCTGAGCTGGGTGTTTCTGCTCGGTGGCAACATCTTCGTGCTGGTCAGCCTGGGCATCGTGCTGTCGCCACTGGGCAAGGTGCGCATCGGCGGCGCCCATGCCACGCCCGACTTCAGCTACGCCGGCTGGTTCGCCATGCTGTTCGCCGCGGGCATGGGCATCGGCCTGATGTTCTACGGCGTCTCCGAACCGCTGACCCACTTCGGGACCGCCCTGGGTGGCACCAGCATGGAGAATGGCGTGCGCACCGACTGGGCGCCGCTGGGGGCCGCCGCCGGCGACGAGGCCGGCGCCGTGTCGCTGGGCATGGCCGCCACCATTTTCCACTGGGGCCTGCACCCCTGGGGCGCCTACGCCATCGTCGGCCTGGCCCTGGCGATCTTCGCCTTCAACAAGGGCCTGCCGCTGACCATGCGCTCGATCTTCTACCCGGTCCTCGGTGAGCGCGTCTGGGGCTGGCCGGGTCACTTGATCGACATCCTGGCGGTGTTCGCCACCCTGTTCGGTCTGGCCACCTCGCTGGGCCTCGGCGCCTCCCAGGCGGCCGCCGGCCTGAGCTACCTGTTCGACGTGCCCAACTCCAACGTCACCATGGTGCTGTTGATCATGGGCATCACCGCCGTGGCACTGTGCTCGATCCTGCTCGGCGTCGAGAAGGGCGTGCAGCGCCTGTCGCAGCTGAACATGGTGCTGGCCTTCCTGCTGCTGCTGTTCGTGATCTTCGTCGGCCCGACCCTGCTGATCGCCACCGGCTTCTTCGAGAACCTGGGCTCCTACCTGGTCAACCTGCCGGCGCTGTCCATGCCCTTCGGCCGTGAGGATGCCAACTTCAGCCAAGGCTGGACCGCCTTCTACTGGGCCTGGTGGATCTCCTGGTCACCGTTCGTCGGCATGTTCATCGCCCGGGTCAGCCGTGGCCGCAGCGTGCGCGAATTCCTGATCGCGGTGCTGCTGGTACCGACCCTGGTCTCGGTGCTGTGGATGACCGCCTTCGGCGGCACCGCCATCGATCAGGTGCTGAGCGACGGCTTCGAGGGCGTCCAGGACGCCGCCCTGGAGCTCAAGCTGTTCGCCATGCTCGGCGAGCTGCCGCTGGCCGCCATCACCTCCTTCGTCGGCATCGTGCTGGTGATCGTGTTCTTCGTGACCTCCTCGGACTCCGGGTCGCTGGTCATCGACTCCATCACCGCCGGCGGCAAGGTCGATGCGCCCAAGCCACAGCGCATCTTCTGGGCCATCATCGAGGGTGCCATCGCGATCGCCCTGCTGCTGGGCGGCGGCCTGACCGCCCTGCAGACGGCCTCGGTATCCACCGGCCTGCCCTTCACCCTGGTGCTGCTGGTCGGCTGCTTTGCCCTGGTCAAGGCGCTGATGAGCGAACCCAGGAGCGTCTAAGGCGCTTTTCCCTCCCCGAACGAGGCGGCCCGAGGGCCGTCTCGTTCGTTCTAGGCCCCGAGTTCGCGCCAGACCAGGTTCGGTGTCGACGACTCGCAACACCCCGCCGACCCGGCATTCGTTCCCTCCACCCTGCCCGCTCTCCGGGTATCCAGCCGATGCCGCCGCAGGGCGCGTCTCGCCGGATTCCTGGCCCTTCGACTCGCCGCCGACGCGATGCAGCCAGGGCCCCTTCTCGACCGCCGACCGAGCGAGCGCCCTCCCCGCATCGCCGCCCAAGCTGTTGCCGAGAGACGACGGTTTTCGCCCGAACGGCCCCCATCCATGGCCCACCGCCTGGCTCGGCACCGCGATAAGTCGCTGATAAAAAACACCGTTCTTTAATTGGTGCGATTCTTGCTCCTCCCCTGTGCATTCCCGCGTTCGCTGGAGACCCTCGCCCTGAGGGCCGGGTCTCGGCGTGCGCTTTCGCGCATGACCAGGAGCAAAACGCCCATGAAGATCACCATCTTCGGTTCCGGATACGTAGGACTCGTCACTGGTGCCTGCCTCGCCGAGGTCGGCCACGAGGTGATGTGTGTCGATGTGGACGACGCCAAGGTGGCGCAGCTGCGCCAGGGCGACATCCCGATCTATGAACCGGGCCTCGAGACGCTGATCCATCAGAACCTGGAGGCGGGCCGGCTGCACTTCACCGCCGATGCCCGGGCCGCGGTCGAGTTCGGCCTGCTCCAGTTCATCGCCGTCGGCACCCCCTCCGACGAGGACGGCAGCGCCGACCTGCGCCACGTGCTCACGGTGGCCGAGACCATCGCCCGCCACATGACCGAGTACCGGATCATCGTCGACAAGTCGACGGTCCCGGTGGGCACCGCCAGCAAGGTGGCCCGCACCGTCGCGGACACCTTGGCGGCCCGCGGCACCGACATCGACTTCGACGTCTGCTCCAACCCCGAGTTTCTCAAGGAAGGGGCCGCCATCGAGGACTTCTCCCGGGGCGCCCGTATCGTGGTGGGCACCGACTCGGAGCACGTGCGCCAGGTGATGCGCGAGTGCTACGCCCCCTACAGCCGCCAGCGCGACAAGCTGATGTTCATGGGCGTGCGCAGCGCCGAGCTGACCAAATACGCGGCCAACGCCATGCTGGCCACCAAGATCAGCTTCATCAACGAGATCGCCAACCTGGCCGAACGCCTGGGCGCCGACGTCGAAGAGGTACGCCACGGCATCGGCTCGGACCCGCGCATCGGCTATCACTTCATCTATCCGGGCTGCGGCTACGGCGGGTCCTGCTTCCCCAAGGACGTCAAGGCGCTGGCCCACACCGCCGAAGCGGCCGGCTACCCCGCCGAGATGATCCAAGCCGTCGAACGGGTCAACGCCCGCCAGAAGACCCGGCTGTTCGAGATGCTCTGCCAGGCCTTCAACGGCGATCTGGCCGGCAAGACCATCGCCCTGTGGGGGCTGGCCTTCAAGCCCAACACCGACGACATGCGCGAGGCCCCCAGCCGCGCCCTGATGGAGGCCCTGTGGGCGGCCGGCGCCCGGGTTCAGGCCCATGACCCGGAAGCCGCCGATGAGTGCCGTCGCCTCTACGGCGAGCGCGACGACCTGGTGCTGACCGAGCAGCGCGACGCGGCCCTGGAGGGTGCCCATGCGCTGGTGATCTGCACCGAGTGGAAGGCCTTTCGCACCGTGGACTTCGAAGCGCTGCGCGAGCGGCTGCTCGAGCCGGTCGTCGTCGACGGCCGCAACCTCTTCTCGCCGCTCGACGCCGAGCGGGCCGGGCTGACCTACTACGCCATCGGGCGGGGAGCCTCCGTGCGTCCCGTCGTGGCCTGAGGACACGCCATGTCGAAGCTTCCCGACCATACCTCCGTCGCCAGCAAGACGACCGAGCTCACCGCTCTACTGCTGCTGCTGACCCTGCTGGTGGTGCTGCTCAGCGAACTGCCCTCCGAGGTCTTCTCGCCGGCCTCGAAGAGCTTCTTCTTCGCCATCGGCGCCATCGGCGCCTGGCGCTACTCCTGGTGGTTCGTCCAGGCCGTGCGCTCGGTGTGGTACAACCGGCGCGTCTTCCCGCGCCTGCGCGCCGCCGCGGACGCCGCCGGCGACGCCGCCCGGCCCAGCGAGCTGTACGTGCTGTGCACCTCGTTTCGCATCGATGCCGACGTCAGCTATCGGGTCTACGAGGCCCTGGTGCGCGAGGCGCGGGACTATGGCGTGCCGACGACGATCTTCGCCTCGCTGTCCGACCGCACCGACGTCGACATCATCACCCACGTGCTGGACGACCTCGGCTGGCCGGCCAACGTCGAGCTGCGCTACATGTTCCAGAAGGGCGACGGCAAGCGCTCGGCCATGGCCGAGGTGCTGCGCGCCATCTCGCGCCGCGCCCCGGCCCCGGATGCCCTGCTGGTCTCGATGGACGGCGACATCCTGCTCGAGCCGGGCACCCTGTCGCGCTCGCTGTCATTCTTCCACACCCATCCGGACCTGGGGGCGCTGACCACCAACAACAGCGCCATCGTCACCGGCGGCGACGCCACCAAGGAGTGGTACGACCTGCGCTACGCCCAGCGTCACCTGGTGATGAGCTCGCTGTCGGTATCGCGGCGCCTGCTGGTGCTGACCGGGCGCTACAGCGCCTTCCGCCTCGACCTGGCGACCCAGCCCAGTTTCATCGAGCTGGTGGAAAACGACCAGGTGGCCCACTGGCGCTTCGGCCAGTTCAAGTTCCTCTCGGGGGACGACAAGTCGACCTGGTACTGGCTGCTCAAGAATGGCTGGCAGATGCTCTACCTGCCGGACGTCTTCGTCTCCGGGTTCGAGGAGCTGCCGGACCGGCGCCGCTTCTTCAAGTCGACCACCGACCTGATGCGCCGCTGGTACGGCAACATGCTGCGCACCAGCGGCCGGGCGATCGCCCTGGGGCCGCGCCCGATGGGCATGTTCACCTGGTGGAGCCTGGTCGACCAGCGGCTGTCCATGTGGACGACCCTGATCGGCCCCATGGTGGCGATCCTGGTGACGCTGTTCGTGCGCCCCTCGTTCCTGTTCGCCTATCTGCTGTGGATCCTGTTCACGCGCAGCATCTCGACGCTGATCCTGGCCTGGCAGCGTGGCCGCTTCAGCCTGCTGTGGATCCCGCTGATCTACTACAACCAGGTCTTCGGGGCCCTGCTCAAGACCTATGTCAGCTTTCGCTTCAACCGCCAGAAATGGTCGCGCCAGGGCATCTCCGCCGGCGAGCCGGACAATCCGAGCGCCGTGGCCCGGCAGCGGCGCATGGGCCATGTGCTGCATGGTTTCTTCGTCGCCGCGATGCTCTATGCGCTGTTGCTGGCCACCGGCGTGGTGCAGCCCCCGGATCGCACCGCCATGGCCATCCTGCGCGGGCCCGACGCCGGCGAGAACGAGGCCACGGCCAACCGCTGGCTGGCCATGGCCCTGGCCGATGGCGCCGCCGGCGAGACCGTGCGCCTGCCTCCCGAGAGGCTGCGCCTGGACGCCGGCCTGATCGAACAGCTGAACAGCCATGAGCGACTGCGCAGCGAGCGCCTGGCCGGCGCGTCCGGCGAACACACCACCACGCTGGACATCGGCCCCACCCTGGCCCGCCACCTCCGCGATGCCGAGGGGCAGCGCCTCGACACCGGGCGCCCTGAGCCCTGCCAGGCCCCGGCGGGCTGCACCCTGGCGCTCGACGACCGAACCCTGACCCTGGTCGATCTGACCATCCGCGTACAGCCTGGCCGATCCCAAGGGCACAGGCCTCAGGCGATCTCTCCAGGAGACACATCATGAGCGACTATTTCGCCGACACCCCCGACCGCCGGGAACCCACGCTGAGCGACCGGCAAGACGCCGACACCCGAGCGCACGGCCGCGACGAACGGCCCAACCCGACTGCCGAGGCGAGCGGCCGCCCGGACGAACGGCGCCACTGGCAGCCCAAGCCCTCGGCCACCGGCATCGCCCACGAGCGGCGCGACGAGCGGCGCTACATCCGCGTGGCCCGGGACTTCCGGGTGCAGATGGAGGACGGCCACGTCTTCGACGGCGTGGACCTCTCCCAGGGAGGCTTCGCGTTTCACAGCCCGCGGCCGATCCGCCAGGGGGCCAGGATCAAGGCCTCGCTGCTGATCCTGGCCGGCGGCGCCGAACTGATCATTCCCGTGGCCGCCGAGTGCCGCCACTCCACGGCCACGGAGCACGGTTACACGGCCGGCTTCGAGATCACCGACATCGCCCCCGGCCACCTGGAGCTGCTGCGTCGCGTGGTTCGTGCCAGCCTCAGCGGTCGCGAGATGGACGTCGAAGGGATGATGGCCGGCGAAGACCCGCAGACGCCCCGCAAGCGTGGCGATGCGGGGGCGGGCCAGGGCGCCCAACGCCCGCCCCGGCCGCTGGGCCGTTACGTGGTGCTGTTCATGGCCCTCGGCCTGCTGGCCGTGGTGGCCGCCGCCACGGCCTATCGCAACTTCATGCTGATCGAGCCGAACTTCGCCGCGGTGACCGCGCCGCGCATCGACATCCGCGCCCCTGGACCGGGCATCCTCCAGGCTCACGATCTCCAGGCCGGCGACCGGGTGACCCGCGACAAGCGGCTGACCAGCGTCAAGAACGTCGACCTGGAATCGGACCTGATCCTGGCCCAGGCGGCCCAGCGCTACAACAGCCAGCTGATCACCAACCTGGAAGAAAACCTCGACGCCGGCACCGGCCAGGTCAGCCTGGCCAACTCGGCGCGCCCCGCCAACGGCGAATCGGTGAGCTTCGAGACCGTGTCGCCGGAGATCGCCCGGGCGCGCATCGACCAGTTCGAGACCGCCCGGGACTTCCAGAACTCGCGCATCACCGCGCTGGAGGCCCGGCAGTCGCAGAACGCCATCCACAGCCCCTGCGACTGCCTGGTGGCCTGGGCGCTGAGCAGCTCCGACGGCACCTACATCAACGAGAGCGAGCGCATCATGACGCTCATCCGTACCGGCGAGAACGACATCATGGTCGAGGCCCTGGTGCACATGGACGACATCGACCGCATCGATCCCGACCAGCAGGCCTACATCTCGCTGCCCCACGCCTCGGGGCCGATCAGCGCCCGGGTGCGCAGCGTGGCACTGGACATCGAGCGCCAGCCGCGCGCCGGCTTCCCCAGCTGGGTGCGTCAGCAGCAGAACGTGGCCAGCGTGCTGCTGGTCCCGGAGCGCCCGCTGCCCGCCGACAGCGTCGGCACGCCGGTCGACGTGCGCTTCACCGAGACCCCGCTGGTCGGCGCCACCGCCGAGTGGGTCTGGCAAGGGGCCCGCGCCGTCGGTCAGCTGTTCGGCGGCCTGGTCGAGCGCGTCACCGGCGCGGACAACGACGAATCGCCCCTCGCCGACCAGCAACGCCAGGCGAGCTGACCCCGATCGCCCCTTCCCAAGGACATCCCGGCCGCCCGAGCGGCGGCCTCCGACAGGAGCCCGATATGTCAGTCGACGACGTCATCTCCCGCAAGCGCCCCCTGGCCCTGCTGCTGGCCCTGCTGCCCGGCCTGTCCGCCCCGGCCATGGCCCAGGACGGCGACGATTCGCCCCTCGCGATTCCCGGCGAGGCGGCCTGTTCGACCCGCTACCCGGTGGTCGCCGCCCCGACCCCCGATGGCCAGGCCGAGGACGCCCAGGACGCCGTCCGCGACGGCTTCGGCACCCGGCGAGACTGGGGCACCGAGGACAACGTCGAGCTGTTGGCCGCCGGCGAGACCGGCCTCGACGAGCCCGGCCTGCGGGTCCACTACCCCGCCGGCACCTCCTCGCCCGGCGATGCCGAGGAGGGCGGCGCCGGCTTCTACGCCGCCCCCGAGGCCCTGGCCGGCGCCGAGCGCGCCTGCCTGCAATACCGGGTGCGCTTCGCCCCGGGCTTCGACTTCGTCAAGGGCGGCAAGCTGCCCGGGCTGTACGGCGGTGAGGCCCCCAGCGGCGGCGAGGAGGCCGACGGCGAGAACGGCTTCTCGATGCGCTACATGTGGCGCGCCGACGGCCAGGGCGAACTCTACGAGTACGCCGTCGACCAGGACGAGGACTACGGCAAGTCGGTGGGCCGCGGCGCCTGGACCTTCCCCACCGGCCAGTGGGTGACCCTGGAGCAGGAAATCATCCTCAACGACCCGGGCCGGGACAACGGCCTGGCCCGCGTGTGGGTGGACGGGCGCCCGATCCTCGAGCAGCGCGGCATCGTCTATCGCACCAGCGAGGCGGTCACCATCGACGGCCTGATGTTCTCCACCTTCTTCGGCGGCAGCGGCGAGGAGTGGCGCACGCCCCGCGACCAGCACGCCGATTTCGCCGGTTTCCGCCTGCATGCCCCCCGCTCCTGAGCCCATCCCACGAGGAGAGCCGATGCCCATGTCCCGTCTCGATCGCGCCCTTACGCCCCGCCGGCTGCTTGCCGGCCTGTCCCTGGCCCTGTGCGGGCTGGGGGCGGGCGGCCTGACCGCGGCCCAGGCCATGACCCTCGAGGAGCGCGCCGAGCTCGACCTCTCGGCCTATGAAGTGACGGCCCCCGATGCCTCCTACTTCGACGTCGAGGCCCGCATGGCGATGCTCGAGGACACCGACAACCCCATCCTGCTGCAGGAGATCGACCGGCTGTCGACCGGGACCAGCTGCGCGCAGCTGATGGCCTACGAGCCGATCGACACCCGCATGCGGATTCCCGGCTACTACCCCAGTCCCGAGGAGTGGGAGCTGGCCTCGGAGCCGCTGTTCCGCTTCGAGGACAACGTCTCGCTGCTGGCGGGCGGCTACGTGGCCACCGGCGACGACTACTACGCCGAGTGCCTGGTGCGCTTTCTCGACAAGTGGGCCCGGGACGAGGCGCTGACCAACTTCTACTACGACTCCATGGAGCCCCAGGCCTGGTTCGCCACCGAATCGATGATCTTCGCCGCCGCCATGGCCTACTCGGTGGTCCGCCCCGGGCTCGACGGCCAGCAGGAAGAGCGTCAGCGCATCGAGGCCTGGCTCAACGGCCTGGCCCACCAGCACGCCGACATCCCGGGCCAGCCGGGCAACAGCTGCTGCAACAACCACTTCTACCGCCGCGCCCTCTACGCCAGCATGGTCGGCGTGCTGACCGAGGACGACGAGCTGTTCCGCTTCGGCGTCAGCGCCATCTACTCCGCCCTGCACGACCTCACCGAGGAGGGCGCCCTGCCCATGGAGGTGGCACGCGGCCGCCGCGCCACCCACTACCAGAACTATGCCCTGCTCTACCTGATCACCAACATGCAGGTCATCTCGCGCCAGGGCTACGACATCTTCGACCTGGAGGTCAACGGCCACCGCATCCACGAAGCCGTCGACTTCGCCCTGGATATCTTCGAGGACCCCGCGGCCCTGGGCGACATGGCGCCCCTCGAGCAGTACACCGGGTTTCTCAAGGACAACCAGTACTTCTCGTGGATGGAGATCTACCAGAAGCGCCATCCCGATCCGCGGATCGCCGATTTCATTCGCCAGATGCGCCCCACCTACAACCGCAGCGCCGGCGGCTACATGACGCTCTACTTCATGGACCCCGGCGCCCAGCAGAACATCGTCATGGATGAGAAGCAGCGGGAGGACGCCGCGTTCAAGGGGCTGAGCGAGTAGTGATCGCTCCCCCGACGTTCATCCATTACCCGAGGCCAACCGACATCATGTCCCAGATACCACGCATTCCCCGTTCCATCGGCCGGCCGTCACCGCTGACGCTGGCCGTCTCCGCCACCCTGGTGGCCTGGCTCGGCGGCTGCGCCACGACCCCGCAGCCGGATGCCCACGTCGCCAGCCCCGTGCCGACGCAGTACGAGGACTGGCTCGACGGCGGCCAGCCCCGCAACCTGCAATGGATGCACAAGAACACCGTGGACGAGGCCGATCAATTGCTGGAGGCGGGCAAGCCACGCGAGGCCATCGCCGAGCTCGAATCGCTGATGCAGCAGGGCCTGCCCCAGGGCTACTACGAGATGGGCAAGGTCTTCGACCAGGGCAAGGGCATCGAGCCCGAACCGGAGCGGGCGGCCCGTCTCTATGGCGAGGCCATCAAGACGCCCTCCTACATCCTCGGCCACGCCTCCCTGAACCTGGCCGAGCTGTACCGCGAGGGCCGCGGCGTCGAGCGCAACGACGTGCTCGCCTACTACCTGCTGCAGCAGGCCATCGACGAGGAGGTCGGGGACCGGGCCGAGGCCGCCCTCGCCGGCCTGCTGGCCGAGGGCGGCCAGGGCGTCAACGCCGACCCGGAACTGGCCGCCTCGCTGTATCGGCGGGCCGCCGAGGCGGGCAACGAGGATGCCCTGGTCGCCCTGGCCGAGGCCCACGCCCCCGGCGGCTGGCTCACCGAGGACCGGGGGCTCGCCAGCCAGTATGCCCAGCGCTATGCCACGCGGCTGGAACAGCGGGCCGGCGACGGCGACGTCAATGCCATGACCCGCCTCGCCGCCCTGTACGGCGAGGACGGGCTGCTGGCCGACCAGCCCCAGCGGCGCATGCAGTGGCTGACCCGGGCCGCCGAGGCCGGCGAGCCCGGCGCCCTGAGCCAGACCGGTCGCGCCCTGCTGGAGGGCAACGACCCGCGGCGCGGCCTGGCGATGCTCGAGCGGGCCGCCGAGGATGGCGACGTCGCCGCGATGGAGGCCCTCGGCGAGGCCCTGCTGGAGGGCGGCGACGGCGTGGCTCAGCGTCCCGACCGGGCGCAGCACTGGCTGAGCGCCGCCATCGCCCAGGGCTCGGTCAACGCCACCGTCACCCTGGGCCAGGCCCTGCTCGACGGCGAGGGACTCCCCGCCCACCCGCGGCGCGGCATCGAGCTGCTCGAACAGGCCGCCGGCCAGGCCGACGGCCTGGCCCTGGCGCTGCTCGGCGCCTACTACCTCGACGACGAGACCCGAGCCAGCCAGCCGCTCATCGCCCGGGACTACCTGGAGCGCGGCCACGAACTCGGCCATCCCTACGCCACCCAGCAGCTGGGGCGGATGTACCTCGAAGGCCGCGGCGTGGCCGCCGACGGCACGCGCGCCGAGGCGCTGCTGACCGAGGCCGCGGAGCAGGGCCAGACCGCCGCCCTGCGCCTGCTGGGCGAGGCCTACCTGGAAGGCGAGGTGCTGCCCTACCATCCGTCCCGGGCCGAGGAGCTGCTGACCCGGGCCATCGAGGCCGGCGACGCCGGTGCCAAGACCGCCCTCGGCGCCGGCTATCTCGACGGCACCCTCAAGCAGCGCCGGCCGTCCCGCGGCGTGGCGCTGCTGGAGGAGGCCGCCCGGGACGGCGACGCCTACGCGATGGTGGTGTTGGGCCGCGCCTACCGCAAGGGCGAGGGCATTCCCCGCGACCTCACCCAGGCCAGGCAGTGGCTGACCCGCGCCCGGGACGCCGGCCACCCGTCGGCCGAGGAAGCCTTGGCACAGCTGCGCTACGACCAGGGCGAGGCCGGCAACATCGAGGCGCTGGTGCAGGCCGCCGAAGACGGCCACCCGGGCTCCATGGCGAGCCTCGGCGAGGCCTTCCTCGACGGACGCGGCGTGGGCCAGGACCTGCGCCAGGCACGGATCTGGCTGGAACGCGCCGCCGACATGGGCCATCCCGGTGCCGCCGCCGACCTGGGGCGCATGTACCTCGAGGGCCATGGCGTCGCCCGCGATGCGACCAAGGGCGCACACTACCTGCAGCGCGCCGTGGCCGGCGGTCATGCCGGCGCCCGCGCCGACCTGGGCGAGCTGCTGCTGACCGGCCGGGGGCTTGCCGCCGACCCCGAGCGCGGCCAGCGCCTGCTCGAGCAGGCCGCCGCCAACGGCCATGGCGGGGCACGGCTGACCCTGGCCGAGGCGCTGCTCGAGGGCGAGCACGTCGCCCAGGACGCCCAGCGCGGTCGCCAACTGCTGAGCGACGCCGCCGAGGCCGGCGACCTCTCGGCCCGCACCCTGCTCGGCACCGCGCTGCTGCGCGGCGACCACGGCATCGCCACCGACACCGAGAAGGGGCGTCGCCTGCTCGAGCAGGCCGCCGACCAGGGCCACGCCGGCGCCCAGGCGACCCTGGGCCGGGAACTGCTGCGCGGCGATACCCTCGAGCCGAATCGCCGCCAGGGCGCCGACTACCTGCTGGCGGCCGCACGCCAGGGCCACGAGACCGCGCGCCTGGCGCTGGCCAAGGCCTATCTCACCGCCAACGGGCTCGAGAACGCCAACCGCGAGCAGGCCCTGCTGTGGCTCGACGAGGTCATGGAGGGTGACGGCGAGATGGCCGCCCAGACGCTCCACGACCTGCTCTCCGACGAGGACGCCATGGACGCCCTGCAGACGGCCACGGCCCAGCGCTGACCCGGGCCCACAACGCGACGGGCCCACAACGCGACGGGCCGGCAGTCTCCTGCCGGCCCGTCGTCGTTCCGGGGAGGCTTGTCGCCTACCCCGCGAGGCGCTTACTCACCGAAGGGATTGCGCAGCACGATGGTCTCGTTGCGGTCCGGGCCGGTGGAGATGATGTCGATGGAAGTGCCCACCTGCTCCTCGAGGAAGCTGATGTAGGCGCGGGCATTGGTCGGCAGCTGGTCGACCTCGCGCACGCCGATGGTGGACTCGGTCCAGCCGGGCAGGTCCTGGTAGACCGGCTCGATGGCCTCGTAACCCTCGGAGTCCACCGGGGTGTCGAGCACCTCGCCGTCCTTGCTGCGATAGCCGATGCAGACGCGGATGTTCTCCAGGCCGTCGAGCACGTCGAGCTTGGTCAGGCAGATGCCGGACACCGAGTTGATCTGCACCGCGTGGCGCAGCGCCACCGCATCGAACCAGCCGCAGCGCCGCGCGCGGCCGGTGGTGGCGCCGAACTCGTGGCCCTTCTCGGCCAGGTGGCGGCCGTGCTCGTCGAACAGCTCGGTGGGGAACGGGCCGGAGCCGACGCGGGTGGTGTAGGCCTTGGTGATGCCCAGCACGTAGTCGAGGTACAGCGGCCCCACCCCGGAACCGGTGGCGGTGCCGCCGGCGGTGGTGTTGGAGCTGGTGACGAACGGGTAGGTGCCGTGGTCGATGTCCAGCAGCGAGCCCTGGGCGCCCTCGAAGAGGATATTGTCGCCGGCCTTGCGCACGTCATGGACCAGGGACACGGTATCGCAGACCATGGCGCGCAGCTCGTCGGCCATGCGCATGGCGTCGTCGAGCACCTGCTGGAAGTCCACCGGCTCCTCGCCGTGGTACTTGGTCAGCACGAAGTTGTGGTAGTCCAGCACTTCGCCGAGCTTGGAGGCGAAGCGCTCGCGATGCAGCATGTCGCCCAGGCGCAGGCCGCGGCGCGCCACCTTGTCCTCGTAGGCCGGGCCGATGCCGCGGCCGGTGGTGCCGATCTTGGCCACGCCGCGGGCCTTCTCGCGGGCCTGGTCGAGGCGCACGTGATAGGGCAGGATCAGCGGGCAGGCCGGCGACAGGCGCAGGCGCTCGCGCACCGGCACGCCCTTGGCCTCCAGCTCGCGGATCTCCTCGATCAGCGCCTCCGGCGACAGCACCACGCCGTTGCCGATCACGCAGGTCTTGTCGTCGCGCAGGATGCCGGAGGGGATCAGGTGCAGGACGGTCTTCTCGCCGTCGATGACCAGGGTATGGCCGGCGTTGTGCCCGCCCTGGAAGCGCACCACCGCGCCCGCGGACTCGGTGAGCAGGTCCACCACCTTGCCCTTGCCTTCGTCACCCCACTGGGTGCCCAGTACGACTACGTTCTTGCCCATAGTGCTCTCGTCTCTCGTTGCTGCGCCGCCGGTCTCGGGGGCGGTGCCGGTATCGTGTCTGCCTGTGCGTCAGGCCTGATCGCTGGACGGCGCCGACGGCGCCACTTGCCAGCCGCCGTCGGCCTGCACCAGGCGTCGATGGCAGCGGTGTTGCTCCGGACCGGTGCGCTGCCCCGGCAGCGCCTGCACGACCCGCTCGCCCTGCTCGCGCAGGACATTAATGGCCTCGGCCAGGCCGTCGCCCTCCGCCGGCGCCCAGATGCCGTCGTGGCGCGGCGCGCTGGGCACCAGGGAGGCCAGCAGCTTGAGCTCCAGGGAGAAGCCGGTGGCCGGCCGGGCGCGGCCGAAGGCGCGACCGGTATCGTCATAGCGGCCGCCCTTGGCCAGGGCCTGGCCATAGCCGGGCACGTAGGCGGCGAACATCATCCCGGTGTGGTACTGGTAGCCGCGCAGCTCGGCCAGGTCGAAGTAGAGCTCGGCCTCGGGGTGTTCGGCGACCACGCCGGCATGCAGGGCGCGCAGCTGGTCCAGCGCCGCGCCCACCGCCTGGGGCGCCTCGGCGAAGGCCTCGCGGGCCTGGTCGAGCACCTCGGGACCGCCGTGCAGTTCACCCAGGGCGCACAGCATCGCCGCCAGCGCCGGGTCGGCCACGCTGGCCTCGACCCGGGCGGCCAGCTCACCCGGCGACTTGAGCTCGAGGGCCTCGAACACCGCCTTCTCCTGCTCGGGCGACAGCTCCGCCGCCTCCACCAGGCTACGGTAGATGCCGATATGGCCCAGCGCCAGGTGGACCTCGCCGGCGCCGGCGACCCTCAGGCTGGTCAGCGCCAGGCGCAGGATCTCCAGGTCGGCCTCCAGGCCGGCATGGCCGAACAGCTCGAGGCCGACCTGCACCGGGCTGCGGCCGCCCTGATGCTGGTCGGCCTTGGCGCGCAGCACGGTGGTGCAGTAGCACAGCCGCACCGGGCCCTGGCGCTTCAGGGAGTGGGCATCCATGCGCGCGACCTGGGGGGTGACATCGGCGCTGACCCCCATCATCCGGCCGGTCATCTGGTCGGTGAGCTTGAAGGTCTGCAGATCCAGCTCGGTCCCGGTGCCGGTAAGCAGCGAGTCCAGGAATTCCACGGGGGGCGGCATCACCTGGTCGTAGCCCCAGCGATGATAGAGATCGAGCAACGCCCGGCGCAGCTCCTCCATGCGACTGGCCTGAGGCGGCAGTACCTCGTCCATGCCGTCGGGCAGCAGCCAGCGGTCAGCGATGGTCATGTCGTTCTTCCTGCAAGACGGTGATTGGCCTTCGGCAAGCCTCGCGGCATGGTGGAACATCCGCCGGGCGGGGTGCCGGAGGGGGTTACCGGGCAAGTGGTGAAGCCACGAAAGCCCCGTGGTGAGGCCACAAAAAAACCGGGCCACGCCCGGTTACAGGAGTCTACCACGTTTGCCCGCGGGATGAACCCCGAACGGGGCGGCGAGGCCGCCCCGTGGGCCGGGCTAGCCGCCGGATCCGTCGGGCTGGGCATTGGGGCTCTTGAGGTACTGGAAGAAGTCGCTGGACGGGTCCAGCACCAGCATGTTGCCGTCGCCCTGGAAGCTGTTGCGATAGGCATCCAGGCTGCGCCAGAAGGAGAAGAACTCCTCGTCCTTGCCGTAGGCCTCCGAGAAGATGGCCGCGGCCTCGGCGTCGCCCTCGCCGCGCAGCGTCTCGGCGCGCTCGTTGGCCTGGGCCAGCAGCACCCGGCGCCGACGATCGGCGTTGGCGCGGACGCGCTCGGACTCTTCCTGCCCCTGGGCGCGCCACTCGCGGGCCTCGCGTTCGCGCTCGGAGCGCATCCGCTCGTACACCGCCGAGGAGACGTCCTCGGGCAGGTCGATGCGCTTGACGCGGATATCGAGGATCGCCACCCCGAGCTCGTCCCGCAGGCGCTCGTCGAGATCCTCGGTGGGCCCGGTCATCAGCTCGTCGCGCTGCTCGGAGATGATCTGCTGCAGGTTCAGGCGACCGAACTCGTTACGCAGGCTCTCGTCGACCCGCGGCTGGATCAGCCGCACGGCCTGCATCTCGTCGCCGGCCGTTGCCTCGTAGTAGCGGGTGGGATTGATCACCTGCCACTTGACGTAGGAGTCGACGATCACCGCCTTCTGCTCCAGGGTCAGGTAGCGGCTGGGGTCGGTGTCCAGCGTCAGCACCCGGGTATCGAACTTGCGGATGGTCTGGGTGATCGGGATCTTGGCATGCAGGCCCGGCTGGATGTTCTCCTCGACCACCTCGCCGAAGCGCAGCTTCACCGCCCGCTCGGTCTCGTCGACCACGTAGAGGCTGTTGCTGGCGAGCCAGGCCACGGCGGCCAGGCCGCCGACGATGAGCAGGGATCGGTTGTTGATCATGATTAACGGCCCTCCCTGCGGATTCCGTTGCTGCTGGAGTTGCTGCCGCTGTCATTCTCGGACTGGGAGGCCCTCAGGCGCTCGAGCAACCGGGGGTCCAGCGACGAGGCGTCGTCGCCCTGGCTGGCGGCGGCCCCGGTGGTGCCTTGGCTGAGGCGGTCCATCGGCAGCACCATCAGCGGCGCTTCGCTATTGACGTCGACCATCACCTTGGCGGTCTCGCCGTAGACCTCGGACAGGGCGTCGAGATAGAGGCGTTCGCGCATGATCGCCGGGGCGTCCTGGTACTGACTCAGCAGCGCGTTGAAGCGGTTGGCCTGACCCCGCGCCTCGGCCACCACCGATTCGCGATAGCCCTGGCCCTGCTCGACGATGCGCTGGGCCTCGCCCTGGGCGGCCGGGATCACGGCGTTGGCGTAGGCCAGCGCCTGGTTGATGGTGCGCTGGCGATCCTCGCGGGCGCGGATGACGTCGTCGAAGGCGTCCTGCACCGCGTCGGGCGGCGAGGTGGACTCGACGTTGAGCGTCTGCAGGCGGATGCCGGTGCCGTAGCTGTCCAGGTAGGACTGCAGGCGGCTGGCCACCGCGGTGCCGAGGATCTCGCGGCCGGAGGTCAGGATGTCGATCATGTCGGTGCCGCCCACCACGTGGCGCAGCGCGGAGTCCAGGGCGTTCTCCAGCGACAGCTCGGGGTCGCGCACATTGAGCACGTAGCCGCGCGGATCGGCGACCTGGTACTGGGCCGAGATCTCGACGGAGACGATGTTCTCGTCCTGGGTCAGCATCGACTGGGTCTGGGTCACCGAGCGTACCCGGGTGACGTTGACCATGCGCACGTCATCGATCAGCGGCGGATTCCACTGCAGGCCCGGCGTGACCACTTCCTGGAACTTGCCGAAGCGCAGCACCACGCCGCGTTCGGACTGGTCGACCAGGTAGAAGCCGGAGGCGGCCCAGATGGCCAGCGCCACGATCAGCAACAGGCCCGGCAGGGTGAAGGCGTTGCGCGGCTTGCCGCTGCCACTGCCGCCACCACCGCTTCCGCCGCGCTTGCCGCGACCGCCCAGCATGCTGTTCAGCTTGTCCTGAAACTTCTTCAGGGCCTCGTCGAGGTCGGGCGGCCCCTGGTTACCGCCACCGCGGTTGCCGCCACCATTACCGCCACGGCGCCCGCCCCCGCTCCAGGGGTCGTGCTGGTTGCCGCCACCGGGCTCATTCCAGGCCATACGTCGTCTCCACTCTACGTTGCATTCCGTCGCGCTTCCGCGCGCCGGGCATCGGTTGCGATCCTTGTGGTGCCGGTCCTCCTCGGGCCACCGGCACCCGAAGGCGACTGCTTTGTTCTCCGCGACTCACTGCTCGCCCGCCGGCGACTCACTGCTCCCACAGGGGGCGATCCTGCAGGGCCTCCGGCAGATAGTCGTCGGCACGCTCACCGAGGCGCGCCATCAGCTGCAGGAAGTCGCGCCGCGGCAGGCGCACCTCCAGCAGGGTACGGCCCATGTCGTCGAAACGCTCCTCGCGCACCGCCCCCAGGTCGTGCAGGCCGGCCCGCAGCTTGCCCTGCCGCGGGTCCAGGGTGATGTCGAAGTCGATGATGTCGTCGGCCAGGCACTCGGAGAGGGCCTGCTCGAACAGCTCCAGCCCCTTGCCGTCCCGTGCCGACAGCCACACCGTCTCGGGGCGGCCATCCGCGCCACGCTCGATGCGCGGGGCGCTGTCGAGCAGGTCGATCTTGTTCATCACCTTGAGCGTCGGCACCTCCAGGGCGCCGATCTCGTCCAGCACGCCTTCCACCTGGTTCACGTTCAGCTCGCGATCCGGGTCGGCCGCGTCGATCACGTGGACCAGCAGGCTGGCCTCGGCGGCCTCCTGCAGGGTGGCCTGGAAGGCCTCCACCAGCTTGTGCGGCAGGTGGCGGATGAAGCCGACGGTATCGGCCAGCACCACCGGCCCCACGTCCTCGACCTCGAGACGCCTGAGCGTCGGGTCGAGAGTAGCGAACAGTTGGTCGGCCGCATAGACCCGCGAGGCGGTCAGGGTGTTGAACAGCGTCGACTTGCCGGCGTTGGTATAGCCGACCAGCGAGACGCTGGGGATCTCGGCCCGTGACCGCGCCCGGCGGTTCTGGCTGCGCTGGCTGCGCACCTTGTCGAGGCGCTTGTGGATCGCCTTGATGCGCCCCCGCAGCAACCGGCGGTCGGTCTCGAGCTGGGTCTCACCCGGGCCGCGCAGGCCGATGCCGCCCTTCTGGCGCTCCAGGTGGGTCCAGCCGCGCACCAGCCGGGTCGACATGTACTCGAGCTGGGCCAGCTCGACCTGTAGCTTGCCCTCGTGGGTCCGCGCCCGCTGGGCGAAGATATCGAGGATCAGGCCGGTACGGTCGAGCACGCGACACTTGAGCGACTGCTCGAGGTTGCGCTCCTGGGAAGGGCTCAGGGCATGGTTGAAGATCACCAGCTCGGCCTTGTGGACGTGCAGGGCGTCACGCAGTTCCTCGACCTTGCCCGAGCCGATGAAGGCGCGGGGGTCGGGGCGGTTGCGCGACCCGGTCAGCAGGGTGGCCGGCTCCGCACCGGCCGAGCGCACCAGCTCGAGGAACTCGCCGGCGTCTTCGCGCTCCTGTTCGTCCTGAAAGTCCACATGGACGAGAACCGCCGTCTCACCGGCGTCGGGACGTTCGAAAAACAATCAATACCTCACGCGTTGCTGTCCGACTGCGCTCCGGCATCCGGGGCCGGCAGCCGCACGTTGCGCGACGGCACAACGGTGGAGATGGCGTGCTTGTAGACCATCTGGCTGACGGTGTTGCGCAGCAGGATCACGAACTGGTCGAAGGACTCGATCTGACCCTGCAGCTTGATGCCGTTGACCAGGAAGATCGAGACCGGAATGCGCTCCTTGCGCAGGATGTTCAGGTACGGATCTTGAAGGGACTGCCCTTTGGACATGTTGCTCTCCCTGAATTGTTTCTGGAGTTGATCATTCTGTGCTCGCCCCGTCCGGGGACGACACGGGTTAACCGGTGGGCCCTGTCGAACGGCCACTCGAAACGACCATCTTACGCTAAGTCCCGAATTCGCGCACCAGTTTCAGGACCTCGGCGAAGGGATCGGCTCCCAGGCTGTCGACCCAGTGCAGGCCCGGCCAGCCGCGCATCCAGGTCAGCTGTCGCTTGGCCAGCTGGCGGGTCGCCACGATGCCCCGGTGACGAAAGGTCGCATGGTCGACGTCGCCGGCCAGGTATTCCCACCCCTGACGATAGCCCACGCTCTTCAGCGCCGGCAGGCCGGGATCCAGGTCCCCCCGCGCCCGCAGGGCGGCGACCTCGTCGAGGAAGCCCTCCGCCAGCATGGCATCGAAACGGGCGGCAATGCGCGCGTGCAGCACGGCCCTGTCGGCGGGCGCGAGCCCTATCGACAGCGGCCGCCAGGGAAAGGTTTCCGGACGCTGCTCGGCCCACAGCTCGGAGAGCGGACGCCCACTGACCCGATACACCTCCAGCGCCCGCATCAGGCGCTGGGGATCGTTGGGGTGAATGCGCTCGGCGGCTTCGGGATCGACCCTCGCCAGCTCGGCATGCAGGGCGCCCAACCCATCGCGATCGGCCTCACGTTCCAGCGCCGCACGCACCGCCGGATCCGCCGACGGCAGATTCGCCACGCCCTCGACCAGGCGCTGGAAGTACATCATGGTGCCGCCCACCAGCAGCGGCACCTTGCCGCGCGCCGTGATCTCGGCCATCTCGCGGCGCGCGTCCTCGCGGAATTCCGCCGCCGAGTAGGGCTCGGCCGGATCGCGGATATCGATCAGTCGATGCGGCGCCCGGGCCAGCTCCTCCGCCGACGGCTTGGCACTGCCGATATCCAGGCCGCGGTAGACCATCGCCGAGTCGACGCTGATCAGCTCGCAGCCCAGCCGCTCGTGCAGCGCGATCGCCAGGTCGGTCTTGCCGGCGGCGGTGGGGCCCATCAGGAAGATGGCGGGGGGGCGGGTATCGGGCATGGGGTGTTCTGTCATTCTCTTGGCTTTTCGATCACAAGCTGACCCGGCGCCGGACCATCGAGGAGGCGCTGTGAACCCGTCCCTGGGCACTACCGACGCCCTGCGGCGCTCTTGCATCCTGCGCCGCTTGCAGGGCCGGAGCGAGCCATCCATGGCCCGCCCGTTCGGAGCACTGCTCCTCACCCCTGGCGTAGGACCTCCTCTTCGGTCCGCCCCCGGGGCTTCTCGCCATGCAAGTGGCGAATTTCCGCTTATTGTCCCCTAAGAAACAAGCGGTCCAGTTCCTTCATGCCCAGCTCGGTCCAGGTGGGACGGCCATGGTTGCACTGGCCGCTACGCTCGGTGACCTCCATGTCGCGCAGCAGGGCATTCATCTCCGCCACCGTGAGCTGGCGGTTGGCGCGCACGCTGCCGTGGCAGGCCATGGTCGAGAGCAGCTCGTTGATGTGAGCCTCCAGGCGGTCCGAGCGGCCGTAGCGCTCCAGGTCGCCGAGCATGTCGCGGATCAGCGGCTCGACGTCGGCGTCGACCAGCAGGGCCGGCACCTGGCGCACCAGCAGCGTCTCGGGGCCGGCCACGTCGAGCTCCACGCCGAGCCTGGCGAAGGCCTCGTGCTCGGCCTCGGCGGTGGCCACCTCGGCGGCGCTGGCGGCCAGCGAGACCGGCACCAGCAGCGGCTGCGCCTCGAGCGCTCCTCCATGCACCTGGGTCTTCATGCGCTCATAGACGATCCGCTCGTGGGCGGCGTGCATGTCGACGATCACCATGCCGCGCTCGGTCTGGGAGAGGATGAAGACGCCGTGCAGCTGGGCCACGGCATAGCCCAGCGGCGGCGCCTTGGTGGCGTCCGCCTCGGGCATAGCCGGGCGCGGCGCGCCCTGGGTCGCCTCGGGAGACCAGGCGGGCCCCGCCTGCGACTGGCGTTCGGCCAGCGCCACCCCGGCGGCGGCGCCACCGGCCCCCGGCGCGGCGGGCTGGGGCGTCAGCAGGCTCTCCTCGTGTTCGGGATGCAGCGCCCGATAGCCCTCCATGAAGGCCCGCACCCGGTCCGGCGTCACCTTCTGCTCTGCGCTCTCCTCGCGGCCGTGCAGCGCCATGGGCTGCTGCTGCCAGGCGGCCTGGGGCGTGGCCTCGCGTACCTCATGGGCGGCAGCGGAGGGTCCGTCCGCCGCCATGGCACCCGCCTCGTCGCTCGGCTCGCCGTCCGGCGCCGCCCCGGCCCGGGCCTCCCCCAGCGCCCGGTGCAGGCTGGAGAACAGGAAGTCGTGGACCATCCGCCCGTCGCGGAAGCGCACCTCGTGCTTGGTGGGGTGGACGTTGACGTCGACCACCGTGGGGTCGACCTCCAGGTAGAGCACGAACACCGGATGGCGGCCGTGAAACAGCACGTCACGATAGGCCTGGCGAATGGCATGAGCCACCAGGCGGTCGCGGACCACCCGGCCGTTGACGAAGAAGTACTGCTGGTCGGCCTGGGCCCGGGAATGGGTGGGCAGCCCCACCCAGCCCCACAGGCGCAGCCCGCCGGTCTCCAGATCCAGATGCAGGGCGTTCTCGAGAAAGCCCTTGCCGAGCAGCGCCTGAAGGCGCCGCTCATGGCCTACCAGATCGCCGCCGGGCCGCAGCTGGTGGATGGTCTTCTGGTTATGGCGCAGCACCCAGCCGACATCGAGCCGCGACAGCGCCTGGCGGCGGAAGGCCTCCTCGACGTGGCCGAACTCGGTCTTCTCGGTGCGCAGGAACTTGCGCCGGGCCGGGGTATTGAAGAACAGGTCGCGCACCGTGACCGAGGTGCCCCGCGGGTGCGGCGAGGGCGTGACCCTGGGCTCCATGCGCCGGCCCTCGACCACCACCCGCCAGCCGCCGGTGGGATCGTCGTGGACGTTGGAGACCAGCTCGAGGCGCGACACCGAGCTGACCGAGGCCAGGGCCTCGCCGCGAAACCCCAGGCTGGCCACGCCCTCCAGGTCCTCCAGCGAGGCGATCTTGCTGGTGGCATGGCGCGACAGCGCCAGCGGCAGGTCGTCCTCGCCGATGCCGCCGCCGTCATCGCGCACCCGGATCAGCCGCGCCCCGCCGGACTCCAGCTCCACCTCGACGCGGCTCGCACCCGCGTCGATGGCGTTCTCGATCAGCTCCTTGACCACCGAGGCCGGACGCTCCACCACCTCGCCGGCGGCGATCTGGTTGGCCAGCCTGGGGTCGAGGATCCGGATGGGTTGGCTGTCTGTCATATCACTCCTCAAGGACGCTACTGGCGACGGGCCACGAGCTGCAAGCGGTGTTCAGCCAGCCCGATACGGCGGAGACAGCCCGAAGCCCGAAGCCCTAGTCTTCCAACGTCCAGGCGCGCAGCGCCGCTCTTCGAGCTTCAAGCTGCACGCTCATGAACTGGGTATCCGCAGCACCTGCCCCACGCGAATGACGTCGCCGTTGAGCTCGTTGGCCTGGCGCAGCTGGGCCACCGGCACGCCGTGGCGGGCGGCGATCTCCGACAGGGTATCGCCGGGCTGGATGCGATACTCGTCGCCACCGGTATCCCGGCCCTGGTCGCGCTGCCAGGCCAGCAGGCTAGCCGGCGGCGGGTTGCGGCGGAAGTGGGCGCGGACGCCGCCATACACCGCGTCCATCATCCGCTCCTGATAGTTCGAGTCGCGCAGCCGGCGCTCCTCGTCGGGGTTGGAGATGAAACCGGTCTCGACCAGCAGCGACGGGATGTCCGGCGACTTGAGCACCACGAAGCCGGCCTGCTCCACCCGCGACTTGTGCAGATCGTTGATCCGTCCCAGACGGTCGAGTACCTGGCCGCCGATGGTCAGCGAGTCGTTCAAGGTCGCGGTCATGGTCAGGTCGAGCAAGACGCCGCGCAGCACCTCGTCCTTGTCGTCCAGCGACAGGCTGCCGTCCACGCCGCCGATCAGGTCGGCGCGATTCTCGGAAGCCGCCAGCCACTGGGCGGTCTCCGAGGTCGCCCCGCTCTGGGACAGCGCATAGACGGAGCTACCATGGGGACGCGGGCTGCGGAAGGCGTCGGCGTGGATGGAGACGAAGAAGTCAGCCTTCTGCTCACGGGCGATGCGGGTCCGCTGGCGCAGCCCCACGTAGTAGTCGCCGTCGCGGATCATGACCGCCTTGAAACCTTCGGTGGCATTGATCTTGCGGGCCAGGCGCTGAGCCATCTCCAGCACCACGTCCTTCTCGCGGGTGCCGCTGGGGCCCAGGGCACCGGGATCCTCGCCGCCATGGCCGGCATCCACGGCGATGATGATGTCACGCTTGGGATGCGGCTGGGCGGGTTCGAGCACCGGCGCGACCGTGGTCGGGTCGCGCCCCTGGGCGGCGGCCTGGGCCTGGGCGCGGTCGGCGGCGATTTCCTGCTCGCGGATCATCGCCTCGATGGGATCGATCGGATCCTCCACGGCGCTCTCGCCGGGATACTCGAGATCGACCACCAGGCGATGGCCATATTGCTCGTTGGGCGCCAGCGTGAAATGGCGCGGCTCGACCTGGCGATTGAGTTCCAGCACCACCCGCAGGTCGTCGCCGTGGCGGATCCCGGTGCGCACCTCGCGGATGGCGCTGCCGTCCAGGTCGAGGCGCGCCACGTCGGCGGCCAGGTCGGTATCCGAGAGGTCGATGACCAGCCGGTTAGGGTCGGCGAGGCTGAACACCTCGGCATCGGCCGGCGAGGAGAGGTCGAAGACCAGACGCGCGTGGTCCGGCGCCGCCCACAGGCGCAGGTTATCGACGCTGGCGGCCAGCCCCCAGGACGGGACCAGCAGCGCCATCGACAGTAGGCCGCCGAGCAGGCGGCGAGACAGGACTCCCTTCCTCATGAGACGCGATCGCCCTCCCGGTCCCGCGCGCCGGCCGGCGAGGGCCGGTCGGCGAGGCGCTCGATCACCCGGCGCCCATGGTCGCTGCCGGCGGTCAGGGTCGCCCGGCGGCCGTCGCCGTCCAGGCTCAGCTGCACCACCAGGTCGGGTGCCGGCAGCCAACCCTCGCCCCGCGCCGGCCACTCGATCACGCACAGGGCGTCGTCGGCGAGCAGGTCGCGGCCGCCGATGAACTCGAGCTCCTCGGGGTCGCCCAGGCGGTAGAGGTCGAAGTGGTGCACGCGCACGGCCTCGAGCTCGTAGGGCTCGACCAGGGTGTAGGTGGGGCTCTTGACCGCGCCGCGATGCCCGTAGGCGCGCAGGATGCCGCGGGTCAGGGTGGTCTTGCCCGCGCCGAGCTCGCCCTCCAGGTAGAGACGACCGCGCCCGTCGAGGGCCCGGCCGAGGGATTCGCCGAAGGCCACCTGGCGGTCTTCGTCGTCGAGTCGCAGCTGCATCGTCATTCGCCCATCGTCGGGTTGACCAGAATTCGCGCACAGGATGCCAGATCGCCGGCCAGCAGGCCACGCTCGCCGCCCGCCGCCGCGGCCATGTCGGCGGCCAGCGCGTGCACCATGACGCCGACCCGGGCGGCGGTCTCCAAGGATAGCCCCTGGGCGACCAGCGCGCCGAGGATGCCGGACAGCGCATCGCCCATGCCGCCGCTGGCCATGCCCGGATTACCATAGGGGCAGGCCGCCAGGCCCGAGGGCCCCGCCACCAGGCTGCCGGCGCCCTTGAGGATCGCCGTGCCGCCGTAGCGGCGTTGCAGCTCGGCGGCCGCCGCCGGGCGGTCGGCCTCCACCTCGGCGGCGCTGGTGCCCAGCAGGCGGGCCGCCTCGCCGGGATGCGGCGTCAGCAGCCAGTCGTCGCGGCGCAGGCCGGTGAAGCGGCCGGCCAGCAGGTTCAGGCCGTCGGCGTCGACGACCAGCGGCCGGCCGGCGTCGAGGGCCGCCTGCAGCATCGCCTGGCCCCAGCTGCCCTGCCCCAGGCCCGGGCCGACCACCAGCACATCGGCCCGGGCCGGCAAGGCGCCGAGGTCGGCGGCGCCGCGCACCCCGTGCACCATCACTTCGGGGCGACGCACCAGACAGGCGGTGACATGCTCCGGCGCGGTGGCCAGGCTGACCTTGCCGGCCCCCAGCCGCGCGGCGTGTTCGGCGGCCAGCAGCGCGGCTCCGCCGAAGCCCGGCGCCCCGCCGAGCACCAGGGCATGGCCGGCATCGCCCTTGTGGGCGTCCCTCGGCCTCGGCGGCAGCGCCGCGGCGATCATATCGCGATGGAGCCGCCAGGCGGCGGGCGGCAGGTCCGCATACGCCGAAGCCGGGGCTTCGAGATCGCGAAACGCCACCGGCCCGGTCAGCGCCGGGGCGCGGCCGGTGTAGAGCCCCAGCTTGTCGCCGATGAAGGTGATCGTGCGGCTGGCCCGCACCGCCACGCCGAGCTCCGCGCCGGTATCGGCGTGGACGCCGGAGGGGATGTCGATGGCCAGCACCGGCCGGCCGCTTGCGTTGATCGCGGCGATGGCCTCGCGGAAGGCGCCGCGCACCTCGCCGGAGAGCCCGGTGCCGAGCAGCGCATCCACCATCACCTCGCCCTCGAGCGCGAGCCCGGGCCGCCAGGGCACCAGGCCGACGCCGGCCGCGCTCGCCATGTCGGCGGCCAGGCGGGCATCCGCCGAGAGGTCTTCGACGGGCTTGAGCGCCACCCGCTGCACCGCCCAGCCCTCGGCGGCGGCCAGCGCCGCCAGCACATGGCCGTCGCCGCCGTTGTTGCCGCCGCCGCACAGCACGCTGAGCGAGCGGGCCTCGGGCCAGGCGGCGCGCAACTCCTGCCAGGCCGCCGCGGCGGCGCGCTGCATCAGCGCGAAGCCCGCCATGCCGGCGGCGATGGTGCGTCGATCCAGCTCGCGGACCTGCTCGGCGCGATACAGCGCACGGCCCGACGACCGGGGCGATCCCGTCATTCCCTGTCTCCCTCGAAGGCGATGCTTTACCATGATGCGTTACAACGAAGTGTGTCCTGTATACCGCCGAACGCCAAGCGTTGCGGCGCCTTCCCGAACGGTGTTTCCTCGATCATGACCCAGCCGTCTCCCCCGGGCGACGCCCCCGACCTCGACCAACTGGCCGCGCTGATCAAGACCTGGGGTCGCGAGCTCGGCTTCCAGCAGGTGGGCATCACCGACGTCGACCTGGCCGAGGACGAGGCCCGCCTGCAGCGCTGGCTCGACGCCGGCCACCACGGCGAGATGGGCTTCATGGCCAAGCACGGCACCAAGCGCACCCGCCCCGAGGAGCTGGTGCCCGGCACGGCGCGGGTGATCAGCGTGCGCCTGGACTACCTGCCCCCCGAGGTGGAAACCACGAAGATGCTGGCGCGCCCGGCGAAGGCCTACGTGTCCCGCTACGCCACCGGCCGCGACTACCACAAGCTGATGCGCAAGCGCCTGGCCACCCTGGCCAAGCAGATCCAGGCCGAGATCGGCCCCTTCGGCTACCGCGCCTTCGTCGACTCCGCCCCGGTGATGGAGCGGGGCCTGGCGCGCAAGGCCGGCCTCGGCTGGTTCGGCAAGAACGCCATGCTGCTCAATCCCAAGGCCGGCTCGCTGTTCTTCCTCGGCGAGCTCTACACCGACCTGCCGCTGCCGGTGGACGCGCCCTTCGAGGCGGAGCACTGCGGCAGCTGCAGCGCCTGCCGCACGGCCTGCCCCACCGATGCCATCGTCGAGGACAAGGTGGTCGACGCGCGGCGCTGCATCTCCTACCTGACCATCGAGCTGCACGGTGCCATTCCCGAGGAATTCCGCGCCGCCATGGGCAACCGGGTGTTCGGCTGCGACGACTGCCAGCTGGTATGCCCCTTCACCCGCTTCACCCGGGCCAGCCGGGAGCCGGACTTCGCGCCGCGCCACGACCTGGACCGCGCCGATCTGGTCGCGCTGTTCGCCTGGGGCGAGGAGGAGTTCCTGGACAAGACCGCCGGCAGCCCGATCCGCCGCATCGGCTACGAGCGCTGGCTGCGCAACCTGGCGGTGGGGCTCGGCAACGCGCCCTGGAGCGAGACGGTGGAAGCCGCGCTGCGCGCCCGGCTGGCGTACCCCTCGGACCTGGTCCGCGAGCACGTGCGCTGGGCGCTGGCGCGGCAGAAGGAGAAGCGCCAGCGGGTGATCGCCGCCAGCTGAAAGCGGGAAGGCAGCATGAACCCCGACTTCATGGGTCCAGGTTTTTCTTCAAGCTTCCCGCTTAAGCCTGCGAAGCAGGCGTTCTTCCAGCTCCCGAGCGAAGCGCCGCTCTTCAAGCTTACGGCCTATCACCAGCGCTAGGCTTTGCCTGAAAAGTCGGCGAGCGAAGGCTAGACAAGGCAAAAATTAGCGAAAATCCGGAGTTTACGGGGTGTAAATGAGGACTTTGAGATGATTTTTAACGCGGTATAGCCGAGCGCAGACAGTTTTCAGACATTGCCTAGGCCTCGGGGGAAACACCAGCCTTCTTCAGCGTCTTGGTCCAGCGCTGGCGGGCATACTTGCGCAGGTTGGCGACGTTATCGGTCTCGTCGACGATGTCCTGACCCAGGATCGCCTCGATGACATCTTCCAGCGTCATCAGCCCCACCCAGGTACCCAGGTCGTCATACACCACACAGAGATGCTGGCGATCGCGCACCATCATGGCGAAGACGTGCTCCACGCTGTCGTCCACCATGACCGTCTGGACCGGATGCATCAGCGACTTGAGGTCCACGCCTCCCTCGGCATGGTAGGTATCGGCCTTGTGCACATAGCCCAGCGCCTGCTCGCCCCCGTCCATCACCGGGAAACGCGTGAAGGGCGTCGTACCGAACGCCTCGTCGAATTCGCCGACGGTGATCTGGGGCTTGACGGTCACCGAGACGGTGCGCGGCGTCATGACATCCTTCACCGGAATATCGTGCAGGTTGATGATGTTGGTGATGACCCTCACCTCGTCGGCATCCAGGGCCTCTTCCTCCAGCCCGATCTGCGCCAGGGCCTTGATCTCGCCGCGCATGTCCGTGTCCTGGCCGTGCTTGCCGATGCGTCGGGTGATGACCTCCGACAGCCAGATCAGCGGCTTCATCGACCAGATCATCGCCCTCAGCACCATCACCATGCTGGGCGCCAGCTGCCGCCAGTAGGTCGCCCCGATGGTCTTGGGAATGATCTCGGAGACGAACAGGATCAGCAGCGTCATCACCGCCGAGGCGACCCCCAGCCAGGCGTCGCCGAAGACCACGACGACCTGGGCGCCCACCCCGGTGGCGCCCACCGTGTGGGCGATAGTGTTGAGGGTCAGGATGGCCGCCAGGGGCCGGTCGATGTCCTGCTTGAGCCGGGCCAAGCGGGCATGCAGCTCGGGCTGGTTATCGCGCAGCTGCGCCACGTAGCTCGGCGTCATGGACAACAGCGCGGCCTCGAGCAGCGAACAGAGGAAGGACACGCCGATGGAGAGGATGGCAAACGCGGCCAGTAGGATCATGGAGCCTCGATGGGTTATTCAGGGAAGCCGCCGGGCGGCTTGCGAATCATCCATCATGCGATAAGCCGCGACAACCGACACCGTCACTCTTCTTCGTCGCCCTCCTCGTCCTCAAGGCGCAGGAAGGTCTGGCGATAGTGCGCCAGCTCGGCGATGGATTCCTTGATGTCGTCCATGGCCAGGTGGACGTTGCGCTTGCTGAAGCCGACCAGGGCGCCGGGGTTCCAGCGCTTGGCCAGCTCCTTGAGGGTCGAGACGTCGAGGTTACGGTAATGGAAGAAGGCCAGCAGCTCGGGCATCTCGCGCTCGAGAAAGCGGCGATCCTGGTGGATGCTGTTGCCGCACATCGGCGAGCTGCCCGGCGCCACGTGCTCGTTCAGGAATGCCAGCGTCTCCTGCTCGGCCTTGGCGGTGTCGACGGTGCTGGCCTTGACCCGCGAGACCAGCCCCGAGGCGCCGTGGGTCTTCTGGTTCCAGTCGTCCATCGCCTCGAGCAGGGCATCGGGCTGATGCACGGCGATCACCGGCCCCTCGGCGACCACGTTGAGATCGGCATCGGTGACCAGGGTCGCCACCTCGATGATGCGCTCGCGGTTCGGATCGAGCCCGGTCATTTCCAGGTCGATCCACACCAGGCGCTGGGTGCGGGGGTCTCGAGAGTCCTGGGCGTCTTGGTTTGCGGCCATGGGAGGATCCTTGGTCGAGCGGCCGGCGACAGCCGGCCCCGTTGATGAGTACAATGCGGCCATTGTACCGACCTTCGGGCCACCATGAACAAGCGCAAGTTGAGCCGCCAGCAGCGCTGGCGCGTCGAAAAGATCCAGGCCGAACGCGCCAAGCGTGCCGAGAAGCGCGGCGAGCAGGATGCCGAGAAGCTGGCCGCCGGCGAGTACGGCCCCGAACAACCCGGACGAGTGATCGCTCACTTCGGCCGCACCCTGGACGTGCGCCCCGAGGGCGACTCGACTCCGGTGCGCTGCCACCTGCGTGCCAATCTGGAGGGCCTGGTCACTGGCGACCGCGTGATCTGGCGCGCCGGCCAGGACGGCAGCGGCGTGGTGGTGGCTCGCGGCGAGCGCGGAAGCGTGCTCGAACGCCCCGACGCCCGGGGCCAGCTCAAGCCGGTGGCCGCCAACATCGAGCAGATCCTGATCGTCTTCGCCGTGGAGCCCGAGCCCCACGCCAACCTCATCGACCGTTACCTGGTGGCGGCCGAGGCCACCGGCATCGCCCCGGTACTGGTGCTCAACAAGGTCGACCTGCTGCCCGAGTACGGCGGCGAGCTTCGCGCGCTGCTGGACCGCTACGCGGCGCTGGGCTACCCGGTGGTGACCACCAGCACCGCCCGCGACGGCGGGCTGGACGCGCTCCACCAGCGTCTGGCCGAGCGCACCTCGGTGTTCGTCGGCCAGAGCGGCGTGGGTAAGTCCTCACTCATCGACCGCCTGCTGCCGGACGAGGACCTGCGCATCGGCGCGCTGTCGGAAGACTCCCGCAAGGGCCGCCACACCACCACCACCGCCCGGCTCTACCGCTTCGCGCCGAGCGACCGGGGCGACGCCGAGGCCGGCGAGCTGATCGATTCCCCCGGCATCCGCGAGTTCGGCCTGATCCACCTGGACGAAACCCAGGTCGCCGAGGGTTTCATCGAGTTTCGCGACCTGCTCGGACGCTGCCGCTTCCGCGACTGCCGTCACCGCCAGGAGCCGGGCTGCGCCCTGCTGGCCGCCGTGGAGAGCGGCGAGATCCACGCCGACCGTTTTGCCAGCTATCGGCGCATCGTCGACAGTCTCGACGAGACTTGAGATAAAGACGACATACCCGAGCCGGAACGCTGCCGGCCGGCGCGCGTCAGCCCGGGAAGATCAAGGAGAGTCCCATGAGTTCAGAAGCCAACCTGCTGCCGCTGATTGTCGAGCCCGAACAGCTCGCCGAGCAGTTGGACGCCCCTTCGCTGCTGATCATCGACGTGCCGCTCAAGGCCGAGAGCCATGAGCAGGGCCACGTGCCCGGCGCGGTCCTGCTGGACCACAAGCGGCTGCTGCGCGGCACCGGCGAAGTGCCCAACGAGGTGCCGGACGAGGAAGCGCTGTCGGCGCTGTTCTCGTCGCTGGGGCTGACCCGCGACACCCATGTGGTCGCCTACGACGACGAGGGCGGCGGCTGGGCCGGCCGGCTGCTGTGGACCCTGGAACTGATCGGCCACACCCGCTACTCCTACCTCAACGGCGGCATCCACGCCTGGCGCGCCGCCGGGCTGCCGGAATCCACCGAATCGAGCGCGCCGACGCCCAGCGACTACCAGGCCGAGATGCTCCACCCCGAGGTGGCCATCGACCGCATCGAACTGGCCGAGCGCCTGGGCGAGAAGGGCTTCGCGATCTGGGACGCCCGCACCCGCGCCGAGTACGACGGCGAGAAAGGCGACAACAAACGGCTCGGCCACATCCCCGGCGCGGTGAACCTGGACTGGACCGACGCCATGGACAAGGATCGCGACCTGCGCATCCGCGACTACGCCGAGCTGGTCACCGAACTCGAGGCGCTGGGCCTGACGCCGGACATGGAAGTGGTCACCCACTGCCAGACCCACCACCGCAGCGGCTTCACCTGGCTGGTGGGCAAGGCGCTGGGCTTCGAGAAGATGCGCGCCTACGCCGGCTCCTGGAAGGAATGGGGCAACCGCGACGACACGCCGGTCGAAAAGCCCTGACGGCGAGAACGCGGCTGCGCCGCTATAAGACGGAAGACCGGCGCTCCGCACATGGAAGAAGGAAGGAGGTCGCTATCCTTTCTTCCTTCTTTGCTCTTCCCTCTTCCTACATCCCTCTTGAGGAATGATGCCTTCGTGACCCCAGCCAAGCTGTTCGCCCTGCTCCAGTATCCCCTGCCCCACCACCTGCTCTCGCGGCTGATCGGCCGGCTGGCCGACTGCCGGGTGTCCTGGGCCAAGGACCTCGCCATTCGCGCCTTTATCCGCCAGTTCAAGGTCGACATGGGCGAGGCCCATGAGCCGGACCCGAGCGCCTATCCGAGCTTCAACGCGTTCTTCACCCGGCCGCTGAAGGATGGCGCCCGGCCCATCGGCGAGGGGCTGGTCTCGCCGGCCGACGGCACCCTCTCCCAGTTCGGACGCCTCGATCACGGCCGGCTGATCCAGGCCAAGGGCCATGACTTCACCGCCGCCGACCTGCTGGGCGGCGACCTGGAGGCCGCCGGGCGCTACCGCGACGGCAGCTTCGCCACCGTCTACCTGTCGCCCAGCGACTATCACCGGGTGCACATGCCGGTGGCGGGCACGCTCAAGGAGATGGTCTACGTGCCGGGGCGGCTGTTCTCGGTCAACGCCGCCACCACCCACCACGTGCCCAATCTCTTCGCTCGTAACGAGCGGCTGGTATGCCACTTCGACACCGAGCACGGCCCCATGGCGCTGGTGCTGGTCGGCGCCATGATCGTCGCCGCCATCGAGACGGTGTGGGCCGGCCAGATCACCCCCCTGCCCCGCGGCGGCGTGCAACGCATCCGCTTCGATACCCCGGTGCATCTCGAGCAGGGCGAGGAAATGGGCCGCTTCAAGCTCGGCTCCACCGTGGTGATAACCTTCGCCGAGCCGGTGGACTTCGACGGCCTGGACGCGGAGCAGACGGTCAGGATGGGTCAGCGGCTCGGCGAGTTCGGCTGAAACACACCACCCGGCTCTCTGCTTCACCATCGAGCCACCAACGAACAGGGCCCACTCGAGTGAGTGGGCCCTGCCGTGTCCGGCCGATCATGTTACGTCACGATCGTCAGTGGCTCAGCTCGAGCGCTCCAGTTCGATCTCGACCGGCGAGCGCATGGCCCGCTTCGGCTTGCCCAGGATTTGAGCGCCCAAGGCGAGGATGAAGATGCCTGCAAAGACCGGCGTCGGGATCTTGCCGAAGAAGTGCAGCGCCAGGGTGGCCAGGATGATCGGCACCGTCACCAGCACGATACGAGAATACTTCTTCGCCGCCTCCTCCATCTGGCGAAGATGACGGGACAGCACCTCGCGCGACGCCCCCGCCATGAGATCATCCGCCCCGCACTTGGGGCACTCGGCCGTCTCGTGTCGCAGCAGGCGCAGCGCATGGCGATGCCGCAGGCCGACCCGTTCCTTGCATGCCGGGCAGACATAGGTGGCGACCTTGATACCCGAATCTTTCATGATGCGCTTTCCAGACGATGAATGATGGCCCCATTGTAACGGCCTTGCGGCGTCCATCGTGCAGATCGCAGCGTCAGGCAGCACCTACCGCTCTCATCAAGCCGAGAGCAGCATTGCCTCTACCTAGACCCGGCAAAGGTGGAGGCACTGCCCGAGCCCTCGATGATGGTGGCACCGCAGGCGGTCTTATCACCGACTCGGGCCACCGGCTGACCCTCGACCCGAGACTGGGGCGAGCCCGAGACGATCGGCGTGACGCCGTGGCCGCTACAAGGGCAGCGGTGCAGGTCGCCCTGGCGTGCGATGGGCTTCATAGGTTATTGACCACATCGCCGACATGCCATTTACCGTCCTCGGTGCGGTAGAAGGCGACCGGGAAAGCAATGAAGTTCTCGCTGCCTTCCGGCGACTCTTCCCAGAGGATCGGGTTGGGCCGGATCCGCACCAGGCGGTTGTTGGCCATAAACTCCAACTGATCGTCCTCGGGGCTTCCCTCCCAATAGGGTTCCGGTAACAGCACCGCACCATCTGGACGATTCTGACGATATCGGGCTAAACCCAATTCACCTTCTTCAATGAAAGCTCTCGCAGAAGATTCTGTTGTCAACATATAAGCTGCTCTTTGCCAAATCGGCTCTAGCTCCTGGAAGATGGCTTCACCATCGCCGCGCTCGATCATCCCGTAGATGCGACGGTAGGCCTCGCGCAGCTCGCGACGCAGCTGCGGGGTGTCTTCCAGCTCGACGGCCCGGCCCTGCCAGTCGGGAGCGGGAATCGCATCGTCCAGACGAAAGGTAATATCCAGGCGATAGCCGTCGAGGGTCCAGCCACCACCGAAGATGATGTTGCGGTATTCACCGAGCCGCCAGTCGCCGCTGCTTCTCATATGGGCTTGACTAAGCTGACGGGGCTCGCCGCCCGCGGTCTCGTCCAGCGACTCGAACCGCCCACTGTCCTCGCTATAACGCAGCCGCAACAGATGCAGGCGTTCCTGGTCCTGTGTCTTCCAATGATTGCGCTCGATGGCGATATCGATCTCGACGCCATCGTGCAGCGAATACTCATATTCCCCCGTCTCATCGCTTTTTCCGGTCACAGGTGAGAACAGGAGGGAAAGCGTGTTACGCCCCTCGCGGACCTGCATACTGATGCTGGGCGAATAGTCGGCATAAGCGACCTTGCTGTTATCGCGTACGAAGATATCATTGACCCGCAATGACCAGGCCGATCCCTGCGTGTGGACATGAGCGAAATATAGGTTTTCCGCATTATCCGCCATGGCAGGGGCTTGAAAGCCCTGCCAGAGCAGGGCGAGACAGAGGCCATACAGCCATCGTGGCCAGATTCTCATGGGGGGCACCTCCCTGTGCCGTGGTGGGATTTAGCTCACGGCTCGACCATGGCCTGACTGGCGGCGGAGATGATCTCGCCGCCGTGGTCGGTCTTGCAGCCGAGATACGCGGTGGGCTGGCCATCGGTGGTGGCACTGCCCGAGCCCTCGATGATGGTGGCGCCGCAGGCGGTCTTGTCGCCCACCCGGGCCACCGGCTGACCCTCGACCCGAGACTGGGGCGAGCCCGAGACAATCGGCGTGACGCCGTGGCCGCTGCACGGGCAGCGGTGCAGGTCGCCCTGGCGTGCGATAGGCTTCATAGATTATTGACCACATCGCCGACATGCCATTTACCGTCCTCGGTGCGGTAAAAGGCGACCGGAAAGGCGATAAAGCTCCCGCTGCCTTCCGGCGGCTCTTCCCACACAATCGGATTGGGCCGGATCCGCACCAGGCGATGGTTGGCCATAAACTCCAACTGATCGTTCTCGGGGCCTCCTTCCCAATTAGGGGCCGGTAATAGATGAGAGCCATCCGAAGGGGTCGCACTAAACTCATCGTTCAGCCCTCTTTCAGAATTTTCTCTCCAAGCTCGAGCGGAGGGTTCTGTGGTCAGCATATAGGCCGTCCGTTCCCAAACTGGCTTGAGTTCCTGGAAGATGGCTTCGCCATCGCCGCGCTCGATCATCCCGTAGATGCGGCGGTAGGCCTCGCGCAGCTCGCGACGCAGCTGCGGGGTATCTTCCAGCTCGACGGCCCGGCCCTGCCAGTCGGGAGGAGGAATCGCGTCGTCCAGACGGAAGGCAATATCCAAGCGATAGCCATCGAGGGTCCAGCCACCACCGAAGATGATGTTGCGATATTCACCGAGCCGCCAGTCGCCGCTGCTTCTCATATGCGGTTGACTGAGCTGACGGGGCTCGCCGCCCGCGGTCTCGTCCAGCGACTCGAACCGCCCCTTTTCCTCGTTATAACGCAGCCGCAGCAGATGCAGGCGCTCATTTTTATTCTCGGTCCATTTGTTACGCCCGATGGCGATATCGATCTCGACGCCATCGTGTAACGCATACTCATATTCCCCCGTCTCATCATTCTGGCCGGTCACCGGTGAAAACAGAAGGGAAAGCGTGTTACGCCCCTCGCGGAGCTGAAGGCCAATATTGGGCGAATAGTCGGCATAGGGCACATCGATATTATCGCGCACGAAGATATCGTTGACCCGCAATGACCAGGCCGCACCACGTGTATGCACATAAGCGTGGTAAAGCATTTTGAAATTGGTACGCTCTTCTGCCATTGCCCTTTCCTGCCAGATCATGGTGATAAATAACAGGCCGACCAGGCCCTTCAGTAGGTTTCCCATGTACCCTCTTTCTTTTTCCATATCGTTACCTCCTCCTCGTCGGGATCGTCTTCCGTATCGGACTCGGAGGCGCTTTCATCACGATCACTTTGCATCTCCTCGGATTTCGCTGTAGATTCTTCGATGTCTTTATCGACCCGCTCGAAGAGATCCTCCCACTGCTGCTCATCACTGGCTTCGCCTCCCATATTGGGACCGGTCTGATTGGCGTTGCCCTCTTTGCTTCTAACACTAACTTCTGCGTGAGCTTTGTAGGCCACCACGACGCCCTCGAAGTCCCGGCGGCGCTGACGCTCGCCACCCTCCAGGCGCACCTTCCAGGCCCAGGACGTATGCAGGCTGCCGCTGACGCCGGCCTTGGCGGTAATCACCCAGACCTTGGCTTCTATCTCGATGGCGATTTCTGCCTTGCCCGAGATCTTGAGCTCGCCCTCGAACTCCTGCTCGAGCCCCTCCATGGCGACGTCAGGGTCGCCATGGGCGGGCAGGCGAAGTGTGACGCCGCTGGCTATGCCATGCGTCAGGGTGCCCTCCGCGCCCAGTTCCAGATAAGCTTCCAAGGTGGCCTTGACATGCCGCCCCGATGCCATTTTTTCCCGGGCTTCCTGAATGGCGGCGGCGCCTATCTGGGTGGTGAAGGCCGTCGCCAGGGCATCGATAAAGTCGAGCCGGCCCGTCACCCCAAGCTTGAAGGTCGAGGTTAGGCCACCGATCACAAGCTGCAGATCGGGGCTGCTCTCGACCGGCGTCAATTCGACGGCTTCGGGCGCGAAGGTCAGAGACTGGCTCAACACGATGCGGCTGGCATACTGGGTTCTATCTCGACTGGGCTGCTCCCGCGTATTACCGTCCGCCACATAGGAATCGAGGGTCTCGATGACGTTGGCCATGGTACCAATCAGCCCCGGGGCGCGGCTGCCGTCATCGCCATCGAGCGCTTGGCCGGTATTGGCCGTATGCTGCGCCCTCTGTTCCGACTTCAACTGATAGGGGCCAAACTGGCCTTCGAACGTTCCCTCGGCTTCAGCATTGGCGCTCACACCCGCCGTGCTGAAAACTAGCCTAAGGGCCAGTTTCAGCTCGCCGCTCAGTTTGGCATAGGGCAGTGCAACGACCCGCAGGGTCTGACCCAAGGCATCGTCGGTGACGCACTGGTTGGGCGTGAAATGTGCGCCATCGCGCCCTTGCAACGTGGACTGGAAGGCCAGAATCGCATCCATGGCGAAGACGGCATGAAGCACGTTCTCAGGCACGTAATTTCTCAGCGCCATGCTCATATTGAGAAACTGCGGGTAACCCAGCGCTACCTCGCTCGGCGTGGTCTCCAGCCGCTGCTGTCCCTCGGTCAGGCCGCTGGTGATCAGGGAGGGACGATCGGTATGCCCGACCTGGCAGGTCGGCTGGTCCCACTCGGCCTTCACCTTGGCCGACAGGTGGCGCCCCTCGACCTCCTTGGCCACCACCAGTAGCGTCGTCGCCTTGCGGCACTCCCCATCCACCTCGATATCGGCGAGAGGCCAGGTAATCTGGCGGGTGTCGTCCGTGCTGTCGGTCACACTGCCAGACACGAGACAGCAGGGCTGGTTGGGCCTGCACTCCACGCAAGCCGCGGCGAAGTCCGGATCGAAAATCTCGCCGTCTCCGGGGGTCGGCGGAAGCGGGCTTTCGGTGAGCGGCTGGCCGCCGTTACCACCGAGCGCGACCCAGCGGTCCGCCCAGGCACGCATGACCGGTGCCTCCAGGCCGCTGGCGGCATTATCCTGGCGGCGTTGCAGCGCCTTGTGAATTTCGCTCTCCAATTGGCGGCGGGCGGACGCCGAAAAGCGTTCTCCGTCGCTTTCCAGAATGTACAAGAGATCATCTGCTGTGGGGCTGTAACTCATGCTGGCCTCCCTGGCTCATGATGCGTCGATGGCCAGACCTCGAGCTCGTTGTCGGATATTGGCTGACGCGCCAGAAAGTCTCGCTGCAATCGGCCTCGCGGGCGCCAGGCCTCAAGGTGATTGCGGCGTTGCCAGGCCAGGGAGGAGCCATCAGTGAGCAACCGCCCTGCCTCCGGATAATCCCGTGGAAAGTCGTCGCCGAACTCCAGCAGGCACTTGGTCAGGGTCGTCACCTGCTTCTTCGAGGTCATCCCATGCCGCTGGCCCAGCCGCTGGGCCGCATCGACGGCCGCCAGCACCTCATCGGGAGGGGTTTCGGTGAACTCTTCCAGGACATTGCGTGCCAGGCCACGCTGAGCCCTGACGCGCTGCAGGCGACTGAAGTCATCGAATTCCGTCCGAGTGATGGCAAATCGACGCGACGGTGCGGCATCGGCCCCCTGGCGATGCGGCAGGGCGATCTGAATCAGGCGGCCCTGACAGATATCCCGTTCGCTGGCAAAGGTCACGCCGGGCACCAGTGACAGGTCGTCCGGCCATGTCATCGACGGGGATATCGGTAGCGTCAAGGTGTCGATCAACGCCAGCCACTGGGCACTTTTCCACTCCGGCAGCACCTGGGGAAGCTCCAGCGCCACCCGCGGATCGTAGAAGCGGAAGTAGACCGGCGCCTGGTCGTTGGCCGGGGTCCAGAGCATGGTGAACTTGCGCAGGTGGGTACGCAGCTGCTTCAGGGTGGCCGTGGACTGCAGCAGGATGCCCCAGTGCTGGTCCTGGGGCAGGCCCTTGAGCCAGCTGACCAGTTCGCTGTCGGGCTCCAGGCGCACCAGCCAGGGGGCCATGGCGCGGGTGTCGGCGTCCGTCGAGGCGTAGAGGCAGGCGCTTTGCACATCGGTCTCGGCGAGCCGTGCCATGACCTCGCGGCAGTTCACGCCATCGATGACGGCCCACAGCGGGGGCTGAGTGGCGCCGAACAGATCGTCCCAGCCGATCTCGGCGTAGGTCGGCGCCGGGGGCGGAGCTGCCTCCTGCGGCGCTGGCGCCGCCTCCGGCTCGAGCAGGATCGGTAGCATCTCGCCGAAGGCCACGGGTGAGGCGGTGGACGTGCGGTCGGCGAGGTCCACCAGGGGCTTGGACATGCCCTGCTCGCGGAAGCGCTGCAGCAGGGTCTGCACGTGTTCGAACGTCAGCAGGTCGAGCCCGGCTTCCTCGAGCCGCTGCGCCACCAGTGCCTGCCCGGTCGCGGCGTCGCTTGCCGTCACCACGGCAACCAGCACGGCCTCGTCGACCGCCGCCGACCATTGGCGGGCTTCGGGATAGCGGGCCTTCACATGGCAGCGGCCGACCCACAGATCACGCTCTGCCATGATTCATTCCTCTTCGGCCGGGCAGTGTGAAACGAACGGCGCGCCTTCGCCGGCGGCGGCTTCCAGCACCGCCGGGATGGCGGGCGTGGCGGCGGCCCCGGGAGACGCCGAGCCGACGTTCAGCGCCGGTGTGACGTCGACGCTGCCGTTGGCGACCACCAGCGCCGTGCCTCCGGAGACCAGGGTGATCTTGCTGGCATCGAGCACGATCTCGCCGTCGGCCTTGAGGGTAAGATCACCGCCGATCCGTGCCTGGCTGTCGCCGCCGACCGTCTGGCCGTGGTTGCCTTCCACCTTCTCGGTCAGGTCGGAGACGACGGTCACATCCCGCTTGCCCTCGATGGTCTCGACGCGGTCCTTGGCCACGGCCAGATAGGAGTTGTTGCCGATGGAAGCACTGTCATCGAATTCCACTCGCTTCTGGCGCGAGTTGTTGACCTGGAGCTCGAGATTTCGCTGGGCGTGCAGGTAAATGAACTCGGCGTCCGACTTGTCCTCGAAGCACAGCTCGTTGAACCCGTCCCCCTGATGGGTCTGCGTCTTGAAGGTGGTACGCGTCTTGTGCTCGGGCAGCGGGTACGGCGGCGTGTTGACCGCGTGGTAGGTGCGCCCGGTGATCAGCGGCTGGTCGGGGTCGCCCTCCAGGAAGGAGACGATCACCTCGTGGCCAATCCGGGGGATGGCCTGGAAGCCGTAGCCGCCCCCGGCCCAGCCCTGGCTGACGCGCAGCCAGGCGCTGCTGGTCTCGTCCCCTGGCGCGTAGCGGTCCCAGGGGAACTGCACCTTGACCCGACCGTGCGCGTCGCAGTAGATCTCCTCGCCTTCGGGGCCCACCACGAAGGCCACCTGGGGGCCGTCGACCCGCGGCCTGGGCTCGGGTTCCGGGCGCCAGGCGGCGTCGTCCGGGGTCAGCGTCAGGCTGTTGTGGTAACGGGTCATGCCGGCCCCATCGCCCTGGACGACGCTGTCTTCCTCCAGCGCCTGGTGCTGCTCGCCCTGATGGACCACCTTGGCGACCTGCCAGCCGCGGTTGAACTCGCCGACGTCGTGGTCGGCCAGGCTGAAGCGCGTGCCAGGGGCCAACTCCGGCAGGTCGCTTTCGCCGCCCAGCGTCAGGGCGTCGTGGCGCAGGTGCTCGAGGCGGTGGCGGGTGAAGGCCTGGCCCGAGGCATCGGCCTTGTAGCGCCCCGGATAGTCGTAGTGCTCGTAGTCTTCCCGCTGGCTGTGCTGCTCCAGTCCGTCGCCCTGGCGCTCGTGCAGCTGGGCGTACGCCGGCTGCTTGAACGAATAGTCCTTGAGCTGGGCGCGGGCCGGGCGCACCCGGGCGGTCTGTGTCAGCCGCCGCAGGTGGCGCTGGGGCGGCGTGCCGCCGGCGCGATGGTGGTAGGTGCGCTCGCCGAGCCCGGTGAGTACCTGGGGGTCGTCGGCGAACACCAGCCGATGGGCGCCGAGGTCGGAATCCTCGAATTCATGGAAGTAGAACAGCCCCTCCTCGGCGGCCAGGCGTTCGATGAAGGCCAGGTCGGTTTCACGATACTGCACGCAGTACTCGCGTTCGGCTGGCTCGCGGGTCACCGCGAAGGCCACGTCGCTCAGGCCGCGCTCGTCGCACAGGGTGTTGAGGATGGTCAGCGGCGAGACGCGCTGAAAGATGCGCGAGTTCTGGCGCAGCGAGAGGCGCCACAGCGACGGGCGGATGACCACCTCGTAGAAACTGCGGCGATGGCCGCGGTCGCCGCGGCCGAACTCACTGATGATGCCGTGGACCCGGCGCTGGGCTACGCCGCGCTGCCACACGGTCAGGCTCGCCGGCCGGTCGAGCAGCGCCTCCGGCGAGAGGTCGCCGGCGCGGCTGGCGAAGCGCACCCGCAAATGGAAGGGGGCCGAGAGCGCCTCCTCATGGGTGAAGTCGATCACCGAAAGCGCCGCCTCGCCGGCCCCGGCGAGGCTCAGGGTGAAGTGCAGCCCATGGGCCTGGGTCATGGCATCCCTCCTGGAGGCCGTGTCCGGTCCTTGGGTCACCGACCTAGAGAGGCCGGCGAAAGGGGTAGATTACGCGAGTGCGTCGCCGACACAAGTCGACGGCGGCATGGCTCAGGGCTCGCCTGACGGGCGAGAACGACCAGCGCTGAGACATGCCGCCGCCAGGGCCTCGGCCCTGGCGGCGTGGGTGGTGCGAGCCGTGAGATGCACCACCGATAGCACGGGGCCTTAGCCTTCGATCGGGGCGCGCCAGTCGTCGGAGCCGGAGGTGCCGGCGACGGTGTGCTCCCAGTCGATCTTGCGGTAGGCCAGGGACACGTCCATCAGCTGGGTGAACTCGGCGCTGTTGGAGTCCTGGGCATGCGGCATGCGCAGGTTGATGTCGACGATGGTGGCATCGGTCAGCGCGGTGGTGAAGAAGTGCTCCTGCTTGCCCTCCACGGAGGTGCGGTACCACTTCAGCTCGACGTTGGGCAGCATCTCGCCGGAGGCCAGGGCGTTGTACATCAGCGGCACGGCCTTGTTCAGGGCCACGGTGAAGATGAACGGCTCGTGGGCGCGCTGGCCGGCGGGCTGCCCGGACTGCGGGTCGGTGGGCACGGTGACGATGTGCTTGAATTCCTGCACCAGCATCTCGTCCTCGTGGCCCTCGACGTAGATGTTGCCGACGGACTCGGGGGTGAAGGCACCGGCGGTGATGTTGCCCTGGGTCTGGCCTTCGATGCTGATATAACACGGCGTGGGCATGGGTCTGCTCCTTGACGTTGAATAACGATGTCCGATGGACACCCAAAAGAAGCACAGCCTGCGCCAATTAATATATATTATTTTAAAATCAATAAATTATAAAAATACCCATCATGATTATTAAATTTAATTAGGTAAGATCTTGCCCAGATCGAGCAAGAAGTTGCCCAGCGGGCAATTTCTTGCCTGCTGCCTCAGGCCCTTGGCGTGGCGAAGGCCATCACCTCGGCCACGCCGGCCTTTCCCAGTGCCAGTTGAATCAGCCGGTCGAGGCCCAGAGCCACGCCGCTGCCCGCCGGCATGCCGGCCTCGAGGGCGGCCAGCAGACGCTGGTCGACGTCGACCTCGGGAAGGCCGGCCGCGCGGCGGTCGGCGTTGTCCTCGGCGAAGCGGGCACGCTGCTCGGCGGCGTCGGTGAGCTCGTCGTAGCCGTTGGCGAGCTCGACCCCGTGCCGGTAGACCTCGAAGCGCGAGGCGACCCACTCGCCGTCCTCCGGGTCGCGATGGCGGCGGGCCAGCGCCGCCTGGCTGGCGGGATAGTCCACCACCACGTCGATGCCGTCCCGGCCCAGCTGCGGCTCGATGGCGAGACTGACCAACAGATCGAGGCAGTCGTCGCGAGAGGCCTCGGCCATGTCGAGCCCGCCGGTCTCGGCGGCCCGACGGCGCAACGCCTCCAGCGGCTCAAGGAAGGGGTCGAGGGCGAGATGCTCGCGGAACAGCTCACGATAGCGGCGGCGGCGCAGCGGCCCGGGGTCGGTGGGCAGCACTCGGCGAATGAGCGCATCGGTCTCGGCGATCAGGCCGTCCAGATCGAGGCCCGGGCGGTACCACTCCAGCATGCTGAACTCGAGGTTGTGGCGCCCGCCCACCTCGCCGTCGCGGAAGCTGCGGGCGATCTGGAAGATCGCCCCGCTGCCGGCGGCCAGCAGCCGCTTCATGTGGAATTCCGGCGAGGTCTGCAGCCACAGCCGCTCGCGGCCCGCAGGCGTCACCGCCTCGCAGCACAGCGACGCCAGGTGCAGGTCGGTGCTGCCGCCGTGGCCGAGCACCGGCGTCTCTACCTCCCACACCCCGCGTTCGGCGAAGAAGGCCCGCACCTCGGCCATCAGCCGCGCCCTCTCGCGCAGCGTCGCGATCTCGGCCGTGGGCCGCCAATCAACCGTCATCGATACATCTCCTGAGACAACAAAAGGCCACACCCGAGAGAGTGTGGCCTTCTATGGGCGAGGTTCGCCGCACTCGCGCCCTCTCCGAGCGACGCTCAGGGCTAAGCCCGTTCCCGACGGGCTTACGCACTTCCCACATCCCTGTGGGTCGCAAGGCGAATCCCGGTGAGGCGGCGGAGTTTAGCAGCGCTAAATGAGCAAGCCGATCCGGGATTCAACGCCGCCTGAGCGAGCGCAGGAAGGGCCCGACATCAGGCGCGGGAGACGTACTCACCCGTGCGCGTATCGACCTTCAACACTTCGCCCTGGTTGATGAACAGCGGCACGCGCACCACGGCCCCGGAGGACAGGGTCGCCGGCTTGGAGCCGCCCTGGGCGGTGTCGCCCTTGAGGCCGGGGTCGGTCTCGGTGACCTCGAGTTCGATGAAGTTGGGCGGGTTCACGCTGATGGCGTTGTCGTTCCACAGGGTCACGGTGTAGGCCACCTGCTCCTTGAGCCATTTCTCGGTGTCGCCCAGGGCACGCTGCTCCACGGCGTACTGCTCGAAGGAGCCGTCGGTCTTCATGAAGTGCCACATGTCGCCGTCGGAGTAGAGATACTCCATTTCCAGCTCGAGGACATCGGCGCCCTCCAGGGATTCGCCGGACTTGAAGGTGCGCTCCCAGACGCGGCCGGTCATCAGGTTGCGCAGCTTGACGCGGTTGAAGGCCTGGCCCTTGCCCGGCTTGACGTAGTCGTTCTCCAGGATGGCGCAGGGGTCACCATCCAGCATGACCTTCAGACCGCCCTTGAATTCGTTGGTAGAATAGTTCGCCATGATGATCGTTCCATATTTCAGCGCGCCGGCGGCCGATGCCACGGGCGCGAGCAAGCAAATGACAGTGGCCGAGGGGCTATCCCTCGCTCGCCTCGAAGTGTGCCCCGCATGATAACCCGAAGCCCGATTCCTTTGCAGTGCCGCCCCGCCGCGCCCGCCCCCGGCGCCTGGCAGGCCCAGCTCGCCGGCGCCATTCGCGACCCGCAGGCGCTGTGTCGACGCCTGGGTCTCGCTCCCGAATGGGTGCCCGGCGCCGAGACCGGCCATGCGCTGTTCGAGGTGCGCGTACCCGAGGCCTATCTGGCCCGCATCCGCGCCGGCGACCCCCACGACCCGCTGCTGCGCCAGGTGCTGCCGCTCGGCGAGGAGGCCGAGCCGGCCCCCGGCTACGTGGCCGACCCGCTCGAGGAGGCCGACCACACGCCCCGTCGCGGGCTGATCCACAAGTACGCCGGCCGGGTTCTGCTGATCGCGAGCCCTGCCTGCGCGGTGAACTGCCGCTACTGCTTCCGCCGCCACTTCCCTTACGAGGAGAACGCGCCGTCGCGGGCACAGTGGGAAGAGACGCTGGCCTACCTGCGCGATGACGCTTCCATCGTTGAAGCGATTCTCTCCGGCGGCGACCCGCTGGCGGCCAGCGACCGCCAGCTTTCCTGGCTGGTCGAGCGCCTGGAAGCCATCCCGCATCTCAGGCGGCTGCGGATCCACACCCGGCTGCCGGTGGTGATCCCCGACCGCATCGACGCCACCCTGCTCGACTGGCTGGGCGGCACGCGGCTGCAGAAGGTCATGGTGCTGCACATCAACCACGCCCAGGAGATCGACGAGGGCGTGGTCGAGGCCTGTCGGCGGCTGCAGGCGGCCGGCGTGACGCTGCTCAACCAGAGCGTGTTGCTGCGCGGCGTCAACGATGACGTCGAGTCGCTGGCCGCGCTCTCCGAGCGGCTGTTCGAGGCCGGCATCCTGCCCTACTACCTGCACGTGCTCGACCCGGTGAGCGGTGCCGCCCACTTCGACGTGGCCGACGACACGGCCCGCGCGCTGGTCGCCGAGCTCAGGACCCGGCTGCCCGGCTTTTTGATGCCGACCCTGGTGCGCGAGTTGCCGGGCGAGGCCAGCAAGACGCCGCTCTGAAGGGTCGAGGGCTCGGGGCGAGGGGCAAGGAGCGTCACGGCTCCTCGAGGAACGCCAGCGCCTCGCGGGTGGCCGGCCACATCACGCTGCCGTGGTGCTCGCCGGGGAAGTTCATGAAGCGCACTCGCCAGCCGTCGTGGCGCTCGCCGAGCCAGTCGGCGAAGCGACGCGCGTTGTCGACCATCGCCCTGTCCCGCAGCCGTTCCGCCCGGGGCGTGCCGCGCATGGCCTCGCGCGGCGTCTGCTCGAGCCCGCCGACCCCGATCAGCACCCGGGGAGCGACGTCGTCCGCCCCGGCGGGCGGCCGCTGGGCGGCCAGGGTGTCGAGGGGGCGATTGCCGTACCACCACAGCGATGGACTGATCGCGATGAAGCGCTCGAAGCTCGCCGGCCGCGTCATCAGCGCGTGCAGCGCGAAGAGCCCGCCGTAGGAATGGCCGAACAGCGCCTCGCGGTCGCGATCGGCCGGGAAGCGCGCGGCGATCTCCGGCTTGAGCCGCGTCTCGATGAAATCCAGGAAGGCGTCCGCCCCGCCGGAAGGCCCCTCGATGCCCTCCGGCCCGCCAAGCGAAGGCGTGTAGTCCTCGGCCCGCCGCTCGAAGGCGAAACGCGCCACGCCGGGGTAACCGATGGCCACGATCAGCAGCTGGCTGGTTGCCGGGCCGGGCGGCGACAGGGTGTCGCGGGCGGCCTGCACCAGCGGCAGCCGCGCATTGCCGTCGAGCAGATAGAGGACCGGATAGCCCTCCGCCGGTGGCGGCGCCTCGGGCAAGGCGACCTCGATGCGATAATCTCGCCCGCGCTCGGGGGCCGACAGGGTGAAGGCCCGGGTATCGGGCAGAGTGACACCGTCGGGCGTCTCGCCGTGTGCCATGAAAGGAACCGTGAAGAGCCACAGGAGCAGCCCCCCGAAGAGGGCCGCGGATCGGAATGGCAGGCGACACGGTCGGCCGTGACGCCCGGTGATGACGGAGGGGAGGCGTGACTCAGAAGTCATAGCGCAGCGAGGCGACGACGCTGGCGGGCTCGCCCGCCATGTTGAAGGTGCTGGTGCCGCCGACCCGGCTGTAGTATTCGCGGTCGAGGAGGTTGTTGACGTTCACCTGCCCCTTGAGGCGCGACGTGAAGTCATAGCCGAGCATGGCGTCGAAGACGGCATACCCCGGCGCCTCCACGGCGCTGGTCCCGAAGTCGCTCATCGCCGTCATGCCGGCGCCGAGATGCACGCCCGCCAGGGCGCCCTCGCTGAAGCCGTACTGGCTCCACAGCGTGACGATGTTGCGCGGAGCCAGGGTGAAGGTCGGCGGGACCCGATCGCCCTCCTGCAACTCGGTATCCATGTAGGTGTAGCCAGCGATCAGGTCCCAGCCGGGCAGCGGCGAGCCGGTCACTTCCAGCTCGGCCCCCTGGACGCGGCGCTTGCCGATGGGCGCCGAGTAGGTCTCGTCCACCACGCCGACGGCGTTGTTCTCATCGTAGAGCCGGAAGGCCGAGAGCCGGGCATTGAGTTCGCCCCCGAAATAGCTGCCCTTGATGCCGACCTCGTACTGGGTGCCCTCGCGGGGCTCGATCAGGTCGCCATCGGCGCCATAGGAGGTCTGGGGCTTGAAGACTTCCGAGTAGCTGGCGTAGAGGGAGTGGGCCGCGTCGAGGTCGTAGACCAGGCCGGCGTAGCCGGTGAACTCATGGCCGTCCCGCTCCCGCTCGCTGCCGTCGAGATGGTTCTCCAGCGTCACCTCGTACTGGCTCAGGCGACCCCCGGCGATCAGCGCCAGCGAGGCGAGCGGGCGGAAGGTCAGCTTGGAGTAGAGCCCGGTTTCCTCGAGGCTGTCGCGGGTCTCGGACGCCAGGTGGGTCTCGAGGATATCGACATGGGCCAGGTCGTGGATGTCCTCGACGGTAGTGTTGCCCAGGCGCGCCCGCCCGGCGCGTCCCTCGTTGTCATAGCGCTTGTGGTCGAGCCCGGCGACGAACTCGCTGACCTGGCCCAGCGCCTCGAACGGCTGGCTGTAGCTGGCATCCAGCGACAGCGCCTGGCTGTCGAAGTCTCCGGCCGCACCGGACGCCGCCAGGGAGCCGTCCTCGGCGATGCCGCTTCCGCCATAGGCATAGTTGTACTCGGTCTGGCGCTCGGAATACCGCGCCCCGACCCGCCCGTAGCCGCCGCCGGCGAACCGGTGGGTCAGCTCGACCAGCCCGTCGTTGCTGTACATCGTGAAGTCGTTCCAGTCGGCACCGAGGAAGGTCTTCGGGTCCGGATACAGCAGGTCGCCCTCGACATCGGTGGCCTGGCCGTTGTTGACCGTGATGTCCTTCTCCTGGCGCAGGAAGGCCAGCGACAGCGTCGTCGCCTCGCTGAGGTCGGCGTCGAGGGTCCCGTAGAAGGTCTGCCGCCGGTTGTCGTTGTGGTCGACGAAACCGTCGGTATCGCTGCCGGCCACCACCACCCGGCCGCGAAGCCGCCCCGCGGCATCGATCGGACCGGAGAGGTCCGTCTCCAGGTAACGCTGGTTCCAGCTACCGTAGCGACCCACCACATGCCCCTCGAAGCGGTCGGTCGCCCGCTTGCGCACCAGGTTGACGATGCCCCCCATCTCGCTGGTGCTGTTGAACAGCCCCGAGGGCCCGCGCATGATCTCGACCCGGTCGAAGGCCACCAGGCTCGGCAGCGTGCCCTCGCGGCTCGACATCGGCGCCGGCAGCCCGTCGATGTTGTATTCGTCATATTCATAGCCCCGGGCCGTGATCGACGAGCGCCCCGCATCGTTGGTCAGCACCCGCACGCCGGGGGTGCGGCCGGCTAGCTGATCGAGGGTGTCGAAGTTGCGGTCCTCGATGGCGTCGCGCGTCACCACGCTCACCGATTGGGGAATGTCGCGCAGCGCGGCGGGCGTCTTGGTGCCGACGGTGGCGGCATCGACGCTGTAGCCGCCGGTTTGTTCCGAGGGCAGCATGCCGTAGAGGCGGTTACCCTGGACGGTGATGGTGTCGAGACGGGACGCCTCCTCGATCGACTGTGCCAGCACCGTCTGGCTGATCCCCAGGGCGGCCACCAGGCCGCCCAGGAGCGTGGCGGATAGGCCGATGGCCCCTTCTCGTGTCGTCATGTCGTGTTCCCTTGTCGTCGCGTGGCCGGCCGGCACGGCACTATAAATGCGAATGCGTTGCAATCACTTCCGGCGCGCCGCATTATGACAGCCCTTCGACACGGCCGCCTTTGCGCAGGCGGCTCATCGCTTTGCGAACGATGCCGAACGCCGGCACGAGGAGCACACCGTCGCCATGAACGGATTGGCCACCGCCCCCGACCATCCCGCAACGGACATCGGCGTCCAGCGGCTCGAGTCGCTGGCGGTGGCCATGGTCAATCGCTATCGGGTCGAGGTGCCGGACGCGCGCCAGGAGCCGGACGCGCCGCTGCTCGAGGGGCGCATGCACCTCACCGAACTCCAGCCGGGCATGCACCTTCGCCTGGTCGACGTACGCGACCGCTTCGGCCTCACCAGCAATGCCGAACTGCCCGAGGGCCTCAAGGTCGCCATGGTCATCGGCGGCGCGGCACGGGTCCGCTACGGCCGGGACACCCTGAGCCTGGGGCCCACGAGCGCCAGCATCGGCCTGCTGACGGCGCTGAACCGCGCGACGCCGTTCACCCGCTTCGGCCGCGCCGGCGGCCACGAGCGAACCCTGATCCTGACGCTCTCCTCGGAGTGGCTGGCCCGCCATGGCCATGCCCGACACCTCGCCGATACCGGCCCCGACCCCAGGCTGACACGCTGGCACCCCTCCCCCGGCCTGCTGACCCTCGCCCACCAGTGCTTCGGCGCGAAGCCCCTGGCCGGCGAGGGAGGCGCCCGGCAGCTGCAGCTTCACGGTTTCGCGCTGGCCATGGTCGGCGAGGCCCTGGCCGCCGAGGAGCCGCCCTCGGACCGGAAACCTGCGCGGCTCGCCGCGGACCCGCGCCTCGACCGGCTGATGGCCATGATCGACGGCGGCCAGGCGTACCACGCCAGCCAGGCCGAGCTGGCCCGACGGCTGGGCATGAGTCTGAGTTGCCTGCAGCGTCGCTTCCGGGCCCGCCATGGCCAGTCGCTGGGGCGTTTCCTGCGGCGGCAGCGCCTGGCCGCCGCCCATGCGGCGCTCTCCCGGCAGGGCCTGGGCATCGATGCCGCGGCGGAACTCGCCGGCTACTCCAGCGCGCCCAACTTCGCCACCGCCTTCAAGCGCGAGTTCGGCCTCACGCCCAGCGAATGCCGGGCCGCCGCCCGAACCGGGCCGGCGGCAACCGAGGCCGATCCACGCTTGTCGTTGCTCGCAGCCCGCAGCCCATAAGCCGCAGCCCGCAGCCCGCAGCCCGCAGCCCGCAGCCCGCAGCCCGCAGCCCGCAGCCCGGCATATTAGCTGCCCAGAAAGAAACAACCCCATCGGGAGGGCCCGATGGGGTTGTTCTTTCTTCAAGCTTGCGGCTTATGGCATCAAGCCAAGGAGTCGGCGGTGACGTTGGCGGCCGGGGCCTCGGTGGAGTGCTTGCGGTTGATGGCACTCAGCACGCCCTTGATCGAGGCGCTGGTGATGCTCTCGTCGGTGCCGACGCCGAACACCGCCTCGCCGTTGACCCGCACCTCCACGTAGGCGATCGCCTCGGCGTCGGCGCCCTGGCCGCGGGAGTGTTCGTGGTAGTCGATGATCTCCACGTCATGGCCCTCGGCGGCCAACGCCTTGATGAAGGCCGCCAGCGGCCCGTTGCCCTGGCCGTGGATGACGCGTCGCTCGCCGCCTTCCTCGATGGTGGCCTCGAGGCTCACCGTGGGGCTGTCCGGCTCGGAGGACATGCGGTGGCTGACCAGGCCGAGGGGCGCGCGCTGGTCGAGGTACTCGTCGACGAAGGCCTGGTAGATCATCTCGGAGGTGATTTCCTTGCCCAGTCGGTCGGCCACTTCCTGGACCACCTGGCTGAACTCGATGGACAGGCGGCGCGGCAGCTCGATGCCGTGCTCCTGCTCGAGCAGGTAGGAGACGCCGCCCTTGCCGGACTGGCTGTTGACGCGGATCACCGCCTCGTAGCTGCGGCCCACGTCGAGCGGGTCGATGGGCAGGTAGGGCACCGCCCAGACGCCGTCCGGGTTCTCGCGACGCTCGGCCATGCCCTTCTTGATGGCGTCCTGGTGGGAGCCGGAGAAGGCGGTGAACACCAGGTCGCCGACGTAAGGATGGCGCGGGTGCACCGGCAGCTGGTTGCAGTACTCCACCTCGCGCATGATCGGCGTGATGTTGGAGAAGTCGAGGGCCGGGTGCACGCCCTGGGTGTAGAGGTTCATGGCCAGGGTGACCAGGTCGACGTTGCCGGTGCGCTCGCCGTTGCCGAACAGGCAGCCCTCGACCCGGTCGGCGCCGGCCATCACCGCGAGTTCGGCGGCGGCCACGCCGGTGCCCCGGTCGTTGTGCGGATGCACGCTGACGATCAGGTGGTCGCGCTTGGCGACGTGGCGGCAGAACCATTCCACCTGGTCGGCGTAGTTGTTGGGCGTGGCGCACTCCACGGTGGCCGGCAGGTTGACGATCATCGGCGCCTGGGCGCTGGCGCCATAGGTGGCCTCCACGGCGTCGACGATCTCCACCGCGAAGTCCATCTCGGTGGTGGAAAACAGCTCGGGAGAGTACTGGAAGGTCCAGTTGGTTTCCGGGGCCGCCGCCATGTGCTCACGGATGCGGGTGGTGGCGTCCACGGCGATCTGGATGCACTCGGGCTTGCTGACGTTGAACACCACGCGGCGGAACACCGGATCGGTGGCGTTGTAGACGTGCACGATGGCGTTCTTAGCCCCCTTGAGCGCCTCGAAGGTGCGGTCGATGAGATGCGGACGGGCCTGGGTGAGCACCTGGATGGTGACATCCGCCGGCACCTTGTCGTCCTCGATCAGCGAGCGCACGAAGTCGAAGTCGGTCTGGGACGCCGAGGGGAAGCCGACCTCGATCTGCTTGAAACCGATCTTCACCAGCAGGTCGAACAGGCGCTGCTTGCGCTCCTGATCCATGGGGTCGATCAGCGCCTGGTTGCCGTCGCGCAGGTCGACGGCGCACCACTGGGGCGGCGCCTCGATGCGCCGGCTCGGCCACTGGCGGTCGGGCAGATCGACGGCCACGAAGGGACGGTACTTGGCGGAGGGGTTATCGAGCATCATGGCGGCGTTCTCCCGGGGGCGGTTTATCGGATACGGAAACGGCGACGCCCCGCCTGCCGGAAGGCAGGCGGGGCGTCGTCGAAGGATTCGGTCATGATCATCGCGACCCGGCGGACTGGTCGGGCGGCGCGTACAACACGGGCAGCGGCGATGTTCATGGGAATGGCGATAGCGGTGCGGGACATGTGACAACCTCGATTCGACGAAACAACGGCGATGCAAGCGGCATCGCCCGGCGCGCTCAGCGGCGGGCTAGTAGTCGTAGGTCGAGAACGAGGTTGTACGATGTCGTGTTCATGCCACTAGCAAATCAGCCCGGGGGTCGCTTGTCAAGGCCGTGCGCCCCGCCGGCCTGCAGGAGGTGCTCCATGCGGGTCAGCTGGTCGCGTAGCTGGTGGACGTCGGCGCGCAAGCCCTGCAGCTCCGCCGCCTCCCCTTCGCCGCTCTCCAGCGCCATCTCGGCGCTCTCCTTCTGCATCACGTCGAGCACGATGCCGATCATCATGTTGAGGAAGATGAAGGCGGTGAGGAAGATGAAGGTCAGGTAGTACAGCCAGCTCCAGGCATGGGCCTCCTGAGTGGCGTACATCACGTCGGTCCAGTCCTCGAAGGTGGCGATGCGGAACAGCGTCAGCATGGCCGTGGCGATGTTGCCCCACAGGAAGTCGTCGACCTCGGCGAACAGGAAGCTGCCGATGGCGGCGTAGATGTAGAAGATGATGAACATCAGCAGCGCCACATAGCCCATGCGCGGGATCGACTTGACCAGGGCGGCCAGCAGCACGCGCAGCTCGGGAATCATCGACACCAGCCGCAGCACCCGGAAGATGCGCAGCAACCGCGCCAGCAGCACCATCTCCGACTCGTCCAGCGGGATCAGGCTGGCGGCGACGATCAGGAAGTCGAAGACGTTCCAGCCCTTGGTGAAGAAGTCGCGCAGTCGCCGTTCGGCGCCCATGCGGATCAGGATCTCCACCAGGAAGAACACCGTCACCGCCATATCCAGCGCCAGCAGCCACTGCTGGAAACGACTGGATTGCTCGTAGGTCTTGGCGCCGATCAGCAGCGCCGAAACGATGATGATGGCGATCACCAGGCCTTCGAACAGCTTGTTGGCGCGCAGCCGCTCGAAGCGGTCGCGCCAGGTCAGCAGGTCAGCGCTCACCGCGGCCTTCCTCCAGATCGCCCTGGCGATAGCCGATCAGGTAGAGCACGGCGTCCAGCCCCAGGGTGGAGAGGGAGTGCCGGGCCCGCTGGCGAACCAGCGGCTTGGCGCGAAAGGCGATGCCGAGGCCGGCCGCGGCCAGCATCTTCAAGTCGTTGGCCCCGTCGCCCACGGCGATGGTCTGCTCCATGGCCAGGCCCTCGCGCTCGGCGATCTCGTGGAGCAGCGCGGCCTTGCGGTCGGCATCGACGATCGGCTCGCGGACCTCGCCGGTCACCTTGCCGTCCTCGATCACCAGCTCGTTGGCGTGGACCTCGTCGAAGCCGAGCCGGTCCTTGAGGTGATGGGCGAAGTAGGTGAAGCCGCCGGAGAGGATGGCGGTGCGATAGCCCAGCCGCTTGAGCTGGCCCATCAGCCGTTCCAGGCCGTCCATCAGCGGCAGTTCCTCGGCGATCTCGGCGAGCACCGACTCGTCGAGGCCCTTGAGCTTCGCCATGCGCTCGCGGAAGCTCTGCTGGAAATCCAGCTCTCCACGCATGGCCCGCTCGGTGACCTCGGCCACCTCGTCGTAGACGCCGTGGCGACGCGCCAGCTCGTCGATCACCTCGGCCTGGATCAGGGTGGAATCCATGTCGAAGCACACCAGGCGGCGGTGGCGACGCCAGATCGAGTCCTCCTGCAGGGCGATGTCCACGCCGTGGGCCGCGCCCAGCGCCAGGGCCTTCTCGCGCAGGGCCTCCAGATCGATGTCCTCGCCGCGCAGCCAGCACTCGACGCAGGCGCCCTGGATGAGGTCATGATCGCCGGGCACGCCACCGTCCAGCGGCTCGCGGCCGGAGAGCCGATGGATCAGCTCCACGGTGAGGCCCTGCTCGGCGGTCAGGGCGCCGACCTCGGCCAGGATGCCCGCCGGCAGGTGCGGCGCCAGCAGGGTCATGATCAGCCGCGGCTGGCTGGCCTGCACGCTCCAGCGATGATAGTCCTCGGCGCTGACCTGGATGGCCTGGACGTCGAGGCCCAGGTGGTCGCCGGCCGCCGCCAGGGCCCCCTCCAGGTCCACGTCGTGGTCGAGCCCCACCAGCGCCTCCAGGGACACGATGCCGAAGGTCACGCTCTGGTTGATGTCCAGCAGCCGCGCGCCGCTCTGGGCCAGGGCCCGGCCCAGGCCGGCCAGCTGGCCGGGCCTGGCGGGACCGGTGGCGCGGATCAATAGTCGTCTAGTCATTGCAACCTCAATTCATGAGTAGCCACGGGCGGCGAGCAACGAGCTGCGAGCGAACCACCACGGCTCGAAGCCCGGAGCCCGGAGCCCGGAGCCCCAAGCTCGGAGTCGCTCTCGAAGGTTCGCCGAAGCCCGAAGCCCGAAGCCCGAAGCCCGAAGCCCGAAGCCCGAAGCTCAAGAGTCTACCTCGAGCCGATCGACCTTCTGCAAACCTCGAGGCAGCTTGCTCCCGCGGCGGCCGCGATCTCCCCGATAGTAGTCGAGATCCTCGGCCTTGAGCGTCAACTTGCGCTTGCCGGCATGCACCACCAGGACCTGGCCGGGTGCCAGCAGCGCCAGGTCGCGCAGGAACTCCTCGCGACGCGCGGCCCGGGCACCGGGGATGTCGAGCATCTTGTTGCCCTTGCCCTTGGCCAGCTCCGGTAGCTGGTCCAGCGGGAACACCAGCAGCCGCCCCTCGTTGGAGACCGCCGCCACGCCGATGCCCTCGCCCTCCGGCACGGCCAGGGGGGCGACCACGTTGCAGCCCTTGGGCACGCTGAGCACCGCCTTGCCGGCCTTGTTCTTGCCGGTGAGCGCCTCGAGCCGGGCGACGAAGCCGTAGCCGCCGTCCGAGGCCAGCAGGTAGCGCGTGGTCGGCGGTGCCAGCATGACGCCGGCCATGTGGGCACCGGCGGCCACGTTGACCCGCCCGGTGACCGGCTCGCCCTGGCTGCGGGCGCTGGGCAGGTTGTGGGCGGCCAGGGTATAGGCACGGCCGGTATCGTCGAGCAGCACCAGCGGCTGGTTGGTCTTGCCGCGGGCGGCCAGGTGGAAGCGGTCGCCGGCCTTGTAGGAGAGCCCCGACGGGTCGATCTCGTGGCCCTTGGCGGCGCGGATCCAGCCCTTCTCGGAGAGCACCACGGTGACCGGGTCGGCGCCGAGCAGCTCGACTTCGGAGAGCGCCTTGGCCTCCTCGCGTTCGACCAGCGGCGAGCGGCGCTCGTCACCGTAGTCCGCGGCGGCCCGGCGCAGTTCCTCCTCGATCAGGTCGGTGAGCGCGGCCTCGGAGCCGAGCAGCTCCTCCAGGCGGGCGCGTTCGGCCTCCAGGTCGTCCTGCTCGCCGCGGATCTTCATTTCCTCGAGCTTGGCCAGGTGGCGCAGGCGCAGCTCGAGGATCGCTTCGGCCTGGCGCTCGCTGAGCCCGAAGGCCTCGATCAGCGCCGCCTTGGGCTCGTCCTCCTCGCGAATGATGCGGATCACCTCGTCGATGTTGAGGTAGGCGGCGAGCAGCCCCTCGAGGATATGCAGGCGATCCTGGACCTTGCCCAGGCGATGCTCGAGGCGCCGGCGCACGGTGCTGCGCCGGAAGCGCAGCCACTCGCCGAGCAGGTCGGGCAGCGGCATGACCCGCGGCCGGCCGTCCAGGCCGATCACGTTCATGTTGATGCGGATGTTCTTCTCGAGGTCGGTGGTGGCGAACAGGTGCGCCATCAATGCCTCGATATCGACCCGGTTGGAGCGCGGCTCGATGACCAGCCGGGTCGGCTCCTCATGGGTCGACTCGTCGCGCAGGTCGGCGACCATGGGCAGCTTCTTGGCCTGCATCTGGGCGGCGATCTGCTCGAGCACCTTGGCGCCGCTGACCTGGTAGGGCAGCGCGCTGATCACCACGCTGCCGTCCTCGAGGCCATAGCGGGCGCGCATCTTCACCGAGCCGCGGCCGCTCTCGTAGACCTTGCGCAGCTCGCTATGCGGGGTGATGACCTCGGCGGCGGTGGGAAAGTCCGGCCCCGTCAGGTACTTCACCAGGTCGGTGGTGGTGGCCTCGGGGTGGCGCAGCAGGTGGCAGGTGGCCTCGACCACCTCGCCGACGTTATGCGGCGGAATGTCGGTGGCCATGCCCACGGCGATGCCGGTGCCGCCGTTGAGCAGCACATGGGGCAGCCGCGAGGGCAGCACCACCGGCTCCTGCATGGTGCCATCGAAGTTGGGGGTCCAGTCCACGGTGCCCTGGCCGAGCTCGGCGAGCAGCACCTCGGCGAACTTGGACAGCCGCGCCTCGGTATAGCGCATGGCGGCGAAGGACTTGGGATCGTCGGGGCTGCCCCAGTTGCCCTGGCCGTCCACCAGCGGATAGCGATAGCTGAACGACTGCGCCATCAGCACCATGGCCTCGTAGCAGGCGCTGTCGCCGTGGGGATGGAACTTGCCGAGCACGTCGCCGACGGTACGTGCCGACTTCTTGTACTTGGCGCTGGCATTGAGCGAAAGCTCGCGCATGGCGTAGACGATGCGCCGCTGGACCGGCTTCATGCCGTCGCCGATGTGCGGCAACGCCCGGTCGAGGATGACGTACATCGAGTAGTCGAGGTACGCCTTCTCGGTGTACTCGCGGAGGGACAGGCGCTCGACGTCGCCCTCCGCCACCTGGATATCCATGGTCATGGCAATTTGACCTTATTCACGATCGTGGAATCGTTTGAGGATCGTCCCACTGAAAACTCATCGGAGTCCGCGGCTTCGAATCGCGGCTTACCCGGCGACAGCCCTAGGCGGAGGCGCTGTAAACCCATCCATGGGCGCTACCGATGCCATCCATGGCATAGGACCTCCGCTGCGGGCTGTCCCCGGGGCCGCTCGCCTCGGTATTTCTTCCAGCTTCAAGCTTACGGCTTACAGCTCCCGGCAAAGCCGGGTCACACCTCGATCTCGGCGAGGTTGCCGTAATCTTCGAGCCAGCTCTTGCGGTCGGCGGCGCGCTTGCGGGCCAGCAGCATGTCCATCATCTCGAGGGTGCCGTCGCCCTTCTCGCGGGTCAGCTGCACCAGGCGGCGGGTGTCGGCGGCCATGGTGGTCTCGCGCAGCTGCAGCGGGCTCATCTCGCCCAGGCCCTTGAAGCGCTGCACGTTGGGCGTGCCGCGCTTGCCTTCCAGGCGCTTGAGGGTCGCCGCTTTCTCGCTCTCGTCCAGGGCGTAGAACACCTCCTTGCCCAGGTCGATGCGGTACAGCGGCGGCATGGCCACGAAGACGTGGCCGGCATCGACCAGCGCCGGGAAGTGGCGCACGAACAGCGCGCACAGCAGGGTGGCGATGTGCAGGCCGTCGGAGTCGGCGTCGGCGAGGATGCAGATCTTGTGGTAGCGCAGCTTGGAGAGGTCGTCGCTGCCCGGGTCCATGCCGATCGCCACGGCGATGTCGTGGACCTCCTGGGAGCCGTAGATATCGTGGGACTCCACCTCCCAGGTGTTGAGGATCTTGCCGCGCAGCGGCAGGATCGCCTGGCTCTCGCGGTCGCGGGCCTGCTTGGCGCTGCCGCCGGCCGAGTCGCCCTCGACCAGGAACAGCTCGCTGCCCGCCGGGTCCTGGCCGGAGCAGTCGGCCAGCTTGCCGGGCAGCGCCGGGCCCGAGGTGACCTTCTTGCGCGCCACCTTCTTGGCGCTCTTCTGGCGCCGCTGGGCGGCGCTGATCACCAGTTCGGCCAGCGCCTCGGCCTGGTCGACGTGGTGGTTGAGCCACAGCGAGAAGGCGTCCTTGACCACCCCGGAGACGAAGCCGGCCACGGTGCGCGACGACAGCCGTTCCTTGGTCTGGCCGGCGAACTGGGGATCGAGCATCTTCACCGAGAGCACGAAGGACACCCGCTCCCAGAGATCCTCGGCGGTCAGCTTGACGCCGCGCGGCAACAGGCTGCGGTAGTCGCAGAACTCGCGCAGCGCCTCGAGCAGGCCGGCGCGCAGGCCGTTGACGTGGGTGCCGCCCTGGGGCGTGGGGATCAGGTTGACGTAGCTCTCGAGCAGCGGCTCGCCGCCCTCCGGCAACCACTGGATGGCCCAGTCCACGGCCTGCTCGTCGTCGGCGAAGTGGCCGACGAAGGGCGAGGCCGGCAGCACCTCATAGCCGTCGGTGGCCTGGGCCAGGTAGTCGCGCAGGCCGTCCTCGAACTGCCACACGCTCTGGGTGCCGTCGGCCTCGGTCAACGAGACCTCGAGCCCCGGGCAGAGCACCGCCTTGGCGCGCAGCAGGTGCTTGAGCCGGGACAGCGAGAGCCGCGGCGAATCGAAGTAGCTGGCCTCCGGCCAGAAGCGCAGGAGGGTGCCGGTGGCCCGCTTGGCGGCACTGCCAATCACCTCCAGCGGCGAGGCCAGCTCGCCGTGCTCGAAGGCCATGCCGTGGCGCTCCCCGCCCTTGAGCACCTCGACCTCGAGGCGCTTGGAGAGCGCGTTGACCACCGAGACGCCGACCCCGTGCAGGCCGCCGGAGAAGCGGTAGCTCGAGTTGGAGAACTTCCCGCCGGCGTGGAGCTTGGTCATGATCAGCTCGATACCGGAGACGCCGTGCTCCGGGTGGATGTCGATGGGCATGCCACGGCCGTCGTCGCTGACCTCGACGCCGCCGTCCTCGAACAGCCGCACGCCGATCCTGCCGGCGTGGCCGGCCAGCGCCTCGTCGACGCTGTTGTCGATGACCTCCTGCACCAGGTGGTTGGGGCGCGCGGTGTCGGTGTACATGCCCGGGCGCTTGCGCACCGGTTCGAGCCCGGCGAGCACCTCGATCGAGCTGGCACTGTATTGGGTCATGGCGTCGTCTGTTTCCTATGCATGTTCGAATCCGCGCGATCCGCCGCGTGATGCCACCCGCCCGGCCTCCAGGGCATGGCCGCCCTGGGCGAGGATCGCCGGCAGGTAGTCGGCCAGGGCCGGGAAGCCATGGTCGCCCCCGGGGTGGAGGACGGTCCTGGCCCCCCGATAGAACGCGAAGGCGTCGCGACAGTCCAGGGTCTCGTCGGCGGTGCCCAGCAGCAACAGGTAGCGTTCCGCCGAGACCCGCGCCGGCGTCATCGCCTCCAGCGCGCGGCGATGGGACGCCCCGACCACGAAGCGTTCACCGTGGTAGGGATTGACGAGGACCTCGCCGATCCACGCCTCCACCAGCCGCGCGGGAGCCACCGCCGGGTTGATCAGCGCCGCGTACAGGCCGTGGCGCTCGGCCAGCACCGTGGCCAGGAAGCCGCCCATGGAGCTGCCCACCACCAGCGGTGAGTCGCCCAACCGGCCAAGCCCGGCGGCGGCCTCTGCCAGGGCCCGCTCAGGGCGATGCGACAGGTCCGGCGTGATGCAGGGCAGCCCCAGGCCAGCGCAGGCCTCTCGCACCAGTGCCGCCTTGGGCGAGGCGGCGGCGCTGTTGAAGCCGTGCAGGTAGAGCACCCCGCTGGCCGGCGCGCGCGGTGGATCGGCGCTCAGCATACCCGACGCCCTGTATAAATGGCCAGCCCTTCACCGTTAACGACCATCGGGCGGATCACGCGTCCGCCTGGGGCTCGGCCGCCCACACCGCCTCGATCAAGCCGCGGGTGGAATCGTCCATGCCCTCGAGGCCGGCCTCGTGCTGGAGGATGCGCTGGGTTTCGCCGGCCAGGGTCTTGCCCAGCTCCACGCCCCACTGGTCGAACGGGTTGATGTCCCAGATCGTCGCCTGCACGAACACCTTGTGCTCGTAGAGCGCGACCAGCGCGCCCAGGGTCTCCGGCGTCAGGCGGTCGAGCAGCAGGGTACTGGAGGGCTGGTTGCCGCGATAGCGACGGTGGCCCGGCCGCGGGGCGTCGTCATCGGCCACGGCGGCGTCGCCCAGCATCAATGCCCGGGACTGGGCGAAGCAGTTGGCCAGCGTCAGGCGGTGCTGGCCCATCAGGTGGTCGCGGGTGGCCGGGTCCGGCACGTCGTCGTAGCGCACCTTGGGGGCGATGAAGTCGCACTCCACGGCCTGGGTGCCCTGGTGGAGCAGCTGATAGAAGGCGTGCTGGGCATTGGGCCCGAGCTGGCCCCACAGCACCGGGCAGGTGGAGTAGTCCACGCCCTCGCCATCGTGGGTCACCGACTTGCCGTTGGACTCCATCTCCAGCTGCTCGAGATAGGCGGCGAAGTACTCGAGCCGGCCGTCGTAGGGCAGGATGGAGTGGGCGCGGATGTCGAGGAAGTTGACGTTCCAGATGCCGGCCAGGGCCAGCAGCACCGGCAGGTTGTCGGACAGTTCCGCCTCGCGGAAGTGGCGGTCCATCGCATGGGCGCCAGCCAGCAGGCCGCGGAAGTGCTGCATGCCGACCACCAGGGCGATGGGCAGGCCGATGGCGCCCCACAGCGAGTAGCGCCCGCCGACCCACTCCCAGAACTCGAGCTGGTGATCGTCGGCGATGCCCCACTCGCTCATCTTCTCGGGGCTCGCCGAGACGCCGATGAAGTGCTGGCGCATCAGCAGCGCCTCGTCGACGCCCTCCTGGCGGGCGCCGCCCAGCAGCCGCGCCTTGAGCCAGTCCCGGGCGGTGCGCGCGTTGGACAGGGTATCGATGGTGGTGAACGACTTCGACGACAGCACGAACAGCGTGGTCTCGGGGTTCAGCCGCGCCAGATAGTCGGCCAGCTGCGAGCCGTCCATGGTCGAGGCGAAATGCACGTCGATGCGCTGTTCGACATCGGGGCGATAGTCGGCCAGGGCGTGGGTGACCATCAGCGGCCCCAGGTCGGAGCCGCCGACGCCCAGGTTGACCACGTCTCGGATCGGCTTGCCGGTGGCCCCTCGCCACTGGCCGGCATGGAAGCGCGCCACCATGTCTTCCATGCGATCCAGGGTGGCGTGCACCGAGGCCACCAGGTCCTGGCCCTCGACTTCCAGCCGCGCATCGGCGGGCAGGCGCAGGGCGGTGTGCAGGGCCGGGCGATCCTCGCTGACGTTGACGCGCTCGCCGGACAGCAGCCGCTGAATGGCCTCGGGGACACCGGCGTCGCGGGCCAGGTCCAGCAACAGCTCGAGGGTCTGGTCGGTCCAGCGCTGCTTGGAGAGGTCGAGGGTCAGGCCCGCGGCACGCCGACGAAAGGTCTCGAAGCGGTTCGGCTGCTCGACGAACAGGTCGCGCAGGTGACGGCGACCCATGCCCGCAGCGTGCTCGGCCAGGGCACACCAGGCCCGCTGCTGATCGATGGGGGTATGGCTCATGGAATTCCTCCTGGACATCCTGTCGTGCAGCCGACAACAGGGGAGCGTAGAATATTGGGCCTCCAGCCCACGAATCCCTGCATATGAGTGACGCATCTTACCGTGACGCCATCTTTTCCACACCCCTGGACCGGGTGGCGCGCTTTTCGTTCGACGAGCGCGTGGTGGCCTGCTTCCCCGACATGATCCGCCGTTCGGTGCCGGGCTACGGCCAGATCCTGGCCATGCTCGGCCCGCTGGCCCGCCGCCACCTGCGCCACGGCGGCCATGTCTACGACCTGGGCTGCTCGCTGGGCGCCGCCGGCCTGGCGCTGGCCGGCCAGCTGCCGCCGGACGCCTTCCGCTACACCGGGGTGGACCTCTCGCCGACCATGGTCGAGCGCGCCCGGAAGACCCTGGCCGCGGAGTGCGCCGAGCATGCCATGACGGTGGCCGAGGGCGATATCCGCGCCCTCGACTACGAACCCTCGGGCATGATCCTGCTCAACTTCACCCTGCAGTTCCTGGCGCCGGAGGATCGCGACGCCGTGATCGCCCGGCTCTATGAGGCCCTGGAGCCCGGCGGGGTGCTGGTGCTCTCCGAGAAGATCAAGGCCGCCGACGAGCAGGACAACGCCTGGCTGGTGGAGCGCTACCACGACTTCAAACGCGCCAACGGCTACAGCGAACTGGAGATCAGCCAGAAGCGCACCGCACTCGAGAACGTGCTGGTGCCGGATACCCTGGAGGCCCACCAGGCGCGCCTGGCTCGCGCCGGCTTCACGCGCTCGCTAATCTGGTTCCAGTACCTGAACTTCGCCTCGCTGATCGCCTTCAAGGAGTGAGCCGTACCGGCGAGGCCGGGAGAGCGCATGACCGCACCGTTCGGCGGCCTGCTGCTGGTGGCCGTCATCGCCTGGCTGGCCGGCGCCTGGTGGCAGAGCCACAAGCCACTGCCCCCGGGCCTGCACGTGTGCGGCGCCTGGCGCCCCGCCGAGGGGCTCGTGCTGCTGCTGGACGAGGCCTTCCTCGATGCCGGCGGGCAACTGCGTCGCCGCCAGGTCATCTTCCGCGAATGGCGGCGGCTGATCGCCCAGGCACGTCGCCTGGTGGTGGTCGACCTCTTCATGCTCGACGACGGCCCCCTGGGGCGCTCGCTGTGCCAGGCCCTGATCCGTCGCAAGGCCCGGGTGCCGGGGCTCGAGGCGGTGGTGCTGGTCGACGCCATCAACCATTGCTACGGCGGTCGTCCCGCCCCCCAGCTCGAGGCATTGCGGCGAGCCGGCATCCGGGTGAGCGTCTGCGACATGGCCCAGGGGCGTGCCCCCAATCCCGGCTGGACGGCCCTGTGGCGCGCCCTGTGCCGCCCGCTGGGCAACTCCCCTCGCGGCGGCTGGCTCCCCGATCCCCTGGGCCCCGGCCGCGTCACCCTGCGCAGTCACCTGGCACTGCTCAATCTCCACGCCAACCACCGCAAGACCCTGGTGGTGGACCACGGCGACGACTGGCGAGCGGTGGTGGGCTCGGCCAATGCCGACAGCGACGGCCGCGACTACCGCAATGCCGCCCTGTGCCTGGCCGGCCCCGCGGCCCTCGACCTGCTGTGTAGCGAGCTGGCGCTGGCACGGCGTTCCGGCCTCTGCCCTCCCCTCCGCTGCCCGACACCGCCCGCCGCCGGTTCCCCGCCATCCGCGCCCCGCCTGCGGCTGCTCACCGAGGGCGCCATCCGCGATGCCCTGCTGGTCGTCGTCGGGGAGGCCCGGCCGGGCGAAGCGCTCGACATCTGCGCCTACTACCTGGCCCACCGCCGGGTGATCCGCGCCCTGCTCGCGGCTCATCGTCGCGGCGTGATGCTGCGCCTGCTGCTCGACCCCAACGACAGCCACTTCGGCCACGCCAGCCCGGGCATCCCCAATCGCCAGACGGCTCGCGAACTGGCCCGGGCAGGACTGGCCATTCGCTGGGCCGGCGACGCCCGGGCTCATGCCCACGGCAAGTGGTTGCTGCGCCACGGCGGAGCACGCCCCGCCTCCCTGCTGATCGGGTCGGCCAACCTCAGCCGACGCAGCCTCGACGACCACAACTTCGAGGCCAACATCCAACTCGAGGCCACCGACGACCATCCGGTGATCCGCGAGGCGCGGGAAAGCTTCGACCGCTACTGGCATAATCGGCGCAGCGAACACCACAGCCGCCCCTTCCACGAACACGATGACGCCACTTCCTGGCGCTACTGGCGTTATCGGCTGATGGAGGCCAGCGGCTGGTCCACCTTCTAGGAATGCCATGACCACCTCCCACCGCGACCTCTACCACGCCTTCGTCGACCAGGGCCTCGAGGCCTGGCTGGCCCGCCTGCCCGAACAGCTGGCCCGGGGCCTCGACCGCAACCGCTACGGCGACCTGCCGGCCTGGGAGAAGGCCGTGGCCAAGCTGCCGGCGCTGCCGGAGGATCGCCGGGTGAGCCTCGACACCGACCACGTCACGGTGGAGACCGATCTCGACGCCTCGCGCCGCCGCCAGAGCGAGAACCTGCTGCGCGTGCTCGCCCCCTGGCGCAAGGGCCCTTATCGACTCGGCGGGGTGACCATCGACACCGAGTGGCGCTCCGACTGGAAGTGGCGGCGGGTGGCGCCCCACCTGGCGCCGCTGGCCGGCCGGCGGGTGCTCGACGTGGGCGGCGGCAACGGCTATCACGCCTGGCGGATGGCCGGCGACGGCGCCGATTTCGTGCTGGTGATCGACCCCTCGCCGCGCTTCTACTGGCAGTTCCAGGCGGTGCGCCACTTCGTCGGCGACGCCGACGGCGGCGCGGTGCACTTCCTGCCGGTGGGCATCGAGGACGTACCCGAGGATCTCGCCTTCTTCGACACCGTGTTCTCGATGGGCGTGCTCTACCACCGCCCCTCGCCGCTGGAGCACCTGGCCCAGCTCAAGGCCGCGCTGCGCCCCGGCGGCGAGCTGGTGCTGGAGACCCTGGTGGTCGAGGGCGACGCCACCACGGTGCTGCTGCCGGGCGATCGCTACGCGGCCATGCCCAACGTCTACTTCCTGCCCTCCTCCGCGGCCCTTTGCCAGTGGCTCGAGCGCGCAGGCTTCGACAACGTGCGGGTGGTCGACGAGGCCGACACCTCCCGCGACGAGCAGCGCGCCACCGAGTGGATGACCTTCCAGTCGCTGGCCGACTTCCTCGACCCCGAGGACCCCACGAAGACCCGCGAGGGTCTCCCGGCGCCGCGCCGTGCCGTACTGGTCGCCAATCGGCCGAGCTGATCTCGTCCGCATCGCTTCACATTTATTCAGCGCTTCCCCGGTGAGCGATGTGCTACCGTGATGACGACGCGACGCCACACGCCATGCCCCCGTTGTCGGCTCCGCCACTCGGGACGCTCTGGGGTCGTCATCAAGAGGGACCACTACCAAGCAAGGAGAGCCACCATGGGATTTCTTTCGTGGATTCTGTTCGGCCTGATCGCCGGTGTCCTGGCCAAGTGGATCATGCCGGGCAAGGACCCCGGCGGCATCATCGTCACCATCCTGATCGGTATCGCCGGCGCCTTCGTCGGCGGCTGGCTCGGCTCCCTCGTCGGGGTCGGCTCGATGGGTGACTTCAGCCTGGGCAGCTTCATCACGGCCATCGTCGGCGCCCTGGTCCTGCTGGCCGGCTACCGGATGCTCAAGAAGGCCTGACACGCGGGCCGACTCCCCCTCCAGACACGAGAAAGCTCCTCCTCGGAGCGGCTTTCTCGTGGGGCGGCGAGTCGCTCGGCCGGTGGCGCCACCGGCCTCCTCCCGAAACGCCACGGGCCCGGCGACCGAATCGCCGGGCCCGTGGCGGCAGGGGCGTGCGCTTACTTGAGCAGTTCGCGCACGTCCCTCGCCTCCCAGTGCGGGAAGTACTTGCGCACCAGGGCGTTGAGCTCGACCTCGAAGCCGGCCCAGTCGACCTCGCCCGGCGTCGCGCCGGCACCAGCCTCGGCGGCGCCGCGGATCATGCCCGCGCCCACGGTGACGTTGGACAACCGGTCGATGACGATGAAGCTGCCGGTGCCCGGGCTACGATCGTAGGCGTCGATCGGCACCTCCCCGGTCAGCGCTACCCGGCAACGGGCGATGGCGTTGAGCTCGAGCCGCTCGGCGGCATGCTGTTCCAGGGTGTTGACGTCCACCTGGTAGTGGATGGTCTCGACCTGGCCGGCCACCGAGCGTCCGGCGAGGCGGATATCGACCTGACGCCCCGGCTCGAGGGCCTGCTCGCTCATCCACACGATGTCGGCGTCGAAGGCGGCGGCCTCGGTCACCTCGGCATCGGCGGCGACGATCCAGTCGCCGCGGGAGATGTCGATCTCGTCGGCGAGGGTCACGGTGATCGCCTGGCCCGGCCAGGCATCGTCCAGGTCGCCGTCGAAGGTGACGATGCGCTCGACCGTGGAGGTCTTGCCCGACGGCAGCACCTTGATCGCCTGGCCGGGGCGCAGCACGCCCGCCTCCAGGGTGCCGGCGTAGCCGCGGAAGTCGAGGTTCGGCCGGTTGACGTACTGCACCGGCAGGCGCAGGTCGGTGAGGTTGTGGTCGGCGCGCACCTCGACGCTCTCGAGCAGCTCGAGCAGCGCCGGGCCGTCATACCAGCCCATGGTCTCGCTCTGGTTGACGACGTTGTCGCCCTTGAGCGCGGAGAGCGGCACGAAGCGGATGTCGTCGGCGCCGAGCTGCTCGGCGAAGGCGCGGTACTCGGCGACGATCTCGTCGAAGCGCGCCTGGCTGTAGTCGACCAGGTCCATCTTGTTGACCGCGATCACCAGGTGGCGGATGCCCACCAGGTCGGCGATGAAGCTGTGACGCTTGGTCTGGGTCTGCACGCCGTAGCGGGCGTCGATCAGGATCACCGCCAGGCCGGCGGTGGAGGCACCGGTGGCCATGTTGCGGGTGTACTGCTCGTGACCCGGGGTGTCGGCGATGATGAACTTGCGCTTGTTGGTGGAGAAGAAGCGATAGGCCACGTCGATGGTGATGCCCTGCTCCCGCTCGGACTGCAGGCCGTCGACCAGCAGCGCCAGGTCCACCTCTTCGCCGGTGGTGCCGCTCTTCTTCGACGCCTGGGTGATGGCCGCCAGCTGGTCGTCGAAGATCATCTTGGAGTCGTGCAGCAGCCGGCCGATCAGGGTCGACTTGCCGTCATCGACGCTGCCGCAGGTGATGAAGCGCAGCAGGTCCTTGTTCTCGTGCTCGTGGAGATAGGCTTCGATATCGTCGGCTATCAAATCCGATGCATGTGCCATGTAACACACCTGTAGCTGTAAGCTGTGAGCCGGAACCTGGAAGAACCCCGGAGCTTCCCGACTCACCGCTGAATCTCTTTCGTGGGATACCCTTGCCGGTGGCCTGCAGGCCTGAAGCTTCCCGACCCTGCCAGGAGTTCCTCCTGGGGTGTCTTACGGCTTCAAGCTGAGAGCTTCCGGCTTTCTGATTCGCCTCAGCGAATCAGAAGTACCCCTCGCGCTTCTTCTTCTCCATCGAGCCCGCCTGATCGTGGTCGATGGCGCGGCCGCTACGCTCGCTGGTGCGCGTCAGCAGCATCTCCTGGATGATCTCGGGCAGGGTGGTGGCCCGGGACTCCACCGCGCCGGTCAGCGGGTAGCAGCCGAGCGTGCGGAAGCGCACCCACTTCTCCTCCGGCACCTCGCCCTCCTCGAGCGGCAGGCGGTCGTCGTCGACCATGATCTGCATGCCGTCGCGCTCCACCACCGGGCGCGGCGCGGAGAAGTACAGCGGCACGATGGGAATCGACTCGAGGTAGATGTACTGCCAGATGTCCAGCTCGGTCCAGTTGGAGAGCGGGAAGGCGCGGATCGACTCGCCCTTGTTGACCCGGGCGTTGTAGAGGTTCCACAGCTCCGGACGCTGGTTCTTGGGATCCCAGCGGTGGTGCTTGTCGCGGAACGAGAACACTCGCTCCTTGGCGCGGCTGGCCTCCTCGTCGCGACGCGCGCCGCCGAAGGCCGCATCGAAGCCGTACTTGTCCAGCGCCTGCTTGAGGGACTGGGTCTTCATCACGTCGGTGTAGCCGCTGGAGCCATGATCGAAGGGGTTGATGCCGGCGGCGCGCCCCTCTTCGTTGATGTGCTCGATCAGCTCCATGCCGGACTCCGCAGCCATGCGGTCGCGGAACTCGATCATCTCGCGGAACTTCCAGGTGGTGTTGACGTGCATCAGCGGGAACGGCGGCGGCCCCGGATAGAAGGCCTTGCGCGCCAGATGCAACATCACCGAGGAGTCCTTGCCGATGGAATAGAGCATCACCGGGTTGGAGAACTCGGCCGCCACCTCGCGGATGATATGGATCGACTCGGCTTCCAGCTGCTGCAGATGCGTCAGCCGCCGCGGCGTCAGGCCGGCGGGGGCACTGCCCTCGGCGGTGACGGCGCTCTCGCGTGTCGGTGCATGAAGACTGTTCATGGCCCGGCTACCTCGCATGACGTGGGCGGAAAGGGAATCATGCGCCAGAGGGTACCGTCATCGCGATAATAACGTAAAAGAATTAATGTCTATCTTTTTAGATGCAATAGAGCTATCAGTCGTCGACGCGCTCGACTCGGGTCGCGAGCGCCCCCGAGCCCAGGTCGATCACCCGGAAGCCAGGCGCCGCGGCCTCGTCCACGGCGAAATCGACGGAGCCGGGCAGGAACTGGTCGCTGGTCGAGGGGCAGCCATAGACGGGCACACGTCCGGCGGATGTCGGGCCATGGCCGACGAAGGCCTGGTGAATATGCCCGCAGAAGATCGCCTCGACGTGCCGATAGCCGGCCAGGCAACGCCAGAAGGCCTCGGCGTCGGCGAGGCCAAGCGCATCCATCCAGGCGGAACCCACCGCCACCGGCGGATGGTGCATGGCCAGCAGGGTCGGCCGGTCGTCCTCGGCGAGGCGCGCGGCGAGCCTCGCCAGCCGTGCCGCGCCGAGTTCACCGGCCGCGTGGCCGAGACGCTGGGTATCGAGCAGCAGCAGGCGTCGGTCGCCGAGATTCAGGGCGTCGTCGAAGGGTCGGCACTCGGCCATGCGATCGGGCGCATCGTGATTGCCGGGCAGCCAGGCCCAGGGGCAGCCCAGGCCCGCCAGCAGCCGCTCGGCCTCGGCGTAGGAGGCCGCCGTGCGATCCTCGCTGACGTCGCCGGTGACCAGCGCCAGGTCCGGCCACTGGCGGGCGGCGGCGGCCACCACGCGCGCGAGCCGGGCATGCGGCAGCCCGGTGCGCGAACGGGCACCGGGATCGGCATGCAGGTGGCAGTCGGTGAGCTGGATCAGTCGCATCGCGGGGTCACGGCAGCTCGGGCAGGTCCAGGGAATGGCCATGGGCCAGGCCATGGTCGAGCCACTCGCCGAGGAAGCGGTTGAGCTGGAGCTTCTCGTCGGGCTGGTGCATGCGCGCGTTGGGGTAGCGATAGCGACCGTCGAAGTGGCGCTGGCGCTGGAAGTCGGTGACCTCGGCCATGCGCACGTCGTGGTAGAGGTGCACCCGCATGCGCGGCGTCTCGATCAGCTCGTCGAGCACCCCGCGCTGGGAGACCCGCACGATGCTGGTGTAGGGGGCGCGTTCCTGCAGCGTCAGGCACAGCGCGCCGAGCCGGCGGCCATGGCTGACCAGCTCCACCTCGCGGGACTCGCCGGCTTCCATGTCGCCCAGCAGGCGGCTCAACCGCACGTAGTTGGCGGTGCACTCGCCCTGCAGGGTCTTCAGGTCGGTCACGTAGGCGTTTCTGGACACGCTACCTCCTCGCTCGCAGTGAGGCCCGCTCCGCCGCCAGCCAGTGGAAGGCGATCAGGCACATGGCATTGTCGAGTCGCCCGGCCATCAGCAGTTCCCAGGCCCTGGCGAAGGACAGCACATGCACGCGGATGTCCTCGTGTTCCTCATCGAGACCGTGGACACCCCCCAACCCGCGGCTGTCGATGAGCCCGCAGAACAGCGTGACCCGCTCGTCGCAGGCCCCCGGGCTCGGGTAGTAGGTGTGCAGCTCGATCAATTCGCCCACCGCGCAACCGGCCTCTTCCCGGGACTCGCGACGGGCCACCTCGGCCAGGCTCTCGCCGCGCTCGACCAGCCCCGCGACGATCTCGAGCTTCCAGGGCGAATCGGGGTCGTCCAGGGCGCCGGGACGAAACTGCTCCACCAGCGCCACGGCATCCCGTTCCACATCGTAGAGCAGGACGCCCACGGCGTCATGGCGATGATGCACCTCGCGGACCACCGGAGCGCTCCAGTCGCCCTCGAAGAGCCGGTGGCGCAGGTGCAGTTCCTCGAGACGGAAGAACCCCTGGTGCAGGCAGCGTCGCTCGATCAGTTCCACGTCGCCGGCGTCGAAGGGCGCGGCGGCCAGGGCGTCGAGCGGCGGGGTGCGTTCGGTGTCCGACATGGCCCCTCCGGTGAATACGAAAGAGCCCATTATCCGGGTCCACGGCGAGCCTGCCAAGTTCGTGGCCTGCCGCCCCACAGCTATCGCAGACAGCCGAATCGTTCGGGGCTGATCCGCCGACAGGCCGACGAGGGGCGCTATGCCCCCCTCCCTGGGCGCTACTTTGGCCCTGCTGCGCTCTCGCATCCCGCTCCACTAGCAGGACCGGGGCTGGCCACCCATGGCCAAAAACCTGTCCCCGGCGCCCGCGCCATGGCCAACGGCAATAGCCCTGCCGGCCGCCTCCCGTCGGAGAGCCTCCAGCCTAGGCTTTGTCTGAAAAGTCGGCGAGCGAAGGCTAGACAAGGCAAAAAAGCAGCGAGAAGGCGGACCGGGCTCGCGTGCGAGTTTACGGGGTGTAAATGAGGACTTTGACCGGGCTCGCGCACGAGCTGGTTTTTAACGCGGTATAGCCGAGCGCAGACAGTTTTCAGGCATTGCCTAGTCGCGCGCGAGGCGCTCGATCATGGCCCGGGCCTGGTCGCGTAGCGCCGCGTCGGAGGCCTCGCGTCCCTCGCGCAGCGGGCCGTTGACGGCCCGCCGGGCATGGGCCAGCGCCTCGGCGTCGCGGCCCTCGTCCTCGAGGAAGGCCGCGTAGTAGGCATGAACGTCGATGCCTTCCGGGCGAATCGTCTCGGCGCGCTGGAACATGCGCTCGGCGGTCTCGTCGTCGCCGAAGGCCACCGGCCAGCCCGGCGCGCGATCGTAGAGGGCGCCCAGGGTCACGTAGGCCGAGCCCTGTTGCCCCCGGGGATCGAGCTCGAGAGACGCCTCCAGCACGCGACGCGCCTGCTTGGCCGCGCCCAGGGCGTCGAGCCCGCCGCTCGCGCGGGCCAGGGAGGCCAGGATGATGCCCTGCCAGACCCGCAGGCGTGCGGCGTCGGGGTGAGCGTCGGCCAGTGACCCGGCCTCGGCGGCGAGGGCCTCGAGGGCCGAGGCGCGGCGTGCCTCCGGCATGGCCGTGGTGGTGTGCTCCCAGCGGCTGCGCAGCGAGAACAGCTCGTCCTCCCAGGCCAGGGCCGGAAGCAGCGGCGCGAACACGAGCCCGATGCCGAGGACGAGGGTGGGCAGGCGGCGTGCGGACATGGCGAATTCCTCATGCGTTGTGATTATTGAGGGTTGCTCGGGAAATGTAACGAACGTTTGAATTATTCGCCAGTCTGGCCCCGCCCTGCGTCCTCGCCTCACAATGGAACGATTCCCAGAGGCCAGCAGGAGGTCATCGCCGATGAAGGGCCGTAACATGACGCGCTGGCGCGATCCAGCCAAGGATCCGCGCCAGGAGCCCAAGAGCAACCTGATCACCGCCGAGGGCGCCGAACGGCTGCGCGGCATCCTCGATCACCTGTCGCGGGTCAAGCGCCCCGCCCTCTCGACCAAGGTCGGCGAGGCCGCGGCGCTGGGCGATCGCAGCGAGAACGCCGACTACACCTACAACAAGAAGGAGCTCAACCGGGTGATCGCCCGGATCCGCTACCTGACCAAACGCCTCGACGAGCTCCAGGTGGTGGACCGGCTGCCCGAGGAGACCGACCGGGTGTTCTTCGGCGCCTTCGTGACCCTGGAGGACGAGGACGGCGAGGAGATGCGACTGCGCATCGTCGGCCACGACGAGACCGACACCAGCCGGCACTGGATCAGCGTCGACGCCCCGCTGGCCAAGGCGCTGCTCGGCAAGCATCTGGACGACGAAGTGACCGTGGCCGCCCCGGGCGGCGAGTCATGCTACATCGTTACCGAGATCGATTATCGCCGCCCCTAGGTAGCTCGGGTCACTCCTCCAGGGCATCGTCGATGGTCGTCACTACCCGCTCGCGCCTGACGTCCGAGGTGTCGTTGTCCAGGTCCTCGATCGAGAAGCCCCCTGGCTCGCAGGCTGGATGGCGCCCACCTCGCCGCCGGAATCCTCGGCGAACTGCTCGGCGGCACGGCGCGCATCGGCCGCGGCGGCGACGATCATGTCCGCGACCGATGCGCGATGGCGACAGCGCCGAGCCGCCCGTGGCCGGCGATCCGCGAAACGCCGCCCCGGCGCGTCGGCTCGCGCCGACAGTTTTGGCCCGTCACGCCTGCTGCCGATGGGAACGCACCGCCCCAGCCAAAAGATAACCCTCTGTCAAAGCTGAAAAAACCAATGTCATGGCATGACCTTGGCAACCTTCAGGTCAAGCGAGCCAGTCGGCTCGTGGCACCCAAAGTGCGAAAGCACAGGAGGAACATCATGAAGAAGGTACTGCTGAAGACGACCCTGCTTCCCCTCGCGCTGCTGTTCGGTGCCGGCGCCGCCGTCGCCGAGACGCCCGCCTTCGACGATCTGGACACCAACGCCGATGGCGTGCTGAGCGCCGAGGAAGCGGTCGCCGTGGAGGGCCTGGACCTCGAGACCGCGGATACCGATGGCGACGGCGCCCTCAGCGAGCAAGAGTTCGAGGCCGCCAGCACCAAGACATCGGGAGGCGCCGAGGGCTCCGGCATGGGCGGCACTTCCATGGACGGCTCGGCCATGGGCGAGGCGAGCCCGGAAGGCGGCACCACCTACGAGTGATCTTCCCACCGGCAGCCGGTTCGCCCGGCTGCCCCACCCACGCGCATGTCGGGGCAACCCGGCATGCGCGCTGTCGTTACCGGGCCGTCAGCGCCGCGCCGTGTAGACCCGAAAGCGGCGATCGTCGGCGAGCACCTCGAAACCGCCGAAGGCCAGCTCCAGCAGGTCGGGATAGGGCAGGAAGGCATTGGCCACCAGCACCAGCCTGCCGCCCGGCTGCAGATGTGCCGGGGCCTCGCGGATCAGCCGCCCGGCGGGACCATAGTCGATGGCACGCTCCTGGTGGAACGGCGGATTGCTGACGATGGCATCGAAGCGCCGGCTCGCGAGCCCAGCGAAGACATCGCCCGCCAGCACCTCGCCGCTCAGGCCGTTGGCCGCCAGGGTTCGACGCGTCGCCTCCGCCGCGAAGCCGTTGACGTCGACCGCGGTGGTCGACAGCCCCCGGCAAGCCAGCCAGGCGGCGAGGATGCCGTCGCCGCAGCCCATGTCCAGCGCCTCGCCCTCGGGCGGCAGCACGCCCGGCAACTGTTCGAGCAGCAGCCGGGTGCCGGCGTCCAGCTTGCCATGGCCGAAGACGCCGGGATGGCTGACCAGGCTGAGACGCTCACTCCCGAGCTCCGCCTCGAACGACGTCCAGGCCGCGTCGGGATCGATCCCGACGCGGTCCAGCCGCGACGCGAACAGGGTGCAGCGGCGAGCGCTGTCGACCTTGCGACAACCCAGCCCCAGCGCCGCCAGCACCTTGAGCACCCGCTTGATGCCACCCTGATTCTCGCCCACAACTTGCAGCGGCGTTCCCGCCGGCAGTCGCGCGCACAGCCATAGCAGCCACCACTCGCCCAGCGCATGGGCCTTGGGCCAGAACAGCACCACGCCGGGCGGCGTCGGGGGCGCGTCCGCGAACGGCGAGAGGGCCGGCCGGCCGCGGGCGCGCCAGGCGTCCAGCACGCCCTGATCAGCGGCCAGCAGGGTGCCCTCCCCGCCCTCCAGCCAGGCATCGCGGGGCGGCGACACCCACAGCCAGCCGCGGTAGTCGGCGTCCTGACGCTGCAACAGTTGGCAGACGGGGGTCTCGGCGCTCATGGGGCGGGCTCCTCGGGTCGAATCAGGGTGTAGAGCAGGTAGCGGCCCAGCCGCCAGTGGGGCTCGGAGCGGCAGTAGCGCCATTCCAGCTCGAACAGGGCATCCCGGCCGGCCGCATCGGCGGGCGGCTGTCGCAGATAGTCATGAAAGACCCGCACGCCCGCGGTCGCGGCCACCCGCAGTCCGGCCTCGGCGGCCCAGGCGACGACCTGGTCATGGGTCAGCGGCGAGATGGGGGTCAGTCGCTTGCGCCGCCCCTGGCCTTCCAGGCGATCCGCCAGGGCCTTCTCCAGATTGCCCTTGACCACGTTGGACAGCCGCAGCGCATCGCGATTGAAGACCATCAGTGACAGCTGGCCACCGGGCGCCAGCAGCCCGGCCAGGATGGCGAGCGCCGCCCGGGGATCGCCCAGCCACTCGAACACGGCATGGCAGGTGATCAGCGGCCAGGGGCCGGGGGCCTCGTCCGGCAGGGCCTGCAGCGGTGTCTCGAGATAGCGCACCGGGCGCCCTGCCAGCTGGGCGCGGGCATGCTCGAGCATCTCGCCGGCGGGCTCGCACAGGGTGACGGCATGGCCGCGCCCGGCGAGCCAACCGGCCAGTTGACCGAGACCGCCGCCCACCTCCAGCACCGGCTGGCCCTGGAGCGCGAGCATCTCCGGCAGCAACCTGTCCAGCAGCGCCAGGCGCAGCTCGCCGCGCAACCCGCCGTACAGGCTGGCGGCGAACTTGTCGGCCAGGCCATTGAAATGGCGATCGCCCGCCGGCGAGAGATGGGAGGGGGAAGGATCGGACATGCCTGCGACCGCTTGCAACAAAGGCGACCATTCTAACCGCTAAGCACGGCCGACGGCATGTCGGCAACGACTTTATCTTGCCCGCTCAGGCGCTTATAATATCGCCCGGCTCGCCCCTATAGCTCAGCTGGATAGAGCGTCCCCCTCCTAAGGGGAAGGTCTCAGGTTCGAATCCTGATGGGGGCGCCACCATCTCCCCTCATGCCTCGCCATAGGCGGCCACGATGCGATTGCGCCCCTGGCGCTTGGCCTGATAACTGGCCGCATCGGCCCGCTCGATGACCGTGGCGATATGCTCGTCGCCTTCCCGGAAAGCGGTCAGGCCGAGGCTCAGCGTCACCCTGAACTCCCGCCCTTGATGCGTCACACCGACCTCTCCTGCCAGGCGAACGATCGCCTGGGCAACCTTGTCGGCCTGGTCGGCGGTACAACTCGGCAGCAGGACCGCGAACTCGTCGCCCCCCTGGCGCGCCACATGGTCGCTGCGTCGCACCTCCCAGGCCACCACCTGGGCGATGCGGCGCAGCATCTCGTCGCCCAACGCATGGCCACCCTCATCGTTGATCGGCTTGAAATGATCCAGGTCGAAGAGGATAAGCGACGACGGGGTGCCGGTCTTGCGCCATTCCGCCAGGGCCTCCTCCAGCCGACGCTCGAAGCCGCGCCGATTGAGCAGGCCGGTCAGCGGGTCGTGTTCGGCCTCCCACTGGCGAAGCGCCTCTTCCTCGCGCCGCCGGGTAATGTCCTTGACCATTCCCACGAAGCCGATGATGCGCTCGCCGATCGCCACGCGGCTGGCATGCACCTCCAGCCAGAGCAACTCGCCACCCCGGCGATAGTAGCGACACTGCTGCAGGAAATCCTCGCCGCTCTGCATGCTGAAGACCCACAGGTCTAGCACACCCTGGCGATCGTCGGGATGCACATGACGCATCCAGTCCTCGCCCAGCTTGTCGGCGTCGTCGAGACCGATCAGCTCGATCAGGGCCGGGTTCATGTAGCGAATGCCGCCCTCGGTGTCGGTCACGAACATGCCGACAGGAGAACTGGCGAGAATCGCATCCAGGAAGGCCTGGCGATCCTCCAGGCGGGCCAGGGCCTGGCTGCGTTCCGCCTCGCCCCGGTTGAAGGTCTCGGCCACCTGCTGCAGCTCGTGCATCCGGGTGTTCAGCGTCACCCGACTGCGCCGGCCCTGCACGACCTCCTCGATCTGCGCTTCCAGGCGCAGCAGGGGACGCAACGCCAGCCACAGCAGCCAACCGACCACCGGCAAGAGCCCCAGCGCAAGCAGCAAGGCATCCCGCTCGAGCCGATCCAGCAGATCGCGCAACGGCGACAAGAGCTGTTCATCGGGCAGGGCGACCCCGACGATCCAGTCCGCCGGCCAGATCTGGCGATAGGCCTGATAGGCCATCGTCCCGGACAGCAGGGGGGCTCGCGTCTCCCCCTCCCAGCCGAGCAGGGCACGGTTCAGCCAGGGATTCTCTCGCATCCCGGGGACCGGCCCCAGGATGCGCTCACGTTCGGGGTGATAGAGGATCGTACCTTCGGCCGTCGCCACCGCCGCGAAACCATCTCGGCCCAGACGCAGACGGCTCATGCGGTCGAAGAAGCCGCCGCCATGCAGCTTGACGATGCCGCCGACCATCCCCTCGAAGCGGCCATGGGGGCCGAGCCTCGGCGCCGCGAACACCACCTCGGGGTCACCCCTCACCCTGTCGAAGATGGGGTCGCTGACCAGAGGCCGGCCGATGGCGCGGACCTCGCGAAAATACTCCCGGTCCTCGACCTCCAGCCCCTCGAGACGACGATGGTCGGGCCAGGCCGCCTCGATTCGGCCGCCGGCATCGACCACGAAGAGGCCGTCGAACCATTCGAGCAGAGCGTCGTTGTAGCGCAGCTCATCGATGCCCCTGGGCTCGCCGAGCCGACGGGCGTCGAGCCGCCCCGCCAGCCGCTGTAGCGCGGCGAGACGACGCTCGACCTGATGGGTCAGGTCGTCGGCGATCAGCTGGGCCTCGTAACGCAGATGCGTATGCGTCGAATCCTCGAGCAGGGTCTTGCCGGCCTGCCAGCCGAAACCCAGCGTCAGGGCCAGGACCGCGACCCAGGTCGCGATCAGACCCAGCATCAGGCGACCCTTCAGCGAGACCAGCCAACGCTTGAGCGTGGAGAACCGTAACGGCATGCCTTACCTTCCTTGTGACAAGGCTACGGGCAATATATCAGTCAAGTGCAATGAATACAGCGTGCAGAACCCGGGAAGCCTATAGCACGACATTGAAAGATGGAGCCACACAGCGCGGCGGGCCTTCTTCCCCTCTGCTATACCTTGCATGTGCCCCTGCTAATTCACCTGTAAGGAAAAGGATGGTGAGGAGACAGAGGGACGCAGGTTCCGACTCGGAACCTGACCAGCCACAGGATCACGAGGTGCCCCATGACCATCAAGACATCCCTTCTCGCCAGCACCCTGGCCGCACTGATGCTCGGCGGAACCGCCTTCGCCATGGACTCCGAGGTGCTCCAGGAGAAAATGGCCGAGATCAATAAGAAGGCCGAAGAAAGCGCCGCCGAGGATCGCGTCGCCGCCCTGGAGCAGCAGGTGGAAGACCTGCAGGAACTGATCCACATGATGATGGAGGAGGACCAGGCCAACTGATCCCCTCCGGTATGCTTAGGGGCGCCCTTCGGCGCCCCTAATCCTGCCTCAACGCTTCTCGACGCGCAGCTCGTAGTTGTTGACGCCCCCATGGGCACTGCCGAACTTCTGGCCCTGTACCCGGAGCCGATAGCGCCCCGGCGCCAGTTCGGTGGTCATGTCGACATCGCCGTCGAAGCCCTGGCCGGCACCTTCGGCCACCACGCGGCCCGAGTCGTCCAGCACCTCGAGCGCGATCCGGTAGGTATCCTCGTAGCCGGTCGGATAGGTGGAGGTGGTGATGGCCACGCGCCCACGCTCGGCCATGTTGAAGGTCAGCACCTCGCCGCGGGCGCGGATCTTCACGTCGGTGACGATGGTTTCCACGCCGGTGGGGCCCTGCGATGGTGCCGAAGCCGGCGCCGGTTCGCTCGACGCGGTCGCTGCCGACTCGCCAGGGGCGGTAGACGCGCCTCCCGCCGTGGAGGCCTCGGACGCCGATGATGCGGCGGTCGATGTGGCCGCCGCCGACGCTGCGACGGTGGACGATGCGCTCTGAGCACCGCCGCCCAGGGTCGCCACGGCGTTGTCGCCGCGGACGAACACCGAATCGCCACCCTCCCGGTTCTCGCCGGTGAAGAAGATTCCGTCGCCGTCGCTGACGGCCTCGTCGAGTACGCGGCCCTGGTCGTCCAGGCCGGCGACATGCACGGAGTAGCCGTCGCCGGCCCGGCCACGGGTGCCGAAGCGCTGGGCCTCGACGCGCAGCACATAGTCCCCGGGCGACAGCTGCTGGCGCATTTCCAGGCCACCGTTCTGGCCCAGGGCCTCGCCGCGGGCGATCGCCTGGCCCTGGGCATCCTCGAGCACCGCGGCGATGCGGTAGTCGTCCGGGTAGCCCGAGGTCACCCGGCTGGTGAAGCGGTAGCGCCCCGCCTCGGTTACCGTGAAGGCGTGGGCATTGACGCCACCGAACAGGAAGCTGCGGCTGTGCGCATCGGTCTCGGCGTTGAAGAACCCCGTGAGGTCCATCGCCTTGCCTTCCTCGCGGAAGCGCTCTTCCATCTCGCTGGCCGTCGCCGGCAGGCTGGCCAGCGTGATGCCCAGCGCCAGCAGCCCCGTGGTCACAATCGGCGTTCTCATGAAACCTCGCTCGCAGTGATGACAATGAAAAAAGCCGATCCCGGGGGATCGGCTTTCGTTGTTCAACCCTAGGGCAGGATACTCCTGCACGCGGGATTAGAACAGGTAGGTCACGCCCACGCCAACGCCGTCGCCTTCATCGTCTTCGCGATCGTACATGGCCACTTCGGCCCAGGTGTACATGGCGTCGGAGATGTTGTAGGTGGCGCCCAGGATGACCTCGTTGTAGGTCTCTTCGCGCTCCTGCTCGTCCTCGACGGTCTGCTCGATCTCGTCGGCGAAGTCACTGGCGCCCACGTCGACGTACTGGTAGGCGGCGTAGATGTCGCCCATGCCGTAGCCGTAGCGAGCGCTGATGCCGTAGAAGTTGGTGTCTTCCTCGTAGAAGGCACCGGGAGTACCGGCTTCAACGGCGGCCGCGTCAGCATCGGAGTCGGCGTCGGACACGAAACGCTCGGCCTTCAGCGCCAGGCGCAGGGTGTTGACGGTGTACTGGGCAGTAATACCGTACTGGTCGCCAACGCTCTCGGCGCTGCCGCCGTCGTTGTACACGACGTTGTCCAGGTTGTCGTAGACCGCGGCGATGGAGAAGGCGCCGGCGGTGTACTTGGCGCCGCCGAAGAAGGAAGCGTTGCTGCTACCCTGATCAACACGGCTGTCGAAGGAGTCGGCCTCACCCTTGTACTGGGTACCCACGGCGAACTGCAGGCCGCCGAAGGACGGAGAGGTGTAGGTGACCTTGTCGGTCTCCTGGTCGGCGCCACCACCGTGGAAGCCGGTAGAGTCGGAGACGTCGAAGCCTTCGTTGTTGGTGATCGGATCCTGGATCCAGTCGTCGATCAGCTGGTCGTAGGAGCCGAGACGCACGTCACCGAAGTTGCCCTTCAGGCCGACATAGGCGGTGTCACCGGAATCATCGTTGTCGATGTCGGTTTTCATCTCGTCGGCTTTGATGTCGTCGAACTCGAGCTTCAGGTAGCCGGTCAGGCCGTCGTAGATGACGTGCTCGGCGGCGAAGCCGAAGGTGGTGCCGTTATCGGCGATGCCATCTTCGTCATCGTTGTCACCGGAACCGGTGTCGATGTTGTAGTAGGCGATCTGGATGTTGCCGTAGATGTCGAGCTTGGTGCCGTCCTGGTTGTAGACGGTGGCGGCCTGGGCGCCGGAGGCGGCCATGGCACCGGCGATGGCAGTCGCTAACAGTGTCTTTTTCATTGCGATAATCCTTTTGACTAGCTTGCTGTTTCGATCGGTGCCGCGTGCTCTTTTCGAGTCTGTGCGGCTGGGCTTGCCGGTCTTGGTGCCGGTTCTCGTTGTTGCCGTTCCCTCTCGGGAAGCGGCAGCAGCGAGCCAGACCACGGCGAAGCCTTGTTATAGTCCAATGCTCGCAGGAAGAACTCTATACCGTGATTCGCGGGAGCGCAACAAGAAAAAAACACTGTTTTCATTCGTCACATCACCCGATCGCGGCACATTCCCCTGCGATATCGGCACGGGCGCCCTCCCGGCGTGCCCGCCGCCACTACTCGGCTTCGTACGGTCAACGAGGCCCCCAGGGTGGCCTCCTTCACCGCACGCTAAAACAGTGACTGGCAGCGATGAGCGAAATCATCATGCCGTGGGGATATGACGCTTTCAAGTCATACGAAGGATGGAACGACGACCGGCCGTCAACGCTTGCCGCCCGGTCATCAACGGCCGTTGTGTCGCGCCATCAGTTCGCCCAGCTTGCGCTGGAGACGACGATCGGAGGGCTCGTTGCCATCGGGCGCGGCCTCGGCGGGAGCCTGCGCGGCGGATGCCTTGCCGGGAGCCTGCGGCTCGGCGGCGGGTGTCGCCGCGGCCGGTCGCTTCGTCGCCGGGCGCTTGGCGGGCTTGCCCTTGCGCCGTCGCTCGGCCTGCAGGCGCTCGAGCTTCTTGCGGGCATGCTCGGCGGCGCCCTGGTCCACCAGGCCGGCCGGCGCGCCGTCGAGATCGATGCGCTCGGCGCCTTCGCGCACCGACTTGAGGTAGCGCGGCAGGTTGACGTAGCAGGCCAGCGCGCGACGCACCAGCTTCTCGGGCCAGGGCTCGCTGGAGGCCAGGGCCTCGTGGATGCCGACCTGGAGCGGTCGCGTGTGTCCCTTGAAGAAGGTGTCGGCGTAGCGCTGATACCACTGGGCGAGCAGCGCCTGGGGCGACGGCGCCTCGCCGATGGGCAGGTCGCTCTGGGCGGGCGCCTCCTCGAAGGCGGAGGCATCCTGGGCGGTGGACGAGCGATCGGCGGCGTCGGGGCCGGCGGTGGCGTCGTCATCGGCCGGAGTGGGACGGTGGTGGCCGATCAGCGCGGACAGCCCCCTGGCCTGCCGGTGGGAGCGCTGGAAGACCGGCGTCGGCGCCTCGCCATCGAGCCGCGCCTGGAGGCGCTGGTTGTGTGCCTCGAGCTCGCGATTCTGTTCGTCGAGTTCGCGATTTTCCTCGGCCAGTTCGAGCCTCGTGCCTTCCGACTGGGCCAGGCGTTCCTCGAGGGCCTGAAGGCGTACCTCGAGCTCGCGCTCGCGTGCCTGGGCGGTTTCCGTCCGGGCGGCCAGTTCGGCGTTGCGGGTTTCCAGGGCCTGGCGGCCTTGCTCCAGTTCGGCGAGCCGGGAGCGCAGGGCCCGCCGCTGGACCCGCTCCTCGTGCCGGGCCTCCAGCAGGCTATCGACGCCGGCCTCCAGGGCCGTCATCAGACGAATGGGACCTTCCTCGATCAACTCCTGATCCTCCATGCATGGACGGGGGTCAGGCGACGCCCTCTCCGAAGCCCGTGGAGGAGCCGTGCCGCCCACCTCAGTCTGTGTCAGGCGGCAGTGTCTGGCAAACCTCGGCGACGATACTGCACGAAGTCATAGGCCGGCTGGCCCTCGGCGGGCTGGCCCGGCACGCGCTGGCACTCTTCCCAGTCGCCGTCGTCCAGCGCCGGGAAGCGGGCGTCGCCCTCTACCTCCACCGCTACCTCGGTGAGGTACAGGTGACTGGCCATCGGCAGGGCCTGGGCGTAGATCTCGCCGCCGCCCATCACCATGATCTCGTCGACGCCGTCGATGGTCGCCTGGCGGTCGGCCAACGCCAGGGCCGAGGACAGGTCATGGCAGACGCGCACGCCCTCGGCCCGGAAGTCCGCATCGCGGGTCACCACGATGTTGAGCCGCCCGGGCAGCGGCCGGCCGATGGACTGGTAGGTCTTGCGCCCCATCACCAGCGGCTTCGCCTGGGTCATGCGCTTGAAGAACTTGAGGTCCTCGGGCAGGTACCAGGGCAACTGGTTGTCCACGCCGATGACCCGATTAGCGGACATGGCGGCGATCATCGCCACCGGGACGAGGGTCTCGTCGTTCATACGGCCACCTCCGCCTTGATGTGGGGATGCGGATCATAGTCTTCGATGGCGATGTGCTCGAAGCGGAAGTCGAACAGGTCCGTGACGGCGGGATCCAGCGCCAGCCGCGGCGCCGGACGCGGCCGGCGCGACAGCTGCTCCTCGGCCTGCTCCAGGTGGTTCAGGTAGAGATGCGCATCGCCCAGGGTGTGCACGAAGTCGCCCGGCTCGAGCCCCGTGACTTGGGCGATCATCCGCGTCAGTAACGCGTAGCTGGCGATGTTGAAGGGCACGCCGAGGAAGATGTCGGCACTGCGCTGGTACAGCTGGCACGACAGCTTGCCGTCGGCGACGTAGAACTGGAACAGGCAATGGCACGGCGGCAGCGCCATCTCGTCGACCAGCGCCGGGTTCCAGGCCGAGACGATCAGCCGCCGCGAGCGCGGATTGGTGCGGATCTGCTCCAGCAGGCCGGCGATCTGGTCGACGTGGCCGCCGCGGGGATCCGGCCAGCTGCGCCACTGGTAGCCGTAGACCGGCCCCAGCTCGCCGTTCTCGTCGGCCCATTCATCCCAGATGCGCACCCCGTTGGCCTTGAGGTAGGCGATGTTGGTATCGCCGGCCAGGAACCACAGCAGCTCGTGGATGATGGAGCGCAGGTGCAGCTTCTTGGTGGTGACCAGCGGGAAGCCCCGCGACAGGTCGAAGCGCATCTGGTGGCCGAACAGCGAACGAGTACCGACACCGGTGCGGTCATCGCGCTCCACCCCGTGCTTGAGCACGGCGCGCATCAGGTCCAGATAGGGTTGTTCGAGGGCTGGCAGGGTCGAATCGGTCACAGGCATGGTCGACGGCTGGAAAGTGGATCGCCCATTCTACACAGCCGCCTCCCCCGCCGTAAGGCGGACAAGGGAAGAGGGAAAACCAGGATAGCGGGCTGCTTCCCTCTTCAAGGCGCGTAGCGCCGCTCCGCCCGCGTCAAGCTCCCGGGCGAAGCCCGGGTCAGGGGATCGGCTGGCGGCGGGACCACAGCATCAGCAGCGCCCCGGCGACGATCATCGGCAGCGACAGCAGCATGCCCATGGTCAGCCAGTCGAAGGCGATGAACCCGAGCTGGGGGTCGGGACGACGCACGAACTCCACCGCGAAGCGGAAGGCGCCGTAGAGCGTCAGGAAGAGCCCCGACACCAGGCCGCGACGCCGCGGCGTCGACGACACCCACCACAGCACCGCAAACAGCACCGCCCCTTCCAGCACCGCCTCGTAGAGCGAGGAAGGATGGCGCGGCTCGGGGCCGACGCCGGGGAAGACCAGCCCCCAGGGCAGGTCGGTGACCCGCCCCGGCAGTTCGTGGTTGATGAAGTTGCCGATCCGCCCCGCGCCCAGGCCGATCGGCACCAGGGGCGCCACGAAGTCGGTCAGCGTGAAGAAGGCCAGGCGCTTCTTGCGGGCGAAGTAGAACGCCGCCAGCAGCACCCCGATCAGGCCGCCGTGGAAGCTCATGCCGCCGTCCCAGACCCGCAGGATCCACAGCGGGTCGGCCAGCCACTGCTCGAGCCCATAGAAGAGCGCGAAGCCCAGCCGGCCACCCAGCACCACGCCGAGGGCCGCATAGAAGACCAGGTCGCCCACGTCGTCGGCGTTGAGGCCGATGCGGGCGGCCCGCCGTCGTCCCAGCCACCAGGCGGCGAGGAAGCCGACGACATACATCAGGCCGTACCAGTGGATCTGCAGCGGGCCGAGCGAGATGGCGACGGGATCGATATCGGGGTAGCGCAGCATGGGGTCCTCGGAAGCTGGAAGCTGGAAGCTGGAAGCTGGAAGCTGGAAGCCAAAGACTCCCCATCCGCCGCGGCGGGGTCAAGGCCTGTCGTCAAGCTCCACGCTTCCTCCTCAATACGTTAAGGAAGCGCTGATTTATGTCGCGAGCGAAGATAGGTTGACTGCCGCCGGCACGGAAATACCGGAGTTTACACGTCAGTAAATGAGGCTATTGAGTACCGCCGGCAGTCAAGATATCGAGCGCAGCAATAAATCAGTGTTTTCTTAAATCAGGAACTTGAGCCCGACCACCACCAACAGCCCGGCGAACGCCAGGCGCAGCACCCGGGCGGGAAGACGGTGCGCCAGCCGCACCCCCAGGCGCGCGCAGGGCACGCTGGCCACCACGATGCCCAGGAAGGCCGGCCACATCACGTAGCCCAGGGCCCCGGCCGGCAGGCCAGGCTCCCCCCAGCCGACGACGATGAAGGTGGCGGCGCCGAAGGCGGCAATCGGCAAGCCGCAGGCCGAGGAAGTACCCACCGCCTGGGTCATCGACGCCCCGCAGCGGGTCAGCCAGGGCACGCTCAGGGTGCCGCCGCCGATGCCGAACAGCGCCGAGACCCCGCCGATGACCACGCCGGCCAGGCTCATGGCCGCCCGCCCCGGCGCCAACCGCCCGGGACGGGCGCCGCGCGCCAGGGCCATCTTCGCCGCCACCGCCAGCAGGAAGACGCCGAACAGGCTGCCCAGCGCACCGCCGGACAGGCTACCGGCGACGAAGACGCCGGCGATCGCCCCCAGCACCAGGCCGGGCAACAGCGCCTTGAACCAGGCGCGATGCACGCTGCCGCGGCGGTAATGCGCCCAGGCCGACGAGGCCCCGGTGACCACGATGGTGGCCAGCGACGTGCCCACCGCCAGGTGCATGGTCACCTCCGGCGCCACGCCCTGCAGCTCGAAGGCAACGACCAGGGCCGGCACGATGATCAGCCCGCCGCCGATGCCGAACAGCCCGGCCAGTGTCCCGGCCAGGCCACCCAGCAGCAGATAGCCGATCACCAGCGAGATCGCGCTCATGTGCCCTCCCCCTCCACGCACTGGCCGGGTAGCCAGTGGCGCACTCGATCGAGGAGATCCTGGGGGCGATAGGGCTTGGCCAGGTAGTCGTCCATGCCCGCCTCGCGGAAGCGCTGGCGATCGGCATCGCCGGCGTTGGCGGTCAGCGCCACCATGACGCAGCGCGGCCGCCCGGGCTGATCGCCCTCTCGGGCCCGCCACACCCGGCAGGTCTCCACACCGTCCATGTCGGCCATGTAGATGTCCATGAACACCAGGTCGAAGGGCGTCCGCTCCAGGCAATCCAGCGCCTCGCGGCCGCTGGTGGCGGTCGCCACCTCGAGCCCCTGGCGCTCGAGCACCTTCTGGGCCAGCATCAGGTTCACCGGGCCGTCGTCGACCACCAGCACCCGGCCCGCGGCCGCCTCCGGCGCCTCGGACTCCCCCAGGTTTTCCAGCAACACGTCGGCCTCGGCCAGCCGCTCCCGTAGCCGCTCGATGGCACTGCGCTCCCTGCCGCCATCGACACGCCGGGCCCCCTCGCCGTTCAGCACCTCGGTCACGGCGCCGATCAGCGGCTTGAGCATCCGTTGCAGCTGACTCAGGTAGCCGGACTTGAGACGCGACTCTTCCTGGGCACGCATGCGCCCGGCCTCGAGGCGCGCCAGGCGCTCCTGGCAGGCCTCGAGGTCGTCGAAGAGGCGCCGCTCGTTGCCCCGCGCAGCGTCGAGCTCGGCCGCCCAGCGCGCGGACCAGGCATCGCAGAGGCCGGCCAGGGCCTCGAGGCGATGCTCTAGCGGCAGGCACGGATCCCGGAAGCGCTCGGCCTGGTTGACCTCATCGCGCGCCTCGGCGCGGAGTCGATGCGAAACGCGCTCGAGAGCCGTCTCGATCCGCGCCTCCTCGCCGCGAATGCGCTGGCGCAACAGCATCAGGAAGGCGGCCACGTTGAGGCCGCTGCCGACCAGCAGCGCCACCAGCAGCCAGAAGCCGCCACCCCAGGACACTGGCGAGAGCGCCAGCCAGCCGCCGCTCAGGCCCACGGCCAGGCACAGCCCCATCAGGGCGAGCTGGACGGCCAGGACGGGCCACAGGATCGGCTTGACCAGACGCGACCAGCCACGCTCCTTGTCGGTCTCGACACTCATCGTCATCCCTGTCACGGGTCGCATGAAAGCTACCGAGTGTACGATGCCAGCGATGCCTTGTCATGGCGGCGGCTTTCCCGCGCAACGGGCCCGGGTTAGGCTGGCCCCATGTGCCTGATCGCCTTCGACCATCGCCCCGGCGACCCCATCGTGCTGCGCATGGTCGCCAACCGCGACGAGTTCCACGCCCGCCCGGCGGCCCCGCTGGCCGCCTGGGAGGAGGCGCCTGACATCATCGGTGGCCGCGACCTGGAGGCCGGCGGCTCCTGGCTGGGCGTGCATCGTCGCGGCCGCTTCGCCGCCGTGACCAACGTCCGGGATCCGGGCCTCAGGGTGCCCGACCGGGCGCCCAGCCGTGGCGAGCTGGTCCGCTCGGCCCTTGAGTGCGACGACCTGGCCGCCTGGCTGACGACTCTCGCCGCCTCCGACGCCCGACGCTATGCCGGCTTCAACCTGCTCGCCGGAGACGGCCGGCGCCTTTGGCACCTGCATCGGGGACGCGAGCGAATCGCCCTGCGGCCGGTCGCCGCGGGCCTCCACGGCCTGTCCAACGCCGACCTGGATAGCCCCTGGCCCAAGCTGATCGCCGCGCGCCAGGGGCTCGCCGCCGGCCTGCATCGCGGCCGCTGGCCGGACGATGCGCTGGCCGTGATGAGCGATGCCCACGAGGCGGAGGACGGCCACTTGCCGGACACGGGCATCGGCCTGGAACTCGAACGCCGCCTCTCGGCGGCGTTCATCCTCGGCCAGGACTACGGCACCCGCGCCACCACCTGGCTGGAGTGGCATGCCGATGGCCGGCTGAGCGTCGGCGAACGCCGCTTCGGCCCCCAGGGCGCCCCGCTCGGGGCTCGCCACCTGACGCTGGCCACGCCGCCCCTCGCCTGAGCCCCGACGACCCCGCTCGCGGCTCAGGTATCCTTGGGGGGCAGCAGGTGGGCGAGCTGCCACTCATTCATGCGCGCCTCGAGGTGGCGTCGCACGCCGACCGGCGACGGCTGCCCCAGGGTCTCGTCGACCAGCCCCTGGGCCGCGGCCAGGTCGACGCGACGGATGGCGGCACGCACCTTGGGCAGGCTGGGCGCATTCATCGACAGGGCATCGAAGCCCATGCCCATCAGCAGCAGGGCGCCGGCCGGGTCCCCGGCCAGCTCGCCGCACACCGAGGTCGGCACTCCCAGCGCCCGGGTCTCCCGGGCCAGGCGCGCCATGGCCGACAGCACCGCCGGATGACAGGCATCGTAGAGATCCGCCACGCGTGGGTTGTTGCGATCCACCGCCAGCAGGTACTGGGTGAGGTCGTTGCTGCCCACCGAGAAGAAGTCCACCCGTTCGGCCAGCGCGTCGAGCTGGTAGAGGGTCGCCGGCACCTCGATCATCACCCCCACCCTGGGGCGAACCACCTCGATGCCGTCCTCGCCGAGCTCGCGGATGGCCCGCTCGAGCAGCCGCAGAGCGTCGTCGACCTCGTCGACGTTGGTGATCATCGGCAGCAGGACCTGGAGATTGTCGAGCCCCTGGGAGGCACGCAGCATCGCCCGCAGCTGGACCATCAGCACTTCCGGGTGGTCGAGGGTGACACGAATGCCCCGCCAGCCGAGGAAGGGGTTGGCCTCCTCGATGGGAAAATAGGGCAGGTCCTTGTCGCCGCCGATGTCCAGGGTGCGCATCACCACCGGCAGCGGCGCGAAGCCCTCGAGCTGCTCGCGATAGAGCCGGGTCTGCTCCTGCTCGCCGGGGAAGCGCTCGGTGATCATGAACGGCACTTCGGTGCGGTACAGCCCCACCCCGCCGATCCGCGACTTGAGCGAGGCCACCGCGTCCACCGCCAGGCCGGTGTTGACCATCAGCGGCATGTCGTGGCCGTCCGGGGTGCGGCTGGGCAGGTCCTGTTCGTGTTCGAGCACCTCGGCGAGCGCGCGCTCCTCGTCGATCAGCCCCTGGTAGTGGCTCTCCAGGTCGGGGCTCGGGCGCACGAACAGCCGCCCGCGGTGGCCGTCGAGCACCACCCGGGCACCGTTGAGCCGCGGCAGCGGCAGGTCGACCATGCCCAGCACCGTGGGAATGCCCATGGCCCGCGCCACGATGGCCACGTGGGAGGTGCTGGAGCCGCGCACCGAGACGATGCCCGCCAGGTGCTCCCGGGGCACCTCGCCGAGCATCGCCACGCTGATCTCGTCGCTGACCAGCACGGTGCTCTCCGGGTAGACCGCCGGCGTCGCGGCGGTCTCCTCCTGCAGGTGGGCGAGCACGCGGCGGCCGAGGTCGCGCACGTCGGCCGCGCGCTCGCGCAGGTAGTCGTCGTCCACCCGCTCCAGGTACTGGACGTGGCGCCGCACCACGTCGGCCAGCGCCCCGGGCGCCCACTGGCCCTCGCGGATGCGCTTGACCACCTCCTGGGACAGCGCCGCCTCGCCGAGCATCTGCTGGTAGACGTCGAACAGCGCCAGCTCCTGGGCCGAGATGCGATTGGCCAGGCGCTCCCCGGCGGAACGGATCTCGTCGCGGGCCTTGCCGATGGCTTCCTTGAGCCGCGCGATCTCGTATTCTTCGTCGGTGGGGATCAGGTCCGGCACGCTATCGAGGTCGGCCGGGGGCGCGATCACCACCGCCTCACCGATGGCCATGCCCGGCGCGGCGGCGACCCCGGTGAAGGTGGCCTGGCCGCCGGGCAGCGACGGCCGGGTCAGGCTGCCGGTCGCCAGGGCATGGGCCAGCACGCCGGCCAGCTGGGCGGCCATGGTGACCAGGAAGGCCTCGTCGGCCTCGTCATAGCGCCGCTTGTCCGATTGCTGGACCACCAGCACGCCGAGCATGCGGCGCTGATGGATGATGGGCACGCCGAGGAAGCTCGAGTAACGCTCTTCGCCGGTGGCCTCGAAATAGCGGAAATAGGGATGGGCGCGGGCGTCTTCCAGGTTGATGGGCTCCTCGCGCTGGGCCACCAGGCCGACGAGCCCTTCCCCCACCGAGAGCGACACGTGTCCCACGGCCTGGGTCCGCAGGCCGATGGTCTCCATCAGCACCAGACGATCGAGTTCGGTATCGAAGAGGTAGAAGGAACACACGTCGGTACGCATGGCCTTGCGAATGCGTCGCACCATGGTCGACAGGGCGGCGTCCAGATTGCGCGCCCCGTTGACCTCCAGGATGATGCGTCGCAACACCTCGAGCATCGGCGTCTTGCTGTCCATTGTCGTTATGCCTCGCTGAGGGTATCGCCGGGGCAGGCCCCGGCACGTATCGCGGCGTCAGCCGTGTCCCAGGGCCAGGCGCTGGGCGCGCGGCGACAGCTCGCGCAGCGCGCGTCGATAGACCTCGCGCTTGAAGGGCACCACCTGTCCCAGCGGATACCAGTAGCTGACCCAGCGCCAGCCATCGAATTCCGGCTTGGCCGCACCGCCGTCCATGCGGATGCGGGTCTCACCGCAGCGGATCCTGAGCAGGAACCACTTCTGCTTCTGGCCGATACACACTGGCCGGGCGTGTGTTCGCACCATGCGTCTCGGCAGGCGGTAACGCAACCAGCCCCGGGTACAGGCAAGCACCTCGACATCATCGGCGGTCAGGCCGACTTCCTCGAACAGTTCGCGAAACAATGCCTGTTGCGCTGTCTCGTTCGCCTTGATGCCTCCCTGGGGAAACTGCCACGCATTCTGCCCAACCCGACGCGCCCAAAGCAGCTGCCCCTGGTCGTTGGCGAGGATGATGCCAACATTGGGGCGAAAGCCGTCTGCGTCGATCACGGACATCACCTTATGAATCCAGTATTGGATTCATTCTTCCACAAGGCCGTGAAACGTATCAATACGCCGTTCGCGGCCCGCTCGAAGGGGGCCCCGGCATCTGCCATAATCGCGGGCCCGACACGCCAACGACAAGCAGAGGAAAGCCGTGAGCCTCGCCATCTTCGATCTGGACAACACCCTGCTCTCCCTCGACAGCGACCACGCCTGGGGCGAGTTCCTGCTCGAGCAGGGCGCCGTGGACCCGGTGGCCTACAAGGAGGCCAACGACCGCTTCATGGCCGACTACGAGGCCGGCACCCTCGACATGGCCGAGTTCCTGGCGGTGGCCCTCAAGCCGCTGGCCGAGCATTCGCCGGAGCAGCTGGCGGCCTGGCATCAGCAGTTCATGGCCAGCAAGATCGAGCCCCATGTCCTGCCCCGTGGCGAGGAACTGATCGCCCGTCACCGGGCCCGTGGCGACACCCTGCTGATCATCACCGCCACCAACCGCTTCATTACCGGCCCGATCGCCGAGCGCCTGGGCGTGGACGACCTGATCGCCGTGGAGCCGGAGATGGTCGAGGGCCGCTACACCGGCCGGGTCAGCGGCGTGCCCAGCTTCCGGGAAGGCAAGGTGACGCGCCTGGATGCCTGGCTCGGCGAGCGCGACCACAGCCTGCACGGCGCCTGGTTCTACAGCGACTCGCACAACGACCTGCCGCTGCTCGAACGGGTCGACCATCCGGTCGCCGTGGATCCCGACGACACCCTGCGCCGGGCCGCCGAGGCACGCGGCTGGCGGATCATCAGCCTGCGCGACTGAAGCCGGCCAGGCTACGGGCTACGGGCTACGGGCTACGGGCTACGGGCTACGGGCTACGGGCTACGGGCTACGGGCTACGGGCTACGGGCTACGGGCTACGGGCTACGGGCTACGGGCTACGGGCTACGGGCTACGGGCTACGGGCTACGGTAATCAGGGTATTCCCGATAGTTTCCCAACGAGAAAGCCCCGGCCAGGCGATGCCTGGCCGGGGCTTTGTTGCGCTCGAAGCTCGAGGCTCGCAGCCCGAAGCTTCGATGGGGTTCAGCCCAGCAGATGCTCCACCGCGGCGCGCTCCTCGCGCAGCTCTTTCTCGGTGGCGCTCATGCGCTCGCGGCTGAAGTCATCGACCGCCAGGTCCTGGACGATCTCGTACTGGCCGCCCTTGCAGACCACCGGGTAGGAATACATGATGCCCGGCTCGATGCCGTAGCTGCCGTCGGCGGGGATGCCCATGCTGACGATGCCGTCGCTGCCCAGCGCCCAGTCGCGCATATGGTCGATGGCCGCGGACGCCGCGGAGGCCGCCGAAGAAGCACCGCGCGCCTTGATGATGGCGGCGCCGCGCTGCTGCACGGTGGGAATGAAGTCGTTCTCGTACCAATCGCGCTCGACCAGCTCCAGGGCCGGCTTGCCGTCCACCTTGCAGTGGGCCAGGTCCGGGTACTGGGTGGCGCTGTGGTTGCCCCACACGATCATCGACTCGACGTCGGTGACGTGCTTGCCGGCCTTCTGGGCCAGCTGGGTCAGGGCGCGGTTGTGGTCCAGGCGCATCATCGCGGTGAACTGGCCGGCGTCGAGGTCCGGCGCGTTGCAGGAGGCGATCAGGGCGTTGGTGTTGGCCGGGTTGCCCACCACCAGCACGCGCACGTCACGGCTGGCGACGTCGTTGAGGGCCTTGCCCTGAACGGAGAAGATGGCGGCGTTGGCCTCCAGCAGGTCCTTGCGCTCCATGCCCGGACCGCGCGGACGGGCACCGACCAGCAGGGCGAAGTCGGCGTCCTTGAAGGCGACGTTGGGATCGTCGGAGGCGACGATGTCCTGCACCAGCGGGAAGGCGCAGTCGTTGAGCTCCATGACCACACCGTTGAGCGCATCCATGGCCGGCGGAATCTCGAGCAGCTGCAGGATGACCGGCTGATCCTTGCCGAGCATGTCGCCGGAGGCGATACGGAAGGCCAGGGAGTAGCTGATCTGGCCGGCAGCGCCGGTAATGGCAATACGGACGGGGTCTTTCATCGTGGCTCCTTCGGTTGTCGCCGTGAGGATTGGCCGCAGCGATGAAACGCTCCGGCCGGGATCGAAACCGAAGAAATGGTATGCCTGCGGTGCACAAAACTCAATTCGACCTGCGAATAGACCGCCGGCCAGATCGGTTCAGGCGCCGCTTGAGGCCCTCGCCTCGGGCGCATGGGCCGCATGCAGCCGGGCGATCAGGCGATCTTCCAGGGAGAAGCGCTCGGTCAGCCCCTTGGACAGGCGATCCAGCCAGGCCGGCAGCCGGGACAGGTAGTGCTGGCAGCGCACCGGGCTGGCGTAGTCCTCGTCGAAGGCCAGCACCAGTTCGGTGGACATCTCGAGGCGTTCGAGCAGGCGGTCGGCGAGTGCCAGGGCATCGACGTCCTCGAAGGCCTCGGCCTCGGCCCGAAGCTGGGGATAGATCTCGAAGTGCCCGGCGCTGATGTAATCCATCAGCAGCTCGCTGAAGGCATCGATGCGCGGCTTGGTCACCGCTTCCAGCTCGGCGTCGCAGGCCGCCTCGAGCTCATCGAAGCGAACCAGCAGCTCGCGACGCTCGTCGAGCCAGCGGTCGATCAACCGGTGAACGCCCCCCCAGCGTTCCTGTGCGCTCTTGCAGTCTTCCAGCATGGTGCTTCCCTCGCTCGATGAACCCGACCTGGGACACCCAACCGCCCGGCCTGGAGCCACAGAGTCCTCCCTGGGGGAAGCGCTGTCAATCCTGCCGCGTCACCCCCGGCCAACGGTAGCCGATGCGCCGCCGCCGGCATTGCCACAGCAGGCCCAGCGGCGCCACGGCCAGTACCACGAAGCCGATCAGCGTCCAGCCAGGCAGCGACAGGCCCAGGAAGCGCGCGCTGATCTCGGCGCACTCCCCGGAGGCGCTGAGCACCATGCTCACCACCTGCTGCAGCGGCAGCACCTCCATCATGTAATCGAGGCCCGGACCGCAGCTCGGCACCTCGTCGGCGGGCAGCGACTGCAGCCACAGGTGGCGCCCGGCCAGGCCGATGCCGGCGCCCACGGCGAGCAGCGAAAGCAGCCCATAGAGCGCCGCGCCAAGCCGCCCCTTGGGATCATGCAGGGCCGCCACCGCGAACACCGCCCCGGCGGCGATCACCGCCACCCGCTGGAAGATGCACAGCGGGCAGGGCTCGAGCCCGCCCAGGTGCTCGAGGCCCAGGGCCACGACCATCATCAGCACACAGAACCCCAGCCCCAGCAGGCTCCAGCGCCGCACGCCGGCATCACGCATCGTATCGATCATGCCTGCCCTCCCGCGCGCAGCGGCGTCAGGGCCCGGGACTCGCGGGCCCGCTCGAAGTAGTCGCTCAGGAAATCGGCGAAGGATGCGACGTCGGCGTCTTCGATGTCGCCCTGCTGCTGATGGGAGGTCTCCACCAGCTGATCGAACAGCGCCGCCCGGGCACGCTCGATCGGCTCCTCGCTCAGCCGCTCGCCCTGCTCGCGCGCCAGCGCCAGGGTCGCCTCCACGAACTCCTCGCCACGCGCGGCCAGGCGGGCCAGCAGCTGCCCGGACGGCGTCTGCGTCGGATCCTCGAGCCGCGGCGCCAGCGCCGCCAGGGCATCGCCATGGGGCGTGCCCGCCTCGAGACGATCCAGCAGCGCGGCGACCTCGCCGAGCCCCTTGAAGATCTCGCCGCCCCAGTCGGCGATGCCGCGCTTGCGCCCGTGATGGTCGAGGCACAGCTCGGGGTCGCGCCCGCGAGACACCACCAGACGACGATTGTCGTCCAGGTGCTCGCACTCCTCGTCGGAAATCCAGGGGCTCTCGGTCAGCAGGCACCACATCAGGAAGGTGTCGAGGAAGTGGCTCTGGACGGCGTCGATGCCCAGCGGGTCGAAGGGATTCAGGTCGAGGCAGCGCACCTCGATGTACTCCACCCCGCGGGCCTCCAGCGCCTGGCTGGGCGTTTCGTCGTGACGCGCCACCCGCTTGGGCCGGATATCGCTGTAGTACTCGTTCTCGATCTGCAGGATATTGGCGTTGAGCTGTCTCCAGTCGTCGCCCTCCCGCACGCCACGCGACTCGTAGTCCGGCCAGGGCGTGGAGATCGCATGACGCAGGGTGTTGACGTAGTTGGACAGCGAGTTGAAGCAGATCTTGAGCTGCGACTGCACCTTGTTCTGGTAGCCCAGGTCGGACATGCGCAGGCTGGTGGCGAACGGCGATACCAGCGTCTCGTCGCCATGGGCCTCGAGCCCCTCGGGCACCCGGCCATCGGGCAGGAAGCTGCGATCGATCGCCGGCGAGGCCCCGAACAGGTAGAGCAGCAGCCAGCTGTGGCGGCGGAAGTTGCGGATCAGCCCGAAGTAACGCGCGGAGCGATAGTCCTGCATGGCCATCTCGCCCTCGCCGTCGAGCTCGCGCAGCAGCGCGAACAGCTCGTCGGGCAGCGAGACGTTGTAGTGCACCCCGGCGATGGCCTGCATGATCCGCCCGTAGCGCACGTCCAGGCCGCGGCGGTAGACGTGCTTCATGCGGCCCACGTTGGAGTCGCCATAGTCGGCGATCGGCACGCTGTCGTTGCCGTCGAGCCGGGCCGGCATGCTGGCCGGCCAGATGCCCTCGTCGCCGAGCCGCCGGTAGCTGAAGCGATGCAGGTCGGCGAGGAACGCGAGGGCATCTTCCGGGCGGCTGTAGACCGGCGTGATGTACTCCAGCAGTGCCTCGGAGTAATCGGTGGTGATGTGCGGATGGGTCAGCTTGGAGCCCAGCGCCCTGGGGTGCGGGGTCTGGGCGATGCGCCCCGCGCCGTCGACGCGCAGCCCTTCCTTCTCGATGCCGCGGCGCAGGCGCCCGAAGCGCCCCTGGTCGGCCAGCCGGCCGAGGCGCTCGATGTGGGGGGAAAGCGTTTCGGACAAGGTGGTCACCCCATGTCGGGGACGCCGAACGGGCCGGCGTCCCGGTGGACGTTTCGGGCGCCGCGGCACCCGCAAGACCTCTGATTATGGCGCCGGAATACGGCGATTCAAGGTAAGCCGGCTAAACAATCGCCCGACTCACTTCCCCTTCTTGGCCTTGAGCAGCGCCGCTCCCAGGGCGCCGAGCTGGCCGTCGTTCTGGCCGCCACCCTGCTGCCCCTTGCCGCCCTGCCCCTGGCCTCGACCGCCGCCCTTGCGCGGGGCCTTCCGGCCCTGGCGCTCGCCGCCACGTTTAGTCGGCTGGCCGTCCTCGCCGGGCTGGTCGTCGAGGCGCATGGACAGGCCGATGCGCGCGCGCTCGAGATCCACGCTCATCACCTTGACCTTGACGATGTCACCGGCCTTGACCACCGAGCGCGGGTCCTCGACGAACTTGTCGGACAGCGCCGAGATATGCACCAGGCCGTCCTGATGCACGCCGATGTCGACGAAGGCCCCGAAGTGGGTGACGTTGGTGACGCTGCCCTCGAGCACCATGCCGGGTTCCAGGTCCTTGAGCGTCTCGACGCCCTCGCGGAACTCCGCCGCCTTGAACTCGGGACGCGGGTCGCGACCCGGCTTGTCGAGCTCCTTGAGGATGTCGCTGACGGTGGGCACGCCGAAGCGCTCGTCGGCGAAATCGGCGGGCTTGAGCGCCTTGAGCGTCGCGCTGTCACCGATCAGCCCGGCCAGTTCGCGCCGGCTCTGGTCGGCGATGCGCTCGACCAGCGGATAGGCCTCCGGGTGCACGGCGCTGGCATCCAGCGGGTTGTCGCCGCCCATGATGCGCAGGAAGCCGGCGCACTGCTCGAAGGTCTTGGGGCCCAGGCGGCTGACGTCGAGCAGCTGCTGGCGGCTGGCGAAGGCACCCTCGGCGTCGCGGCGGGCAACGATGTTCTCGGCGAGTCCGGCATTCAAACCGGCGACCCGCGAGAGCAGCGCGCTGGAGGCGGTGTTGAGGTCGACGCCCACGGCGTTGACGCAGTCCTCGATGACCGCCTCCAGGCTGCGCGACAGCTGCACCTGGGAGACGTCGTGCTGGTACTGGCCGACGCCGATCGACTTGGGCTCGATCTTGACCAGCTCGGCCAGCGGGTCCTGCAGACGGCGGGCGATGGAGACCGCGCCGCGAATGGTCACGTCCAGCTCGGGCAGCTCCCGGGCGGCGTATTCCGAGGCCGAGTACACCGAGGCGCCGGCCTCGCTGACCATCACCTTGGACAGCCGCTGCTTGCCGGAAAGCGCCTTGACCAGGTCGCCCGCCAGCTTGTCGGTCTCGCGGCTGGCGGTGCCGTTGCCCACCGCCACCAGGGCCACGTCGTGCTTGTCCACCAGCCGCGCCAGCACGGCCAGCGACTCGTCCCATTGATTGCGCGGTGCATGGGGGAAGATGGTGGCGTGCTCGAGGAAGCGGCCGGTGGCATCGACCACCGCTACCTTGCAGCCGGTGCGCAGGCCCGGGTCGATGGCCAGCGTCGCCTTCTGCCCCGCCGGTGCAGCGAGCAGCAGGTCCTTGAGGTTGGCGGCGAACACCTCGATGGCCGCGAGCTCGGCCCGCTCGCGCAGCCGACCCATCAGCTCGGTCTCGAGGTGGGTATAGAGCTTGACCCGCCAGGTCCAGCGCACCACCTCGGCCAGCCAGCGATCGGCGGGGCGGCCCTGGTCGGCGATCTCGAAGTGCCTGGCGATAGCCACCTGGGCCGGGTGGATGGGGGCCTCGTCCTCGCCGGGCAGGCGCAGGGTCAGCGCCAGCACGCCCTCGTTGCGGCCGCGGAACATCGCCAGCGCCCGGTGCGAGGGCACCTTGGCCAGGGCCTCGTCATGCTCGAAGTAGTCGGAGAACTTGGCACCCTCCTGCTCCTTGCCGGCGATCACTCGAGAGGAGAGCTCGCCGTCGCCCCACAGCCGCTCGCGCAGGCGACCGACCAGCTCGGCCTCCTCGGCGAAGCGCTCCATGAGGATCTGCTTGGCACCGTCCAGGGCGGCCTTGGCGTCCTCGATGGCCGGAATGTCGCCGTCGGCGGCGCGAAGGTACTGGGCCGCCTCGGCCTCGGGGTCGAGCGAGGGATCGGCCAGCAGCGCATCCGCGAGCGGCTCGAGGCAGGCCTCCCGGGCAATCTGCGCCTTGGTGCGACGCTTCTTGCGATACGGCAGGTAGAGGTCTTCCAGGCGCTGCTTGGTGTCGGCGGCGCGGAGGCTGGCGGCCAGCTCAGGGGTCAGCTTGCCCTGCTCGTCGATGCTCGCCAGCACCGCCTCGCGGCGCTCCTCCAGCTCGCGCAGGTAGCCCAGTCGCTCGTGAAGCTGGCGCAGTTGGGTGTCGTCCAGCCCGCCGGTGACTTCCTTGCGATAGCGGGCGATGAAGGGCACGGTGGCCCCGCCGTCGAGAAGCTCCACGGTGGCCGCCACCTGGGGCGTGCGAACGCCGAGCTCCTCGGCGAGACGATCGATGATCTTGGCTTGTGCGTCCATGTAATCCTTGGCAATCCGGGACAGACGATCGCGACAAGGTACCACACCGCCGGCGGCGCCGGGAGCCCGCACGGCTGCGGGCTGTCTCAGCTTTACCAGGCTCGCGGTAAACTGCTCGTAGCTCGAAGCCCGTCGCTGGCGCGAAGCGCCTATGCCGGCACGAAGCGCAGCGCCAACCCGTTATTGCACCAGCGCAGCCCGGTGGGTTCGGGGCCGTCCTCGAACACATGGCCCTGATGGCCGCCGCAGCGGGCGCAGTGATACTCGGTGCGCGGGATCAGCATCACCAGGTCGAGCTCGGTGAGCAGATGCCCCTCCACGTGGGTGAAGAAGCTCGGCCAGCCGGTGCCGGAGTCGTACTTCATCCGGCTCTCGAACAGCAGCAGGTCACAGCCGGCGCAGCGGTACTCGCCCTCGCGGGTCTCCTTGTCCAGCGGGCTGGAGTAAGGCCGCTCGGTGCCGGCCTCACGCAGGATATCGAAGCGCGCCTCGGACAGCCGCTCGCGCCATTCGGCCTCGCTGAGCTCGAGGGTCTCGAGCCCCGGCGCGCGCTCAAGATCGAGCTTGGGCCGGGCCGATGCCAGCCCCGGCGCCAGGCCGGCGAGGCCACCGAGGGCCAGCAGCCCCAGGAAGTTGCGTCGCTTCATGATGCGCCTCCATTGCCATGTGATGCCGCTGTGTCGGGTTTGCCACGGCATCCTTACCATAAGCCCCGCTCCCTCACGAAAGCCTCACGAAAGTGTCACGACTGCCTTCACGACAAGAAAGGGGGCGGCCAACGCCACCCCCTCTCGGACACGACCGGGACGCCGGGGTTCGCCCGGACCGCCTCAGGTCAGGCTCGGGCCCGCCGCGACGATGGCCGGGCTCACGCCGTCGAACTTCTTGAAGTTATCGACGAACTTGGCGGCCAGGTCGCGCAGCTGGCGATCGTAGGCGGCCTTGTCCTCCCAGGTCTCGCGGGGATCGAGCAGGCGCGAATCCACCCCCGGCACGGCGGTGGGCACGGCCAGGTTCAGGCCGTCGATGGTGCGGGTCTCCACGTCGCGCAGCACGCCGGACTGAATCGCGCCGATGATGGCCCGGGTGGTGGGAATCGAGAAGCGCGCCCCGCCCTCCCCGTAGGCGCCGCCGGTCCAGCCGGTATTCACCAGGTAGACCTGGGCATCCTGTTCGGCCACGCGCTTCATCAGCAGGTCGGCATAGACCCGGGCCGGACGCGGGAAGAAGGGCGCGCCGAAGCAGGTGGAGAAGGTCGCCGCCAGGCCCTCGGACGACCCCATCTCGGTGGAGCCCACCTTGGCGGTGTAGCCGGACAGGAAGTGGTAGGCGGCGGCTTCCTTGGACAGCACCGAGACCGGCGGCAGCACGCCGCTCATGTCGCAGGTCAGGAAGACGATGGCGTTGGGCTCGCCGGCGCGATTCTCGGCGACGCGCTTGTCGATGTGCTCGAGCGGATAGGCGGCGCGGGAGTTCTGGGTCAGGCTGTCGTCGGCGTAGTCCGGCTCGCGGCGGTCGTCGAGCACCACGTTCTCCAGCACGGTGCCGAACTTGATGGCGTTCCAGATCACCGGCTCGTTCTTCTCGGAGAGATCGATGCACTTGGCGTAGCAGCCGCCCTCGATGTTGAACACCGTGCCCGGGCCCCAGCCGTGCTCGTCATCGCCGATCAAGAAGCGCGCCGGATCGGCGGAGAGCGTGGTCTTGCCGGTGCCGGACAGGCCGAAGAACAGCGTGGTCTCGCCGTCCTCGCCGACGTTGGCACTGCAGTGCATGGGCAGCACGTCGGCGGCCGGCAGCAGGAAGTTCTGCACCGAGAACATGGCCTTCTTCATTTCCCCGGCATAGCGCATGCCGGCGATCAGCACCTTCTTCTCGGCGAAGTTGAGGATCACGCAACCGTCGGAGTTGGTGCCGTCACGCTGCGGATCGCACTGGAAATCCGGGGCATTGAGAATGCGCCACTCGCCCTTGGTCGAGGGATTGTAGGCCTCGGGGCGCACGAACAGGGTGCGGCCGAAGAGGTTGTGCCAGGCGGTCTGGGTGGTGATCCGCACCGGCTGGTAATGGGCCGGGTCGCTGCCCACGTGCAGCTCGGAAACATAGTGCTCAGCCCCTGCCAGGAAGCTCTCGACGCGAGTCCACAGGGCGGCGAAGCGTTCGGCGTCGAAGGGCTGGTTGACGCTGCCCCAGTCGATATCGTCACGAGTCGAGGCCTCGTCGACGATGAAGCGATCCTTGGGAGAACGGCCGGTGCGCTCGCCGGTGTTCACCACCAGGGCGCCCTGGGCGGACAGGCGGCCTTCGCCGTTGGCCACGGCCCGCTCGATCAGCTCGGCGCTGGACAGGTTGACGTGGGCGATGGCGGCCTGGGAGGCGGCTTGAGTCGTGGTCATATCGTTTCCTGGGCCTTGCGGCCTTTTCTCTCTCGTTTGCCGGGCGTTCGAGACGCATGATGGCTCATCCTCGGCCGCCGCTGGCGGTTGACCGTCTTGTTGGAGGAAACGGCGGCCTAAGGCGGATGAACGCGGCGCATTATGGCAAAAAGCCGGCGCCAGCGACAGGAAACGATACTGTTGCACGACGTTGTAGTAATTTTACCACCACTTCACTCCCATTGGAGGAAGATGGCGACGCAGGTCAGTGCGACGCAGGTCAGTGCAGGGTCGGCGGTTCTTCCGGATCCTCCATCATCGCCTCTACCTCGGCGACGGTGAACTCATAACGGGTATGGCAGAAGTGGCACTGGGTGGCGATGCCGCCCTGTTCGGCGAGAATGTCGCGCAACTCCTCGCTGCCCAGCGAAAGCAGCGCCCCGGCGATGCGCTCCCGGGAGCAGGTGCAGGCGAAGCGCAGCGCCTTGGGCTCGAAGACCCGCACGGTCTCCTCGTGGTAGAGGCGGTGCAGCAACTCGCGCTGGTCCACGCCGAGCAGCTCCGTCTCGCTCAGGGTCGATGCCAGATGAATGGTGCGCTCCCAGGCCTCCTCGTCCTGGTTCAGCGCCTCGTCCGGCAGGCGCTGCAGCAGCAGACCGCCGGCACGCCGGCCGTCATCGGCCAGCCACAGCCGGGTGGGCAACTGCTCGGACTGGGCGAAGTAATCTTCCAGACATCCGGCCAGGCTATCCCGGTTCAGGGCCACGATGCCCTGGTAGCGGTGCCCCTCGCTCGGGTCCAGGGTGATGGTGACCTGCCCCTCGCCCACCAGCTCGGCGAAGCCGGCATCGTCGCCGGGCAGCGCCGCTTCCTCATCGAGCCGGGCGATGGCGCGCAGCTCGCCGCCGGGATTGGACTCGGCCATCAGCAGCGACAGCGGCCCCTTGCCACGCACCTCGATGCTCATGGTGCCGTCGAGCTTGATGGTCTCGGTGAGCAGGGCCACGGCGGCCAGCAGCTCGCCGAGCTGGCGGGTCACTGCCGGTGGATAGTCGTGGCGATCCATGACCTCGGCATGCGCCTGCTCGAGGGTCACGATCTCGCCGCGCACGTTGGTGTCCTCGAAGAGGAAGCGTTGGATCTGGTCGTTCATGATGCTTGCCTGATAAAGGGGAAAGGGTGAGGGGTAAAGCGTGGAGAGGGAGCGAAGAGCCAGGGGGATGCCAAAGACGCTTCACGCCTCGTCCCTTACCCCTCACTCCTCACGATTCATTCACCCCGCATAAAGCGCTTGATCTCGCGCCGCTGTTTCTTGTCGGGGCGCTTGAGCGGATGCTGCATGGCCTGGTTGGCCTGGCGACGACTCTCGGCCTCCCGCGTCCGGCGCGCCTCGCTCTCGGCGGTCTCGCGGTAGAGCTCGCGCGCCTCGGGGGCGCCGCGACGCTGCTCGGAGAGGGCCAGCACCTCGACTTCCCAGGTGTCCCAGCCCTGGGGCACGCGAATCAGGGCACCCACTTCCACGGCCTTGCTGGTCTTGGCGCGCGCGCCGTTGTAGTGCACCTTGCCGCCCTCGATGGCCTTCTTGGCGATGGCTCGAGTCTTGAAGAGGCGCGCCGCCCACAGCCACTTGTCGAGTCGCACGCCGCTCACGGCCGGCCTCCGTCGACCGGCCCCTCGTCGGGCAGGAGCGCGGCGAAGCGGTCGAGGGCGATGAACTCCTCGAGCTCCTTCTCGGGCCGGCGGCTGTCGGGGCGCTTGATGCCGAGCAAATGACGAATGCCGAACTCCCGGGCGCTCTCCAGCACCGCCGGGTTGTCATCGATGAACAGCGTGCGAGTCGGATCGAAGGGCTCGACGTCCTGGAGCGCGAACCAGAACTCCTGGGCCTCCTTGGGCACCCCCAGGTCGGCGGAGGAGACGATGGCGTCCAGATAGTCCTCGAGCCCGGTCAGCGGCAGCTTGAGCGCCAGGCTCTCGCGGTCGGCGTTGGTAGCCAGCACCACCCGGGGATGGGCCCGCTTGAGCCAGCGCAGGAAGTCCAGGGCATCGCTGCGCAGGCCGATCAGGTGCTGGACCTCGCGCTTGAGCGTCACGATGTCGACGCCCAGCTCGCGGCTCCAGTAGGCCAGGCTGTACCAGTTGAGGGTCCCCTGCTCGCGCAGGATCCGCGCGCGGATCTCCTCCTGGCTCGCCTCATCGAGGCGATGCAGCTCCACGTAGCGACGCGGCAGGTGTTCCAGCCAGAAGTGGCTGTCGAAGTGCAGGTCCAGCAGGGTGCCGTCCATGTCGAGAAGGACGGTATCGATGGCACGCCAGTCGATCATGGGACTCCTAGTGTCCTGTATCAGAGGTTGACGGTAGAATTCTGGCGGCCCCTTGCGCCGCCATGCCGCGTTGCCACTCCTCGCCATAGCGCTGCTATGCCTCGTCGCGGCGCCTTGCCTGGCAACCCAATGCGCTCGCCATCTCTTCAACGAACCTCCGAAGCAGGACACTAGGGACAGTCGTCGGGGGCGAGTCCGCCCGGGGGAAGACGTGATAGTGTAACCAATCGATGCCGAAGACGCATTCCGGCGCCCGGGCGTCCCCGACTATCGCCGTGATTGAGTCTGCCGATCGAACCAAGGCGGCTCGGCCGTCGCCCCCCATGACCGGAGATCCCATGACCGACCACGCCCCGCTCAAGCCGCAGGTACTGGCCCGACGCAGCGTCGCCCGCAGCCGGCTGTTCCACGTCGAGGAGATGGAGCTGCGCTTTTCCAACGGCGCCGAGCGCACCTTCGAGCGGCTGGGCGGCACCGGGCGAGGCGTCGGCGCGGTGATGATCGTGGCCATGCCCGACCCGGAGCACGTGCTGCTGATCCGCGAGTACGCCGCCGGCCTCGAGGATTACGCCCTGACGCTCCCCAAGGGGCTGGTGGATCCCGGCGAGGACCTGGTCACCGCCGCCAATCGCGAACTGATGGAGGAATGCGGCTTCGGCGCCCATCGCATCGAGCCGCTGGTGGAACTGACGCTGGCGCCGAACTACATGCGCCATCGCATGCAGGTGATGCTGGCCACCGATCTCTACCCCAGGCGCCTGCCCGGCGACGAGCCGGAGCCGCTGATCGTCGAGACCCACGCCCTCGACGAGATCGGCGCCCTGCTGGCCCGGGAAGACTTCCATGAGGCCCGGGCCATCGCCGCTCTCTACATCGCCCGAGACAAGATCCGCACCGAGGCCATCGAGCCCAGCCTGTGGTGACGGCGCGGTGACGGCCGGCGCTCAGCCCTTGGCGTGGAGCCGGCGCGGCAGGCTGCCGCCTTCCTTGAGCTTGACCCAGCGCCCCTGGCGATAGCTGTCGAGGCCCGCCTCGAGCAGGCTCATCACGTCCAGCGCCTCGTCGACGCTCACCGGCGGCGGCGTGCCGCGCAGCAGGGTGCGAGCGACGCCGTCGTAGTAGGCCCGGTAGTCTCCCGGCACGCCCTCGACCTCGTGATGGACGAGGGCCACCTCGTCGCCCTCCCCCTCGTTCAGCGTCAGCCGCCCCGGCGAGGGATCGATGCCCCACGCCGGCTGCGGGCTCTCGCCCTCCTTGAGCCAGCCCTCCTGGGGATCGAGGCCGTACTTGACGAAGCTGCCCCGGGTCCCGTTCACCCGCAGGCGCGGCGTGGGCTCGGCCACCAGGGTGCTGGCCCTCAGGGTCACCCGCAGCCGCTCGTACTCCAGCACCGCCACGAAGTCGTCGTCGATCTCGGCGCCGTCGCGCAGCGTGGCCAGCTCCAGCAGGATCGCCCGGGGCATGCCGAACAGCGCCCGCGCCTGGTCGAGCAGGTGCGGTCCGAGATCGAACCAGATGCCGCTGCCCGGCCGATGCTGCTCCCGCCAGCGATCCGGCACCGTCGGGCGGAAGCGATCGAAGCGCGATTCCACCTCGACCACCCGGCCCAGGCGCTGCTCGTCGAGCAGCCCCTTGAGGGTCAGGAAGTCGCTGTCCCAGCGCCGGTTATGGAAGACGCTGAGCAGGCGCTCGGCGCCATCGGCCTGGGTCTTGAGCTGGCGGGCCTCGGCCAGCGACACGGCGAAGGGCTTGTCGAGCACCACGTGCTTGCCCTTGGCCAGCGCCGCCTTGGCCAGCGGGAAGTGGGTCTCGTTGGGGGTGGCGATCACCACCAGGTCGATGTCCGGGTCGGCGAACAGCGCCGCCGCCTTGGCGTGCACCGTCACCTCGGGGTAACGCTCGTGGACCCGGGCGGCATCGCTCGAGACCACGGCGGAGAGCTCGAGGCCCGGCGCCGCCTGGATCAGCGGCGCGTGAAAGGTCCTGCCGGCCATGCCGAAGCCGATCAGGCCGACGTAGAGGGTCTGGGTCTTCATACCGCGGCTTCCCTGCTGAAGCGAGTCGAATCGTGACGATGAGCGCGCCCCGCCGACGGCCCCGGGCCGCGGCGAGGCGCGAGGCTCAGTCGAGCTTGGTCAGGTCGCGCACCGCGCCCTTGTCGGCGGAGGTGGCGAGCAGCGCATAGGCCTTCAGGGCCGCCGAGACCTTGCGCACGCGCTGGATACTCGGCTTCCAGGCATCGCGGCCGCGGGCTTCCTCGGCGCGGCGGCGCTCGGCGAGCTCCTCGTCGGAGAGCTTGACGTCGATGGTCCGGTTGGGAATGTCGATGCGGATGATGTCACCGCTCCGAACCAGGCCGATGGCGCCACCGGCGGCGGCCTCGGGCGAGGCATGGCCGATCGACAGCCCCGAGGTGCCGCCGGAGAAGCGGCCGTCGGTGAGCAGCGCGCAGCCCTTGCCCAGGCCCTTGGACTTCAGGTACGAGGTCGGGTAGAGCATCTCCTGCATGCCCGGCCCGCCCTTGGGCCCCTCGTAGCGGATCACCACCACCTCGCCTTCAACCACCTTGCCGTCGAGGATGTGCTCCACCGCCTGGTCCTGGGACTCCACCACGTGGGCCGGGCCCTCGAAGACCAGGATCGACTCGTCGACGCCGGCGGACTTCACCACGCAGCCGTCGAGGGCGATGTTGCCCTTGAGCACGGCCAGGCCCCCCTCCTGCGAGAAGGCGTGCGCCAGGTCGCGGATGCAGCCGGTGGCCCGGTCGCCGTCGAGGCTCGGCCAGCGGGCGCTCTGGGAGAACGCGGTCTGGGTGGGGACCCCGCCGGGGCCGGCCTTGTAGAACTCCACCACCTCGGCGCTCGGCGAGCGCATGATGTCCCATTCCTCGAGGGCCTCGGCCAGGCTGTCGCCGTAGACGGTGGGTACCCGGGTATCCAGCACCCCGGCGCGGTCCAGCTCGCCGAGGATCGCCATGATGCCGCCGGCTCGGTGCACGTCCTCGATGTGATACTTCTGGGTGTTAGGCGCCACCTTGCACAGCTGCGGCACCTCGCGGGACAGCCGATCGATGTCGTCCATGTCGAAATCGATCTCCGCCTCCTGGGCCGCGGCCAGCAGGTGCAGGATGGTGTTGGTGGAGCCGCCCATGGCGATGTCCAGGGTCATGGCGTTGCCGAACGCCGCCTTGGAACCGATGGCCCGCGGCAGCAGGTGCGCCTCCTCATTCTCGTAGTAGCGCTTGGCCAGTTCGACGATGCGTGTGCCCGCGGTCTCGAACAGCCGGCGGCGGTCGCCGTGGGTGGCCAGCAGGGTGCCGTTGCCCGGCAACGCCAGGCCCAGCGCCTCGGTCAGGCAGTTCATGGAGTTGGCGGTAAACATGCCGGAGCAGCTGCCGCAGGTCGGGCAGGCGCTGCGCTCGACCTCGTTCAGGGTCTCGTCGTCCACCGAGTCGTCGGCGGCCATCACCATGGCGTCGACCAGGTCGAGGCCGTGGTCGAGCAGCTTGGTCTTGCCGGCCTCCATGGGGCCGCCGGAGACGAAGATCACCGGGATGTTGAGGCGCATGGCGGCCATCAGCATGCCGGGGGTGATCTTGTCGCAGTTGGAGATGCACACCAGGGCGTCGGCGCAGTGGCCGTTGACCATGTACTCGACGCTGTCGGCGATGATGTCGCGGCTCGGCAGCGAGTAGAGCATGCCGTCGTGGCCCATGGCGATGCCGTCGTCCACGGCGATGGTGTTGAACTCCTTGGCTACCCCGCCGGCCTTCTCGATCTCCCGGGCGACCAGCTGGCCCATGTCCTTGAGATGCACGTGGCCGGGCACGAACTGGGTGAAGGAATTGGCCACGGCGATGATCGGCTTGTGGAAATCGTCGTCCTTCATGCCGGTGGCGCGCCACAGGGCGCGGGCGCCGGCCATGTTGCGGCCGGCGGTGGTGGTGCGGGAGCGATACTCGGGCATGGTGTCCTCTTGATGATGCATGCCGCCCTTGGCCTCACGCGCTCGCGCGCGAGACACGCCGGAAAGAAACGGGGAAGGCCCGGGCGATCTCGGTGTCCAGTGACCCGATTCTGTCATGCCCCCGGGCGACAGGCCAGCGCCTCGCCCTCGGGCCAAGCCCCTCGGAGCTCGCTCCTCGAACCCCGCTAGCCGAAGACCACCTTGGCCACATCCCTGTAGCGAGCGGCGAAGTGCACCGTGACGCCCTCCCGGAGGTAGTCGGGCAGCTCCTCGTAGTCGCGGCGGTTGGCCTCGGGCAGGATCACCTCGAAGATCTCGCTGCGCCGGGCGGCGATGATCTTCTCGCGGATGCCGCCCACCGGCAGCACGTGGCCGGTGAGAGTCAGCTCGCCGGTCATCGCCAGCGGCCGGTCGATGGGCCGATGCTTGGCCAGCGACAGCAGCGCCGTGGTCATGGTCACCCCGGCCGAGGGACCGTCCTTGGGGGTGGCGCCCTCGGGCACGTGGAGGTGCACGAAGGCGGAGTCGAAGAAGTCCGGGTCCGCGCCGTACTCGCCGAGATGGCCCAGCACGTAGCTGTAGGCGATGTTGGCCGACTCCTTCATCACGTCGCCGAGCTGGCCGGTGAGCTTGAAGCCGCGGTCCAGGGCGTGCACCTTGCCGGCCTCCACCGACAGGGTCGCCCCGCCCATAGCGGTCCAGGCCAGGCCGGTGACCACGCCTTCGCCCTTCATCACCTTTTCCTTGCGGAACAGCGGCGCACCGAGGAACTCCTCGAGGTTGTTCACCGAGACCTTGACCGTCTGCTGGTCGTTCTCGAGCAGCTTGACCGCCGCCTTGCGCACGATGCGGTGCAGCTGCTTCTCGAGCTGGCGCACCCCGGCCTCGCGGGCGTAGCCCTCGATCACCTGGCGCAGGGCCGCCTCGGTGAGGTTGATGCGCTTCTTGGGGATGCGGTCGCGCTCGAGCAGCTTGGGCCACAGGTGGTGCTTGGCGATGGCCACCTTCTCCTGGGCGATGTAGCCGGAGAGGCGGATCTGCTCCATGCGATCCAGCAGCGCCGGGGGGATCGCGTCCAGGGTGTTGGCGGTGCACACGAACAGCACCTTGGAGAGGTCCAGGCGCACGTCCAGGTAGTGGTCGAGGAAGTCGACGTTCTGCTCCGGGTCGAGGACCTCGAGCAGCGCCGAGGCCGGATCGCCCTGGAACGACTGGCCCATCTTGTCGATCTCATCGAGCATGATCACCGGGTTCTCGACGTCGACCTCCTTGATGGCCTGCACCAGCTTGCCGGGCATGGCGCCGACGTAGGTGCGGCGGTGGCCCTTGATCTCGGCCTCGTCGCGCATGCCGCCCACCGAGAAGCGATAGAACTCGCGGCCCAGGGCCTCGGCGATGGAACGCCCCACCGAGGTCTTGCCGACCCCGGGCGGGCCCACCAGCAGCAGGATCGAGCCGCCCACATCGCCCTTGAAGGTGCCCTCGGCGAGGAACTCGATGATGCGCTCCTTGACGTCCTTGAGGCCGTCGTGGTCGCGGTCGAGCACCTGGCGTGCATGGCCCAGGTCGAGCTGGTCGTCGCTGGTGATGCCCCAGGGCAGCGAGGTCAGCCAGTCCAGGTAGTGGCGGGTGGTGCCGTACTCGGGGGAGCCGGTCTCGAGCACCGAGAGCTTCTCGAGCTCGTCGTCGATGCGCGCCTGTACCCGCTCGGGGACCGTCTTGTCCTCGAGCCGGGCGCGGAAGGTGTCGACGTCGTTCTCGCGGTCGTCCTTCGAGATGCCCAGCTCGCGCTGAATGATCTTGAGCTGCTCGCGCAGGAAGAACTCCCGCTGGCGCTCCTGCATCTGGGCGTTGACCTGCTCGCTGATCTCGCTCTGCAGCCGAGCGACGTCGATCTCCTTGCGCAGCAGCGGCAACACCTTCTGCATGCGCTCCATCACCGGCAGCGACTCCAGCACGTCCTGCAGCTCCGGCCCCTTGGCCGAGGTGATGGCGGCGGCGAAGTCGGTGAGCGGGCCCGGCTCATGGGGGCTGAAGCGGTTGAGGTAGTGCTTGAGCTCCTCGCCGTAGAGCGGGTTGATCGGCAGCAGCTCCTTGATGCCGTTGATCAGCGCCATGGCATAGGCGCGGGTTTCCTCGTCCTCGGCGTCCACCGGCTCGCGGGGATAGCTGACCTCGACCAGGTAGGGCGGCTCCTTGGAGAGCCAGCGCTGGATGCGAAACCGCCGCATGCCCTGGGCGATGAACTGCAGCTGGGCGTCCTCGCCCTGCAGCTTGTGCACCTTGACCGCGGTGCCCACCGTCGGGAAGTCTCCGGGGGCGAGCTCGTCGACGCCGGCCTCGCCGACGAAGGCCAGGCCCACCATGTGGTGGGGCGTGTTGCCGACCCGACGGATGGTCTCCTCCCAGCGTTCGCGGTTGATCACCAGCGGCTGGACCTGGGCGGGAAAGAAGGGGCGATTGTGGATCGGCAGCAGGTAGACCCGCTCGGGCAGGGTATCGCTCGCCGGCACCACCGCGTGGCCGGCGCCCTCGTCGAGATCGAGATCGAGCTCATCCTCCGTCTCGGCCTCGGCCTGGACCCATTCCAGGCCGTCCTGTTCAAAACGCTGATCGTCTTCGCTCATGCACACCTCTTCCTGAAGGGCGGGGCGACTCGGCCCGTGATGTCTTCGGGAATGCGGGCGACGCGACCAAACTTCAAGTCATTGCAGGGATTCGAGAACCGGCGGCAGCGGCCGCCCGTTGAGGCGCAGCTCGCCGCGCACCACGTCGACCTGCAGCTCCCGGGTGTCCAGCGGCAGCCCCAACCACAGCGCGATCACCGGCGGCAGGTCCTGCCACAGGAAGTCGCCGTCGAGCCGCTCGCGCCAGGCGGCCCGCTCCTCGGACTCGTCCAGGGCCAGCGGCGCCAGGACATCCAGGTCGCGGGCATCGAACACCAGCACGCCCTCGCCGTCGAGGGCCAGCCCCAGCATGGGACTGTCGAGGTCCGCCTCGAGGATATCCAGGCGCGGCGAGTCGACCAGCAGCTCGCGCAGCAGCGGGGCCAGGTCGTCGCCCGCGACATGGGCGTCCGGATCGGGCCGGCCTCGTGCGGCCTCCCGGCGCAGCCGGGCCAGCAGCTGGCGCAGGGCGTCGGCGTTAAAGCGGGACAGTTCGGCGACCACGACCCCGGACAACAGCACCTCGTCGCCGGACAGGACCTCGCCGAGGTCGAGCTTGCCCTTGAGGCGCAGCTCCTCGGCATCGAGCACGGTACGCGTCTGCAGGCCGACCTGGGCGGCGTCGAAGGTCAACTCGGGCGAGCGCCAGGCCAGGTCCTGGAGCCGCAGGCGGTCTTGCTGAGTGACGTGGTAGCCGCCTTCGGTGTAGGCGTAGCGGCTCTCCAGCACGACCGGCCCGGCGCGCAGGCTGGCCTGGCCGTCGTCCAGGCGCAGCGCCGACAGGCGCGCGCGTAGCCGCCAGTCACCGAGGCCGCCGTGGATGGCCACGCGCGCGCCCTGCAGGGAGAGGGTACGCCCCTGCTGGTGGAAGACGATCGGCGAGAGCTCCAGCGCCGCGTCCAGGGTCTCGGTGTAGGGGCTATAGCGGGCGTCCCACTGCGGCGGAGCGATCCGCAGATCGCCGAACACCGCCTCCTCTCCCTCGGCGGCATGGGGACGCAGGGTGCCGTCCAGCTCGGTGTTCAGCACGCCATGCCGGGCCCGGTAGACGATGTCGAGGTGCCAGGCATCGCCGAACAGGGGCGACAGGTGGAGGGTGCCGCGGGAGGTCAGCCAGCCACGTTCGACGTCGCTGCGGCGCACGGTCAATTCGCCGCGCCCCTGCAACGCCTCGATCGCCCGCGCCAGCTCGCGCTCGAACAGCACGCCGGCCAGGGTCTGGGCCACCGCCCAGGCAAGCGCCAGCACCGCCAGCACCGGCACGATCAAGCGCTCCTTGCGCATCGTTCTCTCCTTGACGAGCGACGCCCGGCCCGCTGGCCGCGTGACTCAGTGCAACCAGAACCAGAGGTGCATGGTACACCAGGCATAGGCACTGGCCAGGACGTCGTCGATCATGATGCCGAAGCCGCCGGCGACCCGGCGGTCGGCCCAGCGGATCGGCCAGGGCTTGAAGACATCGAACACCCGGAAGGCCACGAAGCCCCACAGCGCGGCCTCCCAGGAAAACGGCACCGCGGTCATGGTCAGCCAGTAGCCGACGAACTCGTCCCAGACGATGCCGGAATGGTCGTGGACCCCCAGGTCCCGGGAGCTCTTCTCGCACAGCCAGATGCCCCACACGAAGGTGATGGCCACCACCAGCAGGTACCAGCCCAGCGGCAGCTCCGACATCAGCCAGTAGAAAGGGATCGCCGCCAGGGTGCCGAAGGTCCCCGGGGCGAAGGGCACGGCGCCGCTGCCGAACCCGAAGGCGAGAAAGTGGACCGGCCGGTGCCAGACGCTCTGGGGGGCACGGTTCATGGCATGTCTCCTGAGAAATGCTGCCATCCTGCGGCGCCGTCGTCGGTCACCCCGGCGATGCCGGGGGTGGCCGTCACGCGACCGATCGCGGTCAGCGCCAGGCCGTCGGCGGCCAGCCGCGCCCGGGCCTCGTCGAGGCGCTCGGCCGGCAGCGTCACCAGCAGCTCGTAATCGTCGCCGCCGCCCCGGGCGGCCTGACGCGCGCCGGCCTCGCCGAGGGCGGCGACCAGCCCCTCGGCCAGGGGCAGGTCCTCCGCCCACAGCTCGGCGCCCACGCCGGAGGCCACGCAGATGTGCCCCAGGTCGGCCAGCAGGCCGTCCGAGACGTCGATGGCCGCGCTGGCCAGTCCGCGAAGCGCCAGCCCGGCCGCGAGTCGCGGCCGGGGCAGCAGGTAGCGGCGCAGCAGGGGGTCGTCGAGATCGCGCACCCCGGCCTGCCAGCGGGCCAGGCCGCCGGCGCCGCCGCCGAGGGCGCCGGTCACCGCCACCAGGTGGCCGGGCCGGGCGCCGCCCCGGGTCAGGGCCCGGGTCGCCGGCACCTCACCCATCACCGTCACCCCCACCGAGAGCTCGCCGCGGGTGACGTCGCCGCCGGCCAGCGCTACGCCGCTGGCCTCGCACAGGGCATGGAAACCCGCCGCGAAGTCGGCCACCCAGGCCTCGTCGGCCGCGGGCAGGGTCAGCGACATCAGGCACCAGCGCGCGTGGGCGCCCATGCCGGCCAGGTCGCTGAGGCTGACGGCCAGCGCCCGGTGGCCGATGGTCGAGGCCGGCGCATCGGCGGGAAAGTGCACGTCGGCCACCGAGGTGTCGACGCTCACCGCCAGCCGCATGCCGGGCGTCGGCACGAGCAGCGCGCAGTCGTCGCCGACGCCGAGCTCGACGCCGGCGGCGGACTCGGCCGGCGCGGGGGCAAGATAACGGGCGATCAGCTCGAATTCGCTGTGCATCCGATCGAGGCCTTCAGCGGCGGCGCGCGGAGACCTCGGCGCCGCGCAGTCGGGCGGCGAGCTTGTCGAGGATGCCGTTGACGTACTTGTGCCCCTCGGTGGCCCCGAAGGACTTGGCCAGCTCCACGCCCTCGTTGATCACCGCCCGATAGGGCACCTCGGGGCGCTTGGAAAGCTCGTAGGCGCCCAGGCGCAGGATGGACAGCTCGATGAGATCGAGGTCCTCGAGGCGGCGATCGAGCAACGGCGCGATGGCGGCGTCCAGCTCGCGGCGGTTGCGTGCCACCTCGTGCAGCAGGTGGTGGAAGAGCGCCAGGTCGGCGAGCTCCATGACCTTGTGCCAGTTCTCGTGGTCCTCGAGGTCCTCGTCGGCCACCTGGCTGCGGAACTCGGCCTCCACCGAGCCGATCGGCTTGCCGGTCAGCTGCCACTGGTAGAGACCCTGGATGGCCAGCTCCCGGGCCGCGTGGCGGGCCAGCTGGGCCTTGGACGGCTCGCGTCGCTGCTCGCTCATCGTGTCGCCTCCCCGCTCTCGCCGAAACGACGCAGCAGCGAGACCATTTCCATGGCCGCCATGGCCGCCTCGGTGCCCTTGTTGCCGGCCTTGGTGCCGGCGCGCTCGATGGCCTGCTCGATGGAATTGACGGTCAGCACGCCGTTGGCCACCGGGGTGTCGAATTCCAGCTGCAGCCGACTCATGGCCGAGTTGCACTCGCCGGCCACGTGCTCGAAGTGCGGCGTACCGCCGCGGATCACCGCACCCAGGGCGATGACCGCCTCGGGGCGGGCCACCTGCAGCACGCGCTTGATGGCCAGCGGCAGCTCCCAGGCCCCGGGGGTGTGGACGATGTCGATGTTGTCCTCGTCCACGCCATGGCGCGTGAGGCTGTCCACGGCGCCCTCGACCAGGCTGTCCACCACATGATGATTGAAGCGGCCGACCACGATCACGTAGCGGCCATCGACGTCGACGAAGCTGCCTTCGACTTGGGAAATCGGTTGCATGGTCTCTTTCCTGCTGAACCCGATGATACGGAAACACCGGGCGCGCGAACGGCGCCCCGGCGAGATGTCGGTGGGGCGTCAGGCGCCGTCGTCACCCGCGGCGGTCGGCGGTTGCCCGGGCTCGAGCCGCTCGACCACCTCCAGGTCGAAGCCGGACAGCGCCGAGAACTTCCAGGGCGAGCTGAGCAGGCGCATGCGGCCCACGCCCAGGTCGCGCAGGATCTGCGAGCCGGTGCCGATGGTCAGGTAGTTGCCGGCGCCGTCGGAATCGGTGGTGCGCGGCGGCCGGCGGCGCTCCAGGAAGACCTCGAGCAGGTCGTGGAGATCCTGGCGCGGGCGGCCATCGTCGAGCAGCACGAACACGCCCTGGTCGGCGCGGGCGATCTCGGCGATGGCCTCGTGGGCGGTCCAGCTATCGTGTTCGCCCTTCTGCAGCGACAGCAGGTCGCGCATCACGTTGGTCAGGTGCACCCGCACCGTGGTCAGCGCCTCGGGATGGGGATGCCCCTTGACCAGCGCCAGGTGATGGGCGCCCTGGATGCGGTCGCGGAAGACGTGCAGGGTCAGCTCGCCGTGGGGCGTCTGGACCGGCATCGACTCCAGCGACTCGACGGTCTGCTCGTTGTGGATGCGATAGTGGATCAGGTCGGCGATGGTGCCCATCTTCACCCCGTGCTCGCGGGCGAAGGCCTCGAGCTCCGGGCGGCGGGCCATGCTGCCGTCCTCGTTCATCACCTCGCAGATCACGCCGCTGGGCTCCAGGCCGGCCAGGGCCGCCAGATCGCAGGCCGCCTCGGTGTGGCCGGCACGACGCAGCACCCCGCCGGGCTCGGCCATCAGCGGAAAGATGTGGCCGGGCTGGACGATATCGGCGGGCCGGGCGTCGCGGGCCACCGCCGCCTGGACGGTGCGCGCCCGGTCGGCGGCGGAGATCCCGGTGGTCACGCCCTCGGTGGCCTCGATCGACAGCGTGAACTTGGTGCCGAAGCCGGAGCCGTTGTCACGCACCATCAGCGGCAGCTGCAGGCGCTCGCAACGCTCGCGGGTCATCGGCAAGCAGATCAGGCCCCGGGCGTGGCGGGCCATGAAGTTGATGTGCTCGGCCTCGACCTTCTCGGCCGCCATGATGATGTCGCCTTCGTTCTCGCGATCCTCGTCATCCATCAGGATGACCATCCGCCCCTGGCGGATGTCCTCGATCAGTTCGGCGATGGGGGCCAGGCCCCCGGAGGAGGAGTGCTCCATGGAATCTCCACTGAGTCTACTGCGGTCGTCGCGACTCGACGACGCCGGAGTCGCCGTCGGGCGTCGCCCGCCTCGAAACCGCGTCAGGGTACCGTGGCGCGTCCTTCGGCGCCAGTGTCTTCGAGGGGAGAGGGACGGGCACTGATGCGCCAGTCGCGACCCACGGCGCGGATGTCGAGGATCTCCAGCGGGCGCTGCTCGGCCATGCGCTCCAGCCCCGGCAGGGCGAACAGCGGCCGCGCCTCGCCGCCGAGCAGGGTCGGGGCGACGAACAGCTGCATCTCGTCGACCAGACCGGCATCCAGCATGGCGCCGGCGAGCGTCGCGCCGGTCTCCAGCAGCGCCTCGTTGACCGCCTCGCGTTCGGCGAGATGGGCGAGCAGCGCCGCCAGATCGACCCGCCCACCGATGGCGGGCAACGCCAGCACCTCGGCGCCGGCGGCCTCGAGGCGTTCGCGGCGCTCGTCGTCATGGCCCTCGACCGTGGCCACCAGGGTACGCCCCGGCTCGCGCAGGCAGGCCGCGGCCTCGGGCAGGCGCAGTCGCGAATCCACCACCACGCGCAGCGGCTGGCGGGCGGCGATGGCCTCGGCGTCCGGCAGCTCGAGCTGCTCGGCGCGCAGGGTCAGCCGGGAGTTGTCGAAGATCACCGACTCCACGCCGGTGATCACCGCGCTGGAGCGGGCCCGCAGGCGCTGCACCTCGCAGCGCGCCCGAGGGCCGGTGATCCACTGGGATTCCCCGGAACGCATGGCGGTACGGCCGTCGAGGCTCATCGCCATCTTCAACCGCACGAAGGGGCGGCCCCGGGCCATCCGCGAGATAAAGCCGGGATTGAGCGCCCGCGCCTGTGCCTCGAGCAGACCCACCTCGACGTCTATGCCGGCCGCCTCCAGCATGGAGATGCCGTTACCGGCCACCAGTGGATTGGGATCGCGCATGGCGACCACCACCCGGGCCACGCCGGCCTGGACCAGCGCCTCGGCGCAGGGGCCGGTACGGCCATGGTGGGAACAGGGCTCCAGGGTGACATAGGCGGTGGCGCCCCGCGCCGCCTCGCCGGCGGCGCGCAGGGCGTGGATCTCGGCATGTGGCTCGCCGGCGCGCTGGTGCCAGCCCTCGCCGACCCGGCGGCCGTCCTTGACCAGCACGCAGCCCACCCGGGGATTGGGATCCGTGGTGTAGAGGCCACGGCGGGCCAGCACTAGGGCCCGGGCCATCCAGCTCTCGGGGTGGCGGCTCGCCTCGCTCATGGCTTGCGCGACTCCTCGGGATGGAAGCTCGGCTCCTGGGCCAGGCGGTCGATCTCGGCGCGGAACTCGTCGATGTCCTGGAAGCGCCGATACACCGAGGCGAAGCGGATGTAGGCCACCTGATCGAGACGCTTGAGGGCGTGCATGACCTCCTCGCCGACGTCCCTCGCCTGGATCTCCCGCTCGCCCCGGGCGCGCAGGGTCTGGCGGATGCGCTCCACTGCGGCCTCGATGGACTCGGCGCTCACCGGCCGCTTCTCCAGGGCGCGCAGCATGCCGGCGCGCAGCTTGGCCTCGTCGAACAGCTCCCGTGAGCCGTCGCCCTTGATCACCCGGGGCATCACCAGCTCGGCGGTCTCATAGGTGGTGAAGCGCTCACCGCAGGCCGCGCACTGGCGCCGCCGCCGCACCTGGTCGCCGTCGGCGACCAGGCGGGAGTCGGTCACGCGGGTGTCGTTGGCGCCGCAGAAGGGACAGTGCATAAGCAGGAATCCGGGATCGGGGAAAGACGATGTTGCCGCATTGTAACGGTTTTGGCCCCCGGGCGCCCAGCGAACCCCGTGGCCTGCGCGCTGTCATCATGGGGCCCACTCGTTCAAGGAGGATCGTCATGCCCACCCTGCCCCGCGCCCTGCTACCGGCCGCCCTGCTGGTGCCACTCGCCGTCTCCGCCGAGGAACTTCCCGCTCCCTTGCAGGCCCTCGAGGCCGAAGGACTGACCGTGCATGGCCGCTTCGAGGCCCCCGACGGCCTGACCGGCTATGCCGCCAGCGCCCGGGGGCAACCGATGACGGTCTTCGTCACCGAGGGCGGCGAGCATGCCGTGATCGGCAACCTGGTGGACGCCGAGGGCAAGAATCTCTCCGAGGCGCCGCTCGAGCGGCTGGTGCGTGCCCCCCAGGAGGCCGAGGCCTGGGCCGAGCTCGCCTCGAGCGCCTGGATCGCCGACGGCGCAGCGAACGCCGAGCGCCACGTCTACGTGTTCACCGACCCCAACTGCCCCTACTGCCGCCGCTTCTGGCAGGCCGCCCGCCCCTGGGTGGAGGCCGGCCGGGTGCAGCTGCGCCATGTCATGGTAGGCATCCTCGAGCGCGACAGCCCGCGGCTGGCGATCTCGCTGCTGGCCGCCGACGATCCCGCCGCGGCGCTGGCGGCCCACGAGGCGGGCACCCCGGTCGAGCCGCGGGAGGCCCTGCCCCGCCGCTGGGAGCTTGCCCTGCAGGACAACCACACCCTGATGGAGACGCTCGGACTGGTCGCCACCCCGGGCCTGGCCTATCGGGTCGACGGCCGGCTGCGCACCGCCCAGGGCATGCCGAGCGAGGAGCGGCTCACGGAGATCCTCGGCCCGCGCCCCTGACCGCCCGGCGCCTTCAGAAACGGTCGACCGGCACCTTGAGGTACACCTGGCCGTTGTCTTCGGCGGGGGGCAGGCGCCCGGCGCGCATGTTGACCTGCACCGCGGGGATGATCAGCCGCGGCATGCCCAGGGTCGCGTCGCGCTCGCGGCGCATCCTGACGAAGGCGTCCTCGCCGACGCCCTCGTGAACATGGACGTTGTGGGCGCGCTGCTCGGCGACGCTGGTCTGGTGCCGATATGCCTCGCGGCCCTCGGTCCTGTAGTCGTGGCAGAGGAACAGCCGGGTCTCGCCGGGCAATGCCAGCAGCCTGTGGATGGAGCGATAGAGGGTACGGGCGTCGCCGCCGGGGAAGTCGCAGCGCGCGGTGCCGTAGTCGGGCATGAACAGGGTATCGCCGACGAAGGCGGCATCGCCGACCACGTAGGTCAGGCAGGCCGGCGTGTGGCCCGGGGTATGCAGCACCCGGCCCTGGAGGCCGCCGATGGCGAAGGTGTCGCCTTCCTCGAAGAGGCGGTCGAACTGGCTGCCGTCGCGGGCGAACTCGCTGCCGGCATTGAAGACCTCGGCGAAGATCTCCTGCACCTCGACGATGCGTGCGCCGATCCCGACCTGGCCGCCGAGCGCCTGCTGCAGGTAGGGGGCGGCGGAGAGGTGATCGGCATGCACGTGGGTCTCGAGGATCCACGCCACTCTCAGGCCCTCGCCCTCGACATGGGCGACGATCGCGTCGGCGGAGCGCACCGAGGTGCGCCCGGCGGCATAGTCGAAGTCCAGCACCGAATCCAGGATCGCGCAGGCACTGGATCCCGGGTCGCGAACCACATAGCTGAAGGTATGGGTCGCCTCGTCGAAGAAGGCCGTGACGATGGGCTGCTGGGACATGACGCACCTCCGTTGGCGGCCAGTAGGGCGTGAACCACTGCGCGCAACGCCATGCTGCCGGCGGGACGTGGGCGCCACGTCACGACAAGCCCCGCCGTCGGTCGCTCCGCTGAATCAAGCATAACCAAGCCCCGGGCGGGGCGCCTTGGCTCAAGTCATCGACGATGCGGCCGATGCAGGGGAAAGATCATGCCTCTCCGGCGCGCCCCAGGCTCGCCAGGTCACGCCCAAGGAATCGCCCCTCATGCACGCATCCTTCGCTGCACGCCTTCGCCCCCTTCTCCCGTTCGGCCTGGCGCTTGGCCTGGGCGCCTGCGCCAGCATGGCGGAGCCACCGCCGCCGCCACCGACCCTGGACCAGGCCCTGGAAGAGGCAACGGCGGCGATGGTCGCGGCGCATCCTCGGCTGAGCGACTATGACCCCCTGGTCCCCACCACCGTGGTCGATATCGATGACCTGAACCGTTCCTCGACCCTGGGCCGACTGGCCAGCGAGATCGTCGCCGCCGGCCTCACCGAGGCCGGCCTGCGGGTGCGTGAAGTCCGGCTTCGCGGCCAGCTGTACGTGGAGGAACACACCGGAGAGCTGATGCTGTCGCGACTGGCCCGGCGGATCGGCGTCGACCAGGGCGCCCGCTCGCTGCTGGTCGGCACCTATGCGGTGGGCGCCGAGCGCCTCTATCTGACCCTGAGGGTGGTGCGCGTCGGCGACGCCAATGCACTGGCCGCCACCCAGATCAGCCTACCGCTGACCAATGACCTGCGTGCCATGCTCGACGGCTGGTAAGGCCGCGCCTGGGCGATGTCGACCGCCTCGACGGTCACAGCGGCGGGTCCTGCCGAGCGGGCAGCGGAGGTCGGCGGCGGAACGCCGACGACGCCATGCGGTCGCCACGGCTGCCACAACGCACCTCCGACACAGGGCCCCTAGCGCGCCTGGATGACGACCTCGACGCGTCGGTTGCGGGCGCGACCCTCGGCGCTGTCGTTGGCCGCCAGCGGCCGGGTGTCGGCCAGCCCGACCGCCCTCAGCCGCGCGGGGTCGATGCCGGCCTCGACCAGCGCCTCGACGATGGCGATGGCCCGGGCGCTGGACAGCGCCCAGTTGGAGGGAAAGCGCGGCGTCTGGATCGGCCGGCTGTCGGTATGCCCCTGTACCGCCACCTCCCCCGGATGGCGCGCCACCACCTCGCGCAGGCGCTCGGCCACCAGCGCCCGCCCGGCGTCGGTGAGCTCGGCCTGGGCGGAGGGAAACAGCAACCGGTCCTCGACCCGCAACCGCACGCCCTCCGACACCCGCGACACCTCCACGCCCTCGAGATCCGGCAAATAGGGCGCGGCGGCCACGCGTTCGGCGACCTCGCGGGCGGCCAGGCTCAGGGTCTCCACCGGCTCGGGCACCGCCTCGACGCCGGCGGGCAGGCGGTCGGTGAGAATCACCATGTAGTCGGCCAGCGGCGCCCCGAGCGCCTGGCCCTCGGGCAACGCCAGCTGCGGCAGCGCCCCCGCCGGCGCGGCCTCGGGCTCGCGATCCGCCCGCCTGGCCAGCAGTTCGGGGGGCGAGGACGGCGCCACCACGGGCGCGGCGGGCGACGGCAGCCCGGCCACGCCCAGGGCCGCCGAGACCGCACCCGGGTGTAGCGTCATGGGGAAGTCCGGCGCGGCCTCCCGGGCCTGGGCCTGGCGCAGCGGCGCCGGCAAAGGCACACCGAGGTGGACCGGCGGCGCCTCGGCCACCGGCCCGTCGGCCACTGCCGGCTCGTCGGCGGACACCCCACCGCCGAGCCGGTGAGACAAGGCGAGGACCAGCACGAACAGCACCACCAGCAGCGTCATCACATCGATGTAGCTGACCATCCAGGACTGACCGCTCTCGTCGTGGCGGGTCTCGGGCAAGAGGGACTCGTGTCGCGAAGGGCCGCGGTGATCCTGCATGTCTCGACTCGGCAATGGCATGGCGAATCGCCAAGCCTAACGCCCTGACCGCGGCATCGAAACGCCGAACAGGCCGGTTTTCGGGCCGTCTATTGCGCCTACCGGATCACGGCATCATGGGCCTGGACGGTAAAACGCCCCGCCCGGGCGAACCGGAGCGGGGCGTCGTCACGCGAAGCGAGCGGGCGCTCAGCGATAGACCGGGAAGCGGCCGCAGACGGCCTCGACCTTGCCCTTGACCTCGGCCTCGATGGCGGCGGTGTCGTCACCCCTGGCCATGACGTCGAGGATGTCGCAGATCCAGCCGGCCAGCTCGACGCACTCGGCCTCGCCGAAGCCGCGGGTGGTCACCGCCGGGGTGCCGATGCGCAGCCCGGAGGTCACGAAGGGGCTCTGCGGGTCGCCCGGCACGGCGTTCTTGTTGACGGTGATGTGGGCGCGGCCCAGGGCGGCGTCCGCGTCCTTGCCGGTCACGCCCTGCTTGACCAGCGACAGCAGGAAGAGGTGATCCTCGGTACCGCCGGAGACGATGTCGAAACCGCGCTCGATGAACACGCCGGCCATGGCCTGGGCGTTCTTGACCACCTGCTGCTGGTAGGTCTTGAACTCGGGCGCCATGGCTTCCTTGAAGCACACCGCCTTGGCGGCGATGACATGCTCCAGGGGACCGCCCTGGATGCCCGGGAAGACCGCGGACTGCAGCTTCTTCTCGATGGCCTCGTCGCCCTCGCTGGAGAGGATCAGGCCACCGCGCGGGCCGCGCAGGGTCTTGTGGGTGGTGGTGGTGACCACGTGGGCATGGGGCAGCGGGCTCGGATAGGCCCCGGCGGCCACCAGGCCGGCGATGTGGGCCATATCGACCAACAGGTAGGCGCCCACCTCGTCGGCGATCTCGCGGAACCTGGCCCAGTCGATGATCTGGGAGTAGGCGGAGAAGCCGGCGATGATCATCTTCGGCTGGTGCTCGCGCGCCAGCTTGGCGACCTCGTCGTAGTCGATGCGGCCGCTCTCGTCGATGCCGTACTGCACGGCGTTGTAGTGCTTGCCGGAGAAGTTCGGCTTGGCGCCGTGGGTCAGGTGGCCACCGGCATCCAGGCTCATGCCCAGCACGGTATCGCCCGGGGTGACCAGCGCTTGGAAGACGGCGCCGTTGGCCTGGGAGCCGGAGCTCGGCTGGACGTTGGCGTAGGAGGCGCCGAACAGCTGCTTGGCGTAGTCAATGGCCAGCTGCTCGACCACGTCGACGTACTCGCAGCCGCCGTAGTAGCGCTTGCCGGGATAGCCTTCCGCGTACTTGTTGGTCAGCTGGCTGCCCTGGGCCTCCATCACCCGGGGGCTGGCGTAGTTCTCGGAAGCGATCAGCTCGATGTGGGCCTCCTGACGCGCGCTTTCCTTCTGCATCGCGTCGAACAGGGCATCATCGAAACCGGCAATCTGCATGTCACGGCTGAACATCGGCGGGAATCCTCGCATCAACGGGGGAATCGAAGGCCGCCATGATACCCCAGCCCATGGCGGCTTTCACATGAAACCCCATCATGCGGCGCCCCATGATTTCTCATCTGCGCTTCAGTAATTCTGAACGCCGACCTCAGCGGGTCTCCACCCGCATCGACAGCTTGCTCGGCAGGCCCAGCGGATCGGCGGCCAACGCCTCGGCCTCGCTCTCGGGGGGCAGGGTCAGGTCCACCGTCAGTTCGCTGGCCCGGCCCTCCATTATGTCCACCACGCCGTTCAGCAGGGCACCGATCTCCGGCCCGAGCATGGTGCCAAAGCCCTTGGCCTGGGTGCGCACCTGGGCCAGGAAGGCGTCCTCGCTGACGCCTCGGCTGGCCGCCATCACGGCCGGCAGGCGCTCGAACAGGCCCAGGTCGGCCAGCGTGGCCTCGATCCGGCCGCCGAGCAGGGTGACGTCCTCGAGGTCCTTCATCTCGGCCAGGAAGGCCGCCGGCTCCACCCCGTCCGGCAGGCGTACCGGCAGTTCGGCGTCGAGGTGCCAGTCGAAGGCGTCGCCGGCGGTGAGCCGACCGTTGCCGCTCAGCAGGCTCTTCTGCCCCAGCGCCTCCCAGCCGCCATCGAATTCGCCGTCCAGGGTCAGCCGGCCGCTGCCGCCGGTGAGCACGTTGCTGGCCAGGCGCAACCGGGTGCGTTCCTCGGGCGGCGCCCGCTCGATCATCCGCGCCAGGTCGAGCTCGAGCCCCTCGAGGCGCCCCCCGCTCTCGCCGTCGCGCATGTCGGCATCGACGCTGAGGCTCGCCAGATCGGCCACCAGGCGATCGGCCTCGAGGCTCAGGTCGCTCAGCTCCAGGCGCTCCACGCTCGGCTCGTCCTGCAGGTGGCGGATGCCGGCGAGGCGCAGCGAGGCCAGCGTGAAGTCGCCCTCCCCGATCTCCTCGAGCCCATCCCCATGCCCGGCGATACCGCGCATCTCCAGGCTGCCGATGGCCCGCGAGGAGAGCTCGCTGGCCTGCAGGTGCTCCATCGTCAGCCAGCCACCGGACGGTCCCGCGGGGGCCAGGGTCTTCTTGCCGTCGGCGGAGGTGACCGGGGCCGCCTCGAGGTCCAGGCGCAGCCCCTCGGCGGTGAGAGCCTCGGCCGCGAAATCGACGTCCCTCAGCGCGCCCTCGGACCATGGCAGGGGGCCGCCGGGGCGCACCATGCGCACCCGCTCGGCGGTGAGCACGCCGGCGTCGCGGCCGGTACGCTCGAGCCGCAGGTCCTCCATGATGACCGCGTCGGGCTCGGCGTAATCCCCCTCGACGACATAGCGCGCCACGTCCAGCCGCGAACCGTCGGCATCGACAAAGCTCAGCCGCTCGGCGGTGGCCTCGTCGCCGAGCAGGCTGTCGGATACCTCGCCGATGGTCAGCGTTCCCGGCGTGTCGGCGAAGCGCTCGCGCAGGTCGGCCTCGAGCCGCTCGGCATCGGCCTGGGCCAGCCCCCACGGCAGTGCTGTCAGCACGGTGGCGAGCGCGGCGGCCCGGGTCGCAGTCTTGCGCATGGATGTCACCTCCCTGGTGATCGGCCTGCAGGGCGTCGACGCGGGGGCGTCGAGACGCGCCGAGCAGGCGGTTGACATGGTCCGGCACCGCCAGGCGGCGCGGTGCTTGTCGCTGGCGAGGGGCCGGGGCGATCAGGTTTCGCCGAGCAGCCCCAGGCTCTCCGCCGGCGCCCGGCGGCGAACGCTGCGAGACAGCCACTGGCCGATGCCGCCGACCAGCAGGGCGCCGCCCGGCGGCAGCACGCCCCACAGCCAGGGGTGCCAGCGCGGCGGAAGATCCAGCCACCCCCCGTAGAGCCCGAGCGCGGCCAGTTCGGTCAGGGCCGCGGCGAGCAGGCCGCTGGCCAGCCCGAGCAGGGCGTATTCGGCGCCCTGCACCCGGCGCAGCAGGCGGTCGCCGGCACCGAACACGCGCAGCAGCCCGGCCTCGTGGGCGCGCACCGGCAGGCTGGCGGTCAGCGCCGCATAGAGCACGCTGACACCGGCCAGCAGCACCAGCCCCAGCACCAGCTCCACGGCCCGGCTGACCCTCGCCAGCACCTCGCGTACCCGCTCGAGGATCGCCTCCACGTCGAGCAGGGTCACGCCGGGGAAGTCGCGGACCAGGCGGCGCAGGGTGTCGCGGTCGCCGGTATCGAGATGGAAGGCGGTGATGTAGCTGTGCCCGAAGCGCTCCAGCACCCCCGGCGGGAAGATCACGTAGAAGTTGGGACGGAAGCTGTCCCAGTCCAACTCGCGCAGGCTCTCGATTCGGCCGTCGACGCTGGCGCTGCCGATGGTGAAGGTCAGGGTGTCGCCGAGGCCGAGCCCCAGGCGCTCGGCCAGCTCGCGCTCCAGCGAGATCGGCACCGGCGACGCCTCATCGGCCCGGCCCGACGGCGCCTGGTCGACATCGAACCACTCGCCGGCCACCAGTCGGTTGCCTTCCGGCAGCTCGGCGCGCCAGGTCAGGTTGAGCTCGCGGCGCAGGGCGTTGTCGCCCCGCGCCTCCGCCGGCACCGCTTCCCGGGGCTCGGCGCCGTCGATGCCGGTGAGCCGCCCGCGCACCATGGGATACAGGGCGCTGCGCCCCTCGGCGGACTCGCTCAGGGCGGCGGCGAAGGCGTCGCGCTCGGCGGGCTGGATGTTGATGGCAAACTGGTTGGGCGTGTTCTCGGGCAGCTGGGCCTGCCAGGCATCGAGCAGGTCGCCGCGCACCAGGGCGATCATCGCCATGGCGAACAGCGCCACCGAGAAGGCCAGCAGCTGCCCGAGGCTGGCGGCACGGCGCCGCGCCAGCTGGCGCCCGCCCAGGCGCAGGGCTTGCAGGGCCCCCGCCCCACCGCGCTGTGGCAGGGCCTCGCAGAGGCGCAGCAGGCCGGCCAGCATCAGGCCGCCCAGCCCCCACAGCACCGCCAGTGCCAGGCCACCGCCGCACAGCAGCGCGAGCGCCAGCAGGAGGTCCCCGGAGTACAGCCACAGCAGGGCGCCGAACACCAGGCCGGCCACGCCCACCACCCACCAGGCCGAGGCCGGCAGCGGGTCCAGTTCGCGGCGCAGCACCTTCAGTGCGCTGACCCGGCGCAGGCGCAGCAGGGTCGGCCCGGCGAACCCGGCCAGCACCGCCAGAGCGGTGAACACCCCGAGCGCCAGCGGCATCGGCCCCGGGGGTGGCAGTTCCACCGCCACCAGGCTGCCGAGCAGCCCCAGCAGCAGCGCCTGGCCGGCCAGGCCCAGCAGCGCGCCCAACGCCGAGGCGGCCAACGCCAGCCACAGCAGCTGCAGGGCGAACAGCCGCACCAGTTCGCGCTGACGAGCGCCGAAGCAACGCAGCAGGGCCGCGGTATCCAGGTGACGCTCGACATAGCGCCGGGTGGCCATGGCCACCGCCACCCCGGCCAGCAGCACGGCGACGAGCCCTGCCAGGCTCAGGTAGCGGTCGGCGCGGGACAGCGCGCTGCCGAGCCGCGGCCGGTCGCGGCGCACGTCCTGCACCTCCACGCCCTCCGAGCGCAGCCGCTCGAGCCGAGGCGTCACCACCTCCACCGCCTCAGGCGGTCCGGCGGCCAACAGCTCGTACTCGATGCGCGAACCGGGCTGGATCAGGCCGGTGGCCTCCAGGTCGTCGACGTGCACCATCAGCCGCGGATTGAAGCTGCCGAAGCCCGCCGAGGGATCGGCCTCGCGCTCGATCACCCCGCTCACCCGGAGCTCGGCCTGGCCCAGGCGCAGGCTGTCGCCGACCTCGAGGTCGAGCAGCAGCGCCAGGCGCGGGGCGACCCAGGCGGTGCCGCGTTCGGGCCCGCGGGCCAGCGCCTCGCTGCCGTCGCCGCGATCGACCACGGACTCACCGTAGTGGGGATAGGCGTCGTCCACCGCCTTGACGCTCACCGGCTGGAAGGCCTCGTCGTGGCTCACCATGGACACCATGTCGACCTGGTCGGAGAGGGTCAGCCCGGCGTCTTCCAGGGCGCCTCGCAGCGCGGCGTCGAAGGGGCGCGACTGCTCGAGGACGACATCGCCGCCCAGCAGCTGGCCGGCCTGGCGGGTCAGGCCGCGTTCCAGGCGGTCGAGGAAGAAGCCGATCATGGTGGCGGCGGCCACCGCCAGGGTCAGGGCCACGAAGAGCGCACGCACGTCGCCGGCGCGCAGGTCGCGGCGCAGGCCCCGCCAGGACAGCCGCAGGGAATGTCGGATATGCCCCGTCACGCGCCGGCCTCCTCGCGCTCGATCGCCTCGAGGCGCCCCTCGACGAGGCGCAGGCAGCGATCGCAGCGCCGCGCCAGGGCCAGGTCATGGGTGACCAGCACCAGGGTGGTCCCGGCCTCGCGATTCAGCGCGAAGAGGCTGTCGATGACCCGCTCGCCGGTGGCCGGGTCGAGATTGCCGGTGGGCTCGTCGGCGAACACCAGCTCGGCACCGGTGACGAAGGCCCGGGCCAGGGCGACGCGCTGCTGCTCGCCGCCGGAGAGCTGCTTGGGCAGGTGGTCGAGCCGCTCACCGAGCCCCACCCGGGCGAGCCAGTCCCGGGCCCGGGGCTCGGCGTCGCCGTCCGGCGCCAGCTCCAGCGGCAGCAGCACGTTCTCCAGCGCGGTCAGGGTCGACAGCAGCTGGAAGTTCTGGAACACGAAGCCGACCCGACCGGCCCGCAGGCCGGCGCGGCCATCCTCGTCGAGCGCGCCGAGCGACTCGCCGAACAGCTCGAGCTCGCCGGCGCTCGGCGCGTCGAGTCCGGCCAGCAGGCCGAGCAGGGTCGACTTGCCCGCGCCGCTCTGGCCGAGGATCGCCAGGCTCTCGCCGGCGAATACCTCGAGGGCCAGATCCCGTAGAATGGTCAGCGAGCGTTCGCCGCTCTCCACCCGCTTGGTCAACTGGGCGGCGCGTAGAATAGGATAAGGTTTTCCTGGCGAGGAGTCGGACATGAGGTCGGTCATGAGAAAGCGCATCCCTGTTGGTCGAGCTCACGATACCCTGGCACGCTGCCTGCTCTGGGCGCTGCTGGTAATGCTGGCCATGCCGGCGGCGGCGGCCGAGCGCCCCCAGGTGCTGGTGATGGGCGACAGCCTGAGCGCCGCCTACGGCATCGAGCGCGACGCCGGCTGGGTCAGTTTGCTGGCCACACGCCTGGAGGGGAAGGCCGAAGTCATCAACGCCAGCATCAGCGGCGAGACCAGCGGCGGCGGCGCGGCGCGACTGCCCGAGCTGCTTCGACAGCACGCCCCGGAGATCGTGCTGCTGGAGCTGGGCGGCAACGATGGCCTGCGCGGCCTGCCGCCCGGCCAGCTGCACGCCAACCTGGCGGGCATGATCGAGCAGAGCCAGGCCGCCGGCGCCGAGGTGCTGCTGCTCGGCATCGACATCCCGCCCAACTACGGCCCGGCCTACCGCGACGCCTTCACCGCGGTCTATCCCCGCCTCGCCGAGCGCTTCGACGTGCCGCTGGTGCCCTTCCTGCTGGAGGGCGTGGCGCTGGACGACTCGCTGATGCAGGACGACGGCATTCACCCCACGGCGGCGGCCCAGCCCACGCTGCTCGACAACGTCTGGCCGGCGCTCGCCCCACTGCTGGAACAGGAAGGCATCGCGCTGGCCGCCCGAGGAGACTAGCTGCCGTCAGGCGTGGCCGGGGCCTTCTGCCACTGCTGCAGGGCCAGGCCGCCGAGGATCAGCACCAGGCCGACCAGGGTCGAGGGCAGGATCGGCTCGCCGACGACCAGGTAAAGCAGCATCAGCGAGACCGGCGGCGACAGGAAGATCAGGTTGGAGACCTTGGCGGTGCGCGACACCGTGCCCACCGCCAGTTGCCAGAGCACGAAGGCGATGCCCATCTCGAACAGCCCCACGTAGACCCCGGCGGCCAGCCCGATGGGGCCGTGCCATGCGAGGCCCGGCCCCAGCAGCAACAGCAGGGTCAACACCGGCACCCCGACGCTGAAGTTCTGCCACTGGGCGACCAGCGGCGGGCGGCGATCGCGCACGTTGAGCAGCCAGTACAGCGCCCAGATCAGCGTCGAGACCAGCGCAAACCCGACCCCCAGCGGGTCGGCGAAGGCCACGTCGAGCACCTGGCCGCGGGTGGCGATCACCCAGACCCCGGCGTAGGCGACCAGGCCGGCCAGGATATCCATGACGGTGAGCCGCTGGCCGAGGATCGGTACCGCCAGCAGCGCCATGGCCAGCGCCCAGGTGTAGTTGAGCGCCATGGCCTCCTGGCCCGGCAGGCGGTCATAGGCGGCGAACAGCACCAGGTAGTAGGCCACCGGGTTCATCAGCCCGGCCCAGGCCGCGGTGCGCCAGCCACTCCTCAGGGCCTCGCGGAGCTGGCCACGACGCACCACCAGCACGCCGATCACCGCCCAGGAGACCAGGGCGGCGAGCCACATCAGCTCCAGTGGGGTCATCCTGGCGAGCGCCACCTTGAAGGCGGTGGCCACGGTAGACCAGAGCCCGACGGCGCCCAGCCCGTAGAGGATGGCACGACGATCCTGTGTCATCTTGACTCCCTGTCGAATGCCTCCAGCCGCGAGGTTCGAGACAAAAAAGTGAATCGTGAGGAGTGAGGCGATGCTGGCTTGTCCGCGCACCTCGCTCCTTACTCCGTACTCCTTACCCTCGAGCCTATCGATCGATATGCCCCAGGTCCCGCTCCGGGTCGAGGCGGTCGCGAACCTGCTGCTTGAGCGCCTTGATGTCGGGGAAGCCGCCGTCGCGCTTGCGCTCCCATAGGCTCTGGTCATCGCAGAAGATCTCGAAGTAGCCGCCGTGGGACGGCACCAGGGCCACCTCCTCGAGATCCTCGCCGAAGGTCGAGAGCAGCTCCTGGGCGTACCAGGCACTGCGCAGCAGCCACTGGCACTGGGTACAGTAGTGAATGCGAATACGTGACACGAGGCCCTTCCTGTCGCAACAATAAAGGCCTCATGCTACCAGCGAGGAGCCTCCATGGCCGCCCCCGAGATCAGCCAGACCCGCCTCTACGAGCGGCTGACCGGCGACGAGGACAGCCGGATGTGCCGGGATATCCCCGACGAGGCCTGCCGTGAGCAACCTCACAACTTCTTCCTCCACCTGGCGGCCTCGCTCGGCAACAAGCTGGCCGACGAGCTGGCAAGCGCCAGACTGGTGCTGCCCTGGCTGCTCGGCACCATCGGCGCCCCGGTATGGATGGTCGGGCTGCTGGTGCCGATCCGCGAGGCCGGCGCCCTGCTGCCCCAGCTGTTCGTGGCCGGCTTCATCCGCGGCCGCCCGGAGCGCAAGGGCGTCTGGGTAGCCGGCGCCCTCCTCCAGGCCCTGGCCGCCGCCGCCCTGGCGCTGCTGGCAGTGTTCGGCCGGGGCGGGCTCGGCGGCGCCCTGGTGCTCGCCGTGCTGGTGGCGCTGTCGCTGGCCCGGGGCCTGTCGTCGATTGCCACCAAGGACGTACTGGGCAAGACCATCGCCAAGCGGCGCCGCGGCACCCTGATGGGCTGGAGCGGCAGCATTGCCGGCGCCGCGACCCTGGCCGCCGGCGCCGTGCTGGTGTGGTTCGGCGATCGCCCCGGGGAGTTCGCCCTGGCCGCGCTGCTGACGGTGGCCGCCCTGGGCTGGGCGCTGAACGCCCTCTGTGCCGCGCGCATCCGCGAGGTGCCCGGCGCCGTGGAGGGCGGCGACAGCATCGCCTCGACGCTGCGCGAGGGCGTGCGCCTGCTCCGCGAGGACCGCACCTTCCGCCACTTCAACCTGAGCCGGGCGCTGCTGCTGTCGAGCGCCCTGGCGCTGCCCTATGTGGCCCTGCTCGGCCAGCGCCAGGCCGGCACCGAGCTGGGGGGCCTGGGCGTGCTGGTGATCGTGTCGGGCATCGCCGGCATGCTGGCCAGCCCGGTCTGGGGCAAGCGCGCCGATGCCTCGAGCCGCCGGGTGATGCGCCTCGCCGCCCTGGGCACCGCCGTGTGCTGCGCCGCCGGGGCGCTGCTGGCCTGGCTGCCCGGCGCCTGGACGGCGAGCGTGTGGCCCTATGCCTTGCTCTATGCGCTGCTGGTGATCGTGCACGCCGGGGCCCGGCTGGGACGCAAGACCTATGTCGTCGACCTCGCCGGGGCCGAGGACCGGGCCCTCTACGTGGCGCTCTCGAACACCCTGACCGGGGTGTTGATGCTGGCCGTGGGCGGGCTGGTCGGCGCCCTGGCCCAGTGGCTCGGCAGCGGCGCGCTGCTGCTGGCGCTGGCCGCCACCGCCCTGGCCGCCGCGGCCAGCGCCGCACGGCTGCCGGAGGTCGAATGAGTCACGGCGGCGTTGAAATCCCGGGCCCGGCTGGCCATGATATTTTGCAACGGGGCGGCGCCGGCCGCCGCCCATCAAGCCCTCGCGACAGGAATGCCTCGATGAAACGCCCCTCCCTGATCCATCCGGACCTGCTCGAACGTATGGTCGATGCCTCCGAGGACGGCATCGTCGTCGCCGAGCGGGAAGGCGACGAGAACATCCTGATCTACGTCAACCGCGGCTTCGAGCGCCTGACCGGCTACAGCGCCGACGAGATCCTCTACCGCGACTGTCGCTTCCTGCAGAACGAAGACCGCGACCAGCCGGCCCTGGCGGCGATCCGCAAGGCGCTCGCCGACGGCCGGCCCTGTCGCGAGGTGCTGCGCAACTACAAGAAGGACGGCACCCTGTTCTACAACGAGCTGTCGATCACCCCGGTCTTCGACGAGGACGACTGCCTCACCTACTTCATCGGCGTGCAGAAGGATGTCACCGAGCGCGTCGAGGCTCAGCAGGAGCTGGAGCGGCTCAAGGCCGAGCACGGCCTCTCCTGAGCGCCACCGCCCGGCCTCTCGGCGCGCCGCCCCTCCGCAGCACGCCCCGGGATCGCGGCCACGCCGACTTTCTTGGCGCTACCCCTTGCGCTTGGCCGCATCTCCCCTTATATAGCCGTCAGATGCCCGCCAAGGGCATCCGGGGCCCTGCCCCCCCCGGCAGGGTATCGGACTTGTTGTGCCGCCCACGGGCGGCTCGGCCATGGGAGGACCTCGCATGCGCCACAATGCCCCTCACGACACGCCCCTTCACGACGACTTCTACGACGACGATCACGACGAGGCCGTCAACGACGACGACTATCGCCGTGCCCGTCCGGCCAGCCGTGCCGAGCAGCTACGCGCCCGACGACGCCTGGAAGCGCTGCTCGAGGACCGCCGCCTGAGACGCGCCATCGAGGATGACTGGGAGCTCGGCGAGGAGGAGTGAGGGACGAGGGGCGAGGCCGCCCCTGGCCTTTCCTCCCCCCGGGCTCTATCATCGTGGGCCAGCGCATTCTCCAATCCGTTCTTTCCAACCGTAGTGAGATTCCATGGCGCAATACGTCTACACCATGAATCGGGTGGGCAAGGTCGTGCCCCCCAAGAAACAGATTCTCAAGGACATCTCGCTGTCCTTCTTCCCGGGCGCCAAGATCGGCGTGCTGGGCCTCAACGGCGCCGGCAAGTCGACCCTGCTGCGCATCATGGCCGGCGTCGACACCGAGTTCGAGGGCGAAGCCCGACCGATGCCGGACATCAACGTCGGCTACCTGCCCCAGGAACCGGAGCTCGACGACGAGAAGAACGTCCGCGAGACCGTGGAAGAGGCGCTGGGGGCCATCAAGGAGGCCCAGGAGAAGCTCGACGGCGTCTATGCCGCCTATGCCGAGCCGGACGCCGACTTCGACGCCCTGGCCGCCGAGCAGGCGCGGCTCGAGAACATCATCGAGGCCGCCGACGCCCATAACCTGGAGCGCAAGCTCGAGGTGGCCGCCGAGGCCCTGCGCCTGCCGCCCTGGGAGGCCCAGGTGGGCAACCTCTCCGGGGGCGAGCGTCGCCGCGTGGCGCTGTGCCGCCTGCTGCTCTCGAGCCCCGACATGCTGCTGCTGGACGAGCCGACCAACCACCTGGACGCCGAGTCCGTGGCCTGGCTGGAGCGCTTCCTGCACGACTACAGCGGCACCGTGGTGGCGATCACCCACGACCGCTACTTCCTCGACAACGTGGCCGGCTGGATCCTCGAGCTGGACCGCGGCGAGGGCATTCCCTTCGAGGGCAACTACTCCCAGTGGCTCGAGGCCAAGGAGAAGCGCCTGGAGCAGGAGGCCAAGCAGGAGGCCTCGCGCCAGAAGGCCATCAAGCACGAGCTCGAGTGGGTGCGCTCCAACGCCAAGGGCCGCCAGGCCAAGAGCAAGGCGCGCCTCAACCGCTTCGAGGAGATGCAGTCCGGCGACTTCCAGAAGCGCAACGAGACCAACGAGATCTACATTCCGCCCGGCCCGCGCCTGGGCGACAAGGTCGTCGAGTTCCACGGCGTGTCCAAGGCCTTCGACGACAAGCTGCTCTACGAGAACCTGGACTTCGCGATTCCGCCCGGCGCCATCGTCGGCATCGTCGGCGGCAACGGCGCCGGCAAGTCGACCCTGTTCAAGCTGATCAACGGCACCGAGCAGCCGGACAGCGGCGAGGTGGTGCGCGGCGAGACCGTCGACATCGCCTACGTGGAACAGCTGCGTGACGCCCTGGACGACAAGCAGACGGTGTGGGAAGCGGTGTCCGACGGCCAGGACATCCTCAACATCAACGGCTACGAGGTCTCCTCGCGGGCCTACGTCGGCCGCTTCAACTTCAAGGGCAACGACCAGCAGAAGCGCCTGTCGGACCTGTCCGGCGGTGAGCGCGGTCGCCTGCAGCTGGCCCAGACGCTGAAGCAGGGCGCCAACGTGCTGCTGCTCGATGAGCCGTCCAACGACCTGGACATCGAGACCCTGCGCGCCCTGGAAGAAGCCCTGCTGGCCTTCCCCGGCTGCGCCCTGGTGATCTCCCACGACCGCTGGTTCCTCGACCGCATCGCCACCCACATCCTCGCCTTCGAGGGCGAGTCGCACGTGGAGTTCTTCGAGGGCAACTACACCGAGTACGAGGCGGATCACAAGAAGCGCGTCGGCGACGATACCCCGCATCGGATGAAATACAAGCGCATCGACGCTTGACCGGCTTCGCCGGAGCCGTAAGAACGCCCGCTGCGCGGGCTGAAGCTTGAAGCTGGAAGACAACCCCACGACCTCGCGGTCGTGGGGTTTTTTGCGTTGGCCCCGGCGCTGGACAGCGGTGGCCGAAGCCGCCATAAGAAGACTTGGCGGAGCGCGGTGCCGCGACCGCCGTCATCGTGGCCGCGCGAGGACCGGGCATGTCACCGAGGCTTCTGCTGCACCCCGTTCAGCTGTTCCGGCGCTTCGCCAGCAGCATCGCTTATCTGCCGACGCTGGCCGCCGCGAGCTACGGCCTGCTGGGTCTCATGATCCTGCTCAGCACCACCCTCGACGTCGGCTTTCCCGCCGGCCTCGAGGCCTGGGTCCCGCCGCTGCCCGACGGCGCCCGCGGGCTCTTGACGGCACTGCTCGGCGGCATGATCTCGCTGACGGTGTTCAGCTTCTCCATGGTCATGTCGATCCTCTCCCAGGCCGGCGGCAACTTCTCCCACAAGCTGGTGTTCGGGCTGATCGGTGAGCGCCGCCACCAGTGGGTGCTGGGCCACTACCTCGGCACCATCCTGCTGCTGCTCCTGCTGCTGATGGCACCGGACGACGCCCGCGGCTGGATGGCGCCGGCGGTCTATCTCGCCTGCATTCTGGCCGTGCACTGCCTGGGGCTGTTCGTGTACTTCATCCACGGCGCCTCGCAGTCGGTCCAGGTCGATGCGGTGATCGGCGGCCTGCACGACGCCACGCTGCGCGCCATGCGTCGCCAGCAGGCGTGTCAGCGGGGCGAGCGTTGGCGCTACATGGACACGCCACCGCTGCCGCGCCCGCCCTGCCACGAGATCAGGATGGGCCGGGAGGGCTACTTGCAGGGTGCCGATCTCGCCGCCATGGCAGCCCTGGCGGCGCGCCTGAACGGCCGGCTGCACCTGAGCTTTCGCTTCGGCGACTATCTGATCGAGGGCGCTCCGCTGGCCATACTGGAAGCCGAGGAAGCGCCGGATAAGGCCTGGGAGGAGGCGCTGCGGGAGTGCCTGATCTGCCTGGACGGCGAGTCGGTGAACGAGTATTACGTGCACGGCATGACGCAGCTGATGGAGGTAGCGCTCAAGGCCCTGTCACCGGGTATCAACGATCCGGGCACCGCACGGCTGTGCCTGCATCGCCTGACCGACCTGCTGCGCCATCATCTGACCTGGCAGCCGCCCAACGCGCTGCTCGACGAACGGGAACGGCTGCGGGTGACCTGGCCGCTGGAAGGCATCGACAGCCTGCTGCATCGGCTGTTCGTGCCGCTGCTGCACTACGGCGGCGACGATCAGAGCGTGCTGCTGGGGCTGCTCAAGGCGCTGAAGGCGCTGTCACTCGAGGCCGACGGTGCCCGGCTCACCGCCCTGCAGGCCATGGCCGAGCGCGTCGTGTCGCGGCTCGACCGCATCTCGCGACATCCCATGGACCGCGCCTTCGTCGGCGACCGGCTGACCCGGGGGCGGCATCGTCTGGCCCTGCCCCGTGAGCTGCCGTCGGCAGCCGGCGACACTCAATAGAGCTTCGGCTCGCCCTTCGGGCGGGTCTTGAAGCGGCGGTGCAGCCACAGGTACTGCTCGGGGTGGCGGCGGATGGCGGCCTCGATGACGGCGTTGACCTGGGTGGCGTCGGCCACGTCGTCACCGCTGGGAAAGTTCTCCAGCGGCGGCAGGTACTCCAGGGTGTAGGTGCGGTCGTCGGGGTTGCGGTGGAAGATCAGCGGCATCACCGGCGCCCCGGTCATGCGGGCGATCTTGGCGGTCAGCTTGATGGTCGCCGCCTCGACGCCGAAGAAGGGCGCGAAGACGCTGGCGTCGCGGCCGAAGTCCTGGTCCGGCGAGTACCAGACGTTGTGGCCGCTCTTGAGCCGGCGCACCACACCGCGCAGGTCGTGGCGGTCGATGGCGCGGCCGAAGATGCGCGAGCGGGCGCGGGTCATGAAGCGCTCGAACAGCGGATTGTCGTGGGGCCGGTAGACCACGTCGGCGGGAAAGAACAGCGAATGCAGGGCCCCGCCCAGGTCCAGGGTCGAGAAATGGATGCCGATGATCAGCACGCCCTTGCCCTGTGCCTGGGCGCGGGCCATGTGCTCGCGGCCCCGGAAGGTCACCCGGTGTCGCAGGTGCTCGGGATCGCGGCACCAGCCGGTGGCCGTCTCCAGGATGCCGATGCCGTTGGCGATAAAGGCCTCCCTGACGAGACGCTGGCGCCGTGCCTCGTCGAGCTCCGGGAAGCACAGCCGGATGTTGGTCTCGGTGATGTGCCGGCGCCGCCCGGCGAAGCGCCAGGCGGCCAGGCCGATGGCACGGCCGATCCACAGCTTGAGTCGCCAGGGCAGCCAGGCGGCGGTGCGCATGGCGCCGATGGCCAGCCAGGTCGGCCAGTAGCGGGGGTGGGCGAAGGCAGTCGGGGTCTCGGTCTCGTCCTTGGACATGGGTCGCTCTTACTCGGGTTCAGCCGCCATGATAGCGTCTCGGCACCCGCGGCAGCACCCCGGTGAGCAGGGTGTAGCTGATGGTGTCGCAGTGGCGGGCCACCTCGTCCACGGACAGCACTTCGCCACCCGCCGCGCGGCCCCACAGCACTACCTCGCTGCCGATATCCGCCTCGGGAACATCGGTGAGGTCCACGGTCAGCATGTCCATGGAGACCTTGCCGGCGATGGCCGTGCGCCGCCCCTCGACCAGCACCGGGGTGCCGTCGACGGCGTGTCGGTCGTAGCCGTCCCCGTAGCCGCAGGCCACCACCCCGATGCGCGACGCCCGCGACGCCGTCCAGCGACCGCCATAGCCCACCGGCTCGCCCGCTTCCAGCTCGCGCACGGCGATGATCTCGGAGCGCAGGGTCATCACCGGCGCCAGCCGCCGGCTGGCCTCGTTGGCCGCCTCCAGCGGATCGCTGCCGTAGAGCATCACCCCGGGACGGTTCCAGGCGCCGTGGCTCGTCGGCCGCGCCAGGGTCGCCGGGGAGTTGGCCAGGCAGGTGGGCGCGTCAAGGCGTTCGGCGAGTTCGGCGAGCAGCGTTGTCTGGCGAGCGAAATAGGTGTCGTCGACGGCATCGGCGCTGGCGAAGTGACTCATCAGGTGCAGGTCGCGAGCATGGTCCGGCGCCTCCAGCAGGCGGCGCCACACCGCCTCGACCCGCGTCGGCGCAAAGCCCAGGCGATGCATGCCGGAATCGACCTTGACCCACACCGGGATCGGCCGCGCCGGTCGCCTCGCCAGCAGGGCTTCCAGCTGCCAGTCGCTGTGCACCGCCATCCACAGTCCCAGCGCCTCGACGCGCTCGAGCTCGGCGGCCTCGAAGATGCCCTCCAGCAGCACGATGGGAGCGGCAATGCCGCCCGCGCGCAGCGTCTCGGCCTCCTCGATGCAGGCCACGGCGAAGGCCGGCGCCAGCCCCTCCAGTGCCCGGGCGCAGGCCACCAGGCCGTGGCCGTAGGCGTCGGCCTTGAGCACCGCCACCGCCTGGCTGGCGGGGGCGAGATCACGGGCCAGGCGGTAGTTGTGGCGCAGGGCGTCCAGGTCGATGTCGGCGCGCAGCGGTCGGGCCATGGGGCAAGACTCCAGTGAAGACAAAGGGCCTATTATTTTTCAAAAAGATGGCTTTTTCATGGCCTATAAAACCAAATATTCACAAAAAAGCAGTGACAAGAACCGCAAATAAAGTGCTTGTCGGTATTTTGGCCCAAGTGATTCTTCATAACGCAGAAAGCCAGGACGCTGTCCTGGCTTTCGGGGGAGACGGCAAGGGAGACGCGGTCACTCGAAGATGGCGTCCAGATCGAGTCCCTGCTTGTCGAGCATGCGCCTGAGCTTCTTCAGCGCCTCCACCTGGATCTGGCGGACCCGCTCGCGGGTCAGGCCGATCTCCTCGCCGACCTGCTCGAGGGTCGAGGCCTCGTGGCCGCGCAACCCGAAACGGCGCACCACCACCTCGCACTGCTTGTCGGTGAGCTCCGCCAGCCAGTCGTCGACGTGCTGCTTGACGTCGCCGTCGACCAGGGTCGACTCGGGACCCAGGTCATTGTCGTCGGCCAGCGTCTCGATCAGCGGCTTGTCGCTCTCGCTGCCCACCGGGTAGTCCACCGACGAGACCCGCTCGTTGAGCCCCATCATCTTCTTGACGGTCTCCACCGGCTTGTCGAGATAGTCGGCGATCTCCTCGGCGGTGGCCTCGTGATCGAGCTTCTGGGTCAGCTCGCGGGCCGCCCGCAGGTAGATGTTGAGCTCCTTGACCACATGGATGGGCAGGCGAATCGTGCGGGTCTGGTTCATCAGCGCCCGCTCGATGGTCTGGCGAATCCACCAGGTGGCGTAGGTGGAGAAACGGAAGCCACGCTCGGGGTCGAACTTCTCCACCGCGCGGATCAGCCCCAGGTTGCCCTCCTCGATCAGGTCGAGCAGGGTCAGGCCACGGTTCAGGTAGCGCCGGGCGATCTTGACCACCAGGCGCAGGTTGGACTCGATCATCCGCGAGCGGCCGGCGGGGTCGCCCTTGCGGGCGAGGCGCCCGTAGTGGACCTCCTCCTCCGGCGTCAGCAGCGGCGAGAAACCGATCTCGTTGAGGTAGATCTGGGTGGCGTCCAGGCTATGGTGGTAGTGGCGATCCTCGCGACTGAGCGCCTTCTCGAAGGCCTCGTCGCTCTCGACCTCGTCCGGTGCGGCGGTCTCGATCTCCACTTCCCGCTCGCTGGTCTCGGCGGCCGATTCCAGGTCCACGTCATGCAGGTCCCGCTCAAGCATGCTCATCGATGGTCACCCCGTGGTTGCCTTGGGCATCGTCCGATGCCCGAAACGATCGATGTCAGAGGTTGTCATTGTATGGTGTCGTGCTGCTGAAACGAGCGACTCGGCGACCCTTCCCTTCAACGCTTGGGCAGATACTCCAGCGGATCCTGAGGCTGGCCGTCCTTGCGCACCTCGAAGTGCAGCCTGACGTCCTCGGCATCGCTGTCGCCCATGGTGGCGATCACCTCGCCGGCCTCGACCACGTCGTTCTCCTTCACGTTCAGGGAGTCGTTGTGGGCGTAGGCGCTCAGGAACTGGTCGTTGTGCTTGAGCAGGATGAGGTTGCCGTACCCCCGTACGCCACTGCCCGCATAGACCACGATGCCCGGTCCGGCCGCCTTGACAGGTTGCCCCTTTTGACCGTCGATATCAATGCCGGCGGTGATGCTGCCGCCGTCGCCGAAATCACCGACCACCTGGCCGTCGACCGGCCACTGCCAGGGCACCTCTTCCACCGGCGTGTAGCGGCGCGTCTCGCGGTTCTGGCTCTCGGGCTCGCCGGCCACCTGGGCGCCGGCATCGGCCTGGGGCTCGGGCTCGCTCGCCGCGTCGTCGGCTCGGGGCTCGCCGTCGGCGCTCGCCGTCTCGGCCGGAGCCTCCTCCGCCGGAGCCTCGTCGTCGGCCCGTGTCGTCGCCTCGTCAGTCGTGCGGGCCTCGCGCTCGCGGCGCTCGGCCAGGTCACGCTCGCTGAGCTCGCCATCGGCCCCCGGGCTGTCGGGATCGAAGACAGGCCCCGGCCCCGCCGCGCTCGCCTCGCCCGAGGCGCCGGCGGCCTGGGCCTCGCTCGCGGCGCCGTCGTCTCCGTCAGCGGGGCGCGGCGCGCTGCGCTCGGTGCTGCCGTCGGGCAACAGCCAGTCCAGCGAGCCGTCGTCCTGACTCGCGCCATCGAGGCCGGTGGCCACGGCGCCACCGGCGGCGGCCGCGGTCGAGGTCACCGCCTGGCCGGACTCGCCCCCGCCGGCATCGGCGGCACTGCCGCCCAGCGCCAGCCGCTGGCCCGGCTGGATGCGGTAGGGCGGCTCGATGCGGTTGAGCCGCGCCAGGTCGCGATAGTCCATGTCATGGCGCCAGGCGATGCCGTAGAGGGTATCCCCGGCCTCGACGGTGTAGGTGGCGGGCCGCTCGGCCGAACGGCTGGCCGACAGGTCCTGGACCTGCACCGGCTGCGGGGCCTGCTGCGAGGCGGCACACCCCGCCAGGGCCAGGGTCAGCCCGGAAATCAGCAACACCTTATGCATCGGAACCTTCCTCCTTGTCCTTGTGTCGGCCATCGCGGGCGACGGCCTCGCCGCCGCGATGGACTCGGCCGATGCCCCACACCAGGGCAGCACCGGCCAGCATCAGCGCCACCACGACGGGCAGCTGGGCGGGGTCCCCGGTGACCTGGGAATACCCCGTGGGTGTCAGATAGCGGTAATCGAGCGGGATCATCTGTCCGTCCGGGCCCAACTGGTAGCGGACCAGCTCCCGCCAGGGCCACAGCACCGGCAGCGAGCCGAGGATGAACCCCACCAGCAGTTGCAGGGTCGCCGTGTGGAAGCGCTCGAGCAACCAGCACAGCAGCCGCGAGAAGGCGAACAGCCCGATCGCGCAACCGCCGCCGAACAGCAGGATCACCTCCAGTTCGAAGCCGCGGATGGCCGCCATCACCTTGCCATAAAGCCCCATGGTCAGCAGCAGAAAGCTGCCCGACACGCCGGGCAACAGCAGCGCGCTGATGGCGATGGCCCCGGCCGTCACCAGCATCAGCTCGGGGCTGCCGAGGCGCCCGATCCAGGGCATCAGCGCCGGCAGGGCCTGGGCCAGCAGCAGCCCGACCACCAGCGGCAACAGGTGCCAGAAGCGCCAGTCGGCGGGGTGCCGGCCGACCACCAGCGCCGAGGCCGCCACCAGGCCGAAGAAGAAGCCGTCGAGCAGCAGCGGCTGGTCGTCCATCAGCCACACCACCAGGTGGGCGACGCTGATCAGGCTGGCGACGATGCCGGCCAGCAGCGGCAGCAGGAACGCCAGGTTGAGGTGGGCCGCCAACCCGGCCGCGCCGCCGCGTCGCCAGGCACCCACGGCGCTGGGCCCGAAGCGGCGGATGGTGTAGAGCAATTCCTCGTAGATGCCGGTGACGAAGGCGATGGTGCCCCCGGAGACGCCGGGCACCGCATCGGCGGCCCCCATGCCGGCGCCCCTGAGCAAGAGGCCTAGTTGACGCTTCAAGAACTCACTCCCACTGTCCTGTTCATTCGACAACCGCATGGCGCGGTTCCGATCCCTTCGGTTGTCGCCGCGCCGCTCTGGCGCAGGTGCGTGGAGCGGCCGGCGCGCCGGACTCGCCCCGACCGACACCTCGGCCTGCGGCCGACTCATCAGCGTATGACGCCTTCCAGCAGCGGCACGAAGCGCACCGCCTCGAGGCGCTGCTTCTCGAACCGATCGCCCTGCCGGCGCACCCGCACCAGCCACTGCTTGCCGTCGCGCTCCGCCAGCGGGGCGATCAGCACCCCGCCATCGGCCAGCTGGGCGAGCAATGGCTCGGGCAGCACGCTGGCGCAGGCGGTCAGCAGGATGACCTCGAAGGGCGCGGCCTCCGGCCAGCCGTGGCCACCGTCGGCCAGGCGCAGGTGCGCGTTGTGCACGCCCAGCAGGCGCAGCCGCTCGCCGGCACGGCGATGCAGGGCATTGATCCGCTCCACCGACCAGAGTTCCGTGATCAGCCGAGCCAGCACCAGGGTCTGATAGCCGGACCCGGTGCCGACCTCCAGCACCCGCCCGGGCCTCTCCTCGCGGACCAGTTCGGTCATGCGTGCCACGATCCACGGCTGGGACAGCGTCTGTCCGTGGCCGATGGGCAGCGAGGTGTCCTCGTAGGCGCGATGCGCCAGGGCCTCATCGAGGAACAGGTGGCGCGGCTCGCTGGCCATCACCTCCAGCACCCCGCGATCGGCGATGCCCTGGCGCGCCAGGCGGTCGGCCATGCGGTCGCGGGTCCGCTGCGATGTCATCCCGATGCCCTGCAGCAGGCCGGGACGCAGATCAGGTGAGCGCATCCAGCCATTCCTGCACGTCGTCGCGCGCCGCATGCCGGGTCAGGTCGGTCTGCAGCGGCGTGATGGACACGAAGCCGGCCTCCACGGCGGCGAAGTCGGTATCCGGGCCGTCGTCGGCGTTCTCGCCCACGGCCGCGATCCAGTAGCGCTTGCGCCCCCGCGGGTCGCGCACCTCCAGCGGTTCGGCCGCCGGCCCGCGGTAGCCCAGCCGAGTCACCCGCAGGCCGCGGATCTCCTCCCAGGGCAGGTCGGGCACGTTGACGTTGAGCAGGCTGCGCGGCGGCAGCGAGAGCCGGTCGGCGACCCCGACCAGGCTCGCCGCCACCCGGCCGGCGGTATCGAAGTGGCGGTGCCCCACCAGCGACATGGCGATGGCGGTCATGCCCAGGTTGCGCCCTTCCATGGCGGCGGCCACGGTCCCCGAGTAGAGGACGTCGTCGCCCAGGTTGCCGCCGTGGTTGATCCCCGAGATCACCAGGTCGGGCCGCTCCTCCCAGACGCCGTTGACCCCCAGGTAGACGCAGTCTGCCGGGGTGCCGTCGACGCTGTAGAAGCCGTTGTCCAGGGTCGACAGCGCCAGCGGCCGGCTCAGGGTCAGGGAATTGCTGGCGCCGCTCTTGTCGCGGTCGGGGGCCACCACGCGCAGCCGCGCGTGGGGCGCCAGGGCATCATGCAGGGCACGCAGCCCCGGGGCATGCACCCCGTCATCGTTGGACAGCAGCAGTCGACGCATCCGCGGCTCCTCGCTCGGCGCCCTCGCGGGGCGGGTGAAAACTCAGGGTCGGGTGGGCGATCAGTTCTCGCAATACCGCGGTGGCGAAGGCCCCGCGGGGCAGCGTGAAGGACAGCCAGGCCTCGCCGTCGCCGGGCTCGAGTCGCGGCGCCGCCAGCCGCAGGCGCAGCGGCCGGCGGGCCATCTTGACGCCGGCCCGCTCGAGCCCCGCGCACAGCCCGGGGTGCGCCTCGGCGAGGCGTTGCTCGAGGGCCAGGGCGTCGTCCCGGGCCACCGACGCGCCCTGCCCCCACAGCACGCCGCTGGGGTGCAGGTCGAGGCGTTCGGCGCGCTCGGCGAGCGAGTCGTCGACCGCCTCGGCGACGAACCGGCTCGCCGAGCCGTCGAGGATCACCGCCTCGCCGGGCAAGGGGCGGTCCCAGTTGCCCGCCGCGATGCGGGCGGCCAGCAGCTCGTTGAACAGGTAACTGCGCGCCGCCGAGAGCAGCATGCCGTCGCGGTCGTCGCGCTTGCGCCAGCCGCGGGCCAAGAGGCTCGCCGCCCGATGCAGGTTGCGCCCGTCAGGGCCGAAACGCTGGGGGCCGAAGTAGTTGGCCACGCCGTGGCGGCACAGCCAGTCCCAGCGCTCGACGAGCCCGGGATCGTCGAGCGCCTCGCCGGTGAGGCGCAGGCGAAAGCGGTTGGCGGCATGCACCCCGCGCTTGAGCTTGCGGGGATGGCGGGTCACCTCGAGCAGCGTCAGCGGCAGCTCCGCGAGCCGGGCGTCCAGGTCGTCCGGCGCCTCGCGGCCGGGCAGGTGCACCGAGAACCACTGCCGCGTCACCGCATGGCGATCCTTCATCCCGGCGAAGCCGACGTCCCGGGGCGCCACCTCGCAGGCCCGGGCCAGGCGGCGGGCGACCATGGCGGTGGTCAGGTCGCGCTTCTCCACCCACAGCCACAGGTGCTCGCCCTGCCCCTCGGGCTCGAAGCCCAGGTACTCCTCGACCCGGAAGTCTTCCGGCGTCGCCCGGTAGCCGCCGGGACGCGGCGCGCCGAAGCGGGCATCCAGCACTCGCGGCCAGCCCGGGGGCCAGACGAGCGGCGCGTCTTGGGTGTCGTTCGCCTCGGTTACCTCAGGCATCGGCGGCCTCCCCCACCAGCAGCACCACCGCCTCGGCGGCGATGCCCTCGCCGCGGCCGGTGAAGCCAAGCCGCTCGGTGGTGGTCGCCTTGACGTTGACCGCGCCACGCGCCACCGCCAGGTCGGCGGCGATGCGCTCGGCCATCGCCCCGACGTGGGGGGCGAGCCTCGGCGCCTGGGCCATCACGGTGGCGTCCAGGTTGCCGACCCGGTAGCCCGCCTCGTGTACCTGAGCGACCACCCGGCGCAGCAGCTCGCGGCTGTCGGCGCCGGCCCAGGCCGGGTCGGTGTCCGGGAAGTGGCGGCCGATGTCGCCCAGCGCGCAGGCACCGAGCAGGGCATCGCAGATCGCGTGGAGCAGCACATCGCCATCGGAATGGGCGATGAAGCCGCGCTCGAAGGGAATAGCGACGCCGCCGATCCGCAGGTGGTCGCCTTCGCCGAAGCGGTGGACATCGAAGCCGTGGCCGATTCGCATCATGCGCTATCGTTCCTGTCAGCGTGGTGATCGGGTATTCCCTGGGCGGCGAGGATCGCCTCGGCCAGCGCCAGGTCCTCGGGATGGGTGATCTTGAGGTTGTCGCGGCGTCCGGCCACCAGGCGCGGTGAGAGGCCGAGCGCCTCGACCGCCGAGGCCTCGTCGGTGACCGTCACGCCACGCTCGGCGGCGTGCGTCAGGGCGCGCTGCAGAACCCCGAAAGCGAAGCCCTGGGGCGTCAGGGCATGCCAGAGACCGTCCCGGGACTCGGTGCCGGCCACCCGCCCGGCGCCGTCGTCGCGCTTCATGGTGTCGGCCACCGGCGCGGCCAGCAGGCCGCCCGCCGGGTCCTCGGCCACCACCGCCGCCAGCCGGCGCAGGTCGTCGACCCGCACGCAGGGCCGGGCCACGTCATGGACCAGCACCGGGTCGCTCTCATGGGCCTCGCCGGCGATGGCGGCCAGGGCGTTGGTCACCGAGTCGACGCGCTCGGCGCCGCCGGGCACCCGCCGCCAGTCGGCGAAGGGCACCGCGGCCGGCTCGAAATGGGCGTCGTCGGGGTCCAGGCAAAGGCACAGCCGCGCCCCCGGGAAGGCCGCATGAAGCCGCGCCAGGGTGCCGGCCAGCACCGTGCGCCCCGCCAGCGGCAGGTACTGCTTGGGGCGGTCCGCCCCCATCCGCCGGCCGCGGCCCGCGGCCGGCACCACCAGCCAGAGTCGCTCGCTCAAGGCGTCGCCCCTCCCCCGGGCGTGCCGGCATCCGGGACCCAGAAGAACTGCTCGTCGCGACGCACCATGCCGATGTCGCTGCGCGCCCGCTCCTCGATGGCGTCCAGGCCGTTCTTGAGGTCGACCACCTCGGCGGCGAGGCGGTCGTTGCGCGCCCGCAGCGGGGCGTTTTCGGTCTCCAGCCGGTCCACCCGCTGACGCACCTCGGCCAGCTCGCGCAGCCCCCCCTCGCCGAACCACAGGCGGTACTGCAGCAGCACTTGGAGGGCGATGAGCACGATGGCCAGCCACTTGAGCATGTTGAGGGTCCGTCGCCAGGGAATTCGAGGGCGTAGTATGCCATCTTCCCCGGGCCGCCTCATCCACGAAAGCGGCCCGGCACCGCTGTCGCAGTGAGCGCGACCGCCAGGGGCTGATCCGTCGACGGGCCAAACGGTGATGGCTCCAAAGGGCCCAGGGCATCACTCGCCGGCGCGAAACGGCAGGGCCCGCTCGGCGGCCGCCACGTAGGCCGCGACGTGTTCGGCCTCCTCGGCGCAGAACCTCGCCACCCCCGCGCGCAGGCGCGGATCGGCGATATGGTGCAGCGAGGTCAGCTCCACCGGCGCGAAGCCGCGGGCCAGCTTGTGCTCGCCCTGGGTCCCCGGGTCGAAGCGGTTCAGGCCGCGGGCCAGGCAATGCTCGATGCCCTGGTAGTAGCAGGCCTCGAAGTGCAGGCCATCGGCCTCGATCTCGCTGCCCCAGTAACGGCCATAGAGGGTATGACGCCCCTGAAGGCACAGCGCCGCGGCCACCGGTCGCCCCTCGAGGCGCGCCTGGACGAGCACCAGCGCCTCGGGCAGGTCGCGGCGCAGCCGCAGGAAGAAATCCTCGCCGAGATAGCCGCGCTGACCGCGTTCCAGGTAGGTGATCTGGTAGCAGCGATGAAAGTGCGCCAGGTCGGCCTCGCCGATCGCCTCGCCCTCCAGCCGATGCAGGGTCAGCCCTTGCTCGGCGACCCGGCGGCGCTCGCGTCGGATCGCCTTGCGCCGCTTGGAGGTCAGGGCGGCCAGGAAGCCGTCGAAGTCGCCGTAGCCGCGATCCTGCCACTGGAACTGCACGCCGGCCCGGGGAATCAGCTCGGGGCGGGCCTCGCGCCAGGCGGCCACCTCGGGCCGTTCGGCGAACAGCAGGTGCCAGCTCGACAGCGCCGCGCCTTCCCAGCCCTCGGCCAGGCAGCGGCGGGCCTCGAGGGGATCGACGTCGCTTGCCAGCGCCAGCCGCGGCCCCGGCGCCGGGGTGAACGGGATCGCACTCAGCCCCTTGGGATAGTAGCGCCCGCCGGCCCGCTCCCAGGCATCGGCCCAGGCCCAGTCGAAGACGTATTCGCCGAAGGAATGCCGCTTGTGGTAATGGGGCAGCAACCCGACCAGGGTAGCGTCGCGCCACAGCGTCAGGTGGCGCGGCGTCCAGCCGGTCTCGGCGCTCGCCGCCCCGCTGGCCTCCAGGGCATGCAGGAACTCGTGGCGCAGGAAGGGATGGTCGTCGCCCACCAGGGCGTTCCAATCCGCCGCCGGCACGGCGGCGACGGCGGCAAGCTCGACCAGGCGCAATCGACTCATGGGGACTCCCGACGGGGCCGGCTGACAGGGGGCCGGCAAAGTGCCTACAGTGATGATGCCTGGATCGCGAGCCTCGCTGCCAGCCCACACGTCGGAAGCGTCGCGGCCGCATCGGCGCGTCGCTCAAGGTAACTTAATTACAACTATAGCCAAACACCCCTATCATTACCGACTTTCCGGCGATATTTTTGTTAAACTTACGAGATCATTCGTTTCCCCATGCCGAGGTGCCCCATGGCTCAAGCTTCCACGCCACTCAATGCCACCGTCCAGCAGGTCACCCAGCGCATCCGCGAGCGCAGCGCCGAACGCCGCGCGCTCTACGAGCAGCGCATGGCCGACCAGCACAAGCGCGGCGTGCATCGCGCCGAGCTGTCCTGCGGCAACCTGGCCCACGGCTTCGCCGCCTGCGGCGCCCAGGACAAGGACTCGCTGAAGCTGATGAACGCGGCCAACCTGGGCATCATCTCGGCCTACAACGACATGCTCTCGGCCCACCAGCCGCTGGAGACCTTCCCCGAGACCATCAAGGCCGCGGCCCGCGACATGGGCTCCACCGCCCAGTTCGCCGGCGGGGTGCCCGCCATGTGCGACGGCGTCACCCAGGGCCAGCCGGGCATGGAGCTGTCGCTGTTCTCCCGCGACGTGATCGCCATGGCCACCGCCGTGGGGCTGTCCCACAACATGTTCGATGCGGCCCTGTATCTCGGCGTGTGCGACAAGATCGTGCCGGGGCTGTTCATCGCCGCGGCGCGCTTCGGTCACCTGCCGGCCATGTTCGTGCCCGCCGGCCCCATGCCCAGCGGCCTGCCCAACAAGGAGAAGGCGCGCATCCGCCAGCTGTTCGCCGAGGGCAAGGCGAGCCGCGAGGACCTGCTCGAGGCGGAATCCGAGTCCTACCACAGCCCCGGCACCTGCACCTTCTACGGCACCGCCAACTCCAACCAGCTGATGATGGAGATGATGGGCCTGCACCTGCCGGGCACCTCCTTCGTCAACCCGGGCACCGAGATGCGCGAGGCACTGACCCGCTTCGCCACCGAGCAGGCGGTCCGCAACACCGAGCCCGGCGGCGACTATCGCCCCTTCTACAAGCAGATCGACGAGCGCGCCATCGTCAACGCCGTGGTCGGCCTGCTGGCCTCCGGCGGCTCCACCAACCACACCCTGCACCTGGTGGCCATGGCCGCCGCGGCGGGCATCACCCTGACCTGGGAGGACTTCACCGACCTCTCCGCGGTGACCCCCAGCCTGATGAGGGTCTATCCCAACGGCCAGGCGGACATCAACCACTTCCAGGCCGCCGGCGGCATGGCCTACCTGTTCCGCGAGCTGCTCGGCGCCGGCCTGATCCACGGCGACATCCCCACGGTGTTCGGTACCGACATGACCGCCTATACCCGGGAGCCCTTCCTCGAGGACGGCACGCTGACGTGGCGCGAGGGCCCCGAGGAGAGCCTCGATACCGAGGTGCTGCGCGGCGTGGCGGATCCCTTCGCCCCCACTGGCGGGCTCACCGTGCTCGAGGGCAACCTGGGCCGCGGGGTGATCAAGGTCTCGGCGGTGGAGGAGCAGCACCGCGTGGTCGAGGCCCCGGTGCGGATCTTCGAGGACCAGAACGAGATGAAGGCGGCCTTCGACGCCGGCGAGCTGGACCGCGACGTGATCGCCGTGGTGCGCTTCCAGGGGCCCAAGGCCAACGGCATGCCCGAGCTGCACAAGCTGACGCCCTTCCTCGGCGTGCTGCAGGACCGCGGCCACAAGGTGGCGCTGGTCACCGACGGGCGCATGTCCGGCGCCTCCGGCAAGGTCCCGGCGGCCATCCACATGAGCCCCGAGGCGCTCGACGGCGGGCCGCTGTCCAAGCTGCGCGACGGCGACGTCGTGCGCCTGGACGCCAACGCCGGCACCCTGCAGGCCAAGGTGGAGGCCCACGTCTGGGCCGACCGTGGGCAGCACGTGGCCGAGCTGGACCACTACCACGTCGGCCTGGGCCGCGAGCTGTTCGGCGGCTTCCGCCACCTGGCCATGCGCGGCGAGGAAGGCGCCGGGGTGTTCGGCGGCTTCGAGGCCGACGACCTGGCCCGCCAGGCCGGCCAGATCCACGACGAGGACGCCTGAGGCACTGCCAGAACAGCGATATCGCCATTGCGCATAGCGAGAAGCGCCGGGGACTGGTCGTAGAGGGGGTCCTACGCCATGGATGGCGTCGGTAGCGCCCAGGGAGGGGGTCACAGCGCCCCCTCGTAGACCTGTCTCCGGAGCAGCTGCGAGCGATTCACAATCTGCATCAGCCCTGACGGCCAGAAGGGATAAATTGACGATGACACGACCCGCACTGATCGGTGGGAATATCGAGAGGGGCGGCCCCATGGCGGACGCCCCCGACCGAGCCCCAGGCTAGCCCCCTGAGAACATTTGAGACGAAGCCATGACACGACCCGCACTGATCGGTGACATCGGCGGCACCAACGCCCGCCTCGCCCTGGTCACGCCGGGGGCCTTCGAGCCCCACGACATCCTGAGCCTGCCCTGCGCCGACTACTCCGGCCTGGTCGAGGCGGTGCGCGACTACCTGGAGCGGGTCGGCGCCGTAGGCGATACCGCCCCCCGCGAGGCCTGCCTGGCCTTCGCCTGCCCGACCCACGGCGAACGGATCAAGATGACCAACAACCCCTGGTCATTCACCCGCGCCGAGGTGAAGGACGCCCTGGGGCTCGAGCTGTTCAAGCCGATCAACGACTTCACCGCCCAGGCCCTGGGCGTGCCCCACGTGGCCGAGGAAGACCTTTACGAGGTCCAGCCCGGCGAGCCGGCGCCCCATGCCGCGCGACTGGTGATCGGTCCCGGCACCGGGCTCGGCGTGGCCGGCGTCTTCCCCGGCCGCCACGCCTGGATCCCGCTGGCCACCGAGGGCGGCCACGTGACCTTCGCCCCCACCGACGAGCGCGAGCACAACCTGCTGCGCCACTTCCGCAACCGCTACGGCCGCATCTCGGTGGAGCGGCTGCTGTGCGGCCAGGGGCTGCTCGACCTCTACCTGGCGCACTGCTCGCTGAAGGGTGCCAATCCGCGCTACTCGACGCCCGCCGAGGTCACCGCGGCGGCCGGCGACGACGGCGTGGCTCGTGATACCCTGCTGCGTTTCCTGAAGATCCTCGGCGACGTCAGCGGCGATGCCGCGCTCACCATGGGTGCCCGTGGCGGGGTCTACCTGTGCGGCGGCATCCTGCCGCGGCTGCTCGACTGGCTGCCGCGGAGCCGCTTCCGCGAGGCCTTCGCCGACAAGGGCCGCATGGGCGCCTATACCGCCGGGCTCCCGGTGAAGGTGGTCACCGCCCCCTGGACCGGCCTGCTGGGCGCCGCCGAGGCCCTGCACAATGAGGAGGTCGAATGATTCCCGTATCCCTGCGCGCCCTGCTGGACGCCACCGACGGACAACGCCGCGCCGAATGGGCCGGCCGCGAGGTATGGCTGGCCCGCGAGGCCTGGGGCGAACTCGTGGTGTCGCTCCAGGGCGCCCAGGTGCTTCACTTTTTACCTGTGTCGCCCGGAGACGCGACCGCTGAAGGCTCTTCCCCCGCGCCCGGGGACGCGCGCGCTGAGGGCTCGCTATCCAATGCGCCGCTCTCTAACGCGTCCGAAGACACGCGAACGCGCAGCCCGGATCAGAGCGAGGAGGCCCTGGTGGCCGGCGGCTGGCTGTGGGTCACGCCGACGCCCCAGGCGCTGCCCGGCGCCATCCGCGGCGGCATCCCGCTGTGCTGGCCCTGGTTCGCCGACGAGCACACCGCCGACGAGTCACCGGACCGCTCCGGGCCGATGCACGGCCCGGCGCGCAAGGCCGACTGGCGCCTGGATGCCGTGGACGAGCACGAGGAAGGCGTCGAGCTGCACCTCTCGCCGCTCGAGCGCCTGCACTCCCAGCTGGTGCCCCGGGCGGTGATCCAGGCCAATGCCAAGCGCCTGCACGTGGAGCTTATCACCGAGCATGTCGGCGAGACCCCGGCCAAGATCACCGGCGCCCTGCACAGCTACCTGGCGGTGGACGACGCCCGGGCCTGCCGGGTCGAGGGGCTGGCCGGCGCCCGCTACCTGGACAAGCTCGCCGACTTCGCCGAGCGCGAACAGCAGGGCGAGCTCGGCGTGCGCGGCGGGCTGGACCGCATCTACCACACCAACGCCGAACTCACCCTGGACGACGGCAGCCGACGCCTGCGCATCGCCCGCCAGGGCAGCGATTCGGCGGTGGTGTGGAACCCGGGCGACGACCGGCCGGCGGACACCTCCGAGGCCGCCGGTCGCCGCTTCCTGTGCATCGAATCCGCCAACACCCGGCTCGACCCGGTGTGGCTGGTACCCGGCGCCCAGCACCTGCTGGGCACCACCCTCTCCCTGGAGAACGACACATGAGCGCCGCGCCGGTCTTCGATGCGCCCTTCGCGCTGGGCATGATGGCCCTGCACGAGGCCCCGGCACTGCACGCCCCCGAGCGGCTGGCCGACTGGCTCGAGGCGCGCCTCGACCAGGGCCTGCACTGGTTCGACCACGCCGACATCTACGGCGACCGCGCCGGCGAGCGGCTGTTCGGCGACGCGCTGCGCGCCCGCCCCGGCCTGGCCTCGCGCGTCAGGGTGGTGACCAAGGCCGACATCGTCACCCCCGAGCGCGACGCCTCGGCGTTCGCCGTCAAGCACTACGACAGCTCGCCGGCCTACGTGACCCGGGCCATCGACCACGCCCTCGAGCGGCTGGGCGTGGAGCGCCTCGACCACTTCCTGCTGCATCGCCCCGATCCGCTGATGGACGCCGAGGCCACCGGCCGCGCCCTGGACGACGCCATCGCCGCCGGCAAGCTCGGTGCCGCCGGGATCTCCAACTTTCGCCCGGAGGCCTGGCGACGGCTGCAGGCCGCCATGCACGGCCGCCTGTCGGCCCATCAGCTGCAGCTGTCGCTGGACCACCCCGCACCGCTGTTCGACGGTCTCTTCGATGCCCTGGTGGGCGATGGCCAGGCGCCCATGGCCTGGTCGCCGCTGGGCGGCGGCCGGGTGCTGACCGGCCCGGCGCGCGCCCTGCTGCTGTCCCAGGCCGAGGCCTTCGACGTCAGCCCCGCCGGGCTGGCACTGGCCTGGGTGCGGGCCCTGCCCGGCCGGCCGCTGCCGGTGATCGGCAGCCTCAAGCCCGAGCGCATCGAGACGCTGTGCCGGGACGCCGCGCTCGAACTGCCGCGTCCGGCCTGGTTCGCCCTGCTCGAGGCCGCCCGCGGCCACGAGGTGGCCTGAATCCATCATGAGGAACCACGACCATGCTGCCCGTTATCGCCTTCGGTGAAGCCCTCGTCGACATGCTCTCCAGCCGCCTGGGGGACGCCACCGACGGGACCACGGAGACCTTCACCCCCTATGCCGGCGGCGCTCCGGCCAACGTCGCCGTGGCCTGCGCGCGGCTCGGCGTGCCCAGCCGTTTCCTCGGCATGCTCGGCGACGACCACTTCGGCGACTTCCTGGCCGAGGCCCTGGGCGCCCAGGGCGTCGACCTCTCCGGCGTGTGCCGCACCCGCGAGGCACGCACGGCGCTGGCCTTCGTTTCCCGGGACGCCGACGGCGAGCGCACCTTCGACTTCTACCGGCCGCCCGCCGCCGACCTGCTCTATCGCCTGGAGCACCTGCCGGCGGGGATCTTCGCCGAACCGGCGATCCTGCACCTGTGCAGCAACAGCCTGACCGACCCCGAGATCGCCGAGACCAGCCTGGCCATGGCCGAGATGGCCGCCCGGGCCGGCTGCGTGGTCAGCGTCGACGCCAACCTGCGCCACAACCTGTGGGCCGAGGGCCGCGCCGACGCCGCCCTGGTCACCCGGCTGCTCGACACCGCCGACCTGCTCAAGCTGTCCCGCGAGGAAGTCGACGACCTGCGCGGCGACCATCCCGAGGAGGCCTGGCTGGCCGAGCGCCTGGCCGCCGGGGTCAAACTGGCGGTGATCACCGACGGCGGCGGCGACGTGCGCGCCCTGGGCGCCGGCCTGTCGCTTTCGGTCGCGCCGCCGGCGGTGGAGCCGGTGGACACCACCGCCGGCGGCGATGCCTTTATCGGCGGGCTGCTGGCGGCGCTGGCCGAGGGCGGCTTCGAGGAAGGCTGGCATCGCGACACGGCGAGCCTGGAAGCGGCGCTGGCCTTCGCCTGCCGCTGCGGCGCCCACGCCGTCACCCGCCCCGGCAGCTATGTCGCCCTGCCCACCCGGGACGACCTCGCCACGGCCTGAACGGCGCCCGATCGCGACAGCGCCCGATGACGATTCGTCATCGGGCGCTGTCTCGTCAGGAGTGTCTTGTCACCGGTGTCGTGGTGGAGACCCCGGCAAGGGAGACCCTGGGCGAGGCTCTCAGGCCATCACGCCATGGTGCTCGGCCAGCAACCGGCGATAGCGCGCATAGACGCCCCGATAGGCCTCGACGCGCTCGCCGTCGGGTTCGGCCCGGGAGTCCTCGTCGAGGCGCACCAGCCGGGTACAGAGCGCGTCCAGCGAGGCATCGGCGGAACCCTCGCACCAGGCCGCCTGCAGGGCCGCGCCCAACGCCGCGGCGTCGGTGATGTCGGGACAGATCACCGGGGTGGCCAGGATGTCGGCGACCATCTGCCGCCACACCGAGCTCTTGGCCCCGCCGCCGATCAGGCGGATCTCGCTGGCGTCCCGGGCCAACCCGCCGAGCCGCTCGAGGCCGTAGCGCAGGCCGAAGGTCGCGCCCTCGACCACCGCCCGGCACAGATTGGCCTGGGTGGCATTGACGTCGGTCAGGCCCAGGAAACTGCCGGTGGCCTGGGGCAGTGGCGGGACCCGCTCGCCGTTGAAGAACGGCAGCACCGTCACGCCCTCGGCGCCGATCGGCGCGGCGGCGAGTCGCTCGCCGAAGGCCGCCAGGTCGAGGCCGAACAGTTCGCGTACCCGGGTGGTCGCCGAGGTCACGTTCATGGTGCAGATCAGCGGCAGCCAACCGCCGTGGCTGGCGCAGAAGTTGGCCACCTGGGCGTCGTCGGCGACCACCGGCTCGGGAGAAAAGGCACAGACCGTGCCCGAGGTGCCGAGGCTCAGCGTCACCAGGCCCGGTGAGATATTGCCGGTGCCGATGGCCCCCAGCATGTTGTCGCCGCCCCCGCTCGAGACCACCACGCCCTCGGCCAGCCCCAGCTCGCGGGCCAGCGCCGGGCGCACCGTGCCGGCCGGCTCGCGGGCGCCGATCAGCCGCGGCAGCACCCGGCCCGGGTCGAGCTCCGGGGCGATCTCGGCCAGAACGTCCTCGCGCCAGCGGCGGGCGCGAGTGTCGAAGTAGCCGGTGCCCGAGGCGTCGCCGGCCTCGGCGACCCGTTCGCCGGTGAGCCAGAAGTTGAGGTAGTCGTGGGGCAGCAGCAGGGTCGCGATGCGTCGGTAGGCCTCGGGCCGGGCGTCGCGCAGCCAGGCCAGCTTGGAGGCGGTATAGCCGGTCTGCAGCACCAGTCCCAACCTGTCGAGGCAACCGGCCTCGCCGCCCAGGCGCTCGACCAGGGCGGCGTTGTGATCCGCGGTCTCGGTGTCGCACCACAGCTTGGCCGGGTGCACCGGCTCATCGGCGGCGTCCAGGGCCACCAGGCCATGCTGCTGGCCGGACACGCCGATGGCACGAATCGCTTGGGGCTCGATGCCCGCGCGGACCACGGCGTCGTGGAAGGCGCCGCGAAAGGCGTCGATCCAGTCGGCGGGATCCTGCTCGCGGCGGCCGCCCTCCCCCGCCTCCAGGCGGTGAGGGCGGCTCGCCTCGCCGAGGATCCGGCCGCCGTCGATGTCGACCACCACCACCTTGGTGCTCTGGGTCCCGCAGTCCACGCCGATGTACATCATGCGTCCTCTCGCTCGACCAGCGCCTCCAGCGTAGCGCGTGCGCCGTCACGCTGCAGGCGCTCCAGCGCCCACAGATAGGCCCGGCGAAAGCGCTCCTCGCCCGCCAGGTCGCCGAACAGCTCGCGATTGTCGATAAAGGCGGTCGGCTCGTCATGCTGCCGGCCGGCAAGAGACATCAGCTCGTCCTTCAGGCGGTCGACGACCTCGATCGGCTCGCCCGCCTCGTCGACGCCCTCGGCATAGCGCGCCCAGCTGGCCACCACGGCCGCGGCGCGGTGCAGCTCGCCGCCGCAGGCGAGCTGCTCCCGGATCACCGGCAGCAGCCACTTGGGAATGCGATCCGAGCTCTCGGCGCACAGCCTGGCCAGGGTGTCCTTGACCTCGGGGTTGGCGAAGCGCTCGATCAGGGTGCGGCGGTAGGCGTCGAGATCGACGCCGGGCAGCGGCGCCAGGGTCGGCGTGGCCTCGTGGGTCATGTAGCCGAGCAGGAAATCGACGAACAGCGGGTCGACGCTGGCCTCGTGGGCATAGCCGTAGCCGGCCAGGGTGCCGAAGTAGCACAGCGCCTGGTGGCTGGCGTTGAGCAGGCGCAGCTTCATCAGCTCATAGGGCTCGACGTCTTCGACCACCTGCACCCCGGCTTCCTCGAAGGCCGGGCGACCGGCGGCGAAGCGATCCTCGAGCACCCACTGGGTAAAGGGCTCGCAGACCACCGGCCAGGCATCCTCGACGCCGAAGCGCGAGGCCAGCTCCTCGATGTCGTCGGCGGTGGTTACCGGGGTGATGCGGTCGACCATGGAGTTGGGAAACGGCACCTCGGCCTCGATCCAGGCGGCGAGTGCCGCGTCGCGGGCACGGGCGAAGGCGGTGAACATGCGCTGCGCCACCTCGCCGTTGCCCTGGATGTTGTCGCAGGACATCACGGTGAAGGGCGCCAGGCCGCGCGCGCGACGCCGCGCCAGCGCCTCGGTGATCAGCCCGAAGCTGGTGCAAGACGCGGCCGGCTCGGCCAGGTCGTGCCGCACGTCGGGGTTGTCGAGATCGAACTCGCCCGTCACCGGATGGAAGTTGTAGCCGCCCTCGGTGACCGTCAGCGAGACGATGCGAATGGCCGGATCGGCCATCAGCTCGATCACCGCCTCGGGGTCGTCCGGGGCGTAGCGGTAGTCGATGATCGAGCCGATCACTCGCGGCTCGCGACGGCCGTCGGGATGCTTGACCACCAGGCTGTAGAGGTGGTCCTGGGAGGCCAGCGCCTGCTGCATGCGCCGGTCGCCGGGCATCACCCCGACGCCGACGATGCCCCAGTCCAGCGCCAGGCCGCGGTTCATCAGGTCGTCGAGGGTCACCGCCTGGTGGGCGCGGTGGAAGCCGCCCACCCCGAAGTGGACGATGCCGGCGCTGACCGCAGCGCGGTCGTAGGACGGCCGGGCGACCTCCGGGGCCAGTCGGTCCAGGTGGGCGGTAGCGAGTCGGATCATGGGACGTCTCCTGGCGCGTGTTGCGGTCGAGTCGAAAGGGGTAAGAAAGGGGAAGGGTCGGGCTCAGTCACCGGCGACCCAGTGCAGGTCGGCGGCCACCGAGGCGGCCTTGATCAGGCGGGCGTTGAGCATGTCCTTGTGACGGGCGCGCTCGATGGCGCCGGCCGGGTCCTGGCCCATCTCCCGCCAGCGCTGGATCAGCCGCGCCTCGAGCAGCTCGTCGGGCACCTCGAGGAACAGCGTCATGTCGAACAGCGGTCGCAGCGACGGCCAGGGGCCCTGGTCGAGCAGCAGGTAGTTGCCCTCGACGATCACCAGGCGATGCTCGAGGGTGATCAGCCGGCCCCCGGCCCGCGCCAGGTCCAGCGGCCGGTCGAACACCGGCACGGCGACGGGGCGATCGGCGCGGCGGAGGCGCTCCAGGTCGTGCGTGAGCCCGTCGCAGTCGAAGGTCTCCGGCGCGCCCTTGACGGGCACCAGGCCCCGGGGCTCGAGTACGGCGTTGTCGTAGTGGTAGCCGTCCATCGGTACCACCGCGGCGCTGTCGGGCTCACGGGCGTTGAGCTCGCGGCACAGCCAGCCCGAGAGGAACGACTTGCCGGCGGCCGGCGGGCCCGCCAGGGCGACGATGAAGCGCCGGCTCTCCCCCGCCGCCTCCAGCACCCGCTCGGCCACCTCATGGATATTGGGAGTCATTGGTCTTGTCCCTTTTCAATCAAGGCGTATTGGAACAGAGCAACGAAGTGATTCCGGAATACGGACACTCTGCGCTTCTTCCAAACTCCGCCGATTGATCGACTTTCCCGGCGACAAGCCTGCGCGAGGGCGCTGTGAACCCGTCCTTGGGCGCTACCGACGCCATCCCTGGCGTAGGACCCTCGCTCCGCCTTGTCCCCGGTGCCGATCGGCAGAGGTAGTGACCGTCAGCTCATCCAGTTGCCACCGTCGACGTTCAGCGTCTGCGCCACCACGTAATCGCTGTCGTCGCTGGCCAGGAACACCGCGGCGCCGGCGTGATCCTCCGGCCGCCCCATGCGCCCGTAGGGCACCGCTTCGCCCACCAGGCGCTTCTTCTCGCCAAGGGGGCGACCCTCGTAGCGGGCGAACAGCGCATCGACCTCGTCCCACATCGGGGTGTCGACCACGCCCGGGGCGATGCCGTTGACGTTGATGCCGTGCTCGATCAGCGCCAGCCCGCAGGACTGGGTCAGACTGATCACCGCCGCCTTGGAGGCGCAGTACATGCTGACCAGCGGCTCGCCGCGGCGGCCGGCCTGGGAGGCCATGTTGATGATCTTGCCGCCCTGCCCGCGTTCCACCATCGCCCGGGCTACCGCCTGCAGGGTGAAGAAGGCGCCCTTGACGTTGACGGCGAACTGCCTGTCGTAGCTGTCTTCGCTGACCTCGAGCACCGGGGCCATGTCGAACACCGCGGCGTTGTTGACCAGGATGTCGATGCCGCCGAAGCGCCGGACGGTCTCCGCGACCATGGCGTCGATGGAGGCACGGTCGCAGACGTCCAGACGAATGCCCGCGACGCGCTCGCCACCGTCGAGGGCATTCACGGCCTCGTCGATGGCCGCCGCGTCGATGTCGGCCACCACTACCCGGGCGCCCTCGGTGAGATAGCGTTCGGCGATGGCCAGGCCGATGCCCCGTGCGCCGCCGGTGATCACGGCGACCCTGTCGTGAAGTTTCATGCTGTCGTCCTCGCTGGAAGGTGGTATCGAATCATCGGCCCGCGGCCGTCCGGCGCGCCCGTTGCCAGTGCGCCACCAGCGCGGCCAGTTCGTCCATGTGCGACATCACTCGCCAGGCCCCCGCCTCGCGCAGCCGCTCGGCCTGGCCTGGCGGCACGTGGCTGGCGCCGATGAAGCCGATCACCGTCATGCCGGCGCGGTGGGCGGCGGTAACGCCGGAGACGCTGTCCTCGACCGCCAGGCAGTCATCCGGGGTACGCCCCAAACGTGCCGCGGCGTGGCGATAGACCGCCGGATCCGGCTTGGGCTTCTCCACCTGGTCGGCGGTGAAGATCGGCGCCTCACCCAGCCGCGCCGCGAGCCCGGTGGTCGCCAGCGACGCCATCACGCGCTGGCGACGGCTGTTGGAGACCACCGCCATCGGCAGGTCCAGCGCCGCGATGGCCCCGGCCACGCCGTCGATGGCGCGCAGTTCGTCGGCCAGGCGCGCCTCGATCTCGTCGTCGAGGCGGCCCAGGGCCTCGGGCGGCAGGCGATGGGCGCTCAGGCCCTCGAGATGGGCGAGGATGTCGGCGGTGGTCATGCCCAGCGCCTGAGCCAGCAGCCTCTCGACCTCGATGTCCGGCAGCCATTCGGCGAGCCGCTGGATCAGCGTGGCCTCGGCGATGGTCTCGCTGTCGACGAGCACGCCGTCGCAGTCGAAGATCAGGGTGTCCATGGGCATGCCTCTCATTCGCTGTCGGCGCTCGAGGCCACGCGGTTGTCCTGGCGCCTCAGGCCGGCCAGGGGATGCGGCTCGAGGCTCGGCAGGGCCAGGCCGTCGGCGTCGAACAGGTGGGCGCGCCCGGGCTCGAAGCCGAAGCGCAGCGTATCGTGGACGCGGTGGGCGACATCGCCGTCGGCCATGATGGTCACCGTCTGCTCGCCCATCCTCACGTAGAGCGAGGTCTGGCCGCCCAGGCGCTCGAGGACCTGGATCTCGCCGGACAGCGGCCCCTGGTCGTCGAGCACCAGATGCTCCGGCCGGATGCCGAGCTCCAGGGCCGCGCCCGCGGCCTGCCACTGGCCGTCGACCGGAACCCGGGTGACATCCCCGCCGGGCAGGCGCACGCTGACGCCCTCGGCGCCGGCCTCGGTGGCCTCCACGGGCAGGAAGTTCATCTTCGGCGAACCGATGAAGCCGGCCACGAAGCGGTTGCGAGGATGGTGGTAAAGCGCCATCGGCGAACCCACCTGCTCGACCACCCCGCCCTGCAGCACCACGATCTTGTCGGCCATGGTCATGGCCTCGATCTGGTCGTGGGTGACGTAGATCATGGTGGCGTCGAGCTCCTCGTGGAGGCGCGCCAGCTCGATGCGCATCTGCACGCGCAGCGCCGCGTCGAGGTTCGAGAGCGGCTCGTCGAACAGGAAGATGCTCGGGTTGCGCACGATGGCGCGGCCGATCGCCACGCGCTGGCGCTGCCCGCCGGACAGCGCCTTGGGCTTGCGGTCGAGCAGCGGCTCGAGCTGCAGGATCCGGGCGGCCTCGAGCACCTTCTCCCGGCGCTCGGCCTTCGGTGCCCCGGCCAGGCGCAGGCTGAAGCCCATGTTGTCCTCGACGGTCATGTGCGGATAGAGCGCATAGCTCTGGAACACCATGGCCAGGCCGCGGTCGGCGGGCCCCACCTCGTTGATGCGCTGGCCGTCGATGACGATATCGCCGGAGGTGGCGCTCTCGAGCCCGGCGATCATGCGCATCAGGGTCGACTTGCCGCAGCCGGAGGGGCCGACGAAGACCACGAACTCGCGGTCGTTGACCTCGAGGTCGACGCCCTTGATGACGTCGGTCTCGCCGAAGCTCTTGGTGATCTGCTTGAGTTGAAGCGTGGACATCAGGGAATCCTCATTATTTGACGGCGCCGAAGGTGAGGTCGGGAACCATCTGCTTCCGGGCTGGGCGAGAGCGCCAACCGAACACCGGCGTTTCGGCAGCGTCGGGCATTCATTTCACGGCACCGAAAGTCAGACCGGGAACCATCTGCTTCCGGGCTGGGCAAGAGCGCCAGCCGAACACCGGCGTTTCGGCAGCGTCGGGCATTCATTTCACGGCACCGAAGGTGAGGCCACGGACCATCTGTTTTTGTGTGAGCCAACCGAACACCAGGATCGGTGCGATGGCCATGGTCGAGGCGGCGGAGAGCTTGGCCCAGAACAGGCCCTCGGGGCTCGAGAAGGAGGCGATGTAGGCGGTCAGCGGGGCGGCCTGGGAGGAGGTCAGGTTGAGGCTCCAGAAGGCCTCGTTCCAGCTCAGGATTACCGCCAGCAGCCCCGTTGAAGCGATGCCCGGCAGAGTCAGCGGCAGCAGCAGGTACCACACCTCCTGCAGCGTGCCGGCGCCGTCCATGCGGCCCGCCTCGAGGATGTCCCTGGGCAGGTCCTTGAAGAAGGTGTAGAGCATCCACACCACGATCGGCAGGTTCATCAGCGTGTAGACGATGGTCAGCCCGAGGCGGGTATCGAGCAGGCCGACGTCCCGGAACAGCAGGTAGATCGGCACCAGCACCCCCACCGGCGGCAGCATCTTGGTGGACAGCATCCACAGCAGCGTGCCCTTGGTGCGCTTGGTCGGCAGGAAGGCCATGGCATAGGCCGAAGGAATGGCGATCACGAGCGCCAGCAGGGTCGAGCCGAAGGACACCACCACGCTGTTCAGCGCGAAGTGGAGGTAGTCGGCGCGGCTCTGGACCTCGGCGTAACTGTCCAGGGTCGGCGAGAAGATCAGGCTGGGATCGGCGACGGCCGCGGCCTCGGTCTTGAAGCCGGTCAGCACCATCCAGAAGATCGGGAAGAAGATCACTCCGGCGACGCTCCAGCCGAGCACGGTCAGCCACAGGCGCCGGCTGCGCAGGGACGCGAACAGCGGGCTCGGCGTGGCCTGCGGCGTAGTGCCGGCGGCGCTCATCGATTTGGTTCTTGCGGTGGTCATGGCGGCGCTCCCGTGTCAGTTGTCCAGGTTCCTGGCCACCATGCGGACCAGGAAGATGGCGACGATATTGGCCAGCACGATCGCCACCACGCCGCCGGCGGAGGCCATGCCGACGTCGAAGTCGAGCAGCGCGCGGATGTAGATCAGGTAGGCCAGGTTGGTGGTGGCGAGGCCAGGACCGCCGGAGGTGGTGACGAAGATCTCGGCGAAGATGGTCAGCAGGAAGATCATCTCGATCATGATCACCACGCTGATCGCCCGCTTGAGGTGCGGCAGGGTGATGAAGAAGAAGATCGCGATGGGCCCGGCGCCGTCCATGCGCGCCGCCTCGACCTGGTCGTCGTCCAGCGACTGCATGGCGGTGAGCAGGATCAGCAGCGCGAAGGGTAGCCACTGCCAGGCAACGATGATGATGATCGAGGTCAGCGGCAGCGACGAGAACCAGTCCAGCGCCGGCAGGCCCAGCGACTCGGCCAGCCAGGCCAGCACGCCGTTGGCCGGGTGCATCATCATGTTCTTCCACACCAGGGCGCTGACCGTGGGCATGACGAAGAACGGCGAGATGGCCAGCACCCGGGCGACACCGCGGCCCAGGAACTCCTGCTGGAACAGCACCGCCAGCAGGGTGCCGCCGACCACGGTGATCGCCAGCACCCAGCCGACCAGCAGCAGGGTGGTGCCGATCGCCGACCACAGTGCCGGGTCGGTGAACAGATATTCGTAGTTTTCGAGCCCGGCGAAGCCGGTCATGCCGGGCATCAGCAGGTTGTAGCGCTGCAGCGAGAACCATACGGTCATCGCCAGCGGCACTATCATCCACAGAAACAGCAGGGTGACGGCCGGCGCCTGGAGCGAGAGGGTACGCAGCCCCCCGACCGTGCGTCCGGAGGATCGTGTCTTGTTCATGATCTGACCCATGGGAAATGGAAGGTGGGTAACGGCCGGCCGGGGCCCTGCCCCGGCCGGCCCACGCGGCTCACTCGAAGTAGCCGGCACGTTCCATGGTGCGCTGGGTGGCGCGCTGGGCGGCCTGCAGGGCCTGCTCGACCGAGGTCTCGCCGGTCAGCGCCGAGGCCACCATCTGGCCGACCTGAGTGCCGACCGACTGGAACTCGGGGATGCCCACGAACTGCACGCCGACGTAGGGATTGGGCTCCAGGGTCGAGTCGGTGGGATCGGCGCCCTGGATGGCGTTCAGCACGAAGTCGGCGAAGGGCGCGGCCTGCTGATAGTCGGCGTTCTCGTAGGTGGAGACCCGGGTGCCGGGCGGCACGCTGGTCCAGCCCTCGCGCTCGCCGACCAGCTCGATGTATTCCTGCGAGGTCGCCCAGGTAATGAACTCACGGGCCGCATCCTTCGAGTCGGACGAGGCCGGAATGCCCAGCGCCCAGGACCACAGCCAGTGCGAGCCCTTGGGCGTCTCGGCCACCGGTGCCGGGGCGAAGCCGAGCTGGTCGGCCACCGTCGACTCTTCGGGGTTATAGAGCTTGCCCGCCGCCGAGGTGGCATCGACCCACATGGCACAGTTGCCGCGGGAGAACAGCGCCAGGTTCTCGTTGAAGCCGTTGGAGCTGGCGCCGGGCGGGCCGTAGTCGCCCAGCAGCTCGACGTAGAAGGAGATCGCCTCCTGCCAGGCCGGGGAATCGATCTGCGGCTGCCAGTCCATGTCGAACCAGCGCCCGCCGAAGGTGTTCACCAGGGTCGAGACGAAGGCCATGTTCTCGCCCCAGCCCGGCTTGCCGCGCAGGCAGATGCCGTAGGTCTCGTCGTCGGGGGCATGCAGCTGGCCGGCCCAGTCGCGGACCTGCTCCCAGGTGGGCTGCTCGGGCATCTCGATGCCCGCCTGCTCGAACAAGTCCCGGCGAAAGTAGAGCATCGAGCTCTCGGCATAGAACGGCAGGGCATGCAGGGTGCCGTCGTCGTCGCTCAGGCCATCGCGCACCGACTGCAGCAGATCGTCGACCCGGTAGTCGGCGGGCAGCTCGTCGAGCGGCGCCAGCCAGTCGCGCTCGGCCCAGATCGGCACCTCGTAGGTGCCGATGGTCATCACGTCGAACTGGCCGCCGCCGGTGGCGATATCGGTGGTCAGGCGCTGGCGCAGCACGTTCTCCTCGAGCACCACCCAGTCCAGGGTGATATCGGGATGGGCCTGCTCGAAGGCACCGGTCAGGCTCTGCATGATCACCATGTCGTTGTTGTTGACGGTGGCCACGGTGATGGTCTCGGCCTGGGCGGCGGTGGCGCCGGCCGCGGCCAGGCCGATGGCGGGGATCGCACGGGACAGCTTCATGGCATGCTCCTTGGTGGGAGGGTGTTGTGTTGTTGTCCGAAGGCGTGTCGCTGGATTGATCAATCTACTCATCTTTCGATCAAATGATCGAACACACCCCCAAAAAAAGCAAAGCCACACGACCTAGACTTTAGGCTAAATCCTGCGGGACAGTCGCTCCGCGGCGGGCGACGGCTCGCCCCGGTCGACGCCTCGTTCTCATGACGTAGGCGACGCCTGCGGGCAGACTCTCTCCCGGTCCCCGGCCTTGGCCCGCTTCAGCCCCCAGTAGGCAAACGTGAAATAGACGGCGGTACACCAGATGGTGATGTCGTGGAAGGCCTCGCGATTCGCGTGGTAGGCCGCCAGGTCGGGACTGTCGAACAGCACCCGCCACGCCAGGACCATCGGTATCAGCAGGCCGACCACGATCCAGGTGGCGCGGATGATCCGCGTCGGCAGCGAGGTGTCCCTGACCGGTTCGCGGCGCTCCCCCGCCGCCTGTTGCGCCTGATGCTCGCGGACCCGCGCCTGGAAGTCCCGTTCGGCGGCTTCGGCGTCGGGGTAGGCCTCGGCGGCACCATGCCGCTTGGCCAGCAGCGTGTAAGCGGCGATCGACACGCCCCAGGTCGGCAGGAACAGGTAGTAGAAGGGAATGATCCCGAGCCCGTTCAGGCCGAAGCCGAAGGCCAGCGAGATGCCCCAGGTTGCCAGCGCCGGCACGTTGTGCTTGAGCCCCTTGTAGCGCGCCCAGTAACGGCTGAAGCCGAGCCTGGGAAAGAGATGGTGTTCGGCGAAGATGATGCCGCCCACCGGCACCAGGATGAGTCCGGCATAGGTGAGCAGCGGCAGCATGCTCCGATAGACGAAGGGGAAACAGCTGGCCACGGCGACGCCGAGCCCCACCAGCAGCGTTGCCTTGTTGCGTGACCATCCGGGCAGTGCCGCCTGGGCCGCCAGGCCGGCGCGATAGAGGTTGGAGTTCGCCGTCGTCCAGCCGGCCACGATCACGATCACGAACCCGGACGCGCCCAACGCATGCCAGGCCACGTCGCCCGGCTCCAGGACGGCGATGCTGGTCTGGGTCACCGCCGCGGTCGCCGCCCCCATCAGGCCGGCGGAGATCCAGGCGACATAGTGGCCGAACATCATGCCCGTGCTGGACGCCAGGCCGTAGCGTGCCTTCCTGGCGTAGCGCAGCAGCGCCATGTCGATCAGGCCGAAATGCGCGAAGGTATTGGCTGCCCAGGCGAAGCCGATGACCTCCCAGATGCCGATGCCCGGTTCGCCCTGCACGTTGACCCCGGTGAACACCGTGGACCCGGCGATCTCGACGAAGCCCGAGGCACCGCCCAGGGTCGTGGCGCCGGTCAGCGACTCCGCCAGCTCCGGGAGCAAGACCATGCCACCGGCGGTGAACATCATCATCAGCCAGGGCGCGCAGATGCTGGCAAATTCGGTCAGGGCGTTGAAGCCGAACACCGCCACCAGCACCACGATGGCCGCCACCGCCAGCGCGAGCAGGACGAAGGTGGTGTCGGTGGGGTACGGCGCGACCTGCGGGGGAATATCGAACAGCACTCTGACCGCCGTCGCCGACACCGTGATCATCGCCGCGGAGATGGCGCTGAAGATGATGACGTTCGCCCAGTTGTAGAGGCGCGACATCGCGTCGCCGCCGATGCGCTGGAGGTAGGTGTAAAGGCTCAGGCGGGTCTTGACCGCGATCGGCGCGGTGATCAGCCAGAAGCTGAGGATCGCCAGGGTATTGCCGACCAGCAGGCCGATCAGGATGTCCCAGATGCCGGCGCCGAGGGCGACGAAGGTCGCACCGATCACGAACTCGGTCGCCGCCACGTGCTCCGCGGCATAGAGGCCGGCGAAGTGGCGCCCCCGGTGTCGTCGATGTGGCGGTACGGGCAGTTGCTCATCGTCCATCCGGGCGATGCGCCGGTCCGCTTCGGCCTTGGCATGGGCCATGTCGAACTCCTTGTTGTTGGATCGTGGCATGGTGATGAATCGATTGTCCCGGGCGCTTGCGCGGCGGCCCGGTCGGAGAGCGTTGTGGGGCGCCCCGAAAAATGATCAATTAACTCAAATGATGATCAAATGATCATGCTCGACGACGGAAAAAGCAAAGCCGAAGCGCCTAGACTTTAGGAGGGCAAGGTGCGCAGGAAAGGGCCTTCAGGGATCCCGAGAAGCGACCCTTCGATGGGAACGGACGTCATGTCGTCACCCGGGCGTCAGGCGCTCTGGCGGGCCATCTCGGTGTCGACGATGTAGCGGGCGGCGTGCTCGTCGGTGACCAGGCCCTTCAGCCAGCCGCCGCGCAGGGCGGCGAGAATCGCGGGCCCCTTGTCGCGCCCGCCGGCCAGCGCCACCAGGGTCTGCTCGCGGAACATCTCCAGCGGCAGGCTGGTGACCCGCTGGCTGGTCGAGCAATCGACCAGCTCGCCGCGGGCGTTCATCGGCCAGCCCAGCAGCTCGCCGACCGCGCCGCCGGAGATCAGCTCGTCGAGCTCGGCCTCGCTGATGAAGTGATCCTGGAACAGGGTCGCCTGACGATCGATGCGCCCTACCCCCACGAAGGCCGCCTCGGCCTGCCGGGCGACCTCGGTGATGGCCTGGAACAGCGCCTGCTCGCGCAGCGCCTCCTTCTCCGCCACCGAGCCGGCGACCACCGGCGCCGGCAGCAGGAAGCGCTCGCCGCCGGTCTTGTCGGCCAGGATCATCACGCCATCAAAACGGTTGGCCGAACCGTCGCGGGCCACGTTGCCCACCAGGGAGACGAAGCGATGCTGGGGCCGTTCGATGCGACTGAGCGCCTCCACCGTGGCGCGCACCGAGCGGCCGGTGCCCAGCGACAGGGTCAGCGGCTCGCTGCGATCGAGGTAGCGGGAAAGCCGTTCGGCGGCGGCGACCGCCAGGTAGCGGGCCTCGCTGTCCGAGGGCCCGGCGTCGGCGGGCGCCACGTCGCAGAATTCCAGGCCGAAGCGGTCGCGGATCGCCTCGGCCAGGGCCATGCAGTTGGCGATCGGATGGTCGACGCGGACCTTGACCAGGCCCTCCTGGCGGGCCAGCGCCAGCAGCCGCTGCACCCCGGGGCGAGAGACCCCCAACTGGGCGGCGATCTCGTCCTGGGTGCGACCGCCGACGTACGACAGCCAGGCGGCACGCGCGGCTTGATCCAGCTTTACCTCGAACTTGTCCACGACTCGACACTTCCTGCATGGCGGTGATCGGCGAGATCATCGCAAGCCTGCCCCGCCGGCACAATGCCCGTCGCCCGATCGCCTCAGGACGCCGCCGCCCGGCTCGCCTCGCCGCGCCAGCGCATTCGCCGCGGAATGACCTCGCGCCCCGGCCGCTGCTCGCCGCCGGCAGCGGCCAGGGCCCTGGCCAGGGCCGCCTCGGCCATGCGGTCGTGGTCCTGGACGGCGGAGTTGACCGCCACCGGCAGGAAATCCAGCAGCCGGCTGTCGCCGAAGGTGGCCAGGCGCAGCGACGCCGGCAGGCCGCCGGCCTCGAGCAGGGTGTCGAGCACGCCGTCGAACAGCGAGTAGGAGGCGGTGACCAGGGCATCCGGCAGCCCGTGCTCGTCGAGCACGCGGCGCATCAGCCGCGCACCCTCGGCGCGGTCGTAGCGCTCCCCGGCCAGCGACAGCGACGCCACGTCGCGTCCCGCGAGGGCGCGCTGGAAACCGGCACGCCGCTCCTGGGTGATCGACAGCCAGGGCACCGCATCGAGCCACACCACCCGCGCCGAGTCGGCCGCCAGCACCGAGGCGCCCAGGCGTTCGGCGGCCTCGGCGTCGTTGCTGACCACGCTGACGAAGCGCCGGGCATCGAAGCCCCGGTCGACGGCCACCACCGGCAGCCCCTCGTCCTGCAGCTCGACGTAGAAGGGATCGTCCATGGGCAGGCTGCTGGCGGTGATCAGCACCTCGCAGCGCCGCGCCCGCAGCGCCAGCGCCAGGTCGCGCTCGACCTCGGGGCGGTCGTCGGAGCCGGCGATGAGCAGCTGGTAGCCCGCCTCCCGGGCGCCCCGTTCCAGCCGCTTGGCCAGCCGCGCGTAGGTGGCGTTCTCCAGGTCGGGCACGATCAGCCCCAGGGTTCGGCTGGAGCCGCGCCGCAGGGCGGCCGCCTGCGGGTCGACCCGATAGCGATGGCGGTCCACCACCGCCATCACCTTGTCGATGGTTTCCTGGCTGATGCGCCGCTTCTCGGCCTGGCCGTTGATGACATAGCTGGCCGTGGTGCGCGAGACCCCGGCCAGACGAGCGATTTCCGCGAGCGTCATGGACTCCCCCTAGACTGTTGGGAGGCATTCTACGCCGGACCGTCGCCCTGCCATCCCCCTGCCAAAGTCGTAGACATTCGGCCTTGCCAAGCGAGGTGAAGCGATCCAGCATTCGTGATAATGAAGGTGACACGATTCATCTACCGTACACAAGCCGCTGCAACGCCACGGGAACCACGGAACGGCCCGGCGTCGCACCTCGACGAACCGGAGACACCCATGTTGACGCTACGCCAGGAAGACGTCCTGCTCGGCTGCCGGGCCGAGCACTGGCGCGCCGCGCTGGACCAGGCCGCCGAATCGCTGCACGCCGCCGGGCTGGTCGCTCCCGACTACCGCGACGGCCTGCATGCCCGGGAGGCCCAGTCCTCGACCTTCCTCGGCAACGCCATCGCCATTCCCCACGGCACCCCGGAGAGCCGCGAACACGTGCGCGCCACCGGCGTACGGGTGCTGCAGTTCCCCGAGGGCGTCGAGTGGCACGACGGCCAGCGGGTCCACGTGCTGGTGACCATCGCCGCCCAGAGCGACGAGCACCTCGACATCCTGCGCCAGCTGACTCACGTGCTGGACCAGGACGGCATCGCCGAGCGCCTGGCCGGCGCCGAGCAAGCCTCAGAGATCGCCGAGCTGCTGTCGAAGGCCGTAGTCGAGGCGAGGCTTGACGCCGACACCCTGTGCCTGGGCTTCCCCGCCCGCGATCATCACGAGCTGGCGCTGGCCGGCGCCGCCCGGCTGCGACAGGCCGAGTGCGTCGACGCCGCCTTCGTCGCCGACATTGCCGAGGCCACTCCGCGCGCCCTGGGCCGCGGCCTGTGGCTGGTGGCCAGCGGCCGGGGCGTGGGCGTGCCGGCGCTGGCCCTGGCGACCCCGGCCGCTCCCCTGCAGGCCGATGACGCCCCGGTCGAGGGCGTGTTCTGCCTGGCCGCCCAGGGCCAGGCCCACCGCGGCCTGCTCGAGCGCATCCTGGCGCTGCTCGACGGCGACGCCCCCGAGAGCCTTCACCGCCTGGACGCCGGCGCCCTGCTGGCGCGGCTGGCCGGCGAGTCCGCCGCCGCCAGCCAGCGCCAGGCCACGGTGCTCAACGCCCACGGCCTGCACGCCCGCCCGGCCAAGCAGCTGGTCCGGGTGGCCCGCGCCCAGGACACGGCGGTGCGCGTGCGCCTGGCCGAGGGCGGCTTCGATGCCGTCTCGGCCGCCAGCCTGACCAAGGTCATCAACCTCGGCGCCCGCCGCGGCCAACGACTGGTGTTCAGCGCCGAGGGCGACGGCGCCGAGGCCGCCCTGGACGCGGTCTGCCGTGCCGTGGAGGACGGCCTCGGCGAGCACGTCGAGCCCTTCGATGCCCACCGCGAACCGGTAGCGATGGAACAAGAGGACGCCCCGGCCCTCGAGCCGCTGGCCGACAACACCGCCCACCCGGCGGTGGCCGCCTCGCCGGGGCTGGCCATCGCCCCGGCCTTCGTGCTGACCACGCCGAGCTTCGACTATCCGGCCCGCGCCGCCGATCCGGCCGTCGAGCGCCGCCGGCTCGACGACGCCATCCGCGAGGGCGGCGACCAGCTCGAGGCGCTGATCGGCCAGGCCCGCGGCGGCGAGGTCTCGCAGATCCTGTCGATGCACGAGGAGATGCTCGGCGACCCCGAGCTGCACCAGGCCGCCCGCGAGGGCATCGACGAGGGCGCCTCCGCCGAGGCCGCCTGGTGGGAGGCGATCGATACCGCCGCCCAGGCCCAGGAGCGCCTGGCCGACAAGCTGCTCGCCGAGCGCGCCGCCGACCTGCGCGACGTGGGCCGCCGGGTGCTGGGCATCCTGTGTCGGGTCGAGCTGCCCGAGCCGCCGGACCACCCCTACATCCTGGTCACCGACGACATCGGCCCCTCCGACGTGGCGCGCCTCGACACCAGCCGGGTGCGCGGGCTGCTCACCGCCCGCGGCGGGGCCACGGCCCACAGCGCCATCCTGGCCCGGGCGCTGGGGATCCCGGCCGTGGTCGGCGCCGGCGAGCGCATCCTGCTGCTCGACAATGGCACCGAGCTGATCCTCGACGGTGAGCGCGGCCGCGTGACCCCGAATCCCGCCGCCGAGCGCCGCCAGGCTGCCGAGCAGCGCCTGGCCGAGCGCCGCCGCCGCGAGGCCGAGGCCTGGGAGGCCCGCTTCGAGGAGGCGCGTACCCGCGACGGCCATCGCGTCGAGGTCGCCTCCAACCTGGGCAACACCGCCCACGCCGCCGATGCCGTGGAGCGCGGCGCCGAGGGCGTCGGCCTGCTGCGCACCGAGTTCCTGTTCATGGCCCACGCCTCGCTGCCGGACCTGGACACCCAGGTCGCCGAGTACCGCGAGGCCCTCGACGCCCTGGACGGCCGCCCGCTGGTGGCCCGCACCCTGGACGTGGGCGGCGACAAGCCGCTGCCCTACTGGCCGCTGCCCCAGGAGAGCAACCCCTTCCTCGGCCTGCGCGGCATCCGCCTGGCGCTGACCCGGCCCGAGGTGCTCGAGACCCAGCTCAAGGCGCTGTTGATCGCAGCCGTCGGCCGCCCGCTGCGCATCATGCTGCCGATGGTCAAGGACGTGGCCGAGTTCCGCGCCGCCCGCGCCATCCTCGACCGGCTGCTCGAGGAGCTGCCGGCCGGCGAGCGCAGCGACGACGTCCAGCTCGGGGTGATGATCGAGGTGCCCTCCAGCGCCCTGCTGGCGCCGACCCTGGCCGCCGAAGTCGACTTCTTCTCGGTGGGCACCAACGACCTGACCCAGTACACCCTGGCCATCGACCGCGACCATCCCGAGCTCTCGGCCCAGGCCGACGGCCTGCACCCGTCGGTGCTGCGACTGATCGAGATGACCGTGGCCGCGGCCCACGCCGAGGGCAAGTGGGTCGGGGTGTGCGGCGAGCTGGCCAGTGACGCCACCGCGGTGCCGGTGCTGGTCGGCCTCGGCGTCGACGAGCTCTCGGTCAGCGCCCGCCAGGTGCCGCTGGTCAAGGCACGGCTGCGCGAATTCGACCTCGAGGAAGCCCGCGCCCAGGCCGCGCTGGCGCTCTCTCAGGCCACCGGCGAGGCGGTCCGCGACGCCCTGGAGGCGCGCTGATGGCCCGCCTGCTGACCCTGACCCTGAATCCGGCCCTGGACCTCTCGGTGTCGCTTTCGCGCCTGGCGCCCGGCGAGGTCAACCGCACCAGCGCCACTCATCTGGAGGCCGCCGGCAAGGGCGTCAACGTGGCCCGGGTGCTGGCCGCCCTCGGCCACGAGGTCTGCGTCTCGGGCTTCCTGGGCGCCGACAACGACGGCCCCTTCCTGCGCGCCTTCGAGGCCCAGGGGCTCGAGGACGCCTTCCTGCGCGTGCCTGGCGAGACCCGCATCAACGCCAAGCTCGCCGAGGCCGACGGCCGGGTCACCGACATCAACGGCCCGGGGCCTGCCATCGACGCCGACGCCTGGGGGCGCCTGCTGGCCTGGCTCGATGAGTTGGCCGCCGATGCCTCCCGCCGCCCGGCGGCGGTGGTGATCGCCGGCAGCCTGCCGCCCGGCGTCTCGCCCGGCGCGCTGGCCGAGCTGATCGGCCGACTGCGCGATACCGGCCTGCCGGTATGGGTGGACACCAGCGACGCGGCGCTGGAGGCCGCCATCGCCGCCGGCCCCACCGCGGTCAAGCCCAACGAGCACGAGCTCGCCGCCTGGGCCGGCACGCCGCTCGACAGCCACGCCGCACGTCTCGACGCCGCCCGTCGGCTGCATGCCGCCGGCATCGAGGAGGCAGTGCTCTCCGCCGGCGCCGAGGGCGTGCTGTGGGTCAGCCGCCGCGGCGCCTGGCAGGCCGTCCCGCCGCCCATGACGGTGGCCAGCACGGTAGGCGCCGGCGACACCCTGCTGGCCGCCCTGCTGCACGGGGTGCTCGAAGGCCACGCGCCCGACGAGGCGCTGCGCCTGGCCGCCGCACTGTCCGCCGAGGCGGTCCGCCATCTCGGCGTGGGCGACGCCCGCGCCACCGATTTCCCGTCACTCCAACAACAGACGCGCGTCCACCGCCTGGCCGGTGACGACGCCGGGGGAGCCCTCGCATGAACGCCATCCTCATCACCGCCTGCCCCAGCGGCCTGGCCACCACCTTCCTCGCCGCCCGGCGACTCGAGCAGGCCGCCGAGCGGCTCGGCTGGCAGACCACCGTGGAAATGCACGGCGAGCTTGCGCCGGTGCAGCCGGTCTCCGCCGAGGCCATCGCGGCCGCCGACCTGATCGTCGTCGCCGCCGACCACGTGCCCGACCCGCAGCGCTTCGCGGGCAAGCGGCTGTTCCACGCCGCCATCGACCAGGCGCTGCCCGATCCCGGCGGCTTCCTCGAACGCGCCGAGCGCGAGGCCGGGGCCTTCGAGCCCGGCGACGCGGCAGCCGCCGCGGCCGGCGGCCAGCGCATCGTCGCCGTGACCGCCTGCCCCACCGGGGTGGCGCATACCTTCATGGCCGCAGAAGCCCTCAGTGAAGCGGGGAAATCCCTCGGCCATGCGATCCGGGTGGAGACCCAGGGCTCGGTGGGCGCCCAGGACCAGCTCACCGACGAAGAGATCGCAGGCGCCGAGGTGGTGATCCTGGCCTGCGACATCGAGGTCGACCCCACCCGCTTCGCCGGCAAGCGGGTCTACCGCACCTCCACCGGCAGCGCGCTGAAGAAGTCCCGCCAGACCATCGAGGCGGCGCTGGCCGAGGCCACGGTGGAAGACGGCAGTGCGCCCTCGGGCGGCGGCGAGGCCAGGAAGAGCCTCAAGGAAAAGGGCGTCTACAAGCACCTGCTGACCGGGGTGTCCTTCATGCTGCCGATGGTGGTAGCCGGCGGCCTTCTGATCGCGCTGTCGTTCGTGTTCGGCATCGAGGCCTTCAAGGAGGAAGGCACCCTGCCCGCGGCGCTGATGCAGATCGGCGGCGGCACGGCCTTCGCGCTGATGGTGCCGGTGCTGGCCGGCTACATCGCCTATTCCATCGCCGACCGACCCGGCATCGCCCCAGGCATGATCGGCGGCATGCTGGCCTCCGAAATCGGCGCCGGCTTCATCGGCGGCATTCTGGCCGGCTTCCTGGCGGGCTACGCGGCCAAGGCGGTGACCCGTTACGTCAAGCTGCCGGCCAGCGTCGAGTCGCTCAAGCCGATCCTGATCATCCCGCTGCTGGCCAGTCTCGTTACCGGCCTGACCATGATCTACATCGTCGGCGAGCCGGTGGCGGCGATCCTCTCGGGGCTGACCGACTTCCTCGAGAACATGGGTTCCACCAACGCCCTGCTGCTGGGCGGCCTGCTGGGCGCCATGATGTGCTTCGACATGGGCGGGCCGGTGAACAAGGCCGCCTACACCTTCGGCGTCGGCCTGCTGGCCTCCGAGACCTACGCCCCCATGGCGGCGATCATGGCGGCGGGCATGGTGCCGGCGATCGGCATGGGCATCTCGAGCTTCGTGGCCCGCGCGAAGTTCTCGGAGCCCGAGCGCGAGGCCGGCAAGGCATCCTTCGTGCTGGGGCTGTGCTTCATTACCGAGGGCGCCATCCCCTTCGCCGCCAAGGACCCGCTGCGGGTGATCCCGGCAAGCATCGTCGGCGGTGCGGTGACCGGCGCGCTGTCGATGCTGTTCGGCGCCAAGCTGATGGCCCCCCACGGCGGCATCTTCGTGCTGCTGATACCCAACGCCATCACCCCGGTGATCGGCTACCTGCTCGCCATTCTCGCCGGCAGCCTGATCACCGGGCTGGGCTATGCGGCGCTCAAGCGTGGCGACCAGGCGGTGGCGGTCGAGGCCAGCGCCTGAGGCCGCACCACCCGCGATGACAGACGCCCCCGGCAGGCCGTTCGCGGCCTGCCGGGGGCGTCTTCGTTTTCCGCCTCCCGTTATGGCACGTGGACCGTCAGGCACTCCCGCAGCACGCCGCACTCGGCCTGTTTGTGGCGGGCGAAGGCCAGCAGCGCCGTCTCGAGCTCCGGCGTGACGTTGGTGTCCAGCAGCAGGCGCGACAGGCGGCTGGCCTCGTCGGCCGCGTCCAGCGCCTCCTCGAGCGCCTGGCTGACGCTCATGTCCTCGATCGTGGGAATCGCCGGCGCCTCGTCCCGGGTGATGCAGGCGGCCAGCTCCATGCGCTCGGCGGCCGCGGTCAGGGCATCGAGCTGCTGTTCGCACTCGGCACCGAGGTCGGCCACCACGCGGCTGATGTCGGCATGGCGGGCGGCCAGGTCCCGGGCGAGTCGACGGTAGCGCTGCAGGTCCTCGCTCTCGAGGCCACTGGCGAGCGTCAAGCGGTCCTGGGGCAGCAGGGTCAGCGGGGCGATATCGTTCATGGGTCGCATCCTCGTGTTGTCGTAGGGACAAGCGCCGCGACGCAGGCGACGGCATCAAGACCTAGCAAGAGACGGGCCAACTCGTGCCAATCGCAAGCCTCGCGGGGCGAAGGCGCCCGCCGAGAGATCGGGGTGCGACGGCGACGCACCGCTCGCGCCCCGCCGAGGCGGGCGATGCATGCCCCCTGGTGCACCAAGACCACGCCCTCCCCCGAATTGCCCCTTTCCTCCCAGCCCGCGACAGATACATCGGCGCTTCTCGTGCATGGCCGTCGTGCAGGCGCCAGGGTGCTACCCAGGCACCACAAGCTTGAGCGTCAGGGACGGGAGTGCCGCCGGGAGAGCTCACGGCCACGCGACTAAAGTCGCAACGCCGCGCCTTGCATTCGCGCCATGAAAATACTTAGATATAAAAGCATTTGGCGACACGACAACAACGAGGGAGTCCCCCATGGCGACCACTGACAATGCAGTACCCATGACCGCGCTGGAGGTTACCGCGCTGGATGCCATCGCCGAGGGCATCTATCGCCTCGAGTTTGCCCACCCGGAGGGCGACGAACTGCCCGAGTTCACCCCCGGTGCCCATCTGCACATCGAGGTGCCGAATGGCCAGGTGCGCCGCTACTCACTTTGCAATGATCCCGAAGAGCGAGACCGTTATGTCATCGCGGTCAAGCGTGAGGAGGCGGGCACCGGTGGCTCGAAGAGCCTGGTGGATGACACTCGGGTGGGAGATCGCCTGCAGGTGTCGGCCCCCGTCAACGACTTCGAGCTGAAAGGCAATCCGGCACGCTACGTGTTCATCGCCGGCGGCATCGGCATCACCCCGATCCTGTCGATGATCCACCACCTGCGCTCTACCGGTGGCAAGCCGTTCAAGCTCTACTACCTGACCCGCGAGCCGGAACAAACCGCCTTCCTTGAGGAGCTCAGCGGTCCCGAATTCCGCGGCAAGGTGGTGATCCATCATGACCACGGCGATCCGGACGACTCCTACGACCTGTGGCCGGTGCTGGAGCAGCCCAAGGGCGCGCATATCTACTGCTGCGGCCCGCGCGGCCTGATGGAAGCGGTGCGCGACATGACCGGCCACTGGTCATCCTCCAGCGTGCACTTCGAGGATTTCGGTGCCCAGAAGCAAGCCTCGGCAGAAAACGACACGCCGTTCACGGTGCGTCTGCACGGGACCGGCGAAGCGATCCCGGTGCCGGCGGGCGTCTCGATTCTCGAAGCCTTGCGGGCGAACGGCCATCACGTGCCCTATTCCTGTGAAAGCGGTACCTGTGGCTCCTGTCGCTCGACGCTGATCGAGGGCGAGGCGGACCATCGCGATCTGGTGTTGTCCGACGCCGAGCGGGCCGACCACATCATGGTCTGTGTCTCGCGCGCCTGCTCCAAGGAGCTGGTGATCGACCTGCCGGAATGAATCCGCCTTTTCCCCAGGAGTAGCGCCCATGACAGACACCCCCTTAAGGCTCGGGATCGCGGGGCTGGGCCGCGGCTTCATGCTGCTGCTGCCCACCCTCGCGGCACATCCCGGCATCCGCCTGGTGGCCGCGGCCGACCCGCGCGAGGAGGCACGCCGGCAATTCGTCGCCGACTTCTCCGCCACCGCCCATGCCGAGGTGTCGGCCCTGTGCGCCGATCCCGAGGTAGAGGCGGTATACATCGCGACCCCGCACCAGTGTCACCGTGAGCACGTCGAGATGGCCGCCCGGCATGGCAAGCACGTGCTCGTCGAGAAGCCCATGGCGCTCTCCCTGGCGGACTGCCAGGCCATGATCGAGGCCATGCGCCGGGCCGGCCGCTGGCTGATGGTGGGCCACAGCCACAGCTTCGATGTGCCTTACCTGCGCACCCGGGCGCTGCTCGACAGCCACGACTTCGGAGCGGTGCGGATGATCAGCGCGCTCAACTACACCGACTTCTTGTATCGCCCCCGCCGCCCCGAAGAACTGGACACGGCCCGCGGCGGCGGCGTGGTATTCAGTCAGGCCGCCCACCAGGTCGACGTCGTGCGACTCCTCGGCGGCTCGCCCGTCAAGAGCGTGCGCGCCGCCACCGGGTGCTGGGACGCCTCCCGCCCCACCGAGGGGGCCTATGGGGCCCTGCTGACCTTCGAAAACGGCGCCTTCGCCAACCTGACCTACAGCGGGTACGCCCATTACGACAGCGACGAGCTGTGCGGCTGGAGCGGTGAATTGGGGCAACCACGCGATCCCCGGGACTACGGCCAGGCCCGAGCGCGACTGGCGCAGCTGCAGGACGCCGAGGAGGAAGCCAGGATCAAGAATGCCCGCACCTACGGCGCCGGACTGTCCCTCGCCGATACCAGCCTGGCCGACATCGGCCACAATCATTTCGGCTTCGTGGTGATCTCCTGCGATCGGGGCGACCTGCGTCCCACGCCGCAGGGCATCGACGTGTATCTGGACGGTCGACGCTACCGCGAGCCGCTGCCGCGGCCACGGATACCGCGCCGCGAGGTGCTCGACGAGCTGATCGCCGCCGTGCGCCACGACCGGCCCCCCATCCACTCCGGAGAATGGGGCATGGCCACCATGGAAGTGTGCCTCGCCATGCTCGAATCCGCGGACCAGGGCCGCGATGTGACGCTGTCCCATCAAGTGAGTCTGGCGCAATCGATCGAGTACAATGGCGAGGTCGCATCACGATGACTTCGAGGACCTCACCATGGCACGCAGCAACCATCAGGAAACCCAGACCGTCCTTCGACACTGGCAGGAGGACGTCCCGGACGACCGCCTAGCCCACCTGATCCGGGACGCCGGGCGCGTGCTGACCAAGAGCCTCCAGACGCGCCTGTCGGAGCACTCGGTGAGCTTCGGCCACTGGTCGTTCCTGCGCATCCTGTGGGTCACCGAGGGGCTGACCCAGCGGGAGCTCAGTGAAGAGGCCGGGCTCATGGAGCCCACCACCTTCACCGCGCTGAAGGCCATGGAAGCCAACGGCTTGATCGAGCGCCGCCAGCTGAACGGCAATCGCAAGAATATCCATATCTACTTGACGCAAAAGGGGCGCGACTTGAAGAAGACGCTGGTCCCCCTGGCCGAGGAGATAAACGAGATCGCCGTGCAAGGCATCGATGACGATGACCTCCAGGCGACCCGGCGCACCCTGCTCAAGATCATCAGCAACCTGGCCAACGCCAACGAATGACGGAACGGGCCGGTTGCGTGTTCCCCCATCACAAGACAAGACAGGACAGGCAATGAGTTCCCACGATTCGCGAGCGACAGCTCAGGACAAGCACGACCTTCTCGAAGACCTGGTGGATGCCAATCACATCCTCTTCAACGAGGGCGTGCTCGACGCCTTCGGCCACGTCAGCGTCCGGCATCCGGAGGCTACCGATAGCTTTCTCCTGGCCCGCAACATGGCACCGGGACTGGTGACCCGGGACGACATCATTGAATTCGAGCTGGATGGCACCCCCGTCGACGCCGACGGCCGAACGGTCTATCTCGAACGCTTCATTCATGGCGAGATCTACCGCGCCCGTCCAGACGTCATGGCGGTCGTGCACAGCCATTCGCCCTCGGTGGTCCCCTTCAGTACCGTCGCCTCGACGCCCTTGCGCCCGATGTGTCACATGAGCGGCTTCCTCGGCGAGGGAGCGCCGATCTTCGAGATCCGCGACGTGGCCGGCTCCGCCACGGACCTGCTGATCCGTGACGCCCCGCTCGGCGAGGCGCTGGCCCACTCGCTGGGCGACAATAATGTCGTGCTGATGCGGGGGCACGGAGCCACCGTGACGGCCCCTTCGCTCAAGCAGGCGGTCTATCGGGCGGTCTATGTCGAGGTCAATGCCCGCCTGCAGGCCGATGCCCTGCGACTCGGCACCGTCGAGTACCTCACCGCCGGCGAGGCCAGATCGGCGATGGAAACCACCGAAGGCCAGGTGGAGCGCCCCTGGCAGCTGTGGAAACGGCGCGCGCGCCAGGCCGCAGGCGCCCCTTCCTGAATCGACGCCCGGAGCCACATGGCACCGGGCGTCTCCTTGCGCCCCGCCGCCCGGCGGCGGCCAGCGCGAGTCCTCTTCCCTCCCACGCTCCACCGCCTGGCGCTATTCTCCCAGTGACAGGCGCATCGAGAGGTCGATCGACACCACGTCCTTCGTCAGGCCCCCCAGTGAAATGCAGTCGACGTCGGTCGCGGCGATATCGCGCAGCGTGGCTTCCGTGACGCCTCCAGAGGCCTCGAGCCTGACGCGCCCCGCGGTCAGCGACACGGCCTCTCGCAGCTCGTCCAGGCTGAAATTATCCAGCATGATCATGTCGGGAAGTGCCTCGAGCGCCTGCCCGAGTTCGTCGAGGGTCTCGACTTCCACTTCGACTGGCCTGTCGTGGCCAAGCTGGCGGGCCATCTCGACCGCCGAGGCAATGCCGCCGCAAGCGGCGATGTGGTTCTCCTTGATCAGGTAGGCGTCATACAGCCCCATGCGATGACTGTGACTTCCGCCGCAGGCGACCGCATACTTCTGGGCCAGGCGAAGCCCCGGCAGGGTCTTGCGAGTGTCCAGCAGGCTCACGCCGGTGCCTCTCACCAGGTCGGCATAGTGCCGGCTGCGGGTCGCGGTCCCCGAGAGCAGCTGCAGGAAATTGAGCGCCGTGCGTTCTGCGCTGAGCAACGAGCGGGCGTTGCCCGTCAACCAACAGAGGGTCTGGCCGGGCTCGATGCGATCGCCGTCGGCCACTCGCCATTCGATCCGTAGCGACGGATCGACCTGACGGCAGACCTCCTCGACCCAGGCGATTCCGCACAGGATGGCGCCCTCCTTTGCCGTGATGCGGGCCTCTCCCCGCTGGTCCTCGGCAACCAGCAGCGCGGTGATATCCCCGGTGCCGATGTCTTCTTCCAGCGCCGCGGTGACATCTCGGCGGATCGCGTCGTCGAGCGCCTGGCTATCGATTCGATACATGTTCCTGCCTCATGGTGACGGTGGTTCGGATGACGTCATCAGTGGAAACGAACCCGGCATCGCTGGGGCGATGCCGGGCCATTCCCTCCCTCTCATTGGCGGGCATGACGCGGTCCAGGCGTTATGGGGCGGCGTGCCATCGCGTCATGCCGGCTTCCTGTGCAGATGGGGCCGCAGGTGAGGGGTGGCGAGGATCGCCAGGATGCCCAGCATCATGGCCACCACCACGGCCCACCAGCTCGGGGTGATGAAGAGCAGCCCCGCCAGGCCGAAACCCAGACGTGGAAGCCGTGACAACGGCTGGCGCCAGAAGCCCTCGACCGCAATGCTCAGCAACAGCACCCCCAGAACCGCCGTCACGCAGGAGACGATGATCGCCTGCCATGTGCCAACCATCAGCAGACCTTCGCCGTAGACGAACGCGAACGGTACGATGAAGGCCGTGATGGCCAGCTTGACGGCACCAAGGGCGATCTTCAGGGGGCTAGCATCGGCGATGGCCGAGGCCGCGAAGGCCGCCACGGCGACCGGCGGGGTCATCGCTGAGAGCACGGCGAAATAGAGGATGAACATGTTAGTCTGCAGCACGCTGAAGTCCATCGACAGCAGCGTGGGACCCACGAGTACGGCGGCCAGGATAAAGGCCGACGGCGTGGGCATGCCCATGCCCAGGATGATCGCCAGCACGGCAGAGATGACCAGCGCCAGGAAGGCGCTGTTGCCAGCCATCAGGTAGACCAGGTCGGCAAACTTGCCGCCGAGGCCGGTCATCGAGATACCTCCGATCACCAGCCCTGCAGCCGCGCACGCGGCTACCACCGACACCATGCGTAGCGTGGTGATGGCTAGAGCATTCCAGATGGCCCGGGGGCCCATGCGGGTCGACGGCTGCACCGTCGCGACCACCAGCACCACCGCGGTGGCGATGGCCGCCACGAAGGTCGGCGAATAGCCCATCAGCAGCGCCCCCGAGAGGGCCACCAGCGGCACGATGAACAGCCCCCCCGTCTTGAGGGTGTCCTTCAGCGGCGGCGTCTCCCCTTTGGATAGCCCGCGCAGACCCAGCTTCTGGGAGCGCAGGTGTACTTGGGCATAGACACACAGGTAGTACAGCAGGGCGGGGACGATGCCGGCGATGGCGATATCGCGATACTCGATACCGGTGTATTCCGCCATGATAAAGGCTGCGGACCCCATCACCGGCGGCAGGAGACTCCCGCCAGTGGACGCCGCCACCTCGACGCTCCCGGACAGGGGTCTGCTGTAGCCCAGGCGCTGCATGATGGGGATGGTGACCGACCCCGTGGTGACCACGTCGGAGGTCGGACTGCCCGACATGGTACCGTAGAGGCCGGAGGAGATGATGGCGATCTTCGCCGGGCCACCGGTGCGATGTCCCGCAAGCGACGATGACAGGTTGTAGAAGAACTCGGCACCGCCAGCCTTGGACAGGAAAGTTCCGAACATCACGAATAGGAAGGCATATGTCGCCGCGACGCGCAGCGGCACGCCGAACAAGCCATCCGAGGTGAACATCATGATATCCAGGAAGTGGTTGTAGCTGACCTCACGAAATCCGAGCGCCCCCGGCAGGCCATGTCCCCACAGGTTATAGATCACGAACACCAGGACCACGCTGGTCAGGCCAAAGCCTACCGTCCGCCGGGTCGCCTCTATGGTCAACGCGAGCAGCACGCTGGCCGCGATCAGGTCCGGCGTTCCCAGCGGGAACAGCAGCGTGATGCGTTCAGCGATCCGCTGATTCTCCACCAGGAAATACACACCCACGGCAATACTGGCCAGTACCAGGCACCAGTCGATCAGGCCGGGACGATCCTCGCGTCCCAGGGGGCCTGGACCGATATTGATGAACAGCAGGGCCAGCATGGCCGACAGGAACACCACCATCATCACATAGAGATCGACGTATACAACTGTCGTGGTATATATGACCGCCAGTGCCACCATGGCAGCGCATCCATGCACTGCCATGCCCAGGCTACCCGTCAGGTGACGCTTGGAGCCGCCCCCGGTAAGGATCGAAAGGATCTGATTCATCGATACCTCCTCGGCATTGATGCCGACTCACTCGATTAACGAAGGCCGGCTTCTTTCAGGTAGCGCATGGCCCCATCGTGATAGGGAATGACGTCCACGGATGCCATGATCTCGGGCGTCAGGCTCCGCATCGCCGGATGCACGTTGGCGATCTTCTCGTAGTTCTCGTAGACGGCCTTGGTCAGGTCATAGGCCTGCTGCTCATCCATATCGCTGCGTACTGCGAGGGTGGCACTGATCGAGACAGTGGGAATGTCATTGGGCGCCCAATCATAGGAACCGCCGGGGATCACGAAGGGCGTGGTACCCGTCTTTTGGGTGATCTCCTGCACGATATCATCGGACAACGGCAACAGGGTCAGGTCGACGCTGGTCCCGGCCTGCATGAGCGAACTATGACCGACGAAGAGGCTGTTGAGGATCATGTCGGCGCGTCGATCCTGGATTAGGCCCGACTGCTCACTGGAGGCCGCATAGATCAGGTCGCCCCCCCAGCTCTTCAGTTCCTCTGGGCTCGCACCGATCGTCTCGAGCATGGTTTCCGCGACACTCGAGGCGATGTTGCCCCGCTTATTGATGGCAATGGTGATCGGAGGTTTCACCTCGCCAATGTCCGCGAAGCTGTCGATATCGTACTCCTCGGCAAACGCCTCTCGCATGACGGGCTGCATAGGTGCCCAGGTATAGAGGTTGGCGATCACGCGAAGATCGTCGCTCGGTTCACGGAATGGCGGCTCGCCATCGCGTGCCCGCTGAAGCACAGCATCCTCGATGATCGCCAGGCTGGCATCATCGCGCTGGAGTACGGCCACGTTTGCGAGGCCGCCACCGGAGGTTTGGTAGGTGACGGTGGAGCCTGGAAATTCGGCTTTCATGGCGCTATCCAGGCCCGCCCCAAGCAATGACCACAGTCCCCCGGGGGAAGCGCCGGCGACGGTCATGTTGTAGCTCTGGGCAGAGGCGACATTCGCCGCCATGGCGGGGACAACGAGAACGGCGGCCATCAGGGTCTTCTTGATTGACATTGTCATTTTTTCACCTTGTCGTCTTGAGTCATCGTTCGTTGTTATTGATCTTGCCGGTGTCATGGGTAGGCATCGCGCTGGCTGTGTCAGGGTGATCAGATCTTGAAGCTCTCCAGGGTGGCGGGATGAAAGAGCTCCTCGGGCTCCAGCCGCCTACCAGACAACCCTTCGTCATGATGCTGCTGAAGGAATCGCGCGAGGGCATGCCGGTTGGGTGCGAATCCATAGGACCAGAAGTCGTCGCCCATGAGCTGCCGGGCGGCCCGCAACTGATCCTCGACGAATGGCAGGGTCACCTTGGTCGCCGAGGTATCGCTGAGCTTGTCCAAGGCTCGAGCCTTGGACTGTTCGAAGGCCTTGTAGACGGAGAACGGCAACCAGGGGTGACGCTCGACGAGCGTCTTGCGGATTCCCAACAGATGCATGATGGGGAAGATGCCTGTTCGGCGGTACCAATCCGAGGCGGCTCGCTGCGGGTCGGCATAGAGATAGCCCACGTGGGGATGTCCACGCTCGAAGCAGGAGGGCGCTCGCGGCCCCATCACCGCGTCCAGTTCGCCGGAGGCCAGCATGCCGGACAGGGTTTCCCCTTCGGGTATGTTCTCCACGCGCACCCCATCGGGCAGGTCGAGATTGACCTTCTCGACGCGACCGGGCTCCTCGTAGCCGCCACGCATCCAGGTAACGTCCCGGGGGGCGAGGCCGTGATCCTCCTCGAGGAACAGCCGCGCCCAGACATTAGCCGTCAGTTGGTACTCCGGCACGCCGATGCGCTTGCCGCGCAGGTCGGCCGGGGCCTCGATGCCGCGATCGGTACGAATGTAGATTGAGGTGTGTCGAAAAGCGCGCGAGGGGAAAACCGGGACGCCGATATAGGGACAATTCCCCGCCGCCGTCTTGACCGTATAACTGCTGAGCGACAGCTCGGTGATATCGAAGTCGGCATGCCGGAAGGCGCGAAAAAAGATCTCCTCCGGATCATGCAGCATGAACACGGGATCCACACCATCGATCTGCACCTCACCGTCTATCAGGGGGCGCATGCGATCGTAGTTTCCCACCGCCACCGAAAGTTCCAGCTTGTTCATCAGTACTCCCGTCTTGTGATCTTATCGTCGGCGCTCGTGAACACGACACCGCTTGGTCTAATCAGTAGTTACTAAAAGCGGTTTCAGAGCCTCACTGTTCCGCGTAATACTCCGCCTCTTCCGGGGCCGTGCCCAGTTCGCGCCAGTCGGTTTCCTTGGTCACCACGCCTTGGAAAGATTTGAGCTTGTGGTGCGGGATGCGAGGCTCCTCGGCGCCGATGGCCGGCCCACCATCCTGCATGGTCTTGGCCGCCTGGAGCATCTGGCGACGGAACTCGACAATCGCCAGGTCGCTGGCGCCTAACCGGTCATGGGTACGGTCAGCGATCGGCCCCATGGTCTCCCACATGGCGATGTCCTGATTGGGAATGCCCTTGATGCCGGTAAAGCTGGTGCCCAGCTGCATGATCCGACGATCCTGCCAGTAATTATTCTCGCGGGTGCGGAACTTACGGAAGCTCTTATCGACATCGAGGCCGATCTGCGTACCCAGGAACTTCCGCCAGGACTCCGTATCCGGCGTGGTGGCGGCATGTCCCCAGGCGATGAAATGAAAAGCCGTGTGGGTGTCGTCGATCGGCACGTGCAGGATGGCGATATCGTATTGGTTGTTCGGGGGAATCTGCACGGTATAGGGAGCAATAAACAACGTGGTACGCACATAGTCGTGCGTCTTAGCATCCTTGATGGGCCGGCGAATCGCCGCGTAACGGAAGCCGAAGCGCGTCTTCTGGACCTGCAGGCGTGGCGCCTTGTCCGTGGAGGGACGCAGCCACAGCGTATCCGTGGCTTCGGCGCCGGTGGTCCGCGCGGGCACCATGTCGGTGGAGTGCAGGCTAGACGAATGCGCCGAGTCGATGGCTCCCTCGAGGATCTGGGCCCAGTTACAGTCGATGATGACCTTGGAGATGGACACCTTGGTATCAGGCGTCGGCTGAAACACCGGGGCAGTGAACTCAGGCTGCTCCTCGGGAGGACCCATGTAGACCCAGACGAACCCCGCCTCCTCATGAGTCGGATAAGCCTTGTGCTTGACCTTCTCGGTCATCTTCGACTCCGGCGGCTCGGATGACATCTCGAGCACATTGCCATCGACGTCCATCTTCCAGCCGTGATAGAGGCAGCGCAGCCCGCACTCCTCGTTACGGCCCAACACCAGTGATGCCCGGCGGTGGGGGCACATCTCGTCCAACACGCCCACTCGGCCGTCGGTATCGCGGAAAGCCACCAGGTCCTCGCCCAGCAGCCTCACCCGCACCGGGTCACCATCCGGCTCATCGACCTCTTCCGACAAGCAGGCGGGAATCCAGTGACGGCGCATGATCTGCCCCATGGGGGCCTCGCCTTCGACACGACACAGCAGGTCATTCTCGTCCTGGGTCAGCATTTCGCACGGTCTCCTACTCACGGGGCGGCCAGGAATCCAGCTCGGGGCCGCTCATTTGCTTAGATATCTAACTTACACCTCTAAGATAGCGTCGCCAATAGGGGAGTCAAACCCACCAAAGTCGTAGAAGCGACCTCCCATGCGGTCTCCGAAGGCGCGGCGACTCCGCCTGATGGCCAGCCAGGACATGGCGACTAGCCCCTGATTTCAGGTAGATAGAAAGCATACCCTGGCGCCTCGCATCCTCGTTATTGGCGCCAGTCAGGTTCAGGCTCGGCCAGTGGTGAAATAGACCATCGTCTAGTGCTTGAGGGAGCGGCTCATGTGCCCCTGGGACGCAAAACACCAGGCGGCCTCGCAGGATGATCGCTTCCGGCGTTGCTGCCCGAAGGGCAAGCGAGAGGACAATCGTCCGGACGAACCACCTCCGGGGATCGCCGATCGGACTGCTCGCCCCGCCGCGCATCCCGGCACGAGACCGGCACAAAAAAGTTCTTCGCCACCTTGGCGTGAAAGCGGTGAGGTCATGGAGGATTCCATGTTGCCTTCCAGGCCTTCATGGGCATGAGTACCGTTGCTCCTCGCGGGAGCCACTTGCTGCGTGATAGCTCGGAGGCCCGCAGCGTACATTAGGCGCCTGTCCGCGCCATCGCGCACTGAAGTGCGCTCCCACAATGACATTCACGCCAAGATGCAATGCAAAAAAAGCCCCGGCCGAATGGCCGGGGCGCAAGGACAGCGACTGGCTGTCGAGAGAGAACCCGATGGGGTCGTGGAAACTCAGTGGTGGAAGCGGTCCGCGGCCTCGCGGGCCAGGCGCCGGATGGCCTCCCAGTCCTCGGCTTCGACCAGCGACTTGGGGGTCAGCCAGGAGCCGCCCACGCACATCACGCTGGGCAGGGCCAGATAGTCGTCGGCGTTGTCCAGGTGGATGCCGCCGGTGGGGCAGAAACGCGCCTCGGGGATCGGACCGGCGAAGGCCTTGAGGGCCTTGACGCCGCCGCTGGCCTCGGCGGGGAAGAACTTGAAGCGACGATAGCCGAACTGCCAGCCGATCATCAGCTCGGAGACGGTGGCCACGCCGGGCAGCATCGGCACCGGACTGGATACACCGTAGCGATACAGCGCCTCGGTGGTGCCCGGGGTCACCACGAAGTCGGCGCCGACCTGTTCGGCCTGGCGATACTGGGCCGGGGTCAGCACGGTGCCGACGCCGACGCTGGCCTGGGGCAGCGCCTCCTTGATGCGCCGGGTGGCCTCCAGGGCGCAATCGGTGCGCAGGGTGACTTCCAGGACGCTGAGGCCGCCCTCCACCAGGGCGGTGGCCAGGGGCACGGCATCCTCCACGCGCTGGATGGCCAGCACCGGAATCACCTCGGCCTTGAGGCAGATGCTGTCGATCTCGGTGGTGCGGGTGGACGGCAGCTGTTTGTCGATGGTCATCGTTGTCACTCCGGAAATCTCAAGGGGCCCAGTAGGTGGCCAGCGGACAGGCCAGGAAGGCGCGGATCGGCAGTTCGCGCACGTCGTCGCCGGCCAGGGCACGCGCCAGCACGCTACGCTTGTCGCCACCGGTGATGTGCAGGACATGGCGGCGGGCCTGGTGCAGGCGATCGGCACTCAGGGTGATGCGTGGCTGGGGCTGGCTGGGGGTGCGCACGGCCACCACCGACTCGGCGGTGGACAGCGCCAGTTCCAGTTCCCGGCTGTCGGGAAACAGCGAGGCGGTGTGGCCGTCGCCGCCCATGCCCAGGATCACCACGCTGGCCGGCCAGGCAAGACCCTCGATCCGCTCGGCCACCGCCGCGACGCCCTGCTCGGGGGTCGCATCCTCGGTGGTCAGCGGCACGAAGGTCGCCGCAGCGGCCGGCCCACGGAGCAGGTGCTCGCGCACCAGGCGGGCATTGCTGTCGTCGGCCGACTCGGCCACCCAGCGCTCGTCGGCCAGGGTCACGTCGACGCGCGACCAGGGCAGCTCCGTGGCCGCCAGGGCCGCGAAGAAGGGTACCGGGGTCGAGCCGCCGGACAGCACCAGCAGGGCGCGTTCGCGTTCGGCCAGGTCGGCCCTCAGGGCCTCGGCCACCGCCTCGGCCAGCTGGTGGGCCAGGCATTCGCGAGGCGTCGGGGTGGAATCGCTCATCTCAATGGTCCTTGTACCGACGGGGCTCAATAGTCTTCATACCAGCTGCGGCCATCCTGGGTGATCATGGCGGTCTTGAGAAAGCCGCGACGGGTCGCCCCAGGAGCCGGCGGATATGCCTTAGTAGTCTTCATACCAGCTGCGGCCATCCTGAGTGATCATGGCGATCGAGGCGACGGGGCCCCAGGAGCCGGCGGGATAGCGGCGCGGCGGCTCGTCGCGGTTGTGCCAGGCGGCGATCAGGCTATCGCACCAGTGCCAGGCGTGCTCGACCTCGTCGCGACGCACGAACAGGTACTGCTGCCCCTTCATGACCTCGAGCAGCAGCCGCTCGTAGGCGTCCGGGATCCGCGTCTTGGGGAAGGCGCTGTTGAAGTCCAAGTGCAGCGGCCCGCGCCGCAGGCGCATGCCCTTGTCCAGGCCGCTGTCCTTGGTCAGCACCTCCAGCGCGATGCCCTCCTCCGGCTGCAGGCGAATCACCAGCTTGTTGGCGGCCAGGGCGCGCTGATCCGGGTCGAAGATGTAGTGGGGCTGCTGTCGGAAGTGGATGACGATCTGCGACAGCTTCTCCGGCATGCGCTTGCCGGTGCGCAGGTAGAACGGCACCCCGGCCCAGCGCCAGTTGGCCACCTCGGTCTTCATCGCCACGAAGCTCTCGGTGTGGCTGGCCCGGTTGGCGCCCTCCTCGTCCAGGTAGCCGGGCACGGCCTGGCCGTCGATGGTGCCGGCGATGTACTGGCCGCGCACCACGTCGCGACCCAGCATGTCGTCGGTGAACGGCTTGAGCGCCTTGAGAACCTTGACCTTCTCGTCGCGGATGGCGTCGGCATCGAGGTTGGCGGGCGGGTCCATGGCGATCAGGCAGACCAGCTGCAGCAGGTGGTTCTGGACCATGTCGCGCAGCTGGCCGGCCTCGTCGAAGTAGCCCCAGCGGCCCTCGATGCCGACCTTCTCGGCCACGGTGATCTCGACGTGGGAGATGTGGTTCTGGTTCCACTGGGTGCCGAACAGCGGGTTGGCGAAGCGCAGCGCGATCAGGTTCTGGACCGTTTCCTTGCCCAGGTAGTGATCGATGCGGTAGACGCGTGACTCGGGGAAGACAGCGCCGATGGCGTCGTTGATCTCGGCCGAGGAGGCCAGGTCGTAGCCAATCGGCTTCTCCACCACCACGCGGCTCGAGTCGTCGAGGCTGCCGCTGCCCTCCAGGTGACGACAGATGTCGCCGTAGATCTTCGCACCCACCGACAGGTAGACCACCATGGGATGCGCGGCACCCTGGCGCCACTCGCGGATGGCGCCGTAGCCCTCGGGCCGGGTGAAGTCGAGCTGCAGGAAGTCGAGGCGGGCCAGGAAGCGGGTCAGCGACTCGCGATCGATCTCCTCGGCCTTGACATGGATCTTGAGCGACTTCTCGACCCGTGCCTTGAAGGCATCGACATCCAGTTCCTGGCGCGCCAGCCCCAGCAGCCGCGTGGCGGGAGCCAGCAGCCCCTCGCGCTCCAGGTGGAAGAGCGCGGGGAACAGCTTGCGCTGGGCCAGGTCGCCGAGCGCCCCGAACAGGGCCAGGTCGATTGCCGTGCCGGAGTCCCCGGAGGAAAGCGCCGCCTCGGGCCGCTTGTGTTGACTCATGTCCGCCCCCATCTGGTTAACTTAACAAAATAATAGCCTAACGCGCCCGATACCTCCAAAAAACTTTTGTAAGATTACTACTAAAAGCGGAGACAAGCTCACTCTCGGCGGACCCGGTGGCCGAGCCCCCTGCGCGCGCGCTAGGATAGTGAGCATAATGTAGTTAAATCACCACATCATTTCGACACACCGGGGGCGACCACGCCGCCCCGCACCACGGAGACCCCCTCGCGCATGGTCAGTCACGATCTGCTGGACCGCATCCGCCGTCGCCTCGATGAGCTCAATCGATCCGAACGCAAGGTCGCCGACGTCATCCTCGCCGACCCGGCCGCCGCCACCAGCATGAGCATCGCCAGCCTGGCCCATTCGGCCTCGGTCAGCGAGCCCACGGTCAACCGCTTCTGCCGCAGCTTCGATGCCAAGGGCTATCCGGACTTCAAGATCAAGCTGGCCCAGAGCCTGGCCGGGGGCACGCCCTACGTCAGCCAGGCGGTGGAGCCCGGCGACGCCGCCGACGACTACACCGGCAAGATCTTCGGCGCCACCATTGCCGCCCTGGATGTCGCCCGGCGCGAGGTGGATGCCACCCGGGTGGAGCGGGTGGTCGACTACCTGACCCAGGCCAAGCAACTGCACTTCTTCGGCCTGGGCGCCTCCGGGGCCGTGGCCCAGGATGCCCTGCACAAGTTCTTCCGCTTCAACATCCCGGTGTCGGCCTACATCGACGTGCTGATGCAGCGCATGGTGGCCGCCGCCTGCCACACCGGCGACGTGGTGGTGATTCTCTCCTACACCGGCCGCACCCGCGAGCTGGTCGACATCGCCCGCCTGGCACGCGACAACGGCGCCGTGGTGCTGGGCATCACCGCACCGGACTCGCCGCTGTCCGCCGAGTGCACCGAGACGCTCGAGGTCTCGGCGCCGGAGGACACCGACCACTATATGCCGATGACCTCGCGGATGATTCAACTGGCGCTGATCGACGTGCTGGCCACCGGCGTGACCCTGCGGCGCGGCGAGGACTTCCTGCCCCACCTCAAGAAGATCAAGGACAGCCTGCGCGATACCCGCTATCCGATGGGCGACGCAGGCTGAGAGGCCTCAGCCGAGCCGCAGCGTTGGCTCGGCGAGCCCTGGCACTGAAAGATCGGCGACGAATAGATCGCCGGCCCCGGGCTCGCGGGCCCGCTGCTCGGCGCTCATGCCCTCGCGGGCCGTGGTGATGTAGAGCGCGGCCAGCCCCTCGCCGCCGAAGGCCGGGCAGGAAGGCTGAGAGGCAGGCAGCGTCACGGCGTCGATCTCGCGGCCCTCGCGGTCCAGGCGCACCACCTTGCCGGCGCCCCACAGCGCCAGCCACATGGCGCCCTCGGCGTCGATCACCGCGCCGTCGGGATTGCCCTCGCTCCCGGCGAAGTCCACCCAGGGCTCGGGCTCGCCGACCGGCCAGCCCTCGGCGTCCAGCGCCCAGCGATAGACGATGCCGCGCGCCGTGTCGGCGAAGTGGGCATGCTCGCCCTGGGGCGAGAAGCAGATTGCGTTGGGAATCGTCAGCCCGGTCCTGAGGCGCGAAAGTTCGCCGCGATGCAGTCGGTAGAGGCTGCCGGCGTCGGGCTCGGCAGCCTTGCCCATGCTCGACAGCCACAGGCTGCCGTGGCGGTCGACCCGGGCATCGTTGCTGCGGGTGACGGGGTCGTCGGCCTCGAAGCCCATCAGTCGCTCGATCGCGCCGGTGGCGGGGTCCAGCCGGCTCAGACGATCCTCGCCCACCACCAGCATCCCGCCGTCGTCCAGCGGCGCGGCCAGCGAGGCCAGGTGATCGAGTTCGATCACGCCGGTCTCGCCGCTATCCGCCTCGAGCCAGTGCAGCCGCTTACCGAGGATGTCGCACCACACCAGGCGGCCGGAGGCGGCATGCCACTGGGGGCCCTCGCCCAGCTCACAGCCGCTGGCCACCGCCACACGCGCCGCATCGCTCATGCCGTTGGCTCCGCGGCCTGCCAGGCCTCGACCAGCTTGCGTGCCCGCTCGCCGACCTCGTCGGCGCTGAGGCCCGGCTTGTAGAGGGCGCTGCCGAGCCCGGCGCCGTTGACGCCGGCGGCCCGCCACTGGGCGAAGTTGTCGGCGCCGATCCCACCCACGGCATAGAGCTCGGTGCCCGCCGGCAACACCGCGCACACCGCCTTCATGCCCTCGATACCGACCTGCACCGCCGGGAACAGCTTCAGCGCCGTGGCGCCGGCGTCCAGGGCGTCGAAGGCCTCGGAGGGCGTGACGATGCCGGGATAGGACGCCATGCCCAGCCGACGGGTCTCCTCGATCACCGCCGGGCGGCAGTTGGGCGACACGATCAGCCGGCCGCCGGCCGCGTGCACGTCGCGCACCTGCTCGACGGTCAGCACGGTGCCGGCACCCACCGCGGCGCGATCGCCCAGCGCCTCGGCCAGGCGACGGATGCTCTCCAGCGGCTCGGGGGAGTTCAGCGGCACCTCGAGGCGGTCGAGGCCGGCGGCGAGCAGCGCCTCGCCGACCTCGACGACCTCGTCGGGGGTGATGCCGCGCAGGATACCGATCAGCGGAAGGGACATGGGGCAGGACTCCTTTCAGTCTTGGTCAGGGGAAGCGTGTTCGAGAGCGGCGTGGGCCAGGCCGAGGCCGGCCAGCACCGCGCGCTGGTTGGCGATGATCTCGCTGTCGTGGCCCAGCGCCGAGAGCGCCAGGGCGTAGCGGCGGCACAGCGCCTCGCCACCTATCAGCCGCACGCTCTGGCCCGCGGCCAGCTCGCCACAGGCGCCGGCCAGCTCCAGGCCGATGGCGAGCCCTGAGAGCCTGGCCGCCAGCACCGCGCCGCGGGCCTCGCCGGCCGGCAGGGTGTCGTCGAGCAGGTCCATGGCGCGCAGCCCGAACAGCGTCCGGGTGAAGGCCTCCGGTGCGGCGGCGGCCTCGGCCACCGCGGCGGTGAAGGCCTCGCGGCAGGCCGGGTCCTCGAGGTCGTCCTCGGAGAGCGAGTGGGCCAGCACCGACCGCTCGGCCAGCAGGCGATAGAGCTCGCCGGTCAGGTAGGTATGGAAGCCCTGCACGCGGCCGTCCTCGAGCGTCGCCCACTTGGCATGGGTGCCGGGCAGGCAGACGAGGCCGGACACGCCGGGCGCGAGGGCCGCCAGCCCGGCGAGCTGGGTCTCCTCGCCGCGCATCACGTCGAAGCCGCCGGCGTCCGTGCCCTGGCACAGGCCGGGCAGCAGGCGCACGTCGAGGCGCGGATCCTCGGTGGCCGGGCGCACCGCGCCCTCGGCCAGGGCATCGAGCGCGGTGGGCACCGGGCGATACGGGGCCTCGCGCCAGCCCTGGCGGGCACCGGCCATGCCGCACACCAGCACCGTGATGCGCCCCTCGGCGGGCAACCAGTCGCCGATGACGGCCAGCAGCGCCGGCTCGTAGTCGGCCGGGGCCAGGCCCAGCATGCCGCGCGCGGCCTCGGCTTCGGCCAGCACTTCGCCGCCCGCGTCCATGGCCCAGGCACGCAGGTTGCTGGAGCCCCAGTCGACGGCGACCCAGGCCAGCCGTGCGGAAATCGAGTCGGTCATTTCGGCCTCTCCTACCATTCGGCGATCGAGCCGTCTTCATGGGTCCACACCGGGTTGCGCCAGCGGTGGCCCACCTTGGCGCGCTCCTCGACGAAGGCCTCGTCGATCTCCACCCCCAGCCCCGGGCCCTGGGGAATGGCGCAGAAGCCGTCCTCGATGCTGAGCGCCGACTTGTCGACCAGGTAGTCGAGCACGTCGTTGTCCTCGTTGTAGTGGATGCCCATGCTCTGTTCCTGGATGAAGGCATTGTGGCTGACCGCATCCACGTGCAGCGAGGTGGCCAGCGTCAGCGGCCCCAGCGGGCAGTGCGGCGCCAGTGCCACGTCATGGGCGGAGGCCAGGGCGGCGATCTTCAGGCCCTCGCTGATGCCGCCACAGTGGGATAGATCGGGCTGAACGATGTCGACCATGCCGTCGGCCAGCAGGTCGCGGAACTCGAAGCGGGTGTGCAGCCGCTCGCCGGTGGCCAGCGGATAGCCGAGCCCGCCGGCGATGTGCTTGAGGCACGGCAGGTGCTCGGGGGCCACCGGCTCCTCGACGAACATCGGATGGAAGGGCTCCAGCTCGCGCAGCAGCGCCTTGGCCATGGGCCGGTGCACGCGGCCGTGGAAGTCGATGCCGATGCCGACGTCCGGCCCCACCGCCTCGCGGGCCTCGGCGACCCGCGCCACGGCCTCGTCGACCTTGCGATGGCTGTCGACGATCTGCAGCTCCGGGGTGCCGTTCATCTTGAAGGCGGTGAAGCCCTGGTCGACCAGCGCCTTGGCACCCTCGCCCACGTCGCTCGGCCGGTCGCCGCCGGTCCAGGCGTACATGCGCATCCTGTCGCGCACCGCGCCGCCCAGCAGCTGGTGAACGGGCACGCCCAGGTCGCGGCCCTTGAGGTCCCACAGCGCCTGGTCGATGCCGGCGATGGCGCTCATCAGGATGGGCCCGCCGCGGTAGAAGCCGGCGCGGTACAGGGTGTTCCACAGGTGCTCGATGCGGTGCGGGTCCTGACCGATCAGGTAGTCGGACAGCTCATGGACCGCGGCCTCGACGGTGGCGGCGCGTCCTTCGATGACCGGCTCGCCCCAGCCATAGGCGCCCTCGTCGGTCTCGATCTTGAGAAACAGCCAGCGCGGCGGCACCTGCCAGGTCTTGAGTCGGGTTATCTTCATGGAAAACTCCTTGCTGAACGCGTCAATGATCGGTCGTGAACGGCCGCCCGGATGGCGGCCGATGGATGTCTATTCGGGCGCGTCGCCGGTATCGATGCCCAGATCCCGGGCGGTGCGGCGCAGCACCTCGCGGGCGGCCCGGGCCGCGCCCTGGCCGTCGCGCGCCTGGATCGCCGCGAGCACGGCCCGGTGGCGCGCCAGGCTGTCGGAGAGGCCGTCGTCGCCCCGCGCGGGGCGCTGCGAATGCTGGACCAGGGCGATGATGGAAGGCCGCAACAGGTGGCCCATCTGGCGCCAGACCAGGTTGTGACTGGCATCGTAGATGGCCTCGTGGAAGGCCACGTCATGCTCCGCATGACGAGCGGCCTGGCCCGGCGCCTCGGCGGTCTCGGCCATGCCTTGCAGGGCCGCCTCGAGGCGCCCCAGGTCGTCGGCGTCGGCGGCCCGGGCGGCCAGCTCGGCCACCACCGGCTCCGCGGAGTAGCGAAAGGCCAGCAGCTCACGCACCAGCTGCGGCTGGGGGCGCTCCAGCCCGACCAGCCAGTCGCTCATCTGCGGGTCGAGCAGGTGCCACTCGCCGACTTCGCGCACCCGGGTGCCGCGGCCGGCGGTGCGCTCGAGCAGGCCGGCGGCGGTCAGGCTGGTCAGGGCGTTGCGCACCTGGTTGCGGCTGACCCCGAAGTGGGCGGCGAGATCCAGTTCCTTGGGGAAGGTCTCCCCGGGCCGCCAGCGGCCCCCGAGCAGCGCCCGGGCCAGCAGCCGGGCCAGGTCCTCGGCACCGCCCCGGTGGGGAGAGAGATCGTCGAGGCTCATCGTCGCCCCGCTCAGCCGGCGAAGGCCGCGTAGATGGCGATCACCAGCGCCACCAGCACGATGCCGGCCGGCACCGCGCCCTTCCACGGCGTCAGGTCGACGGCGCCGCTGTCCTCGTGGACCCAGGCCTCGGCCCGCGGGCGCAGCTTGCCGATCACCAGCATCGCCACCACCAGCAGCACGAACACCGAGGCCACGAAGTGGAACTCGTGCATCACCTGCGGCAGCCGGTCGAAGGGCGGAATGAAGTAGCCGGCGAAGATCAGCAAACAGCCGCCCACCAGGCCGACCTTGGCGGCCATCGCCGGCACCCGCTTGGTCAGCAGGCCGACCAGCACCACCGCCAGCAGCGGGATGAAGTAGATGGCGTTCATCTTCTGCAGGTAGCCGAACAGGCTGTCCTGGCCGGCCAGCAGCGGGGCGATGATCATGGCGGTCAGCGCCATCAGCCAGCCGAAGATCTTGCTGGCGCGCACCACCTGGGCCTCGCTGGCGTCCTTGTTGAGCACGCCCTGGTAGAAGCCCAGGCTGAACAGGGTGGTGGTGGAGTTCAGCGCCGAGTTGAACGACGACAGGATGGCGCCGACCATCACCGCGGCGAAGAAGCCGGTGAGGTAGGGCGGCAGCACGTTGAACACCAGGTGGCCGTAGGCCTCGTCGGCCTGGATGCCCTGATCGGCGTAGAGCTGGTAGGCGATGATGCCGGGCAGCACCAGGTACAGCGGCCCGAGCAGCTTGAACAGACCGGTCAGCAGCACGCCCTTCTGGCCCTCGGCGAGGTTCTTGGCGGCGAAGGTGCGCTGGATGATCTGCTGGTTGGTGGTCCAGTAGAAGACGTTGATCAGCAGCACCCCGGTGAACAGGGTGGCGAAGGGCACCTGCTGGTCCTCGCGGCCCATGGAGTTGAGCCGCTCGGGCTGGCTGTCCTTGAGGATCTCCCAGCCGGCCAGCACGCCGTTGCCGTCGCTGACGGCCTGCAGGCCGAAGTAGACGATCACGAAGCCGCCGACCAGCAGGCCGATGCCGTTCAGGGTGTCGGACACCGCCACGGTGCGCAGGCCGCCGAACAGCGCGTAGACGGCGCCGATCAGGCCGACCAGCCACACGGTCAGCCACAGCAGGACGGTGTCGGACTGGATGCCGGTCAGGCCGTGCAGGTCGAGCATGCCCTGCAGGCCCATGGCGCCGGAGTAGAGGATGATCGGCAGCAGGATCACCGCATAGGCGAGCAGGAAGATCAGGTTGGCGATGCGCTGGGTGGCGGTGTCGAAGCGCAGCTCCAGCAGCTGGGGCACGGTGGCGATGCCGCTTCTCAAGAAGCGCGGCAGGAAGAACAGCGCCAGCAGCACCAGGGCGATGACCGCGACCACCTCCCAGGCCATGACGCTCAGGCCGTCGGCGAAGGCGGCGCCGTTGAGGCCGACCATCTGCTCGGTGGAGAGGTTGGTCATCAGCAGCGAGCCGGCGATCAGCGGGAAGGTCAGGCTGCGCCCGGCCAGGAACAGGCCGTTGGTGCTGGCGTGGTCGTCGCGGCGGGTGATCCGCCAGGTGATGAAGGCCACCAGCCCCGTGAAGAACAGGAAGGAGGCGAGGGTGAGGGCATGCATGTCATGGCTCCTGGCCTGGGATGGAGGAAGCGCCGCCGCGGCGCGAATAAATGTCTGACATTTGTCGCAAGAGTCTAGCGCTTCACCGACATCGCGTCATGCATCTTTGGTCGAAGGGACGAGAACATCCCTGACGGGGACGCACACAGCAAGGCCCCGACGCTATCGCGCCGAGGCCTTAAAGGGAGACGAAGTATTCGGCACCCCGGATAGCGGCCCGAGGAAGGGAGTTGGACTCTACTCGAGCGAAGCCAGCAGGCGAAGGAGGTTCAGCACTTCATCGATGGCGATGTTGAGCGTCTCGTTGACGCCCCCCAACGCCTCGGCGTTGCCGAAAACACCCGCACCGACACCCGGCCACTCACGATCCTCGCGAATGTGACGGTGGTAGAGAGCCCGCCCATTCGGCCCGCGACACCGTTACATCCAGGTGAGCATGGGCTTCTCATGCCATTGTTCGAGTCAGACGTGCGCGATGCGATACCCAGCCTCCCATCACGGGCGCCATGTCAGAGCCTCAGAATCATGAGAAATTTTGAATACAACCTCCACACAGTGCAGATATAGCGGGGTTTGAGTAAATTCGGTATTGTTAGCGCCCCTCACGCATCTCGACAGCTCTCGAACGTCATGCAGCCACTGTATCTCAAGGATTGGAGAGGCTGGCTTCACGGGGATCTCGGCTCAGCCGTACCCGCTGAACGCCAGATCGACGCGCGCCCCGGTGCGTCGCTGCCGGCGATGCTGCGTCGTCGTCTGGATGAGACCGGGCGTGCCGTCTGCGATCTCCTGGCGGCCCTGGACCCCGAGGCGCGATGCCCTCTTATCCATGCCTCCCGGCACGGCGATACTCGCTACACGCTGTCCATGCTCGAGGAACTGATAGCAGGCAATTCCCTTTCGCCGGCCCGCTTCTCCATGTCGGTCCACAACGCCGTGATCGGCGTGCATTCCATTGCCCGGCAGCATCACCGTCCGCTCCAGGCCCTGGGGGCCTGTGGCCAGGAATTCGACGCCCTGATGACCGAAGCCGCCGGCTATCTGGCCGAAGGCCATGACGACGTGGTCGCCGTGTTCGCCGAGGGGCCGCTGCCCGAGGCCTACGCGGGCCACACGACGCATCCGGGGCATCCCTGCGCCGTGGTGCTGCGCTTGTCTCGCTCGGGGGGGGAGCGGCTGATCGCCGAGGCGAACGGCGCTCTCGATGCCCCGACGCCCGAAGACGTCATTGACTGGCTAGCCGGTCGCCGCTCCTCGCTCGCCCAACGCTGGCGGCGGGAGGCGCAGTGAGCCTGGATCAGTGGAAACGCGGCCTTGGCACCGCCCTCTCCTTCTCGGCCTTCGGCCTCGGAGGCCTGATCATCGGCATGGTGATCGCTCCGCTGCTGCGCCTCGCCGTGCGAGATCCTTACCGGCGACGCCGACTGGCCCGGCGGCTCATCCGCCAGACCTTCCGCGCCTTCATCGGTCTGATGCGCGGCCTGGGCGTGCTCGACTATCGGCTCGAGGGTATTGAGCGCCTGGCCACACCCGGGCAGCTGATCCTGGCCAACCATCCGTCGCTGATCGACGTGATCTTCCTGCTCGCCCAGGTTCCGGATGCCGACTGCATCGTCAAGGGACGCCTGGCCACCAATCCCTTCACCCGAGGGCCGATCCGCGCTGCGGGCTATATCACCAATCGCGATCCGGAAGCCGTCCTGGAGGCCGCTCGTGCCAGCCTGGCCGCAGGCCATTCGCTGATTCTGTTTCCCGAGGGCACCCGCACCGAACCCGGACGACCGATCAAGTTCCGACGCGGAGGCGCCAATATCGCACTGCGTACGGACACGCCCATCACACCGGTAGTGATCCGCTGCGAGCCGACCACCCTGACCAAGGGTGACCCCTGGTATCACATTCCATCACGCAAGGTACGGATCGACCTTCGCGTACTCGACGACCTGCCACTAGAGCGGGATGATGCGCTGCCAACGAGTCAGCAGGCCCGCGCCCTGACCCGTACGCTGAGCCGCCATTTCAATAGGGAACTGGAGTGCTTGCACCATGCACGACACACAACAACTGTCGCTTGATCTCAAGCGCATGATCATCGAGACCCTCGAGCTCGAGGACATCACCCCGGACGACATCGAGGACCAGGCGCCGCTGTTCGGCGATGGCCTGGGGCTGGACTCCATCGATGCGCTCGAACTGGGACTGGCGCTCCAGAAGCGCTACGGTATCAAACTCGACGCCGAAGCAGAGGATACCCGTCAGCACTTTGCCAGCCTGGCCGCCCTGCAGTCGCTCGTGGAGGCTCGCCGTGCCGATGGATAATCCCACCGCCGTGACCCGGGCGGATATCCTCGCCCATATCCAGAAGACCCTGGTGGAGCTGTTCGAGCTGGACGCCGCCGAGGTCCAGCCCGAGGCGCGACTGTACGAGGACCTGGACATCGACAGCATCGATGCCGTGGATCTGGTCGTCGAACTCAAGCAATTCACCGGGCGGCGCATCAATCCCGAGGACTTCAAGTCGGTGCGCAGCGTCGGTGATGTGGTCGACGCCGTCGAACGCCTGCTGAACGACTGAGACTCACCATGGGAACGCTCAAGCCTCTGCTCCTGCTGGCAGGACTTGGCTGGCCCCTGCTCGTCTGGTGGCTGCATGACGATGTCGGCAGCTGGCCGCTGCTGGTGGGCGGCGTGCTGCTGCTGGCCTGGAGAATGCCCGAGGCCCGCCGGCTGGCGATTCTCGCCGCCGCCTGTCTGGGACTGATCGGGCTGCTGATCGACCCGGAGCTGGGCATGCGCGCCTATCCGGTGGCCGTCAATGCCGTGATGCTCGGCGTCTTCGCCGCCAGCCTGTGGCGCGGCCGGCCGGTCATCGAGCGCCTGGCGAGACTGCGCGAGCCCGAGCTGCCTCCGGCCGGCGTGCGCTATACCCGGCGCGTGACCCGAGCCTGGTGTGGCTTCTTTCTCGTCAACGGCGGTATCGCCGCCTGGACGGCCCTGTACGCCGATCTGGCCGTGTGGTCCCTGTACAACGGCGTCATCAGCTACGGGCTGATCGCCCTGATGTTTATCGGTGAATGGCTGTGCCGTCGCCGCCTGCGCAGAGAGTCCGCTTCATGTACCTCCCCCTGACCCGGCTGCCCTGGCGCCGCAACACCGAGGCTTCCCCCGACCTGTCTGCCGCCCCCTGGTGCCGCCCTGGCGATCTCGCTGCCCGCATCGATGCCTGGCGGCAGTGGCTCGATGGACGCCCCGAAGGACGTTGGCTGCTCCACGACAGCGATCCGGCCGCCTTCTGCGCCGCCCTGCTGGCGCTGTGGGAGAGCGGTCGCAGCGCCGTATTGCCCGGCGACGATCGCCCGGCGACGCTCCAGAGGCTCGCCGAGCAGGTCGATGGCATCCTGCCCGAGGCGCCGCCTGCTGCCTCCGACCAGCCCGTCGCCGCCCCCGAACGGCTGGCCCCGACACGCGAGGCCCTGGTGCTGTATACCTCGGGATCCACGGGCGAGCCCGTCATGCAGGCCAAGCGGCTCGACCAGCTGGAAACGGAGCTGGACGCCCATGCCGGTCTTTGGCCGCTGGACGGCGAGGCCGTCATCTCCCAGGTCAGCCACCAGCATATCTACGGCCTGCTGACCGGCGTACTGCATCCGCTGTGCCAGGGCGTGCCGTTCTGCGGCGACGACAGCCGCTATCCCGAGGTCATGGCCGCCCGCCTCGCCGAGGCAGAACAGGTCGGGCGTCGCCCCACCGTGATCAGCTCTCCTGCCCAGCTGTCGCGCCTGCCGGATCATCTGACCTGGCGCTCGCCTCGCCGCGTGATGTCGTCCGGCGCCCCGCTGGCGGCGGCGGATGCCAAGCGGACCGAATCCCTGCTCGACGCCCCCGTCATCGAACTCTACGGCAGCACGGAAACCGGCGGCATCGCCTTTCGGCGGCAATCGCTTCACGACGACTGGCAACCGCTGCCAGGCGTCGAGATCGCCCTGGAAGAGGAGAATCTGGCGCTGCGTTCCCCCTACCTTGAGCATCCTGACCGGTGGTGGCACCAGGCGGATCGTGTCGCCGTCACGGACCGCGGCTTCCGCCTGCTGGGACGCGCGGACCGGCTGATCAAGCTCGCCGGCAAGCGCGTCTCGCTGACCGCCGTCGAGCGCGATCTGATGGCGTTGCCCGGCGTCATGCAGGCTCGCGGCATCAACCTCGGACGCGCCGACGAACGCCTCGGCGCTGTCTTGGTCATGGCCGACGATGCCCTGCCTCACGACCACGACAGCCGGCGGCAGCTGATCGCCCGGCTGCGCGGCCATCTGGCCGCGTCCCAACCGTCGGTGGCGATACCGCGCTACTGGCGCTTCGTCTCGTCGCTTCCCACCAATGCACAGGGCAAGCTCGACGGCGCCGCCGTGACTCGGCTGTTCGCCGATCTTGAAGATACCCGGCGACCGCGCTGGCTGGGCGAGCATCGGGAGAATCCCGAGACCTGCCGCGTGACGCTGGAAGTCCCGGAGCGCCTGTCCTATCTGGAAGGACACTTCGACGGTTTCCCGCTGGTCCCCGGCGTGGTCATGATCCAGTGGGCCATCGAACTGGCCGGCGAGGCCTTCGGCGCGCTCGGAGGCTTCCGGGGCGTGGAGCGCCTGAAATTTCAGCGCATTCTGCGCCCGGGAGCGCGTTTCATGCTCCGGCTGGAGAAACGGCCGGGCAGCCTGACCTTCACCCTGGACTCCCGGGACGGCCGCCATGCCAGCGGCCGGATACGCCTGGCGGGGGACGACGATGGCTGATCCGCTCCCCTGCGCCCTGGTACCGGTCTACAACCACCCGGGCACCATTGCCGGCGTCTGCATGACGCTCGAGGCGTTGAACCTGCCCATAGTGCTGGTCGACGACGGCAGCGACGAAGCCTGCCGGCGTGAACTCGATCGCCTGGCGGCACGTGGCCACCACCTGGTGCGCCTGGCCAAGAACCGCGGCAAGGGCTCGGCAGTCCGAGCCGGCCTGCACGAGGCCGAGCGTCTGGGCTACAGCCATGCGCTGCAGGTGGACGCCGACGGCCAGCACCGCGGCGAGGATCTGCCCGCCTTTCTGAACGCCATGCGCGAAGCCCCGCAGACCTTGGTCGTTGGCCACCCCCGCTATGACGCCAGCGTGCCGAGGGCGCGTTTCTATGGCCGCTACGCCACTCACGTCTGGGTCTGGATCAACACCCTGTCACTGCAGATCCGCGACACCATGTGCGGCGTCCGTCTGTACCCGGTGGCACCGCTCAACCGACTGCTGGCCCGTCACGCCTGCGGGGATCGCATGACCTTCGACACCGAAGTACTGGTGCGCTGGTTCTGGGCCGGCGGCGCGCTGCGCAACCAGCCGGTGCACGTCCATTACCCGGCCGATGGCGTCAGCCACTTCGCGCCCTGGCGCGACAACCTCCAGATCAGCGCCATGCACACCCGGCTGTTCTTCGGCATGCTGCTGCGCCTGCCTCGGCTGCTGACCAGGAGGAGGTGGCGAACATGACACGGCGGCACTGGGCGAGGATCGGCGAGCGCGGCACCCTGACCGGGATGCTCGTCATGGTGGGCATTCGCCGCCGCCTGGGAAACTGGCCCTTCCGGGTGGCACTGGGCCCGGTCATCCTGTGGTACTTCCTGACCCATGGCCTGGCCCGCCGCGCCTCCAGCGACTACCTCACGCGCCTGGATCCGAACCTGGCCAGGCGGCCCCTGGCGCGCCGGTGGCGCAGCTACCGCCATTTCCTGGCCTTCGGCCGCTCGCTGATGGACAAGGTCGCCGCCTGGAGCGGCGAGTATCCGCCTTCTCGCCTTCACGGCGACGGCGTCGATCGCTTCACGTCGGCGATCGCCTCGGGGCGCGGCGGACTGGTGCTGGTCGCCCATCACGGCAACCTCGAGGTGGTCAATGCGCTGAGCGATCGTCATCCGGACCTGGACCTGACGGTGATGGTGCACACTCGCAACGCCCGCAAGTTCCACGACCTGCTCGAACGCGCCACCGGGCGCCGCCAGCCCGATCTGCTGGAAGTCACCGAGATCTCCCCGGCCACCGCGCAGCACCTCGACGAGCGTATCCGGCGCGGCGGCTTCGTGGTGATCGCCGCCGACCGAGTGCCGGTCGGCGCCGGTCGGCGACGCCGCGTCGATTTCCTCGGCGCGCCGGCCGACTTTCCCGAGGGGCCCTTCCGCCTGGCAACGCTGCTGCGCTGCCCGCTGTACACCCTGTCGTGCGTGCGCGAGGACAACGGCTTCCACGTCGATTTCGCCACCTTCGACGATACTCGCGATCTACCACGTCGCCAGCGCGAGGCCTGGCTCGAGGACGCCATGCAACGCCATGCCGACCGGCTGGCCGAGCGGGTTCGCCGCCATCCCCTGCAGTGGTTCAACTTCTATCCGTTCTGGCCCGACGACACGGAGGCCCGCCATGAACAATGCCAATGACACCCAGGCGCCGCTTTACCTCGATGGCACCCACGTCGCCCTCGAGACGATCCTGGAAGTCGCCGAGGGCCGCCGCCCCGCGCGTCTCTCCGAGGATGCCGCCTTCCGCAAGCGCATCGCACGAGGCAGCGCCTTCCTGGAAACGCTGCTCGAAGAGGACGGCGTGGTCTACGGCGTGACCACCGGCTACGGCGATGCCTGCACTCGCGCCGTGCCGGCGGAGGACGTGGCCCAGCTGCCCCATCGTCTCTACACCTTCCACGGCTGCGGCCTCGGCGAGACCCTGTCGGTCGAAGCCGCCCGCGCCGTGGTACTGGTTCGGCTGATCTCGCTGTGTCGCGGCGTCTCGGGCGTCAGCCTCGAACTGCTCGAGCGTCTGGCCTGGCTGCTCGAACACGACGTGGTGCCGGTCATTCCCGAGGAAGGGTCGGTGGGCGCCAGCGGCGATCTGACGCCACTTTCCTACCTCGCCGCGGTGCTGTGCGGCGAGCGCGAGGTGATCGACAACGGCCGGCGCCGCCCCGCCGCCGAGGCCCTGGACGAACGGGGGCTCACGCCCTATCGCCTCAAGCCCAAGGAAGGCCTGGCGCTGATGAACGGCACCGCGGTGATGACCGCCCTGGGCTGCTTCGCCTTCGTCCGTTGCGCCTACCTGTCCCGGCTGGCCACCCGCATCACGGCGCTGTCGGTGCACGCTCTGGCCGGCAACCCCTATCACTTCGATGCCGAGCTGTTCGCCGCCAAGCCGCATCCCGGACAGGGGCGGGTCGCCGCATGGCTGCGTGAGGACCTGCACACCCCCGACACACCGCGCAACTCGCCGCGGCTGCAGGACCGCTACTCGACCCGCTGTGCGCCTCACGTGATCGGCGTGGTCGAGGATAGCCTGCCCTGGTGGCGTCAGTTTCTGGAAAACGAGCTCAACAGCGCCAACGACAACCCGCTGATCGACGCCGACATCGGCAAGGTCATGCACGGCGGTCACTTCTATGGCGGCCACGTGGCCTTCGTCATGGACGGCCTCAAGCAGGCCGCCGCCAATCTCGCCGACCTGCTCGATCGCCAGCTGGCCCTGCTGGTCGATACCCGCTACAACCACGGCCTGCCGAGCAATCTGAGCGGTGCGTCGCTGGAACGCCTGCCGCTCAACCATGGCTACAAGGCGGTGCAGATCGCCGCCTCGGCCTGGAGCGCCGAAGCGCTCAAGCTGACCATGCCGGCCAGCGTCTTCTCGCGTTCGACCGAGTGCCACAATCAGGACAAGGTCAGCATGGGCACCATCGCCGCCCGCGACGCCCTGCGCGTGCTGACGCTGGTCGAGCAGGTCACCGCCGCCGCCCTGCATGCCGCCTGCCAGGGCGCTGAACTTCGCAGCCGGCGGGACGACGCCGATCCGCTGCCGGAGCGTCTGGCCGCCTTCCTCGACGAATGCCGACGCGATATCCCGCCGCTGGGCGAGGATCGCGCCCTGGACGCGGAGCTCAAGCGCCTCTGCGAGCGGATTCGCCACCGCCACTGGAGCCTGTATGACGCCGGATGATCGCCCTCTGCCCAGGGCCGAAGTCGAGCTCGAGATTCCCTTCCACGATGTGGACATGATGGAAGTCGCCTGGCACGGCCACTATGTCCGCTATCTGGAAATCGCTCGCTGCCGACTGCTCGATGCCATCGACTACAACTATCCGCAGATGCGCGACTCCGGCTTCGCCTGGCCGGTGATCGACCTGCGCGTGCGCTACGCGGCGCCGGCGACCTTCTCCCAGCGCATCGCCATCGAGGCACGCCTGAGCGAGTGGGAACACCGCCTCAAGGTCGACTACACCCTGCGCGATGCCGAGACGCGCCGGCGGCTGACCCGTGCCTGGACCGTGCAGGTCGCCGTCGGTCTGGACGACCGGGAAATGCGCCTGGCCTCGCCACCGGCGCTGGTCGATCGGTTGCTGGCCTGGCAGGAGCAGCAGCGATGAGCCGCCGCCGCATCGCCTTCATCCTGCTGCTGGCACTGCTGAGCCTCCCCGCCACCGGTGTCGCCGAGGCAACGCCCGACGCCGACCGGCTCGCCGAGCAGCTTCGCGCACATGCACCCACCTGCGGGCACTTCTCCCAGCATCGCTGGATGGCGGACCTCGACACCGGGCTCGACAGCACCGGCGTCTTCCGCCGCCAGGGCGAGGCGCTGATCTGGCAGACCCTTACCCCGGTGAGCGATCGGGTGCGGCTCGCGCCGGACAACCCGAACCTGCCTCTGGGGCTCAAGGCGATGTTGCCGGTGCTCACCGGTCTACTGGCCGGTGACTGGCAGGCCGTCGAGCAGCACTTTCGGCTGCGCCTCGAGGGACAGCAAGACGCCTGGCAGGCCCGGCTGACGCCACGCGATGCCGCCGTGGCCGAACGGCTAACGGGCCTGCGCGTCACGGGCGGCCAGCGGGTCGAGCGCGTGCGGCTCGAGTTCCGCAACGGAGACCGACTCGAGCTGGCACTGGAGCCGGCGGACTGTGACACGCTGGACATCGAGGCCTCGGCGTCGTGAAAGACCGGACGGCGGCCCATCCGGCCTGGGAACGACGTGCCGCCGGCCTGTGGGCGCTGGCGCTGCTGGCCTGTGCGCTACTGCTGGGTATCCAGCTGTGGCGCGGGGCGCCGCTGGAAAGCCGCGTGACCGCGATGCTACCGGCGTCAGCCCAGGCAGAACGCTTCACCGCCGCCGAGGCCCATCTCGATCGAGCCTTCGCTTCCCGACTGCTGATACTGGTGACAGGGCCCGACGCCGCCTCGGCCATGCCCGACCTGAAGCGGCGCCTGCATGACTCGGGCAGCATCGAGCGTATCGATGACGAGACACCACCGCGTCCCGATCGGCTGCTCGCTCCCTATCGCTACCGGCTGCTGACCTCGACGCTGGCCCATGCCTCCGCCAGCGAATGGCAGGAGCGCGCCCTGTCGCGACTCTTCACGCCAGGACTCGGCGCCGATCCGCGCCGCGATCCCTTCGGCCTGCTCGACGCCTGGCTGAATGATCGGCTGACTGGCCCAGTGACCTGGCAGGACGGCATGCCAGGCGTGACCGCCGAGGGACAACGCTGGCAGCTGCTAAGCGCCCGCCTGATCGGCAGCCCTTACGCCCCTTCCCGCCAGGCACCGCTGGTCGATGCCGTCGACGCCTTCGCACAGGCTCACCCCGAACTGACAGTACTGCGTGCCGGACTGGTCTTCCACGCCGCGGCCGGCACCCGACTGGCCAAGCAAGAGATCACCACCATTGGTCTGGGGTCGCTGCTGGGCATTCTGCTACTGCTGGGCTGGGTCTTTCGCCGCCCCGGTATCCTGGCCAGCCTGCTGCTGCCGGTGGCCGCCGGCATCCTGTTCGCCCTGCCGCTGACCTGGGCGATATTTGGTGCCCTGAACCTGCTGACCCTGGCCTTCGGTGCCAGTCTGATCGGCGTCGCCGTCGACTATGCCCTGCACCTGCAGTGCGCCCGCGCCCTGCATCCCGGGCGTACGCTGACTCGACTGTGGCCCGGTCTGGCACTGGGACTGGTCTCGAGCCTGAGCGCCTACCTGGTGCAACTGGCCACGCCGCTGCCGGGACTGCGCCAGATGGCCACCTTCGCCGCCCTGGGATTGATCGGTGCCTGGCTGACCGTTCGCCTCTGGCTGCCGTACCTGGACTCCCCCCATCATCCCGCGACCGCGGCCATCGCCGCGCGCCTCGAGCGCTGCCGGCTGCCCGCTAAAACGGGACGCTGGCAGGCGGGCCTCGCCGTGCTGCTGCTGGCAGCGCTGGCAACGGCGCTTGGTGGGCTACGCGCCGGTGACGACCTGCGCCATCTCAACCCCTCGCCACCGCTGCTGGTCGACCAGCAGCGGCAGGTCCAGACGCTGCTCGAACGTGGCGGCGGGCAGCGCTATCTGCTGGCCACCGCCGACAGCGAATCCCGGTTGCTGGCTCGCCTCGAGTCGCTGGACGACCCCCTGTCCCGTCTCGTCTCACGGGATCGGCTGCGTCACTACCGCCACCTGGCTCAATCTGTGCCGTCGCCACAGCGCCAGGCCGACAGCCTGCAACGGGTAAGGCAACGCTATGACCAGGCACTGCCCGGCGTGCTGGACACCGCCGGTCTTCCGCTCTCCCTGGCAGAGACCCTCGACGCCTCCCTGGCCGAGGTCCCCGAGCTGACACCGGACGCCTGGCTGAGCTCCACGGCGGGCGAGGCCGACCGCTCGCTATGGTTCACGACCGCCGAGGGTCGCCCCACGGCCCTGGTACTGCTCGATGGCGTCACCCCGCAAGCCGCCCAGGCCCTTGGGACACTGGCCGACGGTACCTCCTGGCTCGACTATCGCGACCGGGTTGCGAGCCTCTCCGATCAGCTCGGCCTGCTGCGTCAGCAGATCGGGCTATGGCTGGCGCTCGCCATGCTGGGGCTGGTGCTGCTCTTCGGCTGGCGCTACCGACGGCGCGCCTGGCGCGTACTGCTGCCACCGGTGGGCGCCGTGGCGCTGACGTTCGGGCTGTTCGTCGTTCTCGGCATGGGCGTGACCCTGTTTCACCTGCTGGGCATGCTGCTGGTGCTGGGGATCGGCCTGGATGCCGGCATCTTCAGCACCGAGCATCCCCGAGACGCTGCCGCCTGGCTGGCCATCAGCCTGTCCTGCGCCTCGAGCCTGCTGGCCTTCGGGCTGTTGGCCTTCAGCGCCACCCCCGCGCTGCACTACCTCGGGCTGACCTGTCTGGTCGGCCTGGTCGCCACCTGGGCGCTGGTGCCCTTCTCCCGGGGAGCGACGCGATCCGACCGACATGACAGGGAGTTCGTCACACATGGAACGGAGTGAGACCACCGATATCGCCATCATCGGCGCCGGCCCGGCAGGTGCCGCAGCGGCCGCCTGGCTGTCGAGACGCGGCCACGACGTGCGCGTGCTGGAGCGCCAGCACTTCCCGCGCTTCTCTATCGGCGAGAGCCTGCTGCCGCAATGCATGACCCACCTCGAGGCCTGCGGGCTGCTCGAGGCGGCTCGTGCCGGCGATTTCCAGCCCAAGAACGGCGCCGCCTTCTGCTGGAAGGGCGCCGAGGCCGCCATCGACTTCCGTGACAAGTTCAGTGCCGGCCCGGGCACCACCTGGCAGGTCGAGCGCGCCGACTTCGATCAGCGGCTGATCGGAGGCGCGCGTCAGGCAGGCGCCAGGATCGAGCATGGCGTAACGGTGGAGAACTTCGCCCCCGACGCGCTCGCGCCAAGGCTGACGCTGCGCGATGAAGACGGCACACGACGCGACCTCCAGGCGCGCTTCGTGCTCGATGCCAGCGGCTACGGGCGTGTGCTGGCACGCCTCACCGGCCTCGACCGCCCCTCGTCGCTGGCCGAACGCAGCGTGCTCTTCACACACGTCGAGGACGGCATCCGCTGCCCCGATCACGATCGCGAGAAGATTCTGATCGGCATACACCCCGCGCATCCTCAGGTCTGGTACTGGCTGATTCCCTTCCGCGACGGACGCGCTTCGGTGGGCGTGGTCGCCGATTCGGCGACCCTGACAGCCGCCGGCGGCAACGACGACGCACGTTTCTGGGCCCTTCTGGGCCAGGAGCCTCGCTTTGCCGAACTGCTCGACCGAGCCAGCGCGATCCGCGACGTGACCCGGCTGACGGGTTATTCCGCCGACGTCGAGCGGCTCCACGGCCCCGGCTTCGCCATCCTCGGCAACGCCGGCGAGTTTCTGGATCCGGTCTTCTCCTCGGGCGTGACCGTCGCCCTGGACTCGGCGCTGCGGGCCGCGCCTCTGGTCGAGCGCCAGCTGGCGGGCCAGGCGATGGACTGGGAGGCCGACTTCGAGACGCCACTACGCCGGGGCGTGGCGACCTTCCGGGCATTCGTCGACGCCTGGTACGATGGCCGACTGCCGCGCATCATCTTCCACGACCGTCAGCCCGAGCGGCTTCGCGGCATGATCAGCTCGGTGCTCGCCGGCTATGCCTGGGACGAATCCAACCCTTTCGTCGCCGCCAGCCGGCGCCGACTCGACCGACTGGCCGAGACCTGCGCCAACGAGGCCATGACCGACATCCCATGATCCGCGACCTGATGCCCTCACGCCCGATCCGACGTCTCGGCTGGTACCGACTCCTGCCGAGCCTGCTGTCGATCGCCCTGTCGTCCTGTGTCCTGGCGCCACCATCGTCCCCATTGCCGCCGGTCGCGACACTGCCGGCAGCGGTGCCAGAGACCTATCGGCTGACCTTCGAGCACGATGACGAACGCCACGACCTCATTGCCGCCCTGCGCCACGATCGCCATTCGCTGCGGCTGGCACTGCTCAGCCCCCAGGGGCAGCGCTTGCTGACCCTGGTGCAGGACGCCGACGGGGCCCGCTTCCTGCCGGATGCCGCTTTCGAGCCCCCCTTCAGCGCCGACTGGCTCGCCAGCCGCCTGAGCTGGGGGCTGTGGCCCGCCGACCGACTGGAAGATGCCTTCAATGACAGCGACTGGCGCCTCGAGACCCGCGGCCAGGAACGTCTCATCTTCAAGGAAGATCATCGGGTCGCTCGCCTGGAGGGCGATGCCCACTGCCGTGTCCTGCAGGACATGGAAGGCGACTATCGACTGACCATCTCTCCACTCGACACACGGACCCGGACGACCGCCCCATGCCGAGCTCCATGACTTCCCGGCCTGCCTCCGGCTTCCGACTGCATCCGCCCGCGATCGTCTGCCCTCTGGGAGACGATACCGAGACGATCGCCGAGCGCCTGTTCGCCGGCCAGCGAGGCCTGACGATCAGCGACGCCTTCACGCCCGGGCGGCCACTGCCGCTGGGTCGCGTCACCACGCTGCTGCCGGATGCATCGGACTGGCCGGCGGCGCACCACTCGCGCAACAATCGCCTGCTGGCCGCGGCGCTGGAGCGTCTGGCGCCGACCCTGGATGCCTTTCGAACACGCCACCCGCAAGCCACTATCGGCGTGGTGCTCGGCACCAGCACTTCCGGCATCGGCGAAACCGAGGACGCTCTGGGCGAGCGGAATGACAACGGCGACTGGCCGGCCGATTTCCACTATCAGCGCCAGGAGATCGGCGCCCCCGCCGCCTTTGTCGCCCACTACCTGGGGCTGTGCGGTCCCGCCTATACGCTGTCCACCGCCTGCTCTTCCAGCGCCAAGGCCCTGGCCAGCGCGCGGCGGCTGCTCGCATCGGGCGCCTGTGACGCCGTGATCGCCGGAGGCGCTGACAGTCTCTGCCGACTCACGGTCAACGGTTTCTCGGCCCTCGAGGCCGTCAGCGACGCGCCCTGCCAGCCCTTCTCGGGAAGCCGCAACGGCATCAACCTCGGCGAGGGCGCCGCCCTGTTCCTGATGACCGGTGAACCAGGCGGCATCCAACTGGCCGGCTACGGCGAAACCAGCGATGCCTATCATATTTCCGCGCCTCACCCCGATGGGATGGGCGCGAAGGCTGCGATGCAGGCCGCGCTCGGCATGGCAAGCATGAAGCCGGGAGATGTTGACTATCTCAACCTGCATGGCACGGCGACGATCCAGAACGATCTCATGGAGGCCAAAGCCGTCACGAGCCTGTTCGAGGAGCCGCCACCGTGCAGCTCGACCAAGAGCCTGACCGGCCACACCCTTGGCGCCTGCGGCGCACTGGAAGCCGCCTTCTGCTGGATGGCCCTCGATGCCGGACGACTGCCGCCGGCGGTGAGCGACGGCGAGCCGGACCCGTCGCTGGCGCCGCTGCCGCTGAACAGCGGCGGGACGGCCCGACTGCGCTGCGCGCTCACCAACGCCTTCGCCTTCGGCGGCAACAACATCGCCCTGCTTCTGGAGAAGACCTCATGACGCCCATCGCCGATCTGGTGCCCCATCAGGGCCCCATGTGTCTACTGGACACCCTCGTCGAGTGCGGCGAAGAGCACCTGATCGCCGCGGTGACGCCGCGCCATGACGACCTCTTCGCCACCGCCGACGGCATTCCCGGCTGGGTAGGCATCGAGTGGCTCGCCCAGGCCGTCGCCGCCTGGTCCGGCGGCCGCGCCAAGGCCGCGGGCGGCACCCCGCGGATCGGCTTTCTGCTCGGCAGCCGGCGCTATCACTGCCAGGTCGAGCATTTCGCCTTCGACCAGCGGATTCGCGTGGAAGTGACGCTCGATTATCTCGCCGACAACGGACTCGCCGCCTTCCGCGGCTGTGTGCGTGATGCTGAGGGACAAGCGCTGGCCGAGGCCACTCTCAACGTCTTCGAACCGGACTCTCCGGAGGCCCTGAACGCCATGCAAGAGGATTCACGTTCATGACCGATACCATTCTCGTCACCGGTTCCAGCCGTGGCATCGGACGCGCCATCGCCCTGCGCCTGGCTCGCGACGGCTTCGACATCGTGCTGCACTGCCGCCAGCGCCGGGACGCCGCCGAGGCGGTCGCCGAGGACATCCGAGGCCTCGGCCGCCAGGCCCGCATCCTGAGCTTCGATGTGGCCGACCGCGAGGCCACTCGTCAGGCCCTGGAGGCCGATATCGAAGCCCACGGCGCCTACTACGGCGTGGTCTGCAATGCCGGCATCACCGCTGATGGGGCCTTCCCGGCCCTCTCCGACGAGGACTGGGACAGCGTCATCCACACCAACCTCGACGGCTTCTACAACGTGGTGAAACCGCTGACCATGCCGATGGTCAGACGGCGCGCGCCGGGACGCATCGTGGTCATGTCGTCGGTATCCGGACTGATGGGCAATCGCGGTCAGGTCAACTACAGCGCCGCCAAGGCCGGCCTGATCGGTGCGATGAAGGCTCTGGCGGTGGAACTCGCCAAGCGCCGCATCACCGTCAACTGCGTCGCCCCCGGGCTGATCGATACCGACATGACCGAAGATATCGCCGGCGAGGAAGCCCTCAAGCTGATCCCCATGCAGCGCACCGGCACCGGCGAGGAGGTCGCGGGCGCCGTGAGTTTCCTGTGTTCCACGGACGGGGCCTACGTCACTCGACAGGTGCTGGCCGTCAACGGAGGCATGTGCTGATGACCACCGACACTCTGAGGGCCGATGGCCTGGGACGACGCGTGGTGGTGACCGGCATGGCCGGTTTCTCGCCGATCGGCAACGACTGGGCAAGCATCCGCGAGCGACTGGCCCGTCTGGACACCGGTATTCGCCACATCGGTGACTGGGATGAATACGAGGGACTCCACACCCGCCTCGGTGCTCCCGTCGAGGACTTCGCGCTGCCCGCCCACTATCACCGCCGGGCGCTGCGCAGCATGGGTCGAGGTGCACGCATGGCCACCCGCGCCAGCGAGCTGGCGCTGGAAGACGCCGGACTGCTGGGCGATGCGCTGCTCGGCAGCGGTCGCATGGGTATCGCCTACGGCGCCTCCGCCGGGGAGCCCGACGCGGTGGCCGACTTCGGCAACATGCTGATCAACAAGTCCACCGACGGCCTGAACGCCAACTCCTATATCCGCATGATGGCGCATACCGCACCGGTCAATATCGGCGTCTTCCTCGGCGTGAAGGGACGTATCCACACCACCTCAAGCGCCTGTACCTCGGGCAGCCAGGGCATCGGTTATGCCTATGAGGCGATCCGCTTCGCGCGGCAGACGGCCATGATCGCCGGCGGCTGCGAGGAACTGTCGGCCTCCGAAGCGGCGGTGTTCGACACCCTGTTCGCGACCAGCACCCGCAATGAGGCGCCGGATACCTCGCCACGGCCCTTCGACGCCGAACGCGACGGCCTGGTGATCGGCGAAGGCGCAGGCACGCTGATCCTGGAGGATCTCGAGCATGCCCGGACGCGCGGAGCCGCCATCCACGCCGAGCTGGTCGGTTTCGGCACCAACAGCGACGGCCGTCACGTCACCCAGCCGGACGCCATCATGATGGAAGCGGCGATGCGTCAGGCCCTGGACGACGCCGGCCTATCACCGGAACAGATCGGCTACGTCAGCGCCCACGGCACCGCCACGGATCGCGGCGACCTCGCCGAGAGCCAGGCCACCCACGCGGTATTCGGCGGCCGACAGCCCATCAGCGCCTTCAAGAGTTTCACCGGCCACACCCTCGGTGCCTGCGGCGCCCTGGAAGCCTGGACGGCCATCGAGATGATGCGCGAAGGCTGGTTCCACGGTACTGCCAATCTCGACCGCCTCGACCCCAAGTGCGCCGAGCTGGATTACCTCAGCGGCGCGGGGCGACGCTTCGACTGCGACTACGTGATGAGCAACAACTTTGCCTTCGGCGGCATCAACACCTCGTTGATCTTCCGTCGTTGGCCCTGAGGCCCGGGCCTCGTTCGACCCGGCCGAGGAGCGGCCGGCTATCTCATCCCAACCCAAAAGGAATGCATCATGAAGAAAGGACTGATCACCCTCACGGCTCTGGTGGCCGGCCTGGCCATGGCCACCTCGGTCCAGGCCCGCGACACCCGCCACCTACTGTCCATCGAGGACGCCATGAACACCCCGGCGGCTCAGGAGAAACTGGATCCCAACATCCGCTTCGTGTTCGCCGACGCGCCTCACGACAGCGTAGTGGAACAGCACGGCAACTTCGTCACCAACAAGAAGACCAACGCCTTCAACAAGAGCGACGAGGAAGCCTGTCGCTGGGTGATGCTGTCCGCCCTTCTCAGCCTGCAGGATCGCGTACGCACCGAAGGTGGCAACGCGGTGATCAACATCGAGAGCTTCTACAAGCGCGAGCCGATGGTGTCTCGCGACGAGTACGAGTGTCATGCCGGTATGCTGATGGCCGGTGTCGCACTGCGAGGCGATGTCGTCACCCTGCGCTGATGAAGTGTCCCCCTTGCTGACGCTGCACGCAGGGTGGACGGAACGCGATGGCACCAGCCAGTCTCGCCTCGGTCGGGAGCTGCTGAGCGAACTGGCCGCCGCGCAAGGGCTGGACTGTCCGGTGGAGGGCTGGTCCCCGAGAGGGGCCGGCCCGCCTCGCCATCCGGGCCTGCCAAATGGTCTGAATGCCGGGCTGAGCCACCGCCATGGGCGCGTGGTCGCCGCCCTGGCCGACTGCCCGTTTGGCCTCGACCTGGAGCATGCCCTTCCTCGTCACCGTCGGCACCTTGCGGAACGGGTCGCCCTGCTGCCCGAGCCCTGGGTACGCCGGCACATCCTCGATGCCGAGGCCCCGCTGGCAGCCTTCTATCGGGCCTGGACGCTCCACGAGTCCCTCTTCAAGTTCGAATGCCTCTGCGGTCGGCCGCCGGCCACGCTGCTGGCCACTCGTCTCGGCACGCTCCGCCAGCCAGTCGGCCCCGCTGCCTGGCGCTGGCAGCAGGGCGACTGGACGCTGAGCCTCTGCGCCGAGACCCCGACCCTACGAATCATCGCGCCGGCATCGCTGACGCCGCTGCCGCTCACGAGCGACATTCTGGCCTGATGCCTCGGCTTGCCAAAGCCACGACCAGCCACAACAATACCCCCCTTCCCCTTCATCAGGAGCCCGCCCATGCGCTGGATCGCCGCTTCCGCCGCCGCCCTCGCCCTGTTCGCCCAGGGCGCTGCGGCCGACACCTTCCGCTTCACCGCCATTCCCGATGAGGACCAGTCGCGCCTGGTCGAGCGTTTCTCCCAGGTGGCGGACTACCTCGAGGAGCGGCTGGACGTCGAGGTGGAGTATGTGCCGGTGAAGTCCTACGGCGCCGCGGTCACCGCCTTTCGCAACGACCAGGTCCAGCTGGCCTGGTTCGGCGGCCTCTCCGGCGTGCAGGCCCGCCGCCTGGTGCCGGGCTCCCAGGCCCTCGCCCAGGGCGCCGAGGACGCCGAGTTCAAGACCTACTTCATCGCCCACGAGTCCACCGAGCTGGAACCCGCCGGGACACTGCCCGAGGGCGTCGAGGACATGAGCTTCACCTTCGGCTCCAAGACCTCCACCTCCGGACGCCTGATGCCCGAGCACTACCTGCGCCAGCGCTTCGACGCCGCCCCCGAGGAAGTGTTCTCGCGGGTCGGCTTCTCCGGCGACCACTCCCGCACCATCGCCCTGGTCGAGGCCGGCACCTACCAGCTGGGCGCGGTCAACTACGCGGTATGGGAGGCCGCGGTGGAGGACGGCCGGGTCGACACCGACCAGGTCGAGGTGATCTGGACCACCCCGACCTACCCGGACTACCAGTGGACCCTGCGCGGCGATGCCGACGAGCGCTTCGGCGAAGGCTTCACCGACCGGGTCCGCGAGGCGCTGCTGGGGATGGATGACCCGGCGCTGCTGGACAGTTTCCCGCGCTCGGCCTTCATTCCTGCCGACAACGCCATGTACGCCCCCATCGAGGACGTGGCGGAAGCGCTCGGCCTGCTGCGCTGATGGAAGAGCCGCGCGAGACCCTGCTGACCCTGGACGACATCGACCTCGGCCACGGGTCGCAGGTGGTGCTGCCGGGCCTGAGCCTAAGCCTGGCGCGCGGCGAGCGTATTGCCCTGCTCGGCCCCAGCGGCGCCGGCAAGTCGACGCTGCTGTCGGCCCTGCGCGCGCGGCTTGGCGCCTCGGTGGCCTGGTGCCCCCAGCATCACGGCCTGGTGCCGGGGCTGGCGGTCTATCACAACGTCTACATGGGACGACTCGCCGAGCGTTCGGCGCTGGCCAACCTGTGGAACCTGGTGCGCCCGCTGCACGGCCCCTGGGGCGAGGTCGCCGCGCTGTGCGAACTGCTCGGCCTTGCGGGCCTGATGCGTCGCCCCGTGGGGCAGCTGTCCGGCGGCCAGCGCCAGCGTACCGCCATCGCCCGGGCACTCTATCAGCGCCGTGAGATATTCCTCGGCGACGAGCCGGTGGCCAGCGTCGACCCGCACCAGGCCCTGCGCCTGCTGGGGCTGATCGAGGCCCGTCATGCCACCAGCGTGGTCGCCCTGCACCAGCGCGAGCTGGCGCTTTCCCACTTCGATCGCGTCTGGGGACTGCGCGACGGCCGCCTGGTGATCGACGCCCCGGCCGCTGCGCTGAGCCTGGCCGACCTCGACGCCCTCTATCCCGATGCCGACTCGGCCTCGCCCGACGGCACTTCCCGCGAGGCCGAGCCGGCCGCTCCCTCCCCGGAGGCCCTGCCCTGCTCCCGGGGGCGCGCATGAGCGAGGCCGCCCTGCCCCGCCGACCAGCCTGGCTTTCCGGCCGCGCCACGGGGCCACGCCTGGCCCGCCACACCCTGACGCTGGTGGCACTGGCCGTGCTGCTGCTGCCGCTGGCCGACCTCTCGATCGTCACCCGTGACCCGTGGACGGAACTCGGCCGCATGCTCCAGGGCCTGGCCTGGCCGAACTTCGCCGGCGTGGAGTCGCCCTTTCACGCCTTGGGGCTGACCGTGGCGGTGGCGCTGTGGGGCACCCTGGCCGGGGTAGTGCTGGGCTTTCCCCTGGCGCTGCTGTTTGCCCGCTCGAGGCTGGTGCGGGCCGGCTGCGCCTTCGTGCGCGCCATCCACGAGCTGTTCTGGGCGCTGCTGTTCCTGCAGGTGTTCGGCCTCTCGGCGCTCACCGCCCTGGCGGCGCTGGCGATTCCCTACGCCGGCATCTTCGCCAAGGTGTTCGCCGAGATCCTCGAGCAGACCCCGCGCGCGCCGGCCGATGCCCTGCCGCCCGGCGTCGGCCGGCTGTCGCGCTTCCTCTACGCCGAGTTGCCGCTGGCCTGGACCCGGCTCGCCGCCTACACCCGTTACCGCTTCGAATGCGGCCTGCGCGCCAGCGTGCTATTGGGCTTCGTCGGCCTGCCCACGCTCGGCTTCCAGCTCGAGACCGCCTTTCGCGAGGGCCGCTACCCCGAGGCCGGCGCCCTGCTGTGGTGCTTCTACCTGCTGATCGCCAGCCTGCCCTGGTGGAGCCACAAGCGACTGGTACCCCTGCTGCTGGTCGGCGGGGCCTTTCTGCTCGGCCCCTGGCCCTCGGTGGACGGCGGGCTGCTGTGGCGCTTCGTCAGCCAGGACCTGTGGCCGGCGCCGCTGCTCGCGGGGGACTGGGCGGGGCTGGCCGGCTGGTTCACGGCCATCCCCGAGCTGGCCCCGGCCATCGGCCACACCCTGCTGCTGGGGCTGCTCGGCACCGTCGGCGCCCTGCTGGTGGCGTTGATGTTGTGGCCGCTGGCCAGCCGGCACTTCGGCAACCCGGCGAGCCGACTGGCCGGCCGCGGACTGCTGGTCTTCCTGCGTTCGACGCCGGAGCTGATGCTGGCCTTCGTCTTCCTGCTGGTGCTCGGCCCCTCGCTGCTGCCCGCCTGGCTGGCGCTGGCGCTGCACAACGGCGCGCTGATCGCCTTCCTCGCCGCCCGCCATGCCGACACCCTGGAGCCCGGCATGCCGGGGCTGCCGGCCTCGGGGCGGCTGGCCTACGAGCTGCTGCCGCGGATCTACCCCGGCCTGCTGGCACTGCTCTACTACCGCGCCGAGGTGATCCTGCGCGAGACGGCGATCCTCGGCATGCTGGGCGTGGCGACGCTCGGCTACTACATCGACGAGAACTTCCAGTACCTGATGTTCGACGTGGCCGCCTTCCTGCTGCTGGTGACCGCCGGGCTCAATATCGCCGTGGACGCGCTGTCCCGACGCCTCAGGCCTCGGGAAGCGCCGCTGGAAGACCCCTGCCTGGGCTAAGCCGCAGACGTGGCCCCCCAACGCAAGAGGCCGACGCATGATGCGTCGGCCTCTTGCATGACGACGGTCGCTCGCCGCGGCTCAGGCGCCCTTCACCAGGGCGGTGACGGTGACCTCCACCTTGAGCTCGTCGGCGGGCAGCGGCGCGCAGACGCAGGTCCGCGCCGGCGCATGGCCCTCGGGCACCCAGGCGTCCCAGACGGCGTTCATGGCCGCCACGTCGCCGCCGTCCTTGAGGTAGACGGTGGCGGTGAGCAGGTGCTCGCGGTCGGAGCCGATCTCGGCGAGCAGCGCGTCGACGCGCGCCAGCATGCTCTCGGTCTGCTCGGTGATATCGCCCTGGCGGGCCTCGGGGCCGGCCACCTGGCCGCACAGGTAGGCCACGCCGTTGTGGATCACGGCGCGGCTCATGCGGGCCTTGGTATCATGTCGCTGGATGCTCATGGGAGCGCTCCTCGGGGATCGGGAAAACGGGGACTCGATATTACCTCAACAGGCCATGCAAGCCACCGTCACAAGCGCCAAATTTCAGCCAAACAACATGATGAAACAACAATAAATGACGAAGTCATGGTCGATATTCCCGCGACTACGCCATCGCCACAGACATTCCGACCGATATCCATCCATTCTCCTCGCCCGGCCTCGCCGCCGCTGTAAGCCTGGGTGGCACCCGGCGACACAACGATGCGTATCGATGCCGCGATGCGATGCGCCCACTCACAGAGGAGAGACACCATGAACCGTTCCACCATGATGGCCGCCGTGTTCACCACCGCCCTGGCCCAGGCCGGTGCCATGAGCGCCGTCCAGGCCCAGGAAGACGAGGCCATGGAGAAGTGCTACGGCGTGGCGCTGGCCGGCCAGAACGACTGCAAGGCGGGGCCGGGTACCACCTGCGCCGGCACCTCCACCGTGGACTACCAGGGCAACGCCTGGACGCTGGTGCCGGAGGGCACCTGCACCAGCATCGAGACGCCCCATGGCATGGGCAGCCTGAGCGAGGTCGAGCGTCCCTGAGGCGGCGCCCCGACGCCCCTCCCGGCCCGCCGCTCGGCGGGCCGGGCACCACGAGGAGATCGCCATGTCATTGCCTCTCGCCCCGGACGCCGTGGGCATCGGCCTCAAGACCCGGCACATCGAGGCGCTGCTCGCCACGCCCCGGGCCACCGACTTCCTGGAACTGCATGCCGAGAATTACATGAGCGACGGCGGCCCCGGTCGGGAGCGGCTGCAGTCGCTGGCCGGGCGCTATCCGCTCTCGGTGCACGGCGTGGGGCTGTCGCTGGGCGGCGCCGAGCGTCCCGACACGGCCCACCTGGCGAGGCTCGTCGATCTGGTGGAGGCGACGGCCCCGGCGCTGGTCTCGGAGCACCTGGCCTGGAGCCGGCTCGATGGCAACTGCTACAACGACCTGCTGCCGGTACCGCTCACCGAGGAGAGCCTGGCACTGGTCGCCCGCAACGTCGATATCGTCCAGCAGGCCCTGGGCCGCCGGCTGCTGATCGAGAACCCCAGCCTCTACGTGAGGCTCGCCATGAACACCCTCGACGAGGCCGAGTTCATCAATGAGCTGGTGGCCCGCACCGGCTGCGGGCTGCTGATGGACGTCAACAACGCCTACATCAGCGCCCACAACCTGGGCCGCGACCTCGACGCCTACCTGGCCGCCTTGCCCTGGGAAGCCGTGGGCGAGTTCCACCTGGCCGGCCACAGCCTCGACGAGGCGACCGACCCGCCGCTGCGCATCGACGACCACGGCAGCCCGGTCGACGCCGCGGTCTGGTCGCTGTATCGCCGGCTGGTGTCCGCCGCCCCCGACGCCCCCACGCTGATCGAGTGGGACACCCGGGTGCCGACCCTCGAACGCTGGCTCGAGGAAGTCGACCGGGCCCGCGCCCACCGCGTCGGCGTCCGTCGGGAGCCGATGAGGGCACCGGCATGAGTGCGCTCGCCGACTGGCAGCGGCGCTTCGCCGACGCCCTGCGCGATCCGCACCGCGACACCGACGCCGATCTCGGCCAGGCCGCGGGGCTCGACGTCTATCGCAACAACGTCCGCCAGAGCCTGATCGAGGCACTGGCCACCGCCTTCCCGCATACCCGCGCCTTGCTCGGCGAGCGCTACTTCGCCGCCGCGGCCGGGGACTTCGCCCGCGACCACCCGCCCGGCGACCCGCGCCTGGCCTGTTACGGCACGGGCTTCGCCGATTTCCTGGACGACCTGCCGCCGCTGGTCGACCACCGCTACGTGAGCGATATCTGCCGGCTCGAGCGGGCGCGCCTGGAGGTCAGTCACGCCGCCGAGGCGCCGGTTCTGGAGGCCGGGCTCCTGGCCAGCCACCCCGACCCCGAGAGCCTGCGCGTGGCGATTCGGCCGTCGGCGGCGCTGGTGGTCTGCCGCCACGACGTACGGGCCCTGTGGCAATGCCTCGAGCGTGACGGCGGCACCGCGCCCCTGGGCGAGCAAGGCGGCATGGCCTGGCTGATGGTGCGCCGCGGGGAAAGGGTCGAGCCGATGCCGGTCTCCCCTGCCACCGCCGAGCTCTACCGGACGCTCGAGACGGCCGGGCCGGGTGGCCGGCGGCTGGAAACGGCCCTGGCGGCCAGCGCCGACGCCCACGGCGAGGCGGCCGCCGGCGAGGCGCTGGGCACCCTGCTCGGGGCCGGCGCCCTGGCCCTGGTCGACGACGGAGACGGGCGCGACGAGGAGGACATCCCATGAAGGCCCTGCTGATGCCCCTGCGGCTCTACTATCACCGCCTCGAACCGGCCCTCGAGCGTATGCCCTTCGATCTCGTGGCCCTGCTGGCACGGGTCGTGCTAGGTAGCGTCTTCTTTCGCTCGGCGCTGACCAAGGTCGACGGCCTGGCGATCAGCCAGAGCACCTTCTTCCTGTTCGAGCACGAGTACGCCCTGCCGCTGCTGCCGCCGGTGCTGGCCGCCTATCTGGCGACCAGCGCCGAGTTCGGGCTGTCGCTGCTGCTGTGGGCGGGCCTGGCCACACGCCTGGCCGCCCTGGGCCTGCTGGTCATGACGCTGGTCATACAGACCTTCGTCTATCCCGAGGCCTGGGTCACCCACGGCCTCTGGGCCATCGGGCTGCTGACCCTGCTGCTGCGCGGCCCCGGACGGCTGTCGCTGGATCGCCTGCTGGGCCGTCAGGTGCCGTCGGCCTGACGCAGCACGCCCTGGGCGAGCCACCAGCCGGCCACCAGCAGCGCCAACATGCCGCCCAGCACCAGCGAGAAGGAAGCCCCCAGGTCCAGGGCCACGCCCAGGACGCCCGGCGCGATGCCCGTGGAGAAGACCATGGCCGCGCTCAACGTGGACCGCACCCGCCCCAGGTGCTCGGCACCCCAGAGGCGCACCAGCAGGCTGGTGGCGATGGACTCCTGGGCACCCATCGCGAGTCCCCCACCGACCATCAGCGCCCAGACCGCCAGGTGCCCGCCCAGGGTCAGGGCCAGCACCAGCCCCAGGGCGAAGGGCAGCAGGTACAGCCGCGCCAGGCGCACCGGGCCGAGGCGGTCGACCCAGTGACCGCCGAGCAGGGCCCCGGGCAGCTTGCCCAGCCCCATGCCGGTCAGCGCCAGCGAATAGACCGCCAGCGAGCTGCCCATGGCCGAGGTCAGTGTTGCCTGGTAGATGAACAGCCCGGTCATGGCGACCGGCAGCGTCATCAGCAGCGGCAGCAGCCGCCAGAAGCGCGCGTCGCGAAACGGTCGAGGCCCCGACGCCTGGCCACCCTGCGCGCGTCGAGTCCGCGGTGCGGACGGCCAGGGCGCCGTCCACAGCGACAGGCCCCACAGCACCCCCAGCGCCGTGCCCAGCGCCCACCACAGCTCGCGCCAGCCGAACCAGACCAGCAATCCGGCCACCAGCGGCGGCAACAGGGTCTCGCCGAGCATCAGCCCCATGCCGGCGAGCCCCAGGGCACGACCGCGCAGGGCCTCGAACTCGCGCCCCGCCAGGGTATTGCCGAGATGGCTCATCATGCCCTGGCCGCACAGCCGCACCAGCCCCAGGCCCAGCACCCCGAGCGGCCACCAGGGCGAGGCGGTCAGCAACAGGATGCCAGCGCCCAGCGCCACCAGGATGGCCAGGGCGAAGCGCCGCGGCGCCAGCCAGTCGATGCTGGGCCCCAGGCGCAGCACGGCGAAGCCGGCGGCCAGGGTGACCAGCGAATAGGCGGTGCCGAACTCGCCGGCGGTGAAGCCGAGCCGTGCGGCGATGGGCGCCTGAAAGAGGCCCACGAAGAAGCTCTGGCCCAGGCTCGACGAGAACATCGCCAGGAAGGCGATGCCGATCAGCCCCCGATGGTCCCTCAGCAGGGTGCGATAACTCATGACGCTCTCCGGATGATGGAACGCAAGAGGCCCCGCCGATGGCGGGGCCTCGACCGTCCACGGCCCGCCGGCCGAGGTTCAGCGCAGCAGCAGCACCGGCACGCTGGCGTGGCGCAGCATCGCGGTGGTGGTGCTGCCCACCAGCAGGTGGCGGATCCGCGAGTGGCCGTAGGCGCCCATCACCACCAGGTCGATGTCATGCTCCTGCTGGTAGGCCCGCAGGGTCTCTTCCACCTCCCCGGCGCGAATGGCCCCTTCGGCCTCATGGCCGGCCTCGCGCAGGGTGGCGAGCGCCCAGTCGAGCTGGGAGCGGTTGTCGCCGGTCTCGGCGCCGACGATCACCACGTGGCAGGCGATGCCGGCGAACAGCGGGCTCCTGGCCAGCAGCTCGACCCCCTTGCGGGTGGTGTTGCCGCCGTCGAAGGCGATCATCGCCCTCTGCGGGCGCTGGAAGGCCTGGGGCACCACCAGGATCGGGCGGTGCTGACCACGCACCACCCGCTCGAGATTGGAGCCCAGGTGCTCGCTGTCCTGGTGAGCGCTGCTGCCGCGCTTGCCCACCACCAGCAGGCGGATCTCGTTCTCCAGCTCGGCCAGGGTCTCGACCAGGGTGCCGTTGCGCTGGCGGCCGGCGGGCGCCGCGACGCCGTCCTCGACGGCGCGCTCCTTGGCCGCCTGGAGCATCAGCCGGCCCTGCTCCTGGGCGACCTTGGCGCGCTGCTCGTCGAGCTGCGAGAGCTCCTCGAGCAGGTGCTCCCGGGAGCCCAGCCCGATGTTGCCGGAGAGGTCCGTCTCGGCGGTCTGGGGATGGTTGTCGACCACGTGCAGGAAGGTCAGCGGCGCGTCCAGCGCCAGGCTGGCCCAGGCCGCGTAGTCGCAGACGCCTTCGGAAAACTGCGAGCCGTCGATGGCGGCCATCACCTGTTCTGTCATCTGTGTGTCCTGAAGCTGGCGTGGGTTGTCTCGCTCTCGTTCTACACCATCATGGCCGCCCCGTCACAGGGGCGGCCGTTGGCCGGCGTCAGTGGCCGCCCATCAGCTTCTCGACGGCTTCCGGGTCGTCGTGGATGGCGTAGCGGTCGACGATGGTGGCGCTGGCCTCGTTGAGGCCGATCAGCTCCACCTCGGTGCCCTCGCGGCGGAACTTGATCACCACCCGGTCCAGGGCCTGGACGGCGGTGATGTCCCAGAAATGCGCCCGGGACAGGTCGATGGTGACCCTCTGCACGCTCTCCTTGAAGTCGAAGGCGCGACCGAAGCGCTCGGAGGAGGCGAAGAACACCTGGCCCACCACCTTGTAGACGCGGCGGCTGCCCTCGTCGGCCTCCTCGACGCCGATATAGAGGATGTTGCCGACCTTGTTGGCGAAGAACAGCGCCGCCAGCAGCACGCCGACGAACACGCCGATGGCCAGGTTATGGGTGCCCACGGTGACCGCCACGGTGGCCAGCATCACCAGGTTGGTGGACAGCGGATGCTTCTTGAGATCGCGGATCGAGGTCCAGCTGAAGGTACCGATGGAGACCATGATCATCACCGCCACCAGCGCCGCCATGGGAATCCGCGACACCCAGTCGGCGAGGAACACCACCATGACCAGCAGCATCACGCCGGCGAACAGCGTCGAGAGGCGCCCGCGACCGCCGGACTTGATGTTGATCACCGACTGGCCAATCATCGCGCAGCCCGCCATGCCGCCCAGCAGGCCGGTGCCGAGGTTGGCGATGCCCTGGCCCTTGCACTCGCGGTTCTTGTCGCTCTCGGTGTCGGTCAGGTCGTCGACGATGGTGGCGGTCATCATCGACTCCAGCAGGCCCACCACGGTGAGCATGATGGCATAGGGGAAGATGATCGCCAGGGTCTCGAGGTTGAGCGGCACATCCGGCCACAGGAACACCGGCAGGGTGTCCGGCAGCTCGCCCATGTCACCCACGGTGCGGATGTCCAGGCCGGTGGCCATGGCCACGGCGGTCAGCACCAGGATGCACACCAGCGGCGACGGCAGCGTCTTGCCGATCACCGGCAGGTAGGGGAACAGGTAGATGATGCCGAGCCCCGCCGCGGTCATGGCATACACATGCCAGGTCACGTTGGTCAGCTCCGGCAGCTGCGCCATGAAGATCAGGATCGCCAGGGCATTGACGAAGCCCGTCACCACCGAGCGCGAGACGAAGCGCATCAGGTCGGCCAGGCGCAGGTAGCCGGCGACGATCTGCAGCGCCCCGGTGAGCAGGGTCGCGGCCAGCAGGTATTCCAGGCCGTGTTCCTTGACCAGGGTCACCATCAGCAGCGCCATGGCGCCGGTGGCCGCCGAGATCATCCCCGGCCGGCCGCCGGCGAAGGCGATGATCACGGCCATGGAAAACGAGGCGTAGAGGCCGATCTTGGGATCGACGCCGGCGATGATCGAGAAGGCGATGGCCTCGGGAATCAGCGCCAGGGCGACGACGATGCCCGACAGGAGGTCGCCCTTGATGTTGGAGAACCAGTCTTGCTTGAGGGATCGAGTCATGCTGCGGTCCAGTCGAGAATGGTGAGTGAGGCCGTTGAGGCGTCCGGGTCGTGTCGTGCGCCGCCCCTTGGGCATCGCGGGGATACCAACGCCGCGGCCCATCGAACGCCTGGAAGGCGCCGTGGCACGGCTGGCAAGAGGCTGGCGGAGCAAGGGGGGCGCGGGGCGCCCGGGACATCGAGACGATGCCCGGCCGCGATGACAACGTCTCGGTATCATCGCGGCCCGAAGTCGGGAGGGAGGGGCTAGGGCGGCGTGGCCAGCCCGGAACGGAGGGTCATCACGGTCTGTCGGTTCCCTTGCGCTGCATCGACGGGGCCACGGTCACGGCCCCGCCAGGAGCGCGAGAGTCTACCAGACGCGCCGGACCGCTGCATCCGGCGAACCCCGACGAGGACCGGGGCTTGCGGGGACAGACCGCAGGAGAATGAGGTCGATGGCACCCCGCCGACCCGGCGACGGAGAAGCCCCGGGGACACGTCGGCCGCCACGGCGCCGGACGTTACCGATCCCCCGAGTCGCCCCCCGCCTTGCCCAGCGACTTGAACGCCTCCATCAGGTCGATGGGCAACGGCACCACGATGGTGGAGGCGTTCTTGTTGCTCATGTCGTTCATGGTCTGCAGATAGCGCAGCTGCAGGGCGGCGGGGTTCTCCGACATGATGTTGGCGGCCTCGACGAGCTTCTGCGAGGCCTGCAGTTCGCCCTCGGCGTGGATCACCTTGGCGCGCCGCTCGCGTTCGGCCTCGGCCTGGCGGGCGATGGCCCGGATCATGCTCTCGTCCAGGTCGACATGCTTGATCTCCACGTTGGCCACCTTGATGCCCCAGCCCTCCGCCGAGGCGTCGATGATTTCCTGGATATCGTCGTTGAGCTTGTCGCGCTCGGAGAGCATCTCGTCCAGGTCGTGCTTGCCGAGCACCGAGCGCAGGGTGGTCTGGGCCAGCTGGCTGGTGGCGTTGACGAAGTGTTCGACCTGGATGATCGCCTTCTCCGGGTCCACCACCCGGAAGTAGAGCACCGCATTGACCTTGACGGTGACGTTGTCCTGGGAGATCACGTCCTGCTCGGGCACGTCCATGGTGATCACCCTCAGGTCGACCACCTCCATCTTCTGGATGCCCGGGATCACGATGAACAGCCCCGGTCCCTTCACCGCCTGGTAGCGGCCCAGGAAGAACACCACGCCGCGCTTGTATTCCGGGAGGATGCGAATCGAGGCCGCGATCAGCAGCAGCACCAGGACCAGCGGCACGAGATAGGAAATCATCATGGCGTTTTCTCCTCGAGAGTGCGGCCGGCGTCGCCGGCCTCAGGACGCGGCGTCCAGCGGTTCGACCTCGACGGTGAGTCCGTCGAGGCCGACCACCCGAACCGCCTGACCGCGCTGCAGCGCCTGTGGGCAGCGGGCATTCCAGCGTTCGCCGTGGAGACGCACGTGGCCCTCGCCCTGGAAGTCCTCCAGCGCCACGGCCTCATCGCCCAGCAGCTCCTCCTGACCGGTACGCACCGGCCGCCGGCGCAACCCCACGAAGCGCGTCATCACCCACAGCATCAGGCCCGCCGCCACCAGCGCGATGCCGCCGATCAGGGGCAGCGAGATGTTCAGGGTATCCGCATCCATCAGCATCACCGATCCGATCACGAAGGCCACGATGCCACCGATGCCCAGGATGCCGAAGCTGGGCATCAGGGCCTCGCCGACGATCAGCGCCAGCCCGACCAGGATCAACGCCAGGCCGGCATAGTTAACGGGTAGCACCTGGAAGGCGAACAACGCCAGCAACAGGCAGATGATGCCGATGGTGCCGGGCACCAGGCTGCCGGGATTGGAGAGTTCGAAGATCAGCCCGTAGAAGCCGATGATCATCAGGAAATAGGCCACGTTGGGATCGGTGATCACCTCCAGCAGCCGGGTACGCCAGTCGGGATCGAAGCGCTCGATGGCAAGCTCCGCGGTCTGCAGCGTGAGGGGACCGTCCGCCATCACCACCTCGCGGCCATCGATCTGGGCCAGCAGGTCGTCGAGATCGGTGGCCAGCACGTCGATGACGCTGCGCTCCAGCGCCTCGCGAGCGGTGAGGTTGACCGCCTCGCGCACCGCCGCCTCGGCCCAGTCGGCGTTGCGGCCGTGGCGCTCGGCCAGCGAGCGGATATAGGCCACGGCGTCTTCCAGCACCTTGCGCTCCATGGCGGTTTCGCCGCGCCGCTTGTCCGCCTCCTCGCCGCTCGCCTCGGACGACGACGCCTCGGCCTGATCCGTCTCGGCATCGTCCTCGGTGGCCTCATCCGCGGCAGACGCGTCGCCGCCGGCCGACTTGTTCTTGCCGGCGCCGGCGGCCCCCGCGTCGTCTTGCGCCCCCTCCTGGTCGTCCGGCGACTCCGGCTCGCCGATGCCGGGGAAGCCGCCCCCGCCGCCGATCTGCACCGGCGTGGCCGACCCCAGGTGCGTGGCCGGCGCCATGGCCGCCACATGGCTGCCATACAGCAGGTAAGTGCCGGCGCTGGCCGCCCGGGCACCGCCCGGGGAGACATAGAAGGCCACCGGCACCTCGGAGGCCAGCATCGCCGAGATCATGTCGCGCATGGCGGCGTCGAGGCCCCCGGGGGTATCCATCTGCACCACCGCCAGCCGGGCCTGGCGCTCGGCGGCGATCTCGAGGCCACGCTGGAAGTAGTCGCTGGTCGCCGGCCCGATGGCGCCGTCCAGGGTCATCACCAGGGCCGTGCCCCGCTCCTGCTGGGCCGCCGCCTGCCAGGCGGCGAAGGCGCCCAGCAGCAGGCAGGTCAGGCTCAGCCCGAACAGGAGGCGGCGTCGGATACGCGGTCGGGGAACTCTCATGGCGCCTCCCTTCGGCCCTGCGCGGGGCCGATTGCACGTGCCGGGCGCGGCGTCGCGCTCAGGCGCCGGGGCGAACCCCCGGGTTCGTCGCCAGGACATCGGCGCGAATCACCTGCTGCTCGGCGATCAGTTCGTTGACCACGGCCCGGCTGGCCCGGTAGTGCGGCGTTTCCTTATGGGCGGCCAGGGCCTGCTGATCAGTGTAGATCTCGTAGAGATGAAAGAGGTCCGGCGTGTCGCGATCCTCGATCACGTCGAAGGCATGGCAGCCCGGCTCGTCGCGCACCGAGGCCTCGGCGTTGGGCAGCATGGCTTCCAGGAAGCGGTCGCGGGTGCCGGGCTTCAGGCGGGTCTGGACGATGATGCAATACATGGGGCTCTCCTCGAATGCGGCCTGCATGGTTGTGAAAAAGGTCATTTTATGGAAACATTTTCCAATTGATTACTGAACCCCTTGCGCGAAGGAGGCCCCATGCAACGTCCCGCGCCATTCAACGGCATGCGCCACATCGCCCTGCAGGTCCAGGACCTGGAGGCCTGCGAACGCTTCTACGTCGATGTCCTGGGCATGGCGGTGCTGCGCCGGGCCCATGCGGACCTGGTCTACCTGACGCTGGGCAACGACAATTTCTCGCTGGCCCGGGCCAAGGCCGACACCGGCGGCGATCCCCAGCGCCTGGACCACTTCGGCTTCGTGGTCGACGAGCGCGACGACGTGGACGCCTGGCACGACTACCTGCTGGCCCAGGGGGTCGAGGTGGTGCGAGGCCCCCACGACCACGCCGACGGCGGGCGCAGCCTCTACTGCAAGGACCCCGACGGCAACACCGTCCAGCCGCTCTACCACCCCAGCGTGTCCGGCCAGCGGCTGGGCTGAGCCCCGTTTCTCTCTCGTGGCGGCCTCGGCCGCCCACCCCCACGGCATGCCCGTCATGCTGACTCGTTAGGCGCCACCGATCCGGTGGCGCCCTTTTTCTTTTCCGCCAGGCGGTTATCATCCCCCTGAGGACGGCGCCCGTCGGGCGACCCGCCGAGGGCTCGGTACGACCGCGCGGCATTCGGCTGTAAGGAAGGCGGCGCGGCGGCGACTCATTGCCGAGATCTACCATCACAAGGACTGCCGATGCCCGAGACCACGGCCGACACGGACCGCCACGACCGTCCCCCGCTGCTGGCTCGCCTGGCCCGCGCCCTGACGCGCGCCGGCGAGCCCGTGGGCCTCCGCGATCTCGCGCCGATGGCCGATACCGGCCTGGCCCACCGTCACGTCTGGCTTTCTCACCCGGACGGCGACCGGGTGGCGCGCATTCCCAAGCAGAGCCAGATGGGCATGGCGGTCGAGGACAACCTCGCCTACCAGGCGGCCTGCTTCTCACGAGCCGGCGCCGGCGGGCATACGCCGGCCCTCCATGGCGTGCTGCCCCCGGACGATGACCTGCCGCGGGGCGCCCTGCTGGTCGAGGCCATCGAGGGCCGCCCGGCCCGCCTGCCGGACGACCTGCCGGCGATCGCTCACACCCTGGCCAGCCTGCATCGCCTGCCGCCGCCGGCGGCGGCCGACCGCGCCCCGCTGCAGGCGCCCGCCGACCCCTGGCGGGCCATGCGCGACGAGGTGCTCGGCCAGGCACAAGCCCTGCCGGAGGCCGGGATCGATGCCGAGGCCCGCCGCCTGATCGAGGCCCAGCTGCAAGCGCTGCCGTCGCGACTGCCGGGGGCCGGCGAGATGGCCCGCCTGATCAGCTTCGATGCCCACCCCGGCAACTTCCTGATCGACGCCACCGGGCGCGCCGTGCTGGTCGACCTGGAAAAGTGCCGCTATGGCCTGCCGGGCTTCGACCTGGCCCATGCTAGCCTCTATACCTCCACCACCTGGGACCTCGCCTCCCGGGCGGTGCTGGACGTCGACCGGGTGGCCGCCTTCCATGCCGACTGGCGCCGCGCCATGGGAACGGCCGGCCGGGCCCATCCCGAGGCGGCGCTGCTGGCCTGCCGGCGCGCCATGTGGCTATGGTCGCTGACCTGGTGCGCCAAGTGGCGAAGCGCCCATCGCCACGCCCCGGATGCCGCCCGCACGGGCGAGGACTGGTCCGCCACGCTCAGCGAGGACACCCTGGTCGATCACGTCCGCGAGCGCGTCGACCACTACCTGGCCCCCGCGACCCTGCGCCGGGTCCTCGAGGAGTTCGACGCCCTTTCTTCCGACACTCACTGCACAGGACGACCGTGATGCCCTCTCCTTCTCCGTTGCGGCGCGCGGCCCGCGCCCTGCTCGCCCCGCTGCTGTCCCTGCTGATGGCCTCTCCGGCCGCGGCCGAGCAGGCGCCGCTGCCGGAGGCCTGGGATGCCCTGGAGGACCAGGCCCGAGGCCAGACCGTCTACTGGAACGCCTGGGGCGGCGATGCCGCGACCAATCGCTATATCGACTGGGTCGCCGGGCGCATGGCCGAACGCTTCGAGATCGAGGTGGTGCACGTCAAGCTCGACGACACCGCGGCCGCGGTATCGCGGGTGATCGCCGAGAAGTCCGCCGGCAACCTCGACGACGGCGCCGTGGACCTGGTGTGGATCAACGGCGAGAACTTCGCCGCCATGAAGCGCCACGCGCTGCTGTACGGCCCCTTCGCCGAACGCCTGCCCCACTTCGCGCTGACGGCCCCGGACGACAACCCCGAGGTCACCACCGACTTTACCCTGCCCACCGAGGGCTTTGAGGCGCCCTGGGGCAAGGCCCAGTTGACCTTCTACTATGACGCCGAACGGCTCGAGGCCCCGCCCCGCAGCATGGTCGACCTGCTCGCCTGGGCCCGCGCCCATCCCGGGCGCTTCACCTATCCGCTGGTGCCCGACTTCCTGGGCAGCACCTTCCTCAAGCAGGCGCTGATCGCGCTGGTCGAGGACCCGAGCGTGCTCGCCGAGCCGGCGGACCAGCACGACGTGGCGGCGGTGACCGCCCCGCTGTGGGAGTTCCTGGACGCCCTGCACCCCCACCTGTGGCGCCGCGGGCGTGACTTCCCCGCCAGCGGCCCCGAGCTCAAGCAGTTGATGGGCGACGGCGAGCTGTCGCTGGCCTTCACCTTCAATCCCTCGGAGCCCGCCGCCGCGGTGGCCGCCCACCAGCTACCGCCCAGCACCCGCAGCTACGTGCTCGACGGCGGCACCCTGGGCAACGTGCACTTCGTGGCGATCCCCTTCAACGCCGCCCACAGGGCCGGCGCCATGGTGCTGGCCAACTTCCTGCTTTCCCCTGAGGCCCAGGCCCGCAAGCAGGACATCGCCCACTGGGGCGACCCCACGGTGCTCGACATGGCGAGGCTGTCGCCCGAGCAGCGGGCGCTCTTCGAGCTTGACGATGCCCATCCCGCCCGGCTGCCTCCCCAGGCGCTCGGCGAGCTGCTGCCCGAGCCGCACCCCAGCTGGACGGAGGCCCTGGAGGCCGCCTGGCACGAGCGCTATGTCGAGGGCTGAGGCTCGGGCCCGGGGCGCGTCTCACACCCCGGAGGAGCGCGGCACCATCAGGCCGCGGGCCATGTTCGAAACCACCATCAGGACGATCCCGCGTCTCACCCTGCTGCTGCTGGTCCTGCCGGTCGCGGCGGGCCTGGCCGGCGTGGTGGCGCCCGCTTTCGGCTGGTTGCCGGCGCTGGGCGGCGAGCACCTGTCGCTGGCTCCCTGGCAGGCTCTCTTCCAGGCCCCCGGCCTGGCCGGCATGCTGCGCCTGAGCCTGGTCACCGGGCTCGCCAGCAGCCTGGCGGCGCTGGTCATCGTGGTGCTGTTCCTCGGCGCCTTCCTCGACACCCGGCCCTTCCAGCTGGTGCGGCGGCTGCTCTCGCCGCTGCTGGCGGTGCCCCATGCCGCCGCCGCCATCGGCCTGGCCTTCCTGCTGGCGCCCTCGGGGCTGGCCGCCCGACTGGCCTCGCCCTGGGCGAGCGGCTGGACCCAGCCGCCGGACTACCTGTTTCCCGGCGACCCGGCGGGCCTGGCGCTGATCGCCGGCCTGGTGCTCAAGGAGGTGCCCTTCCTGCTGCTGATGAGCCTGGCCGCCTTGCCCCAGTGCCGCGCCGACGAACGCCTGCGGGTGGCCCGGGCGCTGGGCTACGGCCGGCTCAATGCCTTCGCCAGGGCCGTGCTGCCGGGCCTCTACCCGCTGATCCGCCTGCCGGTCTATGCGGTCATCGCCTTCGCCACCTCGACGGTGGAGGTAGCCATGATCCTGGGCCCCTCGACGCCCCCGACCCTGGCGGTGGCGGTGGTCCGCTGGCTGGGCGATCCCGACCTGGCGATGCGCTTCCAGGCCTCGGCCGCCGCCCTGCTGCAGCTGGGCCTCACCGCCCTGGCGCTGCTGCTGTGGTGGCTGGCCGAACGCCTGGTGGCGCGGCTGGCCGCGGGCTGGCTGGTCAACGGCGAGCGACGCCCCGGCGAACGCCTCGGCCACGGGCTCGGCGCCGGCCTCACCGGGCTGTCGATCCTGCTGCTGGGCGCCAGCCTGGCCGGCCTGGCGCTGTGGTCGCTGGCCGCCTGGTGGCCCTTCCCCGAGGCCTGGCCCTCGCCGATGACGCTGACTACCTGGCGCACGGCCGCCGACACGGCGCCCACCCCGCTCGCCCATACCGCCAGCCTGGGGCTGTCCGCCACCCTGCTGGCGGTGATACTGACGGTCGGCTGCCTGGAGGCCGAGACCCTGCGCCGCCGCACGCTGCGCCCTGGGTCACAGCTGATCCTCTACCTGCCGCTGCTGGTGCCGCCGGTGGCCTTCCTCTACGGCCTGGTGCAGCTGCAGGCCCAACTGGGCCTGGCCGCCGGCTGGGCGGCGGCGGCCCTGGGCCATAGCCTGTTCGTGCTGCCCTACGTCTTCCTGTCGCTGGCCGAGAGCTATCGTCGCCTGGATCCGCGCTGGGGACAGGTCGCCGCCGCCCTGGGCGCCTCCCCGGCGCGGACCTTCTGGCGGGTGCGCCTGCCCATGCTGGCCTCGCCGATCGCCGTGGCCGCCGCGGTGGGCTTCGCGGTCAGCGTCGGCCAGTACCTGCCTACCCTGCTGCTCGGCGGGGGCCGGCTGGCCACCCTGACCACCGAGGCGGTGAGCCTGGCCAGCGGCGGCGACCGTCGCCTGACCGCCGTCTATGCCCTGGGCCAGCTGGCCCTGCCGGCGCTGGGCTTCGCCCTGGCCGGCGGCCTGCCGCGCCTGCTGGTTCGCCATCGACGGGCGGCAACATGATCCGCGCCGTCCTCATCACGTTTCGGAGTCTCCCATGCCCGCCCCCACACTGATCCTCGACGACATCGTCATCCATCAGGGCCAACGGCGGCTGGTGGCGGTGGATGCGCGCATCGCCGCGGGCGAGGTACTGACCGTGATGGGGCCCTCGGGGGTCGGCAAGTCGACCCTGCTGGCTCAGGTCGCCGGCTTCCTGGCCCCGGCCTTCACCGCCCGCGGGCGCGTGCGCCTGGGCGAGGACGACCTGACCCGCCTCCCGCCGGAGCGGCGTCGGCTGGGCCTGCTGTTCCAGGACCCGCTGCTGTTTCCGCACCTCAGCGTGGGCGGCAATCTGGCCTTCGGCCTGCCCGCCACCGGCGGGCGGCGCCGCACGCGGCACCAGAAGCGACGGCGCCTCGTGGAGGACGCCCTGGACGACATCGGCCTGGCCGGCTTCGCCGATCGCGACCCGACCACCCTGTCCGGGGGCCAGCGCGCCCGGGTGGCGCTGATGCGGGTGCTGCTGGCCGAGCCCCGGGCGATGCTGCTCGACGAGCCCTTCTCCAAGCTCGACGCGGCGCTGCGCGACGAGATGCGCCGGCTGGTGTTCGCGCGCATCCGCGAGCGCGGCCTGCCGACGCTGATGGTGACCCACGACCGGGAGGACGCCGAGGCGGCCGGCGGGCCGGTGATCGAGTTGACGCCCTCCGCCACCGTGCCATCAGGAACACGGCCCGAGGCGCCCCCCGGAGCGCTCCCATGACCCCATTCCCGGGCGACGCCACTGTCCCAGACCCCACCGTCCCCGACACCGCGACGCCACCGGCGCTTTCGATCATCGTGCCGACCCGCGACGAGGCCCGCGCCATCGAGGCCACCCTGCGGGCGCTCGCGCCACTCGTCGAGCACGGCGCCGAGGTCATCGTGGTAGACGGCGGCAGTCGCGACGAGACCCTGGCCCGGGCCGCCCCCCTGGCCAGCCGGGCGGTCGTCTCCGCCTCCGGCCGGGCCCGGCAGATGAACGTCGGGGCTCGACTCGCCCGGGCACCGACCCTGCTGTTCCTGCACGCCGATACCCGACTGCCGGAGGGCGCCGACCGGCTGGTCGACGAGGCGCTCGCGGGTCGCCACCGCTGGGGCCGCTTCGCCATCCGCCTCACCGGCCGCCACCCCATGCTGGCGGTGATTGCCCTCGCCATGACCCTGCGCTCGCGGCTGACCGGCATCGCCACCGGCGACCAGGCGCTGTTCATGACCCGCGCGGCCTTCGAGGCCGTAGGCGGCTTCCCGGATCAACCGCTGATGGAGGACATCGAGATATCGCGGCGCCTCAAGCGGCTGTCGCCGCCGGCCTGCCTGGGCGCCCGGGTGGTGAGTTCCGGGCGACGCTGGGAGGCCCAGGGCGTGTGGCGCACCCTCTGGCTGATGTGGCGGCTACGCTGGAGGTACTGGCGCGGCACCCCGGCGTCGCGACTGGCGGAGGCCTATCGCGATGTGCGCTGAGCGCCCGCGAATCGCGCTGCTCGCCAAGGCGCCGCTGCCGGGCCGGGTCAAGACGCGCCTGATCCCGGCGCTGGGCGACGTCGGGGCGGCCGCCCTGCACGAGCGCCTGCTGCGCCGCACCCTGGCCGTGGCGCTGGCGGCCAGCGGTGCCGATCGCCTGACCCTGTGGACGGCCCTTCGCCACGACCATCCGCTGTTCGTCGAGCTGGCCGCGACCCACGGCATCGCCCTGGCGCCCCAGCCGGCGGGCGACCTGGGCCGGCGCATGCATCATGCCCTGGCGGCCGAGGCCGGCCCCGGCCTGGTGGTGGGCAGCGACTGCCCGGCGCTCACCCCGGCCCTGCTGCATGACTGCTGGGCGGCCCTGGCCACGGCCGAGGCGGTGTGCCTGCCGGCGGAGGACGGCGGCTATGGGCTGATCGGCACTCGCGACAGCACGCCGGCACTGTTCGCGGACATCGACTGGGGCAGCGAGCGGGTCATGGCCCAGACCCGGGCCCGGGCGGCGACGTTGAACTGGCGACTGGCCTGTCCCGCCCGAGTGTGGGACCTTGATCGTCCAAGCGATCTCATACGTTTCATCGCCCGGGATACCGACGGCTCGTGACAGGGAGGACACCGATGTCGAGCGCCGACCACCATGATGAGGACCGCCGCCAGCGCCTGGCCGCCGTGCGTCCACGACTGGTCTCCTTCGCGCTGCTGCACCTGCGCGATCGCACTCAGGCCGAGGATGCCGTTCAGGAGGCCCTGGCCGCGGCGCTGGAAAAGGACGCCAGCTTCGGCGGCCGCTCCGGCTACGAGACCTGGGTATTCGGGATCCTCAAGCACAAGATCCTCGACGCCCTGCGCGCCCAGCAGCGCCAGGGCAAGTGGCAGCCGCTGGACGAGGAAAACGACGACGAGGCCATCGATCGCCAGTTCCAGCGCAACGGACGCTGGCAGCCCCAGGCACGCCCGGCCGCCTGGGGCGAACCGGAGGCGGCCTTCGAGAACGAGCACTTCTGGCGGGTCTTCGACGCCTGCATGATCGGGCTGCCGGACAACCTGGCCCGGGTGTTCTCGCTGCGCGAGCTGATGGGCCTGTCCACCGGCGATATCTGCCAGGAGGTGGGCATCCGCGAGAACAACTGCTGGGTGATGCTGCACCGGGCGCGGCTGCGCCTGCGAGCCTGCATCGAACGCGGCTGGCTGACGGAGGAAACGACATGCTGATGTGCAAGCAGGCCACGCGCCTGATGTCGCTCAAGCAGGACCGACCGCTGCGCCTGGGCGAACGCCTGTCGCTGCGCCTGCACCTGACCATGTGCGGTGCCTGCCGGGAGTGCGATCGCCAGTTCACGCTGCTGCACGGCGTCGGCCCTCACTTCGAGCCGGAGCGCCACCGGGGTAGTGAAGAGGCGGAGTGAAGGCTGCCCCGGTGGGCTCGCGTCAGTCGGCGGCCGCGCTCGCCGCCAGGCCCTCGAGGGCCTCGGCCACCTTGTCCAGCGGCAGGTCGCATTCCCCGAGCCCGTGACGCTCGGCGAGGTAGTGGGGGGAGTTCCATTCCAGCCGCACCCCCGTCTCGACTTCGCGGATCACCAGCTTCTGCGGAAGGTCGAGCGCCGCGCTGCCCCGGCACTGCATCAGCGGCGTGCCGACCGCCGGGTTGCCGAAGATGAAGGTACGGGTCGCCGGCAGGGACAGCCCCGCCCGCTCGGCATTGGCGGCGTGGTCGACCACCTGCATCAGGGTGAGATCACGGGACGCCAGCGCCGCTCGCAGGCGCTCGTCGACCCGCTCGATGCCATCCTCGGAGTCGAGGTGGCGAATCCCGTTCTCCGCGGCCAGGCCGGCCAGGGGAAACACGAGCAACAGCGACAGTACGGTGATGGTCTTCGCGATCGACATGGCGGCTCCTCGCTTGTCATGGGGCATTCAGCATGGTCGACCCCGCCCGGCCTGACAACCCGGCAGCCCGGGTCGGGCCCCGCCTGGCAAGCATCGAGAGACGCCAGCAGACCGGCACCGTGTCGAGCCTGGCCGGGTTGTCACCGCCGGGCACGATTCGTGCGCGACATGGAGGCATCATCATGGCGATCCCGTTGAGCCGTGCACTGCGACACGGCCTGTTCATGACCCTGCTGGCGCTCGGCGCGCCGGCCCAGGCCCAGGACATTCGCTTCGCCCCGGACGAGATCCTGGGCTGGCCGATGCGCGCCTTCGCAGGCGAAACCGAGTATCGGCTGGCGACCCTCGACGGCGAGACGGTGCTGGAGGCCCGCGCCCGGGGCCAGGCCTCGGCCAAGTACCTGGAGCGCGACACCGAGCTGGCCGCCACGCCCTACCTCAAGTGGTGCTGGCGGGTCTCGGGCCTCTATGCCGGCCTCGACGAGCGCACCAAGGCCGGCGACGACTATCCGGCCAGGGTCTACGTGGTGCGTCGCACCGGCCTGCTGCCCTGGCAGGTGCAGTCGGTGAACTATGTGTGGTCCTCGACCGAGGCCGCCGGCACCGCCTGGCCCAATGCCTTCACCGACCGGGCCAGGCTGCTGGCCCTGCGAGGCGGGCCCGCGCGGGTCGGCGAATGGGTGGCCGAAGTGCGCGACGTGCGCGCCGACTTCCGGCGGCTGTTCGGCGAGCGGGCCGAGCGGCTCGCCGGCCTGGCGCTGATGAGCGACGGCGACAACGCCGGCGGCGACGCCACCGCCTGGTTCAGCCGGCTGACGCTCTCGGCGAGCCCCGCGCCGCCCGACTGCCCGGGCTGAGGGCGGCTCAGATCAGCCGGTCGGCCAGGGCCTCGAGGTCGGCCACGGTGAGGTCCGGCTCGATGCCCCAGGGATCGAAGGGAGCCTCGGGACTGCGCCGCACCCAGGCCGCGTGCAGGCCGGCATGACGGGCGCCGATCACGTCGAAGGGATTGCTGGAGACCAGCCAGGTATCGGCCGGATCGGCCTCGAGGCGCTGGCGCAGGTGGAAATAGACCGCCGGATCGGGCTTGAAGCGCTTGACCTCGTCGACGCTGACGATGTCCTCGAAGCGGTCACGCAGGGAGGCCCCGGCGAGCAGCCGGGTCACCGCCTCCTGGCTGCCGTTGGAGAACGCCACGCAGCTGATCCCGGCCTCGGCCAGCCGTCCCAGCGCCGCCTGGGCGTCCGGAAAGGCCGGCAGGCTGCCGTAGCGCCCCATGAGATGATCCTTGTCGGCTTCGGACAGCCGCGCCTGCAGGGCGCGATCGGTGAACTCCAGGGCCTCCCGGGTGCAGCGCGCGAAGTCCACGTAATCGCCCATCAGCCCACGACGAAAGCTGTACTCGAGCTGCTTGTCGCGCCAGCGCCGCGAGAACTCCGCCGCCTGCGCCGGTGCCGCGAGGCGCTCCTCCAGCTCGGCCACCACGCCGTGGGTATCGATCAGCGTGCCGTAGACGTCGAAGGCCAGTAGTGTCGCCATGAATCTCCCTCCTCGAGCCGATGAACTTCCACAGCCTGAGCCAAGGCGGGACGCGGCACAAGTCGGCTCATTCGACGGCGAGCCGCGACAGCGCGAAGCCGGCGATGGCGGTGTCCTGGACGCCGGTGCCGGTGAGATCGCAGACGGTGATGGTGGACGCCGACAGGCGCAGGCTGGCGCCCTCGGCGATCACGCGTCCCAGCTCGTGGACCTTGAACGGCGCCTCGCCGCCGGCGAAGGCCTTGAGCTCACCGTTGGCCTCGCTCTGCGCCCGGGTGTCGGCGACGAAGGCGTCGGCGCGGGTCAGCACCGAGGCGTCGAGTTCGCGCTTGTCCGGGCTGTCCGAGCCCATGGCGGTGACGTGGACGCCCTCCGGAAGATCCCGGGCGTGCAGCAGCGGCGAGCGGGACGGGGTGGTGGTGACGATGATATCCGCCCGCGCGCAGGCGGCGGCGACGGTTTCGTGGACCTCGACCGAGAGCCCCCGGGCACGCAGCCGCTCGGCGCAGGCCTCGGCGCCCTCGCGACGCCGCGCCCAGAGGTCGACCGACCGAATGTCGCGCACCAGCCGCAGCGCCTCCACCTGGCGCTCGGCCTGTTCGCCGGCGCCCAGCACCGCGACCCGACGGCTGTCCTCCCGGGACAACGCCTTGGCGGCGATGGCCCCGGCCAGCGCGGTGCGTACCATGGTCAGATACCCCTCGTCGAAGAGCACCGCCTCGACCCGCCCGGTCTTCGCCGAGAACACCATCATCAGACCGCTGAGACTCGGCAGGCCGAGGGCAGGATTGTCGAAGAAGCCGGGGCTGACCTTGATGGCGAAGCGCTCGGCACCAAGGATATGCGCGGTCTTGACGTCCACCTCGCCGTTGGCCTCCTCGATGGCCATCGACAGGATCGGCGGCTGCACCACCTCGCCGCGCCCCAGGGCGGCGAAACCGGCCTCCACCGCCGCCAGGGCCTCGCGGTCGATGCCGACGACGCGCTCGATGGCATCGCGATCGTAGAGCTGCATGGGAAATCTCCGTACCAGTGGGGTAAGGGGTAAGGGGTAAGGGGTAAGCAGTCTCTCGAACCTCACGCCTCACGCCTCACGCCTCACGCCTCCCACCTCGCACCTCACACCTCGAACCTCGAACCTCGAACCTCGAACCTCGAACCTCGAACCTCGCACTTCAGCGTCCCGCCATCGCCCTGGCCCGGTCGAACGTCTCGAGGGACACGGCATTGCCGGAGAGGATCAGCGCGACCCTCTGGCCGCGCACCGGGAGGCCATGCTCGGCCAGGGCCGACAGGCCCACCGCGGCGGCCCCTTCCACCAGGCATTTCTCGTGCTCGAGGAGGTCGACCATGGCCGCGGCGATGGCGGCCTCCGAGACGGCGTAGTGGTCGTCCATTACCCGACGCACCAGGGCGAAGGTACAACGGTTGTCGAGGCCGATGCCGCCGCCCAGGGAGTCGCCCAGACTCTCCGCCTCCTCCACGGTCACCGGATGCCCCGCGGCCAGGCTCTCGGCCATGGCAGCGCCACGCGTCAGGCTGACGCCGGTGACCCGGGTCGCCGGCCGGATCGCCTTGACCGCGGCGCCGATCCCGCCCAGCAGGCCGCCGCCGGAGAGGCCGACGATCACCCGGTCCAGGTCCGGGGCATCCTCCATCAGCTCCAGGCCGATGGTGCCCTGTCCGGCCACGATCAACGGGTCGTCGAAGGGCGGGATCGGCGTCATGCCACCCTCTTCGACCCGCCGGGCCACCTCCTCGAAGGCCGCGTCCTGGCTCTCGCCGACGCGCACCACCTCGGCGCCCAGCGCGGCGATGGCCGCCGCCTTGTGCTCGGGCACCAGCCGCGACAGGCAGACCACCGCGGGAACCCCCAGGGCGGCGGCGGCATGGGCCACGGCCCGGCCGTGATTGCCGGTGGAGGCGGTGACCACTCCGGCGGCGAGTGCCTCACGCCCGTGGCGCTCGATCAACGCCGAGATCATGTTGATGGCACCGCGCAGCTTGAAGGCACCGGTGGGCTGGGCGGTCTCCCACTTGAGCAGGATCTCGGCGTCGAAGCGCGACGACAGCGCCGCCGAACGCGTCAGCGGCGTGCGCACCGCGCGGTCGGCGATCCGCCGCCGCGCCGCATAGCAGTCGGCCAGGTCGACCTCGCAAACGCTCGCGTTCATGTGGCACCTCCCCTTGTTCGACATGATGACGACACCCGACCGCCACAGACAAGATCGCCGCGGGCAGGACCCGCGGCGATGGCGCGTGACACAGGGTGACCTCAGGCGGTCTGCAGCACGCCTTCCCGCACCAGCGCATCGGTGACCTTGCCTACCGCACGCTCGGCGCGAGCGACGATCTCGTCGACCTCGTCACGCGTGGTGGTCAGCGGCGGCGCGAAGCCGAGGATGTCGCCCTGGGGCATGGCCCGGGCGATCAGGTTCTCCTCGAGGGCGGCGGCGGCGACACGCGGACCGACCTTGAGGCTCGGATCGAAGTGGCGGCGCAGTGCCGGATCAGCGGAGAACTCCAGCGCCGCCAGCATGCCCACGCCACGCACGTTGCCGACGATGGGATGATCGCCGAAGGCGGCCTGCAGGCGATTCTGCAGGTAGGCGCCGGTCTCCGCGGCGTTCTCGGTCAGGCCCTCGCGCTCGATGATCGCCAGGTTGGCCAGGCCGGCGGCACAGCCCAGGGCATGGCCGGAGTAGGTCCAGCCGTGGCCGATCGGGCCGTATTCGCCGGTGCCCTGCTCCAGCACGCTCCAGACCCGGTCGCCGACGATGACGCCGGACAGCGGCTGATAGGCGCTGGTCAGGCCCTTGGCCACGGTGATCAGGTCAGGCTCGATGCCATAGAGGTGACTGCCGAAGTCGGCACCGATGCGCCCGAAGCCGCACACCACCTCGTCGGCGATCAGCAGCGCGTCGTATCTGGCCAGCACCGCCTGGATCTCGTCCCAGTAGCCCTCGGGCGGCGGCACGATGCCGCCGGTGCCGAGCACCGGCTCGCCGATGAAGGCGGCCACGGTGTCCGGGCCCTCGGCCAGGATCATCTCCTCGAGCTTCTGCGCGCAGTGCTTGGAGAACTCGCGCTCGGTCATGCCCTCCTGCTCGGCGGCACGATGGTAATAGTAAGGCGCCTCGGTGTGCAGGATGCCGGCCATCGGCAGGTCGAACTGGTCGTGGAAGGCCTTGAGCCCGGTCAGCGAGCCGGTGGCCAGACCGGAGCCGTGGTAGCCGCGCTGGCGGGAGATGACCTTCTTCTTCTGCGGCCGACCCAGCACGTTGTTGTAGTAGCGCACGATCTTGAGCTGGGTCTCGTTGGCGTCGCTGCCACCGAGGCCGTAATAGATCTTGGACATGCCGGGGCCGGCAAGCTCGAGGATCTTCTCGGACAGGGCGATCTGCGGCTCGTTGGAGTGGCCCACGTAGGTGTGGTAGTAGGCCATCTCGAGGGCCTGCTGGTAGATGGCCTCGGCCACCTCGGTGCGGCCATAGCCGATGTTGACGCAGTACAGGCCGGCGAAGCCGTCGATGAACTCGCGGCCGTCCTTGTCGACGATGTGGATGCCCTTGCCGCCGGTGATCACGCGCCCCGGTGCGTCGCCCTGGGCGAAGTCGCGTAGGTGGGTGGAGGCGTGGAAGGTCACCTTGCGGTCGCGGTCGATCAGATCCTTGTGAGTGGTCATGCGCTTCTCCAGTAAGACTCCCCGGCTCCGCCGGGGAGAAGGTTCTTCATGTATTTTTGAAACGACGCGGTGGCCGATCATCGGCCTGACTGCCGACTTCGCTCGCGAGCGACGAGCCTCGGGCAACGAGCGGCTGGGAGCACAGCCCGCAGCCCGCAGCCCGTAGCCCGTAGCCCGTAGCCCGGATCCTAGCTCCCGGATACGGAGCCCAGCGCCCCCAGGCAGTAGTATTTCGTTTCGAGATACTCATCGATGCCGGTCACGCCGCCCTCGCGGCCCAGGCCCGACTGCTTGACGCCGCCGAAGGGCACCGGGGGGCCGGTCATCTTCACCGAGTTCACCGAGACCATGCCGTACTCCAGCGCCCGCAGCAGCTTCCAGATGCGACGGATGTCGTGGGTGTAGACGTAGGCCGCCAGGCCGTACTCGGTGTCGTTGGCCATCTCGATGACCTCGTCGTCGTCGCGGTAGGCGGTGATGCCGGCCACCGGGGCGAAGTTCTCCTCGCGCCACACCTTCATGGCCGGCGTGACGCCGGTCAGCAGGGTGGGCATGAAGAAGTTCTCGCCCGGTGCCAGGCCCTGGTCGCCGGCCACCAGGGTGGCGCCGCGGGAGACGGCGTCGTCGACGATGGACGAGGCCTTCTCCACCGCCTGGCGATGGATCAGCGGGCCGAGATCGACCTCGCTCTCCAGGCCGTTGCCCACGGTCAGCGCCGCCATGCGCTCGGCGAACTGGGCGACGAACTCGTCGTGGATGGACTCGTGGACCAGGATGCGGTTGGCCGCCAGGCAATCCTGACCGGCGGTCTGGAACTTGGCCGCCACGGCGGCGAAGGCCGCCTCCCTGGGGTCCATGTCCGGACCGACGATGAAGGGCGCGTTGCCGCCGAGCTCGAGCGAGACGCGCTTGACGGTGTGGGCGCACTGCTCGATCAGCAGCCGGCCGACCCGGGTGGAGCCGGTGAACGACAGCGCCTTGATGCGTTCCTCGTCGCACAGCAGCTTGGAGACCTGGGCGGCGTCGCCGAGCACCACGTTGAAGATGCCGGCCGGGATGCCGGCGCGCTCGGCCAGTTCGGCCAGCGCCAGCGCCGAGAACGGCGTCTCGTGGGCCGGCTTGACGATCACCGGGCAGCCGGCGGCCATGGCGGCGGCGGCCTTGCGGGTGATCATCGCCAGCGGGAAGTTCCAAGGCGTGATCAGCGCGGCGATGCCCACCGGCTCCTTGATCGTACCGAGCGAGGCGTTGGGGATGTGACTGGGAATGGTGTCGCCGTAGGTGCGCTTGCCCTCCTCGGCGAACCAGCGCACGAAGCTGGCGCCGTATTCCACCTCGCCGCGGGCGTCCGGCAGCGGCTTGCCCTGCTCCAGGGTCATGAGGGTCGCCAGGTCCTCGCGATGGGCCTGCAGCAGGTCGTACCAGGCCAGCAGGCGCTCGCAGCGCTCGTCGGCGCGCAGCGCCCGCCAGTGCACGAAGGCCGCCTCGGCGGCGTCCACGGCGGCGGTGATCTGGGCCGGCTCGAGCAGCGGGATATGGCCCAGCACCTCGCCGGTGGCGGGGTCGACGACGGCCTCCTCGCGGCCCTCGTCGCCGTGGGTCCACTTGCCGTCGACATAGGCGTACTGACGGAACAGACGCGGATCGGAAAGCATGTTGGACAGCGTCATAAGCACCTCCCCTGGGACGCCGGCGCGGGCACCGGCGAAGACATGGCAGTCGCGGCGGGTGCCGCGCGATGGTGTCAGGGTAAGGCAGATCGGCGGGCGGGAGTTTTTGAAGTCGGGCGCCGGAAGCGGGCGGGTTTTTCGTTCCGGCGCCGAGGGGTTGCGGTTTTTTTTGTCGCGGCCCTCAGTAGCTCGCGGGATCGTCGAGGGCGGCCTCGGTGAACACCAGCAGGCCCAGCTCCGGCCGATAGCCGTGGATCTCCTTGACGTCCAGGGCCTGCAGGAAGTGCAGGATCTCCTCGCTGACCACCTGGCCCGGCACCAGTACCGGGAAGCCCGGCGGATAGGGGATCACGAAGCTCGCCGAGACCACGTCCCGCCCCTTGCGCATCTCGGCCTGCAGCTCACCGCTGTCGAAGCGCAGGTACTCGGTGTTCTCCTCGTCGTAGCTCAGGAAGTAGGCGCTGCGGATATCGCCCTCGGGCGTCTCGCTGCCGCGCCGGAAGGCATCGTGGAAGCGGCTGAAATCGGGTAGCGGGGGCAGTTCCTCGGTCAACGAGTGGACCCGGCGCTCGATGATCTTGCGCTCGGGGCGACTGCTCTCCTCCCAGCGGTACTCGAACTCCCTGGCCAGCTTGATCAGCACGTCGAGCAGGTAGGCGATGGAGCCGCGGGTGGTGCCGATGTTGGTCATGAACAGCACGGTGTTGCGCGAGGTCTTGTTGATCTGGATGCCGTACTTGTTCATCAGGTATTCGTTCTTGAAGGCGTCGCCGTCGACCCCTGTGTTGCCGATGGCGATGGTCACCCGGGTGGGATCGACCACGAACTCGTCCCGGGCCCAGGCCTCCTCCATCTGGTTCCAGCCGGTCACCGGGTCATAGAAGGACTCCACCCCCGACTCGCGGTACTCGCCGGGCACCATGTCGCTGTTCTTGAGCACCCGGAAATACTTCTGCAGCAGCGGATGGGTATACAGCTGCTCGCGCAGCGACAGCGCCGCCTCGACCTGGGCGTGGACCAGCTCGAAGCCCTCCATCTCCGCCTGCATGCGACCCACGTCAAGGGACGCCAGGATCTGGTAGTTGGGCGAGGTGGAGGTGTGGGTCATGTAGGCCTCGTGAAACGGCGCCTCGACCCGCTGGCGATACTCCTGGTCGTAGACGTGGATCATCGAGCCCTGGCGCAGCGAGGTCAGGGTCTTGTGCGTGGAGTGGGTGGCGTAGGCGCGGATGCGCACCCGGTCCGGGTCGGGCATCAGCGGACGATCCAGCCAGGTGGCGTCGTCGTCGGGGTCGAGGGCATCGAACTCGGCCTTCCAGGCCGCGTACTCCTCACGATAGGCCTCGCTGCGGTAGCGATCGCGCAGGGTGCGGGCCGAATGCATGGCGGTGCGCGGCCGGTAGGTGGGGTTGAAGGAGGCGAAGGCGAACCAGGCCTCGTCCCACAGGAACACCAGGTCGGGCTTGATCGCCAGGCACTCCTCCATCACCCGCCGCACGTTGTAGACCACCCCGTCGAAGGTGCAATTGGTCAGCAGCAGCATCTTCACCCGGTCGAGCTCGCCGGCGCGCTGGTAGGCGAGCAGGGTCTTCTTGATCTCGCGCAACGGCACCGCGCCGTACATCGAGTAGTCGTTGAGCGGGTAGGAGTCCAGGTAGCTGACGTGGGCCCCGGCCAGCACCATGCCATAGTGGTGCGACTTGTGGCAGTCGCGGTCGACCAGCACGATGTCGCGGGGCTTGACCAGCGCCTGGACGACGATCTTGTTGGCGGTGGAGGTGCCGTTGGTGACGAAGAAGCTCTGCCGCGCGCCGAAGGCCCGGGCGGCGTACTCCTGGGCCTTCTTGATCGGCCCGTAGGGCTGCAGCAGCGAGTCCAGCCCGCCCGAGGTCGCCGAGGTCTCGGCGAGGAAGATGTTGATGCCGTAGAAGTCGATCATGTGCCCCGCCCAGTGCGAGCGGGTCACCGACTTGCCCCGCGAGATGGGCATGGCGTGGAAGACCCCGGTGGGCTTCTTGCTGTACTCGCGCAGGGCGTCGAAGAAGGGCGTGCGATAGCGGTCGTCGATGGCGCGCAGGATGGTGTGGTGCTGCTCGATGTAGTCGGTCTCGCGGTAGAAGATCCGCTTGAAGAAGCGCAGGTCGCGGCTGGCCGTGGCCTCCACGTCGCCGCTGGTGACCAGGAACTGGTCCACCTCGGGGCGCAGTTCGTTGATCATCGAGCTGAGCAGGATGCTGCGCTCCGCCTCGGTATGGGTCTCCAGCGCCTGCTCGGACAGCCCCTCGAGGTAGCCGCGCAGGGCGCTGAGGTTGTACTTCGACTTGAAGGGGAAATCGAAGCGGATCAGGCAGGCCTGGATGTTGGGATTGACCAGCACCGCGATCAGGGCATCCTCGAAGCTGCGCGCGGTGACCACGTCGTAGACGAAGCGATCCTCGGGGCGACGCAGGTTGTGGAAGGCCTCGCGGACCACCTCCTCTTCCTGGGGCGAGCAGTTGTCGACGATCAGCAGCTCGAAATAGGGCTGGGCCGAGCTGTTGGAGGCCGGGTGGCCGCGTCGCAGCTGGTTGAGGGCGTCCAGGGTCTCCAGGTCCTCGGCGTCGGCGTCGGTCTCGGAGAGGTCGACGTGGCGACGCCGATAGGACTCGCTGATCAGCGCGCGCACCAGGCGCTTGACCACCTTCTCGAGCAGCACGTACTCCTCGCGGTCGAACAGCGCCCAGATGTGCCGGAAGTCCTCCTTGGAGGGGAAGGCGTGGTAGTCCTCGATGATCTCCAGGCGGGTGAGCTTGACGTCGATCGCCTTGATCAACTGGCGCTCGCCGCCCTCGTCCTTGAGCCGCACCAGCTGGCCGAGATCGCGCTTGAGCGCGTTCCAGGTATCGGCGCGCAGCTGAGAGATCTTGTGGTAGAAGCCCAGCGCGGTGTAGGGCGTTTCGGTCTGGCTGCTCTCGTGCATGGCGATCCCCTTCTTGATCTTGTTCTGCATCCGCTCAGCCCGTATAGAGCCCCCGTACGCCATAGCGCACGGTGATGCGCTCTTCGGGAAAGTCGTCGAAGCCGAGCCCCAGGGCGAGGCCCGGCCAGTGGAAGCCGGCCCGCCCCTCGGCGGGACGATAGACAGAGGTGTAGATGGTCCCCAGGCCGCGGCCGTAGTCGTGGCGAAACAGCGGCGGCGCACCGAAGGCGGACACGAAGCGCGCCTCGCTGGTGCCCTCGTCGTCGACCAGGATCGACAGCTGACGCTCGCGGATCAGCGTCTCCGACGCCAGGGCATGGGCATACCACTCGATCTTCTTCTGGTGATTGGTGGCCACCGGCACGCGACGGATGCTGGCGCGCCGATCGGGGGCGATCATCGCCGTCACGTAATGACCGGCCCGGTCGGCGACGGTGATGTTGTAGGCCATGTGGGTCGGCACCCGGGCCAGCACCTCGGCGGCCTGATGCACGTCGTCGCAGGTCTCCAGCACATAGCGCAGGATGATCGGCGCGCCGAAGCCGTCGCCCACCGCCTTGCGTCCGCCGAAGGCCAGCGATACCGCCAGGCCGGCCTCGTTCATGCCGTCGAGCACGCCCCACAGGCAGTCGGACATGGCGATCACCCGTCGCCCGTTCCAGCGGCTGTAGAGGATAGTGCCCTCGCACAGCTCCGGCGGATAATCGTAGTTGCGCGCCAGCACCGGCCCGGCCGGCCGGGCCAGCACCGCCTGGGAGCAGCCGGTGATATAGGCCGGTGGACGATACAGGCTCAGCAGGCGGGCGCTGAGATCGCCGCCCCCGGCCAGCTCGCACAGCGTCCGGTAGGTGTCCAGCAGCTCCGGCATATGGCGACGCAGGGCGTTGAAGCAAGCGAGATAGCCGGGGCGCTCGCGCTCGCCCTCGCTCAGGTACCACTGTTCGTAGGCCGGCCAGTGGTAGTCGAACAGCGAGCGCCACTTGGGCCCCGGCACCTCCTCCCGCACGGTGCGAAAGTCCAGCGTCTTGTCCGCCCCGCCACTCGGCATCCTGCCCGGCGGCGGGCCGGGGGGGTGTCTTCCGCTCATAGGATCTTGAAGTTGCCGCCGCCGATGGCATGGCTGACGGCGACCTCCTCCACCACCGGGTCCTGGAGGGGCTGACCGGAGAACTGGCCGCGAATGCCCTCGATCCATGCGCGGGCCCGCTCGGTGAGCTGGAAGTCGTCGTCCATCAGCCGCCCGCGGGTGATCAGGATCCCCAGGTCGGCGCCCTCGTAGCGGAAGTCGCCCTCCCCGCTGATGCGCAGGAAGAAGGCCTCGCGCTCGTTCTCGGCGGCGTGGGGATGGGAGTCGTAGTGGTCGTAGGCGATGCTGCCGTCCTCCTCCATCCGCCAGACGCCGGAGGCCGGCGCCGCGGTGAGCAGGTCGACGCTCTCCTCGGTGTGCTTGATGACCAGCTGGCTCCAGCTGTCGACGCTGTCCGGATGGGCCCAGCGCTCGTTGATCTCGTCGATGTCGAGGTCGAAATCCAGCCCCGAGAATTCGAGCAGGTGGAACAGGAACAGCGGGATGTCGGAATGCGCGAAGGCCGCCACGTTGGTCAACGAGCTGGCCCCGGTGACCCGCGGGTTGAGCTCGCCGAGATAGACGTCCTGGGTATCCATGTCGATCAGGAAGTCGAGCTCGAAGTAGCCGTGATACCCCTCCTCGCGCAACGCCTCGCCGAACTTGAAGGTGTACTCCTTGGCCTTGTCGCGCACCGCCTGGCTGAAGGCCCCGGCGAACATCTCGTTGCCGCACCAGCCGCCCTTGTAGGGAGTCAGCGACTTGAAGCCGACCAGCTCGGTCATCAAAGGGCCGACCACGGTGCCGCTGCGGGTGGTGCAGGCCTCGATCGCCGAACCGCGGCAGTTGATCCGCTTCATGATCTTGACCTCGGGCTCGGCCTCGATCTCCTCGGCATGCTTGTAGTAGTCGTCCTCGCTGGCGATGAAGAAGGTGGTATGCCCGGAGTCGCCGAAGGCGGTCTGCACCACCAGGTCGTCGCCCAGCTCGCGGCTGACGTCGCAGAGCTCCTGGTAGCTGCCCACCTTGGCCAGCACGTTGGGCACGCTGGGCACGCCGACCTTGTTGCCGATGCGCACCGTCTCGATCTTGTTGTCCATTCGCGAGCGCAACGCCGCCGGGGGGAAGGCGACCTTGAGTCCGAGCTGCTCACAGATCTCCTCGGTGTGTTCGTCGAACATCAGGAAGGCGGCGACGCCGGCGTCCTCGCCCTGGGCCCGGGATTGAATGTAGTCGATCACCTCCTTGTGCTCGAGGAGGTAGTTGTTGATGTCCTCGATGCCCTCGAAGTCGCGGGGAAACTTCTCCCGCGGCACGAAGACATTGCGCTGGCGCCGATCGAAGCAGTCGATGTAGTTGATGTGGCGAAAGTTGCCGACCCAGTCGCCGATCCCCAGCAGGTTGAAGTTGGTGGCCGAGATGAAATAGATCGGCCGCTTGTTGTTGAGGAAATGACGACGGACATCGGCAATGCTGGTGATCTTGCTCATCGTGGTCGCTCCCTGGGCATCATCGGAGGCCGCGCCTCCCGCCTCGGCGGGAGCGGGCCGGGCGGCGTCGGAACCGGCGGACGCGGACGAATGGAACAGGCGACGCAGGGCGTCAAGAAATCGGGCAAGCATGCAAGGGTCCTCTCTCCGTGGCGACCTGTGTCGAGGCGGTCAGTACTCCTCAATATTAGTACGTTGCGGCTTTTCCAGCGGCCCCAGGGTCTCGAGAAAAGGCGATGCGCCGTTCTCGTGGCGATACAGCGTGAAATCGACCCGCCGGTCGCGGAAGCTCTTGAGGGGCTGGCCGAGGCCGCGCAGGCCGGTCTCGCGCTCGCGGCGCACGCGGCTCATGTCGACCTCGACGGGCATGATCTCCTCGCCGGTGCCGGCCTGGTGGATGACGTCGCCGGAGGGCCCGACCACGATGGAGCGCCCGTTGCCGATGGCCCCGGCGCCATTGATGTCGAAGAAGTAGCACTGGTTGACCGCGGCATTGGTCCGCGCGATCGCCAGCTCGATGTCGCGGTCGATGGTGTCGGTCATGGTCGGGTGCAGGATCACCTCGGCGCCCATCGCCGCCAGGGTACGGGTGGTCTCGGGAAACCACATGTCGTAGCAGATCGAGACGCCGAAGCGTCCGACCCGCGGCACGTCGAAGACGACGAACTCGCTGCCGCTCTCCACACCGGCCTCGTAGGGCCGGAAGGGGAACATCTTGCGATAGCGGGTCACCACCTCGCCGTGGGGATTGATCACCGACAGGGTATTGTAGGTGCCGTCCTCACCCTGCTCGAACATCGAGCCGGGGATCAGCCAGATGCGATGCCGTTCGGCCAGCTGGCAGAACATGCTCTCGGCATGGCTGGGCAACGGCTGGGCATGATGCGGGGAGGCCCCCATGGGCATCAGTTCGCTGAACAGCACCATCTGCACCTGGGGGAAGCGGCTCATCAGCACGTCGATGCGATGGCGCATGGCCTCGGTGTTGTCGCCATGATGCAGGGCATGCATCTGAACACCGGCAATCGTGAAGTAGGACATGTCATTCCCTCTGCGTCAGGCGATCTCGAATCACTGCGGGTTCGGTCCATGGTCCGGCGCCTCGCGTCATGCAACGCCGGAGGGATCGCCCGGCACGGGTAGGGCTCGCCCCACCGCCCTTCTAGCTTATGCCATGGCCGGCGGGGCGAATCAACGCAGATGACACGTCGCGATAGGGGCGATCAGGACGAGGCGAAGTCGGTCGCGGCGAAGCCTGTGGCGGGCCGCTTGACGCTCTTGGTGACGATGTAGGTGAAATAGCGCTCGATGCCGGCGTCGGACATCAGCCAGGCATCGATGAGGCGCTGGTAGGCATCGATCGAGTCGGCCTCGAACTTGACCAGGTAGTCCACACCCCCACCCACCGCCACGCACTCGACCGCCTGCGGGGTGTCGCGCACCAGGGCCTCGAAGCGGGCGAAGCTCTCGGCGTTGTGGGTCTTGAGCTCGATCTGCACCCAGACCGGCGTGCGAGGCCTGAGCACCGCCGGGTTGAGCCGCGCCCCGTAGCCCTCGATGATGCCGGCCTTCTCCAGGCGCCTTACCCGCTCCCAGCAGGGGCTGATCGACAGGTTGATGGCCTCGGCCAGCCGCGACTTGGTGATGCGTCCATCCCTGGACAGGATCTCGAGGATCTTCAGATCATAGCGATCGAGCTTCATGGACCTTTCCATCCGTGCGTGTTCAGCCGAGCGACTCGACGACCTCGGCGATCACCGCGATGGTATCACCCATGTTGACATTGGCCGGGAAGCGACGCGCCGCCAGCACCCCGCCGCGACCGGCCCGGTATTCGATCGGCGCGGCCCCGCTGCGGGTCGGGTCATAGACCCGGGCGATCACCTGCCCCGGCTCTACCCGGTCGCCCAGCGCCAGCGTCAGCTCGAGCAGCCCCGAGTGCTCGCTCTGCACATAGCAGCTGGCATCCGGCATGTCGAGATAGACCTGGGGCGCCTCGGGGACCTCGAGCTCGCCCTCGACCAGCCCGTAGTGGATCAGGAAGTTGCGGATACCGCGCTCGGTGATGGCCAGGCTCTGGGGCGTGGAGGTGCCGCCGCCGCCCAGCTCGGTGGCCACGAACACCTTGCCCTGGCGCTCCACCGCGGTGTCGAACAGCGCCTCGGCGTCGAGCTCGAACATCATCATCGCATAGGGCGCGCCGAAGGCCTTGGCGCCCTCCAGGGCGCGGCGCTGCTGGTCGGCGTCGTCGAGCACGTGGGAGGCGGCGAAGGGCACGATATCCAGGGTGCGGCCGCCGGAGTGCAGGTCGAGCACCACGTCGACCATCGGCACCAGCCCCCGGGTGAAGTAGTCGGCGATCTTCTCGGTGACGCTGCCGTCCGGGTCGCCGGGGAAGCTGCGGTTGAGGTTGCCGCCGTCCATGGGCGAGGTGCGCTTGCCGGCCTGGACCGCCGGGGTGTTCATCATCGGCACGATGATCACCCGCCCGCGGACGTCCTCGGCACGAAGCGTGCTCGACAGCTTCTGCAGGGCGGTGATGCCCTCGTACTCGTCGCCATGGTTACCGCCGGTCAGCAACGCCGTCGGCCCCTCGCCGTTGGCGACCACGGTGATCGGGATCATCACCGCCCCCCAGGCCGACTCGTCGTTGGAGATCGGCAGCTTGAGGAAACCGTGCTGGACGCCCTCGGCCTCGAAATCGACGGTGGCGGAGATGGGGCTCGGTCGCTTGCTCATAAGTGCTCCTTACTTGACGAACAGCTGGCGGGGGAAGTCGGCCAGCGTCTCGCAGCCGGTCTCGGTGATCAGGATGCTCTCGGTGATTTCCAGGCCCCAGTCCTCGACCCACAGCCCCGGCATGAAATGGAAGGTCATGCCCGGCTCGAGGATCGTCTCGTCCGAGGGGCGCAGGCTCATGGTGCGCTCGCCCCAGTCCGGGGGATAGCTGATGCCGATGGGATAACCGCAGCGCGCCCCGCCGCGGTCGAACCCGTACTTGTCCATGGCCGCGCCCAGCGCCATGGCGATGTCCGCGGTGCGATTGCCCGGCCTGGCCACCGCGAGGCCGTTCTCGATGCCCTCAAGCAGCGCCGACTCGGCGCGCACGAACTCTGCCGGCGGCCGGCCCAGGTAGACGGTACGCGACATCGGCGCGTGATAGCGCTTGAACACCCCGGCGATCTCGAAGAAGGTGCCCTCGCCCTCGCGGAAGGGGCTGTCGTCCCAGGTCAAATGGGGCGCGGCGGCGTCCTTGCCGGTGGGCAGCATCGGCACGATGGCCGGGTAGTCGCCGCCATAGACCTTGCCGTGCTCGTCCTTCCAGCCCTCGATGCCGACCCGGTAGATCTCCGACACCAGCTTGCTCTTGGGCAGCCCCGGCTCGATCACCTCGAGGATGCGCGAATGCATGCCCTCGACGATCTTCGCCGCGATGCGCATGTACTCGACTTCCTGGGCCGACTTGATCGCCCGGCACCAGTTGACCAGGGCGTTGGCGTCCATGAAGCGGGCGTGAGGCAGCTCGCGCAGCAGCGACTGGTAGGCCTTGGCCGAGAAGTAGTAGTTGTCCATCTCCATGCCCACCACGCCAAGGTGCCAGCCGCGATCGGGCATGATCGACTGGGCCAGGTACTCCATGGGGTGCATGTCCGGATTCTGCACGTAGTAATCCGGGTAGTAGGTGATGTTCTCCGGGTCCATCCAGCAGGTGCGCAGCGCCCCGTTGGCGTCCATGCGCCGACCGTACCACACCGGCTCGCCCTCGAGGCCCAGCAGCACGCACTGGTGCACGTAGAAGGACCAGCCGTCATAGCCGGTCAGCCAGGCCATGTTCGAGGGGTCGCTGATGATCAGCACGTCGATGCCCCGGCTCGCCATCTCGGCCCGGACCTTCCAGAGCCGGGCGGCGTATTCTTCGCGAGTGAAAGGCAGGGATACCTGAATCATGAAATCGCTCGTCCAACGATCACATCACCGATCCCGGCCTTTTCCTCCTGGAAGGTGGCCGGGGCGCCAAGGCAGACTTGCCGGCCACTCCTGGGCCGTTTGAATTGTCATGACAACTGCTAGCATAATTCATGACAATTTCAGTCAATGTCTCCATGCCGATACTAGCACCCCCGCTCGGCCGACGGTCAAAGGCTTTATTGCATCATGACAATCGATCTGACGCCCTACCTGACGGACACCGGTCCCAAGTACCTGGCCATCGCCCGTGCCCTGTCCCGGGCCATCCGCCAGGGCGAGCTCGTCCCGGGCACCCGGCTGCCGCCCCATCGGCGCCTGGCCGAGACCCTGGGGGTGAGCGTGCAGACCGTCTCGCGGGCCTATGCCCAGGCCGAGAAGATGGGCCTGGTGCAGTCGCGGGTCGGCAGCGGCACCTGGATCAACGCCCTGGACGACGCCCGGGAATCGGCCTACCTGCGCGGCCAGGAGCCCCGCCAGGAGAGCCCGCTGATCGACCTGTCGATCGCCCACCCGGTATGTCCGCCGAGCCACCACCTGCGCTTTCGCGAGACGCTGGCGGCACTGGCCGAGCGGGCCCGACCCGAGGTGGTGTCCGCCAATCGCCCCATCGCCGGCCTGGCCCACCAGCGCGAGCGCGCCAGCCATTGGCTCGACGAGCGGCTCGGCGTGCCCGGCGCCCCGGACGACCGGGTTCTGTGCAACGGCGCCGCCCACGGCCTGATGCTGGCCATTTCCACCGTGGTCCAGCACGGCGACCTGGTGCTCACCGAGGCGCTCACCGACCACGGCCTGATCGCCCTGTCGCGGACCCTGGGCTTCCAGCTGCGCGGCGTGGCCATCGACGAGCGCGGGGTGATCCCCGAGGCCCTCGACCTGGCCTGCCGGCGCCTGCGCCCGCGGGCGGTGTGCCTGACCCCCACCCAGCTCAACCCCACCGGGGCCACCATGGACGAGGCGCGACGCGATGCCGTGGCCCGGGTGCTCGACCATCACGGGGTATGGCTGATCGAGGACGACGTCCATGCGCTGCTCGAGCCCCCCGGGCTGACGCCGCTGGCCGCCCGCCTGCCGCAGCTGTGCTTCCATGTCACCAGCCTCACCAAGGTGGTCCTCCCGGGGCTGCGCGCCGGCTATCTCAGCGTGCCGCGGGGCCAGCTCCACCACACCCTGCCGCGCATGCGGGCCACCAGCTGGATGGCCACCCCGCTGGTCTTCGAGCTGGCCGATGCCTGGATCGCCGACGGCACCCTGGAGAGCCTGGCCCGGGAGCAGCGCGAGCTGCTGGCCGAACGCCAGCGCCTGGCCGCCCGGCTGTTCGACGGCCACGCCGTCGCCTCCCGGGCCTCCAGCCTCCACCTGTGGCTGTCGCTGCCCGCCGCCTGGCGGGCCGAGGAGCTCCAGCAGCAGGCCGAGCAGGAGGGCGTGGCCATCACCACCGCCATCCCCTTCATGGTGGAACAGACCCCGGCCCCGCGGCGCATTCGCCTGAGCCTGGGCGCCGAGCCCGACCTCGGCCGGCTGAAGAGCGGTCTGGCGCGGCTGGCCGGCCTGCTCGACGAAGCGCCGCCGCCGATGATGCAGCTGGTTTATTAGCACTATAAGACTTAAGTAGACCGCTGATCATGCCGATAGGGGATAACCAACTTCCCTTCGAGACCGTTGCCTCATGCTCCAACGCTTCTCCATCGGCGCTCGCCTCGCCATGGCCTTCACCCTGATCGTCCTGTTGCTGCTGGCCGCCAGCGGCGTGGGTATCCGAGGTTTGTCGCAGGTCAAGGACACCGCCGTCGATACCCTGGAGGTCGATGCCGCCCTCGCCCTCAATGCTGCCCGCGTCCAGCAACTGTCCCTGCAGCTGCGACGCTACGAGAAGGACACCTTCATCAACCTGCACGATGCCGACCGAGTCGCCGGCTATCGCGACGACTGGGGCGACGCGCGCGAACGGCTGGACCAGGCCCTGGACGCCGGCCTCGGCCTGGCGCCCGCCCCGGCACTCGGCGGCCTCTACCGCGAGGCCGGCGACGCCCTGGGCGAGTATGCCGGCGGTTTCGAGGCCACCTACCGCCGGCTGCGGGAGGGTGAATTCGCCACCACCGCCGAGGCCAACCGGGCCTTCTCGGCCCACAAGGCGGCGGTCTACCGCCTCCAGGACGCCGCCGATGCCATCGGCGAACGCGCCGCGACACGCATGGGCGCGGCCGAGGCCGGCATCCTGTCGCGGCATCACGGCGCCCTCGTCGGCCTGCTGGGCTTCGCCGGCCTGGCCCTGGCGATGGCCGTGGCCCTGTCACTGCTGATCACCCGCAGCATCGTGCGCCCGCTGAACCAGGCGCTGGCGATCACCGAGCGGGTCGCCGAGGGCGACCTGCAACAGCACATCTCGGTGCAGGGCAAGGACGAGACCGCCCGCCTGCTGGGCGCCCTGCGCCGCATGACCGAATCGCTCTCGGGCCTGGTCGCCTCGATCCGCCATACCGGCGTCGCCGTCCACCGCGGCGCCGAGTCGATCGCCCAGGGGGGGCACGACCTGGCCTCGCGCACCGAGCAGCAGGCCAGCGCCCTGCAGCAGAGCGCCGCCAGCCTCGAGGAGATCACCAGTTCGGTGGCGCAGAACGCCCAGAGCAGCCGCGAGGCCGATCGCCTGGCGGAAGAGGCGACCGTCCAGGCCCGGGTCAGCCACGACAGCGTGACCCGCAGCGTCTCGCTGATCCAGGCCGTGGTCGCCGACGCGACGCGCATGGACGGCATCATCGAGACCATCGACACCATCGCCTTTCAGACCAATATCCTCGCCCTCAACGCCTCCGTGGAGGCCGCCCGGGCCGGCGAGCGCGGGCGCGGCTTCGCCGTGGTGGCCACCGAGGTCCGCGCCCTGGCCAGCCGCAGCGCCGATGCCTCCGGCGAGATCCGTCAGCTGCTCGGCGCCACGCGCCAGCAGCTCGACGAGTGCGCCCGCCAGGTGGAACAGAGCGGTACCAGCATGACCGAGACCACCCGCGGTATCGAGCGCCTCGGCGAGGAGGTGATCCGCATCGGCGCCGCCACCCGCGAGCAGTCCGACGGCCTGGAACAGATCGGTACGGCCGTCACCGAGCTCGACTCGGCGACCCAGCAGAATGCCGGCCTGGTCCAGGCCACCAGCGCCTCGGCGGCGACCCTCGAGGCCCAGGCCGGTGAGTTGAGCGAGCGAGTCGCCCGCTTCCGAATCGCCGACCGCCTCCCGGAGGCACCCATGGCGCCGGCGCCCTCCCTCGCCGCGCCTGTCGAGCGCACCCCCGAACCGGCCTGATCGAGGCTTTCCCCGGCGCGGCGAAACCGGGAAGATGGTCGCCAACGTCCATCTTCCCGGAGGCCCGATGCGAGTCCTGATCCATATCGATGCCGCCGAGGCCTGGCGCGAGGCCCTCGCCGAGCGACTGCCCGACGCCGAGGTCATCACCAGCGCGGCCCCGGCCGCCGAGCGCCGCCGCGCCGACTACCTGGCGGCCTGGAAGCCCTCCGCCGAGCTGCTCGGCGAGCTCGACGGCCTCAAGGGCATCGTCAACCTGGGGGCCGGGGTCGACGCCCTGCTGAGCAACCCCGCCCTGCCCCGCGGCGTGCCCATCGTCAAGCTGCGCGACGCCGGCATGGCCGGTCCCATCGCCGACTATGTGCGCTACGGCGTGCTGCACTTCCAGCGCGACTTCGACCGCTATCGCCGCCAGCAGGCACGCACCGAATGGCACGAACTGCCGGCGACCGACAAGGCCGACTGGGCGGTGGGCGTACTGGGGCTCGGCGCCATCGGCGCCCGCGTGGCTCGGGCGCTCGCCGATGACGGCTTCCCGGTGCACGGCTGGAGCCGCTCGCCCAAGTCGCTGTCCGGCGTGACCTGCCACCACGGCGACGACGGCCTGGCGACGCTGCTGCCTCGAGTGCAGAGCCTGGTGCTGCTGCTGCCCGACACCCCGGCCACCCGCCATCTCATCGATGCCGACGCCCTGGCCGCCCTGCCCGAGGGCGCGACCCTGATCAACCCGGGGCGCGGCAGCCTGATCGACGAGGCCGCGCTGCTCGAAGCGCTCGGCGAAGGCGAGGCCGAAGGCCGACTGCGTGGCGCCCTGCTCGACGCCTTCCCCGAGGAGCCGCTGCCCGGCGACAGCCCGCTGTGGTCGCACCCGCGGGTGCTGGTCACCCCGCACATGGCCGGCCCCACGCCGCTCGGCGAGGCGCTGGACCAGGTAGCCGAGGCGCTGCGGGCCATGGCGGCCGGGGAAGAGGTCGAGACCATCGATCCCGAGGCCGGCTACTAGTGTCAGGTCGACCGAAGAATTCCGGCGGCTCCCTGGGCCGCCTTGCCTTTCCTCGCCATAGCGCTGCCATGCCTCGTCGCGGCGCCTTGTCTGGCGACCCGATGCGCTCGCCATCTCTTCAACCCACCCTTGAAACAGGACACTAGCGTCCCGTATCAGGAGTTGGCTGTGGCATTCCGGCGGGCCCGGGGCGTACGCTGAGAGGGAACACCCGCCGACCTCCGAGGAGGTGCTCGATGCGTCACGCTCAAGTGGACTACGGCCCCGGGGACGCGCTGCTGGTGGTGGACATGCAGAACGACTTCTGCGAGGACGGCGCCCTGGCCGTCGCCGGCGGCCACGCCCTGGTGCCGGGGATCAACGCCGAGATCGCCGCGGCCCGCTCCGGCGGCGCCCCGGTGGTCGCCTCCCGGGACTGGCATCCGCTCGACCACGTCAGCTTCGCCCACCGCGGCGGGCCCTGGCCGGTGCACTGCGTCCAGGACACCCCCGGGGCGGCCTTCCATCCCGACCTCGACCTCGACGACGCGACCCTGCGGGTCAGCAAGGCCTGCGCCTTCGACGCCGACGCCTACTCCGCCTTCGACGGCACCGGCCTGGCCGGCTACCTGCGCGAACGCGGCATCGAGCGAGTGATCGTCTGCGGCCTGGCGCTGGACGTCTGCGTGCGGGCCACGGTGCTCGATGCCCGCCGGGAAGGCTTCACGACCCTGCTGCTCGCCTCGCTGAGCGCGGCGGTGGACGCCGCGGCGGCGGACGACTGTCGATCGGCCCTTCAGGAGGCCGGCGCCGAGGTGCGGCCATGAGTACCGCCGCGCAGAGCGCCACCCTGCCGACCGTCGCCCCCCTGAGCGTCGACGACGACGAGCTGGCGCTGCTCACCGATCTCTACCAACTGACCATGACCCAGGCCTACTGGAAGGAGGGCATGACGGCGCCGGCCACCTTCAGCCTGTTCTTCCGCCGGCTGCCGCCCGAGCGCCGCTTCATGCTGGCCTGCGGCCAGCAGTACGCCGCCGAACGGGTCAGCCGGCTGCGCTTCACCGACCGCGCCCTGGCCCGGCTCGCCGAGGTCGATCACCTCGAGACCGCCTTCCTCGACTGGCTGGCCGACTGGCGCTTCGAGGGCGACATCTGGACGCTGCCCGAGGGCACGCCGGTGTTCGCCGACGAGCCGCTGCTGGAGGTCGACGCGCCCATCGCCCAGGCCCAGCTGCTCGAGAGCCTGATCATGAACCTGGTGCAGCTCGAGACGGTGCTGGCCTCCAAGGCGGTGCGCATCGTCATGGCGGCCCGGGGCCGGCCGGTGGTGGACTTCGGCATGCGCCGCATGCACGGCGTGGACGCGGCGGTGCGCGGGGTACGCGCCTATCGCGCGGCGGGGCTCGCCGGCACCAGCAACGTGCTGGGCGGGCTGCGCCACGGCCTGGCGCTGAACGGCACCATGGCCCACAGCTACGTGCTGGCCCACGACAGCGAGCGCGAGGCCCTCCGCGCCTTCGCCCGTCACTATCCCGGCACCACCCTGCTGGTGGATACCCACGACACCCTGGCGGGCGTGAAGACGGTGATCGAGCTGCTGCACGACGAGCCCGGCCTCACGGTGGGCGCCATTCGCCTGGACTCCGGCGAGCTGGGCGAACTGGCCCGCGGCGCTCGGGCGCTGCTCGACGCGGCCGGCCACGGCACGGTGAAGATCGTCGCCAGCAGCGGCCTGGACGAGCACGCCATCGCCAGGCTGGTGGCGGAGGGCGCGCCGATCGATGCCTTCGGCGTCGGCACCCGGCTCGGGGCGGCCGCCGACGCCCCGGTCATCGACCTCTCCTACAAGCTGGTGGAGTACGCCGGGACACCGCGGACCAAGCACTCCACCGGCAAGGTCGACCTGCCGGGCCGCAAGCAGGTGTTCCGTCGCCACGACGCCCATGGCCACTATGCCGGCGACGTCATCGCCGGCCGCGACGAGCGCGTCGACGCCGCGACCCCGCTGCTGCACCCCTGCGTGGTGAGGGGCGACACGGTAGCGGAGATGATGGCCGCCACCCGGGCCTCCCGGGAAAGGGTCACCGAGGCCCTGGCGCGGCTGCCGACGTCGCTGCATGGGCTCGCCCCCGGCGACGGCGACTACCCGGTGACCCTGTCGCCGGCCCTCGAGCGACTCGCCGAGAGCGGCTGATCGCGTTACAGCAGCTCGTGGAAGCGCGCCAGCCAGGCCGGATGCGCCGGCCAGGCTGGCGCGGTGACCAGCTTGCCGCTGACGATCGCCTGGTCGACGTCGATCTCGGCATAGTCGCCCCCGGCCAGGTGGACCTCCGGCGCGCAGGCGGGATAGGCCGAGACCCGCCAGCCGGCGAGTGAGACCGCGGCGGCCAGCAGCTGGGCGCCGTGGCAGATGGCGGCCACCGGCTTGTCATGGTCGAAGAAGTGACGCACCAGTTCCAGCACCCGCTCGTCGAGACGCAGGTACTCCGGTGCCCTGCCGCCGGGAATCACCAGGCCGTCGTAGTCGTCGGGGGCGACCTCGGCGAAGGTGGCGTTGAGGGTGAAGTCGTGCCCCGGCTTCTCGGTGTAGGTCTGGTCGCCCTCGAAGTCGTGGATGGCGGTGCGGATCCGGTCGCCCTCACGCTTGTCGGGGCACACCGCATCCACCCGGTGGCACATGGCCTGGAGCGCCTGGAAGGGCACCATGATCTCGTAGTCCTCGACGAAGTCGCCGGCGATGAGCAATAGGCTGGCCATGACGACACCTCCTGTGAAAGATGCGATCGGGTTGTGTCCCGCCAGCCTAGCCCCCCGGTGATGACTCGGCCATGTCAGGGAACCCCTGGCCGTCACCGACATCTCAACCGGGTCACCCTCTCCCCCGCGAGGAAGCCATCGATGTCGTCTCGCCCGCTGCGCGGCGCCGGACTGCGGGTCCTGCTGGGCCTGCTCTTGTCCATCCCGGCCCTGCCGAGCCTGGCCGCCACCGACCCGCAACCCTTCGACGCCCGCTACCGCCTCGAGGTCGCGGGCTGGCCGGACGCCGAGATCCGCCACCGCCTCAGCCACGAGGCCGGCCACTGGCAGAGCGAGATGCGCGCCCGCCTGCCCGGCGCCAGCGGCCACGAGTGGGGACGCTTCCGGCTCGACGACGAGCGGATCCGTTCGCTGCACTACGCCGCCGGCTACTCGCTGCTGGGGATACGCCGCGCCTACTCGCTGAACCGCGACGAGCTCGCCCCGCTGCCGGATCGCCAGAGCGCCCTGGTGGCCCTGGCACGACGCGCCATCGGCGACCCGGGCGCCGGCGGGCGGCTGCGCTATCGCGACCATCGCGGCCGCGAGGAGACGATCGACTACCGGGTGCTGGCCCGCGAGGACGTCACCCTGCCGGCCGGGCGCTTCGAGGCGGTACGCGTGTCCCTGGCCGAGCCCGACGAGGACGATCGCCGCCTGGTGTTCGAGTTCGATACCCGACGCCCCGGGCTGCTGCTGGGGATGGAATACTTTCGCGACGGCCGCCGGCGCAGCCGCCTGACCCTCACCGAGCTGTCCGCCCCCTGAGACACGCCGCCTCCCCGGCGCCTTCGGCCATGCTAGAGTAGCCGGTTTTTCGGCCGCCCCGGCGGCCGCCAAGAGAAGGGACTCTCGCATGTTGACCGGACTACTGATCGTTCTGCTGCCGCTGATCCTGGGCTATCTGGTCCGGATCCGCGATGACGGCCTCATGGCGTGGATCAACCGCGGCGTGAACGCCTCGATCTACGCCATCCTGCTGCTGATGGGCATGAGCCTGGCCGGGCTCGACGACCTCGGCGGCCAGTTCGCCCGCCTGGGCGGCCAGGCGCTGGTGCTGCTGGCCGTGACCTCGGCCTGCAACCTCGCCGCCCTGGGCTGGCTGTCGCGCCGCCTGCGCCTGCCGGTGGACCCCGCCCGCGCGGTGGCCGGCGCGCCGACCAGCAAGCTCGCGGCCATGGCCGGCTCGCTGTCTCTGGTCGGCGTCGTGATGGGCGGCGTGGGGCTCGGCCTGGCGGCGGGCGGGACCGTCGGCGAGCCGCTGTTCGCCTGGGCCGAGCGTCTCTCGGAGTGGGTGCTCTACGCCCTGCTGGCACTGATCGGCTGCCAGCTCAGGAACTCGGGCATGCCGCTCAAGCAGATCCTGCTCAACCGCTTCGGCCTGGCCATCGCCACTGCCCTGGCGGCGAGCTCATTGATCGGTGGCCTCGCCGCCGCCCCGCTGCTCGAGCTGCGCTGGAACGAGGGCCTGGCGATGGCCGCCGGCTTCGGCTGGTACTCGCTGTCCGGCATCCTGATCGGCGACGAACTCGGGCCGCTGCTCGGCGGCGTGGCCTTCTTCAACGACCTGGGCCGCGAGCTGCTGGCCTTCGTGCTGATTCCGCTGGTGATTCGCCGCCATGCGGCGCTGGCGATCGGCTACGGCGGCGCTACCTCCATGGACTTCACCCTGCCGGTGATTCAGCAGCACGGCGGGGTGAGCTGCGTCCCGGTGGCGGTGGTCAGCGGCTTCATCCTGTCGCTGCTCTCTCCCCCGCTGATCCTGTTCCTGCTGTCGCTGTAAGGTCTTCCTCCCCGGCGCTTCCTCCACCACGCGCCCGACTGCGTGGCGGGACAACGACCTACGCCCCGTGCATACGCCGCCCTCCTCCCCCCCGGGGGAGGAGGCACCCATCCCATGGATCGGCGAGCCTTGCCGAGTACCCACTCACGCGTCTCCAGGACAACGCCACCACAACAAGAAGGGAGTCGTCATCATGACCCCACGCACGCACCCCACCACCTACCTGCTGGCCGCCACCCTGAGCGCCGGGGCCGCCCTGCCGGCCCTGGCCTTCGAGGACGACAGCCTGACCGTCTGGATCGGCGACAATAAGGGCCCGCAGGGCATCCGCGAGGTGGCCGAACGGTTCACCGCCGACACCGGCATCGCCATCGACATCGTTCACCCCGACGACATGACCAACCGCTTCCAGCAGGCGGCGGGCAGTGGTCAGGGGCCGGACATCGTCATCTTCGCCCACGATCGCCTGGGCGAGTGGGCCCAGAGCGGACTGCTCAAGGCCGTCGCCCCCTCCGATGACTACCAAGGGCGCTACTTCGACTTCACCTGGGACGCCGTCGAATGGAACGGCGACACCTACGGCTACCCCATCTCGGTGGAGTCGCTGGGCCTGATCTACAACAAGGCCCTGGTGGAGACACCCCCCGAGAGCTTCGATGAACTCGCCAGGCTCGATGCCGAGCTGGCCAAGGAGGGCAAGAAGGCGATCCTGTTCAACTACGGCGAGCCCTACTTCAGCTGGCCATTGCTGGCCGCCAACGGCGGTTATCCCTTCAAGCACCACGATAACGGCTATGACGTCAGCGATATCGGCGTCAACAACGCCGGCGCGGTGGCGGGTGCCGAGCGCCTGCGCGAACTGATCGACAGCGGCGTGCTGCCCGAAGGCACCGACTACAGCGTCACCGATACCCGCTTCAACCAGGGCGAGGTGGCGGCCATGATCAGCGGCCCCTGGGCCTGGAGCAACCTGGAGAAGAGCGGCATCGACTTCGGCGTGGCGCCGTTGCCCAGGGTCGGCGACGAGCGGGCCAAGCCGATGTTCGGGGTGATGGCGGCGATGATCAACTCGGCCTCCCCCCACGATTTCCTGGCCACCGAGTTCCTCGAGAGCTACCTGCTCGAGGAGGCAGGCCTGCGCACCTTCAACGGCGACGGCTCGCTGGGCGCCGTGGCCCACAAGGCCTATCAGCAGGAGCTTGAGTCCGACCCGCGCATCGCCGCCACCCTGGAGAACGCCGAGCTCGGCGAGCCGATGCCCAACATCCCCGAGATGGGCGCCTTCTGGTCGGCCATGGAACCGGCGCTGCAGAACATCGGCAGCGGCCGCCAGTCGCCGCAGGCGGCCCTCGACGCCGCCGCCCAGCGCATCCGCACCGCCATCGAGTAACCGTGTTCCTTCCAGTGTCCATGCCCCGGCCGGGCCGTGAACCACGGCCCGGCCGGGGCTGACCGCAGGTGACCCCATGTTCGTGACCAATGCCTCGCGCGGCTTGCCGCGCCATCGATCCCGCTACCCCGCCGAGCGCTATACCCGTTGGGCGCTGCGCGCCCTGACGGCCCTGCTGGTGCTCGCCACCCTGTGGCTGGTGGTCGCCTTCCACCTGCGCGGCCAGTGGATGTTCTCGCTGCTGTTCCTGGTGCTGGGCGCTTCCCTGGCGATCGTCTTCGGCAGGCGTGAACTGATGAGCCACCGCTACATCTTTCCGGCACTGGCCGGGATGGGCGTGTTCGTGATCTTCCCGCTGGTCTATACCATCGGCATCAGCTTCAGCAACTACAGCTCGAGCAACCTGCTCAGCGAAGAGCGGGTGCGTGCCCAGTTCCTCGACCAGACCTATCAGGCCGAAGGCCAGGCCTTCGACTTCCAGCTGGTTCGTGACGGCAACCGCACGCGCCTGTATCTGGAGGCCAAGGGGGCCGTCGACCCGGAGGGGGCAACGCAACTGGTGTCCCAGCCGCTGGCACAGGCCGTGGCGGGGCAACCCCTGGCGGTCGAGCCGGCCCAGGCGGCCCCCTTGGGGGAGGTGCTGGGCATTCGCGAGGTGATCGCCCTGCGCGACACCCTCGAGGCCCTGACCCTGGTGACACTCGACGGCATCGAGCTCCAGATGGCGGGCCTGCGCAGCTTCGCGCCGATGCTGCCGCGCTATGAGGCGAACCCCGACGGCAGCCTGACCGACCTGCGCGACGGCACCGTCCTGACGCCCGATCAGGAGACCGGCTTCTTCGTCACCGAGGACGGTGAGCGGCTTACCCCGGGCTGGCCGGTCGCGGTGGGGCTGGACCACTACACCCGGATCTTCACCGATCCGGACATCCGCGGGCCCTTCCTGCAGATCTTCGTCTGGACCTTCGTCTTCGCCGGGCTGACGGTGGTGTTCACCCTGGCGGTGGGCTTCGTGCTGGCCACGCTGCTGCAATGGGACCAGCTCAAGGGCAAGGCCGTCTATCGCACCCTGCTGATCCTGCCCTACGCGGTGCCGGCCTTCATCTCGATCCTGATCTTCAAGGGCATGTTCAACCAGAACCACGGCGAGATAAACCTGATCCTCGAGAACCTCTTCGGCATCAGCCCCGACTGGTTCACCGACCCGGCAATGGCGCGCACCATGCTGCTGATCGTCAACACCTGGCTCGGCTACCCCTACATGCTGTTGCTGTGCATGGGGCTGATCCAGTCGATTCCCCGCGATCTCTTTGAAGCCTCGGCGGTGGACGGGGGCGGGCCGCTGACCAACATGCTGCGCATCACCCTGCCGCTGATTCTCAAGCCTCTGACGCCGCTGCTCATCGCCGCCTTCGCCTTCAATTTCAACAACTTCGTGTTGATCGCCCTGCTCACCGGCGGCAAGCCGGACATCCTCGGCGCCAGCACCCCGGCGGGCACCACCGACCTGCTGGTCAGCTACACCTACCGCATCGCCTTCCAGGATGCCGGCCAGCAATTCGGCCTGGCGGCCGCCATCGCCACCCTGATCTTCCTGCTGGTGGTGGGGCTGTCGTGGCTCAACATGCGCCTGTCCAAGGTCAAGGTCTAAGGAGGAGTCATCCCATGGCCATGGTTCAACCCCGTTCGATCCGCACCCGCAAGCTGGGCGCCCACCTCGCCCTGCTGGGCTTCGTCAGCCTGGTGGTATTCCCGCTGCTGCTGGTGATCTCGATCTCCTTCCGCGAGGGCAACTTCGCCACCGGCAGCCTGATCCCCGAGCGCTTCTCGCTGGAGCACTGGGCGCTGGCCTTCGGCATCCCCTGGGAACGCCCCGACGGCACCCTCGTCCAGCCGCCGTTCCCGGTCATGCTGTGGCTGTGGAATTCGATCAAGGTGGCGGTGGCCTCGTCGCTGATGATCCTCGCGCTTTCCACCACCTGCGCCTACGCCTTCGCGCGCATGCGCTTCAAGGGCAAGGCACCGATCCTCAAGGGCATGCTGATCTTCCAGATGTTCCCCGCGGTGCTCTCGCTGGTGGCGCTCTACGCGCTGTTCGATCGCCTCGGCCAGCTGGTGCCCTGGCTGGGCCTCAACACCCACGGCGCGCTGATCCTCGCCTCGCTGGGCGCGGTGGCGCTGCATATCTGGACCATCAAGGGCTACTTCGAGTCCATCGACGGCTCCCTGGAAGAGGCGGCGATGGTCGACGGCGCCAGCACCTGGCAGGCCTTCCGGCACATCCTGCTGCCGCTCTCGGTGCCGATCCTGATGGTGGTGTTCATCCTCGCCTTCATCATGTCGATCATGGAATACCCCATGGCCTCGGTGCTGCTGCTCGACGAGGACAAGCTGACCCTGGCCGTGGGCGCCCAGCAGTACCTCGCCGAGCACAACCAGCGCTGGGGCGACTTCGCCGCCGCGGCGGTGCTCTCAGGGCTCCCCATCACCCTGGCCTTCCTGCTGTGCCAGCGCTGGATCGCCGGCGGGCTCACCGCCGGCGGCGTGAAGGGCTGACCCCTCACCCCACACGGCTTTCCTCGCCCTGACAGGATGCTTGCTTCCCGGCCAGTCGGCCGGGTTTTTCATGCGGGATCCGGCGAATCAAGAGGGGAGACGCTACGCCGGGCAGTCGGCATGGAAGTCGTCCCGCCGAGCCGCTGGCGAACTCCGACAGGAACCCTGGACATCGGGATTCATCGCGCTTTCCCGACGAAGGAGAGAAGGTTCCCCATCCAGACGGCATGAAGCACGGCAACGAAAACGCCCCGGGCGCAAGCGCCGGGGCGTGAACGGTGAGGGCATCTGAGCGAGCCCGCTTCGATGATGAAGCAGCCCCGTCGCGGGGTCATTCCTCCATGGCTCGGTTCTCGATCATGCGAATGACGCGACAGGGATTGCCCGCGGCAAACACATCGGCCGGGATGTCGCGCGTCACGACACTGCCCGCACCGATGACGCTGCGAGGGCCGACCGACACGCCCGGGTTGACGATGGCGCCGCCCCCGATCCAGCAGTCGTCGCCGATGGTGATGGGGCGTCCTGCCTCCCGCCCGCAGCGACGGGTCTCCGCATCCAGCGGGTGGGTGGCCGTATAGAGCTGTACGCCGGGGCCCAACAGCACGTTATCGCCGATCGTTACCGGTGCGACATCCAGCACGACGCAGTTGAAGTTGAAGAAGACCTTCTCGCCCAACCAGATATGGCAGCCATAGTCGCAGTAGAAAGGCGGTTCTATCCAGAGGTCTGGCTCGGCATGGGGGATGAGTTCTGACAGCAAGCGGGCGCGCTCGTCCTCTTCATCATCAGGGATGTCGTTAAGGGCCCGCGTCAACAGGCGTGCCCGGCGGCGCAGCGCCTGCAATTCGGCATCGCGGGGGTCATAGAGCTCGCTCGCCAGCATTTTCTCGCGTTCGGTCATTCGTGTCGTCCCCTGTCGCGTATCCAGGCCCCACATCCCAGGGCCAATCGGGTGATCCTTGCTGTCGTCCCGGGCTGACCGGGGCCAAGCCCCGGGGCGGCGTGAGCAGATACCTCAGTGGGCGATGCCGGGAATCTCCACCCGACGCGGGCAGGCCTGGCCATCGGGGCCGAACAGGTGGCAGTGGTCGCCGGCCAGGCCCAGGTCGACGACCTGGTGCTCCTCGAGATGGGCCAGGCCGTCGAGGCGCTGCGTCACGGTGCCCTCGGCGCCCTCGACCTGCAGGTGGGCGAGCGTCTCGTAGCCGAGCTTCTCGGCCACCATCAGCCTGGCTTCGAGGATCGCCTCGCCCTGCTCGGGGGCGACGAAGTCCTCGGCGCGAATTCCCAAAGTGGCGGTATCGCCGGCCGCCAGGCCACCCCCGTCTACCGCCACGGCTAGCGTCTCGCCGGAGGGCAGGCGCACCCCGGTGCGCCGCGGGCCCGGGTCGACCACCGTCACCGGCAGGGTATTGATGCGCGGTGAGCCGATGAACTCGGCCACCTCGAGGGATTTCGGGAAGTGGTAGAGCGACAGCGGTGCGCCCACCTGGGCGATGCTGCCGCTCGACAGCAGCACGATGCGGTCGGCCAGCGTCATCGCCTCGACCTGGTCATGGGTCACGTAGATCATGGTGGCGCCGAGGCGCTTGTGCAGCTCGGCGATCTGCACCCGCATCTCGACGCGCAGCGAGGCATCCAGGTTGGACAGCGGTTCGTCGAACAGGAACACCGCCGGCTCCTTGACCAGGGTACGGCCGATCGCCACCCGCTGGCGCTGGCCGCCGGAGAGGTCCTTGGGCTTGCGCTCGAGCAGCTTGGAGAGCTGCAGGATGTCGGCGGCGTGCTCGACGCGGCGGCGGATCTCGGCCTTGTCGGTGCGCGCCAGCTTGAGGCCGAAGGCCATGTTCTCGGCCACCGTCATGTGCGGATAGAGCGCGTAGGACTGGAACACCATGCCGATGTCGCGCTCCTGGGGGGGGGGCTCGTTGATCCGCTCGCCGTCCAGGCACATCTCGCCGCGGGTGATGTCCTCAAGCCCGGCGACCATGCGCAGCAGGGTCGACTTGCCGCAGCCCGAGGGGCCGACGAACACCACGAACTCGCCGTCCTCGATGGTCAGGTCGATGTCGCGGGAGATCTCGACGCCGTCATAGTCCTTGCCGATGCCGCTCAGTGTCAGATGTCCCATGACGAATCCTCCTGGTCGGATGGCGGGCAGTGGGCGATGGCGATGCCATAGGCCGGAAGTCGCAGAGTGCCTTCCTGCCACTGGCCGTTGACCATCGCCGGGGCGTCATCGAGGGCGCGCGCGGCGCGCGGCGCCGGCAGCTCGCGAGGCTCACTGGAAAAGTTCAGCGCCACCAGCAGGCGCTGGCCGGGAGCGCTCGCCGGATGGCGTCGCTCGAGGCACAGCACCTCGTCGCGCACCGGATGGTAGGCGACGTCGCCCCGGACCAGCGCCGGATGCCGACGGCGAAAGGCCAGGAAGGCGCGAGTGGCGTTGAGCAGCGAGTCCGGCTTCCGCTCCTGCTGGTCCACGGCCAGCCCCAGGTGCGCGTCGGGCACCGGCAGCCAGGGCGCGGCCCCGGAGAAGCCACCGTGGGGGGCGTCGGCCTGCCACGGCATGGGGGTGCGGCAGCCGTCGCGACCCTTGTAGGCCGGCCAGAAGGTGATGCCGGCGGGATCGACCAGCTGCTCGAAGGTCAGTTCGGCCTCGCTCAGGCCCAGTTCCTCGCCCTGGTAGAGGCAGACGCTGCCGCGCTGGGTGAGCAGGAAGGCCAGATAGAGGCGCAGCGCAGCGTCATTGCCCTCGGCGCCCCAGCGGGTGGCCAGGCGGGTGACGTCGTGGTTGCCCAGCGCCCAGCAGGGCCAGCCATCGCCGATGCGCGCCTCCATCTCGGTGAGGGTCCCGCGCAGATACTCGGGGTCGTGGCGCTCGACGAGCAGATCGAAGGAGTACGCCATGTGCAGACGCTTGCCCCCCTGGGAATATTCGGCCATCACGCCCAGCGAGTCGTCGTCGCCGACCTCGCCGACGCTGGTGGTACCGGGGTATTCGTCGAGCAGGGCCCGCAGCCGCTCCAGGAAGGCCAGGTTCTCCGGCTGGGTCTTGTCGTGGATATGTTGCTGGTAGCCGTAGGGGTTATCGGGGCGCACGCCGATAAAGCCTTCGGCGATATCTTCCCGCGGCGGGTTGTCCCTGAGTTCGCCATGGGTGCAGAAGTTCACCGCGTCCAGGCGAAAGCCGTCGACGCCGCGCTCGAGCCAGAAGCGCACCTCGCCGAGGATGGCCTCGACCACTTCCGGGTTGCGGAAGTTGAGGTCCGGCTGCTCGACCAGGAAGTTGTGCAGGTAGTACTGGCAGCGCCGGGTGTCCCACTGCCAGGCGGAGCCGCCGAAGATCGCCTGCCAGTTGGTGGGCGGGGCGCCATCGGGCCGGGGGTCGGCCCATACGTACCAGTCGGCCTTGGGGTTGTCGCGGTTCTGTCGGCTTTCCTGGAACCAGGCATGCTGGTCGGAGGTATGGGACAGCACCTGGTCGATGGTGACCTTGAGGCCGCGGGCGTGGGCGGCCTCCACCAGGCGGTCGAAGTCCTCGAGGGTGCCGAACATGGGATCGACGTCGCGGTAGTCGCTGACGTCGTAGCCGAAGTCGAGCATCGGCGAGGTGAAGAACGGCGACAGCCAGATGGCATCGACGTTCAGCGAGGCGATGTAGTCGAGTTTGTCGATCACGCCCTGCAGGTCGCCGATGCCGTCGCCGCCAGCGTCCATGAAGCTGCGCGGATAGATCTGGTAGATCACCGCGCCGCGCCACCAGTCGGCGCCCTGTCGGCCGAGGTACTGGGAAGTGTCTGTGGTCATGTGCCGGGTCCTTATGGTGAATCGCCGGTGTCGGCGGGCCGATACCGAGGTGCAAAACGTCACGCTCATGGTGGCGGCAGGGCCGTCGGGAGAAATCCTCCCGCAGGGTGGGCGACGGGCGTAGGCGGGGGGAGGAGGCGCCTCCTACTCCCCCTGGATACGGGCGAGGAGATCGCCGGCCAGGGCGATGGCCTCCTCCCGGCGGCGGATGCCCTGCTTCTGGTAGAGGCTACGGATATGCGTCTTGATGGTGGTGGGCGCCACCGACAGCTGCTCGGCGATCTGCTCGTTGGAGAGTCCGGCATGGATCAGCCCCAGGATCTGCCACTCGCGGCGGGTCAGGGGTGAGGTGCGGATCAGCTCGGGGACATCGGGGCGGGCGACGATGTCGGCGATCACCGCCTCGTCGAGCATCAGGCGCACGGCGCGGCCGAAGTCGCGCTGACGGCCGGCCAGGGTGAGCAGCCGCTCGGCGCGGCGACGAGCCAGCTCGTCCAGTTCCCGGGTCTCGAGCAGCCGGGTGAGCATGTCGGCAAGCGCTCGCCCCAGGCGCAGGAAGCTGCCGGTGAGGGCCGTGCGCGAGGCCAGCTCCAGCGCCCCGGCCAGGTGATCCAGGGCCGCCGTCTCATGGCCGCACTGCCACTCCAGGAGCGCCAGGCATAGCCGGTTGCGGTTGGCATCGGTGACCAGGCCGAAACGCGCGGCCTGGGTCTCCAGGGATTCCAGCAGTGGGCGGGCCTCGTCGGGCCGGCCGAGCAGCATCATGGCCCGGGCGTGGTTGCGCACGTTGGCCTGGGCGAAGTGATTGCTGGCGGTGTCGGGCTCGGCGGGCGGCGCCTCCTGCAGCCAGCGGGCCACGGCATCATGGTCGTCGCTGGCCTGCCACCAGGCCAGCAGGGTGGCATGGGCGTTGGCCCGCCAGTCGATGTGATAGTAGCCATCGGCGAGTATCTTGCGAAGGCGGCGGATGTGATCGGCACACTGCGCCTGGTCGCCGCGGGCCTGGGCGACCTTGGCCAGGCTCACATGGCACTGCAGGGTCCAGCGCTCGCCCTGGCGGTCGAGCAGGGCGATGCCCGCCAGCGCCGCCTGCTCGGCCTCGTCCAGGCGGTGCCACTCCCACAGCAGCTGGCTACGGATGCGATACAGGAACTCGGCGACCGGCAGCCGATCCAGCCCGCTGTGTTCGATATGCGCGAAGGCGCGTTCCTGGATGTCGTAGGCGGCCTGCAGCCGGCCCTGGGCGACCAGGGTCTCCGAATGGTGGCACAGCGCCCACAGCATCAGCTGGTCGTCGCCGATGCGCTTCGCCTCACGCTCCACCTCGTGGATCCGCGCCAGCGATTCCTCGAGCCGGCCCTGCACGAAGCGCGCCTCGCAGAGGATGGCGCCGGCCGATACCGGCGTGGCGGCCAGGTAGCGGGCCGGTCGGGTCAGCGCCTGCTCGGCCAGCGGCGCGGCACGCTCCGCATCGCCCTGGTTGATCGCCAGCTGGGCGCGCAGGGTGGCGAACTCGGCGGCGAGCTCCTGCCAGGCGGGTTCCTCGAGTTGGGCCTCGATCCAGCCGATGGCCTGGGCGGTGCGGCCGAACTGGTACTGGGCGTGGGACACCCAGCCATGCAGCAGCGTCAGCCGGGGCGAGGCACACAGGCGTGTCTCCCCGAGCGTCGCCAGGGCCCGTGCCAGCAGCGCGAAGTGGCCATGGGCCAGCAGCTGGGGGCCTTGGGCCTCCACCAGCGCCGTGAGCGCCTCGGGATCATCGGCCTCGATGGCCTGGGCCAGGGCCAGCGTGGGATCGCCCAGCGCCAGCCAGGCCTGGCTGGCACGGCGATGCAGCTGGCGCTGGGACACGAGGCTCAGCGCATGGCGGCGATGGCGCAGGTAACCGGCGAACAGGGGCTGGAAGCGAAGCCACTGGTCATGAGGATCAGGGCGCTCCAGGAACAGGCCGGCCCCTTCCAGGGCCTCGAGACGCTGAGTGACCTGCTCCCCTTCGAGCAGACGCGCCACCAGCGTCGGGGAGAAGCGCTCCAGGACCCCGAGCTGCAACAGCAGCCGGCGGTCGGGTTCGTCGAGACAGGCCTCGAGCAAGTCATCGAACCAGGCGACGAAGTCCGGGTGACTGCCACCCAGGCGCTCCAGCAGGCTGTCGAAACCGGCCCGGGTGGTGGTGCGCTGGATCAGCCAGTCCAGGGCCATCACCCAGCCCCCCGTCAGGCGCAGGGCGCGCTCCAGGCTGACCCGGGTGGGCGGGAAGCTGAGCTGTTCGGCGCACAGCGTCTGGGCCTCCTCGGCGTCGAAGGCCAGCTCCGCCGGCCCGACCTCCTCCAGTTCGCCGCGCAGCCGCAGGCCCGGCAGGCCGAGCGCCGGCCGGGTGCGCGATACCAGGGTCAGGGTCAGCCAGCGCGGCTGGTGGCGCAGCCAGTGGACGAGGCCATCGAGGATGTCGGGGTGATGGATATGCTCGAACTCGTCAATCACCAGACGGCAGGGCGGGGCCTCGGTCGGCAGGCTGGCCAGCCAGGCATCGATGCACTCATCGAGAGTCGCACCCCCGGAGGGAAGCAACGAGAAACCCAGCCGCTCGCGGCACAGGCGATCCAGCGTCGCACCGAAGTAATCGGCGAAGCGTCGGGCATCGTCATCGCGGGGGTCGAGACGCAGCCAGGCGGCGGGCTGTTCCAATGCCGCCAGCCGTTCGGCCACCAGAGTGCTCTTGCCATAGCCGGGAGATGCCTGCACCACCAGCAGGCGGATGCGCTCGTCGAGGGCGAAGCGATCATTGAGACGCGGCCGCGCCACCAGGGTGGCCGGGAACACAGGGGGAACGAGCTTTTCCTGGAGCAACGGCATGTATCTAGCTCCCGATGAACAGGCGGGGGGAACGAGGCATCGGCCCCATACAAAAGGCCCGCGGCACCATTGCCGCGGGCAAGCATCGAACAGCGCTCGGCCAGGTGGATCTTGGTCAGAACCAGATCTCGCTCTGCACCCCGAAGGCCCACTCGTCACCGGTGAAGCCAGAGCTGCCGAAGGCGTCATCCGCCGAGTAGTCGTTGAGTTCCTCGTCCCAGTCGCTCCACGACGCGAACAGGCGAATCTCCGGGCGCTTCCAGAACCCGCCCACCTCGGGCTTGAAGGTCGGGGCGATGGTCAACTTGGTGTAATCGCCCTCGACGGCATTGTTGCCACCGTAGCCTTCCGGCGAGATGTCCATCCACTGGTAGCTGCCTTCGTACTGCATCTCGAAGTTCTCGGTCAGCTCGTTGGCCAGGCGCACGTTGAAGGTCGCCCAGTCGTACTGGTCACCGTCGACATAGCGGTCTTCGCTGGTCTCAGCCAGAATCGCCGGCGCCACGCGCCACCTGGGCGCCAGGTAGGTGGTGCCATACAGGCCCAGGCGCGTGGCGGTGGCGTCATCGCTCAGGTTGCCGTTGGAACCGATGCTCTTGGTCTCGGCCCCAAGCCCCTGACCATGCATGACCGCGGCCTTGAAGTTGCCGTCACTCAGGCCGAAGAAGTCATCGCCGTGGTAGGCCACCATGGTGTGTAGGCCGCTATCCGCAGCGTTGATATTGCCTTCGGTCAGGCGCTCGTCGTTGTCGGTGGCATTCAGGCCGCTGACCATCCACTGCCAGTTTCCGAAGTAGTTGTTGGACGTGAGGATGAGATTGTCGGTGCTGCCGGTGTCGGCGGCGGGGTTCATGCTGTCGACCGGAAAGTCGGTGAAGCTGCGGCCGTAGATGGACAGGTTGGAGGTCCAGTTGTCGGCCAGCTGCATGTCGTAGATGCCGCCGCCGGTACCGGCCAGGAAGATGAAGTCGCTGTCCAGCCAGTGAATATCGAAGTTGTCGCGATCGAAGCGCTTGCCGGCCCAGATGGATGCGTTCTCGAAGGCGCCGGTGAAGCTCGGCAGGTCGCTGAACTCGACGTAGACCTGGCGCACGTTGAGGCTCGATTCGTCGGCGGTCCAGTCGTTACTGGTCTCGACCCCGTCGGCGATCATGGTCCGATAGTGGGCCTTGGCGCCGTTGTCGAAGCGCATCTTGTAGTTGAGGATCGCCTCGGCGTAGGTGTCCGGCTCGTTGCCCAGCCGCCCCACGGCGCCCCCTTGCGCGCCCGCCGGCGTCAGATAGGGGCCGCCCTCGGTGCTCTTGCCATCGTCGCCGATCAGCAGCCCCGAGCGGGCATAGGCGTTGAAGGAGAAGCCCTCCTCGCCGTTGGCGTGACGTTCCACGGCCGCCAGCCGGGTCTCCAGCTCCTCGTCGGACGGCCGCGCGGCCACCTCCTGCTCGGCCTCATCGGCGCGCCGTTCGGCGGCCGCGGCGCGCTGCTCGGCGGCGACGATGCGCTGTTCCAGCTCGGCCAGCCGGGCCTCGAGGTCGCTGGTCGTCTGGGCGGCGGCCAGGCCGCTGGCACTCAGAGCGGCGGCGGCCACGGCCATGACGAGCGGTGACTTGCGGGGGCGTTGGGTCGGAAATGTCATCGTGATAATGCCTTTGTTGTTGTCGCATGGGATCTCGTCCGGCGATGCCTGTCGAGCTTGCCAGCCTGGAAACGACCGACATGGCACGCCTTGGAACTTAATCGTTTCAGACGATAGCTACTAAGTGACGTAAGAAAAACAAGACTTACGTCTAAACAACGGCGCAAGGCCGAAAAAAATAGTAAATAAACAAGATTCTGCCGCTTCCGACCGCGATATCACGACGAAAGTCTAGGTTGCGAAGCCGTCTCGCCATCGCTTAACTGAGCGACACGACTTAATCGTTTAAGACATCCTCGGCAGTGCGGTCGCTTCCTCCCTGACCGCGAGGCCGACGCTCGACAACAACAAGCGACTGAGGTAAGCCATGCAACGCCAGTCCCTGATCGCCTCCGGCCTTGCCCTGCTGGGCGCCGCCGGTGCCACCCCGGCACTCGCCGCCGACCTGACCATCTCCTGCGGCGCGGTGGGCGCCGAACTCGAGCTCTGCGAGCAGGGCGTCGAGGCCTGGGAGGCCGAGACCGGCCATGACGTGGAGATCGTCTCCACGCCCAACTCCTCCACCGAGCGGCTGTCGCTCTATCAGCAGATCCTGTCGGCCCGCTCCGGCGACATCGACGTGCTGCAGATCGACGTGGTCTGGCCGGGCCTGCTGGCCAACCACCTCGTCGATCTTCGCGAGCCCCTCGGTGAAGACGCCGCCGCCGGCCACTTCGAGGCCATCGTCGCCAACAACACCGTCGACGACCGGCTGGTGGCCATGCCCTGGTTCACCGACGCCGGGGTGCTCTACTACCGCAAGGACCTGCTCGAACAGCATGGCGTCGCGCCGCCCGAGACCTGGCAGCAGTTGACCGACATCGCCACCGAGATCCAGGCCGCCGAGCGCGAGGCCGGCAACGACAAGATGTGGGGCTACGTCTTCCAGGGCCGCGCCTACGAGGGACTGACCTGCAACGCGCTCGAGTGGGTGGCCAGCCAGGGCGGCGGCACCCTCGTCGACGCCGAAGGCGAGATCACCATCGACAACGCCAACGCCGCCGCGGCGCTGGACCTGGCCGCGAGCTGGATCGGCGAGATCGCCCCGCAGGGCGCGCTCAACTACACCGAGGAAGAGGCCCGCGGCATCTTCCAGTCCGGCAATGCCGTGTTCATGCGCAACTGGCCCTATGCCTGGTCGCTGGCCCAGAGCGAGGACAGCGAGGTGGCCGGCAAGGTCGGCGTGGTCAAGCTGCCCAACGGCCCCGGAGGGAACAGTTCTGCTGCGCTGGGCGGCTGGAACCTGGCGGTCTCGAAGTACAGCGAAGCCCCCGAGCTCGCCGCCGACCTGGTGGCCTTCCTGACCGGCGAGGCCGAGCAGAAGCGCCGCGCCATCGAGGCAGCCTACAACCCCACCCTCACCGCGCTCTATGCGGACGAGCAGGTGCTCGAGGCGGTGCCCTTCTTCGGCACCCTCTACGACACCTTCACCAATGCCGTGGCCCGCCCCTCCGCCGTCACCGGCGACCACTACGGCCGGGTCAGCAACGCCTTCTTCAACGCCGCGCACGGGGTGCTGTCCGGCGAGCAGGGCGGTGCCGACGCCGTCGCCGAGCTGGATAGCGAGCTGTCCCGCATCAAGCGTCGCCGCTGGTAACCCGGGAGGCCTGCCATGTCGACACCCATCACCCAACAGGCGCCCGACTCGGCCCGCCGCCAGCCCACGGGCTATCGCGGCACCAAGGTGCGCCGTCAGCGGGTCCGCGCCGCCTGGACCTTCCTCGCCCCGATGCTGGTCGCGCTGGCCCTGGTGGCCGGCTGGCCGCTGGCGCGCACCTTCTACCTGAGCCTCACCGATGCCTCGCTGTCGGACACCGCCGGCGCGGCGCTGATCGGCTTCGAGAACTACCTGGTCTACGACGACGGCGCCTGGTACGGCCTGCTCACCGACCCGGTGTGGTGGACCTCGGTGTGGAACACCGTCTACTTCAGCGTGGTGTCGGTGTCGCTGGAGGTGGTGTTCGGCATCATCGTCGCGCTGCTGCTCAACGCCGAATTCAAGGGCCGCATGCTGGTGCGCGCCGCGGTGCTGATCCCCTGGGCCATTCCCACCATCGTCTCGGCCAAGATGTGGGCCTGGATGCTCAACGACCAGTTCGGGATCATCAACCACCTGCTGATGGGCCTGGGGCTGATCGACGCGCCCCTGGCCTGGACCGCCGACGCCAGCCTGTCGATGTGGGCGGTGATCATGGTCGATGTCTGGAAGACCATTCCCTTCGTCGCCCTGCTGGTGCTGGCCGCCCTGCAGATGCTGCCCAGGGACTGCTTCGAGGCCGCCGAGGTCGACGGCATCCATCCGGTCAAGGTGTTCTTCCGCGTGACCCTGCCGCTGATCACCCCGGCGCTGCTGGTGGCGGTGATCTTCCGCCTGCTCGACGCCCTGCGGGTATTCGACGTCATCTACGTGCTGACCTCCAACTCCACCAGCACCATGACCATGTCGATCTACGCCCGCCAGCAGCTGGTGGAGTTCCAGGACGTGGGCTATGGCAGCGCCGCTTCCACCCTGCTGTTCCTGATCATCGCCCTGGCCGTGGTCATCTACCTCTACCTGGGCCGCCGTCAACTGGGAGTCGATCAATGAACTCGTATCAGCTCATCAAGCTCGCCAAGCGCGTCGGCCTCTACGCCCTGATCGCCGTGGTGCTGGTCTACGCCGTCTTCCCCTTCTACTACGCGGTGATCACCTCGCTGAAGCCCTCCAGCGAGCTGTTTCGCGTCGATTTCTGGCTGTCGTCCCTGGACTTCGGCAACTACGCACAGATCTTCACCCAGAAGAGCTTCGTGCGTGCCATCTTCAACTCCATCGTCATCTCGCTCTCGGTGGTATTCATCGCCCTGTTGCTCGGCATCACCGCCTCCTACGCCCTGGGCCGGGTGCGCTTTCGCGGCCGCGCCACGGTGATGCTGACGATCCTCGGCGTGTCGATGTTCCCCCAGGTGGCGGTGCTGTCCGGACTGTTCGAGGTGATCCGCACGCTGAACCTCTACAACAACCCGGGCGGGCTGATACTGAGCTACACCATCTTCACCCTGCCCTTCACCGTCTGGGTACTGACCACCTTCATGCGCCAGCTGCCCATGGAACTGGAGGAGGCGGCGATCATGGACGGCGCCACCCCCTGGGTGACCATCACCAAGGTATTCCTGCCGCTGATGTGGCCGGCCATGGCGACCACCGGCCTGCTGGCCTTCATCGCCGCCTGGAACGAGTTTCTGTTCGCCCTGACCTTCACCCTCACCGACGACCAGCGCACGGTCCCGGTGGCCATCGCCCTGATCTCCGGCGGCAGCCAGCACGAACTGCCCTGGGGCCCGATCATGGCCGCCTCGGTCACCGTCACCGTGCCGCTGGTCATCCTGGTGATGATCTTCCAGCGCCGCATCGTCTCCGGGCTGACCGCCGGTGCCGTCAAGGGATAACGCCTGCTGTGCAGCACCATCATCGTTGAGTCGCCGGGGGACGCTGGGGACAGGCCGACGCGAAGCTCATTCTTCATGGATGAAGAATGGAGCGCCCAGGGAAGGGGTTATCGCGTCTTCGCAAAGCGCCTGGCCGCAGAGCCGTCCCGGGCTTCGACACGGCTAGCTCTGTGGCACCATGCTTCAAGGAAATCCAATGCAAGACACGACCTTCTGGTGGCGCGGCGGCGTCATCTACCAGATCTACCCGCGCAGCTTCATGGACGCGAATCATGATGGCATCGGCGACCTGGCCGGGGTCACCGAGAAGCTCGACTATGTGGCGAGCCTGGGCGTCGACGGCATCTGGCTGTCGCCCTTCTTCACCTCGCCGATGGCCGACTTCGGCTACGACGTCAGCGACTACCGCGACGTCGATCCCATGTTCGGCACCCTGGACGACTTCAAGGCGCTGCTGGCCCGCGCCCATGCGCTGGGCCTGAAGGTGATGATCGACCAGGTGATCAGCCATACCTCGGAGGCGCACCCCTGGTTCGCCGAGAGCCGCATGGACCGCAGCAACGACCGCGCCGACTGGTACGTGTGGGCCGATCCCAAGCCCGACGGCACGCCGCCCAACAACTGGCTGTCGATCTTCGGCGGCTCGGCCTGGACCTTCGACTCCCGTCGTCGCCAGTACTACCTGCACAACTTCCTGGCCAGCCAGCCGGACCTCAACTTCCACCACCCGGAGGTTCGCCAGGCCCAGCTCGACAACATGCGCTTCTGGCTCGAGCTCGGCGTCGACGGCTTCCGCCTGGACACCGTCAACTTCTACTTCCACGACGCCGAACTGCGCGACAACCCGCCGGTGCCCGCCGGCGAGGCCAAGACGCTCGGCGCCCCGGACGCCAACCCCTATACCTGGCAGCGCCACGTCCACGACCTGAGCCGCCCGGAGAACCTCGACTTCCTGCGCGACCTGCGCGCGCTGATGGACGAGTTCCCCGGCACCACCACGGTGGGCGAGATCGGTGACGACAACCCGCTGGAACGCATGGCCGAGTACACCGAGGGCCACGACAAGCTGCACATGGCCTACACCTTCGATCTGCTCAACGAGCCGCACTCGCCGGCCTATATCCGCGAGGTGATCGAGCGCTTCCAGCGCCTGGCCGGCGATGCCTGGCCGTGCTGGGCGCTGTCCAACCACGACGTGGTGCGCAGCGCCACCCGCTGGGGCGCGGACGAAGACCCCGTGGCCTACCCCAAGGTGACGCTGGCGATGGTGCTGTCGCTGCGCGGCAGCGTCTGCCTCTACCAGGGCGAGGAACTGGGCCTGCCCGAGGCCGAGGTGCCCTTCGAGCGCCTCCAGGACCCCTACGGCAAGGTGCTGTGGCCGGAGTTCAAGGGCCGCGACGGCTGCCGCACGCCGATGCCCTGGACCGCGGGCGACCAGGGTGGCTTCTCTACCGTCGAGCCCTGGCTGCCAATGGAAAGTCGCCACCTGCCGCTGGCCGTGGCGCGCCAGCAGAACCAGGCCGACTCGGTGCTGGGCGCCACCCGCCGCCTGCTGACCTTCCGCCGGGATCACCCGGCGCTGATCGACGGCGATCTCGAACTGGTCGACGTCGGCGAGGACCTGCTCGGCTTCATCCGCGAGAAGGGCGAGGAGAAGCTTCTCTGTGTCTTCAATCTCGGCGGCGAGCCCCTGAGCACGACGCTGCCGCGGTCCGGCACCCCGCTCGACGGCCACGGCTTCGATGCCGCTCTCGACGGGCACAGCCTGACGCTGCCCCCCTACCAGGCCGCCTTCATCCAGCTCGACAGTTAACCCCTACAAGAATGCCGGTCTGCGAGGTCGGCAAGGAGTCGCCAGATGGCAAGCGTGACGCTCGACAAGCTCAACAAGGTCTTCGGCCATACCCATATCATCAAGGACGTCGACCTCGAGATCGGCGACGGCGAGTTCGTGGTCTTCGTCGGCCCCTCCGGCTGCGGCAAGTCCACCCTGCTGCGGCTGATCGCCGGGCTCGAATCGATCACCGACGGCGAACTGAGGATCGCCGACGGCGTGGTCAACGACCTGCCGCCCCGCGAGCGCGGCGTGGGCATGGTGTTCCAGTCCTATGCCCTCTATCCACACATGACGGTCTTTGACAACATGGCCTTCGGCCTCAAGCTGGCCAAGACCGCCAAGGAAACCGTCGAGCAGCGGGTGATGGCCACGGCGCGCATCCTGCAGCTCGAGGAACTGCTGCACCGCAAGCCCAAGGAACTCTCCGGCGGCCAGCGCCAGCGCGTGGCCATGGGCCGTGCCATGGCTCGCGAGCCGCGCATCCTGCTGTTCGACGAGCCGCTCTCCAACCTGGACGCCTCGCTGCGGGTGCAGATGCGCAACGAGATCGCCCGCCTGCACCACCGCCTGGGCTCCACCATGGTCTACGTCACTCACGACCAGGTCGAGGCGATGACGCTGGCCGACAAGATCGTGGTGCTGCGCGACGGCCGCGTCGAGCAGGTCGGCAGCCCCCAGACCCTCTATCAGCAACCGGCGACCCGCTTCGTGGCCGGCTTCATCGGCTCGCCGACCATGAACTTCATGCCGGCCGAGCTGGTGAACAGCGACAGTGAAGGCTGCAAGGTCAAGGCCCCGGGCCTCGGCGAGCTGACCCTGCCCCAGGACGCCGGGGGCGAAGCCCGCGGCGCCGAGCTGACCCTCGGCGTGCGCCCCGAACACCTGTGCCTGGCCGAGGCCCGGGGCGACAACGCCTTCGAGATCGTCAACGTCGAGTATCTGGGCAACGAGGTCTACGTCTACCTGGAGCCCAAGGCCGGCGACACCCTGCTGATCCACCGCAGCGAGGCGCCCAGCCGCTGGGAGATCGGCCAGCGGGTGGCGCTGGTGCCGGAGCTCGAGCACGTCCACCTGTTCGACGCCGACGACCGGGCGCTGGGCCTCGCCGGGCGGCGCCAGGCGGCCTGATCCCCCCGTCCAAGAGGCGCCGGACGCCGCGCGTCCGGTGTCGCCCCACCGCTTTCCTCTCCCCATGACAATCACAACGCCGGAGAACATGCATGCCTCACTTACCGACGCCCCCCTCACGCCCCTTGCCGCCGCTGCTCAAGGGCGGCATCGGCACCCTGCTGCTCGGCGGCGCCGTCCTGGCCGCCCCCCAGGCCCTGGCCACCGAGCTCTCGATCGCCTGTGGCGCCGGCGACGCCTCCGACTACTGCCCCGAGCTCGCCCGCCAGTGGGCCGAACAGACCGGCCACAGCGTCGAGGTCATTTCCACGCCCAACGACACCACCGAGAAACTCACGCTGTTTCAGCAGCTGCTGAGCAGCCGCTCCAGCGATATCGACGTGATGATGGTCGACATCGTCTGGCCGGGCCTGCTCGACGATCACCTGCTGGACCTCTACGAGTACCTGCCGAAGACCGTCACCGACGGCCACTTCCCGGCCCTGATCGCCAACAACACCATCGACGACCGGCTGGTGGCCATGCCCTGGTACACCGATGCCGGCCTGCTCTACTACCGCAAGGACCTGCTGGAGAAACACGGCTACCCGGTGCCCGAGACCTGGCAGGCGCTCACCGAGACCGCCGCGGCGGTGCAGGCCGCCGAGCGCGAGGCCGGCAACGACGACTTCTGGGGCTACAGCTTCCAGGGGCGCGCCTACGAGGGCCTGACCTGCAACGCCCTGGAGTGGGTCGCCAGCCACGGCGGCGGCACCCTGGTCGACGAGACCGGCGAGGTGACCATCGACAACCCCCGCGCCGCCGCGGCCCTGGACCTGGCCGCCTCCTGGGTCGGCACCATCTCGCCGCAGGGCGCGCTGAACCATACCGAGGAGGAGACGCGCGGCATCTTCCAGTCCGGTAACGCGCTGTTCCTGCGCAACTGGCCCTATGTCTGGTCGCTGTCCCAGGAGGACGGCAGCGCGGTGGCCGGCAAGGTTGGCATGGCGCCGCTGCCCCACGGCCCGGAGGGCGAGTCGAAGGCCACCCTGGGCGGCTGGAACTTCGCCGCGTCACGCTACTCCGAGCACCCGGAGCTGGCCGCCGACCTGGTGGCCTACCTCACCGCGGCGCCTCAGCAGAAGGCCCATGCGGTCAAGATGGGACGCAACCCGACCATCGAGTCGCTCTACCGGGACGAGGCGGTGCTGGCCAGCAACCCGGCCATGGGCGAGCTCTACGAGACGCTGCGCCACGGCGTGGCGCGTCCGGCCGCGGTGACCGGCGAGGCCTATGCGCGGGTCTCCAATGCCTTCTTCAACATCGCCCACCTGGTGCTGGCGGGGCACCTCGAGGCCGAGGCGGGCGTGGCACAACTGTCCGACGAGCTCGAGCGGATCGGCCGGCGCGGCTGGTAAGTTTCCCCGGTCCATTCCCGGAGGGTGGCCCTCCCCTCCGGGCCCGATGCGGTGCCGCCCCTGCCCGGGGCCAGCGCGTCGCCCCGGCGGCGGGGCTGGGCCTTTTCGGGGCCGGCGGCTATGATAGACTCCTAACTAAATCGATACAGATACTCCCACTCTCCCGTTCAGGAATCGAGCCGCCCGTGTCTTCGCCTCGCCGCATCACCCTGAAGGACCTGGCCCAGCACCTCGGCGTCTCCACGGCCAGCGTCTCCAACGCCTTCAACCGTCCCGATCAGCTGTCGCCCAAGCTGCGCGAGCACATCCTCGCCGAGGCCCGGCAGCTCGGCTATCGCGGCCCGGACGCCAAGGCCCGCAGCCTGCGCACCGGGCGCTCGCAGATCGTCGCCGTGGTGCTGGCCGAGAGCCTGACCTACAGTCTCAACGACGCCGTGGCCAGCGAGCTGCTGTCGGGCATCGCCGAGGTGCTGGACGCCCATGGCCACACCCTGCTGCTGCTGTCCGGCCGCCAGGACGTGTCGCAGATGCCCGGCTCGTCGAGCATCGCCGACGGTTTCATCATCTACGGGCTGATGCCGAGCCTGCTGCTGCTCGACGAGCTGCCGCTGCCCGGCCAGCGCCCCCTGGTGGCGGTGGACTTCGACCTCGAGGGCCAGCCCACGGTGCACGTCGACGACGAGCCGGCCTGCCATGCCATCGCCGATCACGCCCTGGCCACGCCTCCCCGGCGCCCCGCGGTCATCAACCTGCGGCTCACCCGGCACCCCTGCAACGCCCGCATCGCCCCCGACCAGGAGCTGCTGCCCGCCGATCGCACCATCACCCGCTCGCGCCTGGCCGGCTTCCACCGCGCCTTCGCCGAGCACGGCATCGACCCGGCCGGGGTGCCGATGTGGAACATCGAGGAGAACACCTTCGATGTCTGCGCGCCGGTGGTCGCCGAGATCCTCGACCTGCCCGCCGAACAGCGCCCCGACCTGCTGCTGTGCATGTCCGACCGCATCGCCCTGACCGTGGTGACCCTGGCCGAGCAGCGCGGCCTGCGCATCCCGGAGGACCTGCGCATCACCGGCTTCGACGGCATCGCCGAGGGCCAGTACCGCTCGCCGCGGCTGACCACGGTACGCCAGGACAGCGTCGAGAAGGGCCGCGTCGCGGCCCGCATGATCCTCGGCCTGGAGCCGATGGCCTCCCGGCGGCTGGCCACCGAGCTGCTGGTCGGCGAGACCTGTCCCTGACCGACTTGCACCGGAATTGCATCCTCCCGGCGGCCGCTTGCGCTAGGCTGGAGCCCTTTGCCTGCCCCGACGAGAGCCCTGCCATGTCCCTCCGAGACGCCCTGCCTTCGGCCGTGTCCCGCCTCGGCATCAAGCTGTTCGTGATCATCCTGGTGGTCAACGTGGCCATCTCGGGCCTGGTGTTCATCGCCATCTCGCGCAGCCTGGACCAGGGCTTCATCGAGTACCTGGATCGCACCCAGACCCGCCGTGCCGAGACCCTGGCCAACGGGCTCGCCGAGGAGTGGGCGTGGCGCGGCGACTGGCAGTGGCTGCGCCAGTCGCCGCGGGCCTGGCACCACGTGGTGCGCCGCCAGCTGTGGCCCGGCGACGCCCCGCCGCCGGACGGCATCGAGCGCCGCCTGGGCGACCCCAAGGACTTCGTGCTCCACGATGCCGAGGGCCTGCCGGTGATCGGCCTGCCGCCGGACAACGACCTGGAGGCCGCCGAGCTGCGCTGGCTGCCCATCCTCAGCGATGGCGAACAGGTCGGCACCCTGGGCTATCGCCCGCCGCAGCAGCTGATGGCGCGCATGGATCGCATCTTCCTGAGCCAGCAGCGCCGCAACCTGGCGATCATCGTCGCCGCTTTGGGGCTGGCCTCGCTGCTGCTCGCCGGGGGGCTGTCCTGGTGGCTGGGGCGCCGGGCCCGCGGCATGACGCTGGCCACCCGCCGGCTCACCGAGGGCGACTACAGCATCCGCCTGCCCGAGCGCGGCCGCGACGAGCTGTCGAGCCTGTCGCGGGACTTCAACGTCCTGGCCGCCACCCTGGAGGCCAGCCGCGAGGCGCGCAGCCGCTGGGTCTCGGACATCGCCCACGAACTGCGCACCCCGCTCGCCGTACTGCGCGGCGAGATCGAGGCCATGCAGGACGGCATCCGCGCCCTGGACCTCGACAGCCTCGGCTCGCTGGCCCAGGAGGTCGGCCAGCTGGAACGCCTGGTGGCCGACCTGCGGCTGCTGTCGCAGAGCGACGCCGGCGCCCTCGAGGTGCAACTGGCGCCGCTGGACCTGGCCGCGAGCCTGCAGGCGCGCCTCGACGAGGCCGGCAGCTGGCTCGCCGACGCCGAGCTGACGCTGGACACCGATATCCCCGGCCCGGCCTGGATCCGCGGCGACACCCAGCGCCTGCGCCAGCTGTGGACCAACCTGCTCGACAACACCTGCGCCTACACCCAGACCCCGGGGCGGTTGCGGGTCAGCCTCAGCGCCGAGGGCGATCGCTACCGGCTGCGCTGGGAAGACAGCGCCCCCGGGGTACCGCAGGCGGAGCTGCCGCGGCTCACCGAGCGCCTCTACCGGGTCGAGGGCTCGCGCAACCGGGCCAGCGGCGGCAGCGGCCTGGGGCTGTCGATCGCCATGGCCCTGGCCCGCGCCCACGGCGCCGAGATGAGCGCCAGTGCCTCGGCGCTCGGCGGGCTATGCTGGAGCCTGACGTTTCCCGCCATCGCCGACCATCAACTCAGGGAGGAAGACGCATGAGCCCACAGGCAATCGACACCGATACCGTCCTGATCGTCGAGGACGAACCCAAGATCGCCCGCCTGGTGGCCGACTACTTGTCGGGCAGCGGCTTCTCGCCCCATCACCTGGATCACGGCGACGCCGTGCTGCCCTGGCTCGAAGACCGCGAGGCGCGCCCCGAACTGGTGCTGCTGGACCTGATGCTGCCCGGCACCGACGGCCTGACCCTGTGCCGGGAGATCCGCCAGCGCTGGCCCCGGGTGGCGATCATCATGCTCACCGCCCGGGTCGAGGAGGTCGATCGCCTGCTGGGCCTGGAGCTCGGCGCCGACGACTACATCTGCAAGCCGTTCAGCCCCCGCGAGGTGGTGGCGCGGGCGCGGGCCGTGCTACGCCGCAGCCGCGCCGCCGAGGGCCTCGGCGAGGTCGCCGACGAGCAGTCCCTGAACCTCGACGAGGAGGGCTGGCGGGCGCTGGCGGGGGGCCAGGACCTGGGGCTGACGGCCGTCGAGTTCCAGCTGCTGCGGGTGATGATGCAGTCGCCCGGCCGGATCTTCTCCCGGGAACAGCTGATGGACCACATGTACCGCGACCACCGCATCGTTTCCGAGCGCACCGTGGACAGCCACATCAAGAAGCTGCGCAAGAAGATCGCCGAGGTGTGGCCCGAGCGCGAGATCATCCGCTCGGTCTACGGCGTCGGCTACAAGTACCAGCCGGAGGAGTGAGGCGATCGCGCCCCGGGCTCGCCGCCGCCGGCGAGATCGCCTAGGCAAAGTCTGAAAACTGTCTGCGCTCGGCTATACCGCGTTAAAAATCAGCTCGAAGTCCTCATTTACACCCCGTAAACTCCGGCTTCTCGCTGCTTTTTTGCCTTGTCTAGCCTTCGCTCGCCGACTTTTCAGACAAAGCCTAGGCTGTCGCTCATCGATCAGGGAGAACCGAGATGGGCCGTCGTCACGATCCCCCGCGCTTCTGGCACGATCCGGCGCTGCCGTTCCTCGAGGCCCGCCGGGTCACGGACGGCCGTCGGGTCTGCTACGACAGGCACAGCCACGAGACCTTCTCCATCGGCGCCATCACCGGCGGCTGCAGCACCTACTGGAACCAGGGCCATGCCGAAACGGTCGCGCCGGGCACCGTGGTGGTCATGAACCCCGAGGAGGTCCATGCCTGCAACCCCATCGACGACCGCCCCTGGTCCTACGACATGCTCTACCTGGACAACCGCTGGCTAGGCGACCTGCAGCACGAGCTCGATGCCCCCGGACACCTCGACCTCCAGCTCTTCACCGCCCGCTCCAGCCGCCACCCGGCGCTGTATCGGCGCCTGGTGGCCCTCTGCGACACCCTCTTCGATCCCGCGGCCAGCCGCCTGGCCAGGGAGACCGAGGCCACCGCGCTGGTGGTCGAGATGCAGCGTCGGCTCGCCCCGCGGCTACCGGCGGCGGACGACGATCCTCATGCCCTGCGCCGTGCGGCGGACTACATCGCGGCCCACTGCACCGAGGCCATCGGCCTGGATGACATCTGTCGCGCCGCCGGGCTGTCCCGCTCCTACCTGGTCCGGCGCTTCAAGGCCCATTTCGGCCTGACGCCCCATGCCTTCCTCACCGACCGGCGCATCCGCCTCGGCCGCCACCGGCTACGGGACGGGCACCCCATCGCCGAGGTCGCGGTGGACTGTGGTTTCGCCGACCAGGCGCACTTCCAGCGCACCTTCAAGCGCCTTCAGGCCGCCACGCCGGGGCAATACGCCGCGGGTCATCGCAGCAGGTAGCAGGCACTCGCCGCCAGCAGGATGGCCATACCGCGATTGAAGCGGCGCACCCGGGCCGGGCGATCCAGGAAGCGTCCCAGGTAAGCGCCGGCATAGGCCCAGCAGCCGATCGACAGATAGCAGATCACGAAGTACAGGATCGCGAACCAGGCCACCAGGCGCGGCTCGCCCCCGGCGGCGTAGGCGCCCATGCCCGCCATCGAGGCCATCCAGGCCTTGGGATTGAGCCACTGCATGGTCGCCCCCACCCACCACGACGGTGTCGCACCAGGCACCTCTCCCGACAGGCGGCCGTCATCCGTGGCGAGACGCCAGGCCATGTAGAGCAGGAAGGCCACGCCGGCCCAGCGCACCCCATCGAGCACGCCCGGCCAGCGGACCAGCAGCTCATGCAGGCCCAGGCCGACCAGCAACAGCAGCAGGGTGAAGCCGACCGTCGCACCGGTGACATGGCGCAGGCTGGCCCGAAAGCCATGCCGGGTGCCGGCGCTCAGCGCCACCAGGTTCACCGGGCCGGGGGACAGGGAAGCCGCCAGGGCGAAGGCGGCCATGGAAAGCGACAGCGTCAGGGTCATGGGGGAGTGTCTCCTCGGTCTCTCGTTTCGATACCGGCCAGGCTAGTGGGCCACGGCAGCGGGGTATTGAACGAGATTGCTCCCGGCCGGCCCCTCGCCACGCTCGCCTCGAGCGACCTTGCGTCTTGCACCGGCTTTGCACCCTGGGTCCACGGCCCTTGCACGACGCCGGGCGACACTGCAAGCGTCAACCCAAGGCCACAAGGACTGCCCGAGATGAAGACGACACGCCTGACCCGCCAGCTGTTCGCCCCCGCCCTGCTCGCCGCCGCCATCGCGCCCGTGGCGCTCTCGGCCGCTGCCGCCCCCGGCCAGGGCGAGCCCCATGCCTCCCCGACCCATCATGCCGAGCGGCGCGCGGCCGTCTTCGAGCGTGCCGGCATCGACGCCGAGACCCGCGAGGCCCTCGCGGCGGCCGAGCAGGAGCATCGTGAGGCCATGCGCGAACTGCGCGAGGACTACCGCGAGCAGATCGACGACATCCTCGGCGACGAGCAACGCGCGGCCCTGGACGAGGCCCGCCGGGAACTGCGCGAGGAGCATCGCGCCGAGCGCCGAGAGGCCATCGAGGCGCGCGTCGATACGCTGATCGACGGCTGGGACCTCGAGGCCGATACCCGCCAGTCCCTCGACGAATTGCGCCAGTCCTTCATGCAGGAGGCCCAGGCGCTGAAGGCGCAGTCCTTCGACTCCCGCGACGCTCGCCGCCAGGCCTGGCAGGACCTGCGCGAGGAGCATCGGGCGGGACTGGCCGAGCTGCTCACCGACGAGCAGCTCGCCGAGCTGGGCCAGGCGATGCGCCCGCCCCATGACGGTCGCGGACACCCTGGGGGCCCCGGCCACCATCACGGCGCCAAGCCGCACGGTGGCCCCGATCAGGCGCCCCCCGCCGCGGAATGACCCGACACCCTCCCTCGCCCTCGACGCCCGGCCCCGGCCGGGCGTCGTCGCGTCCGAATCCTCAGTTTACTTCGTGATACACGCCACAGGCGGGCCTCCGGGTTGCAGCCTTACGAGGAGGTGCGTATTTTATTTGAACGTTCATTTAAAAAAAGAGTCGCCTCCGGCGGCATGGAGTCTTGCGAATGTCGGATAACACCGCCCTCCCCGCACGACGGGACAGGATCAACCGCACGGTCTTCCACGGCAGCGTGGCAGGCATCCTGGTGTTCCTGGTGCTGACCATGACGTTCACCGAGGAGGCCGGCGCCTTTTTCGACGCCGGCCTGGCCTGGGTGAATGACACCTTCGGCTGGTACTACATGCTGGCCGCCGTGGCCTACCTGGTCTTCGTCGTCGCCATCGGCTGCTCGCGGGTCGGCAACATCCGCCTGGGCCCGGACCACGCGCGTCCCGAGTTCTCGCTGGTGTCCTGGGCCTCGATGCTGTTCGCCGCCGGCATCGGCATCGACCTGCTGTTCTTCTGCGTGGCCGAGCCGCTGTCCCACTACCTGGCACCGCCGGACATGGCGCCGGAGAGTGCGGCGGCGATGCGTGCCGCCGTGCCCCAGACCTTCCTCCACTGGGGGCTCTCCGGCTGGGGCATGTACGTGCTGATGGGCATGGCGCTGGCCTACTTCAGCTACCGCCACCGCCTGCCGCTGGCCATCCGCAGCGCCCTCTACCCGCTGCTCGGCTCGCGCATCAACGGTCCGATCGGCAATGCCGTGGACATCACCGCGGTGATCTCCACCGTGTTCGGCATCGCCACCAGCCTCGGCATCGGCGTGATGCAGCTGAACTACGGCCTGACCTTCATGTTCGGCGTGCCCGAGAGCCTGGCGACCCAGGTGGTGCTGATCGTGCTGGTGGTGATACTGGCCACCATCTCGGTGGTGACCGGGGTCGAGAAGGGCATCCGCCGGCTGTCCGAGTTCAACATGGCGCTGGCCGCCGCCCTGCTGGTGTTCGTGCTCTTCCAGGGCGACACCCTGCACCTGCTCGACGCCCTGGTGCTCAACGCCGGTGACTATCTCAGCGGCTTCGTCGGCAACAGCTTCGACACCTACGCCTTCGAAGGCGCCGACGCCCAGCAGTGGAAGGGCTGGTGGACCATCTTCTTCTGGGGCTGGTGGATCGCCTGGACGCCCTTCGTCGGCCTGTTCCTGGCGCGCATCTCGCGCGGGCGCACCATCCGCGAGTTCGTGCTCGGCGCCCTGCTGCTGCCGCTCGGCTTCATGATGGCCTGGATGTCGATCTTCGGTAACAGCGGCATCGAGATGGTCGCCAACCAGGGGGTCGCCGCGCTGGGCGAGCAGGCACTCAACTCGCCGCAGACCACCATCTACACCTTCCTCGAGCAGTATCCCTACATCGGCATCACCGCCTCGGTGGTGACCCTCCTGGGCATCGTGTTCTTCATCACCTCCGCCGACTCCGGCGCCCTGGTGCTAGCCAACTTCACCTCCATCCTCTCGGACGTGAACCACGACGCCCCGATCCGCCTGCGCATCTTCTGGTCAGCGGCCATCGGCCTGGTGACCGTGGCGCTGCTGATGGCCGGCGGCCTGTCGGCGCTGCAGAGTGCGGTGGTGATCACCGCCCTGCCCTTCTCGCTGGTGATCTTCGCCATCATGGCCGGCATGAGCCGCGCCCTGAAGCTCGAAAGCACCAAGGCCGACGCCCGCCGCCAGGTCAGCGGCACCGCCCCCGGCGGCGACTGGCGGGAGCGCCTCGACCGCGCCCTGGACACCTCCAACCGCGCCGGCGCCGCCGCCACCGTGGAACACGCCATTCGCCCGGCCCTGCGCCAGTTCGCCGAGGAGCTCGAGCAGCGCGGCCAGCAGGCCTCGGTGACCGAGGAGGAGGTCGAGGGCGAGCCGCTGCGCCAGCTGACCCTGCAGGTGGACTTCGACGATGCCGCCAGCTTCGTCTACCAGGTGCGGGCGCATCGCCTGCGCACCCCGAGCTTCCTGCCGGTGGACGACGACTACTACGTGCGCCTCGACGTCTATCTCAACGAGGGCGGGCTGGACAAGGACCTCAACGGCTATACCCGCGGCCAGGTGATCGGCGACGTGCTCTCCGAATACGAGCGTCACCTGCACTTCCTGGTGCTGGCCGACCAGGACGTCGGCCACGTCCAGGCGATGCCGGGCTCGGTGGGCGAACCGCCCCAGGACCTCAACCCGGCCTGAGGCACGCCAAGCCCTGAATGACAGCGGCGACCCGACGGGTCGCCGCTGTCGTGGGTAGCGACACGTCCCGGGCATATCGCCCATGTCGCCACCCGGCAGATGGTCTATACCTGATTCCAGGCCATGACTGCCGGAGACAGCGTCATGCAACGCCCCACCGAACCGCCGAGCGACGGGCGCCTGGTCGAGGTGCCCGTCAGCCTGCTCGAGAACGGCATGTACATCGCCGCCCTCGATCGCCCCTGGATGGTGCCGCCGCACCTGTTGACGCGGGGCCGATCCGACCTGCGCCGGCTGCGCAGCTACTGCCGTTCGGTCTATGTCGACCCCCAGCGCTCCCGGCCGCAGGTACAGACGATCCTGTCCGCCCTGCAGAGCCCGCCGGACCTCGCCGAGCTCGTGCCCATGCGCGATGCGCGACGACAGCCCCCGATCGCCGCGCCCCACGACTCCCGCGAGGTGCGCCACGCCGCGCAGCTGTACCGCAAGACCCAGCGCACCCTGCAGCGCCTGATGCGCGACGAGCATGACTGGTATCGGCGCCTGCCGACCCTGCAGCGGGAGATCGGCCGGCTCATCGCCTCCCTGGAGACGGTCCCCGACACCCTGGTCTGGCTGACGCGCCTCAAGCACCGGGTCGCCTATCGGCTGGAGCACGGCCTCAACGTCGCCATTCTCGCCATGGCCTTCGGCCGGCATCTGGGCCACACGCGTCCACGGCTCGAGGAGCTGGGGCTCGCCGGGCTGCTGCACGACGTGGGCAAGATGCGCCTCGACCAGGCGATACTCGACAAGCCCGGCCCGCTCACCGAGGAGGAATTCGCCCACGTCCAGGGCCATGTGCGGCATGGCTACGCCATGCTCGAGCACGACCCGCACCTGCCCACCGCGGTCAAGCTCGCCTGCCGGGACTACCACGAGCGCCTCGACGGCAGCGGTTACCCCCGGGGCAAGCCGGCCAGGGACATCGGCGAGGCCGCCCGGATACTGGCCATCGTCGACACCTACGACGCCATCGGCAGCGACCGCGTCTACAGCCCGGCGCGACCGGCGACCGAGGCCCTGTGGATCCTCCACCAGGGCCGGCATCGCCTCTTCGATGGGCGGCTGGTCGACCGCTTCATCGACTGGACCGGCCCCTACCCGCTCGGCACCCTGGTCGAGCTCAACAACGGCATGGTCGGCATCGTGGTCGCGCAGGCCCCCGATCAGCCGCTCCGGCCGCAGGTACTGGTGCGGCTGGACGAACGCAAGGCCGCGATGCCCACGACCCTGGTCGACCTCGCCGGGACGCCCCCGGGCGGCTTCCCGCTCTCGGTGGAGCAGGCACTGCCGCCGGGCGCCTACGGGGTCGAGCTGGAGGACCTGCCGCTGCCCGGAGGATGACCGGACCATGACCCGCGACACGGCGCCCGACTGGCGGGTAGAGCGATGGCTGAACGGCCCGGGGCAGCTGTTCCTGTCGGACCTGCACGGCCGGGTGGTGCTGCTGCATGCCTTCCAGATGCTGTGCCCGGGCTGCGTGCTGCATGGCCTGCCCCAGGTCCAGCGCGTCGCCCGGGCCTTCGCGGATGCCCCGCTGAGCGTGCTCGGCCTGCACTGCGTCTTCGAGCACCATGCGGCGATGCGCCCGGAGGCGCTGGCCGTCTTCCTCGAGGAGTTCCGGATCGACTTCCCGGTGGCCATCGATGCCCCCGGCCGGGACGGCGACCCACGCCCCCTCACCATGCGCGCCTATGCCCTCGAGGGCACGCCCAGCACGCTGCTGTATGATGGGCATGGACGATTGAGGCGCCGGATCTTCGGCATCGAGGATGACCTGCTGCTCGGCGCGGAGCTGGGTGCCCTGCTCCGCGAGACGGAGCTCGCGGCCGACAGCGCCGGACGATAGCGCCTCCCATCCATCCTCCCGGAGAGCCTGATGCCCACGACCACGCCCCCCGAGCCTCACCCCCCATCGACCATCCGCTACTACCACGCCCATCTCTACTACCGCGACGCCGCCGGCCTGGCCGAGGCGCGGCGGGTCGCCGAGGCGGCCGCCGCGCGCTTCGACATCCGGGTGGGGCGCTTCCACGAGCGTCCGGTGGGGCCCCATCCGCTGTGGAGCTGCCAGCTGTCCTTCGCCCCGGCGGTCTTCGCCGAGCTGGTGCCCTGGCTGGCGCTGAATCGCGGCGAGCTGGACGTCTTCGTGCACCTGGGCACCGACGACGACCTGTTCGACCATACCCAGGGCGCGATGTGGCTGGGCCACAGCCACCCCCTGGACCTGAGCGCCTTCGGCGCCTGAGCGAACGCGTAAGCGCGAGGGGGCGCGACTCAGGTCGCGCCCCCTGGTGCGTCGGGATGGCGGGCGGTCAGAAGAAACCGAGCGGGTTGCTGTCGTAGCTGACCAGCAGGTTCTTGGTCTGCTGGTAGTGCTCGAGGGCCAGCTTGTGGGTCTCGCGGCCGACCCCGGACTTCTTGTAGCCGCCGAAGGCGGCGTGGGCCGGGTACTGGTGGTAGCAGTTGGTCCACACCCGGCCGGCCTGGATGCCGCGCCCCATGCGGAAGGCCACGTTCATGTCGCGGCTCCACACCCCGGCGCCGAGGCCGAACTCGGTGTCGTTGGCGATCGCCAGCGCCTCTTCCTCGTCCCGGAAGGTGGTCACGCCCACCACCGGACCGAAGATCTCTTCCTGGAAGACGCGCATCTTGTTGTGCCCCTTGAGCAGGGTCGGCTGGATGTAATAGCCGTTGTCGTAGGCCGGGTCGAAGCTCTCCTTGCCGCCGCCGGTCAGGAACTCGGCGCCCTCCTCCCGGGCCACGTCCATGTAGGACATGATCTTGTCGAACTGCTCCTGGCTGGCCTGGGCGCCGACCTGGACCTCGGTGTCCAGGGGGTTGCCGCGCTTGATCGCCCGGGTGCGCTCGATCACCCTGGCCATGAAATCGTCGTACATCGACTCCTGGATCAGCGCCCGCGACGGGCAGGTGCAGACCTCGCCCTGGTTGAGGAAGGCCAGCACCAGCCCTTCGACGGCCTTGTCGATGAACTCGGGCTCGGCGTTCATGATGTCGGCGAAGTAGATGTTCGGCGACTTGCCGCCGAGCTCCACGGTGGAGGGAATGATGTTCTCCGCGGCGCACTTGAGGATGTGCGAGCCCACCGGCGTGGAGCCGGTGAAGGCGATCTTGGCGATGCGCTTGCTGGTCGCCAGCGCCTGGCCGACCTCCTCGCCGTAGCCGTTGACGACGTTGACCACCCCGGGCGGCAGCAGGTCGCCGATCAGCTCCATCACCTTGAGGATCGAGGCCGGGGTCTGCTCGGCGGGCTTGAGCACCACGCAGTTGCCGGCGGCCAGCGCCGGGGCCAGCTTCCAGGTGGCCATCAGGATCGGGAAGTTCCAGGGGATGATCTGCCCCACCACGCCGAGCGGCTCGTGGAAGTGGTAGGCCACGGTGTTGGCGTCGATGTCCGCGGCCGTGCCCTCCTGGGCGCGAATGCAGCCGGCGAAGTAGCGGAAGTGGTCCACCGCCAGCGGCAGGTCGGCGTTGAGGGTCTCGCGCACCGCCTTGCCGTTGTCCCAGGTCTCGGCGACGGCCAGCATCTCGATGTTGTCCTCGATGCGCTGGGCGATCTTGAGCAAAAGGTTGCTGCGCTCTGTGGCCGAGGTCTTGCCCCAGGCCGGCGCCGCGGCATGGGCGGCGTCCAGGGCCTTGTCGATGTCCTCGGCGGTGGAGCGGGGGATCTCGCAGAACGCCTCGCCGTTGACCGGGCTGACGTTGTCGAAGTACCGGCCCTTCACCGGGGCGACGAACTCGCCGCCGATGTAGTTGCCGTAGCGCGGCTCGAAGCTGGCGACGGCATCGGGGCTTCCGGGATTGGCGTAGATCATGGCGTGCCTCCTGCTGTTGTGGTTATGTGAGTACCCACCCAGTCTTGGCCAGCGCCGGCGCGTGGGACATACTGCGGAGGCAGGAGAATGCCTCCTCCTTCGGTAGGAGAGAGGGCGTCGCGATCCAAGGAGCCATGCATGTACACCCTGATGGTGGCCGACGACCATCCGCTGTTTCGCGAGGCCATCGGCGGCGCGATACGCGCCGGCTTGCCCGATTGCCGACTGCTGGAGGCCGACAGCCTGGGCACCGCCCTGGCGCTGGCCGCGGACGAGGAGGAGCTCGACCTGCTGCTGCTCGACCTGGGGCTCCCCGATGCCGAGGGCATGGCCGGACTCGAACGGCTGCGCGAGGCGCATCCCACCCTGCCGGTGGTGGTGGTCTCCGCCGAGAGCGGACGCGCCACCGTCCTCGAGGCCATCGGCCTGGGCGCGGTGGGCTACATTCCCAAGTCCACGCCCCGCGAGGCCCTGGTCGCGGCCCTGGAGCGGGTGCTGGCGGGCCAGGTCTACCTGCCGCCGGACGTCATGCGCCGGCCGCCCTCGCCACGCACCGAGCCCGCCATGCCCTCGTCGCCGCCCACGACGCCGGGGGCCACTTCCCCGCTCGACGCCCTCACCGACAAGCAGCTCGAGGTGCTCGACCGCCTGGTGCGCGGCGACGCCAACAAGGTGATCGCCCGCGACCTCGAGATCGCCGAGACCACCGTCAAGACCCACGTCTCGGCCATCCTGCGCAAGCTCGACGTCGACACCCGGATCCAGGCCGTCCTCGCCGCCGACCGCGACGAGCTCGCCGCCCAGCTGGCCCTCCGTCAGCGCCGGGCGTGACGCTCGCGCCGGTGGGCCAGGAGTACCCGCAGACGCAGCGGCTTGACCGGCTTGAGCAGGCAATCATAGCCACGCTCACGCGCCCGCTGCTTGAGCTCGCCGTCGTGGTTGGCGGTGATCAGCACCACGCCAAGACCCGGCTGGCCCGCGCATAGCCGGTCCGCCACGGCGAGCCCATCGGGATCCCCCGGGGCCAGGTGATAGTCCACCAGCAGCATGTCGGCGCCTTCCCGGCGGCTCAGCGCCTCCAGTACGGCCGGCGTCGACGCGCAACGCACTCGACAGCCCCAGCCTTCCAGCAGCGCCGCCATGCCGTCGAGGATCGCCGGATCGTCGTCGAGCACCCAGAGGCGCATCCCGGCCAGGCCCTCCGCGCCGGGTGGTGGGTCGGGCTGGGCCGGCGCCTCCCGTTGCCGCCCGTAGGGCACCCGGATCGAGAACAGCGCTCCCCGCCCCGGGTGCGAGACGAGGCCCAGCGGATGGTCGAGCATGGTGGCGATGCGATCGACGATCGCCAGGCCCAGCCCGAGGCCACGATCCGCGCCCTCGGGGCGTGCCACGGCGCGGCGGAACTCGAGGAAGATCGCCGCCTGCTGGTCCGCGTCGATGCCCGGCCCGGTGTCGCCGACCAGAATCTCGAGGCCATCGGGGCGGCGCCGGCAGCCCAGCAGCAGGCGGCCCCGCTCGGTGTAGCGCACCGCGTTGGTGAGGAAGTTGCGCACCACCCGGGCGAGCAGCGACAGGTCGGAGCGAACCACCGCCGAGCTCGGCACGTAGCACAGCGACAGCCCCCGGGCACCGGCCAGCTGGCGATATTCCTCGGCGAGCACGTCGAGCAGCTCGGCGACCGGAAAGGCGACCACGTCCGGGGTGAGCACCCCGGCATCCAAGCGCGAGATGTCCACCAGGGTCCCCAGCAGGGCCTCGACGTCCTTGAGCGAGCGGCCGATGTGGCCGACCAGCCGAGCGCCCTCCTCGGGCAGCGGCTGGTCGGCCAGGGCGCTGGCGAACAGTCGGGCGGCATTGAGGGGCTGCAGCAGGTCGTGGCTCACCGCCGCCAGGAAGCGGGTCTTGGAGCGGTTGGCCGCCTCCGCCTCGGCCCTGGCCTCCTCCAGGCGAGCGTTGGCCTCGCCCAGGGCGTCGAGAGTGCGATGCAGGCTGTCGGTGCGCTCGCGGACCTGCTCGGCCAGCAGCACCGCGTGCTCGAAGGCACCATAGGGGGCGCCGCCGGCCATGCCGGCGGACTCCACCCGCTCGATCAGCGCGCCGCAGATGCGCCGCAGACGGGCATTCTCCTCCGCCAGCGCCCGTTCGCGCTCGTTGGCGGGCTCGAAGGCCGGCGGCTCAGCCCCGAGATCCAATCGCCACTCCGGTGAAGGTCTGGTTGATGTGCATCCCCTGGTGCTGCTCGCCGTAGGTGTTGAAGCCCACCACCCGGGCCTCGGCCAGTAGCCGCGAGGCGGCGTCCACCCGGCCGCGCGCCTCCAGCTCCAGACGCCGCAGGAAGCAGTCGCAGCCGAGGATCAGCGCCGGCGGGCCGAGGCGCCGTTCCAGGCCCTCCAGCACCCCGGCCAGCTCCTCGAGCATCGGGGCCGGCCGCATGGCGGTCAGCACGATGCCGTTCTCCACCGCGCAGTAGAAACGCAGGCCGCCGTCGTCATCGACCCGCTGGATCGAGCGCACATAGTGGGCCTCGCCGATGCGCACCGCCAGCGGATGGCGGGCGAAGACCTCGGCATCCAGCGCCTCCACCGGCCGTCCCACCAGGCGCGCGTACTCCTCGGCGGCGGGCGCGGCATTGAGTTCCAGGACCCGCCGCCGCTCGCGGTCCACCGCGGTGACCACCAGCTTCTCGCGCCGCGGGCGCAGGTGGTGGGTGGTGAAGACCTCGAAGGGCCGACGACTGGCGACCATCACCACCACCGCCGAGGCACTATGAAAGGCGCCATCGGCATAGACATGGGTGTGGCTCAGCCGATTGTCGTCGCCGGCGGAGCCGCCGAAGCTGGGAATTCCCCCGAGTGCCGCCTCGAGGGTCGCCAGCACTTGCTCCTCGCTGCTGGACAGGCCATCCAGCAGCGTGAGCACGAAGGGCCGGGCGTCCTCGGGGGGCGCCTGGCGGCGGCAGTCGGCGAGCAGGCCATCGACCAGCCGCTGTGCCTGGGGCAGCGCGAAGGCCTCGAGGTCGTCGATCCGCGCGCAGGCGATGGCGAAATCGCCGTGATCGAAGCCGATGGCCACGATGCAGCCGCGACCGTAGCCCGCCGGGGTGATCTCCCCGGCGGTGGTGCAGCCGGCCAGCGGGACCTTCGCGAAGGCGCGCTCCAGGGCCTCACCAAGGGCCGCCAGCGGGTAATCGGCGCTGCAGAAGAACAGCACGAAGCCGAGCTCCGGTCCGGCCAGCGCCGCGGCCAGCTCGGCGGCGGCGCACTCGGGGTCGGCGCTGTCACTGGCGGCCGTCCGCGGTGAGGCAAGGACAGGCGGCGGCGCATGGGCATCGGACATGACGGTCTCCGGCGACGTTGCTCGCAGTGTAGGCGCCGACCGGCCACGCCCCAAGTCCAGGGGCCGACGACCGGTGGGCCCGCCTCAGGATCTCTCGGCCTCGCGCTCCAGGAGCTCGAGGGTCTCGGCCAGCCGCTCGTGCAACCGCGCCAGCGTCTCCTCGCCGCCCGCCAGTCGATCGTCCCGGGCGGCGCGCTCGAGGCGGGTCGCCAGGCCGGCGACCTTGACCGCGCCGAGGGTGGCCGACTCGCCCTTGAGCTGGTGGGCCAGGCGCTGGGCCGAGGACGCCTCGCCGCTCGCCAGCGCCTCCGCCAGGGCCTCGAGGCACGCTCGGGCGTCGTGGCGATACCTCGCCACCAGCGCCACCAGCCCTGGGCCGCCCAGGCTGTCCTGCAGGTCACGCAGGATCTCGGCGTCCACCAGTTGCGTCTCCCCGATCGCCCGGGCGGAACGCCCCGTCGAGGCCGCCGCGACGCCGGGGGGCGCCGACAGATGACGATGCAGCACCTTGAGCAGCGACGCCTGCAGCAGCGGCTTGGCCAGGTAGCCGGTCATTCCGGCGGCCAGACAGCGGGCCTGATCCCCCATCGGTCCCCCCGCGGTCATCGCCACGATCGGCACCTCCGAAAGCCAGCCGCCGCCGGCGCGAATCCGTCGGGTGACCTCCAGCCCGTCCAGGTCCGGCATCTGCACGTCCATGAAGATCAGGTCGAAGCGCTCCTCCGCGACGCTCTCCAGGGCCTCGGCGCCGGAGCTCGCCAGGCTGGGACGACACCCCAGCTTGGTCAGCATCGCCAGGGCCACCTGCTGGTTGACCGGATTGTCCTCGACCACCAGCAGGCGGGCCTCGCCCAGAGACGGCGCGGCGCGGTGGACGGGGTCTTCCTCGTCGTCGTCGATGGCCGTCGTGGCCTCGACGAGCGGCAGGCGAAACCAGCTTCGGCAGCCTTCCCCGGGCCGGCTGTCGACGCCGATCTCGCCGCCCAGTGCCTCCACCAGCCGCTTGCTGATCGCCAGCCCCAGGCCGCTGCCGCCGAAGCGGCGCGCCGTGCCGGGATCGCCCTGATGGAAGGGCTCGAACAGCCGCGGCTGCTTGTCGAGCGAGATGCCGCAGCCGGTATCGACCACCGCCATGCGCAGCGTCTGTTCGCCGTCTCGGGCGACCTCGATGCGCACGCCGCCCTCCTCGGTAAACTTGACGGCATTGGACAGCAGGTTCAGCAGCACCTGGCGCAGCCGCCCGGGATCGCTGACGATGCGCGGCGGCAGCGACGGGTCCAGGTCGATCTCGAGCCACAGCCCGCGCGCCCCGGCCTGGGGGCGAAACAACGATACCGCGCCGTTCACCAGGTCGCTCAATGACAGCGCCCGGGCCTCCAGCTCCAGGCGACCGGCCTCGATCTTGGAGAAATCCAGGATGTCATTGATCAGCTCCATCAGGCGGCGAGCACTCTCGTGGATGGTATCGGCATAGTGGCGGGCCTGGTCGGGCAGCGGCTGCTCCACCAGCAGGTCGCTCATGCCGATCACCCCGTTGAGGGGGGTGCGAATCTCGTGACTGACCGTGGCCAGGAACTCCGACTTGGCCTGGCTCGCCGACTCGGCGCGGCGTGCGGTGGTCTCCAGCTCGACGCTGAGCCCCTCCAGGGCGCGACGAGCGGCGGCGTTGTCGCGCGCCTCCCGCACCAGGAAGGCCACCACCAGCATGGCCGCCACGCTCATGCCCATGATCAGCGCCAGCAACAGGCCGTAGAGCCATTGCAGGCGCTCCCGCTCCTGGGTCTCGGCCTGGGCCAGATGGCCGTTGATGGTGATGATCAGGCGTTCCGCCGGCCCATCGAGCTCCCCCAGGCGCTGGATCAGCGCCTTGCGGGAGGCATCGTCCAAGGTGTCCAGGTGGCGCAGGTGCGCATCCAGTGCCTCCAGGTGCGCCTCGATCTCGTCGACCAGGCGGTCGGTGCCGGGAATGCCGCGAATGAGCTCGGTGACCTCGCCGCCGCGCATCAGCGTCAAGCGGCTGTAGAGCAGCTCGAAGCGCAGCCGCACCTGGTCGAGCACCTCGGGGCCCGGCTCGCTGAGGGCCAGGTAGCTGCGCAGCTCGACGGCGTCGCGGTCGAGCTTGTAGGCATGCCAGACGGTGTCCTCGCCGACCCGCCAGACCAGGCTGTCCTGCCGCCAGGCGACCAGCCCGACCACCAGGATGGCGGCGACGAACAGCAGCAGGGTCGCGATGACGCCGAACTTGAGACGCAGCGGATAGTGGCGCACCAGGCCTCTCCTCGGCGATCAGTGGACCTGGATGCGGCTCACCTGCCACACCGAGCGGAAGCGTATCGCCTCGGTGAGCAGCTCGGGGCGGGCATCGAAGGGATAGAGCACGAACAGGGGACCGAAGCGGCGTATCGGCATGATCTCGCCGTTGCGCTTCATCGCCAGGATGACGCCATAGCGGGAAAAGTCGCTGACCGGCACCTCGGCCTCGAAGCCGTTGAGGGCCACCACCCGGACCCAGTCGCCCCGGGCTCCCACCGCCTCGAGCAGCGCCTGGGCCAGCGGCCCCTCGAAGCGGCCCCTCCGCTCGTGCCAGGGCGTGCGGGTCTCGATGGTCCGCGACGGCAGGGCCTCGAGCATGGCGCGATCGAAGCGCGCCACGCCATCGCCGTTGGTGCGCGTGATATCACCGCTGACGGTCAACAGGATGGGGCCTTGGGGGTCGGCGAGTGGCGCCGAATGCGCCACGCCCGCCGCGACCAGGCAGGTCAGCAGGCCGAGGAACAGGATCGGGAGGCGTCGGACGCGCATGCTTGGGCTCCGCTTTGGCAGTCTCGTCGCCAAGGGTACTCGAAACCCCGGTCACGGTCAGGCACCGCGGCCAACGGACCCGCCTCCCCGGCGCCGGGCCGGCTCAGGCCGCCTCCGCCGCTCCATCGTCGATGCGCACCAGGTCCTCATAGGCATGCCAGCTGGCATGGCCGAGCACCGGCAGGATCAGGGCCAGGCCGATATAGAAGGTAGCCACCCCGACGATCACGCAGCCGGTGATGATGGCGGCCCACAGCAGCATCGGGCGGACATTGCGGGCCACCGAGCGCACGCTGGCCTCTATGCCCTCCATGAAGGTCAGGTCCTGGTCCATCAGGGTGGGAATGGCCACCACGCTGACGGTGAAGGCCCCGAAGGCCAGCACCGCCCCGACCGCCGTCCCCACCGCCAGCATGGCGAGCCCCTCGGGGGTGGTCACAAGGGCCAGGTAGAGGGTGGCCGGGTCGGGCGCGCCGAGCCCGAAGAACAGGGCGAACAGCAGCATCGCGATGTTGAACCAGGCCATCAGGATCAACGTCAGCATCACGCCGATCATCGCCAGCTGGCCGACGTGGTCCCGCCAGGCCCCGAAGGCATCGCCCAGGGTCGGCTCGCGACCGGCCTCCAGGGCGCGGCTGATGCCGTAGGAGCCCACCGCCACCAGCGGACCGACGAACATGAAGCCGGCGATCAGCGGCAACAGCCAGTGCCAGAGTCCCAGGGTCAAGGCGCCGACGGTGATGGCGATGCTCAGGCCGACCCAGAACAGGCCATAGGCCAGGCTCACCGCCGTGGCACGGCGAAAGTCCTCGATACCGGCCGCCAGCCAGGCACGAGGCCTGTCCATGCCGACCGGACGAATGTGGATACGCACCCGGGAATCCGGCTGACCGCCGCTCTTGGTGGCTGCTGCGTTCATGGTGACACCCCCGTTGCCGACGATGGAATCCCGGGCGGGCCGTCCCGGACGGGCCGGATCGGCCCCGTTCCGGGTCTCGGGCCGCGAGCCGCGAGGGCCCGCCCTGACACCTGGTTACTCTAGTCGCTCCGGGGCCATCCCGCCGTGACGGGCATCACGTCCTCTCCACGCTGCCGACACGCTCCCAACGCAGACGCCCACGCCCCCGGCGAGAGGGGGCGTGGGCGTCGGGAGACGACGGCAACGGCCGTCAGCGCACGATCATCACCGAGACCTTGCTGTGATGCACCACATGCTCGGCGTTGGGCCCGAGCACGTAATCAGCGAACTTGCGCTTGTTGTGGGAGGCCATGACGATCAGGTCGGCGCCGAGCTTGCCGGCCGCCTTGATGATCGCCTCCCAGGGCGAGCCGTCGACGATCACGCTCTGCACCTGGACATCCTCGGGCACGTGCTGCTGGATGAATTCGTGCTGCGCCTGGGTCACCGCCTCGTGGGCCTTGCTGGCGAAGTCCTCGGGGAAGTAGGCCCCCACCAGCGGCATGCGGTAGTCGGGCAACACCGTCACCACGTGCAGCGAGGCGCCGAAGCTCTTGCACAGCGCCAGCGCCGTGGGCAGCGCCTTGGCCCAGGAGGCTTCCTCGTTGAGGTCCACCGGCAACAGGATCTTGCTATACATGGGTCACCTCCATCAGGCCGAGACCGGATCGCCGCCGCGCTGGCGGCGCCGTCGCTGCAGCATCACCACCAGGCCGAGCACCAGGAAGGCGGGAATCCACATCCATTCCTTGGTCCAGCGATCCACCGGCGCCTGCACCTGGATGATCTCCTGGTCGAAGTCGAAGCCGAGCTTGGCCGCCTCGCTGCCGAAGGTCACCATGTCGACGATCGCCTGGTCGTCCTCTACCCGCAGCATCAGCCCCAGGTTCGACAGGCGGTCCTCGCCGGTCTCGCCTTCCGGCACCGGCAGGGTCATGTAGGTGGTCATCGGATCGCCGTAGGCGTCCAGGCCGCTGATCTGGATCCGCAGCGTGGAGTCCGCATCCGCGCTGCCCAGCGCCTCGACGAACTGGGCCGGCGGCACGTCCCGGTAGGGGTCATGGATCATGTCCATCCAGAACCCCGGGCGGAACAGCGTGAAGGCCACCAGCAGCAGCAGCAGGGATTCGTACCAGCGGTTGCGGGTCACCATGAAGCCCTGGGTCGCGGCGGCGAAGATCAACATCGCCACCGTGGCCACCACGAACACCAGCACGCCCTGCAACGGCGAGACGTCGATCAGCAGCAGGTCGGTGTTGAAGATGAACAGGAACGGCAGGGCCGCCGTGCGCAGGCTGTAGTAGAAGGCCTGGAAGCCGGTGCGGATCGGGTCGCCTCCGGACACCGCCGCCGCGGCGAACGAGGCCAGCCCCACCGGCGGTGTCACGTCGGCCATGATGCCGAAGTAGAACACGAACAGGTGCACCGCGATCAGCGGCACCAGCAGGCCGTTCTGCTCGCCCAGCTGGACGATCACCGGCGCCAGCAGGGCCGATACCACGATGTAGTTGGCGGTGGTGGGCAGCCCCATGCCGAGGATCAGGCTGAGCACCGCGGTGAACAGCAGGATCAGCAGCAGGTTGCCCATGGAGAGGATCTCCACCACGTCGGCCAGCACCAGGCCCACGCCGGTCTGGGAAACGGCACCGACGATGATGCCGGCGGTGGCCGTGGCGATGCCGATGCCGATCATGTTGCGAGCGCCGCCCACCAGGCCTTCCCACAGGTCGACCAGGCCCTCGCGGAAGTCCTCCGCCAAGTTGCTGCGATGACGGAACAGCGCGGTGATCGGCCGCTGGGTGACCATGATGAAGATCATGAACACGGTGGCCCAGAAGGCCGACAGCCCCGGCGACAGGCGTTCCACCATCAGGCACCAGATCAGCACGATGACCGGCAGCAGATACTGCAGCCCGACCATCACCGTGGGGCGAGTCTGCGGCAGCGTGTAGACCGGCTCGTTAGGGTCGTCAAGTTCCAGCTCGGGATAGCTCGCGGCCACCTTGAGCAGCCCCACATAGACCGCCGCCAGCACCACGGCCACCACCCAGGGCGTGGCGCCGCCGAGCACCGGCTTGAGCCAACCCAGGCCGTAGTAGACCACCAGCGCCGTGATCATCATCAGCAACAGACCGGCCAGGAAGCCCACCACCTTGCGCAGCAACGGCTTGGCCGGGTTGCTGCTCTGAAGGCCCTGCATGTTGGCCTTGAGCGCCTCGAGGTGAACGATGTAGACCAGCGCGATATAGGAGATCAGCGCCGGCAGGAAGGCATGCTTGATCACCTCCACGTAGGAGATGCCCACGTACTCGACCATCAGGAAGGCCGCGGCCCCCATCACCGGGGGCATGATCTGACCGTTGACCGAGGAGGCCACCTCCACCGCCCCGGCCTTCTCGGCGGGAAAGCCGACGCGCTTCATCATCGGCACGGTGAAGGTGCCGGTGGTCACCACGTTGGCGATCGAGGAGCCGGAGATCAGCCCGGTCATGCCGGAGGCCACCACGGCGGCCTTGGCCGGCCCGCCGCGATAGTGGCCGAGCAGCGAGAAGGCCACCTTGATGAAGTAGTTGCCGGCCCCGGCCTTGTCGAGCAGGGCGCCGAACAGCACGAACAGGAACACGAAACTCGTCGACACGCCCAGGGCGATGCCGAACACCCCTTGGGTGGTCAGCCACTGGTGGTTGACCAGGCCATTGAGGCTGACGCCACCGTGGGCCAGGATGCCCGGCATCCAGGGCCCGGCCAGGCTATAGACGAGGAACACCAGGGCCACGATCATCAGCGGCGGGCCCAGGGCGCGGCGCGTGGCCTCGAGCAGCAGCACGATGCCGATCACGCCGACGATCACGTCCTGGGTGATCGGTGCGCCGGGGCGCTGCGCCAGCTGTTCGTAGAACATGAACATGTAGGCCCCGCAGAACGCCGCGGCGGCGGCCAGCACCCAGTCCGTCAGCGGAATACGGTCACGCGGGGAGCGCTTGAGCGCCGGATAGGCCATGTAGGCCAGGAACAGCGCGAAGGCCAGATGAATGGAGCGCGCCTCGGTGGCGTTGAAGACCCCGAAGCCCAGCATGAAAGGGATCGGCGAGGCGATCCACAGCTGGAAGAGCGACCAGACCGCGGCGATGCCGACCAGCAGCTTGCCCGGCGTTCCGGCCGGTTTGCGTGCGCCGGTATCGCTCGAGGCGACCATGTCCTCCAGGTCGGCCCCGGCACCCGGTGCCCTCTTGTTGTCTTCCGTCATAAGCGTGCCCTGCTTGTCGTCGAACTCTCATCGGGAGCGCACGATACCGGCGGCTATGCGGCATCGCAAACGCAATGCGCGGCCCTCGGCGAGGGCCGCGCATCATTCAGCGAAATGCGGTGATCTCAACGGCTAGCGATCACTCGATCCAGCCCTGTTCGCGATAGTAGCGCGCGGCCCCTTCGTGCAGCGGCGCCGAGAGACCCTGGCTGACCATTTCCTGCGGATCCAGGTTGGCGAAGGCCGGGTGCAGCTGCTTGAAGCGGTCGAAGTTGTCGAAGATCGCCTTGACGGTCTGGTAGACCACTTCTTCGCTGGTATCGCTGTCGGTCACGAAGGTGGCCGCCACGCCGAAGGTCTCGACGTCGTCCGGGTTGCCCTTGTAGAGGCCGCCGGGAATCACCGACATGGAGTAGTAGGGATACTCCTCGACGATGCCCTGGATGTCCTCGTCGTTGAGCGGCACCAGGCGCGACTCCACGGTGGTGGTGGCTTCCTGGATCGCGCCGTTCGGGTGGCCGACCACATAGGCCATGGCGTCGATGTTGTTGTCGGCCAGGGCGGAGGCCATCTCGGCGGCATCCAGCTGGGAGGCCAGTGCGAAGGAGTCCTCGGTCCAGCCCTTGGCATCCATCACCACTTCCATGGTGTTACGCTGGCCGGAGCCCGGGTTGCCGATATTGACGCGCTTGCCTTCCAGGTCATCGAGGGACTCGATGCCGGCATCGGCGCGGGCCAGGATGGTCAGCGGCTCGCCATGCACGCGGAAGACGGCACGCAGCTTGTCGTAGGCCTCGTCTTCGAAGTTGCCGGTACCGTTGTAGGCCTGGTACTGGACGTCGGACTGCACCACGCCCATGTCCAGCTCGCCGGACTTGATGCCATTGACGTTGGCCACCGAGCCGCCGGTGGACGGGGCGTTGCACTTGATGTTGACGTCTTCGAGGCGATTGACCAGGCGACACACCGACTGCCCGACCACGTAGTACACCCCGGTCTGACCACCGGTACCGATGGTGATGAACTGTTCCTCTTCCTGGGCCATGACCGGCGAGGCGAACATGGCGGCTCCCAGCAGCGCGCCGGAGACGGCGGCGGTGGTAGAGAAAGCTTGGCGTTTCATTGACGCACCTCTTTGACGTTGTGGGCGAAGCGGGTATCGACGGTCGCCCGCGAGGGGACCGACGGCGGCTTGACCGCTGCTTACTACTTTAGCGAAAAAACGTCTGTCCGATGAGGATTTTTCCTTCCCTGTCAGTGTAGTTGTCGTCAACGTTAGGGGCTCGTTTATTTTACTCTGCGAATGCGCCATCCCCGGGTCCAGGGCCACGGGAATGGCAAGCCCTGGCGTCATCCGGGACCCGGCGGCGCCCCTCAGCGAGGGCGGGTCATCCAGGCGGTCAGCCGCTGCAGCGGAGCGGCACCGATCAGGGTCAACAACAAGGCGATCGGCCAGGCGATGACGAAGGCCCGGCCCCAGCGCCCGAGAAAGCCCTCGCCCAGACCGGTATTGACCGCCGTGATGGCCAGCGTCATCAGGCACCCCATGTACAGCGACATCAGCACCGCGAAGACCAGCGGACGGTAGCGGGAAGGCACGAACATGCAGGACTCCTGGATCACGATGGAAGAAGGCCGCCAGTCTACGCTTTCGGGGCGAGGCGCGGCGGAACTCCGAGTTCCAGGCCCTCGCCCCGCGCCAGCCCACCGCACCAGACAGGCAATGCATTACTGGTTCCACCTCCCAGTGGGTGAGAGATCAAGGTCACGTCGCCCCTTATCCGTCACAGCGGGGGTGATATGAACAGCACCGTCGTCAGACGACCGCGACTTCCAGGCGGCAGTCCATGGCACCAAAGGCTCGCTCAATTGCCGCAAGCTTCGACTTGTGCCCCACATCCAGCAGACGATCGACCTGTGGGCCATGCACTTTCATCGCTCTCGCCAGATCGGCTTTTCGCCAGTTCCGTTCCATCAATTGATTAGACAGCAGCACCTTGAGCACCGTGCTCAAGGGCACGGCTACCAGATGCTCTCCTTCTCGAGGACAGCTAGGCGCTGGGATCCATCGCCTCGCATCGATATAGATGCCAAAAGTGGTTTCCAGCATGTCTACGGCGCCATCGAGGGTCGATCCGATCGTTTCCCCGGCCGCGATGAACTCGGGAATATCGCGACAGGTTGCCATGTACCCAACACTGTCGGGCATCACCTGGAGTGCGTAACGCATGACGAACTTTCCCTTTGGCTCACCTACAAAAAAGACTGCAACACGCATCATCTCGCAGACGCGATGCGATAGTGCAAGATCGCTTCCTTCCGCGGCTCGCCTCCGTACCCTCCTTGCCAGCCGGCCACTGACGACGCCAGACTGATGGGGAACCCCGACGCCACCTCCGAGGAAGCCGACATGCACCCCGCCGCGTCCCGCATCGAGTGCCGACAGGGCGACATCGCCCGCCAGGACGATATCGAGGCCGTGGTCAACGCCGCCAATGCGGCGCTGCGCACCGGCGGCGGCGTCGCCGGTGCCCTGCATCGCGCCGCCGGGCCCGAGCTCGCCCGGGCCTGCCGCCCCCTGGCGCCCATCCGGCCCGGCCAGGCGGTGATCACCGACGCCTTCGGCCTGCCCAACCGGCACGTCATCCACTGCCTGGGGCCGGTCTACGGGGTCGACGAGCCTTCCGATGAACTGCTCGCCGACTGCTACCGCCACGCCCTGGAACTGGCCCAGCGGCACGCCGTCGCGAGCGTCGCCTTCCCGGCGCTGTCCACCGGCGCCTTCGGCTATCCGCCCACCGAGGCGGCGCGCATCGCCCTGTCCACGACGCTGGCCACCCTGCCGGGCTGCCCGGCCGTGCAGCGGGTGCGCTTCGTGCTGTTCGACGCCGCCAGCGCCGAGCTGCACCAACGCACCCTGGCCGCCCTGGGGCGAGGCGAGTGACCCCGTAGGGGGCCGCGTTCTCTCGGCCCGCAGCCCGCAGCCCGCAGCCCGCAGCCCGCAGCCCGCAGAAAGCCTAGACGTTGTAGCCCAGCACGCCGGGCAACCACAGGGCGATGCCCGGCAAGGCCACCACCAGGCCCAGGGCGCAGGCCATGGCCACCACGAACACCAGCGCCCAGCCCACGGTCTGCTCGAGGCGTATCCTCGCCACCTCGGTGGTGACCATCAGGTTGACCGCCACCGGCGGCGTGAACTGGCCGATGGCGATGTTCATCGCCAGCAGGATGCCGAACCACACCGGGTTCCAGTCGAAATGCTGCATCACCGGTATCAGGATCGGCATCATGATCAGGTAGATCGAGATCGCATCGAGCAGCATGCCGGCCACCAGCACCGCCAGCATGATCAGCACCAGCAGCAGCAGGCCGTTGTCGGTGAGGCCGATCACCCACTCCGCCAGGTGGCGGAAGGTGCCCAGCATGGTACCGGCCCAGGCGAAGATGCCGGCCAGGGCGATGATCAGCATCACCACCCCGGAGATCACCGCGGCCTCGCCGAGCAGCTCCCAGAGATCGCGCCAGCCGAGCTCGCGGGTCAACCACAGGCCCACCACCACGCCATAGGCCACCGCCACCACCGCCGCCTCGGTGGGCGTGAACAGCCCCGAGCGCAGCCCGCCGAGGATCAGCACCGGAGCGAACAGCGCCGGGATCGCCTGGCGGAAGCTCTCGCCGAGCGGCGGGCGCTCCACCTCGCCGGGGGCCTCCCAGCCGTTGCGCCTGGACAGCCACCAGGCCGGCACCAGCAGCGCCGCCCCGGCCAGCATGCCCGGGAACAGCCCGGCGGCGAACAGCGCCCGCAGATCCACCCCCGGCACCACGATGGAATACAGGATCAGCGCCACCGAGGGCGGAATCAGGATCGCCGTGGAGGCCGAGGCCGCGATCAGCGTCGCCGAGAAGGGCTTCGGATAGCCGGCCCGGGTCATGCTCGGCAGCATCACCATGGCCACGGCGGCGGCGTCGGCGGGACCGGAGCCGCTCATGCCGCCCATGATCATGCACACCAGCACCGCCACCAGCGCCAGGCCGCCGTGGCGCGGGCCGATCAGTGCCTGGGCGAAGCGCACCAGGCGCCCCGCCACGCCGGCGCGCTCGAAGATCAGCCCGGTGAGGATGAACAGCGGTATGGCGATCAGCGGATACTTGGCGACGCTGTTGTAGGTGTTGGTGCCGAGCGTGGCCAGCATCGCCGGCGACAGCCCGGCGACGATGCCCACCGCCCCGGACAGCCCCAGCGAGAAGGCCACCGGCACCCCGGCGATCAGCAGGCCGGCGAAGGCCAGCAGCATCCACAGGTCAGGACTCATCGTCGAGGCCCCCACGCAGCCGGTCGAGGGTCTGCTGGCACTGGCGCCACAGCATCAGCCCGGCCAGCAACGGCAGCCATGCCAGGTACCACCACTGGGGCAATCCCAGGCCCGGCGACAGCGTCTGCCACTGGTATTCCTGCCAGGTCAGCCGGGCGCCGAACCAGGCGATCAGCACCAGCACGACCAGGCCGCACAGCCCCTGGAAGAGGATCAGTACGCGCCGCGGCCCCGGCGGCAAGGCCCGCTCCAGCAGGGCGATGCGAATATGGCGATGGCGGCGCAGCGCCACCGAGGCGCCGGCGAAGGTCAACAGCACCAGCAGGAACACCGAGAATTCCTCGGTGAAGGCGAAGGAGGCGTCGGTGATGTAGCGCACCACCACGTTGGCCAGGCTGATCAGGCCGATGACCAGGATGGCCAGGGTCGCGAGCACGCGCTCGAGTCTTGCATCGGGACGTTTCATGACGGGGATCTTGAAGGGAGAGGGAACGACGACGGCGCCCGGCGGTGGCCGGGCGCCGTCTCACGGCTCGGCGCCTCAGGGCGAGGCGATGTCGCGGCGGGCCGCCTCGACGATTTCCTCGCCGATCCGCGGCACCCAGTCCTGGTGAACGCTCTCAGTCGCCTCGACGAAGGCCTGGTGCTGGGCCTCGGATAGCTCGGTGACGGTCACGCCGCGCTCGCGGATCGCCGCCAGGCGGTCGACCTGCTCCTCGCGGGTCTTGGCGATCTCCCAGGCGCCGGCCTCGACGGCCGTCTCGCGCAGCATCTCGCGCTGGTCCTCGGAGAGCGAGCCCCACACCTGGCGGTTGGCGGCGAATACCAGCGGGTCGTTCATGTAGTTCCACAGCGTCAGGTGGGCCTGGCCGACCTGGTCGATGCGCGCCACGTCGAACACCGACAGCGGGTTCTCCTGGCCATCCACGGCGCCGGTGGTCAGCGCCGGCTTGGCGTCGGCCCAGCTCATCTGGGTGGGGTTGGCGCCGAGCGCGGTGAAGGTGTCCTGGAACAGCGGCGAGCCCACGACGCGGATCTTGAGCCCTTCCAGGTCGGCCGGCGCGTCGATATCGCCACTGGAATTGGACAACTGGCGAAAGCCGTTCTCGCCCCAGCCCAGAGGCACCACGCCCTTGTCCTCGATGGCGGAGAAGATCATCTCGCCGGCCTCGCCACCGGTCACCGCGTCGACGGCGGCCTCGTCGGCCAGGAAGAACGGCAACGAGAAGAGATTGAGCGCCGGCACCTGGGGCGACCAGTTGATGGTCGAGCCCACCGCCAGGTCGATCAGTCCTGAACGCATGGCGGAGAACTCGCGGGTCTGGTCGCCGCTGACCAGCTGGGCGTTGGGATAGACGCGCAGGGTCAGCTCGCCGTCGGAGCGCTCCTCCACCAGATCCGCCCACTTCTGGGCGGCCTGGCCCCAGGGGAAGGCATCGGAAAGCACGGTGGAGACGGACAGTTCCCGCGCCTGGGCGGAGAGCGTCGAAGTCAGCAGGGCGGCGCCGGCCAGGCAGGCGGCGAAGCGGGCGAGGGGGCGGGTCGTGGGCATGGCGTGTCCTTGTGTTCCGCCGCTCGAGCGACGGTTGGCGTTATCGGTTATTCGCAACCTTTAAATATGCCTGCAAGTCGCCCGCCCCCACAAGTCTCGCCACCCCGGTTCCGAGTCAACGCCCCACAAAATGTATACAAACAATGTTGATGAAGTTCACATAGATGTTTATAACTGTATCCAAGCATTGTCCCCAATAAAGACATCCATAAACCATTATTACTGGATACAATAACAAGCTTCGGTGACGTCCACCCGCCCCTCGCGGGCCCCGCCCCCGCCTCGACAGTGCCTGGGCCAGTCACGCGGCTGGACGCTCGACGCATCGACCCGCTCCACGACAACATCCAACAACGGAGACTTCGGATGCACCTCAGGACCAAACTCGCCATCGCCACCGCTGCCGCCTCGCTGCTCGCCGCCCAGGGCGCCAGCGCCGCGCTGTACAGCACCACCAAGGTCGAGGCCCTCTACGGCTGGGACTACGAGGACACCGCCGGTGCCGGCTTCACCATCGACAACGAAAAGCACGCCATCCTCACCCTCGCCAATGCCACCGGCTGGGCCTATGGCGACAGCTTCTTCTTCGCGGATATCACCAACCTCGACCAGGGCCGCGAGGACGAGCAGGATCATGGCAGCGTCCACGCCGAGTGGAACCTGCGCGGCAACATCGGCAAGGCCACCGGCCTCGATCTCTCCTTCGGCCCGGTGACCGGGCTCTACGTGACCGGCCAGCTGGATATCGACCGCAATTCCTCCACCCGCAAGACCACCCACCTGGCGGGGCTCTCCGCCGATCTGGCCATGCCCGGCTTCAGCTTCTTCAAGGTCTACGCCTTCTATCGCAACGACGAGAGCGCCGCCGCCGAGGGGAGTGCGATGCAGTACACCGCGGCCTGGAACGCCCCCTTCAGCCTGGGCGGCGCCGACTTCACCTTCGAGGGTTTCGTCGACGTCATCACCGAGGAAGGCGACCTGGAGGCCCAGCTGCTGACCCAGCCGCAACTGGTCTGGCATGCCACCGACAACCTGGGCATCGGCCTGGAGTACCAGTACTGGGAAAACAAGTTCGGCCTCGAGGACACCGACGAATCGCTGCCCCAGGCCATGGTGCGCTGGACCTTCTGATCTTGCGTGGGAACGACGACGGCCGGGTGGCCCGGGCCGCCCGGCCGTCGTCTTGATCGCGCCGCTGCTCGGCCGTCGCGTCAGTTATCGACCAGGGCGCGATAGCGCGACAGGATGCTCTCGGGCGCATAGGCGTGGAGCAGCATCGGCGGAATGGCCGGCGGATTCGACAGCAGATCGCTCACGGCGGCACCGAAGGCCTCGTCGTCGCCGAGGGGCACCAACCCGCGAGCGAGCTCGCCCTGCAGGATATCGGACGGCCCCGACAGGCAGTCGGTGCTGACTACCGGGGTGCCGCAGGCCAGGGCCTCCAGCAGCACGTTGGGCAGGCCCTCGTAGTCGGACGACAGCAGCAGCAACCTCGCCCGACGCATGTAGGGGTAGGGATTATCCCGGGCACCCAGCAGCGTGACCCGTTCTTCCAGCCCCAGCCGGTGCACCTCGCGCTCGACGCCGGCCCTGTCGCCATCGCCGATCAGCACCAGCGGCAGGCGAGTCCCGCTGGCCAGATAGCCGCGCAGCAGCCGATCGAGACGCTTCTGCGCCATCGCCAGCCGCCCCACGTAGAGGCAGAAATCCTGTTCGGCCCATGCCCGCTCGGCGACGGGCGCCTCCATGAGCGCCTGCAGTCGCGACAGGTCCACGATGTTGGGAATCACCCGAACGTCCCGGGGACGACAGCCGATCGCCGCCAGCGACTGCCGGTTGGTCTCCGACAGCACGATCAGACGCTTGCGCGAATACAGCCGACGCACCTTGAGACGCTTGACCCAGCGCCGCCAGCCGCGCTGGGAGGCAATCAGTTCCTGGCGGGGATCGGAGCGGATGCACAGCCAGGCCCGGTCCGCCAGGCATGACCGGCTGACCACCTGGTGCGCCTGATGAAGATTGGCCACCACCAGGTCGAAGGACGCCGGATGGTCGGCGAGATAGGCGTCCAGGCGGCGCGCATGCAGCTGGTAGCGGTGGAGTTTCTCGCCGCGATTCCGCGGCGTGAAGGGCACCACGCAGACCTCGACGCCCTCGGGCACCGTCAGCCCCAGGCGATCGGACAGCGACATCAGGGTCACCGACACGCCCTCGTCACGCATGGCCCGCGCCAGCTTGAGCACGGAGCGAGGCGCTCCCCCGCTGGCCAACTGATCGATCACGAACAGCACGCTTTGCACGCCGGTTCCCTCCAGCTCGATGTATCGGCCCTCAGGATACCCTATCGGCGCCCGAGTGCCGCCCCCTCGCACCCCCGACATCGCCTCGCCCCGCAGACGACATCCACCGACCCGCTTGCTAAGCTGCGGCTTCATGCCACGACCGATCAAGGATGAGCCGTGCCACTCAAGGACCTGGCCCTGGGACTGGGCGTCATCGTCATCTGGGCGCTCAACATCATCGTCATCAAAGTCGGGGTGACGGAACTGCCACCCCTGTTGCTGACCACCGTGCGCTTCGCCCTGGTCGCGGCGCTGCTGGTGCCCTTCCATCCGGTCGCCCGCCACCAGCTGCCCTTCCTGGCGCTGCTGGCGGTGACCTTCGGGACCCTGCACTTCGCCCTGCTGTTCATCGGCCTGGGCCAGGCCGAGGCCGGCACCGGGGCGATCCTGGTGCAGATGGGCACCCCCTTCGCGACCCTGCTGGCGGTGATCTTCCTCAAGGAGAAGCTGGGCCCGCGGCGCCTGGCGGGACTGCTGCTGTCGTTCACCGGCGTCGTGGTGCTGGCCGGCGGCCCGACGCTGCCCGCCCCGCTGCCCACCGCCCTGCTGCTCGCCAGCGCCCTGGCCTGGGCGGTTTCCCAACTGCTGATCAAGCGGGGCCCGACGGTGCCCCCCATGGCACTGGCCGGGTGGATAGCGCTCTTCGCCACCCCCCAGGTGGCAGTGGGCTCCTGGTGGTTCGAGCATGACCACTGGGCCGCCCTGGCCGAGGCAAGCTGGCGCGGCTGGGGAGCGGTGCTGTATACGGCGGTGATGTCGTCGATCGTCGCCTACGGGACCTGGTACGGACTGTTGCGTCGTCACCCGATCAACCGGGTGGCACCGCTGATGCTGCTGATGCCGGTGCTGGCGGTGGTGCTCGGCATGCTGCTGCTGGGCGACCCCCTGGGGCCCCACAAGCTGATCGGCGGCGGCCTGGTGGTGGCCGGCCTCGCGCTGATCGTGGTGCGCCTCGGCGGCCGCACCCCGCGTCGGGCCTCGGGCTGAAGCCGAGGCTTCAGCCGCGCGGCTCGGCGCCGGTGTCGGCCTTCGCCTCGGGGTCGACCCGAGGACGGGCGCGAGACGGCGTTTCGACGACACGGCACTCGCCGCCGTCGCCGGGCCAGCTGACGCAGTCGCCGGGCACGATGCCATGCGCCTCGAAGTAGCCGGCGTTGACCTCCAGCGCCGCCCGGTAGGGCGCCGACGGACGCGTCACCGGACAGTTGCCGGCCGCCTCCGAGGTGCAGGGCGCCATGCGATGGATATCGACGATGCGCCCGGCCTCGTCGATGAAGGCGATGTCCAGCGGAATCCGGGTGCGATACATCCAGAAGCCGTTGCGTGACGGCTGGGTGCGGTCGTAGAGGAACAGCATGCCGGCGTCTTCCGCCAGGTGCTCCCGCTCCATCAGCCCACGGCCGCGCTCGGCCATGCTGCGAGCCACCTCCACGGTCAGCCGCTGCGGCCCCGCCTCGCCGTGCAGGGTCAGGGGCACTCGCGGCAGGCGCGGCTCCTGGGCCTGGAGCCCACCCGACCACAGGGCGGCAAGGGGCGCCAGCGCCAGGGCCTGGAGCAGTCGACGACGGGTCTGGTTCATGATCATCCTCTGTTCAGCGGCGAGACGTGTCGGCAGGATAGTCGACGCCCCGCGTCCATGGGGATAGGGCGCCTTCGTCAGGCCCGGGGGGGCGGTGGCTAGTGATGCCTCCTCTACTTCCTTCGTCCAACCTGCCGGCGCTCAGGCCTGCTCGGGGGTGCGGCCGAGGATCGACTTCAGGTCGATGCGCGCCTCGCGGGGGCTCAGGTCGAGCAGCGCTTCCAGGCCGTGAAGGTGGTCGTGGATGGCGCGGCGGGAAGCCTCGGCCTCGCCGCCCGCCAGGTGCTCGAGCAGCCGGTCGTGCTGGCCGTCCTGGTAGCAGGACGCCAGCCCCGTACGCTTGTAGAGGGCGACCACGATGGACGTGCGCAGCACCAGATCGGTGAGCATGCCGCCGAGCACCCGGTTGGGCGACTGCTCGGCCAGCAGGTGATGCAGGTGCAGCGAGTGCTCGATGCGCGCCGGCTCGTCGCCGCGGCGATAGGCCTCGCTCTCCTCCCGCGCCTGTACCTCGAGCGCCTCCAGGGTCTCCGCGGACAGCCGGCCGGCCAGCAGGGCGACCACCTCGCCCTCCACCAGGCGACGGGCCTCGAAGGTCTCGCGGGTCTCCTCGATGCTCGGCGCCCGCACCCGGGCCACCTGGTTGGGCCGCTGGTCGACGACATGCTCGGAGGCCAGCCGGGTCAAGGCCTTGCGCACCACCGACCGGCTGACGCCGAACACCTCGCCCAGCGTCACCTCGGGCAGCTTGGTGCCCGGCGGCAGCCGCTGCATCAGCACCGCGTGGCGCACCTTGTCGGCGATGTCGCGGTCGCTGACGCGGCCACCGGCCTTGACTTCGGCCTGCATCTCCTCGTGCCAGGCATGGCTCATGACATGGATCTCCCTGATGATCTCGCCGAACTGTCGCATGTTTCGGGATGGCTGGCTACAGCGCCATCTCATTATTGTATACAAAAATGGCCCCGACCGTCAGCGACGATCGGGGCCAGCGAGCATGGGTGCCGACAACAGCGTCAGCCGGAACGTGATTCGCCGGGGCGATGACTCTCGTTCACGTCGAGGATCTTCAGGGTATTGGTGCCGCCGTGAGCGTTCATGTGATCGCCGCGGGTGAGGATGACGTGATCGCCCGGCTCGGCGATGGCCCGCTCCACCAGCAGCGCCATGGCCCGATCGTTGAGCTCGGTAGCGTCCATCTCGCTGGTGTCGAAGGGCAGCGAGATCACCCCACGATACAGCGCCATGCGCCGCTGGGCGACAGGGTTGTGGGCCAGCCCGACGATCGGCAGCCCCGAGCGGATCCGGGAGGCGATCAGCGGCGTGTAGCCGGTGGCGGTCATGCAGGCGATGGCGGCCACCCCGGTCAGGTGGTTGGCGGCATACATGGCCGAGAGCGCGATGGTCTCGTCGATCCTGGAAAAGCCCTCGTGGATGCGGTGCCCGGAGGACTGGGCGATGCGCTCGCGCTCGGCGCCCAGGCACACCCGCGCCATGGCCTCCACGGTCTCCACCGGGAAGTCGCCGGCGGCGGTCTCGGCGGACAGCATCACCGCGTCGGTGGCGTCGAGCACCGCGTTGGCCACGTCGAACACCTCGGCGCGGGTCGGCAGCGGCGCCTCGATCATCGACTCCATCATCTGGGTGGCGGTGATCACCGCGCGGTTGAGGCTGCGGGCGTGCTTGATGATGCGCTTCTGGGTGCCGATCAGCGCCTCGTCGCCGATCTCCACGCCGAGATCGCCGCGGGCCACCATCACCGCCTGGCTGGCCTCGATGATGCCGTCCAGGGTGGCGTCGTCGGCCACCGCCTCGGCGCGCTCGAGCTTGGCCACCAGGCCGATGTCGGCCCCGGCCTCGCCGAGCAGCTCGCGGGCCTCGACCATGTCGGCGGCGCTGCGCGGGAAGGACACCGCCAGGTAGTCGACGCCGATGGCCACCGCGGTCTCCAGGTCGGCCTTGTCCTTGTCGGTCAGCGCCGGGGCGGACAGCCCGCCGCCCTGCTTGTTGATGCCCTTGTTGTTGGACAGCTCGCCGCCCACCACCACGCGGGTGTGGATGGCGCTGCCGTCGACCTTCGCCACGTCGAGCACCAGCCGGCCGTCGTCGAGCAGCAGGCGGTCGCCGGCGGCCACGTCGGCGGCCAGGGCCTGGTAATCGCAGCCGACCCGCTCGGCGTCGCCGGCCTCGCGGTCGAGGGCCACGTCGATGACGAAGGGCGCGCCCTCGGCCAGGGTGACCTTGCCGTCACGGAAGCGGGCGATGCGGATCTTGGGGCCCTGGAGGTCGCCCAGGGCGGCGACGCTTCGGCCCTGGCGGGCGGCGATCTCGCGCACCGCGGCCAGGCGGCGGCGGTGGTCGTCCGGGGCGCCGTGGGAGAAGTTGAGGCGCACCACGTCGACGCCGGCGGCGATCATCGCCTCCAGCACGCCGTCGCGGTCGCTGGCGGGGCCCAGGGTGGCGACGATCTTGGTGCGACGGATCGGCTCGTGGATCGGGGCATGGGGCGGCAGTGTCATGAGCTCCTCGGCAGTACCAGGATGGCACGAAAGTCGTTGACGTTGGTGCGCGTCGGCCCGGTCACGATCAGGTCGTCGAGCGCCTCGAAGAAAGTATAAGCGTCATTGCGTGACAGATGGGCGTCGGGATCCAGGCCCAACGCCTCCATGCGCGCCCAGCAGGCCGGATCGAAGATCGCGCCGGCGTTGTCCTCGGAGCCGTCGATGCCATCGGTGTCGATGGCCAGGGCGTGGATGCCCTCGGCGCCCTTGAGGGTCGAGAACAGTCCCAGCAGGTATTCGACGTTGCGCCCGCCGCGGCCGTCGCCCTTGACCGTCACGCTGGTCTCGCCGCCGGACAGGATCACCAGCGGTCGCGTCAGGCCGTCCTGGGCGGCGAGCGCCATCCGGCCCTGGGCGCGGCCCAGCTCGCGGGCCTCGCCTTCCAGATCGTCGCCCAGCAGGCGCACCTCGATGCCGTCGTTTTCGGCGGACGCGCGGGCGGCGGCCAGGGCATCGCGGGCGCGGGCCAGGATCTCGCTCTCGTCCCGGGCGAAGCCCGGATCCCCGGGGCGCGGCGCCTCGGTGTTGGCCTCGAGCTGATGACGCACGGCGTCGGAGATCTCGATGCCGTAGCGCTCGAGGATCGCCAGCGCCTCGGCCGGAGTGGTGGCATCGGGCAGTGTCGGCCCGGAGGCGATCAGCGAGGCCTCGTCGCCGGGCACGTCGGAGATCAGCCAGGTCAGCACCCGGGCCGGGTGGGCGGCGGCGGCCAGGCGCCCGCCCTTGATCGCCGACAGGTGGCGGCGCACGGTGTTGATCTCGCGAATCGGCGCGCCGCTTCTCAGCAGCGCCTTGTTGATGGCCTGCTTCTCGTCGAGGCGCACGCCGGGAGCCGGCAGGGTCATCAAGGCCGAGCCGCCGCCGGAGACCAGGGCGATGACCAGGTCGTCCTCGCCGAGGCCTTCGACGGCCTCGAGCATGCGGCGGGCGGCCTTCTCGCTCAGGTCGTCGGGCATCGGGTGCGAGGCCTCGAGGACCTCGATATGACGGCCCTCGGCGCCCTGACCTCGAGGGCCCTGCTGTTGAGGATCTGGCTCTTGCGGGCCATGGCCATAGCGGGTCACCACCAGGCCGGACAGCGGCGCCTCGGGATGGCGCGCCTGCCAGGCGCGCTCCAGGGCGGCCGCCATGGCGGCCGCCGCCTTCCCGGCCCCTACCACCAGGGTGCGGCCGGCCGGGGGATCGGGCAGCCGGTCGGGCAGCAGCGTATCGGGATGCACGGCCGCGACGGCGGTCTCGCCGAGCCGCCTCAGCCAGGCGCGCGCCGCCTCGGGCCGCTCACGGGAAAGCAGGGGGGAAAGGGCATTCATTCGGGGGTCTCCTTAACAAAAGGGCCCGGTGACGAGCCTGGGTCTAAGGGGGAAGACTCGACACCGGGCAAAGGACCGTCAAGCGACGGTCCAGGTAGACGACGACCCGACGCCTACCATCAGGGAGCAGTCACCTCCCCTGTCCCCCGCCGGCCGTCGCCCGACGACCGGCGGGACGGACTCAGCGGCTGCCGATCTCGTGGTCGGCGAGCCGTTCCAGGGCCCGGGCGATGCCGGCGTGGTCCCAATCGGCACCACCGTTGGCGGCACAGGCCTGGAACAGCTGCTGGGCATTGGCGGTACCGGGCAGCGCGAGATTGAGGCTACGCGCGCCTTCCAATGCCAGGTTGAGGTCCTTCTGGTGCAGCTTGATCTTGAAGCCGGGATCGAAGGTGCGGTTGATCATGCGCTCGCCGTGGACGTCGAGGATCTTCGACTGGGCCAGGCCGCCGAGCAGCGACTCGCGGACCTTGGCCACATCGGCGCCGGCCTTGGAGGCGAACAGCAGGCCCTCGGAGACCGCCTCGATGGTCAGGGCAACGACGATCTGGTTGGCCACCTTGCAGGTCTGGCCGGCGCCCTGCTCACCGATGTGGGTGATGGTCTTGCCCATGATCTCGAGCAGCGGCTTGGCGCGCTCGAAGCCTTCCGGGGTGGCGCCGACCATGATGGTCAGGGCGGCGTTGATGGCACCGCCCTCGCCGCCGGAGACCGGGGCGTCGACGTACTCGCCGCCGGCGGCCTGGATGCGCTTGGCGAAGTCCTGGGTGGCCAGCGGGGCGATCGAGCTCATGTCGATCACCAGGGTGCCGGGCTTGAGGCCTTCGATGACGCCGCCCTCGCCGAACAGCACCTCTTCGACGTCGGGGGTGTCCGGCACCATGGTGATGACGATCTCGGAGGCCTCGGCGACCGCCTTGGGATCATCGAGAGCCTGCATGCCCTTGGAGGCCAGGGTCTCGTCCAGGGTGCCGCGCTTGACGGTGGTCAGTTCGTGGCCGGCGTCCAGCAGGTGGCCCGCCATGGGACGGCCCATGATGCCGAGGCCGATAAAACCGATCTTGCTCATGATGATTCTCCTGTCACTTGCGTGATGCGTCGCATCGTCGCTTGATCTTTCCTGGTGCGAAACGCGTTACGAACCCGAGATGTCGAGCGCAGTCGCGTTTCAGCGAACGCTATCCAGCCAGCCAAGCCCTTCCTGGGTCGACCCGGCCGGCTTGTACTCGCAGCCGATCCAGCCCTGGTAGCCCAGGCGATCGAGGTGGCCGAACAGGAAGGGGTAGTTGATCTCGCCGCTGCCCGGCTCGTGGCGGCCCGGGTTGTCGGCCAGCTGGACATGGGCGATGCGATCGAGGTGCTTCTCGATGGTCGGCGCCAGGTCCCCTTCCATGATCTGCATGTGATAGATGTCGTACTGCAGCTTCAGGTTGCTCGATCCCACCTCGTCGAACAACGTCAGCGCCTGCTCGGTTCGATTGAGGAAGAAGCCCGGGATATCGCGGGTGTTGATCGGCTCGGCGATCAGCAGGATGCCGGCGGCCTCGAGCTTCTCGGCGGCGAAGCGCAGGTTGTCGACCAGCGTCTGGCGGGCCTGGTCGTCGCTCACGCCCTGCGGCTGGATGCCGGCCAGGCAGTTGACCTGGGTGTTGCCGAGCACCTTGGCGTACTCGATGGCGCGGTCGACCCCGGCGCGGAACTCCTCGACGCGGTCGGGGTGGCAGGCGATGCCCCGCTCGCCGGCGCCCCAGTCGCCGGCCGGCAGGTTGAACAGCACCTGGGCCAGGCCGTTGTCGTCGAGGCGCTGACGGATCTCGGCGGCCTCGAAATCGTAGGGAAAGAGGTACTCCACGCCCTTGAAGCCGGCCTTGGCGGCGGCCTCGAAGCGGTCGAGGAAGTCGACCTCGGTGAACAGCATGCTGAGATTGGCGGCAAACTTGGCCATGTGAATCTCCCTGTCTCTTCTCGTGTATGTCAGCGTACTTCTCGAGTCGCCCGACCACCGGTCCCCACCGCTGGCCGGGCGACAGCCGTCCTCAGCGCAGGGCGGCGATGGAGCTCGGGGCGTCGGCGACGTTCTCGGCCAGGTCCTCGAACTCGTTGATGCCGGCCAGGTCGGTGCCCATGGAGATATTGGTCACCCGCTCGAGGATCACCTCGACCACCACCGGCACACGGTACTGCTTCATCAGGTCGCGAGCCTCGGCGAAGGCCGCGCCGATCTGGTCGGGCTCGGTGACGCGGATCGCCTTGCAGCCCAGGCCCTCGACCACGGACACGTGGTCCACGCCGTAGCCATTGATCTCGGGGCAGTTGATGTTCTCGAACGACAGCTGCACCTGGTAGTCCATGTCGAAGCCGCGCTGGGCCTGGCGGATCAGCCCCAGGTAGGAGTTGTTCACCAGCACGTGGATGTAGGGCAGGTTGAACTGCGCGCCCACGGCCAGCTCCTCGACCATGAACTGGAAATCATAGTCGCCCGACAGCGCGACGATGTCGGTGTCCGGATCGGCACGACGCACGCCCAGCGCGGCCGGGATGGTCCAGCCCAGCGGGCCCGCCTGGCCACAGTTGATCCAGTGGCGCGGCTTGTAGACGTGCAGGAACTGGGCGCCGGCGATCTGCGACAGGCCGATGGTGCTGACGTAGCGGGTGTTCTTGCCGAACGCCTTGTTCATCTCCTCGTAGACGCGCTGCGGCTTGACCGGCACGTTGTCGAAGTGAGTCTTGCGCAGCAGGGTGCGCTTGCGCTCCTGGCACTCCTCGGCCCACTGGCGGCGATCCTTCAGCTTGCCCTCGGCCTTCCACTCCTTGGCCACCTCGATGAACAGCTCCAGCGCCGCCTTGGCATCGGAGACGATGCCATAGTCCGGCCCGAAGATGCGCCCGATCTGGGTCGGCTCGATGTCCACGTGGACGAACTTGCGACCCTCGGTGTAGGTATCCAGCGTCCCGGTGTGACGGTTGGCCCAGCGGTTGCCGATGCCCATCACGAAGTCGGACTCGAGCATGGTCGCGTTGCCGTAGCGGTGCGAGGTCTGCAGGCCGACCATGCCCGCCATCAGCTCGTGGTCGTCGGGGATGGTGCCCCAGCCCATCAGGGTCGGGATGACCGGCACGCCGGTGAGCTCGGCGAACTCGGTGAGCAGGTCGCTGGCGTCGGCGTTGATGATGCCGCCCCCGGCCACCAGCAGCGGCTTGTCGGCCTCGTTGAGCATGCCCAGCGCCTTCTCGATCTGGGCGCGGCTGGCGGTCGGCTTGTAGGCCGGCAGCGGCTCGTAGGTGTCCGGATCGAACTCGATCTCGGTCATCTGCACGTCGATCGGCAGGTCGATCAGCACCGGCCCCGGGCGCGAGCTGCGCATGATCTGGAAGGCCTGCTGGAAGGCACGCGGCACCTGGGCTGGCTCCAGCACGGTGATCGCCCACTTGGTGACCGGGCCGGCGATGGCCTGGATGTCGACCGCCTGGAAGTCCTCCTTGTGCAGCTTGTTGGCCGGCGCCTGGCCGGTGATGCACAGGATCGGGATGGAATCGGCGGAAGCCGAGTACAGGCCGGTGATCATGTCGGTGCCGGCCGGACCGGAGGTGCCGATGCACACGCCGACGTTACCCGGCTGGGTGCGGGTGTAGCCCTCGGCCATGTGCGAGGCGCCTTCGACGTGGCGCGCCAGGACGTGATCCACGCCGCCGACCTTGCGCATGGCGGCATAGAAGGGGTTGATGGCGGCGCCGGGCAGGCCGAAGGCGACATCGATGCCTTCCTTCCGGAGCACGTGAACGGCAGCTTCCGCGGCAGTCATGCGAGCCATGACGATTCCTCCAGTGACGAGTTCTGTTTTTGGAAAATATTTCTGTATACAGAGACTAGACCCGTGCCGGGAGGGTCGTCAACATCTTTTGGAAAACATTTCCAACGAGTAGCGGCCAAAAAAAATCCCAAGCCACATCAGAGACTTGGGATATTGGAAAATCTATCCATAAATTCAATTATCACGATGCCGGGCGCCATACCCCGGAAGGGGTAGACTCCGGGCCTGACGCGCCACGCTCGTATACCTCAGGGGATGAGGCGCAGGCTCGCTTCGCCGGACCCGCTCTCGCTCCGCCGTCGAGGGCGAGCCCTCCCCCGAAACGACGACACCCGCCGAGGGGCGGGTGTCGTCATACCGTTGCGTGCCAGGGCCGATCACGGCGATCAGCGACGCTTGCTGTAGGGCAGCGCCATGTGCCGGTTGACGTCCTTGTACAGCAGGTAGCGGAACGGGCCGGGGCCGCCCGCGTAGCAGGCCTGGGGGCAGAAGGCGCGCAGCCACATGTAGTCGCCGGCCTCGACTTCCACCCACTGCTGGTTGAGGTGGTAGACCGCCTTGCCCTCGAGCACATAGAGGCCGTGCTCCATGACGTGGGTCTCGTCGAAGGGGATCACCCCGCCGGGCTGGAAGGTGACGATGGTCACGTGCATGTCGTGGCGCAGGTCGTCCTGGTCGACGAAGCGGGTGGTGGCCCACACCTCGTTGCAGTCCGGCATCACCGACGGCTCGATGTCGTTCTCGTTGACCACGAAGGGCTCGGGCACCTCGATGCCGTCGACGTACTCGTAGGCCTTGCGAATCCAGTGGAAGCGCACCGGGGCGTCGGCCTCGTTGCGCAGCTGCCAGTCGCATTCCGGCGGCAGGAAGGCGTAGCCGCCGGGCACCATGCGATGCTTCTCGCCGGCGATGGTCAGCGTCATCTCGCCTTCCACCACGAACAGCACGCCCTCGGCGCCCGGGTCGCTCTCGGGGCGTTCGCTGCCGCCGCCGGGAGAGACCTCCATGATGTACTGGGAGAAGGTCTCGGCGAAGCCGGACAGCGGACGCGACAGCACCCACAGCCGGGTGTTGTCCCAGTGGGGCAGCTTGCTGGTGACGATGTCGCGATACACGCCCTTGGGGATGACCGCGAAGGCCTCGGTGAACATGGCGCGGTCGGTGGTCATCACTTTCTGGCTCGGATGACCGCCCTGGGGAGCGTAGTACTGACGCTGACTCATGAGGTTTCCTCTCGTTCACGGCTGGTCGGCGCGACGGCCTCGCCCTCGGGCAGGGTCACGCGGAGTTCGATCGGGTGCTCGTCGCAGTTGTTGCCCTCGCCACCCCGGTCGACCACCAGGAACTCGCCCTCGCGCTCCAGCACCGACTGGATGGCGTGCCAGGTGCCGGCGCGGTAGTTGACGCCCTGGCGGCCGTCGGTGACGAAGGCCCGCACCTCGGCGGGATCGATGGCCTCGCCCGGCGGCGCCACCACGACGATGAAGCGCTCTTCGTGCATCGGCACGAAGGCCTGGCTGCCCTGGGGATGGCGCTCCAGGAACGCCAGGTCCAGCGGCACCGTGACGGGCTGGCTGACGAAGATGCTGATCAGCGCCCGGGCCTGGTCGCCGAGGGTCTCGACCCTGGCCAGGTCGTGGTAGCGGCGGGTGCGACCGGCGTTGATATGGAAGTAGTCGGACGTGCGGGTATCGATCACGTCGCCGAAGGGCGCGAAGGCGTCCGGCGTCAGGGGACGGGCCTCGAGTTCGAGCATGCAACCTCCTGTCGGGGAGGGTTGGTCCTCCCGGGAATGGTGAGACGGTCAAGGCGGCCGATCCGCGATGCCGAGGGCTCGTGGCGTGACGGCGCGCTCCGACGGCCGGGCATTGACCTTCCGGCGATCCGATACCATCATCTTAACCGCCGAAACTAGAATTTCAACAAACACCGGCAGGTGAAAAAGATATTGTGGAAATCTTTTCCAACTTCAGCTTCACTCAACGGGTGGACCACGCAGCAGACCCGCGGCGTGGCCGCTACTACCACATCCACGACATATCCTGAGAGGACGCGGCGAATCGAGAAAGGCTTGATGAGTGAAACGCGAATTTCGTGATATCACTCGATACTCTCTCGACGTATCAGGTTCGACGACCGTTACGTCGAGGCGGTTCGACGCAGACCAACAACAATCCGAGGTACCGCATGTCCCAACAACCTCACAGCGGCGAAGCGACGTCCCAGGCCAAGAAGCACCAGGGCACGTTTCGGATCCCGCACATCTACGTGATCCTGTTCGTGTTCATCGCACTGGCGTCGATCGCGACCTACTTCGTGCCGGCCGGCGTGTACGAGCGCATACCGGGCCCCAACGGGCGCATCACCATCGACCCCGAGTCCTTCCAGTTCGTCGAATCGACCCCGGTGGGCCTGGTCGACTTCATGCTGGCGATTCCCAACGGCCTGATGAGCGCCGGCCAGGTGGTGTTCTTCACCTTCATGATCGGCGGCATGTTCATGGTGCTGCATCGCACGGGCATCATCGAGATCGGCGTCGACAAGCTCAGCCGCCGCTTCGCCAACCGCAGCCTGCTGCTGATTCCGGTGCTGATGAGCGTGTTCGCCGTCATCGCCACCATCATCGGCACCCAGGAGCTGGCGCTGGTCTACGTGCCGGTGATCCTGCCGCTGATGATCGCGCTGCGCTTCGATTCGGTGACCGCCGCCGCCGTGGCGCTGTGCGCGACCACCGCCGGCTTCACCACCGGCATCCTCAATCCCATCAACACCGGGCTCGGTCAGCAGCTGTCCAACCTGCCGCTGTATTCCGGCTTCGGCCTGCGGGCGCTGGCGTTCACCGCGGTACTGGGCGCCGGGATCTTCTTCGTGATGCGCTATGCGCGGAAGATTCGCCGCCAACCCGAGCTCAGCCTGATGGCCGATGATGCCGCCGAGGCCGAAAAGCGCGTTCACTTCCAGCATGCCACCGACGAGGGCGCGCTGGTCGCCGACACCCGACAGAAGTGGGCGGCACTCGCCACCTTCGGCTTCCTCGCCCTGCTGGTCTACGGCGTGCTGGCCCAGGGCTGGTTCATGATGGAGATGGCCGGCCTGTTCATCGTCATGGGCATCGTCGTCGGCTTGATCGCAGGGCTCTCCACCGAAGACATCTGCGAGGGCTTCAACAAGGGTTTCCGCGACGTGCTGGTCGGCGCCATGATCGCCGGCGTGGCCCGCGGCGTCGCCGTCGTCCTCGAGGACGGCCAGATCATGGATACCCTGGTCTACGGCCTGGGCAACCTGGTCGGCGAACTGCCCACCCTGCTGTCGGCCATCGGCATGTACTTCGCCCAGCTCGGCTTCAACTTCGTGGTGCCGTCCGGCAGCGGCCAGGCCCTGGTCACCATGCCGATCATGAGCCCACTGGCCGACCTGATCGGCGTCACTCGCCAGACCGCGGTGCTGGCCTACCAGCTCGGCGACGGCATCGGCAATATCCTCTACCCGACCTCCGGCTACTTCATGGCCACCCTGGCCATCGCCGGCGTGCCCTGGCAGAAGTGGGTCAAGTTCTTCTTCCCGCTGTTCTGCGTCTGGGTGCTGATCTCGCTGGGCTTCCTGGCGTTCGCCCAGGCCACCCAATGGGTCGGCTGAGCCTCTCCCTCCACGACTGACGTCCCAAGCCGGGCGCCGTGCCCGCTGTCCGAGATGCCCTCGGACGGCGGGTGCGGCGCCCGGCTTCGCGTGGGCCGTCGGCAACGCCATGGGGCCGGCCTCAGCCCCGGGGCGCCGGGTGGTGCTCGGCCCAGTGGCGGGCGATATCCACGCGGCGCGTGACCCATACGCGATCGTGGGCCTCGATATGGTCGAGGAAGCGCTGCAGGGCGCGGAAGCGGCCCGGGCGCCCCAGCAGGCGACAGTGCATGCCCACCGAGAGCATCTTCGGGGTGTCCTCGCCTTCCGCGTACAGCACGTCGAAGGCGTCGCGCAGGTAGGTGAAGAAGTGGTCCGCGGTGTTGAAGCCCTGAGGCGCGGCGAAGCGCATGTCGTTGCTGTCCAGGGTGTAGGGCACCACCAGGTGGCTGTGCTCGCGACCCTGGCTGTCCGCCTCGCGGGTCCAGAACGGCAGGTCGTCGCCGTAGTAGTCGCTGTCATAGAGGAAATTGCCCTCGTCGAGCACCAGGCGCCGGGTGTTGGGGCTGTCGCGGCCGGTGTACCAGCCCAGCGGCTTCTCGCCGTAGAGCGACTGGAAGATCTCGATCGCGCGGCGCATGTGCTCGCGCTCGACGCTCTCGGGCACGTTCTGGTAGTGGATCCAGCGATAGCCGTGGCAGGCGATCTCGTGGCCCAGCTCCTTGAAGGCCTGAGCCACCTCGGGGTTGCGCTCCAGTGCCATGGCCACGCCGAACACGGTCAGCGGCAGGCCGCGGCGCTCGAACTCGCGCAGGATGCGCCACACGCCGGCCCGGGAGCCGTACTCGTAGATCGACTCCATGCTCAGGTGGCGGTCGGGGTAAGCGTCGGCGCCGATGATCTCGGACAGGAACTGCTCGGAGCCGTCGTCCCCGTGCAGCACGCAGTTCTCGCCGCCTTCCTCGTAGTTGAGCACGAACTGCACGGCGATGCGCGCCTTGCCGGGCCACTTGGCCTCGGGGGGGGTGCGGCCGTAGCCGATCAGGTCGCGCGGATAGTCGCGTCGTGTCGTTGAGGTCATGGCGAAGCCTCCCGGTCTTGTGATGATCCGTTGTTCTGGGTCGGCTCGGGGCGAGGGCTCGCGATCCTGAGCGACACTTACTGTATACAATAAAATTCTAGAATGTACCCACTTATCTTGCAAGCGGCTCTCCGGTCGCGATGTGGCGCCCTCGACGGCCCCCAGTAGCTCGATCGCCGGCCGCGTTCAGGCCGTCAGCGACATCAGCGCCCGAGCCTGGGCCAGGGCCGCATCCAGCGAGTCCACCAGCCGGCAGCCCGGCGGCGCCTCGAGCTCCGCGGCCAGCCCGGCCAAAGCGGCACCGCCGACGATGATGACGTCCGGTGCCAGCGTCGTCGCCTGCTCCCGGACCGCCGCCGCGGTGCGCTCTCGGGCCTCGTCACGCTGCGCGGGCAGTGCGAGATCGTCGATCGTCACCGGCGTGATCCCCAGGCATTGGCGGCCGACGCCCAGGTCGTGGAGCACATCCTCGATCATTCGTGGCCAGCGCTGCCCCGGGGTGATGATCGAGAAGCGCGCCCCAAGCTGCAGGGCACTCAGCACCGAGGCCTCGAGCATGCCGACCACCGGCACCGGACTGAGCTCCCGGGCGGCCGCCAGGCCGGGCTCGCCGAAACAGGCCAGCAGCACGGCCTGCTGTGCCGCGAGATCATGCGCTTCGAGGCTCGCCACCAGCGCACCCGCGGCCAGGGCACAGTCCCGTCGCGAGGCGATATAGGGCACGCCCCGGGCGGCGGTCTCGGCCCGCACTTCCACCTGCTCGCCGTAGAAGGCTGCGGCGCGCCGTGCCATCCAGTCGGTCATGGCGATGTTGGTGTTGCCGTTGAGCATCAACAGGCGCATGGCGGCTCCTTCACTGGGATACGGCATTCAGCCTCTCTCTTTGTATACAAAAAATCAATCCCCTCGTCACGCCACGACACTCGATACTCTGACCTCACTCGAATCGTCGGCCGCCCCACCATGGGGTGGGCAGTAAAGGCCCGAGGGACTCGAACTGTATACATTCTAAGGAATTTTTTGTTCCCAGTTAGGGCGAGCCAGGATGCGAAAATTGATGTATACAATAAAAACCACCAGTTAATTATCCTTAGATATTAAGCAAGTCTCTGTTATATAAGAAGAAAACCAGGAAGGCACAGGATGGGGAATCGCTTGATTTATGCCCCTCACCGCGACTACTTTGTGTACAAAGACAACTTTCTTTGTTCACAAAAATAACTCAGGAGCCGCCATGCAGATTCGCGTCATCAACCCCAACACCACCCGCGGCATGACCGACACCATCGCCACCGCCGCCCAGGGGATCGCCGCGCCCGGCACCCGGATCAGCGCCACCCAGCCGGCCCATGGCCCGGTCTCCATCGAGAGCCACTTCGACGAGGCGATCAGCGCCGTGGGCGTGCTCGAAGAGGTGCGGGCCGGCGAGCAAGAGGGGGTGGATGCCTACATCATCGCCTGCTTCGGCGACCCCGGCCTGCTGGCCGCCCGGGAGCTGACCCGGGCCCCGGTGATCGGCATCGCCGAGGCCGCCTTCCACATGGCGACGCTGATCAGCACCCGCTTCTCGGTGGTCACCACCCTGGGCCGCACCGGCATCATCGCCGAGCACCTGCTGGACCAGTACGGCTTCCATCACCACTGCCGCCGAGTCCGCGCCGCGGAAATTCCGGTACTCGACCTGGAAGACGACGGCGACGCCGCCCTCGCGCGCATCATCGAAGAGGGCCGCCGGGCCCGGGACGAGGACGGCATCGGCGCCATCGTGCTGGGCTGCGGCGGCATGGCCGATCTCACCGACGAGATCGCCACGGCGGTAGGCCTGCCGGTGGTCGAAGGCGTGACCGCCGCGGTCAAGCTCGCCGAGGCGCTGGTCGGCCTGGGGCTGGGCACCAGCAAGCACGGCGACCTGGCCTTCCCCCGCCCCAAGCCCTTCATCGGCCGCTACGCGCACTTCTCGGAGGGCGTCGACCCGAGCTGACGGACGCTCGCTCCTCGAACCCCGCACCCCGCGCGTCCGCGGGACAACGACAACCACAATCACTGCACCCGTTTGCGAGGACCCCACCATGACCCTCTCGACTTCCCGCCCCGCCGCGGGCGACGATAGCCACGTGACCCCGGCCGCTCCCCACGACACCAAGGCCGCCGGCAGCGAATCGCTGGCGCCTCAGAAGACCCGCATCATGGGCCGCACCTCCTACCTGCTGGCCTGGTTCGGCGGCTGCGTGTCGATCGGCACCTTCACCATGGGCTCCAGCGTGGTCGGCACCCTGAACCTGCTGCAGGCCACCTTGGCGATCGCCATCGGCTGCTTCGTGATCGGCATCGCCCTGGCGCTGAACGGAGCCGCCGGCTACAAGTACGGCATTCCCTTCATGGTCCAGGCGCGCAGCGCCTTCGGCTTCTCCGGCACCCGCCTGCCGGGGCTGGTGCGCGCCGTGCCGGCGATCGTCTGGTACGGCTTCCAGAGCTGGATCGGCGCCGGCGCCCTGAACATGGTCTCGTCGACGCTGTTCGGCTTCGACAACCTGATCTTCTTCTTCATCGCCTTCCAGCTGCTGCAGATCGCCCTGTCGGTGCTGGGCTTCCAGGGCATCAAGTGGCTGGAGAACATCGGCAGCGCCTTCATCCTGTGTTCGCTGGTGTACATGTTCTACAGCACGGTGCAGCGCTACGGCGACGAGCTCTCGGCCAGCATGCTGACCATGGACGGCTCCTGGGGCCTGCCCTTCTGGGGCGCCACCATGCTGTTCCTGGGCATCTACAGCACCATGATGCTCAACGTCAGCGACTATTCCCGCGAGCACAAGGAGGGCAGCGGCCCGGGGCTGCTGACCACCCTCTACGCCATGTCGATCCTGCCCTGCACCCTGTTCATGGGCCTGATCGGCTACATGGTGTCCGAGGCCACCGGCGTCGCCGACCCGATCAAGGTGTTCTCCAATGCGGTCGACAACACGCCGCTGCTGATGACCACCCTGCTGTTCATCGCCTTCGCCCAGGTCACCACCAACGTGCTCAACAACGTGGTGCCGCCGACCTACGTGCTGATGGACGCCTTCAAGCTGAAGTTCCGCACCGCCACGGTGATCGTCGGCCTGCTGGCCTTCGCCACCTTCCCCTGGGAGCTGGTCAAGGACGAGTCCGCCGCCGGCCTGCAGCTGTTCGTGCAGACCTACTCCGCCTTCCTCGGCCCGATCTTCGCCATCCTGGTGGTCGACTACTACCTGATCCGCCGCCGCACCCTGGACCTCGGCAAGCTGTATGACGCCGAGGGCCCCTATCGCGGCGTCAATCCGGCGGCACTGATCGCCACCGCCGCGGGGGCCGTGGTCGCCCTGAGCTTCGCATCGGTCTCCTGGTACGCCAGCCTGCTGCCGGCCGGCCTGACCTACCTGCTGCTGATGAAGACCTGGGGTCCCTGCCAGCGCTTCCGCGACTGACGGCCCGCCCGCAAGCCATACGGCCCTCCCCCGGCGGGGAGGGCCGTCTATCATCACAACAAACATCAAGGACGCCGCCATGACGGACATGACCGACCGCGAGCTGGACATCCGCCACCGCGATCCACGGCTCTACAACGACGACCTGGCGCCGATCAAGAAGGGCGATCGCAACTGGGGCGCCTTCGAGATCTTCAACGTGTGGTCGAACGACATCCAGAGCCTGTTCGGCTACACCCTGGCCGCCTCGCTGTTCATCTCCTACGGCCTGAACGGCTGGGCGGTGATGGCGGCGATCATCCTCGCCGGCTTCGTGGTGATGGCGCTGGTCAACCTGACCGGCAAGCCCAGCGTCAAGTACGGCATTCCCTTCCCGGTGATGATCCGCGCCAGCATGGGTGTCCACGGGGCCAACTTCCCGGCCATGCTGCGCGCCATCATCGGCATCTTCTGGTACGGGGTGCAGACCTACTTCGCCTCCACCGCGGTGGCGCTGCTGATCACCGCGCTGTTCGGCGATCCCGGCGGCCAGTGGCTGGGCATGTCGGCCATCGGCTGGCTGTCGTTCGTGATCGTGTGGGTGTTCCAGATCGCGCTGTTCTGGCAGGGCATCGACAGGATCAAGCACTTCCTCAACTGGGCGGGACCGCTGGTCTACGTGGTGATGGTGGCGCTGATGCTGATCGTCTGGTTCCAGGCCGGCAGCGACCTGCTGCCCGCGGTGAGCACCATCTTCGGCGGCGAGAGCGACTACCAGGGCAGCGCGATCGGCGCCTTCCTGGCGATCACCGGCACCATGATCGCCTACTTCGCCGCGGTGGTGATCAACTTCGGCGACTTCACCCGTTTCGTCAGGAGCGAGCGCGAGATGAAGCTCGGCAACCTGCTGGGGCTGCCGCTCAACGTGGCGTTCTTCTCGTTCATCGCGCTGATCATCACCGCCGGTACCCTGGCGCTGTTCGGCGAGACCCTGACCAACCCCTCCGACATCATCGAGCGGGTCGATTCCCTGCCGCTGACCATCATCGCCGCCATCACCTTCTTCGCCGCCACGGTCGGCATCAACCTGGTGGCCAACTTCATTCCCCCGGCCTACGACCTGGCCAACCTCTTCCCGCGCCGCATCAGCTTCCGCATCGGCGGGTTGATCACCGCGGTGGTGGCCTTCTTCGTCGGCGCGCTGTGGGTGGCGCTGATCAGCCGGATCGGCATCGCCGGCTTCGTCAACGCCCTGGGGGCCATCGTGGCGCCCTTCTACGGCATCATCGTGGTGGACTACTACCTGGTGAAGCGCCAGCGCCTGAACCTCCAGGACATGTTCTCCACCGATCCCCGGGGGGCCTACCACTACGTCAAGGGCTGGAACAAGCGTGCCATCGGCGCCTTCGCCCTGGCCGCGCTGTTCTCGATCTCCTCGGTGTGGGTACCGGCCCTGGAGGCCCTCGGCGGCTACGCCTGGCTGATCGGCGCCGCCCTCGGCGGGCTCTTCTACTACCTGCTGATGCGCGGCCAACCCCGGGCGATTCCCCAACAGGGCTGAGCCCTCCTCCGCCGGGCGGCGACGCCCCGACGCCACCGCGCGGCCGCTGAAATCGGAATTTCAGCGGCCGTGCATCTATGGTAGCGTCTCGAAAACGATCGCCCCGACTCCCGGGACGCCCTCCCCCTTCACGGCCAGCCAGAGGACCCGGTGATGTCCGGCTCTCACTCACAGCCCCAGGAAAGACCCCGTTCCCTCGAGGCCCGGATTCAGGAACACCTGCCGGATCTGCCCGCCAGCGAGCGCAAGCTCGCCGAGCTGATCCTCGACTTTCCCGGCGAGCTGTCCGCCTACAACGCCACGGAGCTGGCCAAGCTGGCCGGCGTCTCCAAGGCGGCCGCCTCTAGGCTGTTCAAGCGCCTGGGCTTTCGCAACTTCGAGCAGGCCCGACGCCTGGTCCGCGACATCAAGCAGTGGGGCTCGCCCATCTACCTGCACGAGCGCCAGCAGGATTCCTCTCCCCTGCCCTCCGAGAAGCAGGCCTTTCTGGATGACCATGTCACCGCCCTGACGCGCACCTTCGACCAGCTGCCCGCCGATGACATCGAGGCCGCCCTGCAGCGCATCGTCGGCGCCCGGCGCATCTGGCTGGTCGGCTATCGCAACAGCTATTTCATGGCCGCCTACGCCCGCTGGCAGTTCATCCAGTTCCGGGCCAGGGTCGACCTGCTGCCCCATCCGGGCGAGACCCTCGGCGAGCACGTCACCGAGTTCGAGGCCGACGACCTGCTGATCGCGGTGGGCATGCGCCGGCGCGTGCCGGAGCTCGACCGGGTGATGCAGGCCGCCCAGGAGCGCGACATGCCGGTGCTCTACATCACCGACTCGCTGGCCGGGGACAAGCCCTTCGCCACCTGGACCCTGCGCTGCGACATCTCCAGCAGTTTCCTCTTCCACAGTTACGTGGGCCCCATGGGGCTGATCCACTACCTCAGCGTGCAGGCCGTGCGACTGGCCGGCAAGGCGGGACGCCTGCGCCTCGAGGACATCGAGATCGCCCACGAGAAGCTGCGCGACTTCGACGACTGAACGACCCGGGATGGCCTCCCGGGTCGCGTCAGGGGGGCGGCTACCAGGATGGCCCGCTGGTCAGGCCGGGCAGCCACATCACCAACGGCTCGAAGGCCAGCACGGCGACCAGCACCAGCACCTGGATCAGGATGAAGGGCACCACCCCGGCGTACATGTGCTTGAGGGTGATCTCCGGCGGTGCGATCGCCCGCAGGTAGAAGATCGAGGGCGCCAACGGCGGCGTCAGGTAGCTGGTCTGCAGCACCACCAGGAAGGCCACGCAGAACCACACCTCCTCGAAGCCCAGGGCGCGCACCACCGGCATGGCCACCGGAATGATGATCAGCACCACCGACATCATGTCCAGCACGAAGCCGGCGATGAAGGCGATCAGCAGGATCAGGGCGAGGATCGCCCAGGGCTCGAGGCCGGAGGCCATCAGCAGCGACTGCACCGTCGCCATGCCCCCGGCGGCGAAGAAGACCCCGGCGAACATGTGGCCGCCCAACAGGATCAGCAGGATCATCGCGGTGATGGCGACCGTGCGCGAGCAGGCCTCCCAGAACACCGCCAGGTTCAGGTTGCGGTAGAGCGCCGCCAGCACCAGGGCGCCCAGGGCGCCGCAGGCCGCCGCCTCGGTGGGCGTGGCCAGGCCCATCAGGATGGTGCCCAGCACGGTGAAGATCAGCGCCGCGGTGGGCAGCAGGGCATACAGCGACACCTTGAGCTTGCGGCCCAGGGAGTAGTGCACCGCCTCGTCCTCGACACGGGGCGCCACCGCCGGCTTGAAGTAGGCCAGGCCGATCACGTAGAGCATGAACAGCACCGCCATCAGCAGGCCCGGCAGCAGCAGGCCACTGAACAGCTCGCCCACCGAGACGCTGGCCACCGGGCCCAGCACTACCACGGTGATCGACGGCGGAATCGCCGTGCCCAGCGAGCCGCTGGAACAGATCACCCCGGACATCAGGCGCTTGTCGTAGGCGTGCTTGAGCATCACCGGGATCGCCAGCATGCCGATCACCGCCTCGGTGGCCCCCACCACGCCGCTGGAGGCGGCGAAGATGGTGCCCAGCACGATGGCCCCCACGCCTACCCCGCCGGGCAGCCGCACGGTCCACATGTGCACGGCCTGGAACAGCCGCTCGGCGATGCCCGACTTCTCCAGCATCGCGCCCATGAAGATGAACAGCGGCACCGCCGCCAGGATGGCGTTGGAGGCCGTGTCCTCGATCTTGGTCAGCAGCTGATAGGCCGCGGTATCGCCGAACAGCATCAGGCCGAAGACGCCGGCCACCAGGATCATCGCGAAGGCGATCTGCACGCCGGCGAAGATCAGCAGCATCAACAGCGGGAACATCAGCAGGGAGAGAAAATCACTCATGCCGGCGAGCCTCCCTGGTCATCGTGCTCGCGCCGCCCGCTCAGCAGATACAGCGACTTGAGCAGTTCGGCCAGCACCTGCAGGGTCAGCAGCACGAAGCCGACGACCCACACCAGGTAGACCGGCCACACCACCGGGTTCCAGGCGGAGCGCCCGGAGCGTTCGCCGCTCTCCAGGGCCTCCAGAAAGTACAGCGCGACCTCCCAGGTCAGCCAGGCGATCAGCGGCAGGAACAGGACATAGGCCACGGCACGCAGCGCGGCGTTGGTCCGTGGAGAGAGCTTCAGGGTCACGATGTCGACCCTCACGTGCTGGCCCTGGCGCAGGGCATCGGCCATGCCCAGCATGAAGATGGCCCCCATCACCATGTAGCTGGTCTCGAAGGCCCAGAGCGTGGGGCGGCCCAGCACGTAGCGGCTGAACACCTCGTAGACCAGTGCCGCGACCAGGGGCAGGATCAGCAGCGCTCCCAGCCGGCCGGCGAAGCGGGTGGCGGCTTCGATATACGCGATTGGTTTCATGGATAGTCTCGGGGCTTGCGCCCCCTTCGGGGGGATGTCTCGCGTGGTAACGGCACGAGGCCGGGCCCCCACGGGGCCCGGCCTCCCGGATCAGCGCTCGCTGGCGCCGATGGTCAGGCGGTACTCGGGCCAGTTCTGCATGCCCTGCTTGAACTGGCGCTGGGACTCGAGCACACGGGCAAACCACTCGTTGCTCTCGGCGTACTCGTTCTCCCAGGCCTCGGTCTCCTCCAGGATGGCGTCCATGAAGGACGGCTCCAGGCGGACGATCTCGTTGGGGCCTTCCACCAGTTCCTGGTAGGCCTGCAGGTCGGCGTAGGAGGCGGCCAGCCAGGAATCGAACACCGACAGCTTGGCGGCGTCGCGCAGCAGCTGCTGCTCGTGCTCGTTCAGCTGTTCCCAGGTGTCGGCGTTGATCTGGCACTCCAGCACCCCGCCGGACTGGTGGATACCGGGCAGGATCACGTACTGGGCGACGTCCTGGAAGCCGGTGGGCCGGTTCATCTCCGGGCTGCCCCACTCGGCGGCATCGATCACGCCACGCTCCAGGGCGGTGTAGATATCGCTGCCGGCCATGACCACGGTGGAGGCCCCGAGACGCGAGGCGATCTCCGCCCAGGCCCCGGAGGTGCGCAGGCGCAGGCCCTGGAAATCCTCGAGGGTCTGCACCTTCTTGTTGGAGTGCAGGAAGATCTCGGTGCCCAGGATGGAGCAAGGGAAGGCCACCACGTCCGACTGCTCGCGGCGGAACTCCTCGTAGAGCTCGACCCCGCCGCCCTGGTACATCCACATCATGAACTCTTCCGGGGTCAGGCCGCTGGAGTGGCCGGCCAGCAGCGCCGCGGTGGGGTCCTTGCCGTAGTCGTAGTTGATGTAGTTGTGGCTGACCTCGGCCACCCCGTTCTTGACCGACTCGGTGACCTTCAGGGCGCTGCCCAGGGTTCCACCGGGGAAGACCTCGATCTCGATGTCGCCGTCGCTGAGCTCGCGCACGTGGTCGACGAAGCTCTGGGCATCCCGCTCGAGCCAAGGGCCGCCGCTCCAGGGCGTGGCCATGCGCCAGCTGTGTTCCTGGGCCTGGGCGGGCAGGGTCGCGGCGGCCACGCCGGCGACGAGCAATGCCGAGGTGGCGATCTTGTTCATCGGTTTCATATGGGCACCTTTGTTATTGGTGGCTTGCGAATCATCCCGTGGGCAACACGCTCGCTCAGGATGAGGACTCGAGACGCGGTTGGCGGGAGTGTCCCATCCGGCGGTCATCCCACGCGGACGCTGCCACGTGAGCGAGGTCGAGCGGGCGGCCGCCGGTGAATGCCGTGACACTCCGCCGTGTCGCGCTGCCGTCCGGCCCCGCCAGAGCAACGGGAAAGGGCCGAGGGTGTCATGCATTGTGGTCAGTCGGCCGCGCCACGGTCTTTCGCGAACGTCATGCCTTTTTGCGCAAGGCTCGCCAAAGGGTTGTACGGGGGGCAGGATCGGGATAAAAAGTGATAGATACGATATTGGTGACTGATGGTTTTATATAGGAAACAACTATCAGAAATTGCTATTGTTCATATTCCTAATAGCGATAAAAAATCATGACAACGCAGATCCGGACACAGCCACTGCCCAACAGTTGCCTGCATCACAAGCACGACCACCACCAACTCGTGATCGCGATGAGCGGCAGAGCCGAATTCGAGATTGCGGGGCGAGGAGGCAGGGTGGATGTCCTGCACGGTTGCCTGGTGCCGGGGGGCGACGTGCATTTCTACGAGGGCATCGGCGAGAACCAACACATCATCATCGACCTGCCCGGCGAAGACATCGCGCCCTCGCTGTCGGAACTGTTCGCGCGTCCCCGCTATTTCGAGGCCGATGCCAGCCTGAGGCTGCTGTTGACCTACATTCAGCGCGAGCACATCGCCTGGGGCGACTATCCTGAGGCCGTCATGGGCCTGGCACAGGGCGTGCTGGCGGCGTTGCATGCACGCACCTTCGGCCATCATCCCCATGGCCGGGCGCCGTGCCGGCTCGACCTGGCGGGGCTCGAGGCCTATATCCTGCGCCATCTGCACGAGACGCTACCCATCTCGCGGCTGGCGGACTTCGCTCACGTCAGCATCGGACACTTCCACCTGCTGTTCCGCGAGGAAACCGGCATGACGCCCTTTCGCTACCTGCAGGAAACTCGCCTGGGCCGCGCCCGCCAATTGCTGCTGGAAACCACCACGCCCCTGGCGGACATCGCCTGCAGCGTGGGCTTCGCCAGCCAGAGCGCCTTCACCCATGCCTTCCAGCGGCGCTTCGGCGTGTCGCCCGGCAGGCTGCGCCGCCTGCACTGAGGCCAGGGGCGCTCAGCCCGAGAAGATCTCGTAGAGGTCAGGGGCCTCGTCTTCCTCCTCGTGGATGGAGAGCGAGGCCTCGATGGCCTTGAGGTGGCGGCTCATGAAGGCCCGGGCCCGCTCGCCGTCGCCGCCCTCCAGGTAGCCGAGCAGGTCGTCGTGGTCATGGGATTCGCAGCCCAGGTGGCCGGCATTGCCGTAGACGGCGAGGATCAGCGAGGAACGCGAGCACAGCTGCTCGACGAAGGCGGCCAGGGTGGCATTGCCCGAGATGTGCGCCAGCCGCCCGTGGAAGGCGGCGGACAGCTTGATGGCGGTGCTCTGCTCGCCGGCCTTGAGGGCCCGGCGCTCGCGGCGCGCCATGTCGCGCAGGGCCTCGAGGTCGTCGGCGGTGATACGCCGTGCCACCTCGGGCATCAGGCCGCACTCGACCATCTGGCGCGCATCGAAGACGTCCTTGGCCTCGTCGGCGGTGGGGCGCGTCACGCTGGCGCCGCGCCGCGGGGTCAGGGTGACCAGCTGCTCGAGCGCCAGGCGCTGGAGGATCTTGCGGATGCCGGTGCGGCTGATGCCGAAGACCTCCGAGAGGGCATCCTCGCGCAGCCGGGCGCCGGGCTTGAGCCGATGCTCGATGATGGCATCGCTGATCGAGCGATGAATCGCCTCGTGGCGCTCGGCACCGTCGCCGTTCTTGCCGGGACGGCCGCCGCCCGCGGCGGACTTGCGCTCGGTATCGACCTGGCGCTGGTTCATGGGCTGCACACCTCCTGAAGACCCTTACCAGGCCGCATTGTATACGCTTTACCACCGCCAACACGACCGCCGCCCACCGGGGACGGCGGGCGGCGGCATGCACGGGGGCGCGGCAGGGCTCAGGGGGACCAGCCGGCGACCCGCTGGCGCTCCTCGTCGGTCATCTGGGTGAGGTTGCCCAGCGGCATGTAGCCACTCGCGATCACCTGCTTGACCTGGGTGGCCTGGCGCAGCAGCTGGTCCTCGGTCTCGAGGCTCACCCCGGCCGGCGCCGCCGCGAAGCCTTCGTGCTCCGGGTTCTGGGCATGGCAGGACACGCAGCGCTTCTCCATGATCGCGTGGATCTCGCCCAGCGCATCGCCGGCGGCGGCGACGGTCTCGCCACCCGAGGCGGCCTCGTCGCTGCCGGTGGCGGCGGCGTCACCGGTGGCGGCCGCCTCTTCGCTGACCGAGGGCGACTCGGTGCTGGCGGTGGCCACGCCGTTGTTGCTCGACGGTGCACCGATCCACACCGCCACCAGGATCAGCGCCACGCCGGCGGCCGGATAGGCCGGCTTGGTGTGGCCGGCATGCATCAGCACGAAGAACTGGCGAATCAGCGCCCCGGCGAAGATGAACAGCACCATGATCAGCCAGGACAGCTCATGGGTGTAGGTGAAGGAGTAGTGGTTGCTGAGCATCAGCAGCACCACCGGCAGCGTGAAGTAGGTGTTGTGCACCGAGCGCTGCTTGCCGCGCTTGCCGTCGATGGGGTTGGGCGTCTCGCCGGCCTTCATCGCCTTCACCATGCGCCGCTGGCCGGGGATGATCCAGAAGAACACGTTGGCCGACATGGCGGTGGCCATCACCGCGCCGGTCAGCAGGAAGGCCGCCCGGCCGGCGAAGATGTGGGTGCTCAGGTAGGCGACCACCACCATCAGCACGGCCACGCCGAGGCTGAGGATGCCGTCGCGCTCCATGTTGGGGCTGATGCGCTTGCACATCTCGTTGTAGACGACCCAGCCGCCGAGCAGGAACAGCAGGGCCACCACGTTGGCCTGCCAGCCGGTCAGGTTGGCGGCCCACTCCCAGGAGCTGTTCGGGTTGACCAGGTAGAAGCTGGGATTGGCCATGTACAGCAGCACGAACAGGCCGAAACCGGACAGCCAGGTGGTATAGGCCTTCCAGAACGACCAGTGCAGGTCCTCGGGCAGCTTCTCGGGGGCACTGGCGTACTTCTGGTTGTGGTAGAAGCCGCCGCCGTGCACGGCCCACATCTCGCCGAACACGCCCTTGTTCTTGTCCTCGGCCGCCTTGGGCGGACGCAGGCCGTTGTCGAGCATCACGAAGTAGATCGACTCGCCGATCCAGGCCACGGCGGCGATCACATGCAGCCACCTCAGCAGGAGGTTGGCGAAGTCGAGAAAGTAGGCTTCCATCGGTCAGGCCTCGTTGGAATTATGCGATTGTTGTGTCGATGCTGGCACTAACAGCCAGGGGGCAGTGGCCGAACCGTCGGCAGGCACGGCCACGTGCCGGACGCTTCAGCTTCCGCGGTAGGTGGAGTAGCTGTAAGGCGACAGCAGCAGCGGCACGTGATAGTGCTGGCCGGCATCGGCCACGCCGAAGCGCAGCGGGATCACGTCGAGGAAGCGCGGCTTGTCCGCGGCCACCCCGCGGCGATCCAGGTACTCGCCGGCATGGAAGACCAGCTCGTACTCGCCGGGGGTGAAGGCCTCGCCTTCCAGGATCGGCGCGTCGCAGCGGCCGTCGTCGTTGGTCACGACCTCGGTCAGCCGCTGGCGCTCGCCCCCTTTCAGGCGGTAGACCTCGATGCGAATGCCCTCGCCCGGCAGGCCGAGGGCGGTATCCAGCACGTGAGTGGTGAGGTAGCCCATCTTCTTCTCCTCTTTGTCATCGGTGCCGGGCGAGACGCCGGCGGGAGTGTCATCACGGTCGGCGCGCCTCGGAGCGCCGCCCTTTAGGAACAGTTTTAGCTGGTGATAGAGTACATTTCAAAGACTTTATTGTATACAGTTTTATCGCTATCCTGACGGTATCGAGGCAGACACGCACCATAGGAGCCCTACCATGAGCACCAAGACGCTTTCACCGCGGCCCAGCCAGCTGGACCAGGCCGCCTTCGTCGAGCGCTTCGGCGACATCTATGAACACTCGCCCTGGGTGGCCGAGCTGGCCTGGCAGCGCGGGCTGTCCGCCGAGCAGGACAGCCCCGAAGGCCTGGCCGAGGCCATGGGCCGCGAGCTGCGCGAGGCCGACCCCGAGCGCCAGCTCGAGGTGATCCGCGCCCACCCGGACCTGGCCGGCAAGGCGGCCATCGCCGGCGAGCTCACCGACGACTCCACCAAGGAGCAGGCCGGCGCCGGGCTCGACCAGTGCACCCCCGAGGAGATGGCCCGCTTCGAGCGCCTCAATGCCGCCTACAAGGAGCGCTTCGGCTTTCCCTTCGTGATGGCGGTCAAGGGCAGCGACCGCCACGACATCCTCGCCGCCTTCGAGACCCGGCTGAGCAACGAACCAGCCGAGGAACGCCGCACCGCCATCGAGCAGATCAACCGCATCGCCGCCTTCCGCCTGGCAGAGCGCGCCGCCTGATCGCGCCTCGACGCGGATAACGCCAAAGCGCTGCCGGGCTCTCCCGGCAGCGCTTTTTTCATGCCTCGCGGCTTGGGTGATTCGCGTGACGGCTGGAATGCCGCGGGGCGGGCAAGTGCCCGCCCCGGCCCTCACTTATCGGACTGCAGGCTGGCCTCGGCGGAGGCCTGGTCGGCGTCCGCCTCGGCGATCGCCTCGCGTTCGCGGGCCTCGTCCGCCAGCGTCCTGCGCGGCAGCACCAGGTTGAGCACGAAGGCAGTGATGGCGGCGACCACGATGGGCGCCCCGCCGATCACGTTCTGCACGGCCTCCGGGAACTGGGCGATGGCCGAGGGCACCGCGGCGATGCCCAGGCTCAGCGCCAGCGCCAGACCGACGATGGTCATGTTGCGGGCTGACATCTCGTCCTTGGTCAGCAGCTGGATGCCGGTCATGGTGATCATCCCGAACACCGTGATGGTGGCGCCGCCCAGCACCGGATAGGGAATGGTGGTCATGATGGCGCCGAACTTGGGGCTGAAGCCGGCCACCAGCATGAACACCCCGGCGATGGCCAGCACGTAGCGGCTGATCACCTTGGTCATGGCCACGATGCCCACGTTCTGGCTGAAGGTGGACGTCGGCAGGGCGCCGAAGAAGGCACTCACCGCCGTAGTCAGGCCGTTACCGAGCAGCCCCCCGGTCAGCTCCCGGGTCTTCAACTCGCGGTTCATGCCGGCCACGCTGGTCGCCGAGAGGTCGCCGATGGTCTGCACGGAGTTGATCACGCAGATCACCACCAGCGAGACGATGGCCGCCGAGTGGAACTCCATCTCGAAGGGCATCACTTGGGGCACGGCGATCCACTTGGCGCTGGCCACGGAGCTGAAGTCGACCATGCCCAGCGGCAGCGCGATCAGGTAGCCGACCAGGATGCCGACGATGATCGCCGAGAGCTTGACCACGCCCTTGCCGAACTGGGAAGCCAGCAGCACGGTGACCAGGGTCACCAGGCCCACGCCCCAGTTCTGCAGCTCGCCGAAGCCCGGGGCGTTCACGTTGCCGCTGCCAGCGATGTAGCGGATGGCGATGTCGTACAGCGACAGGCCGATGACCAGCACCACCGTGCCCGCCACCACCGGCGGAAAGAGATGCCGGATGTACTGGATGAAGTAGCCCACCACCATCATGGTGATGCCGCCGATCAGCTGGGCGCCAAGGATGCCCTCGATGCCGAACTGGCCACCCACGGCGATCAGCGTCGGCACGTAGGCGAAGCCCACGCCGAAGATCGCCGGCAGCCGGGCGCCGAACTTCCAGACCCCGTAGAGGTGGAACAGCGTGCAGACCCCCGAGGCCAGCACGGCGATCTGGATCAGCAGCAGTTTTTCCTGCGGGGTCGAGCCCACCACGCCGGCGATGATGATGGGCGGGGTGATCACGCCGGCGATCATCGCCAGCACGTGTTGGAGAGAGATCGGCAAGGCCTTGAGCAAGGGGGGCTTGCCGTGGAAATCGAATATCGAGGTGTTGTTGACGTTGGTCTGCATGATATCGGCCATTGGGTGTGGTGTTGTTGTGGCGTCCTGCTCCCTCGGCATGCACGCACCGGAGAGCGGGGATCCCATGGGTGTCCGTCGCGGACAGCCGGCCTCGTCGGGTGGGCGCGGGCCGTCTCGTGAACGGCCGCGGTCATGGTTGTGGTTCGATTGCCACCCTATTGGATACAAGGAGACCGAGATCCTTGTCGCACAATAATGGAGCATCATGTATACAATCAAGCCGCGCACGGCATCCCTGCCATCGGATCTGAACTAGACTCAAGGCAATGAAGGGAGGCGGAGGCCACGATGTTTCGCGACCGGCAGGACGCCGCCGCGCAGCTGGCGCGACGGCTCGAGCACCTGGGACAGACCCAGCCGTTGATCCTCGCCATCCCCCGCGGCGGGGTACCCATGGGGCGGCTGATCGCCGACGCGCTCGAGGGCGAGCTGGACGTGGCGCTGGTACGCAAGCTGGGCGCCCCGGGCAATCCCGAGTACGCCATCGGCGCGGTGGGCGAGGAAGGCCGGGTGGCGCTGGAACCGGCGGCACGGCACTACGACGAGGACGACATCGCCCGCGAGATCGAGAACCAGCAGGCCCTGCTCGCCGAGCGCCGCCGACGCTATACGCCGGTGCGCGCGCCGATCGACCCGGCAGGCCGCATCGTGGTGGTGGTGGACGACGGCAGCGCCACCGGGGCCACCATGGCCATGGCCCTGGCCAGCCTGCGACCACGCCGGCCGGCGCTGCTGATCGCCGCGCTCGGCGCCGCCCCTCCGGAGACGATAACGCGCCTGAAGCCACTCGCCGACGAGGTGGTCTGTCTGCTGACGCCGGCAAACTTCAGCGCCGTCGGCCAGTTCTATGCTGACTTCGGCCAGGTCGACGACGACGACGTCATCCGCCTGCTCGGCACCGAGCACGGCTAAGCCGGCGAGCGCTCGCGCACAAAAAAGGGCCAACGCCCGACGGCGATGGCCCCAAAGGCCCGGCAAAGGGCCCCCTTGCCTGACGTGTCTCAGGAAGTGCCGGTCGCCTTCATCTGACTTTCGACCAGCTTCTGTCCCTTCTGCACGTAATCCTGTCCCAGGCTCATCAAGGTCTCGGCATCCGATTTCAGGCGATCGCCGAGCGACGTCATCGTTTGCTGCTGTTCCGACACGGCCTTCTGGACATCCTCGACGCCCTTGACCGACAGCCAGCGGCGCGCCTGGGCCAGGGTCGCCTCGGACAGCGACTCGGCGATGCCGAACTGGGTGACCATCAGCTTCTCGGCGGTCTCCAGCTGGAGGGCGCCGTAGGCCCGGAACGGGGTAACGAAGAGGGACTCGAACGGCTCGCCGGTCTTGGCGGTCGCGGCCTGGGTCATGGCACACCTCCGATGAGAGCGCACAGCGGGCGACGCGCCCGTGTTGCATTGCAACATAGCAGGCGCTTTTGTGCGCCGCAACATGCTTCGTTCCCCACCCGGCGCGGCCTCACCACTCCGGGAGCCTGGGCAACCTCCGGGCACTGCGTCAGCGATAGGCGCCCTCGATATCGGTCACGCGCAGCGCCTCGCGCCCCAGGCCGCCGTGGCGATCGAGCATGCGCTCGCGCCAGGCATGGACCGGGTCGGCGTTGGACACCAGGTCGGCGCTGGACACGCAGCGGGCCCACATGAAGAAGCCGAACACCAGGTAATCCGCCCCGGCCGGCGTCTCGCCATCCAGGAAGTCGGCGTCCTCCAGCTGGCCACGCAGCGGCGCCAGGGCCGCATCGAGCTGGGCGAGGCCCTTGGCCGGGGAATGGAACTCCTCCAGGGCACGCCCGAAACGCTGCTCGCGGGTCTCGCGGAAGTAGGCGCGGTCATCGGGATGGATGGCGTTGAACAGGTCCATGATGATGGTGCGCATCATGGCCGGCGCCAGGGCGCGCTCGGCATAGTGCTTGAAGAAGCGCCCCCGGGCCTCGGCCTGGCCGTCTCCCAGCAGCGGCGCCTCGGCATAGGCACGATCCAGATAGCGCATGATCTCGTAGCTGTCGCAGACCACTTCCTCGCCGTCCACCAGCACCGGTACCTGCCCCTGGCCGGAGAACGCCAGGCCCTCCTTCTCGGTGAAACGCCAGGGCCGCGTCTCGACGTCGAGGCCCTTGTGGGCCAGCGCATAGCGGACGCGCCAGCAGTAGGGGGAAAAGCGCAGCTCCTCGTCGATGCCGCGCAGTTCGTAGAGGACTCGGCTCATGTTGTCTCCTGAAGATTGGGCTGAGGGTGGCGGGCTCGGCCGCCGATGCACCGCCGCAGCATGACAGCTCTCCCCGGGCGGTCGAGCTGTCCATTAGTCGCATTTTTGAGGGCCGACGGCCCCTCTGAAGGCCCCCATCCTGAGCGATCCTGCGCCACGAACTCCCTTGAATACAAGGCGGTAAGAGGCTGCGGAAGAAAACGCCATGATTGGTTTGACCAATTCACCACGACTGGCCAGCCGACGGGCCGCCGCTTATCGTCGGCGTGGTTTGCCGGTGCGGGAATCCTCGTGTCGGCGAACGAGAGTGCGGTGTCGCGCAACGGGCCGTTCACCGCCACACGCTCGACAACAACAAGAGGAGCCCCCATGTCCGAGCCTTTTCTGGCATTCCTGGCCTTCCTGCCGCTGCTACTGGCCGGGGTGCTGCTGATCGGCCTGCGCCTGCCGGCCAAGATGGCGATGCCCATGGTCTTCCTGGTCACCGCGCTGATCGCCCTGTTCGCCTGGGAGATGAGCGCCACCCGCGTGCTGGCCTCGACCCTCCAGGGCCTGATGCTGACCGTCGCCATCCTGTGGATCATCTTCGGCGCCATCCTGCTGCTCAATACCCTGAAGCACTCCGGCGGCATCGCCGCGATTCGCAACGGCTTCTCCGGTATCAGCCCCGACCGCCGGGTCCAGGCGATCATCGTCGCCTGGCTGTTCGGCTGCTTCATCGAGGGCGCCTCCGGCTTCGGCACCCCGGCGGCGGTGGCCGCTCCGCTGATGGTGGCGCTGGGCTTCCCGGCGCTGGCCGCCGTGGTGGTGGGCATGATGATCCAGTCCACCCCGGTGTCCTTCGGTGCCGTGGGCACCCCCATCGTGGTGGGGGTCGGCGGCGGCCTGGACCGCGCCGGCATCACCGAGCAACTCGCGGCCAGCGGCGGCGGCTGGCTGGAGTACTTCCGGCTGATCAGCGCCGAGGTGGCCATCATCCACGCCACGGTCGGCCTGCTGATGCCGCTGCTGCTGGTGCTGATCATGGTGCGCTTCTTCGGCGCCAACCGCTCCTGGAAGGAAGGGCTTTCCATCACTCCCTTCGCGCTGTTCGCCGGCGCCTGCTTCGTGGTGCCCTATGCCCTGGCCGGGGTACTGCTGGGGCCGGAGTTCCCGTCGATGATCGGCGCCATGGTGGGCCTGGCCGTCGTGGTGCCCGCCGCCCGCCGCGGTTTTCTGCTGCCCGAGGAGACCTGGGACTTCCCCGAGGCCCGGTCCTGGCCGGCCGAATGGATCGGGCGGCTCGAGATCAAGCTCGATGACGTGGCCGGCCAGGCACCGCTGTCGACCCTGATGGGCTGGGTGCCCTATGTGCTGCTGGCGATCTTCCTGGTGATCTCGCGCACCGTCGAGCCGGTCAAGTCGGCGCTGACCTCGGTGAGCCTGGGCTGGAGCGACATTCTCGGCGAGGCCGGGGTCTCCGGCAGCATTCAACCGCTCTATCTGCCCGGCGGCATCCTGCTGATGGTGGTGCTGGTGACCATCGCCCTGCACCGCATGGGCGCCACCCAGGTCAAGGCCGCCTTCTCCGAGTCGACCCGCACCCTGGTGGGCGCCGGCTTCGTGCTGGTGTTCACCATCCCCATGGTGCGCATCCTGATCAACTCCGGGGTCAACGCCGCCGACCTGGCCTCCATGCCGGTGGCCATGGCGCGCTTCGTCGCCGATAGCGTGGGCGGCGTCTATCCGCTGTTCGCCCCCACCGTGGGCGGGCTGGGGGCCTTCATCGCCGGCTCCAACACCGTCTCCAACCTGATGCTGGCCGACTTCCAGTTCAACGTCGCCCAGCAGTTGGGGCTGTCCACGGCGATGATGGTGGCGCTGCAGGCGGTGGGCGCCGCGGCGGGCAACATGATCGCCATCCACAACGTGGTGGCGGCCTCGGCCACCGTAGGCCTGCTGGGTCGCGAGGGCATCACCCTGCGCAAGACCGCCCTGCCGACGCTGTACTACGTGCTATTTGCCGGTCTGATCGGACTCGTGGCCTTCCATGGCCTGGATGTGATCGACCCGCTGCTCGAGCTCGGCTGAGGCGTCGCCGGCGTGAGGTCTCATCGCCAGGCCGCCACGCCGGCGTATCGGTACCGATTGTCGCAGGGGCGACTTGCCCTCTTTCATTTGACCGACAAAGCTGTAGATTGGAAATGCTTTCCACGTACTTTCGACGGCCAGGCCGTCACTACAGCTCGCCGGTCGAGTCCGACGCCGGACTCGCCGCCCCACCGCCGGCACGCTCGGCGGGAACACCAACACGAGACCGTCCCATGAACATACATCACGACGCTCGACTCGACGGCGAGCTGCCCGACCACGACAAGGCCGAGGTACTCGCCGACCTGCAGCGGTCCGTGCCCGGCATGACCCTGCTGCACCGCGAGGAAGACCTGAGGCCCTTCGAGTGCGATGGCCTGTCGGCCTACCGCATCCTGCCGATGCTGGTCGCCCTGCCCGACGCCCTCGACCAGGTCGCCGGCCTGCTGGCCCGCTGCCGCGACCTCGGCGTGCCGGTGGTCACCCGCGGCGCCGGCACCGGGCTGTCCGGCGGCGCCCTGCCCCTGGAACAGGGCGTGCTGCTGGTGATGTCGCGCTTCGACCGGATTCTCGAGGTCGATCCCGAGGCCCGCATCGCCCGGGTCCAGCCCGGGGTGCGCAACCTGGCCATCTCCGAGGCCGCCGCTCCCCACGGCCTCTACTATGCCCCGGACCCATCCTCCCAGATCGCCTGCTCGATCGGCGGCAACGTCGCCGAGAACGCCGGCGGCGTGCACTGCCTCAAGTACGGCCTGACCGTGCACAACGTGATGCGCGTCGAGATGCTGACCCTGGCGGGCGAGCGCCTGGTGCTGGGCAGCGAGGCCCTGGACGCTCCCGGCTTCGACCTGCTGGCGCTGATCAACGGCTCCGAGGGCATGCTCGGCGTGGCCACCGAGATCACCGTCAAGCTGCTGCCCAAGCCCGAGACCGCCAAGGTATTGATGGCGACCTTCGACGACGTGGGCCAGGCCGGCCGGGCGGTGGGCGACATCATCGCCGCCGGCATCGTGCCCGGGGGCCTCGAGATGATGGACAACCTGGCGATCCGCGCCGCCGAGGACTTCATTCACGCCGGCTACCCGGTGGAGGCCGCCGCCATCCTGCTCTGCGAGCTCGACGGCGTGGAGGCCGACGTGGACGCCGACTGCGCGACCGCCCGCCAGGTGATGAAGGCCGCCGGTGCCAGCGAGGTCCGCCAGGCCCGCGACGAGGCCGAGCGCGCGCTGTTCTGGGCCGGACGCAAGAACGCCTTCCCGGCGGTGGGCCGAATGTCGCCGGACTACTACTGCATGGACGGCACCATACCGCGCCGCGCCTTGCCCGAGGTGCTGGCCACCATCGCCGCGCTCTCCGAGGAATACGGCCTGCGGGTGGCCAACGTCTTCCATGCCGGGGACGGCAACATGCACCCGCTGATCCTCTTCGACGCCAATCGCGAGGGCGAACTGGAGAGGGCCGAGGCCCTCGGCGGACGAATCCTCGAGGCCTGCGTGGCGGCCGGCGGCTCGATCACCGGCGAGCACGGGGTCGGCCGCGAGAAGATCGACCAGATGTGCGTGCAGTTCCGGCCCGACGAGCTGACGACCTTCCACGCGGTCAAGGCCGCCTTCGATCCCAAGGGCCTGCTCAACCCGGGCAAGAACATCCCCACGCTGGCCCGCTGCGCCGAGTTCGGCGCCCTACATGTCCACCGCGGCGAGCTGCCGCATCCCGACCTGCCACGTTTCTGAGGAGCGATCATGCCCACGTCCATCCCGACGCTCCCGGACCGGGACGCCACCCTCGAGCTCGGCGAGCGTCTTCGCCAGGCCGATGCCGAGGGCACGCCGCTGCGCCTGGTCGGCTGCGACACCAAGGCCTTCTATGGTCGCCCGGTGGCAGGCGAGGTGCTCTCGACCCGCGAGCATCGCGGCATTACCGCCTACGACCCGGTGGAGCTGATCGTCTCGGCCCGCGCCGGCACACCGCTGGCCGAGCTGGAGGCGACGCTCGCCGAACGGGACCAGATGCTGCCCTTCGAGCCGCCCCACTTCGGCCCGAGCGCCACCGTGGGCGGCATGGTCGCCGCCGGGCTATCCGGGCCCCGTCGCCCATGGGCCGGCGCGGTGCGCGACTTCGTGCTCGGCACCCGACTGATCGACCGCCATGGCAACTCGCTGCGCTTCGGTGGCGAGGTGATGAAGAACGTCGCCGGCTACGACCTGTCGCGGCTGATGGTCGGCGCCCTGGGCACCCTGGGGCTGGTCAGCGAGGTATCGCTGAAGGTGCTGCCCCGGCCCGCGGCGCGGGAAAGCCTGCGCCTCGAACTGCCCCTCGCCGAGGCCCTGGAACGGCTGGCCGCCTGGGGGCGCCGGCCGCTGCCGATCAGCGCCGCCGCCTGGCAAGGCGGCGCCCTGCACCTGCGCCTGGAGGGCGGCGCCGGCTCGGTGGCCGCGACCCGGCGCGAGCTCGGCGGCGAGCCCCTGGACGACGGCTTCTGGACGCAGCTCCGCGAGCACCGCCTGGGGTTCTTCGCCGGCGACGACCCGCGCCCGCTGTGGCGGCTCTCGCTACCCAACCACACTCCCGAGCTCGCCCTCGGCGGCGACTCTCTCTACGACTGGGCGGGCGCCCAGCGCTGGCTCAGAAGCGACGACTCCGCCGCGACCATCCGCGAGGCGGCGGAACGCGCCGGCGGCCACGCCAGCTGCTATCGATCGCGACCGGGTGGCGAGGCCATCGAGCCCTTCACGCCACTGGCGCCGCCGCTGGCCGAGATTCACCGGCGCCTCAAGGCCGAGCTGGATCCCCACGGGATCTTCAATCCCGGCCGCCTTTACGGGGAGCTATGACATGCAGACGCACTTCACCGCCGAAGACCTTCAGCAGCCGCATATCCGCGAGGCCGACCGAGTGCTGCGCAGCTGCGTGCACTGTGGCTTCTGCAATGCCACCTGCCCCACCTACCAGCTGCTGGGCGACGAGCGCGATGGCCCTCGCGGGCGCATCTACCTGATGAAGTCGCTGCTCGAGGACCGCGAGGAGCGCTCCGACATCACCAGCGAGACCCGGCTGCACCTGGACCGCTGCCTGAGCTGCCGCAACTGCGAAACCACCTGCCCCTCCGGCGTGGAATACCACAAGCTGCTCGACATCGGCCGCGCCGAGATCGAGCGCCGCGTGCCGCGCTCGCCCCCCGAGCGAGCCTTGCGCCTCGGCCTGCGCAAGGCCCTGGTGGAGCCCGCTCGCTTCAAGGCCCTGCTCAAGGTCGGCCTGACCTTCCGGCCGCTGCTCCCCGGCGCCCTCAGGGCCAAGCTCCCGCCGGCCCCGGTAGACGCCGGCGAACGCCCCGAGGGCCGACGCCATGGGAGGCGCATGCTGATCCTCGAGGGCTGCGTGCAGCCGGGCCTCTCGCCCAACACCAATGCCGCCACCGCCAGGGTGCTGGATCGCCTGGGCATCGGCCTGACGCCGGCGCCCGAGGCCGGCTGCTGCGGCGCCATCGACTACCACCTGGGCGCCCACCGGGACGGCCGCGAGCGCATGAAGGCCAATATCGACGCCTGGTGGCCACATCTCGAAGCAGCGAGCGAGGCCGGTACTGAAGCGCCGATCGAGGCCATCGTCCAGACCGCCAGCGGCTGCGGAGCCATGGTCAAGGAGTACGGCGAAGTGCTCGCCGACGACCCGGCCTACGCCGACAAGGCCGCCCGAATCAGCGCCCTGGCCAAGGACCTTTCCGAGATCCTCGCCGACGAGGACCTCGACGCCCTGGCCGTCCAGGAACACCGGCGCCTGGCCTTCCACTGCCCTTGCACCCTGCAGCACGCCCAGGGCCTCGCCGGTGCCGTGGAAGGCGTGCTGAAGAGGCTCGGCTTCGCCCTGACCCCGGTGCGCGACGGCCACCTGTGCTGCGGCTCGGCAGGCACCTACTCCATCACCCAGCCCGAGCTCGCCGGGCGGCTGCGCGACGACCGGCTAGACGCCCTCGAGGCCGGCGCACCGGAGGTGATTGCGACCGCGAACATCGGCTGCCAGACCCACCTGAACGGCGCCGGCCGCACGCCGGTGCACCACTGGATCGAACTGGTCGACGAGGCCTTGTCATGACTCGAGCGAGAAGATCGCCACGCGCCAGGTCATTCAGCTGCCAGACCCACCTGAACGGCGCCGGCCGCACGCCGGTGCGCCACTGGATCGAACTGGTCGACGAGGCCTTGTCATGACCCGAGCGAGAAGATCGCCACGCGCCAGGTCATTCAGCTGCCAGACCCACCCGAACGGCGCCGGCCGCACGCCGGTGCGCCACGGGATCGCCCTCGTCGACGAGGAACCGTTTCTCCCCCCGGACCAGCGGCCCGGGGATTCCCTGCTCTACCCCAAATCCAACCCAAGGAGCATGCCATGCAGACCAAAGCCATTCTCGGCCTCGCAGAGGTCAACGCCATCCTCGACGCCGCCCAGCGCGAGGCCGAAGCCAACCAGTGGACGGTGACCATCTCCGTCACCGACGACAGCGGTGAACTGCTGGGCCTGCGGCGCCTGGACGGCGCCTCGCCGATGACCGCCATGATCAGCGCCCAGAAGGCCCGCACCGCGGCGCTGAGCCACAAGGAGACCCAGGTCTTCGAACGCATGATCAACGAGGGCCGCAATGCCTTCCTTTCCGCGCCCCTGCAGGGCCTGATGGAGGGTGGCGTGCCGGTGGTGGTCGACGGCCAGGTAGTCGGCGCGGTGGGCGTCTCGGGCGTCAAGGCCGATCAGGATGCCCAGGTGGCCCGTGCCAGCATCGCCGCCGTGCTGTGACGCCGACACCGGCACGAACCCAGGCCCCCGGCTCGCCGGGGGCCCGTCGTTTCCGGGCCAAGACTTGCATTAACCAAAAATCTTGCATAGGTTGTGTATAGCATTCGACGCGATGCACGGATGCCCGACACGCCCATCACCGGACGGGAGGAACACCATGAAACGTATCGCGACTGCCGCCATTACCCTGAGCGCCCTGATGATGTTGTCCGGCGCAGCCCTGGCCGCCCACCATGAAGAGGACGACATGGCCCCGGAGAGCGGCACCGATAGTGCCAACGTGGTCGAGGAATCCAGCATGGATCACGACGAGGGCGCCATGAGCGAGGAACCCATCGTCGAAGAAGGCGGCACGGACACCGCCAACAGCCCGTCCGAGGAAGACGGCGGCCACGGCGAGGGCAGCCTCGACGATGACATGACGCCCAAGGATGGTGTGGATTCCGCCAACGACCCCGAAGACGGCTAAGGGTCTCGCACACCGACAAGGCTTCATCTCCTTCCTTCACCCCGGCCATGGCCGGGGTGTTTTCGCAAGGGGGCATGCTCGATCCACCCGCCGTCGGCAAAGGCGATACGGTGACACGCTGGGTGGGCATCGAGTGGTCGCACGGCCCTCCCGGCCTTTTCCGATACCGGACTAGACTGTCCACATGGCATCCATGCGAGGCCACAGGAGCGAGACCCCAGCGTTCGAGACCACAACAATCAGGAGACGCTTCTCATGAGCCTTCCCGGCGATCCGGCACCTTCCCCCATGGCGAGCGACATGCAGACCGACTACACCGTCGGCCAGGACAATATCGAGGGCCGCCTGGGACCCATCGGCTTCGATATCCACAACCGGGTCTTTCTCGTCTCGGCTCTCGCCTCGATCCTCTTCATCCTACTCACCCTGCTGTTTCCGGATCGGGCGGGCAGCATCTTCCAGTCCATCGTCGCCTTCTCCACCGGCACCCTGGACTGGTACTTCATGATGGTGGTGGACTTCTTCATCCTGTTCTGCGTGGCACTGATCTTCCTGCCCTACGGCAAGGTCCGGCTTGGCGGGCCCGACGCCCGGCCGGATCACGGTTACCTGTCCTGGTTCGCGATGCTGTTCGCCGCCGGCATCGGCATCGGCCTGCTGTTCTTCGGCGTGCTGGAGCCGGTCTACCATGCCAACGTCTCGCTGCCCCTGGGCGTCGCCTCGCCGTTCGGCGCCGACGGCGAGCTCAACCCGGAGGCCGTGGCCGAGGCCAGCGCCATGGGCATCGCCGGCACCTATCTGCACTGGGGCATCCACGGCTGGGCCGTCTATGTGGTGATGGCCCTGGCGCTGAGCCTCTTCACCTACAACAAGGGCCTACCCTTCTCCATCCGCTCGGCGTTCTTCCCGATCCTCGGCGACCGCGTCTGGGGCTGGCCGGGACACGTGATCGATATCCTGGCGGTGTTCTCCACCCTGTTCGGGCTGGCCACGTCGCTCGGCCTCGGGGCGCAGCAGGCCAACGCGGGGATGAACTTCGTCTTCGGGCTGGACGTCAATGCCACCACCCAGGTCGTCGTCATCGTACTGGTCACGGCGGTGGCCCTGGTGTCGGTGTGGCGCGGCCTGGAGGGCGGCGTGAAGAAGCTCTCCGAGATCAACATGGTCATGGCCGTGCTGTTCTTCTTCTTCGTGCTGTTCGCCGGCCCGACCCTGGTGGCCCTGAGCGGCTTCTGGACCGGCCTGGTGACCTACGTCACGGACTTCGTTGCGCTGTCGGCGCCCTTCGGTCGCGACGATGACGCCTACCGCCAGGCCTGGACCATCTTCTACTGGGCCTGGTGGGTCAGCTGGGCGCCGTTCGTCGGCATGTTCATCGCGCGCGTCTCGCGGGGCCGCACGGTGCGGGAGTTCGTGATCTGCGTGCTGTTGATTCCCAGCCTGTTCATCTTCGTCTGGATGGGCGTATTCGGCGGCACCGCCCTGGACCAGCTGTACGCCGATCCGGCCGGCAGCCTGGTCAAGGACTACGTGATCGACGACTACAGCCCCGAGCTGTCGCTGTTCGGCATGCTCAACGAGCTGCCCCTGTCGGGGCTGATGTCGACCCTCGGCATCGTCCTGGCGCTGATCTTCTTCGTCACCTCCTCGGACTCCGGTTCGCTGGTGATCGACACCATCACCGCCGGCGGCAAGATCGATGCCCCTCGGCCCCAGCGGATGTTCTGGGCCGCGGTGGAGGGCCTGATCGCCATCGTGCTGCTGCTCGGCGGCGGCCTCTCGGCGCTGCAGGCCGGGGTGACGGCGACGGCGATCCCGTTCTCCATCGTCATGCTGCTGATGTGCTACACCATCATCCGGGCGCTCAACGGCGAGCTGCGCCTGATGCGCCGCAAGCCCGCCTGACTCCCTGCGCCGTCGATGGCTCCCCGGACACCGCCGGCAGGCGGCGATGTCCGGGGCAGGCGCGGGGATGTCGCCCCGGGCATCGCGCCGCCCCGCGGGGCGCGCTAGTCTGGGCCAGGAAGGCGGAGGCTCCGGCTTCTCACAGCCAGGCGGACGGCTCGTCGCGAGCCGAGGGAGACCACAGCATGGCCGGCGGCTGGTCGAAGGACGGCGACGTCCAGCAACAGATCGACGACAGCGTGCGCGACGAGCTCGAGCGCGCCCGACGCGCCTTGCCTCATGGCGAGAGCGCCCACCATTGCCACGAATGCGACGAGCCGATCCCCGAGGCGCGATGCCGCGCGGTGCCTGGGGTCCGGCTGTGCCTGGCCTGCCAGGCCGAGCGCGACCGCCGCCAGGGCCCGGCTGGCGGGTTCAACCGGCGCGGCAGCAAGGACAGCCAGCTGCGCTGAGGCCGGGCACCCCGAGCCTCCGGGCTCCATCGTCGGATCGCCCCCGGGCGATCGCGCTGACCGCAGCCCCTTGGCATGCCGGGCGACACCATTAGCGCTCTTATCGCGTCCGCCGTATCATCGACCCACCATTCATGCGCGGGCCCTCCCAAGGCCCGCGTCGTCATGCCAGGGACGTCATGCCGCTACTCCACTTCCTGCCGCCGCTCGGCGCCGTGCTGATCTGGTCGGGCAACATGACCATCAACCAGCTCACCGTGGGCGCCATCGCCCCGAGCAGCATCGCCTTCCTGCGCTGGCTGCTGGCGCTGATCGTGCTCACCCCCTTCGTGGCCCCCGCCGCCTGGCGGCATCGCGCCGAGCTGCGCCGCCACTGGCCGAAGCTGGCGGTGCTCGGCCTGCTGGGCATGGGGCTCTGGCAGGGGCTCGCCTACATGGCCGCCGAGACCACCTCGGCCACCAACATGGGCATCCTGGCGGCCATGGTGCCGCTGCTCACCGTGCTGCTCAGCGCGCTGATCCTGCGCGAGCCGCCCAGCCTCGGCGGGGTGGCCGGTGGCCTGCTGGCGCTGACCGGCGTGACGATCCTGCTGGGCCACGGCAACCCGCTGTCGCTGCTCGACCTGGACGTGGCGGTGGGCGACGCCCTGATGGTGGTCGCCGCCACCTGCTATGCCATCTACGGCGTGATGCTCAAGCGCTGGCCCCTGGCGCTGCCGCCCTGGGTCTTGCTCTACGGCCAGGTGATCTGCGCCGTGCTGATCCTGCTGCCGCCCTACCTGCTGGGGCCGATGACCCCGGTGAACGCCGGCAACCTGGGCCTGATCCTGTATGCCGGCATCCCCGCGTCCATCGTCACCACCTTCCTGTGGATGCTCGCCATCCGCCGCATCGGCGCCAGCCAGGCGAGCATCTTCATCAACCTGATGCCGCTGTTCAGCGCCGTGATCGCGATGGTCGCACTCGGCGAGCGCCTCGCCGCCTACCATGTGCTCGGCGGCGCCCTGGTGCTGGCGGGGGTGATCATGGCCCAGACGCTGACCCGGCCGCTCGCGCGCGCCCCGCGCCGGGCGGCCACCGAGCGTCGGCGCTGACGCGTCCCGTCGCGGGGCTTCCCCGTGGCGGCCGCCGCCCTGATAGACTGCGATTTTCGTTACTCAACCGGAGAGCCCGCGGCCATGTCCCTCGATGACCTGCACCTCAACCTGCGCAACCTGACGCAGGACGACTACCCGCAGCTCAAGACGCTGATGGACGCCGTCTACCACGACATCGGCGGCGCCTGGCCGGAGCACACCATCGACAAGCTGATCGAGGAATTTCCCGACGGCCAGCTGGTCATCGAGGACGACGGCCGCCTGGTCGGCGTGGCGCTGACCGTGCAGGTCGACTACGACGAGTTCTCCAACCCCCACCAGTACGACGACCTGATCGGCAGCCGCGAGATCATCCTCAACGACGCCGAGGGCGACGCCATGTACGGCCTCGACGTGCTGATCCATCCGGACTACCGGGGCTATCGCCTGGGACGGCGGCTCTACGAGGCCCGCAAGGAGCTGTGCCGCTCGCTGAACATGCGCGCCATCCTGGCCGGCGGGCGCATTCCCCAGTACCACCACCATGCCGACGAGCTGTCGCCCACGGAGTACATCGACAAGGTGGCGCGCAAGGAGATCCACGACCCCATCCTGTCGTTCCAGCTGGCCAACGACTTCCAGGTCAAGCGGCTGCTGCGCAAGTACCTGCCCGAGGACGAGAAGTCCCAGGGCTACGCGACCCTGCTGGAGTGGAACAACATCCTCTTCGAGCCCGCCGAGCGGGTGCTCGAGAGCCGCCGCACCCAGGTGCGGGTCGGCGCCGTGCAGTGGCAGATGCGCGAGTTCGATTCGGTGGAGGCGGTGCTCCAACAGGTCGAGTATTTCGTCGATGCCCTGGCCGACTACCAGAGCGACTTCGCGGTCTTCCCGGAGCTGTTCAACGCCCCGCTGATGGGCCTGCAGGATCGCGCCGCCCAGCAGGACCAGCTGGCCGCCATCCGCTTCCTGGCCGGCTTCACCGAACGCTTCAAGACCGAGCTGTCGCGCATGGCGGTGGCCTACAACATCAACATCGTGGCCGGCTCGATGATCGAGGTGGGCGAGGAGGACCGGCTCTACAACGTCGCCTACCTGTGCCACCGGGACGGCTCCGTGGAGCGCCAGGCCAAGCTGCACATCACCCCCCAGGAGCGCCGCGACTGGGTGATCGAGGGCGGCGACGAGCTGCAGGTCTTCGAGACCGACGCCGGTCGCATCGGCATCCAGATCTGCTATGACGTGGAGTTCCCCGAGCTCTCGCGGCTGCTCGCCGAGCAGGACATGGACATCCTGTTCGTGCCGTTCTGGACCGACACCAAGAACGGCTACCTGCGGGTGCGCCACTGCGCCCAGGCGCGGGCCATCGAGAACGAGTGCTACGTGGTGCTGTGCGGCAGCGTCGGCAACGTGCCCTCGATCGAGAACCTCGACATCCAGTACGCCCAGTCGTCGGTGTTCTCGCCCTCGGACTTCTCCTTCCCCCACGACGCCGTGCTCGCCGAGACCACTCCCAACACCGAGATGATCATGTTCTCGGACCTGGACCTGAACCGTCTCAAGGTGGTGCGCAACGAGGGCTCGGTGACCAACCTCAAGGACCGCCGCCAGGATCTCTTCGACCTGCGCCTGCGCGACTGGTCCTGGAAGTCCGGGGGCCGGCCATCCGGGGGCCGCGACGTGGAGGAGGCCTGAAGCCATGCTGGAACGGCTGAAGCGCTGGCGGGCGGCCCGCTTCGAGGCCCGCCATCCCTTCCCCGCGGCGGACTGGGCCGAGGCCCGGGCGCGGTTGCCGCTGCTCGCCGCGTTGCCCGACGACGCCGCCGAGCGCCTCGGCCACCGGGCCTGGTGGTTTGCCCACGCCAAGCGGCTGAGCCGCCACCCCGAGCTGGACGAGGCGATCGACTTCGACCCGGCGGCGCGGCTGGCCATCGCCGCCCAGGCCTGCCTGCTGACCCTGGGCTGGGCCGAGCGCACCCATCGCCAGGCCTTCGCCGGCGTCCACGAGATCCTGATCGTGCCCGATGCCTTCCATCGCCGGGTCGAGGAACTCGACGAGTTCGGCGTGATGCACGAGTACGACGACGAGCGCGCCGGCGAGACCTCCCACCAGGGCCCGGTGGTGGTGGCCTATCCGGACCTCATGGACAGCGGCCGCCTGGACGGCTTCAACGTGGTGATCCACGAGCTGGCCCACAAGCTCGACATGGCCAACTCCCTGGACGCCGACGGCTTCCCGCCGCTGCCCGGCGACATCGACCCGCGGGACTGGCACCGGGTATTCACCGCCGTGTGGGACGACCTCCAGGCGCACCTCGCCCGCGGCGAGGCCACGCCCATCGACGACTATGCCGGAAGCCAGCCCGGCGAGTGCTTCGCGGTGAGCTGCGAGTATTTCTTCGCCGCGCCCGAAGCGCTGCACGGCGCCTACCCCGAGCTCTACGCCCTGCTGGCCCGCTACTTCCGCCAGGACCCGCGGGCCTGGCTAGCCGCCCTCGCCTGACGCTGCCCCTGGGGTGGCATCGAGCCGGGCCACCAGCCAGGCCCACAGCCGCGCCGCCTCCGGGCGCGGCCGGCGACGCACCGGTCGCACCAGCCAGAAGCGTTCCGCACTGGGTACCGGCCACTCGAAGGCCACCGCCAGATCGTTGCGCCCCTCCACCAACCGCCGATGGGTCAGGGCGATTCCCACCCCCTGGGCGGCCAGCGCCAGGGTCATCACCTGGTTGTCGCAGGACAGCGCCGCGCAGCGCGATTCCAGCCCCGTGGCCCCCACGGCCTCCAGCCAGGTCGGCCAGCCCACCGCGAACCCCACCGCATGCAGCAGGGTCTGGCCGGCCAGGTCCGCCGGGGTCGCCAGGCGCTCGGCCAGCGCCGGGGCGCACACCGGCAGCATCTCTTCGTCGCCCAGCGACCGCGCCTCGACCCCCGGCCAGTCGCCGTGGCCGTAGCGAATCTCCAGGTCGGCGCCCTCGGGGCCGAAGTCGGCCGGCCAGATGGCGCTGACCAGGCGCAGCGGCACCTCGGGATGCGCGGCGCGGAACGCCCCCAGGCGCGGCGCCAGCCAGTTCTGCTGCACCACCGGGGTGGTGCGCAGCGTCACCGGGGCCTCGCCGGCTTCGCCGAACACCTCCTGGGCGCCCTCGGCCAGCCGCGTGAAGGCGTCCTGCAGGCTCGGCAGCCAGGCCTGGCCCGCCGGCGTCAGGCTCAGGCTGCGCGGATGTCGCACGAACAGCCGTTGGCCCAGGCGATCCTCCAGCAAACGGACCCGCTGGCTGATCGCGGCCTGGGTCACGCCGAGCTCGTGGCCGGCGGCGGTGAAACTCAAGGTGCGGGCGGCGGCCTCGAAGGCCTGCACCCATAGCAGCGGCGGCAGGGCGCTCATGAAAAAGCCTGTCATAAATTTTATAGGGTCATAGCCACCAGATTAATCGTTTGTCAGCCCCTCGGGCAATCGCCACCCTAGACCTCATTCGATTCCCAGGAGGTCCCGATGCATACCGCCACGTCGCCCCAAGCCCATGCCACTCCCCGCCCTGCGCTCGACATGGGCGAACTCGCGGACCATCGTGGGCCCGCACTCGACGATGCCATGGCGAATGGCGTCCGAGTAACGCTCGGCTGGGAGGACGGTCAGCGGGCTCACTTCCCGCTGCTCTGGTTGCGCGACCACTGCGCCTGTGACGCCTGTCGCCACCCCCAGACCCACGAGCGGCTCCACGTGCCCCTGGAGGCCCGTGTCGATGCCGCCGAGGTCGCCCTCGAGCGGGGCAACCTGGTGATCCGATGGACCGACGGCCACGTGAGCCGCTTCGATGCGGGCTGGCTCCACCAGCGCCGCCCCGGAAGCGATCCCGCACCGATCGTGCCCGAACGCCGCCCCTGGTCACCGAATTTCCGCCCCGAGCGCGTCGCCCATGGCGACTTCGTCGCCGGTGCCGCCGGCGAACGGGCCTGGCTCACCGCCCTGCTGCGCGACGGCCTGGTGCTGCTCGAAGACGGCCCCCTGGCCGACGAGGAAGTCAGCCGCCTGGCCGAACGCATCGGCCCGCTGCGTCCGACCAACTTCGGCGCCCGCTTCGACGTGCGCTCCAAGCCCAACCCCAACAACGCCGCCTATACCGCCATCGGCCTGGCGCTGCACAGCGACCTGCCCAACTGGCGCCAGCCGCCGGACATCCAGCTGCTGTACTGCCTGGAGAACGATGCCGAGGGCGGCGAGTCGATCTTCGCCGATGGCTTCGCCGTCGCCGAGGCGCTGCGCGAGGCCTCGCCGGAGGACTTCCGTCTGCTCAGCGAGACCCCCATCGACTTCCGCTTCCAGGACGAGACCCAGGACATCGCCTGGCGCGCGCCCATCCTCCAGCTCGATGGCGATGGCCAACTGGTGGAGGTCCGCTTCAACAACTGGATCCGCGACACCCTGCGGCTGCCCGACCAGGAGATCGACGCCTGGTACGCGGCGTACCGGCACTTCTGGCGACTGCTGCACGACCCGCTCCACCAGCTCGAGTTCGCATTGAAGCCCGGTCAGATGATCGCCTTCGACAACCGCCGCGTGCTGCACGGCCGCCGCGCCTTCGACCCCAATACCGGCAAGCGCCACCTGCAAGGCACCTACCTCGACCTCGACATGCTCGAGTCCCGCCTGCGGGTGCTGGCCCGTCAGGACTGAAGCGGCCCACCCACGGCGAGCCGTGATGCCACAGCTTGAGGCGTCACGGCCCCCTTCCCTCGACAAGGAGTCTCCATGACCTCGTTCAAGAAGCTCGCTGCCATCACCCTGCCGTTGGCACTGCCGCTCCCGGCCCTGGGCGATGACGCCACCCTCGACCTGGGAGTGCCGGCCTGGCCCGGTGTCACCGTCAAGAGCGAAATCGCCTCCCAGCTCCTCGCCCCGCTGGGCTACGAGACCCGTACCCATGAAATCGGCCTCCAGGTGATCTACCAGGGGCTGGAGACCGGCGACCTCGATGCCTTCCTCGGCGGTTGGATGCCGGCCCAGCGGGAGATGTTCGCGCCGCGCCAGGAAGGCGGGACCATCACGAGCCTGGGCAACAACGTCGAGGGCGCCCAGATGACCCTGGCGGTGCCCGACTACCTCTTTGATCAGGGCATCCGGAGCTTCGCCGACCTGGACGCCCATCGCGAGCGCTTCGACGGTGAGATCCATGGCTTCGGGGCCGGCTCGGCGGCCAGCGAGATCCTCAACACCGCCATCGACAACGACACCTGGGGCCTGGGCGACTGGCAGCTGGTGGACACCAGCGTGGTCGGTATGCTCGGCGCCGCCCGCGCCGCCATCTCTCGCGAGGAGCCCATCGTGTGGGTCGGCTGGACGCCGCACTGGATGAACCTGGAACTGCCGATGCGCTACCTCGACGACCCCCAGGACCTGTTCGGCGACAACAACGGCGAGACCGACGTGCTGACGGTGCTGCGCAGCGACTACGCCGAGGCACAACCCAACCTCGCGACCTTCTTCGACCAGTTCACCTTCGCGGCCGAGGAACAGAGCTGGATGATCCAGGCATTCGGCCAGCAGGAACGCGACGCCGACGAGGTCGCTGCCCAGTGGATCCACGACCACCCCGAACGCGTCGAAGCCATGCTCGAGGGCGTCACCACCCGCGACGGCGATCCGGCCTGGCCGACGGTGCAGGCCAGCCTCTGATTCCCCCGTAGGGACCGGCGGCCTGGCCCTTTGGCCAGCGCCGCCTCTGCCGTATGCTAAGGCGCGATATCCATCAGGAACCCTCGCGCCCCATGTCTCGCTCCCTCGGCCTCCTCGCCGCCGCCCTGACCCTGCTCGTCGCCCTCGGCCTGCTGTGGCAATGGCTGGCCATGCAGGACCTGCTCACCGTCGACACCCTGCTGGCCCTGGCCAAGGGCAGCGTGGCCTGGCGCGACGCCTCCTGGGCGGTGCTGGTGGTGATGGCGGTCTACGCCGGCGCCTCGCTGGTGATGTTCCCGTTGAGCCTGCTGGTGGCGCTGACCGGCCTGCTGTTCGGCCCCTGGTGGGGCTTCGGCTATGCCCTGGCCGGCACCCTGGCCGCCTCGGTGCTGACCTGGTGGGTCGGCCGCAGGCTGGGCCGCGACGCCCTGCTGCGCTATGGCGGCAAGCACCTCAAGGGCCTGTCGCGCTACCTCTCCGGGCGCGGCATCCGCACCATGACCCTGGTCAACCTGCTGCCCCTGGCGCCCTTCACCCTGACCAACATGATGGCCGGGGCCTTCCACCTGCGCTTTCGCGACTACATGATCGGCTCGACCCTGGGCATCGTCCCGGGGCTGGCCGGGGTGACCCTGCTCGGCAGCCAGCTCGGCGAACTGGCCACCGCCGAGAGCCGCCAGGAGGTGATCCTGGCCCTCGGGGGCCTGGTGCTGGGGCTGGGGCTGCTCTACGGGCTCAAGCGCTGGGCCGAACGCCGCCGGCGGCGCTGAGGGCTCGCCGGCACACCGGCGAGCTCACTTCGAGGACAGCTCGGACTCGTCGGAAGGCTCGTCCGAGCGCCCGCCGGGCCACCAGGAGGGCCGTTCCTGCTCCCACTCTTCCTGCACCAGATGGCGCAGGATGCGCCCCCGGTAGCGCAGCATCTGCCACTCCGCCCCCAGCCGTCCGCGCACCCGGTCCCAGCCGCCGTCGTCGGCGTGGGTGAAGGGCCCGCCCCGGGCGATCACCCGCCGGTAGACGGCCAGGCAACGCTCGGCGCAGAGCCGCTCGTCGTAGTCCGCGGCGGTGGCCAGGGCGCCGTGGTGCAGCGGCTTGCGGGCGCCCGGGTCGCCGAGCTCGACCAACGCCACGGCCATGGCCTCGGCATCGTCCTCGGCCAGCAGCCGACCGTTCTCGCCCTGCGCCACCACCTCCACGACCCCGGGGGCGCGCACCGCCACCACGGGCAGGCCGGCGGCCATGGCCTCGGCCACCACCATGCCCTGGGTCTCGCTGTGGGAGGCGAAGGCGAAGACGTCCATGGCGTGGTAGGCGTCGATCAGCGCCTGGCCCTGCAGGCGGCCGGTGAAATGAACCCGGTCGGCCACGCCCTGCTCCGCGGCGACCGCCGCCATGGCCTCGGCGGCCTCGCCGTCGCCGACCACCAGGAAATGCGCTTCAGGCCGCTCGGCAAGCGCCCGGCACACGCCCTCGGCCAGGAACACCAGGTTCTTTTCCCGCGCCAGCCGGCCCAGGTGGCCGATCACGTAGGCGTCGTCGGGAATGCCCCGGGCGGACCGGCAGGCCGCGCCGTCGCCCTCGGCGAAGCGCGCCGTGTCCACGCCGCTCGGCACCACGCGGATCTCGGGGTTGGCAGCCCGGGCGAACAGCAGGTCGCGGATGCTCTCGCTGGGCGCGATGACGGCATCACACAGCCAGGTGTACTGGGTGGCCAGGGCCACGGCGAAGCGCTGCATGCGCGGCGAGTCGCCGGGCACGTAGTGGGTGTAGTGCTCGTAGAGGGTGTGATGGGTGAACACCAGCGGCAGGCCGTAGGTCTCGGCGGCCCGGGCCGCGGTGTCGCCGAGCAGGAAGGGATGGTGGGCATGCACCAGGTCCGGCTCGAAGGCCTCGATGGCGTCATACAGCTGGCCGGGAATCGGCACCGGCAGCGAGAAGTCGCTGCCGTTGAAGTGCTGCACCGCCGCCACCCGCACCACGTCGGCCTCGAAGTCCGGCTGGCCCTCGAGGCGCGGCGCCACCACCAGCACGTTGTGCCCCGCGGCCTGGAGCTGTCGCTTGAGCCGCTGCACCGACTCGCTGACGCCGCCGACGATGGGCAGATAGGTGTTGGTGAACATCAGCACATTCACGGTCGCGACTCTCCTTGCCGGGCTTGCGGGGGCACCTCCAGCGGCGGCACGCGCCCGGCCATCTCCTGCTCAAGATAGGCGATGAAGGCACGGATCCGCAGCGGAACGTGGCGGCGCCGATCATACACGGCATGGAAGTCCGCACGCACGCCCCGCCACTCGGGCAGCAGTTCGACCAGGCGCCCCGCCGCCAGGTCCTCGTGAACGTCCCACCAGGAACGCAGGGCGATGCCGTGGCCGTCCCGGGCCAGGCCACGGATCACCTCGCCGTCGTTGCTGGCCATGGGACCGGCGACCTTCACCGCGCGTTCCTCTGCCGGGCCGTGACGGCGCACGAAGCGCCACACCGCGTAGTCGCTCTCGATCTCGCGCAGCACCAGGCAGGGATGGGCGGCCAGGTCGGCCGGTGCCTGCAGCGGGGGCATCTGGGCCACGTAGCGCGGCGCCGCGCACAGCACGCGGCGGTTGGCCAGGATCCGCCGGGCCACCAGCCGCGAGTCCGGCGGCTCGCCGACCCGGATGCCGATATCGATGCCCTGGTCGGCCAGGCCGAGCGGGAAGTTGGTCAGCTCGAGGCTCGCCTCGAGGCGCGGGTGGCGGGCGAGAAAGGCCGACAGCAGCGGCGCCACGTGCCGGCGCCCGAAGCCGAAGGTAGCGTTGACGCGCAGCGGCCCGGAGAGCTCGGCGCGGCGATCGCCCAGGCTCTCCTCCAGCTCCGTCAAGTCGTCGAGGATCGCCACGCCGCGGGCCAGGTAGCGCTCGCCCTCGGCGGTCAGGGTCAGGCGCCGGGTGGTGCGCGCCGCCAGCGAGACGCCGAGGCGCGCCTCGAGCCGCTGCAGGCGCTTGCTCACCGCCGACAGCGACAGCCCGAGCTCCCGGGCGGTAGCGGTCAGGCTGCCGGCCCGGGCCAGGCGCTGGAAGAAGGCCAGGTCGTCGAGGGGCGTCACCGCATTCTCCACTTGAGCTCAACAATGGATTGAATGTTACCCCGATTATCTCGCTGGCGTGCAGGGGTAGACTGGCGCTTCGTTCACGTATCGACAGGAGCCACCATGACCCAGCGCATCGCCGTGCTCGCCGGAGACGGCATCGGCAAGGAAGTCATGCCCGAGGGCCTGCGTACCCTCGAGGCCGCCGCCCGCCGCTTCGACCTGGACCTGGCCTTCGAGGCCTTCGACTTCGCCAGCTGCGACTACTACCTCGAGCACGGCCGGATGCTGCCCGACGACTGGAAGCAGACGCTGGTCACCTTCGACGCCCTCTACTACGGCGCCATCGGCTGGCCGGAGACGGTGCCGGACCACGTCTCGCTGTGGGGCTCGCTGCTCAAGTTCCGCCGCGAGTTCGACCAGTACGTCAACCTGCGGCCGTGCCGCCTGCTGCCGGGCATCGAGAGCCCGCTGGCCGGGCGAACGCCGGGCGACATCGACTTCTACGTGGTACGCGAGAACACCGAGGGCGAGTACTCCAGCGTTGGCGGCACCATGTTCGAGGGCACCGAACGCGAGGTGGTGATCCAGGAGACGGTGATGACCCGCACCGGGGTCGACCGGGTGCTGAAGTACGCCTTCGAGCTGGCCCAGAGCCGCCCGCGGAAGAAGCTGACCTCGGCCACCAAGTCCAACGGCATCGCCATCACCATGCCCTGGTGGGACAAGCGCGTGGCCGCCATGGGCGAGCGCTACCCGGAGGTCGAGGTCGACCAGTTCCACATCGACATCCTCACCGCCAACTTCGTGCTGCACCCGGACTGGTTCGACGTGGTGGTGGCAAGCAACCTGTTCGGCGACATCCTCTCCGACCTGGGCCCGGCCTGCACCGGCACCATCGGCGTGGCCCCCTCGGCCAACATCAACCCCGAGGGCACCTTCCCGAGCCTGTTCGAGCCGGTCCACGGCAGCGCCCCGGACATCGCCGGCCGCGGCATCGCCAACCCCATCGGCCAGATCTGGTCCGGCGCCATGATGCTCGAGCACCTGGGCCATCCGCAGGCGGGCGCGGCCATCCTCGCCGCCATCGAGGCGGTGCTCGCCGAGGGCGACGCCGAGACGCTGACCCCCGACCTCAAGGGCCGCGGTACCACCGAACGGCTGGGCCGCGCCATCGCCGAGCGCATCGCCGACGACGCCTGAAGGACAGCGGGCAGCGGGCGCTCAGCCCCGCGTCCAGACGCCGGCGAGGATGCGCACCCGGTCGTCCGCCAGGTTGGCGAGCAGCTGGCGACCCATGGCCGCGAAGTCGTCGCCGAAGATCAGCGCGGGGCCCGGCAGGGGCGTCGCCCCCGGCTCGCGCCGGCCCGCCCCCTGGCGGCGCCGCCAGGCCAGCGCCGCGGCGCTGACGTCGTCCACCTTCCGGGCGACGAACCCCGCCTCGGCAAGCGCGGCCTCCAGGGCCTCCCGGCGGATCAGGTGGCTGTGCGCGACGTCCCGTGCCCAGGGCACCGGCAGCGAGAGCGGCGCCGGGTTGTCCCCGGCCACCACCTCGTGGAGCAGCACCCGCCCCCCGGGGACCAGCAGGCGGTGCCACTCGGCCAGCGCCGCCGCCGGGGCGGGCATGTTCATCAGCGCATGCTGACACCAGACCGCCTCCACGCTCGCCGCCGGCAGCGGCAGCCGAGCGGCATCGGCGCACAGGAAGCGGGTCCGATCCGCCAGCCCAGTGGCCCGGCTCAGCCACTCGGCCACCGCGACGAAGGCCGCGGTGATGTCCACGCCGACGACCTCGACGCCCTGCTCGTCGGCCAGCAATCGACTGGCGCCGCCGGTGCCGCAGCCCACGTCCAGCACCCGCTGCCCGGCCGCGAGCCCCCCGCGCCGGGCCAGGTCGCGACTGGCCCGGCGCCCGCCCAGGTGCAGCTGGTCGATGCCGGCGACGTCATCCAGGGAAAGCCGCTCGGGGTCCCGGCCGGTGGCCCGGAACGCCGCCCGCAGGCGGTCCGTCAGCGGCTCGCCGTCCCGCCGGGCGAGGGCATCGTAGTGGGCATCGAGACGCGGCACGGTCTCCATCGCGGTGCTCTCCTCAGTATCGAAGCCTTCCAGCCTAGCGACTTTTCGACCGCCCCCCTATCCTGCCATGGTCGTCCCGACATGGAGGTCACGATGCCACGCCCCCTGCTTTCCCTGGCCCTGCTCGCCCTGGGCCTGTCCGCCTGCACCGGCATTCCCGAGGGCACCCGCGCCGTCGACGGCTTCGACGCCGAGCGCTACCTGGGCCGCTGGTACGAAATCGCCCGCTTCGACCACGGCTTCGAGGAAGGCCTGGACTGCGTCACCGCCGACTACACTCGCCGCGACGACGGCGGCATCCGGGTGATCAATCGCGGCGTCGACCTGGGCGCCGGCGAGGTCGATGTCGCCGAGGGCCGGGCCTATCCGATCGGCGAGCCCGGGCAGGGCCGGCTCAAGGTCAGCTTCTTCGGCCCCTTCTATGCCGGCTACAACGTGCTGGCCCTGGCCGACGACTATGCGTGGGCGCTGGTATCGGGACCGGACCGCGACTATCTATGGATCCTCGCGCGCACCCCCGAACTGCCCCCGGCCACCTATCGCGCGCTGGTCGAGCGCGCCGCGTCGCTGGACTTCCCGGTGGACGAACTGATCGAGGTGGAACAGGGCGAGGCCTGCATGCCCTGGCGCCGGGCCGGCCCCGACTAGCGCCGACGCCCGTCGATCCTGCGGACGAGGCCTGGTGCTTACAGCTTCGCACCCCGCTCTTTCATTCTGCCGACAGGGCCCCTTGAGCCGGTACCGGGCAGGGCCGAAGGTAGACCGCATCCCGAAAAAAGCGACAACACGAGGATCCCCATGTCTCGCCCGACCCGCCATCGCCGCCGCCCAGGTGCTCGCCATGCTCAGTGAATGGCTGGAGGCCAGCCTCGCCGACCGGGCCCCCGCCGCCAGCGAAGGCACCCTGCCCGGGGGACGCTACCGGATCGACGGCGCCGGGCTGCTGGAGCTGATGCCCGAGGCCCCCTCGGCTACCGCCCCGGCGCTGGTCCTCTCGGTGGGCATTCACGGCAACGAGACCGCGCCCATCGAACTGCTCGGCGAGCTGCTGGCCCGCCTGGAGGCCGGCCTGCTGCGGCTGGCCACCCCGACGCTGGTGATCCTCGGCAACCTCGAGGCGATCCGCGCCGGCACGCGCTTCGTCGACACCAACCTCAACCGGCTGTTTCGTCGCGGCCTCGATACTCAGGGGCCGGAACCCGACCGGGCCCGGACGCTGATGGCCGTAGTGGACGCCTTCTTCGCGCGCCACGCGGAACGCCCGCGGTGGCACTACGACCTGCACACGGCGATCCGCGACAGCCAGTACCCGCGCTTCGCCGTCGAGCCCTACGCCGAATCGGCCACCCCGGCCGCGCAATGGCGCTGGCTGGCCGGGGCCGACATCCAGGCGGTGCTGCACCAGCACGCCCACAGCTGGACCTTTTCCCACTATTCGAAGCACTACCACGGCGCGGCCGCCTTCACCCTGGAGCTGGGCCGCGCCCTGCCCTTCGGCGACAACGACCTGGCGCCCCTGGCGCCCATGGCGGCGCTGCTCGCGGCACTACTCGAGGACCGCCCACCGCTCGAGCGCCCGGCGCACGACATGGCCTTCTTCCGCGTCGAGCACGAGCTCAAGCGCCACGCCGAGGACTTCCGGCTGTGCTTCGCCGACGAGACGCCCAACTTCACCGAGTTCGCCCCCGGCACCCGCCTGGCCGAGGACGCCGTCGCCGGTCCCTTCACGGTGGGCGAGCGAGCGCTGCGGGTGGTCTTTCCCAATGCGCGGGTCGAGATCGGCGCCCGCGCCGTCCTGCTGGTCAGCGCCGCGACGCCGCCGGACGCCGGCACCTGAAGGCGGCACCGCCCGACCGAACGCCACAACAACAACAAACCGGAAAGCATTCATGACAACCACTGCGCATCTCTTAGACCAAGGTCGAACGACCATCCGCACAGGGCGACCTGCCGACGCCCGCCGAGGCTGGTAGAATCGCCCCCTTTTTCACGCCGGACCGCCACCGGTCTTCGGGGCTTCGCCCGACACGCCGCGCCGGCGGCGCGCCGTGTCGGACGCAGCCCGGGTGAACCCTGCGAACTGGAGCCTATTCCATGGCCGACACTCCGATCCCGCTGGAAGTGCAGAACATCAAGAAACGCTTCGGCGACACCGAAGTCCTCAAGGGACTCTCCCTGCAGGCCCACAAGGGTGACGTCATCACCCTGATCGGCGCCTCGGGCTCCGGGAAGAGTACCTTCCTGCGCTGCATGAACCTGCTGGAGATGCCCAACGCCGGCGAGCTGATCGTCCACGGCGAGAAGATCCGCTTCAAGGAGACCAAGCACGGCCGTGAGCCGGCGGACTGGAAACAGGTCGTCGCCATGCGCGCCAAGCTGTCCATGGTCTTCCAGAGCTTCAACCTGTGGGCCCACATGACCCTGCTCGAGAACGTCATCGAGGCCCCGGTGCACGTGCTGGGCAAGTCCAAGCAGGAGGCCATCGCCCACGCCCGCGAGCTGCTCGAGCGGGTCGGCCTGGCCGAGCGCGCCGACTACTATCCCGCCCAGCTCTCCGGCGGCCAGCAGCAGCGCGGCGCCATCGCCCGGGCCCTGGCCATGGACCCGGAGGTGATGCTGTTCGACGAGCCCACCTCGGCGCTGGACCCGGAACTGGTCGGCGACGTGCTCAAGGTGATGCGCGACCTGGCCGACGAGGGCCGCACCATGATCGTGGTCACCCACGAGATGGCCTTCGCCCGGGACGTCTCGTCCCAGGTCGTCTACCTGCACCAGGGCCAGGTCGAGGAGGCCGGGCCGCCCGACCAGGTGCTGGGCAATCCGCGCTCCGAGCGACTCAAGCAGTTCCTGGCCCCCAAGCACTGAGGCGCCCGCACGAGGAGATCTCCCATGATCGATCTGCACGGCTACGGCCCGCGCCTGTTCGAAGGCGCCCTGATCACCGTCGAGCTGGCGGTGCTGTCGCTGCTCCTGGCCATCGCGCTGGGGCTCGCGACCGCCACCGCCAAGATGTCCCGCCACTGGTGGCTGCACCGGCTGGGCACCCTCTACACCACCGTCATCCGCGGCGTGCCGGACCTGGTGCTGATGATGCTGCTGTTCTTCGGCGGCCAGATCGGCATCAACATGTTCACCGACATGCTCTATGACCGCTTCGACGTCGACATCTTCATCAACGTCAACGAGTTCGTCGCCGGGGTCGGCACCATCGGCCTGATCTTCGGCGCCTACATGGGCGAGACCTTCCGCGGCGCCTTCATGGCGGTGGACAGCGGCCAGATCGAGGCCGGCCGCGCCTACGGCATGAACCACTGGCTGGTGTTCCGGCGCATCCGCTTCCCGCAGATGATGCGCCACGCCCTGCCGGGGCTGTCCAACAACTGGATGGTGCTGCTCAAGACCACCGCCCTGGTGTCGGTGATCGGGCTGTCCGACATGGTCCGGGTGGCCGCCGAGGCCTCCAAGGCGACCCGCGAGCCCTTCACCTTCATGATCATCGTCGCGGCCATCTACCTGCTGATCGCCAGCGTCTCCGAGTGGGGCTTCGCGCGGCTGCAGAAGCGCTACGACATCGGCTACGGGGAGGCAGACTGATGGACGCCCTGATGAACTGGCTCGAGGCCGCCCTGGCCGACAACAGCATCTTCACCCTGCAGACCCTCTCCTACTACGGCGATGGCCTGGCCACCACCGTCCAGCTGGTGTTCCTGTCGCTGATCATCGGCCTGGTGATGGCGGTGCCGCTGGCCATCGGCCGCGGCGCGAAGCGGGCCTGGATCCGGCTGCCGATCTTCTTCTACTGCTACGTGTTCCGCGGCACCCCGCTGCTGGTGCAGCTCTACCTGATCTACTACGGCGTGGTGTTCGTCGAGGGCATCCAGGACACCTGGCTGTGGGTGATCCTCGAGAAGCCGTTCGTGCCGGCGCTGATCGCCTTCACCCTCAACACCGGGGCCTATACCACCGAGATCTTCCGCGGCGCCATCAAGGCCACGCCGAAGGGCGAGATCGAGGCGGCCCGGGCCTACGGCATGTCCCGGGGCCTCATGCTGCGCCGCATCGTGCTGCCCAGCGCCTTTCGCCGCGCCCTGCCGGCCTACGGCAACGAGGTGATCTTCATGCTCCACGCCAGCGCCATCGCCAGCGTGGTGACCATCATGGACCTGACCGGCGCGGCGCGCTTCGTCTACGCCCGCTTCTATGCGCCCTTCGACGCCTTCCTGTTCGTGGCGGCGATCTACCTGTGCCTGACCTTCTCGATCATCTACTTCTTCCGCCACCTGGAGAAGCGACTGCTCGCCCACCTCAAGCCGGCCAGCGGCTGAGGCGAGCGTCAAACAAGCGTTGGGAACCGACGTTCGTTCCCGATCTTTCGGCCCGTCCGGCCTTCCGCTAAGGTGGGCGGGTCATATCCCGGATTCGCCGCCCACAAGGTGGACCATCAACAACAAGGGGAAGCCCTCATGAAGATTCAGAAGATCCTGAGCCTCGGCGTGCTGAGCGCCGCCATGTTCGCCGGCGTCGCCAATGCCGAGGTCCGCGATATCCGCATCGGCGTCGACGTGCCCTACGAGCCGATGGAATACCGCACCCCGGACGGCGAGCTGACCGGCTTCGACATCGACCTGGGCAACGCCCTGTGCGCCGAGATCGGCATCCAGTGCGAGTGGGTCGTGCAGGGTTGGGACGGCATCATTCCGGGGCTGCAGGCACGCAAGTACGACGCCATCATGTCCTCGATGACCATCAACGAGCAGCGTCGCGAGCAGGTGCTGTTCTCCGACCCCTACATCACGCCGCCCTCCGCCTGGTTCGCCCCCGCGGACAGCGAGATCGCCACCCCGGACGCCGAGTCCCTGGACGGCATGTCCATCGGCGTGCAGCGCGGCACCCTGCAGGACAACTACGTCACCGACAACTACGGCGACGTGGCCGACGTGAACCGCTACGCCACCGCCGACGACATGGTGCTGGACATGGACGCCGGGCGCCTGGACATCGTCTTCCTCGACTTCCCGATCGGCAAGTCCACCCTGCTCGACAGCGAGGCCGGCGACTACAAGACCGTCGGCGAGCGCATCAGCGAGCCGAAGGAATACTTCGGCGAAGGCTTCGGCATCGCCTTCCGCCAGCGCGACGAGGAACTGGCCGCGGCCTTCAACGAGGCCCTGGCGACCCTCAAGGACGACGGCACCTACGACGAGATCTACGCCGAGTACTTCGGCGAGTAAGCCCATTGGCGAGTAATCGGCCGCCCCGGAGCGCCCGGGGCGGTTCGTCCTCAAGAGACCCAGCCATGCGCCTGCCGCCCACCGACCTCATGCGCACGCCCACCCCTCGCCGAAGCGCCGCCCCGCGCTTCTACCTCAGCGAGTGGTTCGACGAATAAGCCTTCCCGATGGCCGCCCCGGCCGTCTCGGCACCTCCGTGCCTCATTCCTGACGGCGTCCTGCGCCGACCCTGGCGCCCCCTGTCGCCCTTTTCGCCCTTTTCGCCCTTGTCCCAGCGGTGACTCCCTGACCGCAACAACCACGACAATCCACGCCCTAACGGGAGGAACTCCCCATGCGTAACGCCAAGCTGCTGCTGGCCGCCACCCTCGGTGCCAGCCTGTTCGCCACCGCCGTCCAGGCCGACAAGCCCATTCGCCTGGCCGTGGACGTGCCCTACGAGCCCTTCGAGTACAAGCTGCCCGACGGCACCCTGACCGGCTTCGAGGTCGAGCTCGGCAACGCCGTCTGCGAATACCTCGACGAGACATGCACCTGGGTCGAGCAGCCCTGGGACGGCATGATTCCGGCGCTGATGGCCCGCAAGTTCGATGCCATCATGTCCTCGATGGCCATCACCGAGGAGCGTGCCCGTCAGGTGCTGTTCTCCGAGCCTTACTACACGACCCCGAGTGCCTGGATCGCCGCCAAGGGCAACGACATCGACATCTCGGACCGGACAAGCCTCGAGGGCCTGACCGTGGGCGTGCAGCGCGCCACCCTGCAGGATCGCTACGTCACCGATCTCTACGGCGACGTGCTCGATGTCCGCCGCTACGGCAGTGCCGACGACGTCATCGCCGACATGCGCACCGGCCGCCTGGACCTGACGTTCATGGACTACCCGATCGCCGAGGCGATGATCGATATCGACACCCCGGAGAGCGACTTCCAGCGCATCAGCGACTTCATCAAGGAGCCGGAAAAGTACTTCGGCCAGGGCGTGGGGGTCGCCTTCCGCCAGCGCGATCGCGAGCTCGCCGAGCGCTTCAACGAGGCCCTCCAGGCGTTGAAGACCAACGGCACCTACGACGAGATCATGGCCGAGTACTTCAGCTACGACGTCAAGCTGTAAGCGCCGCCCCGGACTTCCCTGGACGCCGGCGCAAGCCGGCGTCCTCGTCGAGAGAGGAGAGAGGATGCTGACCCTGCTCAAGAACGCCCGCGTGCATGCCCCCGAGCCGCTGGGCCTGTGCCACCTGCTGGTCGCCGACGGCCGCATCGCCGCCATCGTCCCGGCGAGCGACGACGGCGACCTGCCCGCCCAAGGGCCGGCGGTGACGGTCCGGGACCTGGAGGGGCGCCGGATCATCCCCGGGCTGGTCGACCCCCTGGTGCACTTCATCGGCGGCGGCGGCGAGGGAGGCTTCGGCACTCGTACCCCCGAGCTCGGCCTGGAAGAGGCCCTGGCTTCCGGCGTCACCACCCTGGTCGGCGCCCTGGGCACCGATGCCCTGACCCGCACCCCCGCCAACCTGCTGGGCAAGGCGCGCGAGCTGGCCGCCGGCGGCCTGACCACCTACTGCTATACGGGCTCCTACCAGTTGCCGCCGGTGACCCTGACCGGTTCGGTGGCCGGCGATATCACCTTCATTCCCGAATTCATCGGCCTGGGCGAGGTGGCCATCAGCGATCACCGCGGCTCCCAGCCGAGCCGCGAGGAACTCACCCGGCTCGCCGCCGAGACCCGGACCGCCGGCATGCTGGCCGGCAAGAGCGGGATCGTCTTCATCCACACCGGCGATGCCGCAGGCGGCCTCGAGCCGCTGCGCGAGGTCGCGCGGCACAGCGCCCTGCCGCTGTCCCAGTTCCTGCCCACCCATGTCAATCGTACCGCCGAGCTGTTCGAGGACGGCCTGCGCTTCGCCCGCGAGGGCGGTCGCATCGACTTCACCACCAGCACCACCCCGGAGCTGCTGGCCGACGGCGAGGTCCCCGCCGCCCGCGCCGTGGCCCGGGCCCTGGAGGCCCGCCTCGAGCCCTCGCGGATCACCCTATCGTCGGACGCCAACGCCTCCCTGCCCCGCTTCGATGCCGATGGCCAGTTCATCGGCCTCCAGCCGGGCCGCCTGGCCAGCCTGTTCGAGACCCTGGGGGAATGCGTCGCGGCATACGGCGTGCCGCTCGACCAGGCCATCGGGGTGGCCAGCACCCATGCCGCCGATGCCCTGGGCCTGCCCCGCAAGGGCCGGCTGCGTGTCGGCGCCGATGCCGACCTGCTGGTGCTCGCCGACGACGCCTGGGCCCTCGACGAGATCTGGGCGATGGGCCGGCGGGTGCATCGCGCCTGAACGGCGAGCCCCCGCGACAACGTTCGCCGGACATGTAAGGCTGGCGTCCCGCAAGCGACTCAAGCCCTGTGAACATCTGCTCGGGTGCCGAAAGCAGGCACCGTGCCAGGCGCGAGTCTCAGCTGCCATCGAGAGGAGAGTCCATGAAGGATTACGCCAAGTCGCCCGATGCCATCGCCCGGCTGACCGACGAGCAGTACCGGGTCACCCAGGAGAACGGCACGGAGCGCCCCGGTACCGGCGAGTACCTGCACCACCAAGAGCCCGGCATCTACGTGGACATCGTGTCCGGCGAACCGCTGTTCGCCTCCTCGGCCAAGTACGAGTCGGGCTGCGGCTGGCCGAGCTTCACCCGTCCCATCGAACCGGCCCACGTGAACGAGAGGGTAGACGCTTCCCACGGCATGGTGCGCACCGAGGTGCGTTCGACCCATGCCGACAGCCACCTGGGCCACGTCTTCCCCGATGGCCCGCGGGAGGATGGCGGCCTGCGCTACTGCATCAACTCGGCGTCGTTGCGTTTCATTCATCGCGATGACATGGAGGCCGAGGGCTATGGCGACTATCTGCATCACGTCGAGGAGGTGTGACATGGCACTGCAACGCGCCGTACTGGCAGGCGGCTGCTTCTGGGGCATGCAGGAGCTGATCCGCCAGCTCCCGGGGGTAGAAGGCACTCGCGTCGGCTACACCGGCGGCGACGTGCCCCATGCCACCTACCGTCATCACGGTACCCACGCCGAGGGCATCGAGATCCTGTTCGACCCCGAGGTGATCGGTTATCGGCGCATACTGGAGTACTTCTTCCAGATCCACGACCCCACCACCCTGAACCGCCAGGGCAATGATCGCGGCATGTCCTATCGCTCGGCGATCTACTACGTGGACGAGGCCCAGAGACGGGAAGCCCTGAACACCATCGAGGACGTCAACGCCTCGGGCCTGTGGCCCGGCGAGGTCGTCACCGAAGTCGCCCCCGTAGGCGACTTCTGGGAGGCCGAGCCGGAGCATCAGGACTACCTGCAACACTACCCCCGGGGCTACACCTGCCACTTTCCCCGGCCGGACTGGGTGTTGCCGTCGCGCTCATCCGACGCCTGACCCTTGACCCAAAGCGCGTCGTCGAAGCCGGCGCGCCCCTCCTTGTCTCTCCCCGTGCGATCCGGAGGCGGCCGGCCGCTGCCGGATCGCTAGCATGTACCGAGCTCGAACTCAGCGCAGGGAATGGGTGCCCGGCACATGGTCGTCATCCGCCGACGCCAGGGCCCCCGCGTCCTCCGGCGGATGCGCCAGGGCCTCGAGGATGCCGCACTCGGCGGTGGAATGTTGCCCCTGGCAGCGGGCACGCAGGGCCTGCAGGGCGCCTTCCAGGGCCTGAAGCTGGGCGATGCGGGCCGCCACGTGATCGAGGTGGGCATCGATCAGGGCATCGGCCTCGTGGCAGGGCCGGTCGGGGTGATCGTGGCAATCGAGCAGGGCGCGGATCTCTTCCAGCGTCATGTCCAGCGCCCGGCAGTGGCGAATGAAGGCCAGCCGTTCGGCATGGGCCTCGCCATACAGCCGATAGTTGGCCTCGCTGCGCGCCGGCGCGGACAGCAGCCCCTCGCGTTCGTAGTAGCGGATGGTGACGACGCGGCAGTCGGTGCGGCGCGCCAGTTCGCCGATCTTCAAGACAGGCTCCCGGGCAGACTTTCCCCTATAGTGACTATAGGCCAGGCATCGAGCAAGCCGTTGGCGGCCCCCGCCCGTCCCCGGACGGCGACACCCGGTGCAGCCAATCGACAAACATTGCCCTCCACGCGAACCCTGCCGCCTTGCACCGGTCAGCAGAACGGTCACTCACAGCGGGAGATCGCGATGCCCCATGCCACCACCGCCACCCTCGACCGCCCCTCCTCGGCCTGGACCGGCTGGGGCCAGTGGCTGGCGCTGATCACCATGACCCTCGACCACCTGGCCCGTTACGCCGTGCCCGAGGCCTGGGGTCTGGGCTGGATCGACTCCTCGCTGGGCCGCATCGCCTTCCCGCTGTTCGCCGCCATGGTCGCCTGGCACGGGCTCTTCAACACCCGCGACCCGCTGCGCTACGCCCGACGCGTGCTGGTGATCGGCCTGGTCGCCCAGCTGCCCTATGCGATGATGCCCCGGGACGTCGACGGCCTGCTCCTCAACATCTGCTTCACGCTGTCGCTGGGCCTGACCGGTGGCGCCTGGCTGCTGGGCCTGCCGGGGCGCATGGCCAATGGCGGCGCCTTGCGAGGGGCCGCCGAGGGCCTCGCCGCCCTGGCGGTCTGGGCGCTGGCGGGCCGGGTCGTCGAATACGGTCACCTGGGCCTGCTGATGATCCCGCTCTACATGGTGGCCATGCGGCGCCTGCACACGGGCGCCGTTGATCCGGCCGAGCGCCTCGCCGGCGCCACCGCCGCGCTGCCGGTGCTGCTCGCCGCCGGGCTGATGAACAGCTCCATGATGGCCAAGGCCTTCACCGTCGCCACCTGCCTGGTGGTCCTGCTGTTGGCCGCCGGCGCGCATCGCTTGTCCCCCACGGTGCCGCTCCCCATGCCGCGCCGGCTGTGGCTGGCCTGGTATCCCGCCCACTTCGCCGCCATCGCGCTATGGTTGGGGCTGACCTGACGCCCCGCGTGCCTCGACCAGGAACACCTTGAAGGCCTGCCACAAGGGGCTTCGATAGCGCTCGGTGTGCCACACCAGGGAAAAGGTCCGGCGCAGGACCAGATCGCCGTCGAGCGCCACCAGCTCGCCGCGCGCCAGCTCGCCGGCCACGCCCAGCGCCGACAGGCAGCCGAGCCCCAGGCCCGCCAGCACCGCCTGCTTGATCGCCTCGTGCTGGCCGAGCGCCATGCGCACCCGGGGCGAGACGCCGCGGCGGCGCAGGGCCTGCTCGAAGACCTCGCGGGTGCCGGAACCGGGCTCGCGCAGGATCCAGGCGGCCTCGGCCAGGTCCCGATCGCCGAGCCGCTCGCGGCGCGCCAGCGGATGGCCGGGCGCCGCCACCACCACCAGGCGATCCTCGCACCAGGGCTCGCTGACCAGCGCCGGCTCCCGGCATTCGCCCTCGATCAGGCCCAGATCTGCCTCCAGGCGCAGCACGTCGCCGATCACCTCATGGGTGTTGCGCAGCCGCAGGCGCAGGTCCGCCCGCGGATGCGCCTCGCTGAAGCGTCCCACCAGGCCGGGCAACAGGTAGGTGCCCACGGTGGCGCTGGCCGAGATGCCGAGCGTGCCGCGCAGTTCGCCTTCCGGTTCCCGGGCCGCGGCGACGAAGCCGGCCAGGCCGTCGAGCAACTCCTCGGCCCGCGGCAGCAGGCTGCGCCCCAGGTCGTTGAGTACCAGCCGACGGCCGGGGCGCTCGAACAGCGCCACGCCGAGCTGGCGTTCCAGGTCGGAGAGCGCCTGGCTGGTGGCCGACTGGGACAGCGCCAGTTCGGCGGCGGCACCGCTCACCGTGCCGCGCCGGGCCACGGCGGCGAAGACCTGGAGCTGGCGAAAGCTGACCTGTGGCGTCATATCGGTTTTTCCGAAAAGCAGGTTCGTTATTAGCTGATAACCAAAAGCACTATTAGGGCATAGCATGATCGTCACCCACAACATCCCGGAGCGTGACCCATGTGGCAAGGCCTCGTCCTCTGCACCCTGCTGACCGCCGGCGGTACCGCCCTTTCCCGGCTGCCGATGCTCGCCGAGAGCGGGGTTAGCCCGTTGGTGATGGCCCTGCTGCTGGGCATCCTGGCCGGCAACTCCCCGCTGGCCAGGCACCTGACACAGGCCGGCCCGGGGCTCGCCTTCGCCACTCGCCGGCTGCTGCGCGGCGGCATCGTGCTGTTCGGCCTGTCACTGACCCTGCAACAGGTGATCGGCCTGGGCCCCAGGGTGCTGCTGCTGGACGCGCTGGTGATCACCGCCGTGCTGGTGACCGGCTACCTGATCGGCACCCGGCTGCTGGGGCTCGACCGCGAGACCACCCTGCTGACCAGCGCCGGCAGCGCGATCTGCGGCGCCGCCGCGGTGCTGGCCACCGAGTCGACCATCCGCTCGCGTCCCGCCGCGACCTCCATGGCGGTGGCCACGGTGGTGCTGTTCGGCTCGCTGGCGATGCTGGTCTACCCCCTGCTCTACCCCCTGCTGGGCATGGATGAACAGCTGTTCGGCATCTATATCGGCGCGACCGTCCACGAGGTCGCCCAGGTGGTGGCCGCCGGCGAGGCGGTGGGCCCCGACGCCCTGGCCAATGCGGTGATCGTCAAGCTGGTGCGGGTGATGCTGCTGGTGCCCTTCCTGCTGATCGTCGGCCAATGGTGGCTGCGCCGCCACGCGGCCTCAGGCGGCGAGGGAAAGGCCACGCTGGTGATCCCCTGGTTCGCCTTCGGCTTCATGGCGATGGTGGTCTTCAACAGCGTCGTGACCCTGCCCGCCGCGCTCCATGGGGCCCTGGTCCAGCTCGGCCAGCTGGCCCTGACCATGGCCATGGCCGCCCTGGGCTACGAGACCCGCCTGGAGAAGCTCAAGGCGCTGGGCATCAAGCCCTTCATCCTGGCGCTGATGCTGTTCGCGCTGCTGCTTGGCGGCGGTGGGCTGGCCAGCTGGCTGCTGATGGGCTAAAGCGTGAGGCGTGAGGCGTGAGGCGTGAGGCGTGAGGCGTGAGGCAATAGGATATGGGTGAGAAGGGAATCGACAAGGCCGCGCCCGAGGGCGCGGCCTTGTCATGTCGATCGAGGGTGCCGGGACGAAGACGCCGCGGCCAGCCTGCCTCAAAGTCGCTCGAAGTCCTGCTGCAATGCTCGCGCCGCATTGAACACGAAGCTCTGATCGGAGCCGACCAGGAAGAAACTCATGCCGGCCTCGAGCCAGCGAGGCGCCTCCTCGAGATCGGGCAGGAACATGCCCAGGGCGCGGCCATGGCGCTTCGCCGCGGCGCAGATGCGCTCGACGGCCTCCTCGACCCGTGGATCGGCGGGGGAATCCGCGCCCAGGGCCACGGTGAGGTCGACGCGCCCGATCAGGAAGGCATCGATGTCCTCCACGGCCATGATCTCGTCCAGATGCTCGAGGGCCTCGGCATCCTCGATCTGGGCGACGAGGGTCGTCTGGGCGCGCTGCTCGCGCAGGTGGTCGCGCATCGGCTTGCAGGTGTAATCCGCGGCACGCGTCGACCCCGCGTAGCCGCGGCCGCCGGGGCCATAGTGGGCGGCCATGGCGAGCCGCTGCGCCTGGTCGCCGGTGCACACATGAGGCACCACGAGACCGGTGGCGCCCGAGTCCAGTGCCTGCAGGATCGCGGACTCGCTGAGCTCGGGGATGCGCACCAGGGCCGGCAACTGCATGGCTCGCGAGGCGAGCAGGCAGGCGTCCAGGGACTCCCGGTTCCAGGGCGCATGCTCGGCGTCGAAACAGACGAAGTCGAGCCCCGAGAGGCCGAACACCTCGGCCTGGGTGTGGCTTGGGGTCTTGACGAAGGTGGCGACCAGCCGCCGGCGAGACGTCAGGGCCTCGCGGAAGGCATCGGGCTTGATGGTGCGTGTCATGGGCAACCTCGAACGATGATGTTGACGGGCCGGATGCCATGACCGGGATCAGCTCCCGGTCGCGGCTCCGCTTGGTGGCATGGCAGGGGCCGCCGCGCGGCGAGCGCTGGCGAGCATGGCCAGGGTCAGGGCCGCGCCGGCCAGCGAGGACCACCACTCGGGATAGAGCGCGAGGCCCATGGGCAGCAGCCACAACGCCCAGGACGGGTTGTCACGCCCGACCACCGGCGAGGCGGCGAAGAACGAGGCTGCCGCGAGAATGAAGCCGAGGCCCGACATCAGCGCCAGCAGCACGGCATCAATGCCGCCCTGGCCGATCAGTCCGGGATAGATCAGGAACAGGAAGGGCATCACGTAGGCGGTGGCCCCCAGGCGCAGGGCATACTTGGCGACCTGGATCCAGGGGCAGTCGGCGATCATCGCGGCGACGAAGACGCCGACGCAGACCGGCGGCGTCACCACCGACAAGGCCGCGTAGTAGAGCACGAAGAGGTGCACGGTCAGGGCATCCAGCCCCTGCTGGATCAGGGCCGGGGCGAAGACCGCGGCGACCAGCACATAGGCCGCCGAGGTCGGCAGCCCCATGCCGGCGATCAGGCAGACGAACGCCATGATGATGGCGATGAGCCAGATGTTGTCGCCGCCCACGCTGAGGATCGCATTGGTGATGGTCACCCCGACCCCGGTGAGGTTGATCATCGCCACGAACACCTGGGCGGCGATCAGCAGGATGCCGACGATCACGATGCCCCGGCCGCCGGTCTGCAGGGCGTGGCTGAGGCTGGTCAGGATCTTGCGCAGCGGCACGCCCTCGGTCAGCGAGGCGACCGCATAGGCGCCGATGATGCCGATCATGCCGAAGCAGGCGGTCAGCTCGATGGAGTTGCCACGGACGATGCCAAACCCCAGCCCGACGATCGCCGCCACCAGGGGCGCCAGGCGACGCCAGTTGAGGGCCGAGCGCCAGTCCGGCAACTCGTCGGCGGACATCCGCCCATAGTTGCCGCGCCGGGCGATGAAGTGGACGGTCATGAAGACGCCCACGTAGAGCAATACCGCCGGCAACAAGGCCGCGAGGGCGATCTTCCAGTAGTTCATGCCCACCAGCTCGGCCATGACGAAGGCCGCCGTGCCCATGATAGGCGGGGCGAGCTGACCACCGGTGGAAGCGATCGCCTCCACCCCGCCGGCCAGCGCCGAGGGATAGCGCAGTCGCTTCATCAGCGGAATGGTGAAGTTGCCGGTGGTGGCGATGTTGGCCACCGAGCTGCCGCTGATGGCACCGAACAGGCCGGAGGCCACGGTGGCGATCTTGGCCGCGCCGCCGGGGCTCGAGCCACCGGCCCGGGCCGAGAGGTCGAAGAAGGTCTGGCCGACGCCGCTGTGCAGCAGCAGGCTGCCGAACAGCACGAAGGCCGCCAGCGTCGTCGAGGCGATCCCCACCAGCATGCCCCACAGGCCGCGGTCGGAGAGGAAGATGACCTCGGCGATATAGAAGCTGTCGAGCTCACGGTGCCCCAGGGAGCCGGGGATCAGGTGGCCGAAGAAGGCGTAGGCGACCATCAGGCCCACCAGCACCGGGAACACCAGGCTCGCCGAGCGCCGCGCCAGTTCGAGGATCACCAGCAGGGTGCCGTAACCCAGGAACAGGTCCAGTGACGTGGCGAAGGGCAGCTCCGTCATGATCGTTTCGAAGTGGTAGATCACATAGACGGCGGCGGCGACCACCAGCCCCCCGATGGCCGTATCGATGAGCGCCCCCAGGGGGCGCCAGGGCCGGCCGAGGCCCAGCGGGAACATCAGCAGGCCGAGGACGGTGACCAGGGCGACGAAGATGGCACGCTGGATCAGGGTCTCGAAGGCGCCGAAGAAGGACGTGTAGAAGATGAACAGGCCGAGGGCGATGGAGACCACCGCCGCCGCCACCTTGAGGTGGCGCGGCAACGCAGTAGACTCGCCCTGCTGCGGGGAGTCGTCTCGGGATTCGGTCATGACACCCTCCGGAGGGTGGAATTACGGCGCATATGCGGGTCGGACGATGGCGGCCCGAGGCGGGCCGCCGGCAGGCTTACTTGAGGCGTTCGGGGACGTCGTATCCGGCTTCTTCGAAGTAGCGGATGGCCCCGGGATGCAGCGGCGTGGTGGCGTATTCCAGGGTCAGCTCGGCGAGATCGGCGCCCTCGACCGGCGGGAAGGCCGAGGCCTGCTCGACGTCGTCCTCCATCACCGCCTTGACGACCCGGTAGGCGGTCTCCTCGCTCAGCTCCGGCGAGGCGGATACTCCGATCATGAAGCCCCAGGTCGTATAGGGACCGGAGTTCTCCAGGTCGCCGCCGGGCATCTCGACGATGGACAGCTCGGGCAGCTGCTCCTCGATCACCGCGCGCTGCTCCTCGTCGATGCCGAGCACCTGCACCGGGGTGAAGGTGGCGATATCGGTGGTCAGGGCGTCGAAGCGCTCGCCCACCGAGGACTTGATGAAGCCATTGGCGCGATCGTCCTTGATCGCGGCGGCAAGCTCGCCATTGCTGCCCCGCACCCAGTCGGGAGCAATGCCCAGGGCCTCGAGAACCGCCAGCGAGGTCGCCTCGGTGGAAGAGCCACGCTGGCCCGGTCCGAAACGCTTGCCCTCGAGCTCCTCGATGCTCTCGATCCCGCTGTCGCGGCGCACGATCACGTTCTGGGGCGCCAGGTTGTAGGCCCACAGCAGCTTGGAGTCGATGGGCCGCCCCTCGAAGTCCCCCTGGCCGGTATAGGCATGGTAGAGCGTACTGGTGGTCACCAGCCCCAGGTCGAGCTGGTTGCGGGCCATGCGACGCAGGTTATCGACCGTGGCGCCGGTCTCGACGACGGTCGCGTCCACGTCGTCGTAGGCCTCGTTGACCACCTTGGTCAGGGAGGCGAAATAGGCATAGTGAGCCGACTGGGAATTGGTGGCCCCGAAGGCCAGGCGCGTCTGGGCCTGGGCACCACTGGCGAGGGCGGCGGTCATGACGGCGATGGCGCCGGCGGTCAGCAGGGAACGTGACATCATCGTGAGCTCTCTTATTTTTGAATACGTATTCTTTCTATCACACGCGGAATCCCGCATCAAATAAGGATTTGAGGCAATTAAGTGCTAGATCGAGCGCTGCACCAAGGGGTAACAAGCACTTTTATGACTACGCAATCATAAAAAAACAGAGTTTCTCTTGCCCATGCGGATCATCATCCACACGCCATGGCATGAGCGGCGACACGATGAAGGGCAGCAGACCCTGAGCATACCGCGGCCGGCGCGCGGCCGCGGTATTGCGCGAGGCGGGAAAGGAGTGCGGATCAGCCCTCGAAGCTGAAGCGCGGCGCCGGGGCGTCGGGCAACAGGGCCGCGCAGGCGCGGACCTTCTCCAGCAGCGCCTCGTGGGTCGGTGCCACCAGGTTGACGTGGGCCAGCTTGCGGCCCGGGCGCTCGCCCTTGTCGTAGCGGTGCAGGTGGGCGTCCTCGATCGCCAGCAGCTTCGCCGCCTCGCCCTCGCGGCCGATGACGTTGACCATGCAGGTCGGCGCACGAGCCGCGGTGCTGCCAAGCGGCAGGCCCTGGATGGCGCGCATGTGATTCTCGAACTGGCTGGTCACCGCACCGTCCTGGGTCCAGTGCCCGGAGTTGTGCACCCGGGGCGCCATCTCGTTGGCCAGCAACTCGCCGTCGCGGGTCTGGAACAGCTCCAGGGTCAGCACGCCGACGTAGTCGAGCTCGTCGAGCAGCGCGCGGATATAGCCGTCGGCGGTCTGCTGAACGGCGGCGTCCAGGTCCGGCATGGGCGCCACCGAGTAGCGCAGGATGCCGTCGACGTGGAGGTTCTCGGCCATCGGGTAGAAGACCACCTCGCCGTCGCGGCCGCGCACGGCGATGATCGACACCTCGCGCACGAAGTCGACGAAGGCCTCGACGATCAGTTGCGGGTGGTTGATCGAGCGCCACGCCTGGGCCGCCTCGGCCGGGTCCTTGATCACCGCCTGGCCCTTGCCGTCATAGCCCTCGGTGACCGACTTGGCCACCACCGGTGCGCCCAGCTCGCGCACCGCGGCCTCCAGCGACTCGGCGCTGTCCACCAGGCGATAGGCCGGGGTGGGAATGCCCAGGCGATCGAACAGTGCCTTCTCCTCGGCGCGGTGCTGGCAGACCCGGATCGCCTCGCTACCGGGGTAGACCGGCTTGCGCTCCTCGATCGCCCGCACCAGCGAGACCGGCAGGTGCTCGAACTCGTAGGTGACCAGGTCGACCTTGTCGAGGAAACGCTCGAGGTGCTTCTGATCGGTATCCACCATGACATCACCGATCCCCGCGCTGGGGTGGCCGGTGGTGTCGAGGAAGGTGAAACGGTTGGCCAGCGGATAGCCCGCCAGGGCCAGCATCCGGCCCAGCTGGCCGGCGCCCAGTACGCCGATGTTCATCGTGATTGCCTCGCTCGTCGCTGTCGGTCAGGGGGTGGGCCGCGGATCGGGGTTGTCCAGCACCGTCTGGGTCTGCTCGGCGCGGAAGGCCTCCACGGCCTCGCGCACCGTCGCATCCTGCAGCCCGACGATCTGGGACGCCATCAGCCCGGCATTGGTGGCGCCGGCCTTGCCGATGGCCAGGGTGCCCACGGCGATGCCGCCCGGCATCTGCACGATCGACAGCAACGAATCCAGGCCCTTGAGGGCCTTGGATTCCACCGGCACGCCGAGCACCGGCAGCGCCGTCTGGGAGGCCACCATGCCGGGCAGATGGGCCGCCCCGCCGGCGCCGGCGATGATCACCGAGAGGCCGCGCTCGGCGGCGCTCTTGGCGTAGTCGAACAGCAGGTCCGGGGTACGGTGGGCCGAGACGACCCGGGTCTCGTAGGGCACGCCGAGGCGCTCGAGCATGGTCACGGCATGCTCCATGACCGGCCAGTCGGACTTCGACCCCATGATCACGCCGACCCGCGGCGCCTCCTTCGATGCTGTCATCCTGGGCTCCTGGAAAAGGGAATGACGTCACCTCGCGGCGATGGCCGCGGGTAGCTGCGGAAAGTGGAAGCCCGCTATTCTAGCAGAGCCGCGCCGCGCCTACCTCTCCCGCGACGTCGGGCCCGTGGGCCATCGCGTCTCGTCAGCGGGACCGCGGGCGTCGCCGCCGGGCGACACCGGGTTTCAACCTTCCTGCAGATTGCCTTGATAGGCTGGTATCGAAGCGGTCGATAGGGACGCGACCGCACAGCCCCACACGGACAACGTGCTGAAGGAGACCGACCATGAAGCGTCATCTTTTCATTGTGGCAGCCCTGACCGGCACCCTGGCGCTGGCCGGCTGCGACCAGGCCGACGACACCGAACAGGATGCCCAGGCCGGCACCACCCAGACCGAGCAGGCCCAGGACGAGCAGACCGCTCAGGACTCCGAGCAGCAGGCCAGCAAGACGCTCGACGGGGTGCTCGAGTTCGCCGCCACCGACACCCCGCTGCCGGACGACGCCCGGGTCGTGGTCAGCCTGCGTGACGTGGCCCTGGCCGATGCCGCGGCGACCGTCATCACCGAGACCAACGTGGAGGTGACGAACAACGAGCCCGTCGAGTTCAGCCTCGACTACCCGATCGACCAGGTCGACCCCGGCCACGCCCACGCCCTGCATGCCGAGGTCTTCGACGGCGAAGGCAACCTGCTGTGGAACAGCCCCGAGCGCCATGCGGTCGAGGTCGGTCCGGAAGCCGAGCAAGGGCCGATCACCCTGACCCTGGAGCCGGTGGCCACCGACGCCATGGCCGGCGAGGCGATGGCAGAGACCGGCGAGGCACTGGATGAAGCGGGCGACGCCGTCGCCGATACCACCGGAGATGCCGTGGAGGCCACCGAGCAGGCCGCCGGTGATGCCGCCGAGGCGACCCAGGAAACCGCCGAGGACGCCGCCGAGGCCACCCAGCAAGCCGCCGAGGAGACCGCGGAGGAGCTGGAGGAGATGGCCGAGGACGACGGCCAGTCCACCCAGTAATACCGACGAGCGACACGACGAGGCCCCGCCCGGTGTTCCGGGCGGGGCCTCGTGTCGTTCCGGCCGCTCGGAGAGCGCCGCCTCAGCCGTCCACTAGCCTTCGGCCTGGCGACGGCTGGCCAGCCAATTGCCGGCGATGGCCAGTACCATCACCACGGCGCCGACGACCTCCGCGACCAGGCTCGGGTAGAACACCGCGACGATGGCCGGCAGCAGCACCAGCCGCACCGGGGCCGACATCCGCGTGAACAGGTAGCCCTCCAGTGCCGCCGCGAAGGCGCCCAGGGCCAGGAAGGCGGTCAGCGCCGTCCAGGCCAGCAGCGGCAGCGGGCCGCCCATGATGATCTCCGGATTGAAGACCATGAACAGCGGGATCAGGTAGAGCCCCTTGGCGAACTTCCAGGCCTGGAAGCCGGTATCCATCGGCTTGGCCCCGGCGATCGCCGCCCCGGCGAAGCCGGCCAGCGCGATGGGCGGGGTGACGTTGGAATCCTGGGAGTACCAGAACACCACCAGGTGGGCGATCAGCAGCGGCACGCCGAACTCCGCGGTCAGCGCCGGCCCCACCAGCACGATCAGCACGATATAGCTGGCGGTCACCGGCAGGCCCATGCCCAGCACCAGGCTGGCCAGCAGCACCATCACCAGCGCCAGCAGCAGGTTGCCGCCGGAAAACGCCATCATCATCGCCGAGAACTTGAGGCCGAGCCCGGTCAGGCCCACCACCCCGACGATGATCCCCGCCACGGCACAGGCCATGGACACCGCCACGGCGTTGCGCGCGCCGAGTTCCAGACCCTCGACCACCTTCAGCGCGCCGTGCTTCAGCACCCGGCCCAGCGCCGCCCCGGTCACCGGCTCGCCACGCTTGGGCGCGACGAACAAGAACAGCACCGCGAAGCGCAACGCCGCCACCGCCAGCATCGTCAGGATGGCGTAGTAGCCGACCCGCATCGGCGACATGTTCATCACCAGCAGCCACACCAGCACCGCCAGCGGCAGCAGGAAGTGCCAGCCGGCGCCCATGACGTCGCGTATCTGGGGAAGCTCGCTGCGGGCCATGCCCTGCATGCCCTGCTTGAGGGCGATGATGTGCACGAACAGGTAGACGGTGGCGAAGTACATGATCGCCGGCAGGATGCTGACCTTGACCACGTCCAGGTAGGGCATCCGCGTGTACTCGGCGATCAGGAAGGCGCCGGCGCCCATCAGCGGCGGCATGATCTGGCCGCCGGTGGAGGCCGCCGCCTCGATGCCGCCGGCCTGGTGGGGCCGGTAGCCGAGGCGCTTCATCAGCGGGATGGTGAAGGCGCCGGTGGTCACCACGTTGGCGATGGCGCTGCCGGAGATCGAGCCCATGCCGGCCGAGGCGATCACCGCCGCCTTGGCCGGCCCGCCGCGCTGGCGGCCGGTGGCGGCGTAGGCCAGGTCGATGAAGAACTTGCCCGCGCCGGTGATCTCCAGGAAGGCGCCGAACAGCACGAAGATGAAGATATAGGTGGCCGCCACGCCCATCGGCAGCCCGAAGATGCCCTCCTGGCCGAGATAGAGCTGGCCGACCAGGCGATCCAGGCTGTAGCCGCGGTGCTCGAGGATGCCCGGCAGCCACTCGCCGAGCCAGGGCAGCTCGCCCCGCGACCCGGCGAAGGCATAGAGGATCGCCAGCACGCCGATCACCGTCATGCCGAGCCCCACCGCGCGACGGCTGGCCTCGAGCACGGTGACGGTGGCGATGCAGCCGACCACGATATCCGTCTGGCTCCAGAAGCCGGCGCGGTTGATGATCTCGTCGAGGTACAGCGCCATGTAGCCGCCGGTGATCACCGCCCCGGCGAAGAACGCCAGGTCGATCAGCCCGCCGACCGCGCCCCGCCGGCGACGGGGCCCGAACACCGGAAACATCAAAAAGGCCAGCATCATGATCAGCGCCAGGTGGATGCTGCGCTGGTAGAAGAGCCCCAGCGGCTCGATGCCGGCGGAATACAGCTGGAACAGCGACAGCACCACGGCCACCAGGCTGATCAGCCACAGTACCGGGCGCGAGTGCGGCGCCTGGCTGCCGGGGACGATGGGGGAAGAACCCGCTTCGCTCATGGGCGTCTCTCTCGAAGTCTCGCTCGAAAATGGGACATCGCGTCAGGGCGTCGCGGCCGCCAGGGGCACCAGCGCCAGGGTCACGCGCTCGTTGGCGGCCCGCTCGCTGAGGCTGACCACCACCGGCGGCGCGTCGGCCAGCGGATAGCGATCGCCTGCACCGCAGTCCTGCGCGTCCGACAACAGGGTCGCCAGGCCCGGCTCGCCGTGGCGCACCAGGCGGTGATCGACCGCCGGCGCTCCGACCCGCAGGCGATAGCGGTCGCCGGGCACCGGCTCGTCGATGTCCTCGATCCAGTAGCCGCCGTGGCCATCGGAGACCTGGCGCCCGCGGCCGGGGATATGGTCGAGGCCGGCGGCGAAGTCCGGCAGGTGGCTGCGCGCCAGCACCATGCGGCCCGCGACGTTGTGATAGCAGTCGTGGACGGGAAAGCCTTCCACCGAGTGGTTCCAGGCCAGGCACCAGCCGGCACCCTCCGGCATCGGCAGGCGCACGAGCCGCTGCCCGTCGGCGCCCAGCACCCGCAGCTCATGGCTAGGGCAGTCGGCCAGCGCCGGGATCGGCAGCGCCACCGCGAACAGCACCGGCAGCAGGCGCTTCGCCAGGGCCCGACACGGCGCGGGGGCGAGCCCGGCGGCTCGCCCCTCGCTCATCGGTGATGGCATGGCGCCGCCGCTCAGGGACGCTGGCGGTCGGCGATCTCGGCGCCCACTTCCTCGTAGTAGCGCAGCGCGCCGGGGTGGAAGGCGATCGGCGTGGACTCGACGCTGAAGTCGACGGTGGTGTCGTTGGCCGCCGGGTGGATGGCGATCAGCTGGTCGGTCTGCTCGAACAGCGTCTTGGTGATCTGGTAGGCCAGTTCCTCGTCCATCTCGCTGCTCACCGCCAGCACGTTGGGGATGCCGATGGTCTGCACCGCTTCCTCCATGCCCTCGTAGAGCCCGGCCTTGAGCTGGTAGGCGGCGAACACCGGCTCCTCGCCCTGGGCGTTGGCGACCTCCTCGTCGGAGAGCCCGATGAGGCGAATGTCGCGGGTGGTGGCGAGGTTCATGATCGAGCTGGTGGGCGGCCCCACGCTCCAGAAGCCGGCGTCGATGTCGCCGTCGCGGATGGCGTCGGCGGTCTCGTTGAAGTTGAGGCGGCGGGCATCGATGTCGTCATAGGTGATGCCGTTGGACTCCAGCACCGCCCGGGCGTTGAGCTCGGTGCCGCTGCCCGGCGCGCCCACCGAGACGGTCTTGCCCTCGAGGTCCGCCAGCGACTCGATGCCGGAATCCGCCATGGTGACGATCTGCACGGCGTTGGGATAGATCGAGGCCAGGGCGCGGATGTTCTCGAGCTGGCGGCCCTCGAAATCGCCGGTGCCGTTATAGGCCTGGTAGACGGTATCGGCCAGGGCCAGCGCCAGGTCGGAATCGCCGCGCCAGACCAGCCCCATGTTCTCCACCGAGGCCCCGGTGACCTCGGCCACGGCGTCATAGCCCTCGACATGCTCGTTGATCAGTTCGGCCAGGCCGCCGCCGTAGGGATAGTAGGTGCCGCCGGTGCCGCCCGTGGCGATGGACAGCTGCTGCTGGGCCAGGGCGGCGGGTGCCGCCACCAGCAGGGTGGCCGCCAGGGCCGTCTTGAGTGCGCGCATGAAGGATCCTCCAGGCGATTCGATGGGAATGTTGTCGTTGTGCCGGCGGGGCCGATGCCGCGCTAAGGAAACGCCGCACAAATGTCTATGCGGGCAAATTGCTACGTTACGCGGTGCTGGTGCGCCAGCCCGGTCAGGCTCCTCACCTATACCGCATAGGCTCCGGTTCTTGCGCTCCGGGCGCCTTGCACTTTACGCCGCTCGCCGATTTGTTCAGCGCTTCCCTAACTGACCAGCCCGCCTGCAAAAACGCTAGCAGCCCCTCGCCCCGGGGGCCAGGGAGAAATGTCGATATTCCCTAATACTTTCGGCAACCCTCGAACGACGCTCAGCCCTCGACCAGCTCCTTGACCTTGGAGACGATGTGCGCGCCGATGGGCAACGCCGAGGTGGCGGCCGGCGACGGCGCATTGCCGACGTTGACGGTGCGCGGCGTGTTGACGAACAGGAAGTCGTCGACCAGCTTGCCGTCCCGGGACACCGCCTGGGCGCGCACCCCGGCCGGATAGGGCTCCAGGTCGTCGAGGGCGAGGCTCGGGCAATACTTGCGCACCAGCTCCAGGTAGCCGCGCCTGTGCAGGGAGTTCTTCATCTCGACCAACCCCGGGCGCAGGTTCCTGCCCAGCACCTTGAGGATGCCCGGGTTGGTGAACATCTGCGCCAGGTCCCGGGGCGAGACGTCGCGACGCCGATAGCCCTCGCGCTTGAAGGCCAGCACGGCGTTGGGGCCCACGGTGACCGAGCCATCGATCATGCGCGTCAGGTGCACGCCGAGAAACGGCATCGACGGATCCGGAATCGGATAGATCAGATGATTGACGATGTCGTTGTGGCGCGCGGGCAGGCGATAGTACTCGCCGCGGAAGGGGCAGATGGTGAACCCCGGCTCCTGGCCCAGCATGCGAATCACCCGGTCGGCCATCAGCCCCGAGCAGCTCACCAGGTAGCGGCCGTTGAACTCGCCCGCGGTGGTCGAGACCACGACCTCCTGGCGGCGCTCGGCAAGCCCGGTGACCTCGGCCCCGAAGCGGACCTCGCCGCCCAGGCGCTCGAACTCGGCGGCCATGGCCCGGGCCACGGCGGCATAGTCGACGATGCCGCTGGACGGCACGAAGATGCCGCCGACGCCGGTGATGTTGGGCTCCCGCTCGGCGAGCGCCTCGGCCCCCAGCCACTCGCGCGTGAGGCCGTTGGCCTCGGTGCGCTCCCACAGCGCCTGCATGCGCTGCATCTCCAGGTCGTTGGTGGCCACCAGCAGCTTGCCGCAGGTCTCGAAGGGAATGTCATGGGTCTCGCAGAAGGCCTTGGTGGCCCGGTTGCCCTCCAGGCAGAAGCGCGCCTTGAGACTGCCGGGGGTGTAATAGACCCCGGCGTGGATCACCCCGCTGTTGTGGCCGGTCTGGTGGCGCGCCGCCTCGCGCTCCTTCTCCACCACCAGCATCCGGCGATCCGGATAGGCCTGCTTGAGCTGCATGGCGGTGGACATGCCCAGGATGCCGCCGCCGATGATGATGAAATCGTACATGCCGTCCTCTTGTGCCAATGCGCCGGCCACGCCGCGATGGCGGCGTGGCCGAGTCAGGGTACCCCATTGTCGGGGCGTCGCGCCCCGCAAGGCCTAGCTCAACGCTGGCGCGACCGTCGCAGGGTACTGGCGTGGGTGAAGTAGCCCCGCTGGCGCATCAGCTCGCGACGCAGCTCCGGGTGCGGCGTGAAACGGTCCCGGCCGTGCAGCCAGAAGTGGTTGTTGATCAGCAGGAAGCTGCCCACCGGATTGGGCACCGAGAGGATCCCCGCGCTGCCTTCCAGAGACTCGGAAAGATCCGTCAGCCAGTTGCCCTCCTCGAAGTCCCTGGGCTGCACGAACTGGTCGATATAGGACATGATCGGCCGCCCCTCGCGGTCCAGGTCGAACACCGCATGGAAGACGTCCTTGCCGACATTCTTGCTGGGCGGCGCCGCCCAGCGCATCTCGCGCTGGGCCAGCGGATGGCGGGTGAAACGTTCCAGGTCCTCCCAGTCGTCCAGGTGCAGCAGCAGCGAGTCGCCGCCCTGCATGTGCCGCTCGTCGATCTTCATCATCAGCACGTAGTCGGTGTCCTGCTCGACGAAGGTGCCGTCGTTGTGCAGCTCCATCACCCGATGCGGCTGGCGCAGGTAGCTGTCGGACTCGTCGACGTTCTTCACCACGAAGCGCGCGTAGTACTGGCCGCTCATGGCATCGAAGTTGGAACGTCCCATCAGGTGCGCCACGGCGGTGGCGAACTTGACCATGTCGTCGGCCTGGGCCACGTCGTCGAGCCCCTCGGGCACCACCTGCAGCCCGCCGGTAGCGCGATCCACCAGGGTGTTGATCAGCACCGGCTGCAAAGTGTTGCCGCACAGGTCGTCGAGGATCTTCGCCACCCGGAAGCGCAGCATCGACTTGTACTCCAGTGCCTGCACCGGCCAGTCGGCCACGGCCTCGAGGAAGGCCGCGACCAGCTCGCGGGAGAAGGTCACCTGCAGCAGGCGCGGCGACTGCACCGACGGTGCCAGGGTGAAGCCCTGGAGGTCGGCGGGCAGCGGCATGGCGAGTTCGGGAATCCGGGTCAGCGCGGTCATCGGGGGTCTCCATGGTCTCGAGCGTCGATGACTCAAAAATATCTACATTTTTAAAAAACGTCAACATAAACACCCTTTGTCCTCGTGACCTCCCGGCGAGAGCCCAACGCAAGAACCCCGGCCTCGGGCCGGGGTTCGGGTCAGGCGACGCGGACGCCCACGCTCAGGGCTTCGAGGAAGGGTCGGCGCCCCGCAGCTCGCGCTGCATCATGGCATCGCTGTAGGCCACGCCGTAGCGGGCCCGGGACCAGGCATAGAGCGCCAGGCCCAGCAGCATCCAGCCGCCGAACAGCGCCCATTCGAGGGGCGACAGCGCCGAGGGGCTGCCGGGCAGGTAGAGGCCGATCAGCGCCAGCGACAGGATCACCGACAGCGCCCCCACCGTCTTGCCGCGGCGCACGCGGAAGGGGCGCGGCAGATCGGGCTCGCGGCGGCGCAACAGCACGAAGGACAGCGCCACGAACAGGTAGGCGACGACGATGCCCAGGCCCCCGGCGACCACCAGCCAGACCAGCGCCGGCCGGCCCAGCAAGGGCGCGGCGGCGGACAGCAGCCCCATCACCAGGATGGCGTTGGTGGGCGTGCGGTGCCTGGGGTGCAGCCGGGCCAGGAAGGCCGGCAGCATGCCGGCATGCGCCAGGGCGTAGATGGCCCGGGAGCCACCGATGTAGAAGGCGTTCCAGCTGGTGATGATGCCGGCGATACCGGCCAGGATCATCAGGTTGCCCGCCCAGGGCGCCCGGAAGACCGCCTGCATGGCGTCGGGCACCGCCAGCGAGCTCTCGGCCAGGGCCGCCGGGTCCAGCATCAGGGCGGTGCCGAGGATGATGAAGGCGTACCAGAACACCGCCAGGATCACCGAGATCATCAGCACACGGCCGATCTCCCTGAACGGCAGGTCGATCTCCTCGGCGGCCTGGGGAATCACGTCGAAGCCGACGAACATGAAGGGCACCATGATGATCACCGTCATGATGCCGCCGACCACGCCCTGCTCGACGTTGAACAGCGGCTCGAGGGTGGTGGCACTGCCCTCGAACAACGCGCCGGTGATGAACATCACCCCCACCGCCAGGATCAGCAGGGTCACCACCTTCTGCACCAGGGCGGCGGTGCGCACCCCGAGGTAGTTGATCCAGGTCATCGCCAGCGAGCCGGCCACGCCGACCGCCACCCAGGTCGCCTTCACGTCCCAGCCGGCGATGGTCCACAGCTGCCCCACCGCGTAGTCGGGGAACAGGTGCTCGACCACCGTGGGCAGCGCCACGGCCTCGAAGGCCACCACGCTGACGTAGCCCAGGGTAATGGCCCAGGTACAGAGGAAGGAGGCGAAGTGCCCCATGGCGCGATAGCTGTAGACGTGCTCGCCGCCGACCTGGGGCATGGCGGAGGCGAGCTCGGCGTAGGTCAGGCCCACCAGCACGATCACCGCGCCGCCGAGCAGGAAGGCGGTGATGGCGCCGAGGCTGCCGGCGGACTGGATCCAGTTGCCGGTGAGCACGATCCAGCCCCAGCCGATCATGGCGCCGAAGGCCAGGGCCAGCACATCCTTGCGGGCGAGCACCCGCGTCAGTTGCGTCGTGGAAGACGGGTCGTGGGTCATGTCCTTGCTCTCCTTGTTAAGACGATTTTTTGTATTAATTAATATTTTTTAAAAAAACATCGACAAAATATCCACTCCACTGCCAGGCCACAAGCCGAGGCGCGCCGCCTCGGATCACACTTTAGTCGAAGCGCCTGCCGCCCTCCCCCGAAAGCCCCGCCACGGGGGCCCGTCACGCCGTTCACCCGGGTCGCGAAGACCATTTCGGGGCTGGCGAAACCCGGCAAAAGGCTTCATGCTGTAGCGGTCGATTCTGTCCTCTGGAGCATCATGAGCACGGCAAGCCCTTCCACCGGCGCGGATTGCGTCGAACCTCCGCCAAGGTGCCCTGACCTCGACGTCAGGGATCTCGAACAACGAACACGCCTCATGCGCATCATCACCCGGCTGATCGCCGTGTCGGATCTCGGCAACCGAGAGATCGCCCGCCGCGCGGGCCTGCCGATGCAGAAGATCAGCGACCTCCTCGCCGGACGCCTGGAGCAGCTCAGCCTCGACGAGCTCCAGACGCTGCGCCGGACCATCGACCACGAACTCACTCCGCCCTAGTCGCCGGCGCGACTCGGGCCCGGGCCGGTCACCGCCGGCCCGTCCCGCCTCATGGATTCGAGACACTAGGGAGACTCCCGATGCGACACCTCGTCACCGGCCTGCTGCTGGCCGCCTCGCTTCCCGCCCTGGCCGACGGCCAGGCCACCCTGGAGAGCCAGTCTGCCCAGGGCAGCGCCACCATGGAAGTGAGCTGGGCGGGCGACAACCTGCGCATGGACTTCCCCCAGCAGGCCCAGGCGGGCTTCATGCTGCTCAGGGACGGCAAGGGCTACATGGTCACCCAGATGCAGGGCCAGACCATGGTCATGGACATGGCCCGACTCAAGGAGATGGCCGAGAGCATGGGCGGCGACAAGGCCGCGGCCGGGCTCACCGAGCAGCAGGCCGATTCGGTCGATTCCCTGGAGGCCACCGGCGAGCAGGAAACCATCGCCGGCCTGGAAGGCGACGTCTATCGCCTGCAGTGGACCGACAAGGCCGGCGACGCCCATGAAGACACCCTGGTGCTGAGCGACGATCCTCAGGTCCGCGAGCTGATGGCGGCCTTCCATCGCTATCAGCAGACCATGACCGGCGAACCGGACCCGATCGCCACCACGCTGGCAGAGCGCGAGCTCGGCATGCTGCGCTTCGGCGACCGCTTCCGCATCGCCGAACTGTCCGACGAGGCCCCGGCAGCAGGCGCCTTCGAGCTGCCCGAGAACGCCATGACCTTCGAGGACATGATGCGCTCGACCATCTCGCAGTAGACCGAGGCATCGCCACCACGGACGCCGCACCCCTGCTGGGGCGCGGCATCGTCATTCAAGGGGCGGGCATTGGCAGCGCGAAGGCCGGCTCGAACAGGTAGGGGTCGTCGAAGTGGCGCCGACCCACGAACACCGTGGCGTGGGTGCCCCACTGGCGCATGGCGCCGGGGCTCTGGATCCCCGCCGGCCACAGCAGCAAGCGCTCGCGACGCGCCGAGGCCGCCACGATGCCCTCAGGCCCGTAGAGGCTGCGCCGCCCGCCGCTCGGCAGTGCCAGAGAGCGCTGGCCGAAGCGCGGCGGTTCGCGAACCGAGGTCAATGCATAGGCCGTCGACGATGCTCCCGCGTCGCTTGCCGATTCGACCCCCACCAGATAATGGCTGACCGCCGCCAGGCGCAGCGTCAGGCGCTCCCCTGACCTCCGGCGAGGCGCCATGGCTGGCGTCAGCGGCGCCTCGCGCAGGTCATGGTCCGCCGCCACCGGCACTCGATGCAGCGGCAGCACCGGGAAGAACAGGTGATAACAGCCGCAGGCATGGATGCTGTCGTAGATCAGCGGCCGGCCGTCCTCGCCCAGGGTCACTCGCCAGACCACCCCGTCCAGACGCCCGCCGAGGATGTCGAAGGCCCCGCTGCGCGTTCGCGCCGGGAACCACAGCGTGTAGACCAGCTGCGGCAGCACGGCGCCGTGGAAGCGCGTATGAGCCAGCCGTACGTCCACCTTGGGCCTCGTGGTGTCCACGCCCGGCCGCGGCCCCGACGCGCCGCGCCGCCAGACCGGCGCCCCCGGGCGATCGTCGTGACTGCGCGTCTCGATGGCGAAGGCCGGGGCATGATAGGCCGCCAGCCGCCGCAGGCCGGCGTTACCCAGCGCCAGCATTCCCAGCGGGCTGCGCGGTGCCTCGCGCACCAGCCGAGCGGCCGAGGCGGCATCCAGGGCCTCGGCCGCCGACGGTTCGGGCGCATAGCGACGCACCTCGGCGCTCGTCGGGAAGGGCCGGCCGAACGTCGCCAGATATCCCTCCCGCCAGCGGGCATAGCCCCAGGCCAGCCCCAGCCGGGTCAGCGGATAGAGCCCCAGCACCCGCCAGGCGTCGACGTAGTGGTCGGGCATCTCGACCGCCTCGTGCAGCGCCCGACGCGCCGAGCGGCCCCTCGGCCCGCGCAGTTCCTCATCCAGCCGTTCTTTGCCCTGCAGTTCTTTTTCCAGCAGGCGCTCGGCACAGGCATTGGCGGCCACGGCCGGGGTAGCGCCGAAGCGCCGGGTCAGGCGGTGTCGGGCCTCGGCGGGCAGGTTGGCCGCCTCGATGCGACGCGCCTCGGCGTCCAGGCCACGCAGCCGCGCCAGCCAGTCGGCATGGCGCGGCGTCTCGGGAGAATCGCGCAGCTCGTCGGCGAAGCTCGCCAGCAGCCGGTCGGTGCGCAGGTAGGGAAAGCCCGCGATGCGGGCCGCCCCGGCATCGCCGACGCCGGCCTCGGCCACGGCGGCGTCGAAGGCGGCGAGCCGGGCGCGACACTGTCGCTGGTCCGGCGTCGGGTCGGCCCGCCAGACCGGAGTCACGGCGCAGCCGGCCAGCCAGGCGACGCCGACAAGCGCCGCCCATCGCCGCCACCGGGGCACGGCGTGTTACTCCGGGCGGTCGGTGACCGCGCCCTCGGAGGCCGGCCCGACCGTGCGGGCATACTTGGCCAGCACCCCGCGGGTATAGCGCGGCGCCGGCCGTTGCCAGGCCGCGCGCCGGCGCTCGAGCTCGGCGGCCTCCAGCGCCACCTCGAGGGTGTCCGCCTCGGCGTCGATGGTGATGGTGTCGCCATCCTCCACCAGCGCCAACGGGCCGCCGTCGAAGGCCTCGGGGGTGACGTGGCCGACCACGAAGCCGTGGCTGCCGCCCGAGAAGCGGCCGTCGGTGATCAAGGCCACTTCGCTACCGAGTCCGCGGCCCATGATCGCCGAGGTCGGGGTCAGCATCTCGCGCATGCCGGGCCCGCCCCGCGGCCCCTCGTAGCGGATCACCACCACGTCGCCGGCCACCACGCTGCCGTCGTTGATGCGCGCCTGGGCCTCCTCCTCGGAGCCGAACACCCGCGCCGTGCCGGAGAAGCGGGTGCCCTCCTTGCCGGTGATCTTGGCCACCGCCCCGGCTGGGGCCAGGTTGCCGTAGAGGATGCGCAGATGGCTCTGGGCCTTCAGCGGCGCCTCGAGCGGGGCGATGATGTCCTGGCCGTCCGGATAAGGCGCGACGTCGGCCAGGTTCTCGGCGAGCGTCCGACCGGTCACGGTCAGGCAGTCGCCGTGCAAGAGCCCCGCCTCGAGCAGGGTCTTCATCAGCGGCTGAATGCCGCCGATCTCGACCAGCTCGCTCATCATGTACTGGCCGCTGGGCCGCAGGTCGGCCAGCACCGGCACTCGCTTCCCGATCGCCGTGAAGTCATCGAGGGTGATCGACACGCCGATGGCGTCGGCCATGGCGATCAGGTGCAGCACCGCATTGGTCGAGCCGCCCAGCGCGATGACCACGGTGATGGCATTCTCGAAGGCCTCGCGGGTCATGATGTCGGCGGGCTTGATGTCGCGATCGAGGAGTTCCAGCACCGCGGCGCCGGCGGCATGGCAGTCGTCGCGCTTCTCCTGCGACACGGCATTCTGGGCCGAGCTGCCCGGCAGGCTCATGCCCAGCGCCTCGATCGCCGAGGCCATGGTGTTGGCGGTGTACATGCCGCCGCAGGCGCCGGGGCCGGGAATCGCCGTCTCCTCGATCTGCTTGAGCTCGATGCGGTCGAGATCGCCGCGGGAGTGGGCGCCCATGGCCTCGAACACCGAGACGATATCGGTGTGCCCTGCCCCGGGCAGGATGGTGCCGCCATAGACGAAGACGCTGGGACGATTCAACCGCGCCAGGCCGATCAGGCAGCCGGGCATGTTCTTGTCGCAGCCGCCGATGGCCACCAGGCCGTCGAAGCCCTCGCAGCCCGCCACCGTCTCGATGGAGTCGGCGATCACCTCCCGCGACACCAGCGAGTACTTCATGCCCTCGGTACCGTTGGCGATGCCGTCGGAGATGGTGATGGTGTTGAAGACCACCCCCTTGCCGCCGGCGGCATCGGCGCCGTCGCTGGCCCGCTCGGCCAGCTCGCCGATGTGGCTGTTGCAGGGGGTGACCCGGCTCCAGGTGGAGGCGATCCCCACCTGGGGCTTGGTGAAGTCGGCGTCCTCGAAGCCCACCGCGCGCAGCATGGCGCGGCTGGCCGACTTGCCGACGCCGTCCACCACCGGCGCGGAATGCCGTCGACGCGGGTCCTGGGGCGTATCGCTCATGGGGCGGCTCCTCTGTTCGATTCTGGGGGAACCTTCAGAGGGTGGCCGCCTGGGCTCCTGCTGGCAACCGTTCAGGCCGTGCGCTGCGCCTCGGCGGGGCGCCACCAGGCCACCAGCAGGGCGACCAGGCTGGAGGCCACCAGCGCCCCGAGGAAGGGCGGCAGGGTCGGCACCCCGCCGGGGAAGCTCGCCGCCAGCAGGCCCTCGACCGGGCTGCCGGAGGCGATCCAGCCCGGCAGCACGGCGCCGGCCAGGCCGGCCACCCCGCCGGCCAGGGCCGCGGCGGCGCTCATCCGCGCCCACAGCCCCAGCAGCACCGGCACCACGATGGCGGCGCACAAGAGATCGGCGATCAGGAACAGCCGCAGCACCGAGAGCCCCTGCAGGGCGATCGCCACCACCGGCACCATCAGCGCCACGGTGACCCAGCGAGCCGCGCCCAGCGACAGGCCGCGCCGGCCGCTGCCGGCCACCACCAGCGAGGCGATGCCGTTCTGCAGGGTATCGACGCTGGAGGCCACCAGGGTCACCGCCAGCACCAGGGCCGGCAGGGCCAGCCAGCCCGGCGCCTCGGCGAGCAGCGCGAAGAAGGGGATCGGCGGTTCGCCGAGCGACACCCCGGCCATGGCGGCCAGCATGCCCAGGCCGCCGACCACCGCCACCACCAGCACGGTGGCCGCGCCGCCCAGCCAGGCGCCGCGACCCAGGGCCCGTTCGTCCCGGGCCGCCCACACCCGCTGCCAGTAGCCCTGGTGAAAGAGGTTGGCCGCGGTCACCGCGATCACCAGCGTCAGCGCCACGGAGAGGGCGTCACCGGCGGGGATCGACGGCAGCGCGGCGTCGACGGGCAGCGCAGGCAAACGGGCGAGCGCCACGCCGCCCACCACCAGCAGCAGCGCCAGCAGCAGCCAGGCCTGCCAGCGGTCGGTGGCCAGGCTCGCCCGCAGGCCACCCAGCGCGGTGTAGAGCAGGGTCGCCACCGCCACCCCGATCACCACCAGGTCGGCCGGCACCTCGGACAGCAGGCCGGTGATGGCGCCGATGGCGGTCAGCTCGGCGGCCAGGAAGCAGCCCATGTAAAGCACCGAGACCAGCGATACCCAGCGCCGCACGCCGGCGCCGAAACAGGTCTCGGCGTATTCGCCGATGCTGCGGCCCTCGGGCAGCCGGCGGCGGATGGCCGGCCCGAAGGCGCCGAGCACGATGAACGGCAGCGCCGAGCCGATGGCATAGCCGGCCAGGCCCAACGGCCCCACGAAGGCGCCGATCTCCGGCGGTGCGAAGAGGATCCAGGCGCCCATCCCCGAGGCCAGGAAGGACAGCCCCAGGGTCGGGGCCGCCTGGGAGTTGCGGGCGGTGACGTAGTCGTCGAGGGGGCCATCGGCCCGGCGGGCCCTGAGGCCCAGAAGGGTAAAGCACAGCAGCGCCGCGCCGAGCACGGCTGACGTCAGGTAAGGCATGTCGCACTTCCTCCGCCGGCATGAACCGGATCAGGTTCCAGGGTCAGCGACGAACGCTCTCTCAGCCCCGCCCATGGCGGGACTCCCCTGGCGACAGTGAATGAATTGTGAGGGCGACCCTCAAGCCACGGCCGTATCGGCCGATATCGGTATCGCCCGACCAGCATGACACAACGACGCCCGAATTCGAACGTCCCACACGCCGGAAGCCTGCCATGCCATTCACCGAAGCCAAGGAACATGCCCCAGGGTGCCTGCACCGGATCTTCGCCGATCCCTACAGCGCCTTCGACAATCATGTCGGCGAACGCCTGCTCCACCTGCGCGTGGCCCTGCAGGCCCTGCTGGCGACGCCGATGCGCGAGGGGCGCCTGACGCTGCGGGTGATCCACGGCTGGGAGAACGGCGGCTGCGCCCCGGCGGACCTGCGCCACGGCGACCACCGCCTGGGCGACCTGGCGGACTACCGGGCCGTGGCCGAGCGCTATCGGCGGGCCAGCGAGGCCCTGGCGCCGCTGCCCGAGGATGCCGACTCGCTACTCGCCGAGCCGCTGGCCACGGCGATCGCCGCCGCCCAGGCGAACGACCTCGAGGTCGACGCCGAGACCCGCGACAATCCCGCACGCTGGCCGGCCTTCCCCTGGGGCCTGTCGCTCTATACCTTCTTCAAGGTCTATCACCGCCTGACCTACGGCGAGGACGACGCCTACCGCGCGATCCGCTGCGAGACGCCGGACGGCACCCGACAGGTCCACGAGTTCCATCTCGAGGAAGGCGAGTTCGCCGTGACCCTGCCCGCCGACGGGGAGCCCGGCGAGAGCGTGCTGCTGCTGCACGAGAGCCAGTTGGAGCCGGTGGCCCAGCTGCTGGAGGAGTGCGGCGTCTAGCGCCGCTCGACCCGCGCTGACGCGACGTCCCCCCTTTACCGCGGCCCTCACCCCTCCCGCGGCACCCGGCCCATCAGGTAGAACTCGTCGTTGGGCGGGGTGGCGGTGAGGGTCACCAGGCGGTTGGAGAGGCCGAAGAAGGCGGCGACGGCGCCGATGTCCCAGATGTCTTCCCGGGTGAAGCCGGCCGCCGTCAGGCGCGTCTCCCATTCGTCGGTGAGCTCGCCGACCTCCAGGCCGCAGTACAGGGCGAAGTCGAGCATCACCCGGTGCCGCTCAATGATCGGCGCGGTACGGTGATTGATGGCCACCTGGTCGGCCAGCAGCGGGTCCTTGCTGTAGATGCGCACCAGGGCGCCGTGGGCTACCACGCAGTAGAGGCAGCGATTGCGAGCGCTGGTGGCCACCGCGATCATTTCCTTCTCGGCCTTGGTGAGCGTATCGGACTCGCGCTCCATCAGGGCGTCGTGATAGGCGAAGAAGGCCCGGAACTCCGCCGGCCGGTGGGCCAGCATCAGGAAGACGTTGGGCACGAAGCCGGCCTTCTCCTGTACCGCCAGGATGGCCTCGCGGATATCATCGGGCAGGTCATCGAGGGACTCGGGCACGGGGAAGCGGCTGATCGGGGCGGTCATGGTGGCTCCTGGAGCGATGATCGTGACGGGCGACAGACTTCAGTTAACGTCAACGTCAAGCTAATTTCCACTCGCCTTTCGTGGCCTACGACGACGGCGGCCCCGCCTCTCACGAGACGGGGCCGCCGGTGGCCGGGAACGAATCTCGATCAGCTCAGCGAGATAGTGCTGTTGATACCGCTGGAGACGTTCTCCGGTTCGAACCAGCGAGCGGTGATCGTCTTGGTCTGGGTCCAGAAGGCGATCGCCTGCTTGCCGTTGGGGCCCAGGTCGCCGAGCTTGGAGGCCCGCGAGCCGGTGAAGCTGAAGTAGGCCACCGGCACCGGGATCGGCACGTTGATGCCCACCTGGCCGACGTCGATCTCGGTCTCGAAGCGCCGCGCCACCCAGCCGGAGTTGGTGAAGATCGAGGTGCCGTTGCCGTTGGGGTTGGCGTTGACGAATGCGATCGCCTCGTCGAGCGTCTCGACGCTCACCACGCACAGCACCGGGCCGAAGATCTCCTCGCGGTAGATGGTCATCTCGGCGGTCACGTCGCCGAACAGGGTCGGGCCGACGAAGTTGCCGTTCGGGTAGCCCTCCACCTGGCAGCCGCGGCCGTCGACCAGCAGCCTGGCGCCCTCTCGCTCGCCGGTGGCGATCAGGTCTTCCACCCGCGCCTTGGCGGCCGGCGACACCAGCGGGCCGAGGTCGGCGTCGCGCTGGGTGCCGGGGCCGACCTTCATGTGGCGGGCGGCCTCGGCCAGGTCGTCGAGCCACGCCCGGGCCTCGCCCACCAGCACCACCACGGAGTTGGCCATGCAGCGCTGGCCGGCGGCGCCGAAGGCCGAGCCGAGCAGGTTGTTGATGGCCTGGCTGCGGTTGGCATCGGGCATCACCACGCAGTGGTTCTTGGCGCCCATCATCGCCTGGGCGCGCTTGCCGGCCTCGGAGGCGCGGCGATAGAGCTGGGTGCCCACGTGGGTCGAGCCGATGAACGACACCGCCTTGATGTCCGGATGGTCGCAGAGGCGATTGGCCACGTCCGGGCCGCCGTGGACCACGTTGAGCACCCCGGCCGGCACGCCGGCCTCATGGGCCAACTCGACCAGGCGCATGGTGGAGCTGGGATCCTGCTCGGAGGGCTTGAGCACGAAGGCGTTGCCGGTGGCGATGGCCAGCGGGAACATGAAGCAGGGCAGCATGATCGGGAAGTTGAAGGCGGTGATCCCGGCGCCCACGCCCAGCGGCTGGTTGAGGGTGTAGACGTCGACCTCGGTGGCGGCGTTCTCGGCCAGCTCGCCGAGCTGCAGCGAGGTGATCGAGCAGGCGTGTTCCACCACCTCCAGGCCGCGGCCCACCTCGCCGGCGGCATCGGGCAGGGTCTTGCCGTGTTCCTCGGTGATCAGCGCGGCCAGTTCCTCGGTGTGCTCGCGGATCAGCGCCTGCAGCTTGAGCATGATGCGCTGGCGCTTGGCCAGCGGCGTCTTGCGCCACTCACGGAAGGCGGCCTGGGCGCTGGCCACGGCCCGGTCGACCTCCTCCACGGTGCAGAACGGCACCCGGGCGACCACCTCTTGGGTGGCCGGGTTGACCACGTCGCGCCACTCCTGGCTCTGGGACGGCACGGCCTGGCCATCGATGTACAGCGGGATCTCTCGAACAGTCATGGTAGCGGCTCCTTGGCGGGCCCTGGAAGGGATGGCTCGGGGTGCCACCCTCCTCCTATAGACCCGGGCATTGTGGTTGTTATCCGATATTCGACCTTATGTGCATATCGACAAGGCCATCTCGCCGAAAGCGGGTGTTTCGAGTGTAGGAAGGAGGCGAATTGACAGGCAACCGCCAGGCGCGCACATTGCTTGTGCCATTATGCACAAGCAGTTCGACCGGAGACGCCCCGTGATCCTCGACTGGCAGGACATCCAGCTGTTCCTCGAGGTGGCGCACACCGAGCGCCTCACCGAGGCCGCCCGACGCCTGGGCGTCGACCACTCCACCCTGTCCCGGCGCACCCGCCGCTTCGAGCAGCGGCTCAACGCCCAGCTGTTCGAGCGCAGCACCCACGGCTACCGGCTGACCGAGGCCGGCCAGCGGCTGCTCGCCCACGCCGAGGAGATGGCCCGGCATGCCAACGAGGCCCTGGAGACGCTCAGCGATCAGAACCGCCAGCTCAGCGGTCAGATCCGCCTCGGCGTCACCGAGGGCTTCGGCACCTGGGTGATCACCCCGCTGCTGGCGGGGTTCGGCGAGCGCCACCCCCGCCTGACCCTGGACCTGCTGGCCCTGCCGCGGGTGGTCAACCTCAGCCGCCACGAGGCCGACCTGGCGATCACCGTGGAACGCCCCGGCAGCGCCGGCCTGGTGACCTCGCGGCTGTGCGACTACCGGCTGCGCCTCTACGCCAGCCGCGACTACCTGGCCCGCCACGGCACCCCCGAACGGCTCGCCGAGCTGGGCCGGCACCGGCTGATCGGCTACGTCGACGACCTGATCTTCAGCGACCAGCTGCACTACCTGGATCCGCTGCTCGCCCCGGGCCGGGTCGAGGCCACGCCCCACTTCGGCATCCGCAGCACCAGCGTCACCGCCCAGTACCGTGCCGTTCGCCAGGGCGCGGGCCTGGCGATCCTGCCCTGCTTCATGGCCGAACCCGACGACGACCTGGTCGCCGTGCTCGACGACGAGGTGGAGGTGGTGCGCCAGTTCTGGATCACCACCCGCCAGGAACAGCGACGGCTGTCCCGGGTCCGCCTGCTGTGGGACTTCCTGCGCGAGGCCGTCGAGGCCAACCGCGACCTGCTGATGGGCGAACGACGCGGCGAGCTGGTGATCCCCGCCGCCGAACCCTCCTCGCCCACCGGGGCCCTCGAGGCCCCCACGGAGCCGACATGACACGACGCTCGCTGTGGCCGGCGGCGCTGCTGCTGCTTGCCGCCCTGGCCTGGCTGGAGCTGCCCCGCAGCCTGGCCACCGAGACCCTCGACGCCGCCCTCGGCGATGCCTTCTCGGCCTTCGCCATCGCCAAGGGGCTCAACGCCAGCATCTCGGTACTGCAGTCCTCGACCCTGGACTTCCAGGTCTTCCAGCTCTCGGTCGGCGAGGCGCTGGATCCGGCCAACGACATGATCGAGCGCTTCTCCTGGGTGATGTTCGCCGCCTCGGGATCGCTGGCGCTGCAGAAGCTGCTGCTCGGCATCTCCTCGAGCGCCCTCATCAAGGGCCTGCTCAGCCTGGCCTGCCTGGTCGCCGCGACCACGCTGATCGTCGACGCGCCGCGCTGGCGGCGTGCGGCGCTGCGAGGCGTGCTGGTGTGCGCCTTCCTGCGCTTCGCCGTGGTCGCCGTCGCCCTGGCCAGCGGGATGGCCGAGCAGGCCTTTCTGGAGACGCCGCGTCAGCAGGCCATGACCGAGCTGCGCAGCAGCCAGGAGCGCCTGGAGACGCTCGCCGAGCAACGCCTCGCCCGGGGCGAGGCCGAGGACAAGGGCTGGTGGGAAGGCCTGACCGATCGCGTCGGCAGCCTGGTGGACAACCCCGTGGAAGGCATGACGGAACGCTTCGATGCGCTCACCGACCGCGTCATCGACCTGACCATGATCTTCCTCACCCAGACGATCCTGTTCCCGCTGGGCTTCCTGTACCTGCTCTACCGGCTCGTCGCGGCCGGCATGCGCGCTCGAATGCCGCCCGGTCGAGAATGATCGGCGCGCCGGCCACGGCTGTATGCACGATTCACGATAAAGGAGGGCTATCGACGCCTTCGAGAAAGAACAATGGAAGTCTCGACCCTCATCACTAAGCTGAAAACAAGAGGATGGAGATCCCCGGGTCGAGCGACAGGCGTCGGCCAGCGAGACGAGCCAGGGAAGGCTCATGCGATGACATCCGCAGCAGCTCACGACCACGCGATGAAGGAGAAAGACGAGATGGGTGACGCAACGCAGCAAGGCAATGCAGGCAAGTGCCCGGTGATGCACGGCGGCAATACCGCCACCGGCCACTCCAACATGGACTGGTGGCCGGAAGCGCTTAACCTCGACATCCTTCACCAGCACGACCGCAAGACCGACCCGATGGGCGAGGACTTCGACTATCGCCAGGAAGTCAGGAAGCTCGACTTCGAAGCGCTCAGGAAGGACATGCACGCCCTGATGACCGACAGCCAGGAGTGGTGGCCCGCCGACTGGGGGCATTACGGCGGCCTGATGATCCGCATGGCCTGGCACGCGGCCGGCTCCTACCGCATCGCCGACGGTCGCGGCGGCGGCGGCACCGGCAACCAGCGCTTCGCCCCGCTCAACAGCTGGCCGGACAACGTCAGCCTGGACAAGGCGCGTCGCCTGCTGTGGCCGATCAAGAAGAAGTACGGCAACAAGATCAGCTGGGCCGACCTGATCATCCTCGCCGGCAACGCCGCCTACGAGAGCATGGGCCTGAAGACCTTCGGCTTCTCCTTCGGCCGCGAGGACATCTGGCATCCCGAGAAGGACACCTACTGGGGCGCCGAGAAGGAATGGCTGGCGCCCTCGGACGAACGCTACGAGAACGTCGACCAGCCCGAGACCATGGAGAACCCGCTGGCCGCGGTGCAGATGGGCCTGATCTACGTGAACCCGGAGGGCGTCAACGGCAACCCGGACCCGCTCAAGACCGCCGAGCAGGTGCGCGAGACCTTCAAGCGCATGGCGATGAACGACGAGGAAACCGCCGCCCTGACCGCCGGCGGCCACACCGTCGGCAAGACCCACGGCAACGGCGACGCCGATGCCCTCGGGCCGGAGCCCGAAGCGGCCGGCGTCGAGGAACAGGGCATGGGCTGGCGAAACCCCAACATGCACGGTAAGGCCACCAACGCGGTGACTTCCGGCCTCGAGGGGGCCTGGACCAAGTACCCGACCAAGTTCGACATGGGCTACTTCGACATGCTGCTCGACCACGAGTGGGAGGTGCGCAAGAGCCCCGCCGGCGCCAACCAGTGGGAACCCGTCGACATCAAGGAGGAGGACAAGCCGGTCGACGCCAGCGACCCGTCGATTCGCCATAACCCGATGATGACCGACGCCGACATGGCGATGAAGATGGACCCCGCCTACCGGGAAATCATCGAACGCTTCCGTCAGGATCCCGCTTACTTCGAGGACTGCTTCGCCCGCGCCTGGTTCAAGCTGACCCACCGCGACATGGGGCCGAAAGCCCGCTACATCGGCCCGGAAGTGCCGGACGAGGACCTGATCTGGCAGGACCCGGTGCCGGCCGGCAATACCCACTACTCGGTCGAGGTCGCCAAGCGGAAGATCGCCGAGAGCGGGCTCTCCGTCGCCGAGATGGTCGCCACCGCCTGGGACAGCGCGCGCACCTATCGCGGCTCCGACATGCGCGGCGGCGCCAACGGCGCGCACATCCGCCTGGCCCCGCAGAAGGACTGGCCCGGCAACGAGCCCGAGCGCCTGAACAAGGTGCTGAAGGTCTACGAGGGCATCGCCGCCGACACCGGTGCCAGCCTGGCCGACCTGATCGTGCTGGGCGGCAGCGTGGGCATCGAGCGGGCGGCCCGGGCCGCCGGCCACGACATCCTGGTGCCGTTCTCGCCGGGTCGCGGCGACGCCAGCGACGAGATGACCGATGCCGAGTCCTTCGAGCCGATGGAGCCGCTGGCGGACGGCTTCCGCAACTGGCAGAAGCAGGATTACGTGGTCAAGCCCGAGGAGCTGCTGCTCGACCGCGCCCAGCTGATGGGCCTCACCGCCCCCGAGATGACCGTGCTGATCGGCGGCATGCGGGCCCTGGGCACCAACCACGGCGGTACCAAGCACGGCGTGCTGACCAGCCGTGAGGGTCAGTTGACCAACGACTTCTTCGTCAACCTGACCGACATGGCCAATTCCTGGAAGTCCGCCGGCAACGGGATCTACGAGATCCGCGACCGCAAGAGCGACCAGGTGAAGTGGACCGCCAGCCGCATCGACCTGGTGTTCGGCTCCAACTCCATCCTGCGCGCCTACGCGGAGGTCTACGCCCAGGACGACAACGAGGCGAAGTTCGTCGACGACTTCGTGGCCGCCTGGACCAAGGTGATGAACGCCGACCGCTTCGACCTGGCCTGATCGGCCGCCGGGCCCCGCCGCCGTTCGCGGTGGCGGGGCCCTCTTTTCCTACTCGCCAAACACCGCCGCGCCGACCCGAGGGTCGGCGCGGCGGTGTCGTATGGCCGGTCGCTCAGGTACCGCAGAAGGTCCGCAGCACCTTCTCGTCGTCGCGGGGCGGGCACAGGTAGTCGACCTCGCCGTGGGGCTCCTCGAAGGGCCGGGTGATCGCCGCCAGCAGCGCCTCGAAGGGGCCGAAGTCGTCGTCCTCGGCGGCCGCGACGATGGCCTGTTCGACGCGATGGTTGCGGGGAATCACCGCCGGGTTGGTGGCGCGCAGGCGCCGCGCCAGCTCGGCGGCGTCGGCGTTTTCTCGAGCCAGCCGCTCGCGCCAGCGCGGCAGCCAGGCGTCCAGCGCCTCGCGGTCGGCGAACGGCTCGGCCAGGCGCGCTTCGCCCTCCGGGCCCTCCAAGGCGTCGGCCAGGCGACGGAAGGTCAGGGTGAAGTCGGCGCGGCCGGCGTGCATCGCCGCCAGCAGCGCCTCGACCAGCTCGGCGTCGCCCTCCTCCGCCATCTCGAGCCCCAGCTTGGCGCGCATCACGCCGAGCCGAGCGGCCTCGAAGCGCTCGGTGAAGGCCTCGATCGCCGCCGTGGCGCGCTCGATGGCGCGATCGGTATCGTCGTCGATCAGCGCCAGCAGCGTCTCGGCGAAGCGCGCCAGGTTCCACTGGGCGATGGCCGGCTGGTTGACGTAGGCGTAGCGGCCGCGCTCGTCGATGGAGCTGAACACGGTGCGCGGGTCGTAGGCGTCCATGAAGGCGCAGGGCCCGTAGTCGATGGTCTCGCCGGAGATGGCGGCGTTGTCGGTGTTCATCACCCCGTGGATGAAGCCGAGCCCCATCCAGCGGGCCACCAGCTCGGCCTGAGCCGACACCACCGCCTCGAGCAGGCCCAGGCAGCGCTCGCCGCCCTCGCGCTCGGCGAGGTGAGGATAATGGCGCTCGATCGCCTCGTCGGCCAGCAGCCGCAGGGCCTCGGTATCGCGGCGGGCGGCGAAGTACTGGAAGGTGCCCACGCGCAGGTGGCTGGCGGCCACCCGGGTCAGCACCGCGCCGGGCTCGGGGATGCGCCGGAACACTCGCTCACCGCTGGTCACCGCGGCCAGTGCCCGGGTGGTGGGCACGCCGAGGGCATGCATGGCCTCGCTGACCAGGTACTCGCGCAGCACCGGCCCCAGTGGCGCCCGGCCGTCGCCGCCCCGGGAGAAGGGCGTGCGCCCGCTGCCCTTGAGCTGGAGGTCGCGCACCCGCCCCGCCCGGTCGCTGACCTCGCCCAGCAGCAGCGCCCGGCCGTCGCCGAGCTGGGGCACGAAGTTGCCGAACTGGTGGCCGGCGTAGGCCATGGCCACGGGTTCGGCGCCCTCGGGCACGACGTTGCCGGACAGCGCTTCGGCGGCCCGCTCGGCGTCGAAGGCCGCGAGATCGAAGCCCAGCTCCTCGGCCAGGGGCCGATTGAAGGCCACCAGCCGCGGCCGCTCGACCGGGGTCGGCAGGCATTCGGCGCGCAGCCGGTCGGGGAAACGCACATAGCGCAGGGTAAAGGGGGGAAACATGGCGCCTCCTCATGGTTGGGCACGCTCACCCTACAGGGACAGTCGGGGGTCGACCAAGATTCCCGGCGTTTCACCCGTCCGCGTCGCGGCATGCCGCCTCCAGGGCCGGCATCAGCGCGTCCAGGCGACGCGCCAGCCCATCCCGGGCCGACGCGGCCTGCGCCAGCTCGCCGGCCTTGGCCAGCGCCTCCAGCCGCCGGGCGGCCTCGCCGACGGCCAGTCCGCCCACCACCCGCGCCGAGCCCTTGAGGGTGTGGGCGGCGCGGCGCAGCGCACGGGCCTCGCCGGCGGCCAGGGCGGCATCGATGTCCTCGAGCAGCCGCGGGCCCTCGTCGCGGAACATCGCGACCATCTCGACGAGCATCGTGCGGTTGCCCTCCAGGGCATCGAGCGCCCCGGCCCAGTCCAGGCAAGGCGCGGTCTCGTCCTCGTCCGACGGCTCGACGCCGCCCGCCACCGCCGCGGTGATCGACGCGCCCGAGGCGGCATCTTCCCCACCGCCCTCGCCCGTCGCCGGGCGCTCGACCGCCGAGTAGAGCTCGGCGGCCCGAAACGGCTTGGAGACGAAATCGTCCATGCCGGCCGCCAGGCAGCGCTCGCGATCCTCGCGGGTGGCGCTGGCGGTCATGGCGACGATCGGCAGGCGATGACCGGCGTCGCGGATCGCGCGGGCGGCCTGCAGGCCGTCCATCACCGGCATGTGGATGTCCATCAGCACCATCGCGAAGGCCTCCCGGGCCACGGCCTCGACGGCCTGGCGGCCGTTCTCGGCCAGCACCACCTCATGACCGCGCTGGCGCAGCAGGTCGCAGGCGACCCGCTGATTGATGCGCCCGTCCTCGACCAGCAACACCCGCCGCGGTGTCACCGCCGCTATCGGCGCCGGCCCGCTGTCCCGCCTGGCCAGGCCCTGCCCGCCCAGGGCCTCGCCGATGGCATCGAGCAGCTCGGACTGCTTGAGCGGCTTGAGCAGCAGCCGGGCGATGCCCAGCCGGCGCCGCCGGGTCACGTCCCCGGAACGCCCGCCGGAGGACAGCATCAGGATCGGCATCGCGGCATGGGAGGGATGGGCGCGGATGCGCGCGGCCAGCGTCAGGCCATCCATGTGCGGCATCATCATGTCGAGCAGCGCCAGCGGGAAGCATTCCCCTGCCTGCTCGGCCCGGGCCAGGGCCGCCAGGGCCTCGCGACCGCTCTCCACGCATAGCGGACGCATGCCCCAGCCGGCCAGGATCTCGTCGAGGATGCGACGGTTGGTGGCGTTGTCGTCCACCACCAGCACGGCGAGCCCCTGCAGGCCGCTCGGCGAGACCGCCGCCTCGTCATCGTGCTCGGGCAGCGCCAGGTCGAGCTCGAAGACGAAGCGACTGCCCTGCCCGCCCGGCCCGGCGTCGACCTCGATATGGCCGCCCATCATCTCCACCAGCTGGGCGGCGATCGACAGCCCCAGGCCGGTGCCACCGCTCTGGCGGGTAGTAGAGCTGTCGGCCTGGCCGAAGGCCTCGAAGATCCGGCGCCGCTTGGCCGGCGGAATGCCGATGCCGGTGTCGCGGATCTCGACGCCCAGCCGGATCCGCCCCGCTTCGCGGGCGACCAGCCGCAGGTCGACCACCACCTCGCCGCGCTCGGTGAACTTGATGGCGTTGCCGACCAGGTTGACCACCACCTGGCGCAGCCGCACGGGATCGCCCAGCACCCGGTCCGGCACCTCGGGCGGGATATGCACCGCCAGCTCCAGGCCCTTGTCGGCGGCATGCAGCGACAGGGTCTGGAGGGTATCGCTCAGGGTGTCGCGCAGCGCCAGGGGCGTGGCCTCGAGCTCGAGGCGGCCCGCCTCGATCTTGGAGAAGTCGAGGATGTTGTTGATCAGCCCCAGCAGGGTATCGGCGGACTTCTGGATCAGCGCCACGTACTCGGCCTGCTGCTCGCTGAGCTCGGTGCGCTCGAGCAGCTCGGCCACCCCGATCACGCCGTTCATCGGCGTGCGGATCTCGTGGCTCATGTTGGCCAGGAACTCGCCCTTGGCCTGGCTGGCCCGCTCCGCCTGGTCCCGGGCGCGGCGCAGCTCGTCCTGGGAGCGGCGCAACGCCTCGGTGGTGGTCTGCAGCTCGGCGGTGCGCTCGGTGACCAGCTCCTCCAGGCGATGCCGGTGTCGCTCGAGCTCGGTGATGTCGGAGTAGACGGCGACATGATCGCCGTCGCGGGTGCGGTGCTCGCTGACCTGGACGCACACGCCATCGCTGCGGGTGAACTGGTAGGGGCCGACCGGCTCGCGGTGCTGGGCGAGGCGCTCGGCGACGTACTGCTCGCCGCTGGCATAGTCGCGTGGGGTCATGCCCCGGGCGACCACGGCCCGCAGCAGGTCCTCGAAGCGCAACCCGGGCTCGACCACGTCCCGCGGGGTGACGAAGTGCTCCTGGAAGCGCGAGTTGTAGAGCACCAGGCGATCCTCGGCGTCGAAGATCGCGAAGCCCTCGGCGATCGACTCCAGCGCCTCGGTGAGCTGGTGGCGAGCCTGCTCGGTCAGCCGCACCTGGTCCTCGAGGCGCTCGCGCTGGGTCTCCAGCTCGGTGATGTCGGCATAGATGGCCACCACCCCGCCGTCGCGGGTGCGTCGCTCGCTGATCCGCAGCCGCCGCCCGTCGCCGCGCTCGAGCTTGAAGGGCGGCCCGGGGTCGCGGCGTTGGGCGAGGCGCCAGGCGATCCACGCCTCCACCGAACGCTCGCCGGTGAGGATGACGCCCCGCTCGGCCACGGTGCGGATCAGGTCCTCGAAGCGCATGCCGACCCGGATCATCTCCGGGACGCCGGAGCAGTCGTCGCGGAAACGGCGATTGAAGGCCACCAGGCGATCCTCGGCGTCGTAGAGGGTGAAGCCCTCGGAGATGGCCTCCAGGGCCTCGACCAGCTGGCGATGCGCCGCCTCGGCCCGGGCCCGCTCGGCGCGGGTGGCCTCCACCTGGGTCGCCAGGGCGCGCCGAGCCCGGCGCTGCTCGGTGATATCGGTGATGAAGCCCTCGATGGCCTGGAGCTCGCCGGCCTCGTCGAACACCCCACGCCCCTGCTCCCAGACCCATTTCGTCTCGCCGCCCCGGAGACGAAGGCGGTACTCGACGCGGAACGGCCGGCGGGCCGCCATCGCCGCCTGGACGTCCCGCCACAGGTCCTCGTTGTCGTCCGGGTGCACGAGCTCGGCGTAGTGGGGCCGGCCACCGATCAGGTCGTCCGGCGTGTAGCCGGTCAACTCGCGACAGCCTTCGCTGAGGAAGGTCATGGAGTAGTCACGGTCATTGCGACCGCGATAGGCCATCCCCGGCAGGTTGGACATCAGCGTCGCCAGGCGGCGCTCGCTCTCGCGCAGCGCCTGGTCGGTCCGCTGGCGGGCGTCGTCGTTCATCGCCCCTCCCCGCCCCGGCGGCTCACGGAAAGACGCCGCGCAGCAGCTTGGCCTCGGTGACCCGGCTGACGCCCTCGATCAGCGCCGCGGTGCGCATGTCGAGGTGCTGGGCCTCGGCCCGGGCCAGGGTGCGCTCGAAGGCGTCCAGCAGGATCGCCTGCAGGCGCTGGTGGACCTCGTCGCGGGTCCACATCAGGTTCTGCATGCCCTGCACCCACTCGAAGTAGGACACCGTGACGCCGCCGGCATTGCCGAGGATATCGGGCAGCACGAAGATGCCGCGCTCCTGGAGGATGTCGTCGGCTTCGAGCGTGGTCGGGCCGTTGGCGCCCTCGGCGAGCAGCCGGCACTCCAGCCGCCCGGCGTTCTCCACCGTGACCTGGTTCTGCAACGCGGCCAGCACCAGGATGTCGCAGTCGAGCTCCAGCAGCTCGTCGCGGTCGACGATCTCCGGCGCGGGAAAGCCCTCCAGGCGACGATGCTCGTCGACATGGGCGATCAGCGCCTCCACCGAGAGCCCGGCCTCGTCGTGCAGCGCGGTGGAGGCATCGCCGACGCCGACGATCCGCACCCCGCGCTCGGCGAGGAAGCGCGCCGCGTGGCTACCCACGTTGCCGAAGCCCTGCACCACCGCGCTGGCGCCGTCGAGCTCGAACCCCAGGTGGCGGGCCGAGGCCTCGATCAGGGTGACCAGCCCTCGGCCGGTGGCCTCCTTGCGCCCCAGGGAGCCGCCCAGCACCACCGGCTTGCCGGTGACCACCGCCGGTACGCTGTGGCCGACCTGCTGGCTGTAGGTGTCCATCAGCCAGGCCATGACCCGCTCGTCGGTGCCCAGATCCGGCGCCGGGATGTCCTTGTCGGGGCCGATGATGTCGATGATCTCGGTGGTGTAGCGTCGCGTCAGGCGCTGCAGCTCGCGGTCGCTGAGGGTGGTGGGATCGACCCGCACGCCGCCCTTGGCGCCGCCGAAGGGCAGCTTCATCAGCGCGCACTTCCAGGTCATCCACATGGCCAGCGCCGCCACTTCGCCCAGGTCGACGTCCTCGTGGTAGCGAATGCCGCCCTTGGTCGGCCCCATGGAGAGCAGGTGCTGGACCCGGTAGCCGAACACCGTCTCCACCTGGTGGCGGTCGTCGCGGAAGAACGGGAAACTGACCATCTGGGTGCGCTGGGGAAACAGCAGGCGCTGGCGCAAGTTGTCGTCCAGCCCCATGTACTGGGCGGCCTTGAGGAACTGCTGCTGGGCCAGGCGGAACATCGGCGAGTCCCACTCGCCGCCTCGCGCCCGGGCCCGCGACAGGGTGTAGCGGATCGCCCGGCCGAGCGACACGCTCTTGAGGTGCGACTTCACCAGGTAGTCGTAGGCGCCGGACTCCACGGCCCGGGCCGCCAGCTTGACGTCGTCGAGGCTGGTGAGCACCACCACCGGCACCTGGGGCGCCACCAGCCGTACCCGGAACAGGGTCTCCAGCTCCTCGCTGTCGGGCAGCACCAGGTCCAGCAGCACCAGGTCCACGCCCTGCTTGACCAGCCGGGTCAGGCCGTCGGCCAGGTTGCCCACCGCCTCGACCTCGCAGCGCAGCTGGGGATCATCGCCGAGCAGCTTCATGATCAGCTTGCGGTGCATGGGGTTGTCCTCGATCAGCAACAGCCTCACCGGGGAATCCTGCATGATCGAGCCCTCCCGAATCGTCGTGTGCCCGGCCGCGGCGGCCGATGTCGACCTCGAGGCACGGGCGGGGTTGCTATCAGCGTAGGCCACAGTCGAACTACGCGGGCACCGCATAGAACAGGCAGTCGCTGCGGGCGATCTCGCTGTTGGTGGTGGCCATGAACAGCCGCAGCGGCCGCCGGGCATGCAGCCGGCCGTCCCGCGCCTCGAGCAGCTCGGCCAGCCGCTCGCGCCCCTGGCCGTCGCGGGCGGTCAGGCAGGCCAGTCCCCGCTCGCCCAGCCAGCCGAGGCGCGCCGCCGGCGAGGTCACACCGCGATTGTGCTCGTCGATGCGCGCCCACAGCGTCAGGTCGACGCCGGGCCGTCGCTCCCGGGCGTAGACGACGCAGGTCCCCGGGCGCAGCTCGACGCGCAGCGGATGGACGAGCACCTCGAGGCCCGGGGACGGCGGCAGGGAGGCCGGCTCGGGACACTCGGCGAGCAAGCGCAACAGCGCCTCGGCGACCTCACGGGCCGCGGGCTGCAGGGCGCCACCGCACTCCAGGGTGAACACCGGGCACTCGGCCAGCGCGGGCATCTCGTGGGGCAGCTCCATCAGGCTGCCGAGCCGCAGGTCGGTGACGATCAGCCGCTCGCAGAAGCGACCGGCCAGCGCCTCGATGAGCGGATGCCGGCGGGTGGCGACGGCGAAGGCCGGACCGTTGCCCGAGGTGTTGTGCAGGTCGACCACGACCTCCGGGGCCAGCGCCGCCAGGTCATGGGCGATCGCCCGGGCCAGGGCCCCGGACGGCCCCTCGAAGGGCGGCCGGAAGCAGCGGTTGAGGTCGCGACCGTCCGGGGCATGGCGATGGGTGAAGACGGGATGGCTCAGGGCCCCGCCCACGTTGGCCAGCAGCACCGCCAGACGAGTACGGGGCCGCGGCCCGTCCATCAGCCAGCGATGCAGCGCCAGCACCCCGGACGGCTCGTTGCCGTGCAGCAGGGTGGTGACCGCCCGGCAGCGCCGGGTGTCCTCACCCTCGAGGATCAGCCACGCCGGGCCGCCCAGGGCCTGCAGCCAGGCCGCGACGTCCGGGTGCGCGACACCGGGGTCGCGAATCACGGGCAACTCGAGCGCGCCCATTCAGCCCTCCTCCGCCCAGCGGGCCACCGGTTCTCCGCCCGCCACGCCGGCGCGATAGGCCCCCAGCAGGCGCCGGCAGGCCGCCAGACGGCCGAGCCCCCGCGCCTCGCACTGGGCCAGGACCCGCCGCTGCCAGCGGGCGCCGCTGGTGCGGGCCTCGAGCCGCTCGCCGATCACCGCCAGGTAGCGCCGGGCATCGGCGGAGCCCACGCCCAGCGCGCGCAGGCCGCGACTGGCCTCGGGCAGCAGGCGCTCGAGCAGGGCCGTCACCGGCACCTCCTCCAGCCGGTGATGGCGCGGATGTGGCCACAGCAGGGTGGCCGAGAGGCCGTCCCGGGCGGCACGGTAGAAGTTGTGCTCGGCATGGCGGAACGGCATCGCCGACAGGCAGGGCGCGATCTCGTCGCGCAGGGCCGCCACCAGGCCCAGCAGCAGGGCCGCGTTGGCCGCCATGTCCAGCGGGGTCGGCCCCGCCGGCAGGGCGCGCATCTCGACCCTCAGGTGGCCGTCGCCGACGGGATCGTAGACGGCCCGGTTCCAGGGCCAGACGGTACCCATGTGCAGGCGCAGCTCCGCCAGCCCCGGCGCCGTGCTGCCCGGCGAACAGTCTGCGGGGTGCGCCTCGGCGCACAGTGGCAGCAGCGGCGGATGCAGCGACACCGCCTCGGCGAACAGCTCCCAGGCGCCCTCGCGCACCCAGCCCTGGCCGAAGCCCACCCGACCCGGCTGGCGCCAGCGGACGCCGCCCGGCCGGCATTCCACCGCCTGCCGAAACAGCGCGATGCGGGTCTCGTCCCACAGGCGACGCTGCAGGAACAGCGGCGAGTTGGCGGCCAGCGCCAGCACCAGGGGCGTGACCAGCTGGGCGGCGTTGAAGGTATCGGCGAAGCGCTCGGGGTCGACCCGCAGGTGCAGCTGCAGGGAGGTGTTGGCTCCCTCCAGCACCACATGGGCGCTGGAGACCCGCACCCGCTCCTCCTCACCGCGAATCGCCACGCGGAAGTCCTCGCCGCGCAGGCGCCTGATGCCCTGTTCCAGGGCGCGGTAGCGCGGCAGCTCGCTCATGGCGTGTTCGCCCAGGTCGCGGCGGCGCAGGGTGGGCAGGATGCCGATCGGCACCACATGGGCGCCGAGGGGCGTGGCGACCGCCTCGAGGCGCGCCAGGGCCTCGCCGAGCTGGGCCTCCAGGGCATGCAGGGGCGCCCCCGCCAGGGGCAGCGGGGCCAGGTTGTATTCGATGTTGAAGCGGTTGAGCTCCAGCTGCAGCTGGGGATCCCCCAGGCGCTCGAGCAAGGCCTGGTTGAGCAGCGCGACGTCCCCGCCCTCGTCGACGATGTAGGCCTCAAGCTCGGCGCCCAGGGTCGGCGCATCCACGCCGAAGCCCGGCGCGTCTAGCCGCTCGCGCAGGATATCGAGGCTCTCGCGCAGGCGCTTGCCGAAGCGCTGGTAGTCCGACGCGGAGAAGGCCTCGCGGTCGATGATCGCCCCCATCGCCACCCCTCCGGGGAAAGTGGCCGCCGATGGTGTCAGTCTAGGCGCCCGTCGGGACCCAGGCCTATTCCGTCGGCGCCTCCCGGGCCTCGACGAAGGTGTGATGGTCCAGGCTCACGCAGTCGGCATAGCTCAGCGCCAGGGTCGTCGTCATGTCGATGAAGTGGTCCCGGCCCCCTTCGATCCGCTCCCCCACCGCCCGGGCGAATCGCCCGGGGTCGTCGGCATGCAGCGCTCGGGCGCCGCGCAGGTGCTCGCGGGCGAGAATCCGCCCCCACTGCTTGGCCAGCTTGCGGTAGGGCTTGTCGCCGTCGAGCTTGTGGGTCGGGAAGTCTTCCTTGAAGGGCGAGCGCTCGCGCACCGAGAACACCGCCTCGCCCAGGTGCAGCCAGCCCAGGTAGACATCCGGATGCTCGGCGATGGCGGCGAAGGCCGCGGCGTGGCGGGCGCCCTCGTGGGCAAAGGCACGGCGCCAGTCGCGCTTCTCGGCGGCATTCATCAGCCGCCAGCCCTCGGGCGGGGTCTGCTGCTTGACGTCGAGGATGACATCGTCGTGGGCGTGGTCGCGCCCGCCCTCTATCAGCACATAGTAGCGGTCGAGCCCCAGCGAGCCGGTGCCGGCATCGAGGCGCCGCGCCATGTCCTTGACCCGGAAGTGATCCTCCTCGGCCTCGGCGCGAGCGCCGCGCAGGGTGTCGCGGTACTCGCCCTCGACGGCCTTGCGCAGCTGGCTGGCCAGGTGGGCCGGCAGCCGGCCCAGCTTCGCCGGGCGCTCCTCGACGGCCAAGCGCCGGCCGTCGTCGCCGAGCGTGGTCCACTTGTCGAGCATCTTGGCCCGGCTCTCCTTGCGCGCCACCTTCTCCAGGAAGGGGCCCAGCGGCCCCTTGGCGGTCGCCAGGGTCACGGCATCGGGCGCCTCGCCCTCGGCGTGGTCGTCCAGCTCGTCCAAGTAGGCCTCGAGCAGCGTGGCCAGCGCCTTGCCGATGCCCTTGGGCGACAGCCCGGCGTTCTCCCGGGCGTCCAGCACCAGGCTGATGGCCAGCCGCCACAGGTCGTACTGGTAGTCGCCGACCAGGGCGTCGTCGAAGTCGTCCATGCCGTAGCGCACGGCATCGTCGTGGTGACCGTAGGCGCCGAAGTTGTAGACGTGGGCGTCGCCCTGCAGCCAGGTCTGGGTCTCCGGCAACCCGCCGTAGAGGGCGAAGCGCCAGTCGTGCCAGACGTCGTCCCAGTAGAGGTGGTTGGTACCGCGAAAGAAGCGGTACGGCGACTCGGCCAGCTTGGCGTACTTGGCGGCGCGGTCGGCCTCGGAAAGGCTCGCGTTGGCGGCGTCGATGGCATCGAGCACCTGGCGGGGGCGGTTATGGCGCGTCAGGGGTGGCGACATGCATGAACTCCCGGTAGCAGACGAGGGCCGCAGTCCCGCGGCCCCGTCAGTCAAGCAAGCCTGGCGATCGCCGGCAAGCCCGACCACGAGATACCCGTTCGGTATTTTTCCAGACACTGCCGGGCGTTGCCCACACGCTCGGCACCGGTTGGACTTTTTCGCATCTTGCCAGTAGGGTTACGCATCCTGGGCCGGCCCGGCCCGGAAAGGTCCTGCCAGGGACCCACGAGTCCTGCCCTGTTGCAGACGGGATCGCCAGCACTTTCGACTGTCCGTCGCCGACGCCATCGATAGAGAGGGAATCCATGTCGCCCCACTATGCCGAAGCGGGCCGATGCATGCCGCGCCGCCCGCCACCCACGCTCTTCCTCCCCAGCTAACGACGCTGCCCGCGGCTATCCGCCGCCGAGCGACCGCCAGCCGACCCGACTCCCGCCCCTGACCCGATCAGGCCCGGCGCCCATGGTCGTGCGTGCCTCGCCCAGCGTCCTCCCATCGCGCTCGCACTGCCGCGCCCGCTCGGCAGTCGTTGTGCGCCTTCGTGTCCCCCACAAAGGAACTGTCCTTGAATAACGCCTCACTCCATCAATTCTCGACGTTGACGGTGATCCTGCTGATGCTCGCCTTCTACGGCGGCACCTACCTGCTGACCCTGAGCATTCGCAAGAAGAAGGAGGATGCCGACGCCTTCATGGTCTCCAATCACCGGGTCGGGTTCGGCATCGGCGCGGCCAGCATGACCGCCACCTGGATCTGGGCCGCTTCCTTCTATGCCGCCGCTACCTCCGGTTACACCTACGGGGTCTCGGGTCCGATCCACTACGGGCTATGGGGCGCCCTGATGATCCTGTTCATCTATCCGTTCGGTCGCCGTTTCCGCCGTCTGGCGCCCAACGCCCATACCCTGGGCGAGCTGATCCACGCGCGTCACGGGTCCTCCAGCCAGCTGATCCTGGCGCTCTCCAACATCCTCGGCAGCGTGATCAGCCTGATGGTCAACTTCACCGCCGCCGGCGCCCTGGTCGCGGTGCTCTCGCCGCTGTCGTTCCAGGCCGGGGTGATCATCGCCGGCGTCGGCGTGCTGCTGTACACGCTGTGGTCGGGCTTTCGCGCCTCGGTGCTGACCGACTTCGCCCAGCTGGTGGCGCTGATGGCTATCGCCGTCCTGATCATCCCCGCCGTCTTCTTCGCCATGGGCGGGCCGAGCGAACTGGTGGCCGGTCTCGACAACCTGACAGCCGAACAGGCCAACTTCTTTTCCATGGAGGCCATCCTCAACCAGGGAGCTCCCTTCTTCGTCGCCGTACTGGCCTATGCCATCGGCAATCAGACCATTTCCCAGCGCCTGTTCGCCGTCAACGAAGACCACATAAAGCCGACCTTCCTGACCGCCACGGTGGGCTACGGCGCCATCGTCATCGGCCTTGGCATGATCGGCTTGATGGCGTTGACGCTGGGCATCGAGCCGCTGAACGGCGACATGAACAACCTGATTCCCCAGATGGTGTCCGGCTACCTGCCGCCGATCTTTATCGCGCTGTTCTTCATCCTGGTGATCGGCTCCCTATCGTCCACCGCCGATTCCGATCTCTCCGCCCTCTCGGCCATCATGATGGCCGATGTCTACGGCAAGAATATCGCTCGCGGCAAGGCCGACCCACAGCGCATGCTGCTGGTCGGCCGCCTGACCATGATCACGGCGACCGCCGTCGGCATCATCTTCGCGAGCTTCTCGCTGGATATCCTCGTCATGCTGGTCTTCGTCGGCGCCTTGTGGGGGGCCATCGTGTTCCCGGTCATTGCCAGCTGCTTCTGGAATCGCGTCACCAACGCCGCCTTCACCACCTCGGTGATCGTCGCCATGGCGATGTTCTGCCTGGCTCGCTTCGAATGGCTGCCGCTGGCCGGCGCCACGGGCCTGCTGTTCGAGCTCCTGGCCAGCATCGGTGGCGGCATCATCATCGGCTTGATGGTGTTCGGCTTCCTCGGCCGCGTGGCCGGCTTCATCGCGGGGACCCTGGCGCTGGTGGCAATGCTGGTGTTCGCCACCGACTTCCTGCGCGACTACACGGTATTGCTGGCCTCCCTGACGGCCTATGGCACCAGCACCCTGGTATGCGTAGTGATGAGCCTGGTCAGCCGCCAGGAGCGTTTCGACTTCAACAGCATCCGTGAGCGGGTCGGTGACTACGACGACCATTCTGCCGACTCGGTCTCCGTCACCACCGAAGAGCGGTCCGAGGGCATCTCTCTCGCCGCCCAGCGCTGATACCTTTCCACCTATCGGAGCGCCCGCACGCTGCGCTGGCGCTCCTCGACAGGAGTTCGATCATGACCACGCTTTTTACCCTTTACGTCCTGATATGGCCGGCCTTGACCCTGGGCGTACTGGTGCTGATCTGCCGCGCCGTGCTGCGCGACCGCCGCGAGGCCCGAGGGGAGCAGCGCGAGCTGGTGTGAGGTGATACGACCCGCTCCGCCTGCATTGGGCGGGTCGCCCCCCACGATGGTGGCAGGTGCTCGTGTAGCCGTCCCCAACGCTACAGGCCGTTGACCAACACGACGATGGGCAACACCGGGCACACGAAGCGGATGTACCAGGGCCACAGCTTCCAGAACAGGGAGTCCTCGATCTCCGGCGCCCCGCGCCGCAACTCCTGCAGCTTGGCGTTGCGCGACAGCAGCCAGCCCACGTAGAGGCATACCAGGGCGCCGATCAGCGGCATGTTGTAGTTGATGGTGACGGTGATCGCCCAGCCGAACAGCGTCTCGAAATGCACCAGGATCAGCGTGGAGATCGCGAAGATCACCCCGCCCATCAGCAGGGTCGCCCCACGCCGCGAGAACCGGCCGGTCTCGACGATGGTCGCCACCGGCACCTCCAGCACCGGGAACATCGACGTCAGGGCGGCGATCGCCAGCAGGGCGAAGAACAGTACCTCGAGGCCGGCCCCCAGGCCTCCCAACTGGGAAAACATCGCCGGCATGACGTCGAACAGCAGGGTCGAGGAGCTCTGCAGTTGACCGTCGGCATCGAAGATGTCCACCCCCAGCTCGTCGGCCACGAACATCGAGGGCACGATCAGCAGCCCGGCGATGAAGGCCACGCCCATGTCGATGAACATCACCTGGGCGCCGGTCTTCGGCAGACTGGCCTCGCGGCTCAGGTAGGAGCCGTAGATCACCATGGCGCCAACGCCGATGGACAGCGAGAAGAAGGCCTGGCCCATGGCATCCATCACCAGCTGTCCGGTGACCCGCGAGACGTCCGGCACCAGGTAGGCGGCGAGCCCACTGATGGCCCCGGGCAGGGTCATGACCACCGCGATCAGCGCCAGCATCAGCACGATCAGCAGCGGCATCAGGCGCTTGGACCAGCGCTCGATGCCCTTGTTGACGCCGGCCAGCACCACGCCGATCGTCACCAGCATGGCCAGGCTGGCCAACCCCCAGTCCTTCCAGAAGCCGGCGTCATCGAGCCGCACGGCCCAGGTTTCGAGGCCCAGCAGGTCGAGCAGCGGGGTCAGGGTGTCGCCGATCAGCCAGCCGGTGACGATGGCGTAGAAGGCCTGGCCGAGACAGGCGGTGAGGATCGCCAACCCGCCGATGGCCGCGCCCAGTCGCCCCGCGCCGCCGTCACCACCGACCCGTGACATGGCGGTGATGATGCCGCTCTGGGCATAGCGTCCCAAGGTCAGCTCGGCCATCAGCGCCGGATAAGCCAGCACGAAGGCCATCACCAAGTACAGCAGCAGGAAGGCGCCGCCGCCGTTGTTGGCGGCCATGGACGGGAAACTCCAGACATTGCCGAGCCCCACGGCGGCACCGGCCGCGGCCATCAGGAAGCCGAAGCGGGAGGAAAACTGTGCTCTTGTTGTATTCATGACGATAGGATCCCAAGGGAGTCGCTTCACGACTCCGCTGTTGTTGTAGTGGCCGCCGGCAGCGGACTAGAGGTGGTCGAGAATGTCGAAGTGATCGCAGCCCGGCAGGTCGACGAAGGCCGTCTGGCGGCCGGCGGCGCGCAGCGCGGCCACGAAGTCGCGGCCCTGGCGGCGGAAGGCCGGCGGGTCGTGCGCGGCGATCACCACCCGGGCGGGCGGCAGCGCCGAAAGATCGCCGAACAGCGGGCTCAGCGACCGGGCCCGCGCCCGGTCGAGGCCCAGCGGTGCGTTGACGTAGGTGTCGACCAGCGGGGTCAGATCGAAGACGCCGCTGACCAGCAGCAGCGCGTCGACGCTCGTCTTGCCCTCGCTGGCCACTCGGCAGGCCAGCTGAGCGCCGGCGCTGTGGCCGCCGAGGGTCACGGGCCCGACGCCGCCACGCTCGACGAGGGCGGCGCGGGCCGCCGCCAGCCCCAGGTCGCACTGCGCGACCATGGCCTCGATCGAGGTCGCCGGGGCCAGGCCATAGCCCAGGGAAGCGAAGGCCATGCCGCAGGCCAGGTAGCGCTCGGCCAGGAAGTCGGTGGCGGTGTGATCCAGTTCCTGCCAGTAGCCGCCGTGGATGAACGCCATCAAGGGCCAGGGGCCTTCGCCCGCAGGCACGAACAGGCTCAGGCGGGCCGCGGGATCGTCGCCGCCGGCCAGCTCCAGAGGGCGCAGGCGCGCCGCCAGTTCGCGGCCCGCGGCGGCCTGGCGCGCCAGGGTGGCCTCGACGTCGCGGGCGAAGCGGCTCGGCGAGTAGGCGTGGTCCAGGGCCTGGTCGGTCATGACATCCGCTCTCCTTGCTATCCCTGACTTCAGGTCACCGCGCCGCGCACCCGGAAGCGCGGCTCCCGGTACTCGCCGCTCTCGACCACCTCGCGGAAATGCCGCGCCGCCCGCCAGGCGTCCTCATAGCTCAGGTAGAGCGGCGTGAACCCGAAGCGCATCAGCCCCGGCTCGCGGTAGTCGCCGATCACCCCTCGGGCGATCAGCGCCTGGACGATGGCGTAGCCGTGCTCGGTGTCCACCAGCGAGACCTGGCTGCCACGCGCCTCGGCGGGCGGGGTGAGATCCTCGATACCGTGGGCCTCGAACAGGTCAGCCAGGCACTCGCGGAACAGCTCGCTCATCGCCAGGCTCTTGTCGCGCAGGGCCTGCAGGTCGACCTCGGCCCACATCGACAGCGAGGCCTCCAGGGCGCCGTAGATCAACGCCGAGTGAGTGCCGGTACGAAAGTGCCTGATGTCCCCTGCCGGCGCATAGTCGGCCTCGAAAGCGAAGGGGGCGGCGTGGCCGTGCCAACCGGAGAGCGGCTGCCAGCCGCCGGCCTGGTGGTCGCGATGGACGTACAGGAAGGCCGGGGCCCCGGGGCCGCCGTTGAGGTACTTGTAGGTGCAGCCCACCGCATAGCGCGCGCCGCAGCCGTCGAGGTCCACCGGCAGCGCCCCCGCCGAGTGGGCCAGATCCCAGATCACCTCGGCGCCGTGGTCGTGCACCAGCCGGGTGGTGGCCGCCATGTCGCGCAGCCGCCCGGTGCGGTAGTTGACCTGGCTCAGCACCACCACCGCCACGCCGTCCAGGTGCGCGTCGAGCTCGGCGCCCTCGGGCAGGAAACGATGCTCGTGACCGCTGACCCGGCAGAAGCCCTGGGCGATATAGCCGTCGGTGGGGAAGTTGCCGCCCTCGCTGAGCACCACGCGGCGTCCGTCGCCGCGCTGCCCGGTGATGTAGCCCAGCAGCTTGAAGAGATTGAGCGTGATGTTGTCGGTGACCACCACCTCGCCGTCGCCGGCGCCGATGATGGGCGCCATCAGGTCGCCGAGGCGCTCGGGGGCGTCGAACCAGCCCTGGTTCCAGCCCTTGATCAGCTCGTCGCGCCACTGGTCCAGGGTTCCGTCCACCGCCTCCCGGGCCGCCGTCGGCTGGGCACCGAGGGAGTTGCCGTCGAGATAAAGGACGCCCTCGGGCAGGGCGAAGCGGCATTTGAAGTCGGCCAGGGGATCCTGGCGGTCGAGCTCGCGGACGCGTTCCAGGCTCACGCTCATGTCGGGTCTCCGGAAAGGAAAGGGAATCGCCTGGGAACATTCTAGGGGGAGACAGATGACGCAGGGTTGCGTTCTTATGCGCTCGACAGCACCTTATGTGCAAGGCTTTTGCACTAAATAGAGAAAAACGACAAATGACATCACTCGATCGCTTCGACCTGAAGCTACTGCAGGCCCTGCAGCGCGACGCCCGCCTCACCCTCGGCGCCCTCTCCGAGGCGGTCAGCCTCTCCCCCAGTCAGTGTTCGCGGCGACTGGCGCGACTGGAGCGCGAAGGGATCATCCAAGGCTACTCGCTGCGGCTGGACCCGCCCGCCCTGGGGCTTGCGGTAACCGCCTTCATCTTCATCTCCATGGACAAGTCGCGCATGCACCACCCCCGCGAGGCCGTGGCGGCGCTGCTGGCCCGCGACGAGGTCACCGAGTGCCATACCGTCACCGGCAATCATGACTTCCTGCTCAAGGTCGTGGTCGAGAGCCTGGGTGCGCTGTCGACCTTCCTCGCCGAGGCGGTGAGCCCGCTCGACGGCCTCCACGACGTCGCCACCCAGGTGGCCATGGAGTCGCTCAAGAGCGGCGGAGCGCTGAAGATCGCCGCCGGCCCGTAAGGGGCCTGAACCCAACCGTGGCCGGGCCACGACTGGCCACCGTCGGTGATTGCGTCGACAATGATAATTCCCATCATGGCAACCATGGGTTAACACCATGAAGGATCACCAGCTCAAGGCCCTGGTCCAGGTCGCCGACAGCGGCTCGATTCGTGCGGCGGCCCGGGCCATGCATCTCAGCCCCAGCGCACTGACCAAGGCGCTGCGCGAGCTGGAGGAGGACGTGGGCGCCGAGCTGCTCACCCGCAGCTACAAGGGCGTGGAATTCACCCCCGCCGGCAACGCCCTGCTGGTGCGGGCCCGCCTGGTGCTCTCGACCCTGGACACGGCCCGCGACGAGATCCGCCTGCTGCGCGGCGGTGCCGGGGCCAAGCTCACCGTGGCCATCACCCCGACCATTGCGGTCACGGTGCTGCCCCAGGTGCTGCGCGACTTCGAACGCCGCCAGCCGGACGCCCGCCTGACGCTGATCGAGGGCATGATGACCAGCGCCATCCCCGCCCTCCACGAGGGCAGCATCGATTTCGCGGTGGTGATCACCGACCCCGATCACCTGCCACCGGAGGTGACCTTCCAGCCGCTGGGCAAGATCACCGCCTGCGTGGTCGGCCGGGTCGGGCACCCGCTCGCCGAGGCCCGTGACTGGTCCGAACTGGAAGGCGCCCGCTGGGTGCTCAACCTCACCCATGGCAGCACCGGCCAGTACCTGCTCGACTGGCTGGCGCGGACCGGGCTGACACCGCCGGACAACCCGGTGCTGAGCACCTCGCCGACCCTGATGCTCGAACTGACGCGGCGCACCGACCTGATCGGCTTCGGCCCCAGCCCGCTGTTCGAGGATCCGATCTACAACACCGGCATGCAGCGCTTCGCCCACCTGCCGCCCGCGCCACCGATGACGCTGGGCATCCTGACCCTGCGCGGCGTGCCGCTGAGCGCCGCGGCGCGCCCCATGGCGGAGCTGTTCGCCCACCACATGCGCCCCGCCTCGCCGCTGACGTCGCGCTGAACCGCCATCTCCCCGACACCCCACCGGCCACGCATGACGTCCAGGGAAGGCGTTCGGCAAGGCCGTCATGCCTTTCGGCGCCGTCACGCGTTGACTAGATAGCGACACTTTTTCCGCAGTGACAACTAATGGGGAACACCTGAGACGCTCCGCGTCGCCATGCCCGCCCTACCCGAGGCGCCCCAGGCAGCGAAACCGGCGCCGCCATGGTTCGCCCGCAAGTGCCCGCGACAAGCGGATTTTCACTCCAATGCATGTCCCCGAAGGGCGGTCGACGGCCGGTCTCGTCGCCGCCTTGAGCGAGCGGGAAATCATCCGTTAGCCGTCTATCAATGCCGCCGACTGACGTTTGACTCCCCGCGAGCCCGGCTGCTTAATTTCCCTGGACCAGATAAAAAACAAGGTTTCATAAAAGAATAACGATGGAGTCAGGCCGTCCCGCAGGCCTGACGACACTGGCATCCCCGCGCCGAGCCCCACCGGGGCGGGAACAACAAGATCAACAAATCGCTGGCCGAACCCGGCCGAGAGGAGACAACGCATGACCCTGATGCGCCGACTGTTCATCACCACCGCGATCGCCGCCACCACCCTCGGCGCCGGCAGCGCCCAGGCGGAGGCCTTCCCCACCAAGCCGGTGACCATCGTGGTGTCCTATCCGCCGGGTGCGGACACCGACGGCATGGCGCGGCTGTTCGCCGACAAGCTCGGCGAGCGCCTCGGCCAGCCGGTGGTAGTGGAGAACCGGCCCGGTGCCGGCGGCACCATCGGCAACAACTACGTCGCCCGGGCCGACGCCGATGGCTACACCCTGCTGTTCACCCCGAACCCCTTCACCACCGCCCCGCTGGTCATGAACCTGCCCGACGACGTCAGCTACGACGTGGTCGACGGCCTCGACCCGGTGGTCCTCACCAACTATCAGGCGGTGCTGATGGTGGCCAACCCCGATACCGGCATCGAGACCGTCGAGGACCTGGTCAGCCAGGCCAAGGACGGCAAGAACCTCACCTACGGCAGCCCCGGCGCCGGCTCGCCGATGCACATCGCCGCCGAGTGGCTGGACCGCGAGGCCGGCATCGACACCCTGCACATCCCCTATCGCGGCGTCAGCCCCATCGTCCCCGACGTGCTGGCCGGCCACATCGACCTGGGCTATGTCACCTACGGCCCGGTGGCCCAGCTGATCGAATCGGGTCGCCTCAACCTGGTCGCCATCACCGACCCGCAGCGCTCGCCGGTGCTGGAAGACGTGCCGACCGTCGCCGAGCAGGGCTACGACGCGGTGCGACTCGGCGCCTGGCACGGCCTGATGGCGCCCAAGGGCACCCCGGACGAGATCCTCGAGACGCTCAACGCCCAAATGAACGAGATCCTCGAGCTGCCCGAGGTCGTCGAGCAGATGGCCCAGGTCGGCGCCGTCCCGGTAGGTGGCGAGCCCGAGGCCCTGGCCGAGATCAACGCCGACGACTACGAGCGCCTGGCACTGGTCATCGACGATCTGGGCATCAGCGTCGACTGACGCCTTCCCGGCACCGGCCCGGGGGCCGCTCGTGCCCCCGGCTCGCTCCACGTTGACAGCGACGGACATTCCTCATGCTCGAACGAGATATCCAAGGCCTCCTCGGCGGGGGGCTGCTGGTGGCGCTCGGCCTGTTCACCACCTGGTACGCCCATGATCACTACGCGCTGGGCAACGTCGCGCGCATGGGGCCGGGCTACCTGCCCGTGATCCTCGGCGGCGTGCTGGCCCTGCTGGGGCTGATCGTGGCCGTGCCGGCCTGGCGCCGCCCTGGCACATCGATCCGCGCCGAATGGGCCAACGCCGGCTTCGTGGTCGCCAGCATCGTGCTCTTCGGCCTGCTGCTGCCCCGGCTCGGACTGGTGGTCGCCACCCTGGCCGCTGCCCTGGTGGCGCTGGTCCCCGACCGCCGACTCGCCTGGTCCACCAAGTGCAAGGTGGCCGTATCCATCGCGGCCATCACCTATCTGATCTTCGTCGCGGCACTGGGCATGACCCTGCCCGCCTGGCCCTGGTCGGGCTAGCGCCCCGCGCCGGCGAGTCACGACGGGGCTAGTCCCTTCACTACCACCCACGATCCGGAGAGGTGCAACCATGGGCACTCTGGAAGCCTTGATGCTGGGCCTGCAGGACGCGACCCAGCCCACCATGCTGCTGTACTGCTTCATCGGGGTCTTCCTCGGCACCCTGGTCGGGGTCCTGCCAGGCGTCGGCGCCATGGCGGCGATCTCGCTGCTGCTGCCGATCACCTACTACATCCCCTCAACCGCCGCCCTGGCGATGCTGGCGGGGGTCTTCTACGGCTCCCAGTACGGCGGTTCCATCGCCTCGATCCTGCTCAACATCCCCGGCACGCCCGCCGCGGCGGTGACCAGCCTGGACGGCTACCCGATGGCAAAACAGGGGCGCGCCGGCGTGGCCCTGTTCATCGCCATGTCATCGTCCTTCGCCGGCTCCATTCTCGGCCTGCTGCTGCTGGCGTCCATCGGCCCGCTGCTCTCCGAGATCGGCCTGGCGTTCGGCCCCGCCGAGTACTTCTCGCTGATGCTGCTGGGGCTGATCGCCGCCTCGGCGGTGGGCGCCAGTTCCACCGCCAAGAGCCTGGCCATGGTGGTGCTGGGGGTGCTGCTGGGCATGGTCGGCACCGACATCAACACCGGCGTGGCGCGCTTCAACTTCGGCCTCCCGGAGCTGATGGACGGCATCAACCTGGTGGCCCTGGCCATGGGCCTGTTCGGGCTCTCCGAGGTGATCACCAGCATGCGGCTGAGCGGCGGCGACCGGCACACGGCCCGCTTCTCGCTGCGTGCCATGCTGCCCAAGTGGCTCGATATCCGCCGCGCGGTGCCTGCCATGCTGCGCGGCACCGCCATCGGCAGCTTCTTCGGCACCATGCCCGGCACCGCCTCCGGCCTGTCGCCGTTCATGTCCTACGCGGTGGAGAAGAAGCTGGCCCGGGAGCCCGAGCGCTTCGGCAAGGGGGCCGTGGAGGGCATCGCCGGGGCCGAGTCCTCCAACAGCGCCGGCGCCATGACCGCCTTCGTGCCGACCCTGACCCTCGGCATCCCCGGCGACGTGGTCATGGCCCTGATGCTCGGCGCCATGATGCTGCACGGCATCCAGCCGGGGCCGCTGATGATCGCCGAGAATCCGGTGATGTTCTGGAGCCTGGTGGTCAGCTTCGGCATCGGCAACCTGCTGCTGCTGGTGCTCAACATGCCGCTGATCGGTATCTGGACCGCCCTGCTGCGCATCCCCTTCAGCATGCTCTACCCGGCGATCATCGTGTTCATCTGCCTGGGCGTGTACAGCGTCAACAACAACGTCTTCGACGTCTACGTGGTAGCAGCGATCGGCGCCCTGGGCTACGGCCTGAGCCTGCTGAACTTCAGCCCCGCCCCGCTGCTGCTGGGCTTCGTGCTCGGCCCGCTGCTGGAAGAGAACCTGCGCCGCGCCCTGCTGCTGTCCCGCGGCGACCCCATGACCTTTATCGAACGCCCGGTGAGCGGCGGCCTGCTGGCCGTGTGTCTGGCGCTGCTGCTGTGGGCCCTGGGCGCCGCCATCGCCGGCCGCCGGCGGCGCGCCACGTCAGGCGGCGAGGTCGCCTCGTCATGAACGCCCCGACCAGCCCCCACGGATCCCCATCAGTCGACAGGAGGGTCGAGATGCCCACATCCCCCATCGGCCGCGACACGCCCCAGGTCACGGCCAAGGCCAAGGTGACCGGGCGCGCCGAGTACGCCGGCGACATCCAGCTGCCCGGCATGCTGCACGGCAAGGTGCTGCGCAGCCCCTATCCGCATGCGCGGATCGTCCGTATCGACACCCGCGAGGCCCGCGCCCTGCCCGGCGTCAAGGCGGTGCTGACCGGCGCCGATGCCCCCGATACCCTGTGGGGTGTGCACCACAAGGAGCGCCGCATCCTGGCCCGCGAGGTGGTGCGTTTCGCCGGCGAGGAGGTAGTGGCCGTGGCCGCCACCAGCGACGAGATAGCCCGCGACGCCCTGGAGCTGGTGCGCATCGACTATGCACCGCTGCCGGCGCTGTTCACCCCGGAGGACGCCCTGGCCGAGGACGCCGCTGGCATCCATCCCGAGCGCGACAACGTGGCCCACCGGATCGCCTTCGAGCGCGGCAGCGTGGAAAACGGCTTCGCCCAGGCCGATCTGATTCACGAGGCCACCTACACCACCCACGCCCAGTACCCCGGCTACCTCGAACCCATGGCCAGCGTGGCGCGCCTCGACGGCGACGGCCGCCTGCAGGTGTGGACCTCCACCCAGTCGGTATTCCTGGCACGGGCCCGCCTGGCGGCGGCCCTGGAGCTGCCAACGTCCCGGGTAAGGGTGATGCAGACCACCACCGGCGGCGGCTTCGGCGGCAAGATCGTCGAGGACGCCAACAACCTGATCGCCGGGTTGCTGGCCCTGAAGACCGGCCGCCCGGTACGTCTGGTCAACAGCCGCCTGGAGGATTTCCAGGGCGCCTGTTCCAGCCTCCCCGAACGCATCACCCTCAAGCTGGGCATGACCCGGGAGGGGCGCATCGTCGCCAAGGACGTGACGATCCTCGCCGACTGCGGCGCCTACTGCGGCCTGACCAACGAGGTCATGCACGTCTCGGCGATGCGCAGCGACAACATGCATCGGTTGGAAAACGTGCGCTCCCGCGCCGTGCTGAGCTATACCCACACGCCGCCCCACGGCGCCTTCCGCGGCTTCGGCGGCACCCAGATGCTGTTCGCCCTCAACAGCCATATCGACGCCATGGCCGAACAACTGGGCCTCGACCCGGTGGCGATCCACCGCCTGAACGCCATCCGGGCCGGCGATACCTCGATCCACGGCTGGCAGGTCGGCAGCACCGGGCTCTCCGAGTGCCTCGACCAGTGCACCGAGGCGATCGGCTGGCCCGCCAAGCGCCGCCGCGGCGGGCAGGTCGGCAGCCGTCGCCGCGGCGTGGGCATCGGCGCGGCGATGCACGTCAGCGGCAACCGCACCATCGGCAACTGGGACGGCTCCACGGTGGTGATCAAGCTCAACGAGGACGGCCGCGCCTTCGTGCAAAGCGGCGAGTGCGACATGGGCCAGGGCGCCATGACCATGCTCGGCCAAGTGGTCGCCCACGAGCTGACCCTGCCGCTGGCCCACGTACAGGTGATACCGCCGGACACCGACAGCTCGCCCTTCGCCATCGGCTCGCTGGCCTCGCGGGTCACCATGTCCGGCGGCCACGCCGCCATTCTCGCCGCCCGCAAGGCCAAGGGCCAACTGCTGGCCCTGGCCGCCGAGCTGTCGGGCCAGGCCGAGGACGCGCTGGAGCTCGTCGACGGCGTGGTGCGCGTCCAGGATGGAGGCGACGTCGTCGCCGACCTGGCGACCCTGGCCCGTCAGCATATCTGGCGCCACGGCGGCGAGGGCCTGCAGGTCTCGGCCACCTGGGACCCGCAGACCCGCATGCACGACGACAACCTCTACGGCAACATCGCCCCGGCCTACTCCTTCGCCGCCCAGGCGGTGGAAGTCGAGGTCGACACCGAGACCGGGCGCGTCGAGGTGGTCGAGAGCTTCATCTCCGACGACTGCGGCAAGGCCTTCAACCCACTGGCCATCCACGGCCAGAGCAATGGCGCCGCCGCCCAGGCGATCGGCTGGACCCTCTACGAACGGCTGCAGGTCGAGGAGGGCCGGATCATGAACGGCAACTTCGCCGACTACACCATGGCCACCGCCGACGCCGTTCCGCTGCTGGCCTCCGGCATCGTCGAGTCTCACGACCCCAACGGCCCCTACGGCGCCAAGGGCGCCAGCGAGACCGCCATCCTGCCCGGGCCGGCGGCGATCGCCAACGCCGTCTTCGACGCCGTGGGCGTGCGCATCACCGAGCTGCCCATCACCCCGGAGAAGGTGCTCGCCGCGCTGCGCGCCAAGCAGGAGGAGACGTCCCATGCATGACTTCGATTTCCTCACGCCAGGCTCGCCCGCCGAGGCCAGCCGGATGCTCCTGGAAGCCCCGGAGGAAGGCCGCCTGATCGCCGGTGGCACCGCCCTGATGCTGGGCATGCGCCAGCGCATGCTGTCGCCCCGGCGGCTGGTCTCGCTGGGGCGGCTCGAGGCGCTGCGCGGCATTCGCTTCGACGCCGAGCGGGGCCTTGCCATCGGCGCCCTGACCCGCCACGCCGAGCTGGCGGCCTCGCCGGAGGTCCAGGCGCACTACCCCATGCTGGCCAGCATGGCCGGCCGGGTCGCCAACCCCCAGGTGCGCAACCAGGGAACGCTCGGCGGCAACCTCTGCTACGCCGACCCCGCCACCGACCCGCCCGGCTGCCTGATGGCGCTGGACGCCCAAGTGGTGATCCAGGGCCCCCGGGGCGCGCGTCGGCTGTCCATGGAAGCGTTTCTGGTCGACTACTACACCACCGCCCTGGAGCCCGGCGAGCTGATCACCGAGATCCGCCTGCCGCCCCCCGCCGAGGGCGACATCGGCCACTACGCCCGCTACCTGCGCACGGCGGCGGAGCACCGGCCATTGGTCAGCGTGGCGGCCTGGGCGCGCCGGCGCGGCGACGGCTGCGAGGCGGCACGGCTGGTGGTCGGCGCCTCCACCGTGGTGCCGACCCGGGCCACCCGGGCCGAGGCGCTGCTGATCGAACGCCCCCTCGACGCCGCCACCCTGGCCGAGGCCGCCGAGCTCGTCGCCGCCGACATCTCGCCGCTCTCCGACGCCCGCGGCTCGGCGGAATATCGCCGCGACATGGTGCGCGTCATCGCCCGGCGCAACCTCGCCCACCTCTTCGGCATTTCCCTGGAGTCATAGCCATGAGCGAACACCGCATCGAGGTCATCATCAACGGCGAACCCGTCACGGCCAACGTGCCCGCCCGGCGCCTGCTCAGCGATTTCCTGCGCGACGACCTGGGCCTCACCGGCACCAAGCGCGGCTGCGAGACCGGCATCTGCGGCGCCTGCTCGGTGCTCGTCGAGGGGCGGCTGGTCAAGTCCTGCCTGGGCCTGGCCGTGCAGGCCGACGGCCAGCACATCGACACCGTGGAGGGCCTCGCCGACGGCGAGACCCTCCACCCTCTGCAGGCGAGCTTCGTCGACGGCGGCGGCCTGCAGTGCGGCTACTGCACCCCGGGGTTCCTGATGGCGGCCAGTGCCCTGCTCGCCGACATCCCCCGCCCCACCAGCGACGAGATTCGCCAGGCCCTGAACGGCAACCTGTGCCGCTGCACCGGCTACACCCAGATCGTCGAATCCATTCAACACGCCGCGGAGAAGCTGCATGGAAATTGAAAAGTCCCTCACCCTGGATGTCCCACCGCAGCAGGTCTGGGCATTCGTACTCGACCCCGAGGCCATGGGCGTCTGTGTGCCCGGCATGCAGTCCGTCGAGGTCGTCAGCGACACCGAATACGTCGCCCACATGCAGGTCAAGATCTCCTTCATCAGCGCCCGTTTCACCCTCAACACGCGCATCGTCGAGCAAGATGCACCGCGCTACCTGCGCGCCGAGGGCACCGGCGAGGACGCCTCGGTGGCGAGTTCCATCAAGCAGACCAGCGAGATGTTCCTCGAGGAGCGCGAGGACGGCGGCACCGAGCTGCGCGTCAGGGTCCGGGCCGACGTCTTCGGCCGCCTCGGCACCTTCGGCCTGGCGGTGATGAAGACCAAGGCCGACCGCATGTGGGACGAGTTCGGCGTCAACCTGACCCGCCGCCTGAACGGCGAGCCCGTGGCCGCAGCCACCACGACCGAGACCGCGCTCTCCGAGGCCACCCCCGCAGCTCCCCGCGCCGAGGCGAGCGCGCCGCCCGCCGCGGCGAGCCGGCCGGCCCGGGCCTCCTGGTGGTCACGGCTGCTGGGCCGGGCCCCCGCCGCCTCGGCGCACCATATCCACATCGAACTCGATCAGGGCGACACCCGGCTGCGCATCGACTGGCCCGCCCACCGGGCGGACGAGTGCCGCGACTGGCTGAACGCGGTGGTCAAGGCCTGATGACGGGCCGCCGGACAACGTAGGAGGCGCGCTCATGCAACCCCTGGATACCCGCGTCATCGCCCGTGCTCGCGACTGGCTCGCCGCGGGCCATGGCGTCTGGCTGTGCACGGTGCTCGCCACCTACGGCTCCTCGCCGCGGGGGCCCGGTTCGCTGCTGGCGGTGCGCGACGACGGCGCGCATCTCGGCTCGCTGTCGGGGGGCTGCGTGGAGGAGGACTTCCTCGAGCGCCTGGCTCGCGGCGAGTGCCGCGAGCCGGTGACCCTGCTGCGCTACGGCGCGGGGGGCGTGACGGCGCCCGAGGTGCGCCTGCCCTGCGATGGCAACCTCGAGGTACTGGTGGAGCGCCTGAGGCCCGACCCGGCGACGCGGGAGCACCTGGCCAGAGTGCAGGACAGCCTGGCGGGAAAGGACCGACTGCGCCGCGAGGTGTGCCTGACCAGTGGCCGACTCGCCCTGGGCGACGACGATCGCCCCGGGGAACGGGTCACCCGCCGCCGCGAGGGACCGGACGAGATCGTCGAGATTCGCGTCACCCCCGGCGTGCGGCTGGTGATCGCCGGCATCTCGCCGGTCTCGGAGTACTGCGCCGAGTTCGCGGTGTCGCTGGGCTTCGAGGTGATCGTCTGCGATCCCCGAGCCGAAGCCTGCGAGGCCTTCCCCGTGGCGTCGGCCGAGGTGCGTTGCGAGTTGCCCTCGCGCTACCTGGCCACTCGGGGCGCCCATGGCGCCACGGCGGTGGTGGCCCTGACCCACGACCCGCGCATCGACGACCTGGCGATGATCGAGGCGGTGCGCACCGAGGCCTTCTACATCGGCGTGATGGGCTCGGCGCGAACCTCCGCCAAGCGCGCCGAGCGCCTGGCCCGCTCCGGCGGCCTCGACGCCGAGGCGATCGCCCGGATCCACATGCCGATCGGACTGGCCCTCGGCAGCAAGACCCCGGCGCAGATCGCCCTGGCGATCCTGGCCGACATCCTGGCCCGCTTTCACGGCAAGACGCTGAGCGTAGCGACGGACGCCACGCCACTGCCCCGGCTGGTGGGATAAGCTCCCGAAGGCGCTCGCGCCTGGCCCGGATCTAGGTTTTGTACGAACAGTCGGCGAGCGATGGCTCGTCCTAGGCCCGTTCCCTACGGGCCAACGCACTTCCCACATCCATGTGGGTCGCAAGGCAAAAATCGGTGAAAAGACGGACCGGGCTCGCGTGCGAGTTTACGCGGTGTAAATGAGTCCTTTGACCGGGCTCGCGCACGAGCCGATTTTTAACGCCGTATGGGCAAGCGCAGACAGTTTTCGTACAGAGCCTAGTGCCGATCCGGGGCCTCGCCCGTGGGCAGGCGTGCCAGGAAGGCCTGGAAGTCCCGGTCGGCCCGAACCCGCCGGTGCAGCTCGACCAGCGCCGTCACCGCCTCGTCCGAGTGGTCGATGCGCAGGTCCAGGGGCAAACCGCCGGGGGCGCGGACCTTGAGCGCCGCCGACACCAGCCCGCGCCGGTCGCCGCCGGCTCGCCGGCCCGCGTCCAGGGCGGCCAGCAGCGCCTCGGCCAGCGCCTCGCCGGACGCCATCGCCTGGCGATGGGCCGCGATCATCGCGGGCACCACCTCGTCGCTGCCCAGCATGTTGCCCGCCACGGCCAGGCCGGGCTCGAGGTGCAGGTCGCAGACCGGCACGTTGCTCGCTCCGGTCCAGCCCGCCACCTCGCCGTGGCGATTCATCAACGCCAGCTGCCGCCAGGCCTCGCCGCGGTCCTCGCGACGCAGCTCGGCCACCGCCGAGGCCGCCGCCTCGCCGGCGGCGAGCCGAGCCAGGCCGCGCTCGGCGGCCATCACATTGGTGCTGTAGCCCTGGGTGATCGCGGCCCCGACGCCGGCATGCAGGTGGGGCACGAAGCCGCCCAGGGCGGGGCCGCCCGTGGCGCAGGCGACACCCAGGGTGCGTCGGTCGCGATCCAGGGCGATCAGGCTGAAGGTCATGGCACACTCCGGTGAGAGGCCCGGCGGCATTGGCGCCAGGCACCGCGGCTATTTATCATGACAAATAGCATGACAGTCGAGTCGACGACAATCGCCGTCGGAACGAGGGCCCATCTGGACAGGGTATCGGAGAATCCGGATCATCGGGCCCGTTGCCACCGGCCGTCCCGGCCCCGCCCGCAAGGAGAGTGATGAGCCAGTCACCACGACACACCGCGCGCCGTGCCCGCCCCGAGGTCATCGGCGAGGCGATCAAGGAATACATCGCCCGCCACGGACTCGGCCCGGGGGATCGCCTGCCCCAGGAATCCCACCTGGTCGAGGCGCTGGACGCCTCCAAGGGCACCATCCGCGAGGCCCTGCGCGGCCTGTCGGCCCAGGGCCTGCTCCAGACCCGCACCGGCCCCGGCGGCGGCGCCTTCATCAGCGAGGTGAGCGACGACCGGGCCATGGAGCTGCTGGGCAACTACTTCTTCTTCCGCCCGCCGACCATCCATGACATCTACGAGGTGCGCAAGCAGCTCCAGCCCGCCATGGTGGCCAGCCTCGAGGGCGTGCTGGACGACGACGCCTTCCGGCGCCTGGAGGCGGTGATGGCCTACTACACCCATCCCCCCGCCACCCTGGAGGAAGAACGCACCCAGCGCATCAAGGAGCTGGAGTTCCACCTGGTGCTGGTGGACTACTGCCCCAATCCGCTGCTGGCGCTGATGTGCCGCTTCATGATCCGCCTGCTGATGAGCCTGACCACCTGCCAGCGGATCTACGACCGGCCCTACCCGGAGCTGCGCCAGCGCGGCTACGACTTCCAGCGCCGGCTGCTCGACGCCCTGCGTGACGACGACATCGACCGAGCACGTCAGGTCATGACCGAGCACATGCAGGCCGCCCAGGCGCTGATGGAAGCGCGGGAGGCCACCCTCGACAAGGCCTTCTTCAGGGCCGACGACAGCGCCGGCGAGACGCCGAGTCGCGAGTACCTGGCGCTGCGCGACCTGTCCGACGCCATCGCTCCCTCGACGCCCCCCTCCCGCTAGCCGCTGGCGAGTCTCCCGAGCCCCGTGCCGGCCGGCGCTCGGGGCACGCCAAGGGGCGCGCCGAGCGGTTCGCAAGTGCCTTCGCCCTGTCGTTTCTCTTCCTTCTTGCCTCTTCCTTCTTCCCTTGCCTCTGCCCCGCCTGCCGCCCCGGCGGCACCGGGCGACTAGACCATCGTCGTAGCCTGGCGAGCCACGCCGAGCGGATATTTATCATAACAAATTGTTTTCGCCCGCTTCCGCCCACCCGGGAGCGAACCGCTGCCTCCAAGGGGCATGCGGCGTCGATTGACAGTTCTCGCCGAGCCCCGCTAGCCTCTATTTATCATGATAAATTGAAGACGCCCTGGCGATGCCCCACCGGCCGCCTCGGCAAGGGGAATCCATGAGTCATTCATACGAACCGGCGGCCCGACAGGCCTGGCAGTGGCTGGAAACCGCGGCCCGCTTCAGCGAGACCCGGGACCCGGACCGCGAGGGCGTCACCCGGCGCTGCGCCACGCCGGAACACCGCAGCGTGCTGGACGCCCTGGGCGGCTGGATGCACGAGCTCGGCATGACGGTGCGCATGGACAACGGCGCCAACCTGATCGGCCGCCATGCCAGCGCGACGCCCGGCGCCCGCACGCTGCTGCTCGGCTCGCACCAGGACACCGTGCCCCACGGCGGCAAGTACGACGGCATCCTCGGCGTGATCCTGCCGCTGGCGCTGGTCAAGTACCTGAAGGACAACGCCATCGCGCTGCCCTTCCATATCGACGTGGTGGCCTTCAGCGACGAGGAAGGCACCCGCTTCAGCTCGACGCTGCTGGGCTCCAAGGTGCTCGCCGGCGGCTTCGACGACGCCATGCTGGAGGCCAGCGACGACGGCGGCATGACGCTGCGCGAGGCCCTCGAGGCCTTCGGCTGCCGCCCGGAGCGCATCGCCGAGGACCGCTACGCCCCCGAGGACGTGCTCGCCTTCCTCGAGGTGCATATCGAGCAGGGCCCCCAGCTCGAGCTCGAGGACCTGCCAGTCGGGGTGGTGAGCGCCATCACCGGCATCGAGCGTCATCGCCTGACCATCCACGGCCTGGCCGGCCACGCCGGCACGGTGCCCATGCACGTACGCCAGGACGCCCTGGTCGGCGCCGCCGAGGTGATCCGCCTGGTGGATGCCTTGTGTCGGGAGACAGAGGACCTGGTCGGCGTGGTGGGCAAGATCGAGAACGCCCCCAACGGGGTGAACGTCATCCCCCAGACCACCACCCTGTCCATCGAGCTGCGCTCGCCGAACGACGAGATCCGTCGCCAGGCACGCGCGACGCTGCTGGAGCGCATCGACGTCGCCCTGTCCGGCGCCCGCCTGGGGCTCGACCACCAGCTGACCTACGAACAGTCCGCCGTGCAGTGCTCCGACTGGCTCTCCGAGGAGCTGCAGGGCGCCGTGCGCGACGGCGGCCTCCCGCCGCGGGTGCTGTTCAGCGGAGCCGGCCATGACGGCCTGGCCATGCGCTCGCTGTGCGATATCGGCATGCTCTTCCTGCGCTGCGAAGGGGGCGTCAGCCATCACCCCGCCGAGGCCATCGAACCCGAGGACCTGACGGCCGCCGTCGAGGTCCTGGTCCACGTCTGCCAACGCCTGGCCAAGCGCCAGGGCGCGGCATGACTCCCATTCCCGACTCGTTCCACCCCCACGACAACACCGACAACGCTCCGAGGGTCGACCATGAGCCAATCCCGACAAAACGCCCAGAGCTCGGCATCATCGGCCTCGGCCGCGCCGAAGTGGTACCAGCGCGTGCCGGACCCGATGGTCCTGATCTTCCTGATCCTGGTGGCCGCCTATCTGATGACCTTCATCGTGCCGGCCGGCGAGTACCAGCGTGAAATGCTCGACAACGGCAGGACCTCGGTCATTCCCGACTCCTTCCGCTATCTCGCCGACGTGGCCAACCTCCACGTCTTCAGCATCTTCGTGGCCATCCCCGAGGGGCTGATCGCCGCCTCTCAGTACCTGTTCATCGTCTTCATCGCCGGCGGGCTCTTCCATATCCTGCAGCGCACCGGGGCGCTGGAGAACGCCATCGGCGTCGCCGTCCATCGGGTCGGCGCCGAGAACAACGCCCGCAGCCGCAACCTGATCATCGCCGCCGGCACCTTCATCTACGGCTTCTTCGGCGTGGCGGTCGGCTTCGAGAACAACATCGCCCTGGTGCCCATCGGCGTGCTGATCGCCACCGCCATCGGCTGCTCACGGCTGGTCGGCGTGACCATGGCCGTGGGTGGCATCGGGATCGGCTTCGCCCTCTCGCCGATCAACCCCTACACCGTCGGGGTGGCCCAGGGCATCGGCGAGCTGCCGACCTTCTCCGGCTGGTGGCTGAGGACCCTGATGGTGGTCGGCTGCCTGGCCACCCTGAGCGCCTTCATCTGCCGCTACGTGGTCCACATCGACTACCGCGACGACCAGCCCGCCGAGCTCACCAAGCGGCTCGAGGACTACACCCTGACGCGCCGCGACCTGATGACCCTGGGCATCTTCGTGGGCGGCCTGGTGATCATGCTGATCGGGGTGTTCACCCGCGGCTGGTACATCAACGAGATCGCCGGCATGTTCCTGCTGATGGCGATCGTGATCGGCTTCGCCAACGGCCTGGGCGCCAACGAACTGGTCAAGCAGATGATGGAAGGCGCCTCCACCGTTACCGCCGGCGCGCTGGTGATCGGAGTCGCGGCGTCGATCCAGGTCATCCTCAAGGACGCCCAGATCATCGACACCATCGTCCACGGCCTGAGCGGCCTGGTGGGCGACATGCCGACCGCGCTGGCGGCGGTGGCCGCCAGCGTCATCCAGGGCGTGATCAACCTGTTCGTGCCCAGCGGCTCCGGCCAGGCGCTGGTGACCATGCCGATCCTGATCCCGCTGGCCGACCTGATCGACATGAGCCGCCAGCTGATGATCACCGCCTTCCAGGTGGGCGACGGCCTGACCAACCTCATCGTGCCCACCTCCGGCGGCACCCTGGCGATGCTGGCCCTCGGCCGGGTCTCCTATGCCCAGTGGCTGCGCGTGATCATGCCGCTGATGGTGCTGGTCTACGCCATGTGCTGGGTGGCGCTGATCGCCGGGCACTATCTGGGCTACTGAGCTCGACGGCCGGGCCGCTAGATCTCCCGGCCCGGGGTCAATGGCCAACACGAGCGGGGCGAGCGTCCACGACGGACGCTCGCCCTTTTCGTGGCCGCCGCCATGCCCCGCACAGGGCATCGCTTCTCCCTCCCGGCTGCCAGGCACCTACCGAGCCCGGCTGGAAGAGAGCCTGGCCGGAAGCAAGCTCGGCTAGACGTCCGATTCCGGCGAGTCTTGTCCGCGCGACGCGATACACTGGCGAGGAAGAGTCGGAATCGAGGAAAGCCGCCATGCTGGACCCCGCCCAGTGCCGCCAGGCCCGACTGGCTCGGGACGCCCGCTTCGACGGCCGCTTCGTGGTCGCCGTGACCACCACCGGCATCTACTGCCGGCCGATCTGCCCGGCCACGCCGCCCCGGGAAACCAACGTGCGCTACTTCGACAGCGCCCTGGCCGCCGCCGAGGCGGGCTTTCGCCCCTGCCTGCGCTGCCGGCCGGACAGCGCACCGGACTCCCCGGCCTGGCGCGGCACCCGCACCACCCTGGAGCGTGCGCTGCGGCTGATCGACGACGGCGCCCTGCAGACCGGCTCGCTGGCGGCGCTGTGCGAGCGGCTGGGCGTCGGCGAGCGCCACCTGCGCCGACTGTTCCACGAGCAGCTCGGCGTCTCACCCAAGGCCTATGCCCAGCACCGCCAGTGCCTGTTCGCCAAGCAGCTGCTCCACCAGACGACGCTGCCGATCACCGACATCGCCTACGCCAGCGGCTTTCGCAGCCTGCGGCGCTTCAACGACGCCTTCCTGACCCGCATCGGCCTGGCCCCGCGGGCGCTGCGCCGCCGTGCCGCCGCGCCCGGCCAATCCGCCGAGCCCCTGACGCTGTGGCTGGCCTACCGCCCGCCCTATGCCTGGCCGGAGCTGCGCGATTTCCACGCCGGCCGCGCCATTCCCGGCCTGGAGTGGGTCGGCGAGGATCACTACGGCCGCTACATTCGCTGGGACGCGGCCGACGGTAGAACGGCGACGGGCCGGTTCATCGCCGAGCACGTACCGGAACGCCACGCCTTCCGGGTCCGCCTCGAGCTCGACGACCTGCGCACACTGTCACCAGTGGTGCGACGCATCCGCCGAGTGCTCGACCTGGACGCCGACACCGCCACCATCGAGGCCCACCTGGCCGACGCCTTCCCCACGCTCGAGCTCGTCGAGGGGCTGCGCCTGCCCGGCATCTGGTCGCCCTTCGAGGCCGGCGTGCGCGCCATCCTCGGCCAGCAGGTCTCCACCGACGCCGCCCGCGGCCTGGTCACCCGGCTGGTCGAGGCCCTGGGCGAGCCGGTCGGAAACGGCTATCAGTTCCCGACGCCCGCGGCCGTCGCCGGCAGCGCGCTCGACTGCCTGCGCATGCCCGGTGCCCGCAAGGCGACCCTGCAGCGCTTCGCGAGCTGGTACGCTGACGGCGAGGCCGGCGACGCGCCGACGGAATGGACGACGCTCAAGGGCATCGGGCCCTGGACGGCCAGCTATGCGGCCCTGCGCGGCACCGGCCATCCCGATGTGTGGCTTGCCGGCGACGCCGGCGTGCGCCGGGCCCTGCCCCGCCTTCACGGCGCCGACCCGGCCACCGCCGCGCCCTGGCGCAGCTACCTGACCCTGCAGCTCTGGTCTCAGCCACTCCCCACGCATGACGCAAGGAGCCAAGCCAATGAGCACTGACAACGCCCTGGACTACTTCCGCCCGCCGGAGAGCGAAGCCCTCGGCCTGGTTCGCCTCGAAGCCTCCGGCGCAGGCCTGACCCGGATCGCCTTCGTCATGGAAGAGGACGCGCCGGCCCGGCCCAACGCCCACACCGAGCAGGCCCGGGCCCAGCTCGCCGAGTACTTCGCCGGCACCCGCCAGGCCTTCGACCTGCCGCTGGCCCCCGCGGGCACCGACTTCCAGCGCCGCGTCTGGCAGGCGCTGGCGACGATCCCCTTCGGCGAGACCCGCTGCTACGCCGAGATCGCCGAACAGCTCGGCTGCAAGGGCGGCCAGCGCGCGGTGGGCGCGGCCAACGGCAAGAATCCGCTGGCCATCGTGGTGCCCTGCCACCGGGTGATCGGCAGCGACGGCCGGCTCACCGGCTACGCCGCCGGCATCGGCCGCAAACAGTGGCTGCTGGCGCACGAGGCCGGCGAGATTCCCTTCGCGCTGGGCTGAGCGCTCGCACCCGGCGCCACCCGTGCCGTGAGTCGCTCGGCGCCTGTGTCCTGTCGCCGGTGGGGCGCCGTTAGGCAATGTCTGAAAACTGGCTGCGCTCGGCTATACCGCGTTAAAAATCAGCTCGTGCGCGAGCCCGGTCAAAGTCCTCATTTACACCCCGTAAACTCGCACGCGAGCCCGGTCCGCCTTCTCGCTGCTTTTTTGCCTTGCGACCCACTGGGATGTGGGAAGTGCGTTGGCCCGTAGGGAACGGGCCTAGCCCTAGCCTTCGCTCGCCGACTTTTCAGACAAAACCTAGTGCCGGAGCGGGGGCGAATGCGGCGTTATCGAGCGCTTCAGGCGCGCTCCCCCTTCGGCGCCTCTTGATTCTCGCCAATATGTCTGTAATTCTAGACATATGGACACAAAACAGATGCTCGAGGCCTTCACGGCCCTCTCCCAGGCGACCCGCCTGGAGACCTTCCGGGTGCTGGTGCGCCACGAGCCGGAAGGCCTGCCGGCCGGCGAGATCGCCCGGCTGATGGGCGTGCCGCACAACACCATGTCGACCCACCTGGGCGTGCTGTCCCGAGCGGGGCTGGTGGTCTCGCGCCGCCAGAGCCGCTCGGTGATCTACCGCGCCAGCCTCGATCACATGCGCGAGACGCTCAGCTTCCTGGTGCGCGATTGCTGTGCCGGCCGCCCCGAACTCTGCGAGCCGCTCCTCGAGGAGCTGCGCCCCTGCTGCCCCCCGTCGGAGGATCCCCCGGCATGATCAGCGTGATCTATCACAACCCGGCCTGCGGGACCTCCCGCAATACCCTGGCCATGCTCCGCGCCTCCGGCGAGGAGCCTCACGTCATCGACTACCTGACGACGCCGCCCAGCCGCGAGAAGCTGCTCGAACAGCTGGCGGCGATGGCCATGTCGCCTCGCGAACTGCTGCGCCGCAAGGGCACGCCCTACGGCGCGCTCGGCCTGGACGACCCGGCGCTGACCGACGAGCAGCTGATCGACGCCATGCTGGCCCATCCCATCCTGATCAATCGCCCCATCGTGGTGACGGAGCGCGGCACCCGGTTGTGCCGGCCGTCGGAGACGGTACTGGGATTGCTGCCGAACCCCGTCGCCGAGTTCACCAAGGAAGACGGCGAAATCATTCGTTGCGAGGAATCCGTATCATGACGCGCGACGCGCTCCCCCACATCGACCCCGACCTCTTGCGCCCCATCGACGTCGACGCCCTGGCGGGCCCGCATGAGCCGCGCCATGCCCCGCGCCTGTTGGTGCTGTACGGCTCGCTGCGCGAGCGTTCCTACTCGCGCCTGCTGTCCGAGGAGGCCTCCCGCCTGCTGCGCTGGTACGGCTGCGAGGTGCGCACCTTCGATCCTTCCGGCCTGCCGCTGCCGGACGACGCCGAGGCTGATCACCCCAAGGTGCGGGAACTGCGCGAGCTGGCCGAGTGGAGCGAAGGCATGCTGTGGGTCAGCCCCGAACGCCACGGCGCCATGACCGGCATCATGAAGGCCCAGATCGACTGGATCCCCCTGGCCCTGGGCGGCGTTCGGCCGACCCAGGGCAAGACCCTGGCGGTGATGGAGGTCTCCGGCGGCAGCCAGAGCTTCAATGCCGTCAACCAGCTGCGCATCCTCGGCCGCTGGATGCGCATGCTGACCATCCCCAACCAGTCCTCGGTGCCCCGAGCCTTCAACGAGTTCGACGAGGCCGGGCGCATGCGCCTGTCGCCGCTCTACCTGCGCGTGGTCGACGTCTGCGAGGAACTGGTGAAGTTCACCTGGCTGACCCGGGGCCGCTCCGCCTACCTGACCGACCGCTATTCGGAGCGGGTCGAGAGCGCCGAGGCGGTGTCACACCGGGTCAATCAGGCGACGCACTAGGTTTCGTACGAAAACTGTCTGCGCTCGCCCATACGGCGTTAAAAATCGGCTCAAAGGACTCATTTACACCACGTAAACTCGCACGCGAGCCCGGTCCGTCTTTTCACCGATTTTTGCCTTGTCTGGCCATCGCTCGCCGACTTTTCGCACAAAACCTAAGCCGAACCACCGGGAAAGGAGTCCTTCATGCTGGCGTTCGCCATCTTCGTGGTCACCCTGGTGCTGGTCATCTGGCAGCCCAGGGGGCTCGGCATCGGCTGGAGCGCCCTGGGCGGCGCCGCGGTGGCGCTGGCCACCGGGGTCGTCGACTGGGGCGACGTAGGCACGGTCTGGCACATCGTCTGGGATGCCACCTTCACCTTCGTGGCGCTGATCATCATCTCGCTGATCCTCGACGAGGCCGGCTTCTTCGCCTGGGCCGCCCTGCACATCGCCCGCTGGGGCAACGGCCGAGGGCGACTGCTGTTCCCGCTGATCGTGATGCTCGGCGCGATGATCGCCGCGGTGTTCGCCAACGACGGCGCCGCCCTGCTGCTGACGCCCATCGTCGTCGCCATCCTGGCGCGTCTCGATTTCCGCCCCGGGGCCGCCCTGGCCTTCATCATCGCCACCGGCTTCGTCGCCGACTCGACCAGCCTGCCGCTGGTCATCTCCAACCTGGTGAACATCGTCAGCGCCAACTACTTCGATATCGGCTTCTCTCGCTATGCCCAGGTGATGGTGCCGGTCGACCTGGTGTCGCTTCTGGCCACGCTGGTGGTACTCGGCTGGTACTTTCGCCACGACGTGCCGGGCCGCTACGACGTCGAGCGGCTCGAGGCACCGGCCACGGTGATCCGCGACCGCCAGGTCTTCCGCGCCGCCTTCCCGCTGCTCGCCGGGCTGCTGGTCGCGCTGTTCCTGACCACCCGCTGGCCGGTCCCGTTCGCCGCCATCATGGGGGTGGCGGCCCTGGTACTGATGGCCATCGCCGGGCGCTGGTTCACCTCGAGCCACCTGCACGTCATCTCGCTCAGGAAGGTCATCGGCAACGCCCCCTGGCAGATCGTGCTGTTCTCGCTGGGCATGTACCTGGTGGTCTACGGCCTGGGCAATGCCTGGCTGACCGCCGAGGCCGCCTCGGTGCTGGAATGGCTCGGCGGCCAGGGCGCCTTCGTGGCCACCGTGGGGACCGGGTTCGCCTCGGCGCTCCTCGCCTCGCTGATGAACAACATGCCCTCGACCCTGATGGGCGCGCTGGCCATCGACCAGGCCCAGGTGTCGACGACGACCCAGCAGCTGATGGTCTATGCCAACGTCATCGGCAATGACCTGGGGCCCAAGTTCACGCCCATCGGCAGCCTCGCCACCCTGCTCTGGCTGCACGTGCTGGCCGGCAAGGGCTACCGCATCGGCTGGGGGCAGTACATGAGGGTCGGGCTGATCATCACCCCACCGGTGCTGCTGGCCGCCCTGGTGGCCCTGGCTCTCTGGTTGCCCATGCTCCCGCCTCAGTAGTGCCCTACACCGGCAGCTGAAGGATGGCGCCGCGCAGGGCGGTCTCGTCGGCCCACAGCTTGCCCAGGGTCAGTGGTAACGTGAAGCGGCGGCGGCCGGCGCCGCCAGGGTTGAACAGCAGCCGGCCGGCACGCCACTCGTGGCGCGACTTGTGGGAGTGGCCGTGGAGCACGGCGTCACAGGCGGTGGCCTCGTCGAAGTCGGCGAGCTCATGCACCAGGTGCAGCCGCCAGCCGTTGACCGCGAGGTCCCGGTGCCAGGGCAGACGCTCGGCCCAGTCGGCGGTATCGACGTTGCCGCGTACGGCGAACACCGGCGCCAGCTCGCCCAGCCGATCGAGGATCGCCTCATCTCGGTCCCGGCTGCCCACGTCGCCAAGATGCAGGATCAGCCCACAGCCCTCAAGCATCGCCAGCGCCTCGTCGCGCAGCGTGCCGTGGGTGTCGGCGATCACGCCGATCGGCGCGTCGAGCTCGAAACGCTCAGGGGTCATGCACGGCTCCCGTTCTGCGATCTCGCCTCATGGTGACGTCGCTCGATGGAATCGGCCAGCGCCGCATGAAAAAGGAGGGGCATTGCCCCTCCTCGTGATGCGTCAATCCACGTTTTCTAGCCATACACTCGGTTGTTACCCATTCAACTTCTCGGCCAGGGCGCTCACGTCCTCGAGCGCCTGAATCTTCCACACGGTGGCGATCAGGTCGCTTTGGGCCCGGTCGCCCAGGACGCCGTCGCAGCAGGAGCGCACCTTCTGCTCGACCTCATCATCGCTGAGGGGATTTTCCGGACCACCGCGGTAGCGCTCGTCGGCCCAGCCGCTGACCTCCTTGCCATTTTTCAGGCGCAGGGTGATGCGCGAGCGCATCTTGTCAAAGCCCTGGGCCTCGATCGCCTCGTCAAACTCGGTGCGAATTCGACGCTGCATGTCCTGCATGGCCTGCGATGCCACGAACTCATCGGAAAACTCGACCTTACCCGCCTGACGGTTGATTGCGATCATCGCCAGTGCCGCAGGCAGAGAGAACTTGGCCTGCAGGTGATTGGCGGCGATCGGGTAGCGGATCGGGTTCAAGATATTCGACCCCGCGTGGACGATCACCTCCTCGATGTCATCGGGGTTGGCGTCGATCTCGAGCACCAGGCGCAGCATCAGGTCGATGGTCGGATGCGTCAGCACGCCACAGGGGTACGGCTTGATGGAGACCCCCGGCTCGACGATGGACCAGGTCTTGCCGAAGCCCTGTGACAGCTTGTCCTCGCTGGCCCCGCCGCCCTGCACCGCCATGAAGCCCCAGGGACCGTCCAGCGCCTCCGGGTCGGCAGTAAAGCCACGGCTTGCCAGCAGCGCTGCGGTCACACCATTTTCCGCCGCGCGGCCGACGTGCAGGGGCTTGGTCATGGTGCCGAAGTTGCAACGGATGCCCGCGGCGAGGCTGGCGGCGATGCCGAAGCCATGTCGCAGCACCTCGCCCTTCAAGCCCATCAGCTTGGCGGCGCTGGCGAAGGCGCCGAAGGTACCCACGGTGCCGCTGGAGTGCATGCCCTGCATATAGTGCTGGGGCAGCATCCACTCGGAGATCTTGCTTTCGACCTCGAAGCCGGTAAGGAAGGCTTCCATGAAGCGTTTGCCGTCTACGCCGCCCAGGCGCTGGCTGACTACCAGGGAGGCGCTCAGCGGGGGAATGGTCGGGTGGGTCAGCAGACCATAGATGTGCGCCGGGTCCTGGCTGACCTGGCTGTCGTCCCAGTCATGGGCGTGGCCGGCGGTACCCAGCACCCGGGCGGCCTGGGCCATCGGCGCCTTGATGCCACGCTGGCCCAGTACCAGGGCGTCGGCCCGGCCGCCGCTCTCGGCGGCCTCCTCGGCCAGGATTTGCACCGAGTGCTCCTCGGAGCCCGCGACGAAGAGCCCGACACCGTCCAGCACGCAGCGGGTGCCGATACGCAATGCCTCGTCGGGAATCTCCTCGAAGCGAACCGACTCCACGAACGCAGCAGCCTCGGCGGTGATCCGGGTGTCCTTTGGCATGTTGGCGAAGACATTGGTAGCAACAGACATGAAATTCTCCTTAATCAGATACGCATGAGCGTGAGTCTTGGAACCGTGGCAGGCGCGAGAGTCGCGCCCACAGGGGCCCTGCGAAGAGGTTCACCGACAAGGCGCGAATGGCATGGAAACCGGCCACCAGGGCGGCGTTCTGGCCAAGGGCCTGGGCGGTCAGGGTCATTTCGGCCATGCCGCCCACGGAAAACCCGAGAACGAGGGTCGCGGGGGATTCAGCGGAAGACGACAGCCCCGCCACCGAGAGGGCGACCATCGCCACCACCAGCCCGATCAGCACGAGCACCGGCACACCGGTGACAATGGCCTGGGGAAGCGCCTTGAGCGTGGCACGCTGGAACTTGGCTCCGAGGCTGAAGCCCACCACCACCTGAGCGGCGACCAGGAGCCCCGGCGACATATGCGCCGAGGGCAGCGCCTCGCTTCCGGCCAGTACCCCGGCAACGACGAGGGGCGTCAGGAACCAGGCGGATGGCATCCTCAGACGCCCCATGCACCAGCTCACCGCCGCACACAGCACCAGCAGTCCGGCCAGCGACAGCGGGGCGAGGGTCTGTCCCCCATCGACGGCCGGCGGCACCGAAGGGGTAGCGCTCAGCACGAAGAGCGCCGCTGGCAGCAGGGTGACGATCAGGCCGACTCGAATGGCATGCAGTGCCGCGATGGCCGCCCGGTTGGCGCGATAGCCCTCGCCGATTTCGGCCATCTCGATCACTCCCCCCGGCAGCAGACAGAAATAGGCGGAGGCCTTGTCGAGTCCGGAAAGCCGCGCATACAGCGGTGTGACCAGAATGGCCAGCGCCACGCCGAGGGTCGCCGAGGCCAGCATCACCGGCAGCCAGCCGAGCAGCTGCCGCGCCACCTCGGGGGTGATCCAGAGCCCGACACTGGCCCCCACTACCACCAGCCCCGCGCGCTGAATCGGCTTGGGCGCGCGAGCCGGTCGCCCGACGCCCGCCCAAATGCCGGTGGCGATGGCCGCCCCAAGCAGCCAGCCGAGCGGCAGTTCCAGCGCGTCCCAGACACCGCCACCGGCGACGGCGATACCGGCGGGCAGCAGGAAGTTCTGCCACCAGTACCCCAGGACGTTCCGGTGACGATCGGGTTTCAGATAGATGGTCATGGATCAGCCGAGGTAGCTTCCGCCGTTGAGATGAAACGTCTGGCCGGTGCTGTAGCGCCCCATGGGGCCGGCCAGATGGCAGACCATGGCCGCGACCTCATCGGGTCGCCCGAAGCGGCGCACCAGCCCCCCCTTGCCGGCCGCCAACCTGGGAGGCGGGGATCCAGCAGGACGCTCGGTATCGATCTGCCCCGGCACGATGCAGTTGGCGGTCACTCCATGCTCGCCGTACTCCACCGCCAGCGCCCGGGTCAGGCCCACCACTCCCATCTTCGAGGCGATGACATTGGCCCGCTCGGCGGCCCCCAGATGTGCGCTGACGCCGCCGAAGGTGACGATGGCGGCCTGGTCGGAGTCCAGCAGCAGCGGCAGGCTGGCCTTGGCGGCCAGGAAAGGCCCATCCAGATTGACGGCCATGACCTGGCGCCAATCCTCGATCGTCAGCTCGGCAAAGGGCTTGTGGGGACGAATGGCGGCACAACACACCAGCGTATCGAGCCGTCCGAAACGCTCGCCCACCCTGGCCACGGCGCCCTCCATCGCCTCGGGATCGGCAATGTCCGCCGCCAGTCCGAGCCCTTGGCGCCCGAGCGCCTCGATGTCGGTCAGGGTGTTCTTCATGGACTCGCCATGATGGGTCGCAACGATCGCCACATCGGCCCCCTGCTCGGCGAGCCCAAGCGCCACGGCACGACCGATATTGCGACTGCCGCCGGTCACCAGGGCAATGCGTCCTTCGAGTGGCAGAGACATGTCACTGGCTTCCCTGTGAAGTGATCGGGCCACCGCGCATGCGACGCACGGCGCTGGATATCGGCTTGTAGAAGATGCTCAGCGCGGCCAGGGCAAAGAACAGCAGAGCCACCGGGCGCTCAATAAAGCGGGTCGCGTCCTGATCGAAGATGATCATCGACTGCGCCAGGGAGTTCTCGACCAGCGAGCCCAGCACGACTCCCATGATGATCGGCGCCGCACCGAAGCCGTAACGCTTGAGCCAGAAGCCCGCGAAGCCGGCGATCAGCATGATGGTGACGTCCACCAGGCTCTGGTTGACGCCGTAGGCGCCCACCACGCAGAGGGCAAACACCGCAGGCCACAGGAAGGTTCTGGGAATCAGAGAGATGCGCGAGAACAGCTTGGCCCCGGCCAGGCCGAAGACCAGGAACACCAGGTTGGCCACCAACATGGCGGCAAAAATCGCATACAGCAGGTCCGGCTGCTTCTCGAACAGATAACTGCCGGGGCGGATCCCGTGAATCTGAAGGCCACCCAGGATCACGGCCGCGGTGGCTGACCCGGGAATCCCCAGCGCCAGCGTCGGCACCATGGAACCGCCGGTGGCGGCATTGTTGGCGGCTTCGGGGCCGGCGATGCCCTCGACCTCACCGGTGCCGAACTTGTCCCCATGCTTCGACCAGCGACGCGCCTCGTTGTACCCGATCATTGACGCCATGGTGCTGCCTTCCGCCGGCAGGATGCCGATGAAGGTCCCGATACCCGAGGAGCGCAGGATGGTCTTCCACACCCGCTTGAAGTCCTCTCGGGAGGGCAGCTTGATGGCGTTGAGGGTGATCCGGTCCTTGGCCCTGTCGACGACGTCGGACTGGGAAAGCAGCTCCGACACCGCGAACAGGCCGATCAGGATGGGGATGAAGCTGATACCTTCGTACAGCTCCGGCACGCCAAAGGTGAAGCGCTCGACGCCGGTGGTCAGATCCACCCCGATAGTGGCGATCAACAGCCCGAGGGCACCCCCGATCAGGTTCTTGACCGGCGACTTGCCGCTGATCGAGGCCAGCATGGACAGCCCGAAGATCGCCAGTGCGAAGTACTCGGGCGGCCCGAAGGAGTGCGCGATGCCGGCGAGGGCCGGGGCCGCCAGCACCATCACGATCAGCGAGATGATGCCGCCGATGACGCTGGAGACCGCCGCCATGCCGAGGGCGCGGCCGGCCTCCCCCCGCTGCGCCATGGGAAAGCCGTCAAAGGCCGTGGCAGCGGCGGGCGGCGCTCCCGGAGCATTGATCAGGATGGCCGTGATGGAACCCCCAAAGGTGCCGGCGCAGTAAAGCGCGGCCAGCATCGCGATCGCCGGGATCGGTTCCAGATAGATGGTGAAGGGCAGCAGCAGCGCTACCGCCATTGATGAACTCAGCCCCGGCAACGCCCCTACCAGCACGCCGATGATGGTGCCCAGCAGGATGACGGCGAGGGAAATCGGGTCGGCGAGTATGCCGAACCCTGTCAGAATCGGATCCATGGTCGTCTCCTTCCCTCAGGACAGCCACGGGCTGAGCACGCCCTGCGGCAACCTGAGTTTCAGTGCGAAGGTAAAGAGCAGGTAGATGCACGCCGGCACCGCAATGGCATAGATCAGAACGTAGAGCCTGCGTCGCTCTCCCCACAGCAGCGGGATGATCAGGCAGGTCAGCATGGTGGTGAGCGTCAGCCCGAGCACGCCGAACAGGAACACAGAGGCCAGCAGCACCAGCGCCGTGGCCCACATGCGCCAGGAGATGACCGGCTTGTCCTCTTCTTCATGGCCGCGGCCCTGGTAGATCATCACCAGGGACAACACGGCGATGACGCCGAGGATCAAGCGCGGCATGTCCGCCGCCTGCATGCCTTGGGCAAAGGATGCCGGCACCGTGTCGAAGCCCGCGGTAATCCAGCCCAACACGCCGACCAGCGCCAGCAGTACGCAACCCGGGAGCAGGTCTCGCCAATGACGAATCATGAGCGTCTCCTCGTCTCGCAAGAGAAAGTGACGGGGGCTGTGCATGCCCCCGCCATGCGGCTCACTGGAGAAGACCGAGATCCATCATGGTCTTCCTGCCCGACTCGTACATGCGACGAATCTGCTTGTCCCATACCTCCGCGCCGGCAATGCTCGCGTTGTCGAGGCCTATGCCATCGAGGTATTCCTGATACCGGTCGCTTTCCATGCCAGCGAGCATGGCCTGCTCGAGCGTGCCGACACGCTCCTGGGGGGTATCCTTGAGAACCACATACCCGCGCACGGTGGAGAAGGCGACGTCCATGCCGTTTTCGGCCAGTGTCGGCACGTCCGGAAGGGCGCCCATGCGCTCTTCTGCCATCACCGCCAGGGGTCGGAAGTCGCCCGCGTCGACTTGGTCCTGGGACTCAGAGATATTGAGGCCGGCGGCATCGATGTCACCGCGGGACAGGGCGGCGGCAAACTCCGCGCCGCTATCGAACGGCACATAGGAGACATTGAGATTCGCCTCATTGGCGAAGCTCATGGCGGCAATATGATCAACGCCGCCGATCTGGGTGCCCCCCCACTTGATCGTGCCCGACTGGCCGGCTTCGACCAGGTCATCGATGGTGTCGTAGTCGCTATCGCCCTGGACCATGATGATGATCGGGTCATCGGTGGCCCGCACCACGCCCTGGATGTCGTCGATGCCGATCGGCGCGTTGCCACGCAGCATGGTGAAAAGGTGCGTCGGGGTGACGGCCATCAGGGTATGGCCGTCGGCGGGCTTGTCGCTGACGTAGCTCATCGCCACGGAGCCGCCGCCGCCCTTCTTGTTCTGGACGAAGACGTTCTGGTCGATTTGTTCCTGGGTCGAGAGAGCCACCATCCTGGCGGTCGTGTCGGTGCCACCGCCAGGCGAGGTGTGCACGGCGATCTCGACCGGCTCGGTCGGGAAGTCGTCTGCCGCCTGTGCAGAGGTGGCAATGGAGGCGGATGCAATGCCCACCGCCAGCATGCCGGTTGTGAACCAATGAGGCATGGTGATGCTCCTTGTAGTCGTTGTAGGAAGGCGTGTCTCGAAAGCATCTGTAAACTGTTAACAGTTTACATGGCGCAAAACTAGCAAACCCCTCGCCTCGTCATTAGTAGACATTGGTCTACAGCATCGATAAAGGCTCGTCCCCGGTCCTGCAAGGCCATGGCGTGAGGGACGCTCCCGGGGCGCCCCCCTGACGCACCCGGAAGACGCCGCGTGGTGGGCAAGAAGGCGACAGGGGCACGGCCCGCCATGAACGATTCAGGTCTCTCCGAGTGCTTCCGCCATGCGGCGCCACCCCGCCATCACATGGTCTCGCAGGGCTTTGGATGCCTTCTCGGCGTCACGCTCGGCTATCGCCTCCACGATGGTGACGTGCTCCGCATTGGAGGCCTTGAGGTTGCCCCGCTGTACCAGCCCACGGCGGCGAAACAGGTGCAGCTGCTTGATGATGTCGTCATAGTAGCGGCCCAGGGCGCTATTCCCGGTATTGGCCATCATGGTGTCGTGGAATTGCAGGTTCAGCTGATAGTAGCCATCCATGTCTTCTCGCTCGGCGGCCTCGTTCATCCGATCGACCAGCCGATTCAGTTCCGCGATCACCTCCGGCGTGGCCCTCTCGACCAGCAACTCTCCCACCAGGGCGGTCAAGGCACGGCGGACTTCATAGAGCTCACGGGCTTCCTCCAGGCTCATCTCGCGGACGTAGGCACCGTGATTGGCGACGTTGCGGATCAGCCCGGCATACTCGAGGCTGCGGCAGGCCTCGCGAATCGGGCCGCGACTGATATCGAACCTCGCCGCCAGGGCGCTTTCGTTGATACGGTCCCCGGCGGACAGCTCTCCGGAGATGATCAGTTGCTCTATGGCATCTCGAGCAATGGACGTCAGCGTGTTGGAACGTCGCTGACCGATTCGATCCTTGGTTGAGTCCATATCGGGCCCTTGTGGCAAGCCTAAATCGTCAACTGTTAACGATATCACCTACCCTCGGCGAAGTGGACCCCATTTACCGGGCGAACTGACGAGCCGGATCGAGGCAGGAAGTCACCGCACTTCGGCCGATGCCCATGGAGGAATATGGGCCGGGCCGGGCTGGCCAAGCCGCGTCACGCCCAGGTGCGGCCGGAGTGAGTGGCAAGCGTCTCGAGGCCGCCCACCGGGTATGGCGGCAATGGCATGTTCTCCGCGAGGGCGTTCATGAGGCGCTCGCCTACCGCGTCACCACCAGCAGGCCGAGTAACAAGGCCGCCCCGCCGGCGAGGAAGTTGGCCGTCAGCGGCTCGCCGAGCAGCAGCGCGCCGAACAGCACGCCGAACACCGGCGACAGGAACGAGAAGATCCCCAGCTGGGAGGCGAAATAGCGCCGCAGCAGCGCGAACCACAGCAGCAGCGCGGCCAGCGAGATGACCAACGTCTGGAAGGCCAGGCTGGCCACCACCGCGCCTGTCGCCTGAAGGCGGCCGAGATCGCCGAGCAGCGCGGTCACGGGCAGCAACAGCAGGCCGGTGAAAGCGAGCTGGTAGAACAGCGTCTGGACCGGGGGCGCCTCGGACAGCGAGGAGCGGCGTATCACAAGGGTAGTGGCGGCCCAGGCGAGGCCGGCCAGCAGCCCCAGCAGATCGCCCCGCAGGATGTCGCCGGCATTGGCGATATCGGTGGCCGGTGCCATGGCGAGCACCATGCCGCCGAAGGCCAGCCCGACACCCATCCACTGGCGCCGCGTCAGCTGCTCCCCCGGCACCAGCAGGTGCAGCCCCAGGGCCGCAAACACCGGAGCGGTATAGAGGAATACCGACATGTGCGAGGCCAGGGTGTAGTTCAGCCCCCAGGCCACGAACACGAATTCGGCGGCAAACCCCAGTCCCACCAGGATGCCCGGGCCGAGATGGGCGCGCAGGTCGGCCACTCGAATGCCCTGCCGGTAGGCCAGCGCCGCCACCAGCAGCGCCGCCAGGGATGAGCGCAGCGCAATCTGGGCCAGCGGCGAGATATCCGCCGCGACCATCTTGATGGCCACCTGCTGAAAGCCCAGCGCCAGGCAGAACAGCACCATCAGCAGACTGGCCTGCATATCCAGGTGCCGGCGCGCCACGCCGCCGGTAGTTGCCATAGCATTGCTCAACTGCTTGGTCCCTTGCATATCGCCCCCTTGGCCGTGATGGAGACCAAGTGGAGCATTTGCCGGCGGCGTCGCCAAACGATTAATCTGGAGGCCAAGGTTCAGGAAAACTCAATCCATGAAGATCGAACGCCTCCCCCTGAATGCGCTGCGGGCGTTTGCCGAAGCGGCTCGCGCGGAAAGCTTCAAGCAAGCCGCCAGCCGGCTGGGCGTCACCCCCGGCGCGGTCAGCCGCCAGATCAAGCAGCTCGAGGACCGGCTCGGCATATCGCTCTTCGCCCGGCATGCCAACGGCGTGCAGTTGAACGAGGCCGGACGACAGCTGGCCAAGGACATCGACAGCGGCCTCGAGCGTATCGCCGCCGGCGTCCAGAACGCTCAGGAGAGCGCACGACGAGCACCCATGCTGACGCTCAGCGCCCCGCCCTCCTTCATGCAGCTGTGGCTGCTGCCACGGCTGGCGGATTTCGACGCCAGGGTGGGCGGCATCGACATCTCGCTGGAGGCCAGCCAGTCATTGACGGTTCCGGCCTGGCAAGGCGACGGGGCCCGCCTGGCGATTCGCTACGGCCGCGGCCCCTGGCCGGACGTGACGAGCCAGCGCCTGTTCGGCGACGAGCTGTTTCCCGTCTGTGCCCCATCGCTGCTGGAGCGCGGAGCTCGTCCCATGACGCCCGCCGACCTGGCCCGCCACAGCCTGCTGGAAGTCTGCTGGGAGTCCTCCCAGGGCGTCGCCTTTCCAGGCTGGCGGGAATGGCTCGAGGCCGCCGGCGTCGCCGACCGGGTGCCGCCGCCACAGCGCCGCTACTCGCTGTCCGGTCTGGCCATGGATCAGGCCATCGCCGGACGCGGCATCATGCTGGCCAATCATCCCGTGGCCATGGATCGGCTGGAAAGCGGCGTGCTCGTGCGGCCCTTCGGCGAGCGCCATGTGCTCGCCTCGCCCATGACCTACGACCTCCTGACGCCCCCGAGCGGCGAGGCGCCGCCCGCCGTTGCGCGCTTCATCGACTGGCTGCTGAACGAAGCCGCCGCCTTCGACCGGGCCACGATTCACAAGGCCCGCTGAATGCCCGAGCCCCTGGCACGACGCCACGGCATTTATGGCACCATGAAGCCCCGTTTCATCGCCGCGAAGGATTCGCCATGCTCGCCACCGCAGAGACCGCCCTGACGCCCGGCTTCATGGTGATCCACGGCAACCGCCTGGAATCGCTGCGCGACCTGGCGGTGGAGTGGCTGCGCCAGCATCCGCTCTCGCCGCTCGAGGACGAGGTGATCCTGGTGCAGAGCAACGGCATCAGCCAGTGGCTGAAGTTGGCGCTGGCCGCCGACCCGCCCGCCGGCGCCGGCATCGCCGCGGCGATGGACGTCACCCTGCCGGCACGCTACCTGTGGCAAGCCTACCGCGCGGTGCTGGGCCATGAGGCCGTGCCGCCGGCCTCGCCCCTGGACAAACCACGCCTGATCTGGCGGCTGATGCGCCTGCTGCCGGAGCTCACGGATGACGCGACCTTCGCTCCCCTGGCCCGCTTCCTGGCCGACGACGAGGACCGCCGCAAGCGCCACCAGCTGGCCGAGCGACTGGCCGACCTGTTCGACCAGTACCAGGTCTATCGCGCCGACTGGCTTTCCGCCTGGGCCGAGGGCCGCGACGAGCTGATCGACGCCCGCGGCCAGGCCCGCGCGCTTTCCGAAGACCAGCGCTGGCAGCCGGCGCTGTGGCGGCGGCTGCGCGACGACATCGGCGTGGACGGCCTCGCCACCAGCCGCGCCTGGGTGCACACCCGCTTCCTCGAGGCCTGCCGGGCGCTGACACCCGAGACGAGACCCCATGGCCTGCCGCGCCGGGTGGTGGTGTTCGGCATCTCCTCGCTGCCCCGCCAGACCCTGGAGGCGCTGGCCGCGGTGTCGAAGGTCACCCAGGTGCTGCTGTGCGTGCATAATCCCTGCCGCCACTACTGGGCGGACATCATCGAGCACAAGGACCTGCTGCGGGCCGCCCGCCGGCGCCAGCGCCAGCGCCCCGGCATGCCGCTGGCGCTCGACGACACCCAGCTGCACCTCCACGCCCAGCCGCTGCTGGCCGCCTGGGGCAAGCAGGGCCGCGACTACCTGCGCCTGCTCGACGAGTTCGACGACCAGGACGCCTACCGGGCGCTGTTCGACGCCGAGGCGATGCGCATCGACCTGTTCGACTCGCCCCTCGAGCAGGCCAAGGCCCCCGGGCTGCTGCAGCAATTGCAGGACGACATCCTCGAGCTTCGCCCGCCCCAGGAGACCCGCGAGGCCTGGCCGGCGGTGGACCCGGCCCATGACCGCAGCCTGCGTTTCCATGTCGCCCACAGCGCGCTGCGCGAGGTCGAGATCCTCCACGACCAGCTGCTGGCCGCCTTCGACGCCGCCCCCTCGCTGCGCCCGCGCGACGTGCTGGTGATGGTGCCGGACATCGACACCTACGCCGCCGCCGTGCAGGCGGTGTTCGGCCGATTGCCGCCGGACGACCCGCGCCACATCCCCTTCACGCTCTCCGACCAGACCAGCCGCCACCGCCAGCCGCTGCTGGTGGCGCTGGAGGCGCTGCTGCACCTGCCGGAGGCGCGGCTCACGGTCAGCGACCTGCTCGACCTGCTGGAGGTACCCGCCCTGCGCGGCCGCTTCGGGCTGGACGCCGACGCCCTGCCGGTGCTGCGCCGCTGGATCGAGGGCGCCGGCATCCGCTGGGGGCTCGACGCCGAGCAGCGCGCCCGTCTCGACCTGCCCGGCGGGCTCACCGCCAACACCTGGGCCTTCGGCCTGCGCCGCCTGATGCTGGGCTACGCCGTGGGCCAGACGGAGAACGAAGGCGCCGACGACCCCTGGCACGACATCGAACCCTTCGGCGACATCGGCGGCTTGGAAGCCGCGCTGGCCGGCCCGCTGATGGACCTGCTCGACGCCCTCGAGGCCCAGTGGCGCGCGCTCTCCGAGCCCGCCGACGTGCCCACCTGGTGCCGCCGCCTGCGAGACCTGCTGGCCGAGTGCTTCGCCGCCGAGGACGAGGCCGACCTCGCCACCCTCAACCGCCTGGGCGAACTGCTGGAAGACTGGCAGGAGACCAGCGAGGACGCCGGCCTCACCGAGGCGCTGCCGCTCTCGGTAGTGCGCGAGCACTGGCTCGGCCAGCTCGACGAGGCCAACCTCTCCCAGCGTTTCCTGGCCGGCGCGGTGAACGTCGCCACCCTGATGCCGATGCGCGCCATCCCGTTCCGCCACGTCTGCCTGCTCGGCATGAACGACGGCGACTACCCGCGGGTACAGCGCCCACTGGACATCGACCTGATGGGCCACGACTACCGCCCCGGCGACCGCTCGCGCCGCGAGGACGACCGCTACCTGTTCCTCGAGGCGCTGCTCTCGGCCCGCGACAGCCTGATGATCAGCTGGGTCGGCCGCAGCATCCACGACAACGCCACCCAGCCGCCCTCGGTGCTGCTCGGCCAACTGCGCGACCATCTCGCCGCCGGCTGGACGCTCGCCGGACACGAGCACGAAGACGACGCCGGCCAGGCCCTGGTCGACGCCCTGACCACCGAGCACCCGCTGCAGCCGTTCAGTCGCAGCTACTTTTCAGAAGATCCAACGCTGTTTACCTATGCCCATGAATGGCGGGCGGTGCACGCTGTCGAGACAACGCCGCAAGACGTCGCGGACGGCGTACTGCCGCCCATGGAGCTCGATACCGCCCTGCCGCTGGCGCGTCTCAGCGGCTTCCTCAAGGACCCGGTGAAGGCCTTCTTCACCACCCGGCTCGGCGTCCATCTCGAGCGCGAGGCGCTGGAGAGCCCCGACCACGAGCCCTTCGCCCTGGACGGCCTGGACCACTGGCAGCTCCAGCAGGCGCTGATCGAGGCCGGTCGCCGCGCCGTGGACGTCGCCGAACCGCCGACGCCCGCCGTGCACGACACCCTGGCGCGCCTGGAGCGCGAGGGGCGCCTGGCCATGGGCGGCTTCGCCGAGCTGATGCGCGAGCAGCTGGTCGAGCCGCTGGACAAGGTGTTCAGCGACTACGCCGAGCTGCTCGAGGCCTGGCCCCACGCCTGGGAGACGCCGGCCGCCGTGTCGCTGACACTCGCCACCGAAGAGGGCCCGCTAGCCGTCGAGGACTGGCTGGACGGCCTGCGCGAGAACGAAGCGGGCGAGCGCTGCCGGCTGGTGCTGCTGACCAGCAGCCTGATCAACAAGCGGAAGTACCACTGGAAGCACTGGCTGGCCCCCTGGGTCGCCCACCTGGCCGGCCAGCTCGCCCTCGGCCCCATGACCACCGAGCTGATCTCCCGCGCCGGCGGCGGCACCCTGGCGCCGCTGGACGCCAACACCGCCCGGGCGCATCTGGAAGCCATCGCCCGCGCCTGGCGCGCCGGCATGACCACACCGCTGCCGCTGGCCCGCGACACCGCCTTCGCCTGGCACGAGAAGGGCGGCGACCCCGGCGCCCTGGCCCGCGTCTTCCGCGACGAGGCGAAAGCGGAGGAGGCCGATCTCAAGGCCTGGAAGGCCGCCGTCACCGCCTTCCATGGCACCGGCTTCAACGGCGACCATGGCGAGCTTGGCCGCGATCCGTACCTCGCCCGCCAGTGGCGCGACCTCGAAAGCCTGGTGCGCCACGAGGCCGCCGGGCGGCACTTCACCGAGCTGACCGCCGCGCTCTATGCACCACTTCACGACGCGGTGAAGGCCAAGGGCGGCGATAAGAAGCGCGACAGGAAAGGCGGCAAGGGCCAGGGAGGCAAGGCATGACGATGACGGAAGCCATGCAAGCGGCCGAGACGCCTCGGCTCGATCCCGTAGCGCTGCCGCTCACCGGCAGCCGGCTGATCGAGGCCAGCGCCGGCACCGGCAAGACCTTCACCATCGCCCTGCTCTACCTGCGCCTGGTGCTCGGGCCCAGGGTCTCAAACAAAGAGCACGAGGACGATGCGGCCAGCTTCCCGCGACCGCTAACCCCGCCGGAGATCCTGGTCGTCACCTTCACCAACGCCGCCACCCAGGAACTGCGCGACCGCATCCGCGCCCGGCTGGTGGAGGCCGCCGAGGCCTTCCAGCCAATCGACGAAGACGAAGCGCCGGGGACGTACCGAAACGGTGGTCCGATGACAGGGGACCTCTTCGCCGAACCACCGGTGGATAACGCTTCCGCGGTGGATATCCCCGCAGACGACGATGACGGCAGCCAGGACCCTCTGATCGCCCTGCGTAACAGCTACCCTCGCGAGAGCTGGCCGACCTGCGCCCGCCGGCTGCGGTTGGCCGCCGAGTGGATGGACGAGGCCGCGGTCTCCACCATCCACTCCTGGTGCCACCGCATGCTGCGCGAGCACGCCTTCGACAGCGGCAGCCTGTTCGCCCTGGAGATGTCGCTGGACCAGTCGGAGATGGACCTGGAGATCGCCCGGGACTACTGGCGCAGCTTCTACTACGACCTCGACCCCCAAGCGCTGGAGATCATCAACGGCCACTGCAAATGGTCGACGCCGGACGCCCTCAACGACACCGCCGCCCGGCTGCGCACCCACGCCGCCGCCCTGCCCGCGGCGCCGCCGCCGGCCGAGGCGATCGACCACTACCGCGAGCGGCGCGCCACGGCGCTGGCCGAGCTCAAGGCGCCCTGGCCGGCCTGGCTCGACGAGCTGGAGGCGCTGCTCGAGGCCGCCGCCAAACGCAAGGCGTTCAACGGCCAGAAGCTCAACGCCAAGAGCCGCGTCAACTGGCTCGCCGCCCTGCGCGACTGGGTCAATGACGCCGAGCTGGCGAGTCCCGATCTCACCCCCGCCGCCTGGAAGCGCCTGACGCCGGAGGGCATCGCCGAGATTTGGAAAGAAGATCCCGTCCCGAATCTGCCGGCGCTGGAGGCCCTGGAAGCGCTGCCGGAGCGCCTCGCCGAGCTGCCCGACCCGTTCGCCGACCTGCTCGCCCACGCCGTGCACTGGATGGCCGCGCGCCGCGAGACCGTGCAGCGCCGCCGCGCCGAGCTCGGCCCCGACGACCTGCTGCATCGGCTGGACGCCGCCTTCGCGGGGGAGGCCGGCGAGACCCTGGCCGCGCGCATCCGCGAGCAGTTCCCGGTGGCGCTGGTCGACGAGTTCCAGGACACCGACCCGGTGCAGTACCGACTGTTCGACCGGGTCTATAAACTGGTGAACAACCGGGATGACAGCGCCGTGCTGCTGATCGGCGACCCCAAGCAGGCGATCTACGCCTTCCGCGGCGCCGATATCCACACCTACCTCCAGGCCCGGCGCGACACCACCGGCCGCCACGTCACGCTGGGCACCAACTTCCGCTCCGCCACGCCCATGGTCGAGGCCGTGAACCGGGTGTTCGCCCACGCCGAGGCCAATAACGAGGCCGGCGCCTTCCTGTTCCGCCGCGGCGACGACAATCCCGTCCCTTTCAGTCCTGTTAAAGCGAATGGCAGGAAGGATGCCCTCACCCGCCACGGCGCCGCCCAGCCGGCGATGACGCTCTGGCACCTGGCCAGCGACGACACCCTGCCCAAGGGCGCCTACCTCAGCGAGCTGGCCGGGCGCTGCGCCACCGAGATGGCGAGTCTCCTGCGCGAGGGCCAGGCCGGGCAGACCGGTTTCCAGAAAGAGGAAGACTTCCAACCGCTGGCGCCGTCGGACCTCGCCGTGCTGGTCAACAACGCCAGCGAGGCCCGCGCCATTCGCACCGCCCTGCTGGCCCGCGGCATCCGCAGCGTCTACCTCTCCGACAAGGAGGGCGTGTTCGAGACCGAGGCCGCCGCCGAGCTGGAGGTGTGGCTGGCCGCCTGCGCCGCGCCGGACGACGAGCGCTGCCTGCGCGCCGCGCTGGCCACGCCGAGCCTGGGCCTGAGCCTCGCCGAGCTCGACGCCCTGAACGGCGGCCCCCAGCAGGACGAGCTGGCCTGGGAGGCGCGGGTGATGCAGTTCCGCGACTACCACCGCCAGTGGCAGCGCCGCGGCGTGCTACCCATGCTGCACCGGCTGCTGGCCGACTTCGCCGTACCCGGCCGACTGCTGGCGGTGCCCGAGGGCGAGCGACGGCTCACCGACCTACTGCACCTCGGCGAGCTGCTGCAGGAGGCCAGCGCCGAGATCGACGGCGAGCACGCCCTGCTGCGCTTTCTCGCCGAGTCCCGCGCGCATCCCCAGGCGCAGTCCGACACTCACCGCCTGCGCCTGGAGAGCGACGCCGACCTGGTGCAAGTGGTCACCATCCACAAGTCCAAGGGCCTGGAGTACCCGCTGGTGTTCCTGCCCTTCATCGCCGCCTTCCGCCCGGTGAAGCAGGGCGACCTGCCGCTGCGATGGCACGACGACGACGGCCACCTGCGCCTGACGCTCTCCGCCGACGAGGAGACGCTGGCCCGCGCCGACCACGAGCGCCTGGGCGAGGACCTGCGCAAGCTCTACGTCGCCCTGACCCGCGCCCGCCACGCCACCTGGCTCGGCCTGTCACCGCTGGAGGCCATGGAGCGCAGCGCCGTCGGCCATCTCCTCAAGGGGGGCGAAGCGCTCTCGCCCGACAACCTGCGCCCGGCGCTCGAGGCGCTGACCGGCGACAACGCAAATCGCGTAACGGTTCAGGACGCCCCCGAGGCCGATGCCACGCCGGTCGAGCTCGCCACCGACGACGCGCCGCTGGGCGAGGCCCGCGCACCCACCCGGGCGATCCGCGAGCACTGGTGGATCGCCAGCTACTCAGCGCTGCGCACCGGCGCCACGCCGGAGGAGGACAGCGCAGCAGCCACCGCCGTCGAGGCCGAACCGGCCCCCGAACCCACCACCGCCGACGAGGCGACGGCCATGGAGGTGATCGACGAGCCCTTCGATGCTGCCGCAGCCACGGTGAGCGAGGGCTCGCTTCACCGCTTCCCCCGCGGCCCCTCGGCGGGCACCTTCCTGCACGGCCTGCTGGAATGGGCCGGCGAGGAAGGCTTCGCCCGGGTGGCGGAAGACGCCGAACTGCGCGCCGACACCCTGGCCCGGCGCGCCAACCGCCGCGGCTGGGAGGGCCAGATCGCCGCCCTCGAACAGTGGCTACCGGAGCTCTTGACCACGCCGCTGCCGGTGCCGGATTCGGGCGATGGCGAGGCCGCGCCGCTGCGCCTCGATGCCCTGCATCGCGCGTCCGACTACCGGATCGAGCTGGAATTCTGGTTCGCCGCGCATAAGGTCAACACGCGCAAGATGGACGCCCTCGTAAGCGCTCACACACTCGGCGGGCGCCCCCGCCCGGCGCTGGAGCCCGACACCCTCAACGGCATGCTCAAGGGCTTCATCGACCTGGTGGTGGAGCACGAAGGCCGCTTCTACGTGCTCGACTGGAAGTCCAACCACCTGGGCGCGAGTGATGCCGCCTACACCGAGGCGGCGATGGCCGAGGCCGTGCTCGAGAAGCGCTACGACGTGCAATACTGCCTCTACCTGCTGGCCCTGCACCGGCTGCTCGAGGCCCGGCTGCCGGACTACGACATCGAGCGCCACCTGGGCGGGGCGCTCTACGTCTTCCTGCGCGGCACCCGCGCGCCCTCCCGCGGCGTGCACGCCGAACGCCCGCCGAGCGAGCTGATCCTCGCGCTCGATGCTCTGTTCCGCGCCGAGGAGGCCGCCGCATGATGCCGGATATCCCGAACCACACTGCCGCGCCCGAACAGTCGCTGACTCAGGCCCCCGAGCGCGCGCTGGCCGATCACGCGGCGCTGTTCGCCCTGCTCGACCGCTGGGTCGACCGCGGCTGGCTGCGCTCGCTGGACCGCGCCTTCGCCACCTTCCTGCATCGCGAGGCGAGCCGGGGCAGCCGGGAAAGCGCGGAGAATAAGGAGAGCGAGGTCAGTGAGGCCTCACCCCTGCTGCTGCTGGCGGCGTCCCTGGCCAGCCACCAGCTCGGCCGCGGCCACGTGTGCCTGGACCTGGCCCAGACGCTGGCCACCCCGGACCTGGCGCTCTCGCTGCCGCCGGAGGGCGACAGCCTCGAAGACCCGCCGCCGCTGCCCAGCCGGGTGATGGCCGCGCTGGAGCTGGACACCTGGCGCGCCGCCCTGACCGAGCCCGGCCTGGTAGCCGAAGGCCCCGGCAACACCCCACTGGTGCTCGCCGGCACTGCCGCGCGCCCACGGCTCTACCTACGCCGCTACTGGCAGCACGAGCAGGATATCCACAGCCGGATCTTCGCCCGGCTCGACGACGCCAACACCACCTCCCCTGGTAAGGAAGATGCCACCAGGGAGGAGAACTCCCCCTGTGGGAGCGCAGCTTCGCGCCGGTCCGACGTATCGGCGATTGGCGCCGACAAGCGCCCCATCAACCCCAAAGCCCTGCGCCCGATCCTCGACACCCTCTTCCCACCCCGGGAACCGTTCGACTGGCAGAAGGCCGCCTGCGCGCTGGCCGGCCGCTCGCGCTTCGCGGTGATCACTGGCGGCCCCGGCACCGGCAAGACCACCACCGTGGTGCGCCTGCTCGCCCTGCTCCAGGCCCAGGCCCTCGGCGAAGGCCAGGGAGAAGGAGAGCGAGCCCTGCGCATCCGCCTGGCCGCCCCCACCGGCAAGGCCGCCGCCCGGCTCAACGAGTCCATCGCCGGCCAGGTCCGGCGCCTGCCCTTCGACAAGCTGGCCGCCCTGTGGGAATCCCATGACCAGGCCCCAGACACGCCAGGCACCACACAGCCAGAAACCGCCTCCCCGTGGGAGCGCAGCTTGCTGCGCGAAAATCCCGCCGAGGCACTCGAGCAAGCGATCCCCACCGAGGTCAGCACCCTGCACCGCCTGCTCGGCTCGCGGCCCGACACCCGCCGCTTCCGCCACGACCGCCACAACCCGCTGCCGCTGGACGTGCTGGTGGTGGACGAGGCCTCGATGGTCGACGTGGGCATGATGGCCGCGATGCTCGAGGCGCTGCCGCCCAAGGCACGGCTGGTGCTGCTGGGCGACAAGGACCAGCTCGCCTCGGTGGAGGCCGGCTCCGTGCTCGGCGACCTGTGCGCCCGGGCCGAGGGCGGCCATTACACCCCGGCCACCGCCGAGTGGCTGGCCCAGGCCACCGGCCAACCGCTGCCCGCGAACACCCTCGATGCCGACGGCCAGCCCCTCGACCAGGCCATCGCCATGCTGCGCGTCAGCCACCGCTTCACCGCCGACAGCGGCATCGGCCAGCTGGCCGCGGCGATCAACCTGGAGGCCGAGCCCGCCGCCAAGCGCAAAGCGATCGGTGGCGCTCTCAGCCACGGATTCGCGGACCTCTCCCACCAAAAGCTATCCGCCGACGACGAGCGCGGCCTGGCCCGCCTGGCGGTGACCGGCTGCCCCGAGCGCTTTCCCGGAGCCCACAGCGCCGACACACCGCCGGTGGGCTATCGCCACTTCCTGAACGTGATGGCCGAGCACCGTCCGGCCGACGACGCGGATCAGGACGCCTTCGATGCCTGGGCCCGCGCGGTACTGGCGGCCCATGGCGACTTCCAGCTGCTGTGCGCGCTGCGCCGCGGCCCCTGGGGCGTGGAAGGCCTGAACGAGCGAGTGCGCCAGGCGCTGGAGAGGGAAAGGCTGATCGACAGCCAGGACGGCCGCCAGCGCTGGTATCCCGGCCGCCCGGTACTCGTCACCAGGAACGACTACGGCCTCGGGCTGATGAACGGCGATATCGGCATCACCCTGGATATGCCTCGCCCGAACACGTCCCCCGGCGATGGCAGCCGCCGCCTGCTGCGGGTGGCCTTCCCCGCCGGCGACGGCACCGACCGCATCAAGTGGGTGCTGCCCTCGCGCCTGCAGGCGGTGGAGACGGTGTTCGCGATGACGGTGCACAAGTCCCAGGGCTCGGAGTTCACCCACGCCGCCCTGGTGCTGCCCGACGCGCCGAACCCCATCCTCACCCGAGAGCTGGTCTACACCGGCATCACCCGCGCCCGCCACTGGCTGACGCTGGTGGAAACCGGCCGCGGCCAGCTGATGGACGCGGCGCAAAGAAGAGTGATGCGGGTGAGTGGGTTGGAACAAAGACCACAACCCCACCCCTTATCCAGCTCGTCGTAAAGACAACAGCTATTTATTAGAAAGCACCTATTTTGTATCATGCATAAAAAACAAAATCACGAAAAACACCTTAGCCTTTAGCCAGGGAGATAAAAATGCAAGAATTCTATTCAAAGATACTTTCTTCAGAAAGATTCAGAAACTCAAGAGTCGCTGACAGAAAAATTGACATAGAAGCTGAAAGCGATAGAGGCAGACTGCTTTTCTGCCCTGCCTTCAGAAGACTCCAACAAAAAGCCCAAGTATTTTCAATGGAGCCAAACGCCGCAGTCAGGAGCAGACTCACACATTCATTTGAAGTTTCGCAAATGGGTCGATACATTGCCGACCAGGCTTCTGAAAAGCTTAGAGAAAAAAATATAATATCTGCGGAACAAAGCAGTGCATTTGTCGCATTCATCGAAACAGCTTGCTTGATGCATGATATAGGAAATCCTCCATTTGGGCATTTTGGTGAAGCTGCCATTTCGGAATGGTTTAGAAAAAATGGGGCTGAATCCCTAATCAAATCCTGTAGCAGCAGAAGTCGAGAAAGCGGACTAGGGAACGAAGACCCCCGCATTATAGAAGCAATCTCCGATTTTCTTCAGTTTGATGGAAACCCTCAAGGATTACGCGTCGCAGCAAAGCTTCAAAGAAACTCAGATGAGTTCGGACTAAATCTAACAAAAACCACACTAGCCTCATATATTAAGTACGTAAGATGCTGTACACAAAAGCCTGAAAGCGTTGATTCTCCATTCAAAAAGAAAGGAGGATATTTCTCAACGGAAGAAAAATTAGTTAGGGCCATATGGGAAAACTTTGAATTCAAAAAACCGCAAAGATTCCCACTCGCATACATAATGGAAGCAGCTGACGACATTGCTTATTGCATCAGCGATCTTGAAGACTCAATAGAAAAGGGTTTGGTAGAAAAAACACCCTCTCTGGAAAAAATATATAAAGATTGGCAAGAACGCCTCACTCAAGAGGGGCATCTCAAGGAAGAAGAAACAGAAAAAACAATCCATGATATTTTCAAAAATGCAATCCGTGGCTCCAGAGAGGATGAGACTGCATTTACTTACATCGACTTTAGGACAAGTCTTAACAGAGTATTAGCCACCTATAGTGCCAATCAGTATATTGAGAATCACGAAGAAGTAGCAAAGGGGGACTTCCCATCTCTTATACCCAACAATTCACCAGCCGGGAAAGCCTTAGAATCTCTAAAGTATTTTTGCCGCTCCAACGTCTACTGCCATGAGTCAGTGCAAAAAATTGAGCTTGCCGGATATACAGCAATTTATGGATTAATGGACCACTTTCGCTGCTTGCTAGATTGCGATCATGAACGATTTAATTGTGCATTAGATTACTCAAAAAACAAAGACGGGGAAGGAAAGCCTATCATAATAGAGAAGAAGCTGCTATCCCTTTTTCCAAAAAACTATATAAAAGCTTATGAGGACGACAGGTCTGAACTTGACAATACAGATGAAAACTTCAAGTTTAAAGAATGGAACCTTCGCGCTCACTTGGTTACTGATTTCTTATCAGGGATGACTGATAACTTCTCAACCGAAACATATCAGACCTTGTCGGGGATGAAGCTTTGAACATGCAAATAAATCCCAACCATCCTTACTGGCATGCCAGAAAAGTCATAGAGAACTCTTCGGAGAACATATCTGAAATTTATCTGAGCTACTATGAGTACATTCCTCAGTCACTTAGCGATGGAAGGCAAGAACTGACATTGTCAAAAACAGACTTCCTGAAAGAAGAAACAATAATTGAAATAATAAAAGAAACTCCTCCAAAGATGGAGCTGGCCTTGCACTCAAAAACAAAGACAAAAGAAGGAAAGCTTTTACATATCCCCATGATAGACATGTCAACCAAGTCTTCTGTTCAGCTAAGCAAGCTTCAACCGTATATAGGAGAAAAACTTTTCAAAAGCATTGCTTGGTATAAGAGCGGAAGATCATACCATGGCTATGGTGGCATATTAATTGACCATGACGAATGGACCTCTCTGATGGGGAAATTACTACTAACAAACAAGCCAGGCTTCCCTCCAACTGTAGACCTTCGTTGGGTAGGGCACCGCCTTATAGCTGGATACTCAGCACTCAGATGGACAAAACAAACAAAACAATACCTCCAAGAGCCATCTGAGATAGCGCCAAACATTTAGACGACCAGAAGCATATAACAAGGGGAAGGCCTAACTTCCCCTTGTCAAACCCATTGTAATACCGCTTATTTCTGCACACCCTACGCAGCTAATGTAACCCCCTCCTGATGGCTGCACTATCACCCTGTGCAGCTATGGAGAGGGTCACTTCAACGCCTTGATTGATAATCCAATGTGTTAACCATGTCTTCAACGAACCTTCGAAGCAGGACACTAAGGGCCTTTACAAAGCGTATCTAACACTAATAATGATGATTACGCTTCAACCGCAGCCCATGTTCTTTTGCTACAGGGGTTAGCTTTTCATACAAAGCATTATAATCTTCCAGCGACTCCATCTGTGACCACTCAGAGAAGAGAAGCTCTTCTTCTTGATCCGAAATATACGGGGCGACAACCCTCATATGTTGCTTAAAATCTGAAGAAGCGTTCAAAACTATAGACTCGCCTGCCAAAAACAAAAGGGCCATCAAAAGGTAAAACCACACTACCAACTTGACCACTAAAAAAACAAAGGGAGCCCACGCCGGATCGCCCTTTTTTCCGCCATCCTTCACCTTCGACTTTTTAAAACCATAAGATATCTTGGAAGAAACTTCCCCCCAAGCTACAGCAACAACCACAAAAATCAGACTTAATATAAAATACGAATATGTCGTGTTTTGCAGGATCGAAGCTTTTTCATACCTACTATCTATATAATCCGTCAAAAAGCTTAGAGTATTACTCCCAAGAAACAACAGAGCACCACCTGAATACTCAACAATAAGCCAGACTAAAAACGAACCTATAGCACCCCAAAAACATGTAAAAAAACGTGGATTCTGCTCAAGCTTACCCCAAATCCCTTTCATTGCTATTCCTTAACACTACAAACCAACTTGTGAAGTCTGACGAAGATATTTCACGTTTAGCTTCTAGGCAGTCGATCCATAAAATTCTTCGCAGCACCAAAAAAGAAGAACGCTTACACAGCAGTGTTTAAATATAAGACAGAAGATAAAAAAAATCAACAAGCCAACCATGGATTTCTAGGCAACATCTCTGGGTAGCAACCTTAAAAGTATCCACGCCATCTCTAAGAATATTTACAGAGAAGATGATGAACGTGATAGTGAAACAACAAAAAAGCCAGGCATTTTACCTAGAATGCGCACCCAAAACGTAAGTATGCACACAACAAAACTACAATCATCAACTTGAATAAGCTTTGGCACTCTCTTACTGGTAGACGAAACATCAATCTAAAGCTAGAGACACATAATTTCATCGAGTAAAGAGAGTTGTGCTTCGGCTTTTCATTTTCGCCTGTCTTAAGAAACGCCCTGCTAAGCAGCCATGGTCCCCGCACACTTGGCGCCAACGCGCCTGCCCGCCATGATGGTGGCCTTTATCAGCTGCGGGAGACTTCGGGATGAACCAGACACCACGCGCACCGGCGCCGCTGACCACGCTGGGCGGCCGCTCCGTGCTGTTCGTGATGGCGGCAGACGCCGAATACGGGCCGCATCTGCGGGAGCGTTTCGTGCCCTTCATGACCGGCGTGGGACCGGTGGAGGCGGCGGTGGAGCTCACCGCGGCGCTGGCGGAGCTTGCGGCTCGCGGGCAACGGCCGGACCTGGTGGTGTCGCTGGGCTCGGCGGGCAGCCGGGCGCTCGAGCAGACCGAGGTCTATCAGGCGACCTCGGTGGCCTACCGCGACATGGACGCCTCTCCGCTCGGCTTCGAGAAAGGCGTCACGCCCTTCCTCGACCTGCCGGCTATCCTGCCCCTGCCGCTGCGCATTCCCGGGATTCGCGAGGCGTCGCTCTCGACCGGCGCCAACATCGTCTCGGGGGCGGCCTATGCGGCCATCGCCGCTGACATGGTGGACATGGAGAGCTACGCCTGCCTGCGCGCCTGCACCCGCTTAGACGTGCCGCTGGTGGTGCTGCGCGGCATCTCGGACGGCAAGGCGGAGCTCAACCACGTCGACGACTGGACGGAGTATCTCCATGTGATCGACGAGAAGCTGGCCGCCGCCGTGGATCGGCTGGGGGAAGCGCTCGACGAGGGCTTATTGGCGGGCTGAGGCGCCACCGTCGAGGCCAGGGGCAAGGCGTGTCACGGCGTGCCCACCAGCGCCATATGCAGCAGCGGGTAGGGCTTTCCCAGTCCGTCGAGCGGTGAGCGGTCCCTGACGGAAAAGCCCTTGTGCTGGTAGAAGCCCAGCGCCTGTGGGTTCTGTTCGTTCACATCCACCCTCGTAGCGCCCTGGACGGTCACCGCGTCATCCAGCAGCAAGGAGCCGATGCCTTCGCCGCGCGCATGCGGCGCGACGAAAAGCATCTCGATATTGCCGTCATGCACGCCGCAAAAGCCCAGGATGTCACCGCTCTTACCTTTGATGCACGTTAGATCGACGGCGCCGAAATACTGCTCGTAGATGAGTGGCTTCAGCTCCAGGAGATCCTGCTCGCGCAGGAAGTCATGCGTCTCCCTGACCGAGGCCTCCCAGACGTCCAGCAGCTCACGATAGTCTTCCTTCTTTACATCTTCGACGTTCATCAAGCACTCCACCATGAAGGGAAACGAAGCAGCGGTCTCGGCCGGGCAATGCAGCAGGCATCGCCTCCAGGCGGCACCGTGGAAAGCATAGAGCGAAGCGCCCTGTCATCGCTCGAACACTCACTGGCTAGGCAAGGAAAGCCTGGCAAGGCGTCGCCGCTGACAGGCAGAGCTGGAAAGCCCGAAGCGATCCGTAAAGCCGGACACTCGGCGCTTATGGATAAGCCTGAAGAAACGCCAGGAGCGCACGGGTGATGGTAGCGTGATGGCGCGCTCTCGCTCCCTGTGAGGCACCACACAAGGCCACATCGCCTCTCCCTTCCCGCAGGATCTGCGGCCCTCTCTCGGTGCACACGGCGAAGGCATCGAAGCGGTCGGCCTCTGGGATCGCGACGTGCTCGGCCCGAGGCAGCTGCGTTGTCTTGCGTCCCTGGTCACCGAGCGAGATCAACAGAGCCGGAGCGACAGGCGCCCTGCCGTCACCCGAAAAGGCCGTCAGGTACTCGGGATCGATGGCGACCGCAGCCTTGATGCGGTGATCGTACCTGGATTGCCCGAGCTCCCCGGAATCAACCTGATCCAGAGCGACGCCCTGCGCCCGGTACCACTCACAGTCCGGCCCTGCTTCGCCATCATCGTTGCATGTTTGAAGGTAGCGCTCGGCATCAAGCTCGGCCCCGGACACGGCAAGCGCCGCCGTTCCACCCAGGGCAACCCCCACCACGAAAATCCTTGCGTGATCGAGGTGCTCCGCCCAGCGCCGGTCGCCCAGCATCAGGTCCAGGCTGCGGCTGATGTCTCGAGGACGCTGCCATATCTCGTTTACCGCCATTGCCGCGCTAGCGGGGCGTGGCGCATTGACCTCCACGGCGATAAAGCCTGCCCTTGCCAAGCCGGCGCCAAGCCATGCCCCTGAATCGCTGGCGGACCGCAAACCGCCGTGTGACACCACCACGAGAGGAAACTTCCCGTCCAGCACCGAGGCATTAGGCGAGGCGTAAACGCCCTGGAAAACGGCATTCCCGCCAACCATGGAAGGCGAACCGCCTTCGGATGGATACCAGATGGATAGCTCGATCGGGCGATTGCCATCGGAGTCATCCACCAGGGACGAGACGCCTATCGATGAGTCCGCAGAGGCCGGCACGACGATGGCCAAGAGCGACAAGAACAGACGCAGCCTCATGGCTTTTCCCCGTGGTTCGCCGGCAAGAAACCGCCTAGGCATCCTCGATGTTCCCCTCGCACCTCGGCCACATCGATGGTGTGCGGCAAGGCGAATATATCACGCGGGGAGACGCCCAGCGCTTCGACATATCCACAGCCGCTTCGCATTCCCGACATGCGCGGGCGCCGCGCTGGACCGATGCGGCCCGTGGCGCTATTCCCGCCGAGAGGGTGAACGTACCTGCCCGCGCGTTTGTCATGCCACCAACGCCTGGACGCTCTAGGCTGGGTGGGAAAGGACTTCCCGGAACCGATTGAGGAGAGATCATGCCCGCCACCCGCACGACCTCGCCCGCCCTGGAACGGGCCCATCTGGTGTGGGACCTGCTGATCATCGTGCTGGTGATCGCCAACCTGGCGCTGCTGCTGTTCGACAGCCTGTTCCTGCTGCCACCGCTGAACGCCGCCTTCGAGGCGGTGGCTCCGGGCCTGCACGGCGCCTACGAGCGGAACATCCACGCCCACTTTCTCACCATCGACCTGGCGTTCGTGGCCGTCTTCCTGCTCGACGTGCTGCTGGGCTGGGCGGTGGCCATCGCCGAACGCCACTACCACCGCTGGTTCTTCTACCCCTTCGTGCACTGGTACGACGTGCTCGGCTGCATCCCGCTGGGTGGCTTCCGGCTGCTGCGTATCCTGCGCGTGATCTCGCTGCTGCACCGCCTGCAGCGCATGGGCCTGATCGACGTGCGCCGCTGGTATGTCTACACCGTGGTCGCCAAGTACTACGACATCCTGCTGGAGGAACTCACCGACCGCATCGCCATCCGCATGCTCGACAACGTGCAGCAGGAGATCCGCGCCGGCGACGGGCTCTCGACCCCGGTGATCGAACGGATCGTGCAGCCCCGCAAGCAGGCGCTGATCCGCGAGATCAGCCAGCGGCTGGAGGCCATGGCCGGCGACGCCTATGCCCACCACCGCGACGACACCCTGCGCTACGTGCGCGGGCTGGTCGGCCGCACCCTGTCGGAGAGCCCGGAGATTCGCCGCCTCGGGCGCCTGCCGCTGGGCGGCCAGCTGACCCGCGGGCTCGAGGCCTCGTTCTCCGACCTGGCCTGCCGCCTGGTCGACGAGGCGCTGGCGGGCCTGCAGTCGTCGGAGTTCTCTTCCCTGGTGGAGCACCTGGCCGAGAGCGGCTTCGATGCCTGGCTGCGCACCGATCCCAAGACCGAGCAGATTACCGAACAGGTGCTGGTGGATATGCTGGAACTGCTCAAGGAGCAGATCGCGGTGAAGGGCTGGCAGCACAAGTACGGCTGAGCAAGCCGCCGGGCTGACTCAGGCGCCGCGGCTAACCCGAGCCAGCCGGCTGCTCCAGCGGGGCCGGGGCGCTCTCCAGGCGCTTGCCCATGATGCACAGGCTGTAGTCGCTGCCGTCCATGCGGGCGACGTCCGGCAGCCGCCCCCACTCCTGGTAGCCACTGGCACGCAGCAGGCGCAGGCTCGGTGCGTTGTGGGCGAACACATAGCCGACGAGGGTGTATATGCCCAGGCTGGGGGCCAGCGCTTCCGCTCGCTGCAACAGCCGCTTCCCGAGCAGCCTGCCCTGGTAGTCCGGCGCGATGTAGATGCTGAGCTCGGCGGTGTGGGCGTACGCTGGCCGGCCGTAGAAGTCCTCGAAGCTCATCCAGGCGACGATGTCGCCCTGGTCCTCGCCGACCAGCAGCGGGCGACGTTCCGGCTCGTGCCGGTGGAACCACTCGCGACGGGATTCCGGGGTCACCGTCTCGGTATCCGCCGTCGAGCGGCGGCTCGGCACCGCGGCATTGTAGATCTCGACGATCCTCGGCAGGTCCTGCGCTTCCGCCAGCCTGATATCCATGGTCGATGCTTCGCTCATCGTGATCCTCTCGTCTCCCTGGAGGTTGAATAGCACCACGCGGCAACCGGTTCCCCTGCCGGCGATCGTCCGCATGACGATCGCCATGAGTGGCGGGGAACCGGTTGCCACGGTGGCGTTCCGGGAGCTGGCGGTGGGTTATAGTTATGATGCTCAGAGACTCAGCCTAGCACCGACGCCTGAGTTTTCTCAGGCTCCGGCGCCTCGCGGCGCTGCGCCATACTGTCATCAGGCATGGCCGAGCGAGGCAGGCACATGGGACGGGGTGTTCACGACAGCCGCTTCCGACACCGCTACCTGAGCCACGACGCCCTGACCCACCGGCTCAAGGCGTGGGTGCAGGCCTATCCGGCGTTGGCCCACCTGCAGAGCATCGGCGTGAGCCCCGAGGGACGGGAGATCTGGGTGCTCACCGTCGGCCACGAGCCGGCGCGCAAGCGCCCCGCCGTGTGGGTGGACGGCAACATGCACGGCACCGAGCTGGCCGGCTCCAGCGTCGCCCTGGCGGTGGCCGAGGCGGCCCTGGCGCTGCACACCGATGCGCTGCCGCTGCCCGGGGAGCTACCCGAGCATCTGCGCCGCTTCCTTCGGGACGTGCTGTTCTACGTCTGCCCGCGCATCTCGCCGGATGGCGCCGAGCAGGTGCTCCGCCAGGGCGGCTTCGTGCGCTCCGCCCCGCGCCGCTCGCCGGAAGCCGCCGCCGCGCCCTACTGGCGCGCCCACGACCTCGACGGCGACGGTCGCTGCCGCTACCTGCGCGTAAAGGACGAGGCCGGCGACTTCGTCGCCTCGCCCGAGGCGCCCGGCCTGATGCTGCCGCGTCGGCTCGACGACCCGCCGCCCTACTGGCGGCTCTACCCCGAGGGAGTGATCGAGCACTGGGACGGCGAAACGATCCCCGAGCCCGAATGGCTGGCGGGCGTGCCGGACTTCAACCGCAACTTCCCGTGGAGCTGGCGGCCGGAGCCCGAGCAGGTCGGCGCCGGCCCCTACCCCGGCTCCGAGCCCGAGGCCCGGGCGGTGATCGACTTCGCCGTGGCCCATCCGAACCTCTATGCCTGGCTGAACCTGCACACCTTCGGCGGCGTGTTCATCCGCCCGCTGATCGACGCCCCCGACAGCCGCATGGACCAGCAAGACCTGGCCCTCTATCGCCAGCTCGAGGCCTGGGGGCACGCCGAGGTCGGCTACCCCACAGTCAGCGGCTTCGAGGAGTTCACCTACCAGCCGGACACCCCGCTGCACGGCGACCTCACCGAGTTCGCCTACCACCAGCGCGGCTGCCTGGCCCAGGTCTGCGAGCTGTGGGACCTGTTCCAGCGCATGAGCCGGCCCCGCCCCAAGCGCTTCGTGGAGCACTATGCGGCGCTCGACCGCGAGGACATGGAATGGCTGGCCCGGTGGGAGCGCGAACACAACCGCGGGCGGCTGTTCCGGCCCTGGCGGGCCGTGCGCCATCCCCAGCTCGGCGAGGTGGAGGTCGGCGGACTGGACCCGGTGACCGGCCTCTGGAACCCGCCCCCCGAGGAGCTGCCCGCGATCTGCCAGGGCATCGCCGGCTACTGGCTACGAGTGTCGGCGATGCTGCCGCGGCTGGCCATCGCCGACACGCGCTGCACACCGCTGGGCGCCGGGCACTGGGAGCTGCGGGTCACGGTGGAGAACCGCGGCTACCTGCCGACCCATGGGGTCAATGCCGCGCGGGAGCGGCCCTGGAACACCGGCGTCGAGGCAAGCGTCAGCGTGGAAGGCTGCCGGCTGCGCCAGCCCGAGCGGGCCCGCCAGACGCTGGGCCACCTGGCGGGCTGGGGGCGCGGCCTGGGCGAGGCCTCGCAAATGCCCTGGTTCCAGCGCTCGGGCGGCAACGGCCATCAGGCCACGGCCCGCTGGATCCTCCAGGGCGAGGGCAAGGTGACACTGCGCCTCGGCGGCCCGCGGCTCGGCCATCTGACGCGCACCGTCACGGTCCCCACGCCCCCGCAGCCGAACGAACGCGCCGAGCGGGGCGACGCCTGAGCCCTCAGGCGCCGACCGCCGGCTTGTGCGCCTCGTCCTCCTCGGGGTCCGCCAGCGGCTCGCCCTCCTCGTTCTGGAGCTGGTGGTCGTAGGCCGCCTGCAGGCCGGTATCCTCCTCGGCTTCCTCCTCGTCGCCGTGCTCGATATGGCCCGGGTAGAAGGGCGAGAGGATGGCCACCAGAATGCCCAGCGCGGCGAACATGGAGAAGGCGTCGGCGTAGCCGAGGGCATTGACCAGCTTGCCGACCACCGGAGAGCCGGTGGCCTGCCCGAGCGAGACCGCCATGAAGGGCAGCACCGGCCCCATCGACAGCCGGCCCGGCAGCAGGCGGATGCCGGTCATCAGGTAGAGCCCCGTCAGGCTCATGTAGGCCAGCCCGAAGACCAGCGCGGAAAACGCCGCCAGCAGCGTCTGGGCGGGGCTGGCGGCGAGCAGCGCCAGGCTCGCGGCCAGCATCATCAGCATCAGCGCATGGGTGATCGGCGGGTTGTTGCGATCGGCCAGGTCGGCCACCACGGCGCCGCCGAGGCCGGCGATGCCCACCGCCAGCCACAGCCAGCCGGTGGAGGCGGACGGCAAACGGCCCAGGGTGACCACCAGGTCCGGCGCGAAGATCCAGTAGGCGGAGGAGACGACGCCCATCACATAGGCGAACAGCGTGAGGCGCACCAGGCGCGACCAGGGCAGCTCGCGAAGCGGCGCCGGCGGCGCGGCGTTGGCGGGCACGATCCGCGACACCGAAGGCAGGAACAGCCAGGCGGCGATCACCCCGAGGGCGGCGCAGAGGGCGAAGGACAGATAGGCCAGCCGCCAGGCGCCGACCAGGAACAGCACCGTCGGCACCGCGACGATCACGCCGATGCTGGTGCCCGCGTTCATCACCGAGCTGACCCGCCCGTGCAGCGAGCGCCTGACGATCGCCTGCATGCCGGCGGTGAGCGCGGGCATCATCAGGCCGGTGCAGATGCCACAGGCGAACACCCCCGCGCCCAGCATCGGCGCGTTGGAGGCCTGGCCGATCAGCGCCAGGCCGCCGACGCCGAAGGCTCCGGACAACACCGCCGTGTAGCGAGCCCCGAGATGATCGGTGACGAAGGGCGCGACCGCCGTGGCCAGCAGGAAGCTGATCAGCGGCAGCGCGCCGATCACGCCGATCACGTCCGGCGCCAGGTCCAGCGCGTCGCGGATCTGCGGCACGAACAGCCCGAAGGCGAAGCGCGCCAGCCCATAGCTGATCGCGATCAGCGCCGCGCCGAAGATCGCAAACCCGGTGCTCGAGAGAGATTTCATGGCGGCTCCGCCAGGTGAATGCCAGAGATCAGGACTCATTATTGCGGCCAGGCAGCGCCGATGGCTCGCTTGGATCTGTCTGAAAAGTCGCCGAGCGATGGCCAGACAAGGCAAAAATCGGTGAAAAGACGGACCGGGCTCGCGTGCGAGTTTACAGGCGGTACATGAGTACTTTGACCGGGCTCGCGCACGAGCCGATTTTTAACACCGTATGGCCGAGCGCAGGCACTTTTGAGCAGAGCCAACACTGACCTTGCCATCCACCCGGGCCGCTATGCCACCCTGAAACGACAGCGCCTTGCGGACCCGCGACAGGCTATCTTCAAGGTTCCACTGATCCGAACATGGAAAGGAGCTTCCCCATGAGCGAGAGGAATGCCTACGAACAGAAGCTGCGCGCCAAGCTGGACGAGCTGCAGGCCGAGGTGGACAAGTTGAAGGCCCGCGCCAAGAGCGCCGATGCCGATTCCCGTATCGAGCGGGAAAAGGACGTCGACCGGCTCGAGGCGAAGCGTGAGGAAATGCGCCACAAGCTCGAGGAACTGAGACAGTCCAGCGACAGTGCCTGGGACGACATCCGCGCCGGCGCCGAACGGGCCTGGGACTCGCTGAGCGAATCCATCGAGAAGGCGCGGTCGCGCTTCAAGTAAGCCGGCCCCTTCCGCCACCCTTCCCTTCTGGCCATACCGCCCCGGTCTGGCACGCCCGCCGGGGCGCTTTCCCGCCCTCCCACCGGGCTTTCCCTGCCGCGCCGGCCGTGGTGGAATTGCCCCTCTTTTCCATTACGGGGCCAGGAGCGGGCATGCCGGACTGCCGATGAAACGCTACGAACGCTTCGCCGACGAGATCGCCGAGCTGATCCGCGACGGCGTGCTGGCCCCGGGCGAGCAGGTGCCCTCGGTGCGCCAGGCCAGCCGCGAGTATGGCATCAGCCCCTCCACCGTCTTCCAGGCCTATTACCTGCTGGAGGATCGTGGACTGGTCGTGGCCAGGGCGCGCTCCGGCTACTACGTGCGCGAGCAGGCGCGACGCGTGCTGCACGAGCCGCGCATGGCGCCGCCCCGCCAGGAGACCGCCGAGGTGGCGGTCAGCGAGCTGGCGTTCTCGGTGCTCGACTCGCTGCAGGACCCCGAGACGGTGCCTTTCGGCTCGGCCTTCCCCAGCCCCGAGCTGTTTCCGCTGGCGCGCCTGGCCCGCAGCATGGCCAAGGGGCTGCGCGGCATGGCCGGCGGCGACATGCTCAAGGACATGACGGCGGGCGACACCGACCTGCGCCGCCAGATCGTGCTGCGCTACACGCTGAAGGGCATGCCGCTGCCCCCCGAGGAGCTGGTGATCACCAGCGGCGCCATGGAGGCGCTGAACCTCGGGCTGCAAGCCGTGACCTCGCCCGGCGACCTGGTCGCCATCGAGTCGCCGGCCTTCTACGCCAGCCTGCAGATCCTGGAACGTTTGCAGCTCAGGGCGGTGGAGATTCCCGTGCATCCCCGCGAGGGCATCGACCTGGGCGTGCTGGCGAACAGCCTGGCCCGGCTGCCGATCAAGGCCTGCTGGTTCATGAGCCACCTGCAGAACCCGCTGGGGGCGAGCCTCGATGACGACAAGAAGCGCGAACTGTACGCGCTGATCAAGCGCCACCGGGTGCCGCTGATCGAAGACGACGCCTACGCGGAGCTGCACTTCGCCACCACGCCGCCGAAGCCGGTGAAGCAGTTCGACGACGCCGGCCTGGTCATCCACTGCGGCTCGTTCTCGAAGTGCCTGGCGCCGGGCTATCGGGTCGGCTGGGTGGCGGGCGGCCGTTTCGCCGAGCCGATCTCGCGGCTCAAGCTGATGACCACCATCTCGCCCTCGCTACCGGCCCAGGCGGCGATCGCCGACTACCTCCAGCACGGCGGCTATGATCGCCACCTGCGTCGGCTGCGCCATGCCCTGGAGACCCAGCAGGGGCAGATGCTGGCCGCGGCCGCACGCCACTTCCCGGCCGAGACCCGCGCCACGCACCCGGCCGGCGGCTACTTCCTGTGGTTCGAGTTCCCCGAGCGGGTGGATTCGCTACGCCTGTTTCGCCAGGCGCGGGAGCGGGGCATCAGCCTGGCACCGGGCCCGATCTTCTCGGCCACCCAGGGCTTTCGCCACTGCCTGCGCCTGAGCTACGGCCACCCCTGGACGCCGCGCAGCGAAGCGGCCCTGAAAACCCTGGGCGAGCTGATCGACGCCTCTTGATACGCGCGCTCATTCGCCCTCGTTCAGGCGCCGCTCCAGCCGGCCGATCTGCTGGATATCGTGCAGGTAGAAGTCGAGCTTCGAGGCCCCGAAGGCCAGCAGCGCCGAGGCATAGACCAGCACCGTGAGCACGGCCAGGTCGTTGGCCCAGGCCAGCGCCGGCACGGTCACCGGGTAGGCCAGCGTGAAGATGCTCATCCCGCCCCAGAACAGCGCCAGCAGGCTGCAGGCCATCACCAGCACCAGCACCGGCCCACGCCGATAGTGCATCGGCGGGCGGGTCTTCCAGAACGGCAGGTGAGCGATGGTCAGCTCGCCGGCCGTCTCGATCCGGCCCTTGCGGCGCAGCAGCGGCTCGGCGAAGGCCTTGCGCCTGCCGGGCGCCATCGCCGCCAGTACCAGCCGCGGGTCGACGTCATCGCCGACGATGCGCTTCACCGCCTGCACGAAGCTCGCCGACGGCTCGCCATCGGCGCATCCCCCGGCCTCGTCGGCCAGCGTCTTCAAGGCCTGGTTGACCCGCGCCGGGCGTTCCTCCTCGTCCTCGAAGTTGATCGCGTAGTGCACGCTGTACACCTGATGGAGCGCGAACGTCACGCCGACGAAGATCAGGAAGAACGCCACGTAGATCATCATCACCCCTCAACACCCTGGATACCGGCCCGAACGCTTGGCCACCCATGGGGCGCGTCGCCGCCCCTGTCGTAGGCGGACAAGATGACAGAAGGGGCAAACACATAACAGGGTCAGAAACCGGCCAGAAAAGCGTATCAGTTGGAGCGGCGAGCCACGGAACGCTGCAGCCAGGCAGCCCCGCTCAGTATATGTCGCTGCGTTTCTTCGGCTTGATCGCCTGGAACACGCTGTACCCCAGCGTGATGTCGGTGATGAAACGGGCCACGACCGCCGGTCCGGCGATGGCCGCGTGAATACACATGGCCAGGGCGCAATAGGCGCCGAACTCCAGCGCCCGAATCGGTCGCCATCCCCATGCCCGGCGAGCGTCCAGGCAATGAGCGCGCAACGAGGCCAGATCGGCCCAGCGTCCCACGTCGACGTCCGCACGAGCGTCGGCGGCATACAGGTGACGGCTGACGGTCCCGCGCACGAAGGCCCGCCACATGCGACGCGGCTGGAGCACGAGACCGGTAGACAGCGCGATCAGGTTCATGAGCCCGAGCATGGGAGATTCGAACGCCGAACCCGCCCCCAGCTCCCACGCACTGACCTCCCCTTCTCCGATTCGCCCGACCGTATAGCCCGTGACCAGGTGATGCAGGTCGTGGTACTTCAGATAGCGATGCCGCACCTCGACGTTGGGCAGGGGCACCAGCAGGCAGCCGGTGAATACAGGCACGGTTTTCGGCCTTTCCCCGAGCACGGGGCCGAAGCCGTTTCGTTGATAGAAGGCCGACAGTTCGGCCTGGAGGGTCGAATGCTGCCCCACTTGCTTACTCCCCAGCCAATCTGGAACAGGAACGGGAAAGGCGTCGAACACCTGACGGCACTCAGGGTACATCGCGTCGGTTGTGCGGCGCGTCAGGGCTCATGAGACGCTCATTCCTCGTGGTGCCCTGGCGGCCTGTGCTCGATCCGCCCTCTCAGACGCATCATGTGCAGAACGCATCCCCGAGGAAAGCGTGTCATGCCTCCCCCAGGAACTCACCCGCGAACGCCTGGAAAGCGGGCGTCTCGTAGCCGCGACGCCACAGCAGGCGCGTGCTGACGGTGCCCATCTCCAGCGTGGCCAGGTCGTCCGGCACGCGGCTCAGCTCCAGCACGCTGCGCGGCAGCAGGGTGACGCAGGCGCCCGCGGCGACGGCCGCCACCATGGCATGGTAGGACCCCAGTTCCTGGATGCGCCATTCGCCTCCGGCGACGATACCGAGCCGCTGCTCCGCCATGGCCCGGTAGGTACAGCCCGGCCTGAAGGCGGCCAGGGTGCGGGTGCCAAGCTCCGCCGTCGCGGTGGCCTTGGCATCGGCGGGCGGCAGCAGCAGCAGCAGCGATTCCTTCCAGACCGGCGCGCTTTGCAGCCCCATCTCGGCCAGGGCCGGCTCGTTCTCGAGCTCGGCGGGCAGGGCCACGAAGGCGCAGTCCAGCCGCCCATCGCGCACCTCATCCACCAGCGGCCCCGAGGGGCCGGTGCTGACCTCGAGCCGGGTGGCCGGATGGGCGCGGTTGAAGGCCGCCAGCGGCGCCGGCAACCGGCTGGCCGCCGTGCTCTCCATGCTGCCGATACGCAGGCTGCCGCCGCCACCGCCGCCCACGGCCTGACGGGCCTCGTCCTCCAGCGCCAGCAGGCGCTGCGCGTAGGCCAGGAAGCGCTGCCCCGCCGTCGAGAGCGTGATGCGCTTGCCGAGACGAACGAACAGCTCTGCCTCCAGCTCCGCCTCCAGCTGCTGTATGCGCGTGGTGACGTTGGACGGCGCACGCCCGAGCCGTGCGGCGGCACGCGTCATGCTCAATTCGGCGGCGACGGCCTCGAAGATTCTCAGGGTTTCCAGATCCATATACCTCGCCTTTCAAGATCAATAATTCTATTTTATTCTCAATTTGAGAATCAATGAAAGCCATCGTTTCCGCACTCATGGAGGCCGTTCACATGCCATCGTCGCATCCCCTGACCGCCCGGCTGGGCATCCAGCCCATCATCCAGGCGCCCATGGCCGGCGTGGCCACGCCGGCGCTGGCGGCGGCCGTATCGAATGCCGGCGGCCTGGGCTCCCTGGGGATCGGCGCCAGCGGCGTCGACCGGGCACGGGAGATGATCGAGCGGACCCAGGCGCTGACGACCCGCCCGCTCAACGTCAACGTCTTCTGCCATGCCCCCGCACGGCGCGACGCGGCCCGGGAAACGGCCTGGCTCGAGCACCTGGCGCCGCTGTTCCGGGAAAGTGGCAGCGAGCCGCCAACCGAGCTCGATGAGATCTACCGCAGCATCAAGGAGGACGATGCGGCCTTCGAGATGCTGCTCGAGACGCGCCCCGCCGTGGTCAGCTTTCACTTCGGCGTGCCGTGCGAGGCACGGATACGCGCCCTGCGGGAGGCCGGCATCTACACCCTGGCGACGGCGACGAACCCGCAGGAGGCGTGCGATATCCAGGCGCGGGGCATAGACGCGATCGTGGCTCAGGGCTTTGAAGCGGGTGGGCACCGCGGCTGCTTCGACCCGGAGGCGAACGATGAAAACCTGAGCACGTCGGTGCTCGTTCGCCGGCTCGTCGAGGAGACGACGCTGCCGATCGTCGCGGCCGGCGGCATCATGGATGGCCGGGGCATCCGCTCGGCCCTGGCGCTGGGCGCCTGCGCCGCCCAGCTGGGAACCGCCTTCATCCTGTGTCCCGAATCGGCGGCCAACGAAGGCTATCGCGCGAACCTCAGGAGCGAACGCGCCGCAGAGACCCGCATGACGTCGGCACTCTCGGGACGACCGGCGCGCGGCATCCTCAATCGCCTGATCCGTCATGCCGATGCCACGCCCGGGATAACGCCTCCCGCCTATCCGGTGGCGTACGACGCGGCCAAGCGGCTCAACGCGGCGGCGGCCGGGCTAGGCCATCATGAATTCGCGGCCCACTGGGCCGGACAAGGCGCGCCGCTGGCACGCGAACTGCCCGCCGGAGAGCTTATGAAGCGGTTGCTCCAGGAATGGCGGGGCGGCGCCTGACGGCACCGAGAGGAAACCATGTCCCTTGCCGGCCGCCTGAGCGGACAGCGACATCCGTTCCATCCTGCCCTATCGGTCAGGGCGCGCCTTCCAACCGTATCGCCGGCTCCCCGCTGGGTCACTCGTCCGGTTCGAGGCGAGAGGAAAAGCCGTCACCGTCGAGCGCCTGCCGCCTGGCCGACGAGACGCGTCATCGACCGAAAGGCGTCGATGCTCACTCATGCTGCAGGATATTGACGAGTCGACCGAAGGGGTCGCGGACGTAGAAGCGCCGCACGCCCCAGGGCTCGCTGACGGGCCCGTATTCGATGGCCACGCCCGCCTCCTCGAAGCGCGCCAGCGCGGCCGCAAGGTCGTCGACCTCGATGGAGAGATCGGGCACCGGCGTGCCCGAGCCGCCCTCGGCGCCGAAGCTGACCTGAACCCGCATCCGCTCGTCGGAGCCGTAGGTGCGAAACCAGCCGTGATCCATGAGCCGTTCCAGGCCCAGGATGCCCCCGTAGAAGGCTTCCGCCTGGTCGAGTTCTTCCGTGGCCACATTGGCCATGATGCGTTTCACCCTCATCCCTCACCTCGGCTGTCGTGACCTGGCATATTGAGGCAGCGCCCGCGCCGTGGGCGTCCCACCTCCAGCCAGCCTAGAAGCCGGCGGCAGGGCTGTCAGGTGGCCCATGATCGGGCACGCCCGCCCCGCCGGCTCGGGCCAAGCAGGGCTTCCAGCGTCCGGTCATCGCCCCTCAGACGGTCACGGCCGGCTCACGGCTGGACAGGGATTGCGCCTGAAGCTCATCGATCAGCGCCTCGATGCGGCGCTCCGCCGCCTCGATGGAGGCGGCCAGGGGCTCACCGCCCTCTTCCTGGTGCTCAATGGCCACCCGGTGGATGCGGGTGATGCCGATGAATTCCAGCACCGTGGAAAGCCCCGGCTCCAGGTGGTTCATGTGGGCCAGCTCGCCGCCGGGGTCGAAGCCGGCACCGCCCCGCGACGACAGGATGATGGCGTGGCGCGGCCGGTCGGCCAGCAGCGGCGTGAAGGGAGCGTCCGGGCGGCTCGGGTCGTAGTCCACCGTGCGTCCCATGCGCACCACCTGATCCACCCAGGCCTTCAGCGCCGCCGGCATGCCGAAGTTGTACAGCGGGGCGCCGATCACCAGGACATCGGCGGCCATGAGTTCGTCGATCAGCCGGTCGCTCTCGTCGAGCACCGACGCCATCCAGGGCTCCTGGCGCTCCGGGGGCGTGAAGGCCGCCTGGATCCAACGCTGGTCGATGAAGGCCGGCGGCGTGCCGCCCAGGTCACGCCGGGTCACGGTGGCCTCCGGCTGGCGAGACCGCCAGCCGCTGACGAAACGGTGGGTGAGGCGACGGCTGAGGGAACCGTGCTCGTCGGTACCGGCGAGGCCGGGGCGGGCGCTGGCGTCGAGTTGCAGGAGATGGGGCATGTCGGGCTCCTTGTCTTGTGAGATGAACTCACTCATCGTTGATGGTGAACTGAGCCTATTCCCAGCCCAGCAGCGCCACAAACGATGAATATTTGCCGGTACAAGTGAGTTGATCTCAGCCATGAACCCTCGCCGACTCCCCTCGCTGTCTGCCCTGCGCGCCTTCGAGGCCGCCGCCCGCCACGAGAGCGCCAAGCAGGCGGCCCAAGAGCTGTCCGTGACAGCCACGGCCATCAGCCACCATATTCGCGGCCTGGAGGATGCCCTCGAGGTGGCGCTGTTCGTGAGAAAGCCCCGGCAACTGTTGCTCACGCCCCAGGGGCGCGAGCTCTTCCAGACCCTGGAGACGGCCTTCGACAGCATCGGGGAGACCCTGGCGCGGCTGCAGGCGCCCCCCGCCCGCCAGGCCGCCACGCTCAGTACCACCCCGGCGGTGGCGGTGCGCTGGCTGCTGCCCTGGGTGTGCCTGCTGCGAGAGTCCCACCCGGAGATCGACCTGCGTATCCACGCCTCCCACGAGCCGATGGCGTTGGACGGCGTGGCCGCGGACCTGGCGATTCGCTACGGCGATGGCCAGTGGCCGGGGCTGGTGGCGGAAAAGCTGTTCGACAATACCTTTATTCCGGCCTGCAGCCCGCAGTTGGGGCTGACTGAGCCGTCCGGGCTGCCCGACCATCCGCTGATCCACTTTCGGCCCCAGTGCGCATCGGTGGCGCCACTGGACTGGGCCGGCTGGCAGAAGCGGGCCGAAGTGCCGGGGCTGGACGTGAACGCCGGACTGGTATTCTCCGACGAGACCCACGCCGTCTCCGCTGCCATCGGCGGCCAGGGCGTGGCGCTGATGAGCCGCCAGCTGATCGCCGACGAACTGGCGGAGGGTCGCTTGGTACAGCCCTTCGGGCCGGCGCTGGAGGGTAAGCCGTTCTACTTGGTCTACCCGGAGGGCCGGCGCGAGGACCCGACGATACAGGCGATCCGCGACTGGGTATTGAGGGTGCCCGGCGGGCTGTGCCCGCCGCCGGACGACGCGCGGGAGCACACCACCGAGCGCCGGTGACGCAACCCCCACGCATCATGCCGGCGCTGGGGCCGGCGCCGAGCTCACTTCATCTCGAAGCCGCGCTCGATCAGGAAGTCGCGCATATGGGGGCGCAGCTTGGTGTCGAACAGCGGGGTGAGGTTGCGCGACCAGTCGGAATCCTTGTTGCCGCCGCTGCGCTGGCGATAGTACTGCTGCATGGTGTCGTCGAAGGCCGCCACTTGCTCGTCGTCCGCATCGTAGCGATCCGTCTTGAGGATCGCCTCCACCGGCAGCCGCGGCTTCACGTCCGGGTCATGAGCCGGGTAGCCGAGACACATGCCGAATACCGGGAAGACATGCTCCGGCAGGTGCAGCAGGTCGCTGATGGCCTGAGGGTTGTTGCGAATGCCGCCGATGTAGCAGATGCCCAGGCCTTCGGATTCGGCGGCCACCGCCACGTTCTGCGCCATCAGCGCGGTGTCGACGCTGGCCACCAGCATCTGCTCGGTCATGCCGCGCACCACGTTGGCGCCGGTGCGCTCGGAGGCCTCGGTGGGACGCTTCATGTCGGCGCAGAACACCAGGAAGTCGGAGGCGCTGGCCACATAGCCCTGGCCGCCGGCGAGCTCAGCGATCGCCTCGCGATTCGCCGGGTCGGTGACGTGGATGACGCTGTAGGCCTGGACGTGGCTGGAGGTCGCCGCGGCCTGGCCGGCGCGGACCAGCTCCAGCAGCAGCTCGTGGGGTATCTTCTGCTCGGTGAACTTGCGCACCGAGCGATGGGACTTCAGCAGTTCGATGGTCGGGTTCATGAGGCCTCGTGGAAGTCGATATCGATGGTGTCGAACCCCACCAAGATACTTAACCGGCTCACGATCTTCCATCGTGATGACGGCGCCTCACCCCAGACCGGCGGTGAGCGGCAGCCAGACGTGTTCATAGCCGATCGACATGGAGACCCCCACCAGCAGGGCCGACATCGCCAGGCTGAAGCCCCAGAGTACCGAGGGATTCTCGATGCGCCGCCCCAGCAGGGCCCCCATCAGCGCGTAGCTGCCGGGAGCGCCGGTTGCCAGCACGGCCAGCGCGAGCGACCAGGCCAGCAGGCCGAGGCCATGGATCCCGGCGGCGGGGAACTGGATGGTGACGATCGGCAGGGTCGCGATGATGCCCTTGGGGTTGCAGAGCTGCATGATCAGGCCGTCACGCAGGCGCAGCACCCGCGGCGCCTGTCGCGCGGCCTCCAGGCCGATGCTCGAACGGGCGATCTTGATGGCCAGGTAGAGGATGTAGCCACAGCCCAGAGCCGCCACCAAGGCCAACAGGTCGCCCCCCACCCAGGCGGCGCCAATCCAGCCGAACATCACGAACAGCACCAGCATGGCCAGACCCACGCCGAGGAAGAACCCCAGCGAGGTTCTGGCCTGACCGTGGAGACCGGCATTCAGGCCGAGTAGATTCACAGGCCCAGGGGTGTACATGACGCCCAGGGCATAGGCGACGATCTCGAGCATGGGGGAATCCTCGTTCAGTCGATGACGTTTCGCTGGTACTGGAAGGGCGTCATGCCGTAGATGCGCTTGAAGCGGCGATTGAAATGACTGAGGTCGGTGAAGCCATAGCGAAGGGCCACGTCGCTGGGCACAGTACCGGCCTCCAGAGCAGTGCGCGCGGCATTGATCCGGCAGTTGATGACGTACTGGTGCGGCGTGATGCCGAACTGCTGACGAAACAGCCGCAGGAAGTGATACTTCGAGAGATGCGCGGCCTGGCTGATGTCGTCCAGCGACACGTCCTCCTCGAGATGCGCGAGGACATAGTCCTTGGCGCGCAGCAGCAGGGCATCGGCGCGACTGGCGGTGCCGCCCGGCTGGCACGCTCCGGCACGCCGCACCAGCGCCGTCGCCATGCGATTCAGGGCATGCTCCTGGTCGATGCGACTGCCGACCCCACTGGTCACCAGGTGCACCAGCTCCAGGATGGCGACGCGCAGGGTGGGATCCGACATCAGCGTCTCACTGTTTCTGAATCCGCCGGCGCACTCGTCCCCCAGCGCTGCGGCAAACAACGCCTCCAGCGGCGCCGGGGAGACATAGGCCATGACGTATCCGAGCGGACTCTCGCCACCCGGGTGGCCGTCATGTACCTCCTCGGGATTGAACTGGATGACGTGCCCCGGCGGGCTGCGATGAAACTCGCCGCCGCTGAAGAAGTCCTGTCGCCCGGACAGGGTGACCCCAAAGGCATATTCCTTGTGGGCGTGCCGGTCGTAGCTGAAGTCGCTCATTTGCGCATGGAGCACTGTGAGTTCGGGAATGAACCGACTCTTCACGTACTGAAACCGGCTGGGCCGTGTCGCCATGCCATCTCTCCTTGAGCACCAACCAGGCCAAGTCTAGGCCCTCTCCCCCGCCGCTGGCTTGGACATTATTGCGGACCCGCCCGGCGCACGGGTTCACTGCAGGGCATCGGCAAGCGGGCGCTTCGGGCACTATATTAGGAGGCTACGCCCAACGACGGAGGGAGGACGCTCGCACGATGTCATTGACCTTCAAGCCCCGCCCCCGGGGCGGCCGCTGGCCGGTGGCGCTGGCCTGGCTGGCCGCGGTGCTGCTGGCCGTGGCGGCGCTGCTGATGGGCGGCGCCGGGCCGGCCTATCGCCTGGAATGGCTGTCCCTCGGCGAGTCCTTCTCGCTGCTGCGCCGGGGCGCCCTGCTGTCCCTGGGAGCGGCCGGACTCGGCGTGCTGGCCTTCGTGGTGGCCGGCCTGTGCCGGCGCTGGAAGCCGGCCCTGGCGAGCATGCTGGTGATCGCCACGGTGGTGGCGCTGGTGGCACAGCCCCTGCAGCTGCGCGAGCTGGCCCGCAGCGTGCCGCCGATCCACGACATCACCACCGACCCGACGAACCCGCCCGCCTTCGAGGCGCTGGCCGAGGCGCGCCAGGCCGCGCCCAATGCGCTCGCCTACCCCCGCGACTTCGCCGAGCAGCAGCGCGCCGGCTACCCGAACCTGGGGCCGCTCGAGATCGCCCGCCCGCTCCCCGAGGTGCGCACCGCCGCCGAGGCCCTGGCCCGGGAGCGCGGTTGGGAGATCGCCGCCACCTCGGAACGGCGCATCGAGGCGATGGCCACCACCCGCTGGTTCGGCTTCAAGGACGATATCGTGATCCGCCTGACCCCGACCGACAGTGGCACGAAGGTGGACATGCGCTCGGCCTCGCGCCTCGGCCAGAGCGACCTCGGCACCAACGCGGCGCGCATCCAGACCTTCCTTGAGGACCTGGCCGCCCGCCTGCCTTCCTGATACCGCTGGACGGCATCGATTCGTCACCGAATAGTGAACACGCTACCATTATGGGCCGGCTCACGCCGGGCGCATCGTCACTCACTGGGAGTTCCTTCATGGCGGCCACCTACCGCGCCCCGGGTCAGATCATCACCTCGCTGCTGGATACCGACTGGTACAAGCTCACCATGATGCAGGGGGTACATCACAAGTATCCCAACGCCAGCGTGGCCTGGGAGTTCCGCTGCCGGGACGCCGAGGACCTGGCCCCCTACCTCGACGAGATCCGCGCCCAGATCGACGGCCTGGCGTCGCTGTCGCTTGGCGAGGCCGAGTCGGCCTACCTGGGCGAGTTTGCCTACCTGTCGCCGGACTTCATCCGCTTCCTGGAGCTGTACCGCTTCCGGCCGGAGTACGTGGACCTGCGCATGGAGGGCAGCGAGCTGTGCATCCTCATCGACGGGCCCTGGACGCACAGCATCCTGTTCGAGATCGTGATCCTGGCGATCATCAGCGAAGTGCGCAACCACACGCTGACCCCCGAGGCGAGCGTCGACCAAGCCGTGGAACGGCTGCGCGAGAAGATGGCCCGGCTGCGCCGCGACTACACGCCGGCCCAGCTGGCGAACTTCCGGCTGGCCGACTTCGGCACCCGTCGGCGGCTCTCCCAGCCGGTGCAGGAGGCCATCGTCGAGGTGCTGGCGGAGGAATTTCCCGGTCGCTTCGTCGGCACCAGCAACGTCGACATCGCGCGGCGCCACGGCCTGGCGCCGATGGGCACCATGGCCCACGAGTGGGTGATGGCCCACCAGCAGCTCGGCAGCCGCCTGGTGGACAGCCAGCGCGCCGCGCTTGAGGCCTGGGTGCAGGAGTATCGCGGCCACCTCGGCGTCGCGCTGACCGACACCATCACCCTGGATGCCTTCCTGGCGGACTTCGATCTGTACTTCGCCAAGCTGTTCGACGGCCTGCGCCACGACAGCGGCGACCCCATGGTGTTCGCCGAGAAGTGCATTCGCCACTACAAACGGCTGGGCATCGACCCGCGCGGCAAGACGCTGATCTTCAGCGATGCCCTGACCTTCGATTCGGCCATGGCGATCAAGACCGCCCTGGACGGGCGCATCGGCACCAGTTTCGGTATCGGCACCAGCCTGACCTGCGACCTGCCCGGCGTGAAACCGATGAACATCGTGATCAAGATGGTGGCCTGCAACGGCCAGCCGGTGGCCAAGATCTCCGACGCCCCGGGCAAGGCGACGACCCGCGACCCGGAATACGTGAACTACCTGAAGAGCGTGTTCGGGGTGCCGCCCGCCGCCTGAGGGCGGCGCCAGGAAAAGAGCGAGACGCGAACCCTGGACCGAATGCGAATCGCACGCAAAGATAGTCTCAACCACCTGAAAATAAAAGAAAAATTGACCAATCACGGAGCGCACACTAGGATGCCTGCCAGACATTCTCGCCAGGGAAGGACACCATGCAAGGCAACCCGCAGATCATCGACGCCCTGAACGGCCTGCTCGCCGCCGAACTCGCCGCCATGGACCAGTACTTCGTGCACGCCGAGATGTACGCCGACATGGGGCTGAGCAAGCTCCACGAGCGCATCGACCACGAGTTCTACGACGAGAAGGGCCACGCCCAGAAGCTGATCGAGCGGATCCTGATGCTCGAGGGCAAGCCGGACATCCACACCCGCACCCCGGTGCGCATCGGCCAGGACGTGGAGGAGATGCTCGCCAACGACCTGCAGCTGGAATACGAGGTGGGCGACGCCCTCAAGGCCGCCATCGCCCTGTGCGAGCGCGAGCGCGACTTCAACACCCGCGCCATCCTGCTGCCGCTGCTCTCCGACACCGAGGAAGACCACGCCCACTGGCTGGAGCAGCAGCTGCGGCTGATCAAGCTGGTCGGCCGCGAGAACTACCTCGTCGCCCAGATGTAAACCGGGCGCCCCTGCCCGCCTCACCTCGCGCCGTCCGGCCCTTCACGCCGCAGCCGCCCAGCAACAGCGCGGTGCGCCACGCCCCCGCTCGGCTGGCCGAACAGGCCGAAGCCGAGCGGGTAGACGCGTGCAAGGGGGCCGAGACCGCCCGAGGCCGGATCCGACTCAGCCGCTACCGCCCAGCCCGAGGCGGCGGGCGGCGCGGCGCAGCCGCCAGATGGTGATCAGGTTGGTCACGAGTATCAGCGTCTCGGCGAGGGTGCCGCCGATGGAGCCGGCCAGCAGGTTGCTGATGATCCAGCAGAAGGCGGCCGCGGCCAGCGCCACCCGCATGGCGATGCCGCTCAGCATGAACATGCCATAGGTGCCCAGCAGCCCGGCCAGCAGGGCCGGCACGTCGCGGGGGCCGCTCCAGGTCAAGGCGGCGATCGCCAGGGTGGCGACCAGCATCGCGGCCATGATGCCGACGTGGCCCGGATAGCGGCGCACCAGGGCGATGCGCAGCACGATCAGCGCCGAGATCCCCGCCGCCACCCAGCTCTCGAACAACGCGAACTGGGCGGCGAAGGCCACGTTGGCGACCAGCAGCAGGCCGAACAACCGCTGGTCGCGCTTGCTGGCAAAGCCGATCACGCACAGCGCCAGCGCCACCAGGCTGACGCCCTGCCCCAGCAGCTCCCTCAGGCCGATATCGTCCATGCGCGGCTCCGGTGGATGGATGACGCGCCAGGGTAGCACGCGCCGGGCGGCCGAACCCGCCGCCTCGGTACCGCCCGCCTACGAAGCCGATCGGCTCCGACATGAGCGCCGAGGCAGGCATCGATGTCCCACGCCTCCCGCGAGGCGAAAATGTCTTCAGTTCATGCCCGCACGGCCGATAGACAGCCCGTCGGCGTCGCTCAGCGAGCGTCCGGCCGTGCCGCCAGGGCGCGGCGATATTCCTCGCGCCAGGCCGCCGCCTGGGCATCCGAGCCCTCGGGGAAGCGCCCCAGCGCCACCGCCAGCTCGAAGAACCCCGCCCGGGGCAGGCCCTCGCCCTGGCGGCTGACCACCAGGGCGGCGAGGAAGGGGCGCCCGGCCCTGGCGTCCTCGTGCATCAGTGCCTCCAGCGCCAGGGCGACGCGGCGTATGGTACGCGGCGGCGTGAGCTCCAGGGCCTCGGCGAGTCGCTGGTAGGTCAGCGGCAGCGCGGTCTCGGGAGCGGTCTCGAGCAGGTGGCGGACGCGCCGGATCAGGTCGGGGTCGGGCCGGGAATCGGGCACTTGGGCTCTCCAGTGGCGGGGTCGACGGGCCCGATCATGCCGACGGCAGCCGCGTCCGTCGAGTCGCGTCGCGCCGCTTTGTACAATGCCGACACCATAACGACACTGGGCCTCGCCACACGATGCCCAGACCTCGGGGAATCTTCATGGGACACTGTGCACGGACCGCGGGACGCTGCCGACGCTGCGAGGGCGCCCTGCCCTTCGACTTCATCATGGCCTTCCAGCCCATCGTCGACGTGGAGCGCCGCCGCATCCACGCCTATGAAGCCCTGGTGCGGGGCCTCGACGGCGAGCCGGCGAGGCAGGTGCTCGACCGGGTCACCGCCACGGAACTCTATCGCTTCGACCAGGCCTGCCGGGTCAAGGCCATCGAACAGGCCAGTCGGCTGGGCATGCGCGAGGCGCTGTCGATCAACTTCCTGCCCAACGCGGTCTACGAGCCCGAGGCCTGCCTCGAGGCCACCCTCGAGGTCTCGCGGCGGGTCGGCTGGCCGCAGGAGAAGCTGATTTTCGAGATCGTCGAGTCGGAACACGTCAGCGACCGCGACCACCTGATGGCCATCATCACCGCCTACCGGCAACGCGGGTTCCGGGTCGCCCTGGACGACTTCGGCACCGGCTACGCCAACCTGGACATGCTGGCCGACCTGCACCCGGACAAGCTCAAGCTGGATCGCCGGCTGGTGGCGAACTGCGACCGGGACCCGCGCCGCCAGGCATTGATCGAGGCCACCGTCCTCATGGCGCGCCGGCTCGGGCTGACGCTGATCGCCGAGGGCGTGGAAACCGCGGCGGAGGGCCGCTGGCTGCTGGAGGTCGGCATCGGGCTCCAGCAGGGCTACTACTTCGCCCGGCCGGCGCTGGATGCCCTGGCCGCGGTCCCGACGGCACGGATCGAGGCCCTCCACGCCGCCCCGCGGAGGGCCGACGCATGCCGCTGACCCTGACCGGGGCCGACGACATTCCGCGACTGATCCGCGCCGCCCCGATTGGCATCTCCATCACCGACGCCGCGGGACGCTACGTCATGGTCAACCCCGCCTACTGCGACTTCTACGGCTACGAGGAACGCGAACTGCTGGGGCGCCCCTTCACCATGATGGTCGCCCAGGCGCAGCGCCCGCGCCTGCAGGCGATGCACCGGCGGCTGATTCGCGGCGAGGAGGACCTGGCGCGGCGCCAGGAGTGGGAGGTGCGGCGCAAGAACGGCGAGCGCCGCACCGTCATCGCCGAGGCGGCACGCATCTTCGACGATGACGGCGAGGCCAAGAAGGTCACCTTCGTCACCGATATCACCGCGCGCAAGGCCCTGGAGCGCCGGCTCGACTACCTGGCCCGACACGATGAGCTGACCGGCCTGCTCAACCGTCGCGCCGGACTGGCCCGCCTGGAAGAAGAGCTGGAGCGGCACCGCCGACTCGGCGGGTCGCTGTGCGTGGCCATCTGCGACCTGGACCACTTCAAGCAGGTCAACGACCGGCACGGTCACGCGGTGGGCGACGAGGCCCTGCAGGGCGCCGCCGAGACGCTGCTGCGCGAGCTGCGGCGCTACGACGTGCTGGCTCGCCTGGGCGGCGAGGAGTTCTTGATCATCCTGCCCGGGGTGAGCCGGCCGGACGCCGAGGCCAGCCTCGAACGCCTGCGCCGCGCCCTGTCGGAGACACCGCTGGCCGGCCCCGGGCTGCGCCTCTCGGTCTCGGCCGGGCTGGCCGAAGCGGCCGGCGGCGAGGCCAGCCATGCCCTGATCGAGCGCGCCGACCGGGCGCTCTATCGCGCCAAGGCCGCGGGACGCGATCGCGTGCTGCCGGCGCCGGACTGAGCGCGTTCCCGCTCAGTCCAGCGCCGCGGCGATCTCGCGCTCGCCGTCCAGCAAGAGGAACTCGCGACCCGCCAGGTCGTGGGCCCGCACCAGGTGCAGCAGCGCCTCGGCCACATTGGCCCGGGACACGGTGTTCTCGCCCCCGGTCTCGCTCAGCGAGGTCGCCACGCGGCGGGTGGCCGGCGCGTCGATCAAGCGCCCCGGCTTGAGGATCGTCCAGGGCACGCCGGAGGCCTTGAGGTAGGCGTCCGCGGCCAGCTTGGCGGCCATGTAGGGGCGCAGCTTCTCGGGCGCCGCCTGGGGATCCTCGGCCCGCAGGGCGCTGACCATCAGCACGCGCGCGAGGCCCCGCTCGGCCGCCAGGTCCACGGCTCGCATGGCGCCGTAGAGGTCGATCAGCAAGGTCTTGTCGGGGCCGGTATGCGGCCCGGAGCCGGCGGTGAACACCAGCTGGTCGCAGCCCTCGACGGCGTGGGCGAAGTCGCCCTCCAGGTCGGCGACCACGCAGGGAATGTCGCGCTCCTCGAACCAGGCGCGCTGGTCCTCGCCGCGCACCATGGCCTTGATGGGCTCGCCGGCCGCCCGGGCCAGCTCGCAGAATTGCCGGCCGATCTGGCCGTTGGCACCGATCACCAGGGTCGTCATGGGATCTCCTCGTCGGGGTGACTGCCTTCGGTTCATGCGGGCCGACCCGGCGGGATTCAAGGGCGCCTCCCCTGCCGCCCATGGGCAAGGCCTCTCATGGGCTGGCCCCGCGCGCCCCGCTCACGTAACCTGCCACGTCATTCCACGAACCCCACGATGAGGAGCGGCGCCTTGCATCCCGAGGACCTGCAACGCCTGGTCACCCTGCGCATGCCCTTCGGCAAGCACGCGGGCACCCTGATCGCCGACCTGCCCGGCCCCTACCTGGCCTGGTTCGCCCGCGAGGGCTTCCCGGAAGGGCAGATCGGCCGGTTGCTGGCGCTGATGCACGAGATCGATCACAACGGCTTGTCCGACCTGCTCGAACCGCTCCGACATCGTGACTGAACGTCGACCGACGAGGTGATCATGCTGCGCATCTCCAACACCGTGGAGCTTCCCGATCACGAGATCGAGATCCACCAGATCCGCGCCCAGGGCTCGGGCGGCCAGAACGTCAACAAGGTCGCCTCGGCGGTGCACCTGCGCTTCGACATCCGCGCCTCCAGCCTGCCGGACTTCTACAAGGACCGCTTGCTGGCGCTCTCCGACCAGCGCATCAGCAAGGACGGGGTCGTCGTCATCAAGGCCCAGGAGCATCGCACCCTGGAGCTCAACAAGGAGGATGCCCTGAACCGGCTGCGCGAGCTGATCCGCCAGGCCATCCGCCAGCGCAAGACCCGCAAGCCGACCCGCCCCACCAAGGCCTCCCAGCGCCGGCGGGTCGACAAGAAGGTGAAGAAGGGCAAGACCAAGGCGCTGCGCGGCAAGGTCAAGCCCTGAGGACCACGGGGCCGGCCCAGGACACCGGCCGTGAGGGCCACGCCGGCTCAGCGGAAGGTATCGCAGACCGCGGTCTGCGCCGAGGGGTCGTGCCGCTCGGTATGGGTCACCGGGCCGCCGGTGGGCTCGATGGCCACGCGCCACTGGTGGTCGTGCTGCATGCCGTCGCAGTTGCCGGCGGTGCCGCCACCGAAGTTGGAATCGATCCAGTAGTGCACGGCGTAGTCGCCGTCTTCCATCAGCGCCCCGGGGAAGGTGAACGAGAAGCTCGGATCGGCCTCGGCGGAGACCTCGCCGGTCTTCACCGCGATGGTGTCGCCGTTGGCGGCGTCCACCAGCGCCGCCTGCAGGGCCTGGCCGCCGTGGGGGCCGTGGAAACTGGCGTCGCCCTGGAAGGTCAGGTCCTGCCCCTCGCTGGCGAGCGACGGGCAGGCCAGCAGCAGCGTCAGCGACAGGCCCAGGCCGAGCCGGGCGGCGCGTGTGGTCGTTTCCATGATGCCTACCTCCAGAGAATTAGCGTATACGGATTAACTGCGAGTATCCTCCCAGCATAGCCGCTACCCACGACACTGCCGATGTCGTCACGCGCGTCTCAGCGAACTCGCTGGGCGACCAGGTAGCGACAGCCTTCGGGCCCCGCTTCTCCCTTCGGCAGGGCCGACTCGGCGAAGCCCAGGCGACGGTAGAGCGCGAGCGCGGGATTGTCGGGATACACGAACAACGAACAGGTCTCGACGCCCAGGGCCTCGCCCCCGCGCGATGCCAGGCGTCGGATCAGCTCGGCGCCCAGTCCCCGGCCACGGGCGTGGGGCGCGACGGCGAGCCGCATCAGGTGGCAGCGCCCCCAGCGCTCGGCGTACTGACCGACGCCCAGCAGCTCCCCCGCGTCGCCCAGCAGGCCGAAGCTGGCCAGCTCGTCGAACCCCAGGTCATCCCGAAAGCCTGGTGCCGTGAAGGGGTAGCGAAAGGCCGGGCCACCCCAGCGCCGACAGCTGTCGGCGTCGGGAAACCAGCCTTGCAACGTCGTCAGCTGTCGCTCCTCGAGCGGTCGCAGATCATGAGTCATCAGATTCATTATGGCTTATATTCCACAATGCTACTCGTGCACCTCGCCCACCGGAGGCCTGACCGGGCGAGGAAGAAATAAAACGAGCGTTTGCATTTGCGCAGGGAGCGACTAGAATCATTTTCGAACAGCGTTTCCAAACGCCAATACCCCTCCATGGAAAGGAGAACTTGTCGTGTCGCCCACCGCTTCTCGCCATCACCGCCGCGAGGTCACCCCATGACCACCGATGCGCTGCTGATCCAGGTCCTGCTCTACGTCTTCCTGCCGCTCTGGGGCATCGCCGGCTTCGTCGACTGGTGCTGCCATCGCGCGACCCGCATCGAGGCCACCTCGGGGCTCAAGGAGTCGCTGGTCCACTCGCTGATGGGCATCCAGGTCGGCGCGCCGATCCTGCTGTGCCTGCTGTTCGAGGTCAACGTGCTGGTGCTGCTGATCTGCCTGGTGGCCTGGGTGATGCACGAGCTGGTCGCCCACTGGGACGTCCACTACGCCGCCACGCGGCGGCACATCAGCATCTGGGAGATGCACGCCCATAACTACCTGGCCAGCCTGCCGCTGTACATGCTGGCGCTGATCGCGGTGCTCAACGGCCCGGTGGTGGCGGACCTGCTGACGCTCGACTGGGCCGGCCAGCTGTCGCTGGTCCCCTTGACCGTGCCCCACGGCGGCGCCGGCTACCTGCCGGTCTACCTGACCTTCATGGCGGTGCTGGCGATCTTCCCCTACGCGGAGGAGAACCTGCGCTGCCTGGTGTTCGCCCTGAAGCGCAGGAGGTCGGCATGAGCGTCTACATCACCAGCACCGGCCATCATCTGCCCGGCGAGCCGGTCGACAACGACCGCATCGAGGAGGTGCTGGGCCGGGTCCATGGCAAACCCAGCCGGCTCAAGCGGCGCATCCTCGAGGCCAACGGCATCCGCACGCGCCACTACGCCATCGATGCCGCCCATCGCACCACCGTCAGCAACGGCGAGATGGCCGCGCTCGCCGGCCGCGACTGCCTGGATCGGGGCTACCTGCCCGACGCCCGCCTCGACATGCTCAGCGTGGCCACCAGCCAGGGCGACCTGGTGCTGCCGGGCTTCGGCAGCATGGTGCAGGCCGAGCTGGGCCTGCCGAGCCTGGAGCTGCACACCAGCCACGGCATCTGCTCGAGCAGCATGATGGCGCTGAAGGCCGCCTATACGGCGATCCGCGCCGGCGAGCACGGCAACGCCCTGGTGGTTGCCAGCGAGCTGGCCTCGCGGCTGTTCAAGGCCAGCCGCTTCGAGGCCGCCGGCGCCACGCCGGACTTCAACGCCGAGTTCCTGCGCTGGATGCTCTCCGACGGCGCCGGCGCCCTGCTGCTGGAGGATCGCCCGCGCGGCCTCAGCTTTCGCATCGACTGGATTCGCGGCGTGTCCCACGCCGACGCCTTCCCGGTGTGCATGAGCGTGGGTCGGCCCAACGCCCAGGGGCGCCACACGAGCTGGCAGGACTACCCCACCTACGCCGAGGCCGAGGCCGACGGCGCGCTGCTGATCCGCCAGGACGTGCGGCTGCTCGACCATCTGGTGAAGCTCGGCGTCGACGGCCTGCTGCGGCTGATCGATGAGGGAAGGGTGAGGGTCGACGAGGTCGACCACCTGCTGTGCCACTATTCGTCGCATCACTTCCGCGGCCAGATCTACGACATGCTGGTTCAGGCCGGCGCTGCCATTCCCGAGGAGAAGTGGTACACCAACCTCTACACCCGCGGTAACACCGGCTGCGCCTCGCTGTTCATCATGCTCGACGAGTTCCGCCGCACCCGTGAGCTCGCCGAGGGCGAGACCCTGCTGTGCTTCGTGCCCGAGAGCGGGCGCTTCAACAACGTCTACATGCACCTCACCGTGGTCAGGGAGGCCACCTCATGAGCGACAAGGTCACCACCCCCGAAGGCCAGGCCTGCCTGCAGGGCCTGATGCGCGTCTGGTTCGACTTCGAGCGCCAGCTCGGCCGGGTGCCGATCCTCCAGCGCCTGGAACGCGACCGCTTCACCGACGAGGACTACCGCCGGCTGCTGTGCCACCTGCGCCAGCAGGTGATCGAGGGCGCACGCTGGATCACCCGCGGCGCCTCGAGCTTCGAGCGCGACTTCGCCGACGTGCGCTCGATGGTGATCGAGCACGCCCGGGAGGAGCACCGCGACTACGAGATGCTGGAGGCCGACTACGTGGCGGCCGGCGGCGAGCGGGAGACGATCGTCGCGGCCGAGCGCAACGCCGGCAGCGAGGCGCTGCACGCCTTCATGATGTATCGCGCCGGCCAGCCCAATCCCGTCGACCTGATCGGCTCCATGTGGATCATCGAGGGCCTCGGCCACAAGATGGCCGACGACTGGGCCCGGCGCATCGACGCGGCCCTCGGCGGCGACGGCGGCGCCACGCGCTTCATGCGCTATCACGGCGCCAACGATGACGCCCACCTGGACAAGCTCTACGCGCTGCTCGACCGGGTGTGTCGCGGCGAGGCCGAGCGCCGCGCCATCCTGCGCACCGCCCGGGTGGTGGCGCGGCTGTACGCCCTGCAGCTCGAGGAGATCGATCATGAGCCGGCGTAGCCCCTTCCTGCGCGCCCTGGAGGCCGACGACACCCTGCCCATCGAGCGCGAGGCACTGCGGCTGTGGCTCGACGATCTGGAACGCCCCACCCGCTGGTCGCTGCGCCCGCTGCTGCAGCTGGTGCTGGGCGCGGTGCTGCACCTGACCTGGTTCTTCAAGCGCCTGCCGCTGCCGCAGTTTCGCGCCCACGGCCTGCTGCAGCGGCTGATCTGCTGGTTCTGCCGCCACGTGGTCAGCCCCGAGGCCAACCTGCTGATCCTGCGCCACTACGCCACCGAATCGAACGTGATCAACTTCCTGATCGACAACGGCGCCGCCGGCGAGGTCGAGCCGCTGGCGCTGTATCCGCGGCGCATCGAGGACATGCTCTCGGCGAGCTTCGTCGACCACGACCAGGAGCTGTTCCGGGCCTTTGCCGAGCTCGGCGAGCGCGGCCAGGACACGGCGCCGCGGCCCCCGGAGGCGCTGCGCTGGGATCACTGGCGACCGCTGGACATGGCCGAGTTCAGCGTCGAGCGCCGCAGTACCCAGGTGCTCGACTTCGAGAGCGCCCACGTGCTGTTCATGTGCCTGTTCTGCCTGCTGCTGACCCGCGAGGAGTACCGCGACGCCATCAACGGCTTCAACCTCGACCAGTCCATCGCCCTGCGCATCGGCCGGATCATCGACGAGCCGAACCTCGCCGAGCTGGCCTACAACAAGTACCCGCACTACCTGGTCGGGCCCTGGAACCTCAGCCAGCGCTTCCTGATGCACGGCTTCTTCACCGAGCACCTCTACACCCGCCTGGAGCGGCTGCGCCGGGAGGCCGCCCCGGCGTGACTTTCCAGGGGGGCCGAGTACTATGGCCGGGTGCGCCACGCACCACGACCAAAATACGCAAGGGAACAGACCAATGCTGTCGTCGACTCATCGCAAGGCTGCGCTCGTGGCCCTTCCACTGCTGTGCCTCAGTGCCGGCGCCCAGGCCCTCGAATGGGAGGCCTCCCCCACTTACGGCACCGTCAACCTCAACTCCGGCTTCCAGCCCGACCCCTACGTGACCTCGGTCTCCGCCGGCGGCAGCCGCTCGGCCGGCGAGGCCGGGCCCAACTGCAGCGGCTACGTCAGCGGTACGCCCGACCTGGACCTCAACTACCAGGCCGGGCAGTACACCCTCAGCATCTATGCCGAGGCCTCCGAGGACATCACCCTGGTGGTCTACGACGCGGCGGGCAACTGGCACTGCAACGACGACTTCTCCACGGCGGCCGGCACCAATCCCGGGATCAAGTGGAGCAATCCGCCCACGGGCAACTACAACATCTGGGTCGGCACCTACGGCTCGGGCGGCCTTCCCGAGGCCACCCTCTACATCTCCGAGGCCAGCCCCTCCTGGGACGAGGACATCGCCGCCTCCGGCAGCGCGGCGAGCGCCGCGAACGGCATCGAATGGGGCGACAACACCAGCCAGTGGGCCAACGACGGCGAATGCGACGATCCGCGCTTCGACGGGCCGGGTGTGCACTCGATCAACCTCGACGAGGACCGCTACCACGATGCCAACGACTGCCGCGCGCTCTACGAGCAGGGCCAGATCTACCTGAAGTAGCCCCTGGCCAAGGGCCCGCATGCGGGCCCGTTCCCCGGGGCGCCGGTCGGCGCCCGCCTACTCGTGCCGCCTCACCCGCCAGATCCGCCAGGCCAGCACGGCGATGACCAGGATCGCCAGCGGCGCGAAGATCGCCGTCGCCCGCCACGGGGCGATCGCCATGCCCAGCGCCTCGAGGCTGCCCAGCGCCAGCTTGATCAGGCTGAAGATGTAGTAGCTGATGACGATGATCGACAGGCCCTCGACGGCCTTCTGGATCTTCAGCTGGCTGCTGGTGCGCTCGTTGAGGCTGCGCAGCATCTCGACGTTCTGCTCTTCGATCTCCACCTGGGCGCGGGTTCGCAGCAGGTCGTTGAGGCGCGCCACGTTCTCGGCCAGCCGCTCCTGGCGGCGATCCACCGCGGCGCAGTAGCGCACCGTGGGCTGGAAGCGGCGCATCAGGAAGATGCCCAGCCGCTGGCAGTCGCCGACCCGGGTCTCGCGCAGCTCCTCGACCCGGGCGAAGACGATCCGCGCATAGGCCTCGGTGGCGGCGAAGCGGTGGCGGCTACGCGCCCCGCTGCGCTCGAGCCTGGCCGACAGCGAGGCGATCGCCGCCAGCAGCGGCCGCGGACCCTCGGGGCGGTCCTCGGCGTTGCGGTCGGAGAGCTCGCCGAGCTCCGCCTCGAAGGCCGCCAGCTCGCTGCCCAGCGCCTTGGCCTGGGGCAGCGCCAGCGAGGCCATCATGCGGTAGGTCTCGATCTCCAGCAGCCGACGGGCGATACGCCCGAGGCGGAAGTCGTTGAGGGCGCGATTGACGATCAGCAGCCGGTTGATGCCGGCCTCGTCGAGCTGGAAGTCGCTCCAGGCCGTGGCATCGCCGCCGGCGACCCGCGAGCCGGCCGGGTCGCGAAAGCCGTAGTGCGCGGTGTCGCCGGCCCAGCTCGCCTCGGTCTCGACCCGGATCAGGGTAGCGTTGATCAGCGCCTCGCGGTGGGTCTCGGCGATCTCCGCCAGCCGGGGCGGCGGCGCGGGCCACAGCGGCTCGCCGTCGGCGATCGGCGCCATCAACGTCAGGGTGAAGAACTCGGTGTGGCGCTCCCACTTCAGCACTCGGCCGCCGTCGAGGGTCAGGATGCCCTGGACGGCGTCGGGCGCCGGGACGCTGCCGGTCAGCTCGCACAGCCGCTGGACGATGCCGTCGCAGACGCCGTCGGTGTCGAGGAAGGCATAGTGGTGAAGGTGCGCCGGGCCGGCGAAGTAGATCGAGGGCCGGGCGTGCAGTTCGTTGTGCAGTTGTTCGCGCTGGGGATGCATGGTCGGGGCTGTGAAGGGGTGGAAGCCCCGAGACTACGTGGCCCGGCGGCGGCGTTCACCCTGCCTCGCCCCGCGCATGGGCAGCGCACGGGCCGGAAAGGCGGGCCATAACGCCATGCAATCATGGCGTTAGCCTCGATCGAGGCGCGCCTCGCCGGCGTGAGTGGCGTCAACGCTGCGGCACTATGCCCCACCCCCGCGGTTCATAGCCATTTCACGCGCCGGAACCACCACAGCAACCCCCCGCCGATCGCCAGCATCACCCCCATCACGATGAAGTAGCCGTAGCGATAGGCCAGTTCCGGCATGTGGGCGAAGTTCATGCCATAGATGCCGGCGATGAAGGTCAACGGCACGAAGATGGCGGTGATCACCGTGAGCACCCGCATGGTCTGGTTGAGCTGGTGCGACGACAGCGACAGGTAGCCGTCGATCAGGTCGCCGCAGATGTCGTAGTACATCTGGGTCAGGCTGTGCAGCCGCTCGAAGCGCTCGTGCACGTCGTTGATGGCGTGCAGTGTCTCCTCGTCGCCGCGGGACAGGTGGGCGTAATCGTAGGCGATCAGTTCCTGGGTGATGCCCAGGTGATAGTTGAACACCCGGCGCATCTTCACCAGCCGCGAGCGATAGGCGATCAGCCGGCGCATCAGGGCATCGCTGCCGTCCTCGACCAGGGCATCCTCCAGGTCGCTCAGCTCGTTCTCGAAGGCCAGCAGGCTGTCCAGGTAGTAGCCGGCGGAGGCGTACATGACCCGCAGCGCCACGTATTCCGGCGAGCGCGCCAGCAGCTGGCCGGCGTCCTGGGCCATCAGCCGATCGATGCTCAGCGCCAGCCCCGGATGCAGGCTGATCAGGAAGCGTTCGCCGAGTACGAAGGCGACCCGCTGCGGCACGTAGGCGAGCTCGGCGTCGAAGGAGGAGATGCCGCGATAGAGGATCAGGGTATGATCCTCGAACTCCTCGATCTTCGGCGGGTGGCGCTCGCGGTGGGCGTCGTCGATGGCCAGCGGATGGCAGCCGAAGGCCTCCAGCAGCGCCCGCTCGGCCTCCGGGGGCTCGCCCTGCAGATCGATCCAGAGGCGGCTTTCCGGCTCTGCCCGCCAACGCTCGATCAGCGACTCGTCGCCGTGGGCGAGGCGCCCGTCGGCATCCACCAGCAGCGTGCGTATCATCGCATGGTCATCCTTTCCCGGGACAATGGCCGCATCTTGCGGCAAGGCCCGCCGCCTTGCCCAGCCCCGAGACGATGGAGACAGCATGACCGACACCCCGCGCCGCCCCGGCGAGGTCTTCCGCGCCTTCCTGCTGCTGGGCCTGAGTGCCTTCGGCGGGCCCGTGGCCCACCTCGGCTACTTCCGCCAGGAGTTCGTCGTCCGACGCCGCTGGCTCGACGAGCACGCCTACGCCGACCTGGTGGCGCTGTGCCAGTTCCTGCCGGGGCCGGCCAGCAGCCAGGTGGGCTTCGCCCTGGGCCTGATGCACGCCGGCCCCCTCGGCGGCCTGGCCGCCTGGACGGCCTTCACCCTGCCCTCGGCGCTGCTGCTGATGGGCTTTGCGCTGGGGGCGGCGAGCCTGACGGGCCCGCTCGGCAGCGGGCTGCTGCACGGCCTCAAGGTCGTGGCGGTGGCCATCGTCGCCCACGCGATATGGGGCATGGCCCGCACCCTGTGCCCCGATCGCCCCCGGGCCACGATCGCCGTGGGCGCCGCCCTGCTGGTGACCGCCGCCGGTGGCGCGGGCAGCCAGGTAATGGCCATCGTCCTCGGGGGACTCATCGGGCTGGCCGCCTGCCGGGAGGCCGGCCGCCCACCGCCGGCGGCGCTGGGCTTCGGCCTCTCGCGGCGCACCGGCCTGGCTTGCCTGGCGGGCTTCGCGCTGCTGCTGGTGGGGCTGCCGCTGCTGGCGATGGTCGTCGCCGGCCAGGGCGTGGCGCTGTTCGATGCCTTCTATCGCGCGGGCGCGCTGGTGTTCGGCGGCGGCCACGTGGTGCTGCCGTTGCTGGAGGCCGAAGTCGTGCGCCCCGGCTGGGTGAGCGCCGATGCCTTCCTGGCCGGCTACGGAGCGGCCCAGGCGGTACCGGGGCCGCTGTTCACCTTCGCCGCCTACCTGGGCATGGCCACGGGCGGCGTGACGGGAGCGCTGCTGGCCCTACTGGCGGTCTTCCTGCCGGGGATGCTGCTGGTGGTGGGCATCGTGCCGTTCTGGGACCGGCTGCGCACCCGACCCGCGGTCCAGGCGCTGATGCGCGGGGCCAACGCCGCCGTGGTGGGTCTGCTGGTGGCGACGCTGTATCAGCCGGTGTGGACCAGCGCCATCCTCGGGCCCGCCGAGTTCGCCCTGGCGCTGCTCAGCTTCGCGCTGCTCTCGGTATGGCGGCGGCCGGCCTGGACGGTGGTGCTGGTCTGTGGCCTGGGCGGCATGCTGCTGGGCCTACCCTCGACGCCCTGAGCGTCTGGCCCGGACGCCGGGCCCCTGACACGAGGGCCGCCCTGGTGGGCGGCCCTGTCGAGCATGGTGATACGAGCGGGGCTCAGGCCTCGGCCTCGTGGGCGGCCTTGAGGCGATAGAACTCCTCGACCACGGCGTCCATGGCGCCCGGATCGTAGTCGCACAGCCCGCTGACCACCAGTTTCTTGGAGCCGATGCCGACCTCCTCGCCGCCGGCGCGGATGCGAAACTCGAGCAGGGCGTCGCCGCGCTTGCCGGCCACCTCCAGGGACGAGTCGATCAGTTCCAGGCCGGGCTCGATGCCGTTCAGGCGCTCCAGCGAGAAGCCCATGCTGTCGTAGATCACCAGCGGGCGCTTGGGGTTGAACATCACGCCCTTGTCTTCCATCAGCGGCTTCAGGTAGTGCGGGAAGTTCTTGCCCGAGAAGGCCACGTAGCAGCGGGTGAACGCCTCCACCACGGCCTCGTCGCGGGTGATGTCCCCGCTGCGCTCCACCTCGAGGTAACACTTGCCGCTGTCGTCACGCACGCGGATCCGACCGTCGTCGTCCTCGTCGAAGGCCAGGGGCACCTCGGCGCCGACCATGCTCAGGAAGCGGAAGGTCATGTGCCGGGACAGGCCGAAGCGCGCCAGCACCAGGGCGAAGAGCAGATCGCCGGGCACGCAGAAGCGCCGTGCATCCGGGTTATGGATGGGATTGAAGTCACCGGCGACGCGCTTGGCAAAGCGGCTCGCCTGCTCTGCGGTGATGCAGAGTCGCGAGCCCGCGCGCGAGTGGTAATCATCGAGAAACATGCGTCGAGAGCCTGCCCTGAAGTCGTTGGCGATGCGGATCCGGTCACGGCCGAAGCCGGAGAGGCGAGATGATGCCACAAAATTGCCCGGGTCGGGCGGCCGATCCTTCCATAGTGCAACGCCGCAAGCGTTGACCCAAGCCCGACGCCCCCTACCAAAGAGGCAAGCACATCAGCGCCTTGGCTGGGTACGCTGGGAGGTGATTCTTCTCATTCCATCAGCCTCGGATGACATTCACCATGCAGACCCCCTGTCGCTTCCCCCCCAGGCCTCGTCATGACACGGGACGATTCGGCCTTCGCCCTCTGGTTCTGGTATTCCTCCTCGCGATGCTGGCCGCCACGCCGGCCGTCGCCGCCACCGGCTCGCTCGACCTGACCCAGTCCTTCGTCGGCGGCCTGGCGGTGGTGATCTTCGTGCTGGCCTATGCGCTGGTCATGGCCGAAGAGAAGCTGCACATGCGCAAGTCCAAGCCGGTGCTGGTGGCGGCCGGCATCATCTGGGGCCTGATCGGCTGGGTCTACGTGCAGTCCGGCATGCCGAGCGAGTCGGAACATGCCTTCCGCATCACCCTGCTCGAGTTCACCGAGCTCATGCTGTTCCTGCTGGTGGCGATGACCTACATCAATGCCATGGATGAGCGCCGGGTCTTCGACGCGCTGCGCGCCTGGATGGTGCGCAAGGGCTTCAGCTACCGGACCCTGTTCTGGATGACCGGCGTGCTGTCGTTTTTGATCTCGCCGGTGGCCGACAACCTGACCACGGCACTGCTGATGTGCGCCGTGGTGACCAAGGTGGCCGAGGGCGACAAGCGGTTCATCAACCTGGCCTGCATCAACATCGTGGTGGCGGCCAACGCCGGTGGGGCCTTCAGCCCCTTCGGCGACATCACCACCCTGATGGTGTGGCAGGCCGGCATCGTGCATTTCCAGGAGTTCTTCGCCCTGCTGGTGCCGTCGCTGGTGAACTTCCTGATTCCCGCCGTGGTGATGAGCGCCTTCATCAAGAACCGCGTGCCGGGGAGCCTCGAGGACGACATCACCCTCAAGCGCGGGGCCCGGCGCATCATCGGCCTGTTCCTGCTCACCGTGGCCACCGCGGTGGCCTGCCATACCCTGCTCCACCTGCCGCCGGTGCTGGGCATGATGACCGGCCTGGGCTACCTCCAGTTCTTCGGCTACTACCTGCGCCAGACCCTGCCACGCTCGCTGGAGCGCAAGCGCACCCTCTACACCCAGCGCGGCGACTGGAAGATGCTCGAGCAGCTGGGCAGCGTGGTGCCCTTCGACGTCTACAAGCGGGTGGCCCGGGCCGAGTGGGACACCCTGCTGTTCTTCTACGGCGTGGTGATGTGCGTGGGCGGCCTGGGCTTCATGGGCTACCTCGCGCTGCTGTCCGATGCGCTCTACACCGGCTGGAACGCCACCGGCGCCAACATCGTGCTGGGCGTCGTCTCGGCGGTGGTCGACAACATCCCGGTGATGTTCGCGGTGCTGACCATGGAGCCGGAGATGTCCCATGGCCACTGGCTGCTGATCACCCTGACCGCCGGGGTCGGCGGCAGCCTGCTGTCGGTGGGCTCGGCGGCCGGCGTGGCGGTGATGGGCCAGGCCCGGGGCAGCTATACCTTCATGGGGCACCTGCGCTGGATGCCGGTGATCGCCCTGGGCTATGCCGCCAGCGTGGCCGTACACCTGTGGCTGAATGCGGCCAGTTTCGCCGTCTACAGCTGACCGGCCGGCAGGAGATCGCCATGCGCATACCTTTCATTGCCTTCCCGTTATATAGTGAATGAGGGTAAGCTGTGCCGACATATTCGCTCGACAGCCCGCGCGGGTACGATCGACCCCGACGCCTCGATAACAACGACGCCCCGACAGGGCCGCAGGGAGACAGCGCTATCGCCCCCTTCCGCTTGCCGCTGCCGACAGCCCGGTCATGGAACCGCCTCCCGGCGGGCCGCCTAGGCCCGGCCGAGCGAGGCGACGGCGGGGCATGCCCCGCCGGGGGGGCTCGATGATGCGTCGTCTGGCTCGCGCCCTGTGGCTGTCGCTGCTGCTCGGCCTGTGCCCCTCGGCATGGGCCGACGAGCCATCGGTGCTGCTGGTGGCCAATGCCGAGGTCGAGACCCAACGCCTGACCCGCGATACCACCCGAGCGCTGTTCGCCATGCGCCAGCGCACCTGGCCCGATGGTCAGGCCGCCCGCATCTTCGTCTTACCCAACCGTCACCCCGTCCATGCCCGATTCGTCAAGCAACGCCTCTCCGTCTATCCCCACCAACTGCAGCTCGCCTGGGACAGGATGGTGTTCTCGGGCACCGGACAGGCCCCCGATCGTGTCCTCAGCCAGGACGAGATGCTCGAGCAGCTCGCCGCCACCCCCGGCGCCCTGGGCTACCTGGAAAGGGAGTATGTGGATGACCGCGTCCAAGTCATTACCATGGAGTAAGTCGCGCCATGTCCTGCTCCTGGGCGCGCTGTCCCTGACCGCCTTCCCCCAGGCATACGCGGACGAGGGCGGCGTGCTCGATACGCTGCAGCTCCACGGCTTCCTGAGCCAGGCGCTGGTGATCACCGACCACAACGACTTCTTCGGCCCCAGCAGCGATAGCGGCGGCAGCCTGAAGTTCACCGAGGTGGGGGCCAACGTCTCCCTGCGCCCCCACGAGGACGTGCTGATCGCGGCCCAGGTGCTGAGCCGTCGGGCCGGGGGCGACGCCAGCGATGCCGGCCCGGAGCTGGACTACGGGCTGATCGACTACCAGATCCAGTCGAGCCAGCAGCGCAATTACGGGGTGCAGCTGGGGCGCTTCAAGAACCCCTTCGGCTTCTACAACCAGACCCGGGACGTGGCCTTCACTCGCCCCAGCATCCTGCTGCCCCAGTCGATCTACTTCGATCGTACCCGCTCACTGGCCCTGTCCGCCGATGGCGTGCTGGGCTACTACGAGGAACGCCTGCCGCAGGGCTCGCTGCGCTTCCAGGCCGGCCTGGGGCGCGTCCAGGCCGGTGACGACCTGCGCCGCACCCTGCGACTCGATCAGATCCCCGGCGACCTCGAACCGCAGACCTCCGCCATCGGCCAGGTCCGCTACGAGCACGACGGGGGCCGCATCGTCGCGGCCCTGAGCACCGCCGATGTCGGCGCCCATTTCGACTCGCGCCAGCCCGGGCTCAGCGACGGCGACTTCTACTTCCGGCCCTGGGTGCTGTCGCTGCAGTACAACGCCGAACTGTGGAGCCTCACGGGCGAATACGCGCTGCGCCGCTCGGGGATGGAAGACTTCAACGATCCCCGCTTCAATTTCGACACCACCGGCGAGAGCTGGTACCTGCAGTACACCCGCCGCTTCCACGACGACTGGCAGTGGCTGGTGCGTTACGACAGCCTGGTGGCCAACCGCGACGATCGGGACGGCTCGGCGTTCGAGCGCAACACCGGCGGCGCCCTGCCCGCTCACTCGCAGTTCGCCAAGGACTGGACCTTCGGACTGCAGTGGACCCCCCACCCCAGGGTGCTGCTCGCCGGCGAGTACCACATCGTCGAAGGCACCGGCTGGCTACCGGCCCGCGACAACCCGGATCCCGCCGACACCGTCGAGGACTGGAACATGCTGCTGTTCCAGATGTCGCTGCGCTTCTAGGCCGTCTCCGAGCCTGTTGCCCAACCCCGAGGAATCGGAGACATGTCCTTCACGACGCTGTTCCGGAATCATCGCTCCTTGAGCCTGACCTGGCGCGTGGTCGCGCTCAGCAGCCTGCTGCTGCTGGTGCTGGTGTCGCTGTTCACCTGGCTGGGTCATAGCAACCTGACCCGCCAGTTCCAGGAAGGCCGCATGCAACACCACGCCCGCCAGCAGCGCGAGGTGCAACTGGCCCTGCAGCGCTCCGAGGAGGGTCTGCGCCAGCTCGCCAGCCTGACCGCGGCCTCTCCGGGGCTCGGCCCCGCCCTGCAGGCCCGAGACGAGGGAGCCGTCCAGGCCTCCCTGGCCCCTCAGTGGCCGACCCTGCAGCTGGATTCGGGCATCGACGAGGTTCAGATCCTGGATCGCCAGGGCGCCACCCTGGCGAGCTGGGGCCAGCGCCAGACCAGCCCGCAGCCCGTCCAGACCTGGGCCAGGCGCGTCCTGAGCAGCGAGATGCCCTTCACCACCCTGCGCTGCGCCACCGGCTGTCGGCAGTATGCCGCCGTGCCGGTGCTGGTGGAGGGCAGCAGCGTGGGGCTGGTCCTGCTGTCGCGCTCGCTGGCCGATGTCATCCGTCAGACCAAGTCGGTCTCCGGCAGCGAGATCGCCCTGCTGGTCACCGGCTCGAATGGCGACGAGCCTGCCCAGCCGACGACCCAACGCCTGCCGGCCTGGCAAAGCCGGCTGCTGGCCCTGACCCAGCAGGACCTGGGCCTGCCGCTGCTGCAACGGGCCGCCGAGCGCACCTCCCTGGAGGCGCTCACCGAGGCTCCCCTGAGCCTGCGCCACGGCGACCGCCTGGAGGAGCTCTCGGCGATTCGCGTGGCAGAGCAGCAGGATCGTCCGGGCGGCGGCTATTTCCTGCTGATCTCCGACATCACCGCCCAGGTCCAGTCCATCAGTCACGATACCCGTACCCTGCTGGGGGCGGGGGTGGCCGGCTGGCTCGCCGCCGAGCTACTGCTGCTGGTCATCCTGCTCGGCCCCATGGCCCGCCTGCGTCGCGTCGCCGGCGTGCTGCCGGCCCTGGCCCGGGGCGGCTTCGCCGAGGCCCGACGCACCATCCCCGCCTCGACCCCGCGCTGGCCGAACGAGATCGACGTCCTCGAAGGCACCACCATCGAACTCTCCCGACAGCTCGAGGTGCTAGAGGAAGAGGTCCAGGCCCGCGGCGAACAGCTCGCCGAACGGGTCGAGGAACTGGCCAAGGAACGCGACTTCGTCGGCGGGCTGCTCGATACTGCGCGGGTCTTCATCATCGCCCTGGACGGCATGGGACGCATCGACCTGGTCAACGCCTATGCGCTGTCGATGCTCAAGGTCGAGGAGGCGACCCTGATCGGCCGCCGCTTCGACGACATCTTCACCCTGCCCGGCCAATCGCCGGTGGCGGAGGCCAGGACGGCCGAACAGGAAGAGCGCACCCTGCTCACCCCCGAGGGCCAGGTGCTGACCATCGCCTGGTACCACGCGCCGCTGCCCGGCGGCGGCGATAGCGGCATGGCGTGGATCTCAGTGGGGCTCGACATCACCGAGCGCAAGGCCGCCGAAGGGCGGCTGACCTGGCTGGCCGAACGCGACCCGCTCACCGAGCTCTACAACCGCCGCTATTTCCAGGAGACCATCGAGGGCGCCCTGCAGCGAGGCGGCCAGGGGGCGCTGCTGCTGCTGGACCTCGACCAGTTCAAGGAGGTCAACGAGCTCAGCGGGCATCATGCCGGCGACAAGCTGCTGCGTGAGGTTGCCGAGGTGCTGCGCCTCCACCTGGGGCATCGCGGCCATATCGCGCGCCTGGGCGGCGACGAGTTCGCGATCCTGCTGGAGCACACCGACGCCGACCAGGCGATCGGCATCGCCCAGCAGTGCAACCAGCTGCTCGACAGCCTGCATTTCCGCGCCGGCGGTCGTCGCCACCGGGTGGTGGCCAGCATCGGCATCGCCCAGTACCCCATCCACGGCGAGAGCCCCGCCGACCTGATGGCCAGCGCCGATGTCGCCATGTACAAGGCCAAGGAACACGGCCCCCAGCGCTGGCACCTGCTGTCGACCCTGGAGAGCGCCAAGAGCGAGCTGCAGGAGCGGGTCTACTGGGGCGAGCGGCTGCGCAAGGCGCTGCAGGAGGATGGCTTCGCGCTGATGGTGCAGCCCATCGTGCGACTCGCCGACCAGGACGTGAAGCACTACGAGGTATTGATCCGCATGCGCGAGGAGGACGGCCGCCTGGCCTCTCCCGCTCACTTCATCCCGGTGGCCGAGCGCAACGGCATGATCGTCGAGCTGGACCGCTGGGTGCTGCACCACAGCCTCAAGGCCCTGCGTCGGGTCCAGGAGCAGGGCATCAGCCTGTCGGTCAACCTGTCGGGGCAGTCGCTGCACGACAAGGGGCTCGAGCAGTTCCTGGCCGACGAGCTGGCCAACAGCGGCGCCGACCCCCACCACCTGATCCTCGAGGTCACCGAGACCGCCGCCGTCACCGACTTCTCGACCGCCCGCGGCGTGCTGCAGTCGATGCGCGACCTGGGCTGCCGTACCGCCCTGGACGACTTCGGCGTGGGCTTCAGCAGCTTCCACTACCTGGGGCAGCTGCCGGTTGACTACATCAAGATCGACGGCTCCTTCATCCGCAGCCTGGCGCTGAGCGCGGACAACCGGGTCATCGTCAAGGCCATCGCCGACATCGCCGCCGGCTTCGGCAAGCAGGCCATCGCCGAGTTCGTCGACAACGACAAGGTGCTACCGCTGCTGACCGCCTACGGCATCGCCTACGGCCAGGGCTTCCATCTCGGCAGGCCCCAGCCGCTCGACGTCATCTTCGATGCCGAGCCCTGACCCATGGACCTCAACCCACGCTCATCGAACCAGGGACGTCCCGCCATGACTTCGCCCACCTCGCAGGAATCCCGGCGCCGGCTGCGTATCGCGCCCGAGCTGTATGCCCGCTTTCGCGAAGAGTTCACCTTCCGGCTCGCCGAGGATGACGAGACCCGTCGCCGCATCTTCCGACTGCGCTACGACATCTACTGCGAGGAGCTGGGCTTCGAGGCCCCGGCGGATGCCCGGCATCACCTGGAATTCGACGCCTACGACGAGCGCTCCATCCTGTGCCTGATCGAGCACAAGGACAGCGGCCTCGCCGCCGGCTGCATGCGCCTGGTGCTGCCCGATGCCGGCCCCGAGGCCCACGACTGCCGGCTGCCCCTGCAGGAACACGGCGCCGATAGCCTGACCCACGAGAGCCTGCACCCGGCCCGGCTGTGCCACGACCAGGTATGCGAGATCTCGCGGTTGGCGATCTCGCCGCTGTTTCGCAAGCACTCGACGACCGACGAGATCGACAGCCTCGTCCGCCACCGCCACCCCTTCAGCGCCGAGGAACGCGAGACCTTCCCGCTGATCGTGATCGGCCTGTTCCTGGCCACCTATGCCCTGCTGGGGCTGTCGAACCGACCCCATGCCTTCGCCATGATGGAGCCGCGCCTGCCGCGCCTGTTGCGGATGTCGGGGTTCCACTTCACCCGGGTCGGCGAGACCCTCGAGTTCCACGGCAGGCGCAACGCCTTCTACATCGACCAGCGCCGCGTCGAGGCGGAGATGAACCGCGAGCTGATGCCGCTCTACCGGCACATCATGGCGACGCTGGCGCCACAGCTGGACGGGGCCATGCCCCAGCGGGCCGTCGCGACCTCGTCCTGAACGGGTGCCAGGCGCGGGCCGGGATACAGCCGGTCGGGCCAGTCCAGCAGCATGATCGCCAGCACGTTGCGATGCTCGCCGCGCGCCAGGTCGGTGCCCCCCGACTCCGACGGGACCATGCCGGCCCGCGGGTCGTAGGCCGCGATCAGGGCGTCGCGCAGGCGCCGCAGCGCCGGCGAGTCGTCGCGTCCGGCCAGCAGGAAGGCGATGCCCACCTCGGTGTAGATGTCTTCCTTGGTGTCGGCAAGGATCCGCCCCAGCCGGGCGGTGAAGTAGTCGAGGATCCAGGCGAACTCGTCCGCGGACACCGGGCGCTGGTAGTAGTCGCTGGCGGCGATCACGAAGTGGGTCATGCCATAGATCTTGTTGCGGAACAGCGCCCGGTCCAGCGCGCCGTCCCGGGACGGCGGAAAGCGATCGCGGAAGGCGGCGATGGTCTCGTCGCGCAGGTCCGCCACGCCCAGGTCATGCAGGTAGTAGACCAGGTTGGCCACCTGGGCGGCATAGACGTCGAGCACCCGTGGATCGGTCAGGAAGGCCGCGAAGTCGACCCCTGCGAGGTATTCCAGGGCCCGCCGATGACCCGGCAGCACACGCTCGTCGAGCAGGCCGTGATAGTGCGCCTGGGTCAGGTCGAAGGCCAGCCCCTTGGCATAGAGGATCTCCTGCCAGTCGGCGAGCATGCGCTTGCGGCGCCGCTGCTTCTCGGTGCGCTGCGGATAGGCGTCGAGCATCGCCCGGGCGCGCCGCGCCACGTGGCCGGGCGTGGCCAGGCCTGCGATCTCGCCGCGCAGTTCCTCGACCAGTCGTTTGCCATAGGCGCGGTTGAGCGGCAGGTAGCGCGACGCGCCGGTGATGCGGTAGAGCCGCTGGGCATAGTGGCGTTGCTTGCCCGTCGGCAGGGTCGGCAAGGCCCGCTCATAGGTGACGCGGATCTCCTCGGCCACCGCCCGATCCGACGGCGGGGCCGACGACGGGCCGAGGGCGCAGCCCGCCAGCAGGAGCAGGATCGGCAGCACCCAGCCCAGCCACCAGGCGCGGCCTCGGCAAGCGCTCATGGCGACCTCCTGCGGCGACGCGAGCGTTCCGGGGGGATCAGCTTGACCCGCACCTTGGGGCGACGCGGCGGCGCGGCCTCCTCACCGGCGGGCGGAGGCGGCGCGGGTCGCGCCACCGTCACCCAGGCGAAGACCGGCAGCGCCAGGTGCCAGTGGATGGCCGACAGCCGCAGGGCCAGGGTGGTCGCCAGGGACGCGGCCACGGTCACGGCGAAGGGCGCACCCAGGGCCTCCAGGCCGACCAGCACCACCCCGCCGGCGATCGAGGCGGTGGCATAGATCTCCTGGCGCAGCACCATGGGCACCCGCCGCGCCAGCACGTCGCGTATCATGCCGCCGGCCACCCCGGTCAAAAGCCCCATCAGCACCGCCACCACGCCCGGGGTCTCCAGGCTCAGTGCCTTGAGGGTGCCGATCACCGTGAACAGCGCCAGGCCGAAGGCATCGGCCACCGGCAGGAAGATTCGCGACAGGCGATGGATGTAGTGGAAGCCGAGGATCGACAGCGCCACCGTGGTCAGGATCACCCACAGGTAGGCGGGGTCGCTGACCCAAAACACCGGGCGCACGCCGAGCACCAGGTCGCGCAGGGTGCCGCCGCCGATGCCGGTCACCGCGGCCAGCACCAGCATGCCGAAGGGATCCATTCGCGAGCGACAGGCGAGTATCACCCCCGAAAGCGCGAAGACAATCACCCCCGCCATGTCCAGCCAGTAGACCCACCCCGTCACATTGCCTCTCCCTTGCCGTTCTCGCCGCCATCATAGCAGGGCGGCCCCGGCAGCGAGCCGGCGATCAACCGCGCCGCCGCGTCTGGACCAGCGTCACCGCCCCCAGTACCAGCGCGCCGACCACCAGCCCGATGCCGAGATTGAGCAGCATCGGCCCCAGGCCGTGGACGATGGCATCGAGGCCCGGTACGGCCAGCTCCACCTCGGCCACCCCCTCGGCGAGGCGATGCAGGAGCGGCACGCCATGGGCGAGGATGCCGCCGCCAACCAGGAACATGGCGAGGGTGCCGAGCGCCGACAGCAGCTTCATCAGCCGGGGCGCGGCGGCGACCAGGCCGCGTCCCAGCCCGGCCTGGACCCCCTCGCGGCGGCTCAGGTAGCGCCCCAGGTCGTCCAGCTTGACGATGCCGGCGACCAGGCCATAGACCCCGGCGGTCATCAGCACCGCGATGCCGATCAGCACCGCGACCTGCTGGCCCAGGGCCGCCCCGGCCACGCTGCCCAGGGTGATGACGATGACCTCGGCGGAGAGAATGAAATCGGTACGGATGGCCCCCTGGATGCGCCGGCGCTCGAACTCGCGCATGTCGACGCCCTCGTCGGCCAGCGCATCGACGCGGCGCGCATGCGCCGCCTCGTCCTCCTCGCCGTGCAGGAACCTGTGCGCCAGCTTCTCGGCGCCCTCGAAGCACAGGTAGGCGCCGCCCAGCATCAGCAGCACCGTCACCAGCAGCGGCAGGAAGGCGCTGATCACGAGCGCCGCGGGGATCAGCATCGCCTTGTTGCGCAGCGAGCCCTTGGCCACCGCCCACACCACCGGCAGTTCACGATCGGCGTGCACGCCGGTGACCCGCTGGGCATTGAGGGCCAGGTCGTCGCCCAGCACGCCGGCGGTCTTCTTGGCCGCGACCTGGGTCATCAGCGTGACGTCATCGAGCAGCGTGGCGATATCGTCGATCAGGGTCAGCAGGCTGCTTCCGGCCACGGCGACCTCCTCGGCGAGGGATGGGCGAATCGCTTCCAGCATAGCCGCCCGCGGGGACAAAAAAAGCCCCGCCAAGGCGGGGCAACGAGAGAGCATCGGGTTCGCTGACGGTCAATGCTGGAAGGGGTAGACGCTGCCCAGCTTGAGCAGGCGGGTCAGCTCGTCCAGGGCGGTGAGCGTCTCATGGGCGAGCGCCGGGTCGGCCAGGTCGGCCGGCGCCAAACGATCGCGGTAGTGGCGTTCGACCCAGGCGGTGAGATCAAAGTGCAGGGCGTCGTCGAGCAGTACACGGCCCGACACCGCGGCCCGCTCCTCCTCGGAGAGCGCCACCCGCAGCCGCAGGCAGGCGGGTCCGCCGCCGTTGCGCATCGACTGCTTGACGTCCTTCACCACCACCTCGGCGATGGGGTTGTTCCCCGCCAGCAGGTGATCCTGCAGGCAGCGCCACACCGCCTCGCGCTCCTGGCACTCACCGGGCACCACCAGGGTCATGGTGCCGTCCGGATTGCTGAGCAGCTGGGAGTTGAACAGGTACGAGGCCACGGCATCGTCCAGGCTCACCGCCTCCACCGGCACCCGCACCGGGATCAGCGGGGTGGCCATCTTCGCGCGCAGCGCGTCGAGGGTGCCCTGCTCGTCGCGGAAGGCGTACTCGTGGTAGAGCAGCACCGGGCCGTTGCCCACGGCGATGACGTCGTTGTGGAAGACGCCGGCGTCGATGGCCTCGGGATGCTGCTGGGCGTACACCGTCTGGGCGTCGGTGAGGCCGTGCTGGCGGGCCACCGCCTGGCTGGCCTCGAGCGTCTGGCGGGCCGGGAAGCGACTGGGCGCGACGCCATCGCCGCCGAATGCCTGGCGGCCGTAGACGTAGAGGTGCACGCCGGGCTCGCCGTGATCGCCGGCCAGCCGGGTGTGGTTGGCCGCCCCCTCGTCGGAGAAGGCCGGGGTCGCCGGCAACACCGGGTGATGGGCGAAGAAGCGCTCGTCGCGGAACATCGACGCCAGCACCCGGCCGGTGGTAGCCGGCTCAAGGTAGCGATGGAAGCTCGACTGCAGGTTGGCCGGCGTGAAGTGGACCCGGCGGTCCGGGGCATCGACGCTGGGCGTCACCGTGGCGGCGTTGGCGGTCCACATGCTGGAGGCCGAGCACACCGCGCGCAGCACCTGGGGGGCCTGTTCGGCGGCCCCGGCCAGCACCCGGGCATCGCTGCCGGTGAAGCCCAGCGCCCGCAGGGCGCCGAGGTCCGGACGCTGCTGGGGCGGCAGCACGCCCTGGGCGTAGCCGGCGTCCATCAGCGACTTCATCTTCTCGAGGCCCTGCAGGGCGGCCTCGCGGGGATTGGCCACCAGCCCCTCGTGGCTCATCGAGGCCACGTTGCCGTGGGCCAGTCCCGAGTAGTTGTGGGTCGGGCCTACCAGGCCGTCGAAGTTGACCTCGCAAACGTTCGTCATAGGTGCACCCCCGGCGGCAGCTTATCGGGCAGGCTCAGCGCCTCGCTCTCCATGGAGGCCACGGGATAGGCGCAGTAATCGGCCGCATAGTAGGCGCTGGGGCGATGGTTGCCGCTGTCGCCCACCCCGCCGAAGGGCGCGTCGCCGGAGGCGCCGGTGGTCTGGCGGTTCCAGTTGACGATGCCGGCGCGGATGCGCAGCAGGAAGTCGTCCCAGTCCTCGCGCTCGCCGCCGATCAGCCCGGCGGAGAGGCCATAGCGGGTATCGTTGGCCAGCGCCATCGCCTCGTCCCAGTCGCGGTAGCGATACACCTTGAGCAGCGGGCCGAAGTGCTCCTCGTCGGGAATCTCCAGGCCGGTGACGTCGATCAGCGCCGGCGACAGCAGGCTGGTGCCCTCCTCCAGGCGGTGCATGCGCGCGAGCACCGTGCCGCCGCGGGCCTCGAGGTCGTCCTGGGCGGCCAGCAGGCCGTCGGCGGCCGCCACGCTCACCAGACCGCCATAGAACGGGGCGTCCTCGCTGAACGGGCCGGCCACGCGGAGCCGCGAGATGGCGTCGGACAGGGCCTCCAGCAGGCGGTCGCCCACCTGGCCTTCCGGCACGATCAGCCGGCGCGCGCAGGTGCAGCGCTGGCCGCCGGACAGGAAGGCCGACTGCAGAATGGTCAGCACGGCGGCGTCCTGGTCGGGCACGTCCTTGATCACCAACGGGTTGTTGCCGCCAAGCTCGAGCGCCAGGATCTTGTCGAGCTGGCCGGCGAACTGGCGCTGCAGCAGGCCGCCGACCTTGGCGCTGCCGGTGAACAGCAGGCCGTCGATGCCGGGATGGGCGGACAGCGCCTGGCCCACCGGGGCCGCGCCCTGCACCAGGTTGATCACGCCCTCCGGCAGGCCGGCCTCGCGCCAGCACTGCAGGGTCAGGTCGGCGGTCAGCGGGGTCTGCTCGCTGGGCTTGAAGACCACGGTGTTGCCGGCCAGCAGCGCCGGCACCATGTGCCCGTTGGGCAGGTGGCCGGGGAAGTTGTAGGGCCCGAACACCGCCATCACGCCGTGGGGCCGGTGGCGCAGCACGGCCCGGGCGTCGCCCAGGTCGCGCTCGCGCTCGCCGGTGCGCTCCTGATAGGCGCGGATCGAGATCGCCACCTTGCCGATCATCGCGCCCACCTCGGTGCGCGCCTCCCACAGCGGCTTGCCGGTCTCGGCGGCGATCGCCGTGGCCAGGTCCTCGCGGTGGCCTTCCAGCACCTCGCGGAAGCGTTCGACCACGGCCTGGCGCGCCTCGAAGGATTGACGCGCCCAGCCCGGGAAGGCAGCACGGGCGGCGTCGACGGCGACGCCCACCTGGGCCTCGGAGGCGGCCTGACCCTGCCACAGCGTCTCGCCCGAGACCGGGTCCCGCTTGGCGAAGCCCGCGGCCTCGCCGTCCTGCCAGTGGCCGCCGATCAGCAGCCGTTGCATCGCCTTCATCATGCCTCCTCGTCGCTATCCAGAATGCGCAGGGTGTCGCCGGAGCCGACCTCGAGACGCGCCGCCTCGGCCTCGCTCAGGGTCACCACGCCATCGTCGTCGGGGCCACGCCCCAGCCAGGCCGCGCGAAACCCGGCCATGGAGGTGGTGGCGGCCAGCCAGCGCGGCCGCTCGGCCTGGGCAAGCTCGCCGGCCTTGACCTCCACCCGGCAGGTCCGCGACAGGCGCACGCCGCGCACGTCGTCGACATAGGCTTCCACGGTGGGGCCACCGTCGAAGATGTCGATGAAGCCCTCCCAGCGCAGGCCCTCCTTCTTGAGCATCGCCAGCGCCGGGCGGGTGTGCTCGTGGACCTGGCCGATGCAGGCCCGGGCCTCCTCGGAGAGGAAGGGGGTGTAGATCGGGAACTTGGGCATCAGCTCGCCGATGAAGCTCTTCTGGCCCAGCCCCGTCAGTCTGTCCGCTTCATTGAAGTCCATGGGGAAGAAGTGGCTGCCCAGGCACTCCCAGAAGGGGCTCTTGCCATCGGCATCGAACACCCCGCGCATCTCCGCCAGCACCTTGTCGGGGAAGCTGTCGCGGAACTCGGCCATGAACAGCCAGCGCATCATCGACAGCAGCGCGCCGTTGCGTTCGGCCCGGCGGTCGGCGCCGCGATACTCGGGGCGCAGGAACAGCGAGGCCACCTCGGCATCGCCGGTGTGATCCGAGCTCAAAAACAGGGTGTCGATGGTGCGGTGCAGGTCGAGCTGCACCGAGGAATGGGCCAGGGTGCCGACCCGGTAGTGATAGAAGGGCACCTCGCGGCCTACCTGACCCTCGATGGCGCAGCAGCCGGCCAGCCTCCCGGTGGCCTCGTCCTCGAGCACGAAGAAGTAGAGGCGCTGGTCCGCCGGGGTCTGCTGGCCGAAGGCACTGACCGCGGTGTCGATCTTGGCGGCCAGGAAGTCGCGGTTGTCGGGCAGCGAGGTGAAGCCCACCCCGGTCTCCCGGGCCAGGGCCTGCAGCTCGTCCAGGTCGGACGGGGCAATGGGTCGGATGCGCATCACAGCTCTCCCTCGTCGTAGCCCGGGTCGTGCGCGTCGCCCGGCAGGGCGAGCGGCGCGGCCAGCACGGCGCGGCCCTCCTCCACGCCGAGCTGCTCGGCGTGCTCCGGCGACAGCATCAGCTGGCCGGTGGGCGACAGCGCGTAGCGCGCCACCACGCAGCGGAAGTCGTGCAGCCGCTGGTTGGCGACCATCGCCGGCTCGGCGTCCGGCAGCGAGTGGGCCGGGCGGATGCGTACCGGATGCCAGGCGGCGCGCCGGAAGCTCGAGAGGCGGTCGCGCTCGGCCTTGATCACCGGGCCGGCGTCGAAGATGTCGACGTGGCGCGAGCGCAGGAAGCCCTCGCCCAGCATCTCGTCCATAGCCGACTCGTGGTCCGGATGCTCGCGGCCGATGGCGGCCCGCGCCTGGGGGGTCAGCAGCGCCAGGTAGAGCGGGAACTGAGGCATCACCTCGGCGATGAAGCTCTTCGAGCGCACCCCGGCCACGTAGTTGATCTCCTGGTAGTCGCGCACGAAGAAGTGGCGCCCCACGCTGTTCCAGAACGGCGACTGGCCGCCCTCGTCCAGGTAGCCGGGGAAGGCCATGGCCAGGATCTCGGCGAAGCGCTCCGGGTACTGGGCGATGAACATCAGCCGCGCCCGGCGCAGCAGGCTCTCGGCGCTGGTGCCGCGATAGCGCGGATCCAGCGAGTAGGCGCACAGCAGGCTCGCCTCGGAGACCTCGTGGGACAGCGACAGGGTCTGCACCTCGCGGCGCACGTCGAGCTGCTGCGAGGCGTGGATCAGGGTCTCCTGCCGATAGGTGTAGTAGGCCTCCCGGGCGCCGGCCTGGGCGCGCACGGTGGCGGTGCCCACCACCTCGCCGCGCTCCTGGTCCTCGAGCACGAAGGTGTAGTGCTCGTCGCCGGGGAACTCCACCTCGGCCTCGAAGGCGCGCTGGGAGCGCGTGATGCGCTCCTCCAGGCGGTCCCGATGGGCCGGCAGGTTGGTCAGGCGCGGCGTGGCGTTGCTCGCCAGCCGCTCCAGGGCCGGCAGGTCCGCCGGCCGGGTGGGACGTACGACCAGCATGGCTTGGCCTCCCGCGGATGGTTCCGGATCTTGCATGGCGTGGCCGCGGCTCACTGGGCGGCCACCAGCCGGGCGATGGCCCGATCCAGGCGCGCCATGCCCTCGGCGATGTCGGCCTCGGGGATCACCAGCGAGGGCGCCATGCGCAGCACGTTGGGGCCGGCGACCAGCGCCATCAGGCCCTCCTCGATGGCCAGCGGCAGGATGTCCTTGGCGCGGTTGTGGTAGTCGTCGCTCATCTCGGCGCCGATCAGCAGGCCCATACCGCGGATCTCCTTGAACACCCCATGCTTGCGGTTGATCGCCTCGAGGTGCTCGCGGAACAGGTCGTGGCGCTGCTTGACGCCGTCCAGCACCTCGGGAGTGTCGATGTGCTCCACGGCGGCCAGGGCCACGGCGGAGGCCAGGGCGTTGCCGCCGTAGGTGGAGCCGTGGGTGCCGATGGCCATGGCCGGGGCGATGCGGTCGGTGGTCAGCATGGCGCCCACCGGGAAGCCGCCGCCCAGCGACTTGGCGCTGGTCAGGATGTCCGGGGTCACGCCGTATTCCATGTAGGCGAACAGCGAGCCGCTGCGGCCCACGCCGGTCTGCACCTCGTCGAAGATCAGCAGCGCATCGTGCTCGTCGCACAGATCGCGCAGGCCCTGCAGGAATGCCGGCTCGGCGGGCAGGATGCCGCCCTCGCCCTGCATCGGCTCGACCATCACCGCGCAGGTATCGCCGTCGATCAGGTCGCGCACGCTGTCCAGGTCGTTGAACTCGCCGTGGACGATGCCGCCCGGCACCGGACCGAAGCCCTGGGAGTACTTGGGCTGTCCGCCGACGCTGACGGTGAAGAAGGTGCGGCCGTGGAAGGACTGGTAGAAGGACACGATGCGATGCTTGTGCTCGCCGTGGGTATCGTGGGCCCAGCGACGCGCCAGCTTGAGCGCGGCCTCGTTGGCCTCGCCGCCGGAGCTGCACAGGTAGACCTTGTCGGCGAAGGTGCGCTCGACCAGCGAGCGCGCCAGCGCCAGCGCCGGCTCGTTGGTATAGACGTTGGAGAGATGCCACAGCTTGTCGGCCTGCGCCTTGAGGGCATCGACCAGCACCGGGTGGCAGTGGCCCAGGGAGTTCACCGCGATACCGCCGGCGAAGTCGATGTACTCCTTCCCTTCCTGGTCCCACAGGCGGCTGCCCTCGCCGCGCACCGGAATGGCCTTCTGCGGCGCGTAGTTGGGCACCATGTACTGGTCGAAATCGCTGCGGGTCGGGGTCTGGGTCATGTCGTTCTCCGTTGTCTCGAGCCAGGCTCGTTCAGGATGAATCGGATCATTCGAGTATAGGGAGCGCCTCCCGGGGAGGCTTTCAGCAATGGGACGGCGATTTGTGAAAAAGGCAGGAGCGCCGCGGCGCGCCGCCGGGCGGGATCGGCTAAGGTGACGCGAGACCGAGGAGAACGAGATGCTCAACACCACCGCCTGGAACCGCCTGCGCTATGACCTCTATGCGCCGGTCTACGATGCCGTGGCCGAGCGCGCCTTTCGCCGGGCGCGGCGCGAGGCCCTGGGCCAGGCGCACTGGCGCCCCGGGATGCGGGTGCTGCTGGTGGGCGCCGGCACCGGACTCGACCTGCCCTGGCTGCCCCGGGACATCGAGCTGCACGCCACCGACCTGTCCCCGGCCATGCTGCGGCGCCTCGAGCGCCGGGCCGAGGCCCTGGGGCGGGACGTGGAGGCCGAGGTGATGGACGCCGAGGCGCTCGACTATCCCGACGGCCAGTTCGACGCGGTGGTGATGCACCTGATCCTGGCGGTGATGCCCGACCCGGCCCGCGGCCTGGCCGAGGCCCATCGGGTGCTGGCCGAGGGCGGCGAGCTGTGCGTGATGGACAAGTTCCAGGCCGACGAGCGCCCGGCCGGGCTGGGCCGGCGGGCGCTGAACCTGACCACCTCGGCGATCGCCACCGACATCACCCGCCAGGCCCGGCCACTGCTGGAAGGGGCCGGCTTCGTCATCGAGGCCGACCGGCCGGTGATGATGGGGTCGCTGTTCCGTGCCCTGCTGGCGCGCAAAGGCAATGTCTGAAAAGTGACTGCGCTCGGCTATACGTCGTTAAAAATCAGCTCAAAATGCTCATTTACAGCTCGTAAACTCCGCTTTCTCGCTGATTTTTGCCTTGTCTATCCTTCGCTCGCCGACTTTTCAAACACAGCCTGACAATATTGCCGGGCTCAAGCCGACGTCGCATGGCGACGGCGCCATGCCTGGGGCGACTCCGCCTCGAGGCGTTTCCAGGCGCGTCTGAGCTGGCGATCGTCGCCTAACCCGACCTCCCCGGCGATGCGCGCCAGGCTCCAGGGCGTCTCTTCCATCAACTGGCGCGCCAGCTGCAAGCGCAGCCGCGTCAGGTAGTCTCCCGGCGCCATGCCCGCCACGGCGACGAAGCGGCGACGCAGGTGGCGCTCGCTGATCGCCGCGGCATCGGCCATGGCGGCCAGGGTCCAGCGTTCCCGGAGCCGCGCGCAGAGCTGGTCCTGCAGGCGATGGATGCGCTCGTCGACATGGTTTCGCCCCGCGAGCCAGCCGGCCAGCTGGGGCTCGTGCCCGCTGCGCCGCAGGTAGAGCACCATCTCCCGGGCCACGGCCAGCGCCAGGCGATGCCCCAGGCGCCGGGTCAGCCAGTGCAGCATGGTGTCGATGCCGGTGGAGATGCCGGCGCTGGTCAGGCAGGGCCCGTCCTCGATGAAGATGCAGTCGCCCTGCACCCGGGCGTCGGGCGCCAGCGCGCGTAGCCGCGCCAGCAGGGTGTGGTGGGTGGTGCAGCGCCGTCCATCCAGCAGGCCCGCTTCGGCCATCAGCAGCGAGCCCGAGCAGATGCCCATCAGGGTATCGGCCTGGCCGGCCTGGCGACGCAGCCAGTCGACGCAGGCCGGCTGCAGGGCGGGATCGATGCCGCGCCGGTACTGGCCGGGCACGACCAGCAGGTCCAGCGGCTCGAGCGCCGGCGGCAGCGGTTCGATGCCGCCGAGCGTCAGCGGCCCCAGCCAGTCCAGCGACGCGCGGGGGCCGAAGTAACGGATCGCCAGGCCGCCCGCCAGTTTCTGGGCGGCGTGCAGCACCTGCAACGGCCCGACCAGGTCCAGCGGCACCTGGCCGGGGAGCATCAGCACCCCGACCCGCAGTTCGCTCCGCTCAGGCGGCGACACCGCACCACTCCTTCCGCAGGGTCGCCACATCGACGATCCGCGCGAAGCGCCCCTCCAGCACCAGCTCGGTGCGCGCCCGAATCTCCTCGGCGCTCCAGGTGCGGCCGTGGCGCGTCATGGGAAAGGTCAGGGTCGCCTCGCCGACGAAGTCCACCGCGAAGCCGAGGTCCGATGCCACCCGCGTGGTGGTCTCGCAGCACTGCTCGGTGCGGATGCCGCCGACCACCACCCGGCGAATGCCGCGCTCGCGCAGCCAGGTCTCGAGCCCGGTGTCGGTGAAGGCGTTATGGGCACGCTTGTGGAAGGTCGCGGCAGCAGGATCGTCGAAGCCGTCCAGCGGACGGATCAGGCCACGCTCGGGATCGAAGGGCGTGCCGCTGCCCGGCTCCTCGTGGAGGATGCGAATCAGCGGCAGGCCCCCCTCACGGGCCAGATCCAGCAGCGCGCGCTGGCGCTCGCGCCAGGGGCCGGCCAGGGCCTCGTCCCAGTAGTCGCGGGCAGGGAAGGAAGCCTGGACATCGATCAGCAGCAGGGCGGTGGTCATGGGTCGAGTCTCTCATGGGGAGCGGAGCGATCACCATAGCGCCGTGACGTCCACGGCGAGTGCCCCGACCGGTCAACATGCGGACCATTTCGGCCATCGGGTGCAATGCCCTCCCAAGCGTCGTCAGCCCAGGCGCTCTTCCCGGGGCGTGATGCCGAAGTGGTTGCGATAGGCGGTGGAGAAGTGGGCCGCCGAGGAAAAGCCGGTCTGCAGGGCGATCTCGCCGGCGGGCCGGTCGCTCTCGCGCAGCTGCTTGCGGGCCTGCTGCAGGCGCAGGTTGAGGTAGTAGCGGCTGGGTACCGCCTGGAGGTACTTCTTGAACAGCCGCTCCAGCTGGCGCCGCGAGATGCCCAGGTGTTCGGCCAGCTCGTGGGTGGTCAGCGGCTCCTCGATGTTGGACTCCATCAGCGCCACCGCGTCGATCAGGCTCTGGGGGGCATTGCCCAGCCGGGTGCGCAGCGGCACCTGCTGGGGCTCGTCGCCCATGCGGATGCGCTCGAGCACGAAGTGTTCGGAGATGCGCTCGGCCAGCTCGGCGCCGTGCTGGCTGCCGATCAGCGTCATCATCATGTCCATGGCCGCGGTGCCGCCGCCGCAGGTCAGGCGGTCGCGGTCGATCTCGAACAGCTGCTGGGAGAGCCGCACCCGGGGATGGTCGCGGGCGAAGGCCTCGAAGCGCGTCCAGGGCAGGGTCGCCCGGTAGCCCTCGAGCACCCCGGCCCGGGCCAGCAGTTCGGTGCCGCCGCCGATGCCGCCCAGCACCACTCGGGCGGCGGCCAGGCGCCGCAGCCACTCGAGCAGCGCCTCGGGCACGCTGCCCGACAGCGGCCCGGGTGCGCAGACCAGCAGCATGTCCAGGGCCTGGTCCGGCTCGCCGGCCGTGGCCTGGGGCAGCAGCGCCTGGCCGGCGGCACTGGCCACCGGGCGGGCGTCGACGGCGAAGGTGGAGAGCCGATAGAGGCTGCGCCCCGCCAGGCGGTTGGCCACCACCAGCGGTTCGGTGGCGCAGGCCTGGGCCAGCAGCGAGAAGCCGGGCAGCACCACCACGCCGACATGCCGGGACACGGGCACGGCGGGGGCAGGGGGTGGAGCGTCGGGCATGGGGACTCTCTCGCGGGCGATGAAAGCCCCATTCTAGGCCGTCGGCGCCGAGCGTAACAGCCGCCCGGACACGACGACGCCGGGCGGGAAGCCCGGCGTCGCGCAAACGACGATGACTCAGCCGGCCATGCCGATCACCAGCATGCCGACCACCACCACCGCCACCACGACGATAATCGCGGGCAGCAGCCAGGCCATGCCGTGGTCGGGCTCGCGGGCCTCGGGCTGGTCCTCGTCCGGCTCGGGATGCTCATAGTCCTCGGGCTGGCTGACCTCGTGGAGGTGTTCCAGCGCTTCTTCCGGCGTCTTGCTTTCCCTGGTATCCATGCGCACCTCCTGGGCTCGAGGATCGGGAGGCAGGGCGCCGGCGCGCCGGGCCCTACGGCTCTACGACATCGAATTCCACCGCGGGATTCACGTCGGCGTCGTAGTCGACGTCGTCCCGCTCGAAGCCGAACAGCTTCAGGAACTCGTGCTTGTACCCAGCATAGTCGGTGATCTCGAACAGGTTCTCGGTGGTCACCCGCGGCCACAGATCCTTGCAGGCCTGCTGGACATCGTCGCGCAGCTCCCAGTCGTCGAGGCGCAGGCGGCCGGCCTCGTCGGTATCGGCGCTGTCGCCCTGCCCTTGCGATGAATAGAGCCGCTCGCCGAACAGGCGGTTGAGCTGGTCGATGGTGCCCTCGTGCAGGCCCTGCGCCTTCATCACCTTGTAGACCATGGCGATGTAGAGCGGCATCACAGGAATCGCCGCGCTGGCCTGGGTGACCACGGACTTGAGCACCGCCACGTTGGCGCCGCCGCCTTTTGGCTCGAGGCGAGCATTGATCTCGCCGGCGGCGCGATCGAGGTCTTCCTTGGCGCGGCCCAGGGCGCCGTGCCAGTAGATCGGCCAGGTGATCTCGGTGCCGATGTAGCTGAAGGCCACCGACTTGGCGCCTTCGGCCAGCACGCCGGCCTTGTCCAGGGCGTCGATCCACAGCTCCCAGTCCTCGCCGCCCATCACCGCGATGGTGTCGTCGATCTCCTGCTGGGTGGCCGGCTCCACCTCGGCCTCGATGATGGCGTCCTTGTTGGTGTCGATGGCGGTGGCGCGGTAGGTCTCGCCGATCGGCTTGAGGCTGGAGCGCTTCATTTCACCGCTGTCCGGCAGCTTGCGCACCGGCGAGGCCAGCGAATAGACCACCAGGTCGACCTGGCCCAGGTCCTGCTTGATCAGCTCGATGGCCTTGTCGCGGGCCTCGTGGGAGAAGGCATCGCCGTTGATCGACTTGCTGTACAGCCCTTCCTGCTTGGCGAACTTGTCGAAGGCCGCGGCGTTGTACCAGCCGGCGGTGCCCGGCTTGCGCTCGGTGCCCGGCTTCTCGAAGAACACGCCCAGGGTATCGGCACCGTAGCCGAAGGCGGCGGTGATCCGCGCCGAGAGGCCATAGCCGCTGGAGGCCCCGATCACCAGGACCTTCTTCGGCCCGGCGCTCTTGTCCAGCTTCCGGGCGCGGGTCGCCTCGATCTGCTCGAGCACGTTCTGCTCGCAGCCGACGGGATGGGTGGTGGTGCAGATGAAACCGCGGACCTTGGGCTTGATGATCACGTGAGACCTCTTGGCGTTCGCAGCGGGGTGGCAAACGGTCGCCGCCCCGATGAAATGGAATTCGTACGTGGCGACATTCTAGCGACCTCGATGGGCGCTGTCCGCCCTTGAGCGACGCCGCCGGCTGGGGCAGGATGCTCGGCATTCCCCTTCCGCCAGGAGATCCCATGGACGCACAGACCCTCGTCGACACCCGCGGCGACCTCTGGCTGGCGCTGGCGCCGCTATGGCTGGAGCGGGAACCCCGCGAGTCCGACTACGCGCGCATGATCGAGGAGATCGAGCGCCACGGCCTCGACATGCGGGAACTGGAGTGGGTGTTCCGCCTGGAACTGGCCCCGGTGCTGACCCGTCAGCAGATGTCGGTGACCGGAGAGTGGCGCCGCTTCGACGACTACCAGCTGATGAAGCGCCTGGTGGCCCACAACCTGCGGTTGACCGGCTGGCGGCGCAAGACCTGGGCATTGTTTTCGGGGCTGACCACCATGATGGCCCGCCACCGCTTCAACGAGCTGATCGAACGGTTGATGATCGCCCGGGGGGAAGACCTGCCCTCTTGAGCCGGCGAGAGGCGCGGACCGCTTTCGCGAGTGAAGGCAGCCGGGTCGTCGGCGAAGCGTCGTCCTTGTCTTGTCACCCTCAGGTTTCGTCGAGGGCCTTCTCCAGGGCCTCGACCAGCGCCGCCTCGCCGTCCCGGGGCGAGAAGCGGCGAATCACCCGCCCATCGCGGCCCACCAGGAACTTGGTGAAGTTCCACTTGATCATCCCCGTGCCCAGCACGCCGGGGGCCGCGCGCTTGAGCTCCACGAACAGCGGATGGGTGTGGTGGCCGTTGACCCTGATCTTTTCCATCATCGGGAAGGTCACGCCGTATTCCCGCTCGCCGAAGGCGCAGAAGGCCTGGGCCGTCTCCGGCGACTGGTGGGCGAACTGGTTGCAGGGGAAGGCCAGCACGGTGAAGCCGCGATCGCGATAGCGGCGATAGAGCCGCTCGAGGTCGCGCAGCTGGGGCGTGAAGCCGCACTTGCTCGCCACGTTGACGATCAGCAGCACCTGGCCGCGCAGGGCGCGCAGGTTGAAGGGCTCGCCACGGGAGGTGCGGCAGTCGTGATCGTGAATGCTCATGGCGCCGGCTCACTGTCTATACCGACACGATGCCACGCCGCGCCTCGCGGTGCCAGTCCCCGCGCCCGGCGGGTCACGACGCTTCCCCGAGCCGGCCAGCCCGCCACAGGGCCTCCACGGCCTGGCGGGTGTCCGGGGTCACGCCATCCAGCGCCAGGGCCTCGGCGGGCGAATGCCAGGAGACCTCGGCGACCTCCTCGGCCTGCAGCCGCAGCGGGCCGTCATGGTCCACCAGATAGGCACTGCCGAAGATGTGATGCCCCCCGGCGGCATGCACGAACTCCAGCACGTGGCGCAGCGGCACGCCGACGATGCCCAGCTCCTCGGCCAGCTCGCGCCGGGCGGCCAGGTGCACCGCCTCGCCGGCCCCGACCACCCCGCCGGCGGCCAGGTCGAGGCCGCCGGGAAACACCTCCTTGGTCAGGGTGCGGCGCTGCACGCAGATCTCGCCGGCGCTGTTGCGCACCACGATGTAGGTGGCGCGATGCCAGTAGCGGTAGCGCCGCATGGTGGCTCGCGGGGCGCTGCCGCAGGGCCGGTTGCGGGCGTCCACCAGCTGGATGCTCTCGTCGGCGATGCGGGGGGCGGGCAGCGGCGCGGGGGCCAGGGCGTCGTCGGTCATCACGGGCTCTCCGGAGAAATGCCTTCAGCCTACCCAGTCGTGCCCGAGGGGTCACGCCCGACCGGCTCGGTGCCGACACGCCGCAGCGTCCATGGCGGGTCATCCCCATCCACGCTGTCGCCGAGTAGAGTCGAGCCAGTGCCGCCACCGCTTACTCACCCGGGAGACCGCCATGACCGATCCTCGCCCACCACGCTCGAGCGTCGACCTCGACAGCGAAGCCATCCACTGGGACCAGGACCTGAGCTACGGCCAATACCTGGGCCTCGAGGCGCTGCTCGACTGCCAGCACCCGCGCTCCGATCAGCACGACGAGATGCTGTTCATCGTCATCCACCAGGCCTCGGAGCTGTGGATGAAGCTGTGCCTCCACGAGGCCCACGGCGCCGCCGAGCACATCCGCCGCGACCACCTGCGCCCGGCGTTCAAGATGCTGACGCGGGTCGCCCGCATCCAGGAGCAGCTGATCAAGGCCTGGGAAGTGCTGGTGACCATGACCCCGGCGGACTACTCGGGCTTCCGCGACGAGCTGGGCCAGAGCTCGGGCTTCCAGTCCTACCAGTACCGGGAGCTGGAATTCCTGCTCGGCAACAAGAACGCGAGGATGATCGAGGCCCACCGCCGCCACCCCCGGCACTATGCCCACCTGAAGACGGTGCTGGAGGCGCCGAGCCTCTATGACATCGTGCTGCAGCGCCTCGCCGCACGGGGCTTCGATATCCCCGCGAGCCACCTCGAGCGCGACTGGGCCGAGCCCTACGCCGCCTCGCCCGCGGTGGAGGCCGCCTGGGCGGCGGTCTACCGCGACACCACGACCCACTGGGACCTCTACGAGCTGGCCGAGAAGCTGGTCGACCTGGAGTACAACTTCCAGAAGTGGCGCTTCAGCCACATGAAGACCGTGGAGCGCATCATCGGCTATCGACGCGGCACCGGCGGCACCGCGGGGGTGAACTACCTGGTCAAGGCGCTGGACCTGCAGTTCTTCCCGGAGCTGTGGTCGGTACGCAGCTCGCTGTAGGCCGCCCGGCAGGCCTTTGACCGCCCCGCCGGCAGGCACCATGCTCAGGTAAGCCCGCCTGCCGGAGACCCATCATGCAGGATCATGCTCCCCGCGACCGGTTGGCCACCCATACGGTGACCAACCAGCCACCGCCCCCCGAGGACCGCGATGCCCTGGCCGACGACCTGCCGCTCCAGGAAGCCCTCGCCCGGGAGGCACCGGACTGGGTGGCCCGTCGCCTGACCCCGCTGGGCCGCGAGGTGGGCAGCCAGCGGGTGCAGGCCCTGGGCGAGGCGGCCAATCGCCATCCGCCCGAGCTGCGCCTGTTCGACCGCCACGGCCGCCGCCTGGACGAGGTCGCCTACCACCCCGCCTATCACGAGCTGATGCACCTGGCCATGGACCACGGCTGGCAGGCCGTGGCCTGGCAGGAGGAAGGCCGCGGCGGCCACCAGGCCCACGTGGCCGCCCTCTACCTGCTGACCCAGGCCGAGCCGGGCTTCTGCTGCCCAGTGACCATGACCCACGCCGCCATGCCGGCGCTGCGCGCCTCGCCCACGGTGCGGGCCGAGTGGGCGCCGGGCCTGCTGGCCTGGGACTACGACCCCCGCGCCCTGCCCGCCGAGCGCAAGAGCGCCCTGACCTTCGGCATGGCGATGACCGAGAAGCAGGGCGGCAGCGACGTGCGCGCCAACACCACCCGCGCCGAGCCGGAGGCCGACGGCTGGCGGCTGACCGGCCACAAGTGGTTCTGCAGCGCGCCCATGTCCGATGCCTTCCTGACCCTGGCCCAGACCGAGGACGGGCTCGGCGCCTTTTTGGTGCCGCGTTTCGCCCCGGACGGCACCCGCAACCCCATCGAGCTGCAGCGCCTCAAGGACAAGTGCGGCAACCGCGCCAACGCCTCGGCGGAGATCGAGTACCGCGGCGCCTGGGCCGAGCCCCTGGGCGAACCGGGCCGCGGCGTGGCGACCCTGCTGTCGATGGTCCAGCAGACCCGGCTGGACGCCGCCACCGCCCCGGTGGCCATGATGCGCCAGGGCCTCGTCGAGGCCTGGCGCTTCGTCCGGCAACGCCAGGCCTTCGGCCGTCGGCTGGCCGAGCAGCCGCTGATGCGGGTACTGATCGCCGACCTGGCCCTGGAGGTGGAGGCCGGGGTGGCGCTGGTGATGCGCACCGCGCGGGCCTTCGACGGCGCCGCCCGGGGCGACGCCCACGAAAGCGCCCTGGCCCGGCTGCTGCCGGCGCTGGCCAAGTACTGGCACAACAAGCGCGCGCCGGGCTTCCTGGCCGAGGCCATGGAGTGCCTGGGCGGCATCGGCTACGTGGAGGAGACGCCCCTGGCGCGGCTCTACCGGGAGGCACCGGTCAACTCGATCTGGGAGGGGTCGGGGAACGTGATCTGCCTGGACGTGCTGCGCGTGCTCGGCCGACATCCCGAGGCCCGGGAGGCGCTGCAGCGGGAGTTCGCCGCGGTGAAGGGGACGTCCGCCGAGCTCGACCGCGCCCTGGCGGAGCTGGAAGGCCTGATGGGCGAGGCACCGGAGGCGCTGGAGCCCCGCGCCCGCTGGCTGACCCAGCGGCTGGCCCAGTGCCTGCAGGCCGCGCTGCTGCTGCGCCACGCCCCGGAGGCGGTGGGCCGGACCTTCTGTGGCAGCCGGCTCGGCGCCGCGAGCTCCGCCTACGGCGTGCTGCCCGGGGAAGCGCCGCTGGGCGCCCTGCTCGACCGCCTGCCCGGCTAGCCGCCGGCCGGCGTTAACGGCGCGGCATGCCCGGCCAGGGGCGGGATCTCGTCGGCGGGCAGCGGCCGGGCCAGGCCGAAGCCCTGGACATGGGTGCAGCCGAAACGCGCCAGGGGCTCGAGACAGGCGAGGTCCTCCACGCCCTCGGCCACCACCCGGATCCCCAGGCGGCGACCGAGCAGCGCCACGGCCTCGACGATGGCGGCATCCTGCACGTCCTCCAGGAAGCCGCCGACGAAGCTGCGATCGATCTTCAGCTCGCTGATCGGCAGCCGCTGCAGTCGCGCCAGGGAGGAGAAACCCACGCCGAAATCGTCCACCGAGACCTCGAGGCCCGCCAGGTGCAGCCGCGTGGCCACCTCGCTGCCGAGCAGCTCGTCCTCCATCGACGACGACTCGGTGATCTCCAGCACCAGCGGCGTGCCGCCCGACGATCGCCAGCCGGCCCTCACCAGCTCGACCAGCTCCGGGCACAGCAGGTCGTCGGGCGTCACGTTGAGCGACAGCGACGGGTGCACCCCGTCCCGGCGCCAGCGGGCGGCATCCTGCATGGCCAGCTGCAGCACGCATCGGGTCAACCGGCGGCCCTGGGCCGCGTTCAGCCAGGGCAGGAACTCACCGGGCGCCAGCACGCCGAGCTCCGGGTGCGCCCAGCGCACCAGGGCCTCCACGCCGGAGAGCCGACGCGTCGCCAGGTCGAACTGGGGCTGGTAATGGAGGATGAATTGCTGGCGCTCGAAGGCCTGGTCGAGTTCGTCATGCCGGAACAGCGGCCGGTCCTGCCCGGGGTCGGGCGTCGCCGGCCGCGCCAGGGCATCCAGCCGCTCGCGCAGCTCGGCGAGCAGCATGGGCTTGTCCAGCGAGGCCAGCATGTCGAGGCCGAGGGACTCGCCCAGCCGTTCGGCGATGCGCGCCACCTTGCGCTCGACGCCGCTGAGCAGCAGCACCTTGCCGGCGTAGCCGCACTCGGCGAGATGCCTCAAGGCGACGATGTCGTCACGCTCGCCGAAGGCCAGCCCGATGACCACCAGGCACGGCCGTCGCGCCATGACCTCATCGACCAGGTGACGCGCATGGCGGCAATAGCGGGTCTCCATGCCCAGCACCCGAAGCTGCACCGCCAGCGCGGCGGCGGCATCGGCGTCGTCCTCGAGCACCATCGCCAGGGTCGGGGCCGAAGAGACGTTCATGGCGGGGACATCCGGTCGGCAAGCTCCCTCGGGGGTGACGGGCACCACGCGGCCGGCCGGCGAGCGATCATCCCCATCGTCAGTGGAGGGGGCCCGCTACCACCCGCAACGCCAGGGCCAGCAGCAGCACCCCGGTCGCCCGGTTGATCCAGTGGGAACGGGCCTGCAGCCAGGGCAGCACCCGCGAATGGGACAAGCCGACCGCCACCAGCACGTACCAGCCGCCGTCGATGATCATCGCCGTCAGCACGATGATGGCCCGGGCGGCCAGGCTCATGTCCGGCGTCACGAACTGGCTGAGCAGGGCGACGAAGAACAGGATCAGCTTGGGATTGCCGAGCGCCACCAGCATGCCGTCCCGGGCCGCCTGGCCACCGGTGGTGACCATGGCATCGGCCTGAAGGGCCCCGGCGCGTCCCGCCCGCAGGGCCTTGATGCCCAGCCAGGCCAGGTAGGCCGCCCCGCCCCAGGTGAGCGCCTGGAACAGCAGCGGGAAACGCACGATCAGCGCGCCCAGCCCCCAGACCGTGAGCAGCGCATAGAGCCCCACCCCCAGCGCATGGGACAGCGCCGCCATGATGCCCGGCAGCCGCCCCCCACCCAGGGTATGGCGCAGCACCAATGCCAGGCTCGGCCCCGGCGACATGGCTCCCATGGCGCAGATCGCGGCCAGGGACATCCACAGTGAAAACGGCATCACGGTCTCCTTGGATCATCCGGGTCCGGGCTCAGGGGTGAACCCGATCGGCGCGCTCGCTTCCTGCGTCGTCGCCGAGGGGCAAGGCGGCCAGTGCCCGGGCCACCTCGTCCATGTCGAGATCGGCGAGGTGGCTGCCGGTCTCGATCATCGCGTTATGTTCGGCCAACGGCCGCCAGCGACGCTGGGGGCGGGCGAAGAGCCCCAGGGTCGGCCGGTTCCAGGCACTGGCCATGTGCAGCACCGCCGTATCGGGTGTCACCACCAGGGCGGCATGCTTCACGGTGGCGACGCTGTGCGGCAGGCTGGTCTCCAGCGCCAGGAGGTGCACCCAGGGCAAGTCGGTCGCCAGCCGTTGCGCCTTGTCCTCGCCATCGGGGCCGCAGACCATCACCACCGGCAGCCCGAGCCCGTGATGAAGAAGGTCGCAGAGTCGGCGCCCCTGGTCCAGCGAAAGCTGGCGTGACGGATGGCTGCCCTCCAGGTTCAACGCCACGTAGGGCCCCAGGGGCGCCACGAGCTGCCGGACCCGCTGTTCATCCTCGGCGGCGATCGGGAACTCGTAGGTCCCGGGCACCTCGGCGATACCGGCCTCTCGCATCAGCGCGGCCCAGCAGTGGGGGCGAGCGCCACCGCGATCATGCAGCGACCTGGCGGCCTCGCCGAGCGGCGTGTAGCAGCGCAGGGGCGCGCCGCCCAGCCGCAGATTGCAGCGCGCCCGCAGGGTGCCGACGAAGCAGCACGCCGCGGAGCTGTCGCGGATGGTGCCCTCGATGCACAGATCGATGCGGCCGTGGCGGGCCTGCAGGTCGCGAGCCGCGGCGCGGGTCGCCCCGAGATCCCGGTACTGGTCGATCGTCATCACCTCGACCCGCTCGTCGTCGATCCAGCGGAACACGACTTCGTTGTAGACCGAGGCCACGATCACGATGCGCGGCACGCCACGTGCCTGCAAGGCCCGGATGACGGGGAACACCGCCATGCCATCGCCGATCTTCTTGGGCACGTAGAGCACCGCGGTGCGAAGCGTCTGCGGGACGCCCGCGCCCGACGCGTAATCGTACCGCCACCGGTGATAGTGCCGAGACAGGGTACGAATCGGATGGCGTAGAAGCTGCTGGGCGAATGTGGGGGGAGCGGCCATAGATAACGTGGCAAACCAGATATTCACGAGAGGGACATCGAAGGGCCTCATGATGTGTCTCTCAGCACCGTCACCTTGCCAGGCCGGTCGGGGCAGCGCTCATGGCGTCGGCACGACGGGTCCGGGAACCGGTAAAGGTACGCCTGCCGGCCTGACGAAGCCAGGGCGCACTCGGGCATGAGAAGCGCTTACCATACGACATCGCGGTGCCCGGCAACAGAGCCGCCCGCGAAACCCACCATTGCCGGCGGGCGGGCACCTCTCATCGCGTTGCCCATGATAGGGTCGCGATACGCCTTCGCCCCTCACGAACCTGCAGGTAACGCATGGCCAGCGACATCCCCCAGGGCTCGCCCCTCGAACACCCCCGCAACCTGTCGACGCTGATCGCCCGGGTACAACGGGCCGGCCACCGCCGGGACGACATCAGCCTGGAAGCCATCCTCGACGCGGTAGGGCGACGCAGCTTCGCGCCCTTCCTGCTGATTGCGGGGCTCGTCACCCTGGCCCCGCTGATCGGCGACATCCCCGGCGTCCCCACCCTGATGGCCAGCCTGGTGGTCCTGGTGGCCGCCCAACTGCTGCTGGGCCGACGGCATTTCTGGCTGCCGCGCTTCCTGCTGGCGCGGCGGATATCCCGCGAGCGGTTCCTGCGGGCCACCGGCTGGCTGGAGAAGCCCGCCCGCTGGGTCGACTGCTGCCTGAGGGCGCGCCTGACCTGGCTCACCCGCTCCCCGGCCCACCTGCCGGTGGCGCTGACCTGCCTGCTGATCGGGCTGGCCATGCCGCCGATGGAGCTGGTGCCCTTCTCCGCCAACGGCGGTGGCCTGGCGCTGACCCTGTTCGGCCTGGCGCTGCTCGCCGAGGACGGCCTGATGGCGCTGGTGGCCTACCTGCTGACCGGCACCACCCTGGCCCTGGTGATCATCGGCCTCACCTGAGCCCTGGAACTGGGGTGTCTCGGGCATATGCCATCCTCGACTGAAGCGGAAGAACAGGCCGACTGTGAGGTTATGCCCCCGGAACTCGACGACCTGGGTGGAGGCCCCACCCTTGCGGAGACAGCCGATCCGGGCACAGGGCAGTGACAGCATCGAGAACCAACACCGTCAGGCTTGTACTAGTGGGTGCCCTCGAACATGCGGTGACGCGCATTGTCGATGTGCGCCCGCATGGCGGCTTCGGCCCCCTCGCCATCCTGCGCCTCGATGGCCTCGACGATGGCCAGGTGCTCGTCCTGTACCTTGCGTAGGCGCGCCTGGGACGCCATCAGCGAGAGGCCGCGCGTCAGGTTCATGCCGTTCTTGATGCTCTCGTTGAGCGACTTCAGCACGGTGGTGTAGTAGTGATTGCTGGCCGCCTCGGTGATGGCCAGATGAAAGCGGTAATCCTCATCGGTGGCCAGGTCCTGGCGAGCATTGGCGGCGTCGATGACGTCGTAGCAGCGCCGAATGTGATCGAGCTGGACCTGGGTCCGACGCAACGCCGCCAGATGCGCCGCCTGCGCCTCCACGTTGGTGCGAAACTCGAAGCAGCGCTGGATATCGGCAATGCTCGAGATGGGGGCGAACTCGAGCACGGCACTGTCGGGCTGGCGAATCACGAAGCTGCCCGACCCGCGACGGGACACCACCAGCTCGTCCTCCTTGAGCCGGGCCAGGGCGTCGCGCAGCACCGGGCGGGACACCTCATAGCACTGACAGAGCTGCGCCTCGGTCGGCAGCTTCTTGTTGACCGGGTATTGGCCGTCGATGATCGCCGCCAGGATCTTTTCGTACACCGCCGAAGCCAGTGAAAACTTCTCGTCTTGTGCCATATTCCTTGCTCCGCTTACCTGCTCCCTGATGGCCCGATCACCGAGGTGGGTGCCAATGTCAGACGTTCCAGACGGGCACGCCGAGCGCCCCCGCCCCCACCACGCCTTGCATCCCCGTCACGGTGGCACTCATGACCCGGCCGCCGTGTCGCTTGCCGCTAGCCTTCGGCCCGGTCGCCTGCAGATCCCATTGGCGATGATCAGCGTCCAGACCAGGATCGCGAGCCCCGCCAGCACCATGGCGATGGGACGATCGACGAAGGCGGTCAGATCGCCATCGGACTTGAGGATCGAACGCATGAAATTGCTCTCGATGATCGGCCCGAGGATGAACGCCAGGATCAAGGGGCCCAGAGGAAAGTCGTTCTCCATCAGGAAGACACCCACCAGACCCAGGCCGAGCATCACCCAGACATCGAACATGCTGTTGTTGGCGGAGAAGGCGCCCACGATACAAAACATCAGGATCAATGGGTAGAGAACCCCCGTCGGCACCGAGAGCAGGCGCCCGGCGCCCTTGATCGCCAGGAACCCCAGGGGCAGCAGCAACAGGTTGGCCAGCACGAAGACCAGGAAGATGGCATTGACCAGCGCCCCCTGCTCGGTGAAGACATCCGGCCCCGGGGTGATCCCCTTGGTCGTCAGTACGCCGATGATGATCGCGGTGACGGTATCGCCGGGGATGCCGAAGACCAGCGCAGGGATATAGGCCCCGGACAGGGCCGCGTTGTTGGCGGCGCTGGCGGAGACCAGCCCCTCGGGGTGGCCGGTGCCGTATTTCTGCGGCTCACGGGACAGCTTGCGACTGATGGCGTAGCTGATCCAGGAAGCGATGTCGGCCCCCGCCCCCGGCAGGGCGCCGATCATGGTGCCCAGCAGCCCGCCCCGGGCGACGCCGCCCTTGTAGCGCCAGGTGGTGCCCGCAACGCCGCCGAACCCTTCACGGCGCGGCGTCTCCTTGCGGGAGGCCCCTCGCCCTGCGGTCGGCAGGCTACGCAGCAGCTCGGTGATGGCGAACAGCCCGATCAGTACCGGCAGCAGCGAGATGCCGGCCAGCAGGTTGTAGTTGCCCAGCGTGAAACGCACCTGACCGGAGACGCTATCCATGCCGACCATGGCAATGGCCAGGCCGATCAGCATCGAGATCGCCCCCTTGAGCGGGTCACCTCCGGCCACCAGGATGGCGCAGGACAGCCCCAGCAGCGCCAACCAGAAGTATTCATCGCTGGTGAATTCCAGCGCAAACTCGGCGATACGCGGGGCGAAGAGCGCCAGCACCGCGACCCCGATGACGCCACCGAGCATCGAGCAGGTGACGTTGATGCCGAGCGCCAAGCCAAGCTTGCCCCGCTTGCCCATCAGGAAGGCCTCGTCGGCATACACCGCGGACGCGGGCGTGCCCGGCATGCGCAGCAAGGCACCGGGAATATCCCCGGCGACGATGGCCATGGCGGTGGCCGAGACGATGGCGGCGATGGCCGGCAGCGGGTCCATGAAGAAGGTCACCGGCACCAGCAGGGCCGTGGCCATGGTCGCCGTCAGGCCAGGAATAGCCCCCATGAAGAGGCCGAACAGGGAGGCGGCCACGATCACCAGGATCACCTCCCACTGAAACACCATGGCTGTCGCTTGCAGCAATTCGGTCATGGGTACAACACCTGTTCGAGGAGACCAGGCTCCAGAGGCACATGCAGCAGCTGGGCGAACAGCAGCCAGATAACCACCGTGGCCAATGCCGCGATCGACATCGCCCGCCACCATCCTCGGCGGTGATAGGCGCGAAACAGCAGGCTCAGCAGCACGAAAGAAACGATGGGGAAGCCCAATACCGGCGTCAGCCATACGTAGGCGACCACGCTCGCCACCACGGCGGCGAGCGTCAGCAGGAAGGGGCGAGGCGCGACCTTGCTCGTCCAGCGACACCAGGACTGGCGCTGCCTCAGCCCCTTGATCACCATCAGGCCCCCCATCATCAGCAGCAGCCCACCCACCACCTTGGGAAAGGTGCCGGCCCCGTAGACCTGGCGAGGCAGAGGGCTCAGATCGGCCGACGCCACGATGAGGGCAGCCCCAAGGGCTGCCGCCATCGTGCCCGACACCGCGTCACTGGTGCGCATCTCGAACACCTCCGGATTGTCGGAACGACCTCGTCACTGGGCCAGTCCCAGCTTGTCGATGATGGTTTCGTTATTGCTGTCCTGCTCGGCCATGAACGCCTCGAACCCCTCGGGCCCTTTCCACACGGCGCCATAACCACGCCCGCTCATGAACGATTGGAAGTCCTCGGAATTCCAGACGCTTTCCGCGGCAGCCTCGAGCCGCTGGGCGATGTCCTCCGGCAGCCCCTCGGGCGCTACCAGGCCGCGCCAGGAACCGTGAGACCAGTCGTCACCGGTCACTTCCTTGGCGGCCGGCACACCGGGGAAGGCATCCTCACGCTCATTGGCCAGCACGGCCAGCGTGCGGACACGACCGGACTCACGCATGGACTCGATTTCGGGCAGCGACGAGAACACGATGTCCACCCCGCCGGCGGCCAGCTCCTGCAGCCCCGGGGCCGCCCCCTCGCTGGGCACGAGGTTGACCGTATTGGGGTCGATGCCCTGCTGGTCGAGGAAGCCGGCGAAGGACAGGTGATAGGCGGCACCCGGCGCGGACCCGGAAACCGTGTATTCATTGGGCGAATCGGCGATATCGGCCAGCGCCTCGTCCAGGGTCTGCCAGGGCGAGTCGGCATTCACGGTGAAGGCCGCATAGTCCAGGTTGAGCAGGGCGATCGGCGTGAAGTCCTCATAGGACAGGTCGGCCGTGCCGATGTGCTGATAGGTGGCGATCTCGGCCGTGCCCAGGCCCAGGGTATAACCATCCGGCGGCGCCATCTTCATCGCCATGTGGCCGACGACGCCGGACCCGCCAGTGCGATTGACCACGTTGACCGGCTGGCCCAGCTCGTCCTGCAGGCCGGCCGCGAACTGCCGCCCCACCGCATCGGTACCGCCACCGGCCGACCAGGGGACGATCAGCGTGATGGGCTTGGAGGGGTAGTCGTCGCCGAAAGCGACCGTCGACGCGGCCATCACCAAGGAAGCGCAGAAGAGACGAGGAAGCGTTCGCATGAGTTATCTCTCTTGTCGTTGAGCGTCAGAAGGGCCCGGGTCAGGGCCCACTGGGCCCGCTACCGGGAAGCACGTTCGTAAGCCTGATCCTTCGGCGAAAAATAGACAAGTTATTACAAATTAGACTTTGTGCTTAGATGCTCCGTTCTCCCCCGTGATCACGGTCGTCGCCAAACCCGGGCGTCCTCCTTATTAATCATTAAATATCAGAATGTTAATTAAAAACATCCGGTCCCTCCCTCCTCCTTTACCCGACCTTAGACCAGCATGCCGTCGGCCCCCTCATGCCATCTCGCCCGGCCTACTTGTTATTATTTGTTTGAAAGCCGCCGAGTGCTGGTCTAAGGTTGGGCGGGTCATTCCGGCCGCCCATGCGCGGCCTTCCCACCGGGGCTCGGGGAAAGCACCGGCGGGACCTCCTGGGCCTTGGCACCAAGCGACACATCACTCTGACTTCCCCATCCCCCATATACGGCCTACTGCAGGCCCGAGTCATCAGGAGCATTTCATGTTCGCCGATCTCAACGACAAGACCGTACTCGTCACCGGCTCTACCAAGGGCATCGGTCGCGCCGCCGCGGTGGCCTTCGCCCGTCAGGGCGCCATCGTTGGCATCAACAGCCACCAACGGGACGAGGCGGCCGAAGAGCTGATCGCCCAGCTGGAGTCCGAGGGCGCACGCTTCGACTACTACGAGCGCGACCTCAAGAAGAGCGACGAGTGCGAGACGCTGGTCAAGGAATTCGTCGAGCAGTTCGGCAGCCTCGACGTGCTGATCAACAACGCCGGCGGGCTCGGTGTTCGCAAGGGGCTCGAGACGCTCGAGGACGAAGACTTCGACCTGGTGATGGACCTGAACCTGCGTTCCGTGATCATGACCACCCGCTTCGCCATGCCGCACCTGAAGGCCTCCGCCGAGAAGCGCGGCGAAACCGCCAGTGTCATCAGTACCGGCTCCATCGCCGGTCGCGAAGGCGGCGGGCTGGGCGCCTCCCTGTACGGCGGCTCCAAGGCCATGCTGCACAACCTGCACCGTAACTGGGTGAAGGAATTCACCAAGGATAACGTGCGCTTCAATATCGTCGCCCCGGGCACCATCGACACCGCCTTCCATGCCGACAAGAGCCCCGAGCTGATGGAAAAGATCGCTTCCACCATCGCCATGGGCCGAGTCGGCACTTCCGAGGAGGTCGCGCCGTCCTTCCTGTTCCTCGCGTCTCACGCCGCCAGTGGCTACATCACCGGCCAGGTGATCGACGTCAACGGTGGCCAGATGTGCCCCTGAGGCGGATCGCGTCGCCGGGCTGACGGGCCGGCGCCACCGGCCGCCTGAGCCCCTAGCGGCCGGCGTCCTTGCCGACCGCTTGGCCAAGCGCTTCATGGCTCGGCAACGAGGTCTCTGGGCCAGCCAGGTTCCGTGACACCCTCTCCCGCCGAGCCCCTTTCATCGTCATCACCACCCTGTTCAGGAGCCCCCATGACTATCGAAGGTCATCACCTGATCGGCTTCGCCTCCCAGGCCGGCACCACCGACGCCCAGAGCATCGCGGCGGTCAACCCCGCCTCCGGCGAAGCCCTCGCCCCTCGGTACCCGCTGGCCGGCCAGGCCGAGGTCGAGCACGCCTGTCGGCTGGCGGAGCAGGCCTTCCTGCCGTACCGTCGCTTGCCACTTGAAGAGCGCGCGGCCTTCCTCGAAGCCGCCGCCGACAATATCGATGCCCTCGGCGATACCCTGACCGAGCGTGCCATGGCCGAGACCGGACTTCCCCGGGCACGCCTCGAAGGCGAACGCGCCCGCACCTGCGGTCAGCTCCGGCTGTTCGCCGAGGTCCTGCGCCGCGGCGACTACCTGGACGTGCGCGTCGAAGATGCCCTGCCCGAGCGCGCTCCCATGCCGCGGCCCTCACTGGCCCAGCAGCAGGTACCGCTGGGTCCGGTGGCCGTCTTCGGCGCCAGCAACTTCCCGCTGGCCTTCTCGGTTGCCGGCGGCGACACCGCGGCGGCGCTGGCCACGGGGTGCCCGGTGATCGTCAAGGCCCACTCCGCCCACCCCGGCACCTCCGAACTGGTCGGACGCGCCCTGCAACAGGCCGCCAAGCGCTGCCACATGCCCGAGGGCGTGTTCTCACTCCTCTACGGCAGCGGCAGCGAGCTCGGCCAGGGCCTGGTCAAGGACCCGCGCATCCAGGCGGTGGGCTTCACCGGCTCGCGCAATGGCGGCACCGCCCTGCTACGCACCGCCCAGGCGCGTCCGCAGCCGACCCCGGTCTATGCCGAGATGAGCAGCATCAACCCGGTGCTGCTGCTGCCGCAGCATCTCGAGGCCAACGCCGAGGCCCTGGGCGATGCCTTCGTCGCCTCGCTGACCATGGGCGCCGGCCAGTTCTGCACCAACCCCGGACTGATCCTGGCGCTTTCCGGCCCCGCCCTGGAACGCTTCGTCGATCGCGCCGGCGAGGCGGTGCGCGAAGCCGCGCCCCAACTGATGCTGACCCCCGGCATCCACGCCGCCTACCAGCAGGGCGTGGCCCAGCTTGGCGAGCAGTCGGACGTTTCCCTGGTCGCCAAGGGCCAGGCCACCGGGCACCTCGCCTGCCCCTGCCAGCCCCACCTGTTCCGTACCACCGCCACGGCCTTCATGGGCAACGATGCCCTGCACGACGAAGTGTTCGGCGCCTGCGCCCTGGTCGTCGAGTGCGAATCGGTGGCGCAGATGGAGCTGGTGCTGTCCGCCCTGGAAGGCCAGCTGACCGCCACGGTTCACCTCGAGGAAGCCGACTACGCGCTGGCCGACCAGCTGCTGCCACTGCTCGAGCGTCGCGCCGGCCGCATCCTGTTCAACGGCTGGCCCACCGGCGTCGAGGTGTGCCACAGCATGGTCCACGGCGGCCCCTGGCCCTCGACCTCCGATTCCCGCACCACCTCGGTGGGCAGCGCGGCGATCCAGCGCTTCCTGCGCCCGGTGTGCTACCAGGCGATACCGGAAGCACTGGCTCCGGACACCCTCAAGTCGGACAACCCGCTCGACCTGCCTCGCCAGGTGAACGGCAAGCGCTGAACCGCCGGCCCGCATCGGGCCCAGCGCCACCGGCCATGCAGCAAGGCCCTCGCCATCGGCGAGGGCCTTCTTCATGATCGGCACCGATGGCACACGCGCCTTGCTGACCACCCATGCAGGGGTGCTGAACCGCCCGCGACATGCCGCCCGTGCCGACGGGCCGGCCAACATCCTCCCCGCCCCAGGACGTGTCCGCGTTTTCATTGGCTAGTGAGCGATGCCCTGGCCAAGGAAGGGCTTGGCTGGTGACGTGTGCACCGGCTGCCCCCGCGCCAGCGCCCCTGCCGGCGGTTCCCGGAACGCGGATATGCTGCCCTTCACGGGCACGGCCGATGCGATGGTGGCCTCGAGTGGCTCGAAGCAGCACGCAGGCGTCTTTGCGCCGACTCATGATCGCGCGACCCCATGCCCCACATAAAAATGGCGCCTGCCCATGGCGATGTGCCAAGGGTCAGGCGCCGAAGCTTCCCGCTTGGGTCTTTTCGTTGCCTCAGCTGGCGTTTTCGTGCCCCTTCAACTGCACCGGCTTACGAATCGCCAGGAAGTAGACGAAGATGCCGGTCAGCACGATGAAGAACAGGCTGTCCGGCTGGGTCACGAACACCGTCAGATCCCCGTTGGACAGCGTCAGGGTGCGACGCAGGTACTCCTCGAGGCCTGGCCCGAGAATGAACCCGAGCAGCAGCGTCACCACCGGATAGCCGTGCTTGCGCAGATAGAAGGCCAGCACCCCCATCACCAGTGTCATCATCATCTGGAAGGTCGAGTAGGTCGCCACATAGCTGCCCACTACCGCCAGCATGGCGATCGAGCCGAACAGCACGTCACGGCGAATGCGCACGATGCGGATGAAGTAGGGCCCCAGCAGGTACATGGTCAGCGGAATCAGGATCAGCGCGCTGAAGATCAGCGCCGCCAGCATGGGGGCGATCAGGCCGGCCTGGGACTCCATCAGCTGGGGCCCGGGCTGGATGCCGTTGATCACCAGGACCCCCAGCACGATGGCGGTGATCGGGTCACCGGGAATGCCGAAGGTCAGCATCGGCACCAGGGCACCGCCGCACACCGCGTTGTTGGCGCTTTCCGCCGCCGCGATTCCCTGGGGGTTGCCCTTGCCGAAGCTGTCAGGCTCGCGAGAGGTGCGCACCGCTTCCACATAGGCCAGGAAGCCGCCCATGGAGCCACCGGCGCCGGGCAGGGTGCCGACCAGATAACCGATGGTGGACGACTTCAAGTAGCAGGCCGCCCCGATGCGACGGATCGCCGAGCGCGGGGGAATGAAGTCCCGACGGCGAATGCGCGCCACCCCCTTCAGCTGCTCGCGGATGCGCTTGGCCGCGTCGTTCTCGGCCAGCTGGGTCAGCAGCTCGCTGATGGCGAAGGTGCCGATGATCACCGGCATCAGATCGATCCCCGCCGCCAGGTCCCCCAGGCCGAAGCTGAAACGGGCCACCGGCACCATGGCATCGAGCCCCACGGTGGCCAGCATCAGGCCGAGACAGGCGGCGATGGCCGCGCGACGCACGTTGCCCCGCTGGGCGATGACGATGACGATCAGCGCGAACAGGATCAGGGCGCACTTGCCGGTGGTCTGCACCAGCAGCGACAGGTCGGCGATCAGCGGCGCCAGCAACACCAGCAAGACGGCGCCGAACACGCCCCCGATCATCGAGCCGAAGGACGCATGCCCCAGCGCCAGGGGCCCCTCGCCACGCTGCTGCATGGGGTAGCCTTCCAGCGCCGTCATCATCGAGGACGGGGCACCGGGAATATTGATGGTGGTCGCGGTGATGCTGCCACCGCACATGCCGGCCATGTAGATGCTGGCACAGGCCATCAGCGCCGTGGTCACGTCCAGGCTATAGGTCAGCGGCAACAACAGCGCCAGCGCCAGGGTGGCGGTCAGCCCGGGAATCGCCGAGAAGATGGTGCCGATCAGGAAGCCGGCCACCACGTAGAACAGTACGGTGGGATCGAGCAACAGGCCGAAGCTCGCCATCACCTGAGTCAGGAAATCCATGGGTTACCCCCGGAAAGGCGCCCGGTATGCATCGACGGGCGGGTTACGTCAGTCGTCATGGCTCACCCCCACAGCATCGGCAGACGGACATTGAAGACCTGGTCGAACAACAGATACCCCGCCCCGGTGATCGCCAGCGCGATGGCGGCCTTGCTCAGCCACTTCTCCCGACCGGAGAACAGCAGCATCACCGTCAGCACATAGGCCAGGGTAGACAGCGCATACCCCAGCAGCTGGAAGATCAGCACGTAGACCAGGGTCGCCAGCATCAATGCCAGCTCAGGCGGGAAGCGTCGCCGGCTGGCGCTTCCCGACGGCGCCTCCTCGGCCGCGCCGGAGGCCCCGGCGCGCACTGCCGACCACCACTGCAGGCCACACAGCAAGGTAGCGAGCAGGCCGATCAACAGCGGGAAGAAAGACGGGGTCAACTTGCCCCCCTCGAGGGGCGGCCCCATCATCAGGGCACCGATCAGGTAACCCAGCGACAACAGCCCCAGCACGCCATGGAACCTGGCCGCGCCGGACCCGAACAGGGAAGACAACAGCAAACGAGACATGCAGCACCTCTCCCGGCCTCCGGCAAGGGAGGCCGACACGCATTGATCGTTGAATCGAAACTCGCGGTAGGACGGCGGGCCGCCGCTTTCCCCGTGGCCATGCCCCGCAGCAGAGGAAGAGGCCCATACCGGGCGGCAAGCGACGCCGCCGCCCCACGAGATCACCGAATCTTACAGCCCCAGCTCATCCATCGCGGCGAAGGTCCGCTGCTGGTAGTCATCGATCCACTCGTTGACGTCCTCGCTGCCGAGCCAGCCCGGCGTCACCCCGATGCTGGTGACCCACTGCTGGAACTCATCACTCTGGAAGGCCTGGTGATAGGTGGACTCGAGGGTCTCGATGGCCTCCTCGGAGGTATTGGCCGGGGCCGCGAGCACGATGAAGCTGCCGGTCTCCAGCTCCACGCCGAAGTTCGAGATCGGTGGCACCTCAGGATAGGCGGGATTCTGGGCATCGGACAGCTCGACCACGCCCATGGCGTCTCCCGACGACAGGATGCCGGAGAAGTCGCCCAGGCTCGAGATGGCGGCATCGATCTCGCCGGACAGCAGCGCTTCGGCCTCGGCGGTGGAGGAGCCGGGGTAGGAAATCACGTTGAAGGACACCCCGGTGGCCGCTTCCAGCCGCCGCACCGCCAGGTAGGGGCCGGAGCCCTCCGGCGCCACCCCGATGCGTACGGTGCCGGGGTTGGCCCTGGCCGCCTCGATCAGCTCTTCATAGGACGAATAACCGGACTGCTTCGACACCACGATGGCGTCGGCTTCCTGGGTGACACGGGCGAAGGGCTCGAGCTGGTCCAGCGAATAGCCGGGCACCATGTTGCCCCGCGGCAGGGTGACGACGCTGTCGTACGTCAACACGCCGATGGTGTGACCGTCGGGTCTGGCCTTGGCGAGCTGCATCAGCCCGGTGGCCGTCACGGCACCGCCGATGTTCTCCACGTAGATGGACGTCGGTAGGGACTCTTCGGCCAGGCTACTGATCTTGCGTGAGATCGCGTCGGCACCACCACCGGCCGGCCAGGGCACGATCATGCGGATATCACGCTGGGGAAAATCGGCCTGGGCGACGGGCACGCTCGCCACGGCGGCCAGGGCCGCGGTGGCCAGGGTCGCGCCCGCCACCCCCTTGGCGAGGCGTTGACGAAGGGATGAGTCGAGAGTGTTGAAAGCGAACATGGCGGCTCCTGATGGTTGTGATTGTCGTTGGGTCGAAATCGCCCGCGATCAGCCGCGGGTTTCCTGCCGGCGCAGGTAAGCCTGGTACTCCTCCTGCGCCTGCTCATTCGGCGGATAGAGGCCGATGACGGCGGCGCCGGCGTTTACCTTGTCCAGCACGTAGTCCTCGAAGGCCTCCATGCCGATGGCCTCTTCGGCGACTTCATCGACGAGCTCCAGCGGCACCACGATGACGCCGTCGCCGTCACCGACCAGCACATCACCGGGATAGACCGGCACCCCACCGCACCCGATGGGCTGCTGAATATCCACCGCATGGTGTTTGGTCAGGTTGGTCGGCGCGCTGGGCTTGGTGCAGAACACCGGCATGGACATGGTTTCGGCGTATTCGGAGTCACGTACGCCCGCGTCCGACACGAAACCCGCGCATTCGCGCACTTGGAGACGGGTCAGCAGGATACTCCCGGCGCTGGCGGCGCTGGCGTCCTGACGGCAGTCGGACACCAGCACGCGCCCCGGCGGCACGTTCTCCACCGCCAGGCGCTGGGGGTGCTCCGGGTCCCGGAAGGCCGCGACCACGTCCAGGTCTTCCCGGGCAGGGATGTAACGCAGGGTATAGGCCTGCCCCACCATCTTGACCTGGTCGTCGTTCATGCGGCCCACGCCCTGGATGTAGGTGTTCTTCAGGCCTCGCTTGTGCAGCAGGGTATGGAGTGACGCCGTCGACGCCTTCATCAGGCGTTCACGGGTCAGGCTGGAGAGTTCTGGATGGGGATAATCGTTGATGATGCTCATGGTTCCGCCGAGTGGCTCTGTGGATGGCAGGCTCACTATAGGAAGTGGCGGGAGGCTTTTCAAACAACTTTTTACAAATTTGCCTACCTCAGGCTCATGAGCGTCGGAGAGTGATAATCCCTACGGCCCGAAGTTGTCTTCAAATTATTGATTTTTATCTTTTTATAGATAAATCTGGCGCCTGAGACATGACCATGGACATCGTGTTAGACATAGGTCTAAAAGGCAATATTTGTATTTATTTAGCGTCCGACGCCCTTCCACCCCGGCGGAACTCCTGTGTGCCGAAGCCAACACCCACGGACAGGCCCCGCGCCAATCCGCCACGAATCGTCCGGCCGCGCGACGAGCAGACACAAAAAAGCGGCCCGCTAGGGCCGCCGGAAACGGGAAATGTGCCATGCAGGGGAGCTGACACACCGCCATTATTCATGATCAATTTCGCGGGAGTTTTACCGGAAAGCGCTTATATATGGGCCCACATCATGACTTTGACCGTATGGCCAGCCGTGAGCAGCAATGACAGGCATGCACGAGAAAGGCGCGACGACGCGTAGATCTTCCGTCGTCATTCCGTTGACACTTTAAGAATTTCTAATTCAGAACAAGCACAAGGAGGGAGGTAAGCGCTTGATTTCATGGTACCGGTGGTCGGACTCGAACCGACAAGGGCTTGCACCCGGCGGATTTTGAATCCGCTGCGTCTACCAATTCCGCCACACCGGCAACGGCGGTGCATTATACGGGGGCGGCGGTGCAGGTCAATGACTTAGCCGTCGTCGCGGAAGACACGACTTTGGTAGAATGCGCCGCTCGGGCCAGCGAACGGGACGCTGGCCCCCTCCGCCGTCATTGCCCAGGAGCCGTCATGTCAGGTCCCCCTTCCTCGCCGAATTCTTCGCCAAATACCCAGCGCCCCACCCGGGCCGGCCGCATCGGCCTGTGGCTGGGGCCGGTCTGGCTGCTGTTGACGCTGCTGGTGCCGGCCCCCGGCGGCATGGCAGAGCCGGCCTGGGCCTGCGTCGGCATGGCGCTGCTGATGGCCAGTTGGTGGTCCACCGAGGCCATCCCGATCCCGGTCACTTCGCTGCTGCCGCTGATCCTGGCCCCGGCGCTGGGCATCGGCGGCATGAGCGAGACGGCGTCGAGCTACGCCAACCCGATCATCTACCTGTTCCTGGGCGGCTTCCTGCTGGGCATCGCCATGCAGTACTGGAACCTCCACCGGCGCATCGCCCTGCACGTGCTGAGGGTGGTGGGCAGCCAGCCACGTCGCCAGATCGCCGGCTTCATGATCGCCACCGGCTTCCTCAGCATGTGGGTCTCCAATACCGCCACCGCCATCATGATGCTGCCCATCGGCATCTCGGTGCTCAGCCTGCTCGGCGGCAGCGACCCCAAGGAGCTCAATCGCTTCGCCACGGCGCTGCTGCTGGCGATCGCCTACTCCGCCAGCATCGGCGGGGTCGCCACCCTGATCGGCACGCCCCCCAACGCCCTGCTGGCCGGCTATCTGGCCTCGGAGCGCGGCATCGATATCGGCTTCGCCCAATGGATGCTGGTGGGGCTGCCGATCAGCGTGGTGATGATGGTCTGCGCCTGGTGGTGGCTCACCCGCCGCGGCTTCCAGCTAGCGGTGGGCGACGACAGCGCCGGAATGATCCACGACGAGCTGGCCCGAATGGGCCCGATGAACGCCGCCGAACGCCGAGTGGGCCTGATCTTCCTGCTGGCAGCGCTGGCCTGGGTGGCCCGACCGCTGCTCAACAACGCCGGCCTCGACTGGCTCTCGGACACCGGCATCGCCATCGCCGCCGGCATGGCACTGTTCCTGACCCCTAGCGGGCGCGGCGACGGCGAGCGGCTGATGGTCTGGGAAGAGGCCCAGAAGCTGCCCTGGGGCATCCTGCTGCTGTTCGGCGGCGGCCTGGCCCTGGCCGGCACCATCAGTCGCTCGGGGCTCGCCGAGTGGATCGCCGAGCAGCTCTCGGTCTTCGGCGCCTTCCCGACCCTGGCGATCATCGGCGTGGTGGCGCTGGTGATCATCTTCCTCACCGAGGTGACCTCGAACACCGCCACCGCCGCGGCCTTCCTGCCGCTGCTCGGCGCCCTGGCGGTGTCGCTTGGCATCTCGCCGCTGCTGATCACCGTGCCGGCGGCCATCGCTGCCAGCTGCGCCTTCATGATGCCGGTGGCCACGCCTCCCAACGCCATCGTCTTCGCCACCGGGCACATGCAGATCCAGTCGATGATCCGCGCCGGCTTCGCCCTGAACCTGATCAGCACCCTGGTGGTCAGCCTGCTGGCCTACCTGCTGATCACCACCCTCTGGTAAGTCCTCGCTCGCCGCTTCCTGACTTGCCAGTCAGGAAGCGGTATCCTAGGGCGCCCTTTCACCTTCTTTCGAGCCCGACGTCCCCATGCAGCGCGCCGATTTCCACTACGAGCTTCCCGAGGCGCTGATCGCCCGCTACCCCTCCGAGCAACGCAGCGACTGTCGCCTGCTGTGCGTCGACGGCGAGAGCGGCGCGCTCGCGCACCGCCGCTTCCCCGACCTGGTCGAGACCCTCGCCCCGGGCGACCTGCTGGTGTTCAACGACACCCGGGTGATCCCGGCCCGGCTGCACGGCCACAAGGCCAGCGGCGGGCGCGTCGAGATGCTGCTGGAGCGTCCGCTGGACGCCCATCGCGGCCTGGCCCATCTGCGTGCGAGCAAGTCGCCGAAGCCCGGCACCGAGCTCGAATTCGAGGGCGGCATCCGCGCCGTGGTCGAGGGCCGCCGCGAGGCGCTGTTCGAGCTGCGCTTTTTCGGCGAGACGCCGCTGGTGGAGCTGCTCGAGACCCACGGCCACATGCCGCTGCCGCCCTACATCACCCGCGAGGACGAGCTCTCCGACCGCGAGCGCTACCAGACCGTCTACGCCCGCCGCGAGGGCGCGGTGGCCGCGCCGACCGCGGGGCTGCACTTCGACGAGCCGCTGCTCGAGGCGCTCGCGGAGAAGGGCGTGGAGAGCGCCTTCGTCACCCTGCACGTGGGCGCCGGCACCTTCCAGCCGGTGCGCGCCGACGACATCCGCGACCACGAGATGCACAGCGAGTGGATCGAGGTGTCCGAGGCGGTCTGCGAGCAGGTGCGCGCCGCCCGGGCCCGGGGCAACCGCGTGATCGCGGTGGGCACCACCAGCGTGCGCTGCCTGGAATCGACCTGCCTGAAGAGCGCCGACGGCGAGATCGCCCCCTACAGCGGCGAGACCGACATCTTCATCTATCCCGGCTATGACTGGCGGGTGGTCGACGCCCTGATCACCAACTTCCACCTGCCGGAGTCGACCCTGCTGATGCTGGTGTCCTCCTTCGCGGGTTACGAGACGGTGATGGCCGCTTATCAGGAGGCGGTCCGCGAAGAATACGCCTTCTTCAGCTATGGCGACGCCATGCTGCTGACGCGCGCCCGCTGAGCCGAGCGACCGACGGCCACCCGCTCCGACGAATTTCGAGAGACCCCATGCGAGACGAATGCTTCATGAATTTCGAGCCCCTGGCCAGTGATGGCCGGGCGCGCCGCGGCCGCCTCAGCTTTCCGCGAGGCACCGTGGAAACTCCCGCCTTTATGCCGGTGGGCACCTACGGCACCGTCAAGGGCATGACGCCCGAGTCGGTGAAGGAGATCGGCGCCGAGATCATCCTCGGCAACACCTTCCACCTGTGGCTGCGCCCGGGCACCGAGGTCATCGAGGGTCACGGCGACCTGCACGACTTCGCCCAGTGGGACAAGCCGATCCTCACCGACTCCGGCGGCTTCCAGGTCTTCTCGCTGGGCGAGATGCGCAAGATCACCGAGCAGGGCGTGCACTTCCGCTCGCCGGTAGACGGCTCAAAGGTGTTCATGGGGCCCGAGGAATCCATGGCCGTGCAGCGCTCGCTGGGTTCCGACATCGTGATGATCTTCGACGAGTGCACCCCCTACCCGGCCAGCGAGGACGAGGCCAGGAAATCCATGGAGATGTCGCTGCGCTGGGCCAAGCGCTCGCGGGATGCCCATGGCGACTCGCCCTCGGCGCTGTTCGGCATCATCCAGGGCGGCATGTATCCCGAGCTGCGCCGGCGCTCCCTCGAGGGCCTGGAAGCGATCGGCTTCGACGGCTATGCCATCGGCGGCCTGTCGGTGGGCGAGCCCAAGGAAGAGATGATCAAGGTGCTCGACTACCTGCCCGAGTGGATGCCGGCCGACAAGCCGCGCTACCTGATGGGCGTGGGCAAGCCCGAGGATCTGGTGGAGGGCGTGCGCCGCGGCGTCGACATGTTCGACTGCGTGATGCCCACCCGCAACGCGCGCAACGGCCACCTGTTCACCGCGGAAGGCACGGTCAAGATCCGCAATGCCAAGCATCGCCACGACACCCGGCCGCTGGAGGAAGGGTGCGATTGCTATACCTGTCAGAACTTTTCCCGCGCCTACCTGCACCACCTGGACCGCTGCGGCGAGATGCTCGGCTCGATGCTCAACACCATCCACAATCTGCGTCATTATCAGCGCCTGATGGCCGGTTTGCGCGGTGCTATCGAAGCGGGTACATTGGCCAACTTCGTGGAAGGGTTCTACGCGCAGCGCGGCTTGCCGGTTCCCCCCGCACCGAATTGATCGGCGGCCGGCCCCGGTGGCCGCTCGCCGTGCGCCGATGGAAGGCGCCTGGTTTTCCCGCGACTCAGGAGATTGTCGTACATGCTGGACTTCTTCATTTCCCCGGCCCTGGCCCAGGACGCCGGCGCCGCCCCGGGCGGTGGCATCGCCCAGATCGTGATGCTGGTCGGCTTCGTGCTGATCTTCTACTTCCTGCTGTGGCGCCCCCAGGCCAAGCGGGCCAAGCAGCACAAGCAGCTGGTCGCCGGCCTGGCCAAGGGTGACGAGATCGTCATCGGCGGCGGCATGCTGGGCCGCATCACCAAGGTCAGCGACGACAGCGAGTTCCTGGCCATGGAAATCGCCGAGGGCACCGAGGTCAGCGTGCAGAAGACCGCCGTGGCGGCCGTCCTGCCCAAGGGCACGCTCAAGTCCATCTGACCGGACGCCCCCGCGCCCGCCCCGCCGAACGGCGGCGCGGGCTGCCCTGCGACCACCGAGGCGGGGCCCGGCCGACCGGCTCCGCCCGGTGCTCGTGATGGCATAGCGTCCGTTCCATCATCAGCAACCTGAGGGCAGGGCCCCCATGCTCAACCGTTACCCCCTGTGGAAGTATCTGCTGATACTCCTCGTGCTCCTCGTCGGCCTGATCTACTCCCTCCCCAACCTCTTCCCCGAGGACCCGGCGGTACAGATCAGCAGCGACGGCGGCGACTTCAGCCTCGACGAGCGCCAGCTCGAGCGCCTCGAGGGCTCCCTGGCCGACGCCGGCATCGACATCAAGTCCGTCGAACGCGATCCCGGCAGCGTGCTCATCCGCCTCGACAGCGCCGATGGCCAGATCCAGGCCCGCGACATGCTCAGCGAGGCGCTGGGCGACGACTACGTCGTGGCCCTGAACCTGGCCGAGTCGACCCCGGCCTGGCTGGAGTCCCTGGCCGCCTCTCCCATGACCCTCGGCCTTGACCTGCGCGGCGGCGTGCACTTCCTGCTCGAGGTCGACATGGAGGCCGCCCTGACCCAGCGCCTCGAGGTCAACGCCAGCGCCATGCGCGAGACCCTGCGCGACGAGCGAATCCGCTACCGCAACACCGAGGTCGAGGACCGCTCGATCACCATGGACTTCATGAACGAGGAAGACCGCGACGAGGCCCGCCGCCTGATCGGCCGCGACTTCCCCGAGTTCGAGTACCGTGACCTCGAACGCTCCCGCGGTGCCGGCCTGGCCATGGCGCTGACCGATGTCGCCGTGGAGGAGATCCAGGACTACGCGGTCAACCAGAACCTGACCACGCTGCGCAACCGCGTCAACGAGCTGGGCGTGGCCGAGCCGCTGGTCCAGCGCCAGGGCCCGGCGCGCATCGTCGTCGAGCTGCCCGGGGTGCAGGATACCGCCGCCGCCAAGCGCATCGTCGGCGCCACCGCCAACCTGGAATTCCGCCTCGAGGCCCGCCCGGACACGCCGGAGGCCGAGACCCAGAGCTTCCCGTTCCGCAACGAGCCCTCGCGCAGCGCCACCCTGATGCGCGACGTCATCATCACCGGCGACAGCGTCTCCAACGCCAATCACAGCTTCGACGAGAACGGCCGCCCCCAGGTCAACATCAACCTGGACGGCACCGGCGGCACCCTGATGAACCGCGCCACGCGCACCAACATCGGCCGCAACATGGCGGTGCTGTTCATCGAGCACAAGACCCGCGAGCGCACGGTGATCGAGGACGGCGAGGAAGTCGTCGTCCGCACCCCCTACACCGAGCGCGGCGTGATCAGCCTGGCGACCATCCAGAGCGCACTGGGCAACAGCTTCCGCATCACCGGGCTCGACTCGCCCACCGAGGCGGCCGACCTGGCGCTGCTGCTGCGCTCAGGCTCCTTGGCCGCGCCGATCTATTTCGCCCAGGAGCGCACCATCGGGCCGAGCCTCGGCGAGAAGAACATCGAGCGCGGCATCCTCTCGGTGCAGATCGGCCTGCTACTGGTGGTGGCCTTCATGCTGATCCGCTACAAGGTGTTCGGCATCTTCGCCAACGTCGCCCTGGCGCTGAACCTGACCCTGCTGGTGGCCGCCATGTCGCTGCTCGGCGCCACCCTGACGCTGCCCGGCATCGCCGGCATCGTGCTGACCCTGGGCATGGCGGTGGACGCCAACGTGCTGATCTTCGAGCGGATACGCGAGGAGCTGCGCACCGGGCTGTCGGTGCAGCAGGCCATCCACGCCGGCTACGAGCGCGCCTTCACCTCCATCGTCGACGCCAACATCACCACCCTGCTGGTGGCGTTGATCCTGTTCTCGATCGGCACCGGGCCGGTCAAGGGCTTCGCCGTGACGCTGTCGCTGGGCATCCTGACCTCGCTGTTCACCGCCCTGCTGGTGACCCGCGCCATGGTCAACCTGTGCTATGGCGGCAAGCCCGTGAAGAAGCTCTGGATTTAGGAGAAGGCCATGCAATCGTTCATCAATCGACAGCTCGACTTCATGGGCAGGCGTCGGCTGGCGTTCGCGGCCTCCGGGCTGATGCTGCTGGCATCGATCGCCGCTCTGCTGCTCAACGGGCTCAACCTGGGCCTGGACTTCACCGGCGGCACCCTGGTGGAGGTCCGCTACGCCTCGGCCCCGGCACTGGCCAGCGTGCGCGAGACCCTGGAGGCCGCCGGCTTCCAGGACGTGGCGGTGCAGACCTTCGGCGCCTCCACCGAGGTGCTGATCCGCCTGCAGCAGGCCTTCGAGGCCGGCGTCGGCGACCGGGTCGTCGAGCTGCTCGACCAGGGCGACGCCAGCGTCGAGCTGGTGCGCGCCGAGTTCGTCGGCGCCCAGGTCGGCGACCAGCTCCGCGACCAGAGCGGCATGGGCATGCTGGTGGCGCTCGGCATCGTGATGCTCTACGTGGCGGCCCGCTTCCAGTACAAGTTCGCCCTCGGCGCCCTGCTGGCCCTGATCCACGACGTGGTGATCGTGGTCGGCGCCTTCGCGCTGTTCGGCTTCGAGTTCGACCTCACGGTGCTGGCGGCGGTGCTGGCGGTGATCGGCTACTCGCTCAACGACACCATCGTGGTCTACGACCGCATCCGCGAGAACATCCGCAAGTCGCGCATCGACGACATGCCGACCATCTTCAACGAGGCCATCAACCAGACCCTGTCGCGCACCCTGGCGACCTCCGGCACCACCCTGCTGGTGCTGCTGGCCCTGGTGACGCTGGGCGGCGACATGATCCACTACTTCGCCGTGGCGCTGCTGATCGGCATCGTCATCGGCACCTTCTCGTCCATCTACGTCTCCGCGGCGCTGCTGCTGCCGCTGAAGCTCAGCCGCGAGGACCTGATCCCGGCCAAGAAGGAAGACCCGGAGGGCGAAGAGCTGCCCTGAGCGGCGCCTCTCCCGCCCACGAAAGAGCCACCCCTCGGGGTGGCTCTTTTCATGGCGGGACGCCTGCGTGGCGAGATTCGTGGCTTGCCGGGCCTGGCAGGACGAGGCTCAGGCCTCGGTCGAGGTCGCCTCCCGGGCGCGGCGTACCGCGCCGGCCAGCGAGCGGGTCAGCTCGAGCACGCCGCGGGAGGCCTCGGCCGGGCTCTCGGCCCGGACCACGCTGTCGGTCAACGCCGAGCCGACCACCACCGCGTCGGCGAAGCGGGCGATGCGCTCGGCCTGCTCGGGAGTGCGAATGCCGAAGCCGACGCCGATCGGCAGCGCGGAGTGCGCGCGGATGGCCTCGACTTCCTGCGCCACGCGCTCGGCGGACGGCGCGGCGGCGCCGGTCACGCCGGTGCTGGAGACGTAATAGAGGAAACCCGAGGTGTTCTCGAGCACCAGCGGCAGGCGCTCGGCGTCGGTGGTCGGGGTCGCCAGGCGGATGAAATCGAGGCCATGGGCCTTTGCCGGCAGGCATAGCTCGGCGTCGTGCTCCGGCGGCAGGTCGACCACGATCAGCCCGTCCACGCCGGCCTCGGCGGCATCACTGAGAAAGGCCTCGACGCCCATGCAGTAGATGGGGTTGTAGTAGCCCATCAGCACCACCGGGGTGGCATCGTCGCGCTCGCGCAGGGCGCGCACCATGGCGAGCGTCCTGGCCATGGTCTGCCCGCCCTCCAGGGCACGCAGCGTGGAGGCCTGGATCGACGGGCCGTCCGCCATGGGGTCGGTGAACGGCATGCCCAGTTCGATCAGGTCGGCGCCCGCCTCGGGCAGCGCCAGCAGGGTCTCGAGGCTAGTGGCGTAGTCGGGGTCGCCGGCACTGATGAAGGTGACGAGGCCGGCACGGTCGGCGGCCTTGAGCGCGTCGAAGCGGCGCGCGATGCGGTCGTGGCGTTGGGTCATCGTCTCTCTCCTCATTCTGCCGGTGCGTCGGCTGTCAGCTCGTCGGCCAGGCGTTCGGTGACGGTGGTCATGTCCTTGTCACCGCGCCCGCTCAGGTTCAGCACCATGACGTGATCCTCGGGCAGCGTCGGCGCCAGCTTGATCGCGTGAGCGATGGCGTGGGACGACTCCAGGGCCGGGATGATGCCCTCCAGACGGCACAGGGTCTTGAAGGCCTCCAGCGCCTCGTCGTCGGTCACGGCGACGTACTCGGCGCGGCCGACCTCGTGCAGCCAGGCGTGCTCGGGGCCGATGCCCGGGTAGTCGAGGCCCGCCGAGATGGAGTGCGCGTCGGTGATCTGGCCCTCGGCGGACTGCAGCAGGAAGGTCCGGTTGCCGTGCAGCACGCCGGGGCTGCCGCCCTGCAGGCTGGCGGCGTGCTTGCCGGTGTCCAGCCCTTCCCCGGCGGCCTCCACGCCGATCAGGCGCACCTCCTCGTCCTCGAGGAAGGGGTGGAACAGGCCCATGGCGTTGGAGCCGCCGCCGATGCAGGCCACCAGCGAATCGGGCAGCCGGCCCTCCTTCTCGGCCAACTGCTCGCGCACCTCCTGGCCGATCACCGACTGGAAGTCGCGCACCATGGCCGGGTACGGGTGCGGGCCGGCCACGGTGCCGATGATATAGAAGGTGTCGGCGACGTTGGTCACCCAGTCGCGCAGGGCGTCGTTCATCGCATCCTTCAGGGTGCCGGTGCCGCTGGTCACCGGGATCACCTTGGCGCCCAGCAGCTTCATGCGCTGCACGTTGGGCTGCTGGCGGTCGATGTCGGTGCTGCCCATGTAGATGATGCATTCCATGCCGAAGCGGGCCGCCACGGTGGCGGTGGCCACGCCGTGCATGCCGGCGCCGGTCTCGGCGATGATGCGCTGCTTGCCCATGCGGCGGGCCAGCAGCACCTGGCCGATGCAGTTGTTGATCTTGTGCGCGCCGGTATGCATCAGGTCTTCGCGCTTGAGGTAGATCCTCGCGCCGCCGAGCGCCGCGGTCAGCCGCTCGGCGAGGTAGAGCGGGCTCTCGCGGCCGATGTAGTCGCGGCGCAGGGCGTCCAGCTCGGCGTGGAACTCGGGGTCCTGCTTGGCCGACTCATAGGCCGCCTGAAGCTCGAGGATCAGCGGCATCAGGGTTTCGGCGACGAAGCGGCCACCGAAGCGGCCGAAGAAGCCATCGGCATCGGGGGCGAGTTCGGCGGTGGGGTGCGGCAGACCCATGGGGACGACTCCTGACGGTCAGTGGGGAATGGCCACCAAGATACCTCGCACAGCGCCTTGTGATTAGCGATCATTGCTCGCTAACCTGTGAGAAAAGCTGACATGTCAGGAGCCCGCATGAGTGACCGCCTGCCCTCGCTGAATGCCCTGCGCGCCTTCGACGAGACGGCCCGCACGCTGAGCGTCACGCGCGCCGCCGAGGCGCTGCACGTCACCCACGGTGCGGTCAGCCGCCAGCTCAAGCAGCTCGAGGAGCAGCTCGGGGTGACGCTGTTCCACCGCCAGGGACGCGGCCTGGCGCTGACTCGGGAGGGCGAGCTGTTGCGTGCCTCGACCTCACAGGCCTTCGAGCGGCTCGGCCAGGCCTGCACCCAGCTGCGACGGCGCGCCACGGAGGCGCCGCTGGTGCTCGGCTGCCCGGGCAGCTTCCTCGCCCGCTGGTTCATTCCTCGGCTGGATCGCCTGAAGGCCCAATGCCCGGCGTTGAACCTGCACCTGACCGCCGACGAGGAGGTGACCGGCCGGCTCGGCATCGAGGTCGACGCCGTGCTGCGCTTCGCCGAGCCGCCCTGGCCCGCCGAGGTGCGGGTGGTCGAACTGGCGCCGGAACGCATGGGGCCGGTGTTGGCACCGGAGCTGCTCGACGCGCCCTCTCGCGACGCCCAGGCGCCTGAACCCGCCGAGCTGACGACGCTGCCGATGCTGCATACCCAGTCGCGCCCCCAGGCCTGGTCGCAGTGGTTCGCGGCCCGGGGGCTGGACCCCGCGACGATGCGTCACGACCAGTCGTTCGAACACCTGCACTACATGCTGGAGGCCGCCCTGGTGGGCCTGGGCGTTGCCATCGCGCCGTCTTACCTGGTGGAGGAGGACCTGCGCACGGGCCGGCTGGTCGCGCCCTGGGGCTTCATCGAGACCCCGGCACGGCTCGCCCTGTGGCTGCCGCCCGGCGGGCCGCGTCGGGACATCGATCAACTGGTCGAGTGGCTGGCACGGGAGCTTGCGCGCTCCGCCGGCTGAGGCCGGGCAGCAAAAAGCCCCCGGGGTCGCCGGGGGCTTCTCGATGCCGCGTCACGCCGCGCGAACGGCGGCGGGGCTCGCCTCGGGTCGTGCCTAGGCGACGCCCTGGGCCTCGTCGGCCTCATCGGGCGAATAGACTTCGCGGGCATGGTGATAGAGCACCCCGGCGTAGCCGTTGCGCTGCATCACCTTGAGGATCTTGGCGGGATTCTGATCGTCGAGGGCTCGGCGCAGCTTGTCCTGCTGCTCGTCGTCCAGGGCCTCGTGCCAGTGGTAGGGCTCGCCATTCGCGCTGGCCGTCTCCGCCCGACGGATCAGGTCCATCTCGACCCGGCCCCCGTAGCGATACAGCAGGTCGTAACCTTCCTGGAGATGCAGCGCCGGCACGTCGCAGGGTTTCTCCAGGCTTTCCAGCACGTTGTAGTAGTAATAGCTGAGCGGTTCCATCATCACTCCTCTCGCGAATGAGGGTCATGGCCCGGCCTCGGCGAGCGTCGCGGCCGGGGACGCATGGAGCCGGGGCGGTGAACGCCACCGACCCCTCCAAGCTACACCCACTCGCGCGTACAGAACAGTCTTGCGAACGTCACCGGATGTAACGGCCCCGAACGCAAGACGCCCCCGCGGCCAGGCCACGGGGGCGTCTCGATCAACCGGAGTGAACGACGGCTCCTGTTCGGATACCGCCGTCGCTCGCGCTCCCTCAGAAGTGCGGCTTGAGCTGCTTCAGCAACGCCTTGAACAGCCGCGGACCAGCGGCCATCAGTTGCCCCTCGGCGGTCACCGCCGGCTGGCCGTCCGGCGTGCCCTGCAGGGCCCCGGTCTCCTTGAGCAGCAGCGAGCCGACCAGCAGGTCCTGCTCCTCAATGCCCAGCACGAAGGCGGCATCGACGCGGCCGGCCGCCAGTTCGGCGATGTCCAGCAGGCCGCTGCCGGAGGCCCGCAGCAGGTCCAGCTGGGGCGCCAGCTGCTGGGTCAGGGTCAGGTAGGAGGGCAGCTGGCGGTCGCGCAGCCAGCTTTCCGGCAGGCTCATGGCGACTCGGGTGCCGGGAATCGACGTGGCCTTGGAGACGCGCAGGCGCTTGCCGTTGAGCTGGGCGCCGCGGCCGCGGCTGGCCAGGTACTCATCGTCGCTGAAGGGGCAGATCACCACCGCATGCTCCGGACGGCCCTTGACCAGGCACACCAGCGACAGCGCGAAGCTCGGCGCGGCGACGGCCAGGTTGGAGTAGCCATGGAAGGGTTCGATGCGCCACAGCACGTCGGCGCCCTCGCCTTCGCCGGCACGGTGCGGCGTGTAGCGGCCGACGACGCCGTGCTGGGGATAGCCGCGGGACAGCTGGCGGGTGATCAGCGCCTCGGCGTTGCGAGCGGTGTCCTCGAGCAGCTTGTCGAGGTTGTGCTCTTCGTGGGCGTTCTCGATGCGCTCGCGGATGCGCAGGAACTGTTCGCCGGCACTGCGAGCGGCACGCAGCGCGTATTGGACCATCGGATGCATGATCGGGCCTTGGGGAGTCGGTGGTGTTAAAGAACGGTCGGCGCGAATCCTAGCAGAAGCACGGCTCCCGCGCCATGCACACCCCTCACCCCTCGAAGCTCGAAGCTCGAAGCTCGAAGCTCGAAGCTCGAAGCCAGCATGCTAGACTGCGCCTTTCCCATCTTCGACAGTCCCAACCGGAAGTTCCCATGCTCGAGCGCATCCGCATCGTCCTGATCGGCACCAGCCATCCCGGCAACATCGGCGGCACCGCCCGCGCCATGCACAACATGGGGCTGGCGGACCTGGCCCTGGTGGCACCGCGCTGCGAACCGCTGACCGCGGACACCGTCTCCCGCGCCTCGGGCGCCGACGCCCTGGTCCACGGCGCGCGCACTGTGGAAACGCTGGAGGAGGCCGTCGCCGACTGCACCCTGGTGGTGGGCGCCAGCGCCCGTTCGCGGACCCTGCCCTGGCCGATGATCACGCCCCGGGCGCTCGGCGAGCGGCTGCCCGAGGAGCTGGCCGCCGCGGAGAGCCGCGTGGCCCTGGTCTTCGGCCGCGAGGACAGCGGGCTCACCAATGCCGAGCTGCAGCGCTGCCACGCCCACGTGCACATCCCCACCAACCCAGACTTCAGCTCGCTGAACCTGGCCGCCGCGGTGCAGGTACTGGCCTACGAGTGCCGGCTGGCCTGGCTGGACCACCAGGCCGGCGATCCTCCGGCGCCGCCCGAGCAGCCGCTGGCCAGCCACGAGGAGCTCGAGCACTACTTCTCCCACCTGGAGCGCACGCTGATCGCCATCGGCTTCCACGACCCGGCGCAGCCGCGCCAGCTGATGGCGCGACTGCGCCGTTTCGTGCTGCGCGCGCGGCCGGAGCGCATGGAGGTCAACATCCTGCGCGGCATCCTCTCCTACACCGAACGGCTGGCCCCGCGGCGCGAGGACGACTGAGCGCGGCGCCGGGGCGACGGGCGAGCAGCGCCCCGGAACGAGCCCCAGGGGCGGCACCCGAGCCTTGCCGGCTCGACGGCGGGCACCGCGGCTTGAAGCCGGCCCGCCACGCCCCCACTATAAAGAGGATCGACGCGTCTCGAGCCGCTGGCCGCCATCGCCCTTTGTCGTCACATCAAGGACCCGCCGCATGTTTCAACGTCTGCGCGAGGACATCAACAGCGTATTCGCCCGTGATCCGGCGGCGCGCAACTTCCTGGAAGTGCTCACCAACTATCCGGGCCTGCACGCCCTGCTCGTCCATCGCCTCAGCCACTGGCTGTGGGGCAAGAACCTCAAGTGGCTGGCGCGCACCCTGTCGAGCCTGGCGCGCTGGTTCACCGGCATCGAGATCCATCCCGGGGCGACCATCGGCCGACGCTTCTTCATCGACCATGGCATGGGGGTGGTGATCGGCGAGACCGCCGAGGTCGGCGACGACGTCACCCTCTACCAGGGCGTGACCCTGGGCGGCACCAGCTGGAGCAAGGGCAAGCGCCACCCGACCCTGGAGGACGGCGTGATCGTCGGCGCCGGCGCCAAGATCCTCGGCCCCTTCACCGTGGGCGCCGGCGCCAAGGTCGGCTCCAACGCCGTGATCACCAAGGAGGTGCCCGTCGGCGCCACCGTGGTGGGTATCCCCGGCAAGGTGGTCAAGCGCGACGACCCCGACATCGTCACCCCGCTCGAGGTCGACCCCGAACGCCGCGAGGCCATGCGCCGCAAGTTCGGCTTCGACGCCTACGGTGTCAGCCAGGACATGCCCGACCCGGTGGCGCGCTCGATGCAGGCCATGCTCGATCACATGCATGCGGTGGACGAGCGCATCGAGCGCATGTGCTCGACGCTGCGCCAGATCGATGCCGGCTTCCGCGACGGCCGCCTGCCCGAGCTGCGCGACGAGGACTTCGCCAACATCCTCGCCGACGTGGACAGCTGCTGCGGCCCGCAGCAGGACGAGTCCACCGACGCGACCGGCGAGCCGGCCGCCACCGAGAAGCCGCGTCGCCGCCAGAATGGTTGACCGCCACGCTCGGGCTTTATCATAATACTCGGCCGACCCGACGCCGCGAGCGTCGGCCCGCTTCACCGATGGTCGACGCCCGTGCCGGCACCGAGGTGATTACTCCATGCGCCTGACCACCAAGGGACGCTACGCCGTCACCGCCATGCTCGACCTGGCCATGAATGCCGACGAGGGCCCCACCAGCCTCGCCGACATCTCGCGGCGCCAGGAGATCTCGCTGTCCTATCTCGAACAGCTGTTCGCCCGCCTGCGGCGCGCGCACCTGGTCGACAGCGTGCGCGGGCCCGGCGGCGGCTATCTGCTGGCCCTGGCACCGGACGCCATCTCGGTGGCCCGAGTGATCGACGCGGTCAACGAGTCGGTGGACGCCACCCGCTGCGGCGGCCTGTCGGACTGCCAGCAGGGCGACACCTGCCTGACCCACCACCTGTGGAACGAGCTGTCCGAGCAGATTCACGGCTACCTGGAGGGCGTGACCCTCGGCCAGCTGGCCGGTCGCGACGAGTTCCGTCGCATCGCCCAGCGCCAGCGTCGTCGCCTCGACGACGACCAGATCCCGACCGTCTCGTCCTGAACCCATTTACCGTCACGAGCCCATGAGCGCACCCGTCTACCTCGATTACGCCGCCACCACCCCCGTCGACCCGCGAGTCGCCGAGGTCATGAGTCGCCACCTCACCCAGGAGGGCGTCTTCGCCAACCCGGCCTCGCGCAGCCACATGCCCGGCTGGCAGGCCGAGCAGGCCGTGGAGAGCGCGCGTCGCCAGGTCGCCGACACGCTCGGCGCCGACCCCCGCGAGATCGTCTGGACCAGCGGCGCCACCGAGGCCGACAACCTGGCGCTGACCGGCTACATGCGCGCCAACCGCGCGCGCGGTCGCCATCTGGTGACCTCCACCATCGAGCACAAGGCGGTGGTCGACACCGCCAAGGCGCTCGAGCAGGAAGGCTTCGAGGTCAGCTGGCTGAGCCCGGATCGCGACGGCCGCATCACCCCCGAGACCCTGCGCGCCGCGATGCGCGACGATACCGTGCTGGTCTCGCTGATGGCGGTGAACAACGAGCTCGGCGTCATCCACGACCTGGCCGCCCTGGCCGAGGTGGCCCACGCCGGCGGCGCGGTCTTCCACGTGGACGCGGCCCAGGCGGTAGGGCGCATCCCGCTGGACGTCGCCGCCCAGGGCATCGACCTGCTGTCGGTGTCCGGCCACAAGGTCTACGGGCCCAAGGGCGTGGGCGCGCTCTACGTGAAACGCGACCCGGACCTGCGCCTGGAGGCGCTGATCCACGGCGGCGGGCACGAGCGGGGCATGCGCTCCGGCACCCTGCCGACCCACCAGATCGCCGGCATGGGCGAGGCCTTCGCCATCGCCAGCCGCGAGGGCGAGGCCGACCAGGCGCGCATCCGCACGCTGCGCGACCGCCTGCTGGCCGGCCTCGACGACCTCGAGGGGGTGCATCGCAACACCGCGCTCGAGAGCGCCGTGCCCAACATCCTCAACCTGGCCTTCGAGGGGGTCGACGGCGAGTCGCTGCTGATGGCGCTGCGCGACATCGCCCTGTCCACCGGTTCGGCCTGCAACTCGGCCAGCGTCGAGCCATCCTATGTACTGAAAGGCATCGGCGTGCCACGCCGCCTGGCGCTCGCCTCGCTACGCTTCAGCTTCGGTCGCTTCACCACCGAGGCCGACATCGACCGTACCCTGGAGGCCCTGCGGCATGCCCTGATCGGGCTGCGCCGCTGACGAGAAGCACGGCAGGTGCCGGCTTCCCGTCGACGAACCTCCGACTCCGCAGGAGATACACCATGGCGACACTTTCGATCACCAACGCCGCCGCCGACCAGATCCGCCGGGTGCTCGACGAGCGCGGCCACGGCCTGGGCCTGCGCGTCTCGGTCAAGCCCAGCGGCTGCTCCGGCTACAGCTACGTGCTCGACTTCGCCGACGAGGCGGCGAACGACGACATCATCGTCGAGGAACACGGCGTACGGGTCTACGTGGCCCCCGAGGCGCTGGAAGTACTCGACGGCAGCGAGGTGGACTACGTCGCGGAGGGCCTGAACCGCTACTTCCGCTTCAACAACCCCAACGTCAAGGACGAATGCGGCTGCGGCGAGAGCTTCAGCGTCTGACCCGGCGCGATTGTCCATCGCCGCCCCGGGGCGGTATACTCTGCGCCCATTCGGCGCCCGGCGCCGGACCGCACTTATCCCCGGCCTCGCGCCGCCCCGGCCCTCCCGGGGCGGCGCGAGGCCGTAACGCTCGTGACTTTCCAGACTGGAGACAAGCCCCATGGCTACCGAACGCACCCTGTCCATCATCAAGCCCGACGCCGTCGCCAAGAACGTCATCGGCGAGATCGAGAGCCGCTTCGAGAAGGCCGGCCTGAAGATCGTCGCCGCCAAGATGCTCCAGCTCTCCCAGGAGCAGGCCGAAGGTTTCTACGCCGAGCACAAGGAGCGTCCCTTCTTCGGTGACCTGGTCGGCTTCATGACCTCCGGCCCGGTGGTCGTGCAGGTGCTGGAAGGCGACAACGCCATCGCCGCCAACCGCGACCTGATGGGCGCCACCAACCCCAAGGAAGCCGAGGCCGGCACCATCCGCGCCGACTTCGCCCAGTCCATCGACGCCAACGCCGTCCACGGCTCCGACTCGCCGGAGTCCGCGGCGCGCGAGATCGCCTATTTCTTCCAGGACAGCGAGATCTGCCCGCGCGGCTGATCCCCTGTCGCCGGCGGGGGCATCCTGCCCCCGCCCGCCCCCACCGACCCGCTGACTGCCCATGACCGCCACGACCGCTCCCCAACGCACCAACCTGCTCGGCATGACGCGCGAGGAGATGGAAGCCTTCTTCCTTTCCATCGGCGAGAAGAAGTTTCGTGCCGCCCAGGTGATGAAATGGATCCATCACGAGGGCTGCGCCGAGTTCGCGGCCATGACCAACCTGTCCAAGGCACTGCGAGCGCGCCTCGAGGAGGTCGCCGAGATCCGCGGCCCGGGCGTGGTCTACGAGGGCTCTTCCAGCGACGGCACCCGCAAGTGGGTGCTGGAAGTGGAGGACGGCAGCTACGTGGAGACGGTGCTGATTCCCGCCGAGAACGGCAAGCGCCGCACCCTCTGCGTCTCCTCCCAGGTCGGCTGCTCGCTGGACTGCAGCTTCTGTTCCACCGGCAAGCAGGGCTTCCAGCGCAACCTCACCGCCGCCGAGATCATCGGCCAGGTCTGGGTCGCCAGCAACAGCTTCGGCCCGCGCAACGACACCGCCAACCGCCCGGTCACCAACGTGGTGATGATGGGCATGGGCGAACCGCTGCTGAACTACGACAACGTCGTGCCGGCGATGAAGCTGATGCTCGACGACAACGGCTACGGCCTCTCCAAGCGCCGCGTCACGCTCTCCACCTCCGGCGTGGTGCCGATGCTCGACCGCCTCGGCGACGAGCTCGACGTGAGCCTGGCCATCTCGCTGCACGCCGCCAACGATGAGCTGCGCAACGAGCTGGTACCGCTCAACCGCAAGTACGACATCCGCACCCTGCTCGACGCCTGCCAGCGCTACCTGGCCAAGTGCGGCGACACCCGGCTGATCACCATCGAGTACACCCTGATCAAGGACGTCAACGATCAGCAGCAACACGCCCGAGAGCTCGCCGAGCTGCTCGACGAGCTGCCGTGCAAGATCAACCTGATCCCGTTCAATCCCTTCCCCCACTCGGGCTACGAGAAGCCGTCGCGCAACCAGACGATGCGCTTCCAGCAATGGCTCGCCGATCTCGGCTACACGGCGCCGATCCGCAGCACCCGCGGCGACGATATCGACGCCGCCTGCGGCCAGCTGGTGGGGCGCGTCAAGGACCGCACCAAGCGCCACGCGCGCTATATCCAGTCGATCCAGATCGACGCCGACTGAGCCGCGCCCGCCTTGACTTCGACCGGGCACGACGCTTTGATGGTCGGGCCTTTTTTACCCACGGTCGAGCGGCCCCCACGCCGCTGCCTCAGAGAGGATGCCATGACACGCCGCCCGCCCGGTCATCGACAGTTTTCCGTCACCGTCGTCCTGGCGAGCGCTCTCTGGCTGACCGGCTGTGCCGCCCCCGGCGGCACGGCACCGCCCGCGGCGGATACGCCCGACCCCGTCGAGGCCTATACCCGGCTCGGCACCGCCTACCTGGAACGCAACAACCTGCCCCGGGCGTTGTCGGCCCTGGACCGCGCCCTGGAGATCGCCCCGGGCGACGCCGAGGCGCTGCAGGCCATGGCCATCGTCTATCAGCGCCAGGGCGAGGCGGAGCTCGCCGACGAGACCTTTCGCCGGGCGCTCGACGCCGCCCCTGAACTGACGCGGGCACGCAACAACTACGCCGCTTTCCTGTATGATCAGGGGCGCATCCGCGAGGCCTGCCGCCAGCTCGAGCAGGCCACCGCCGACCCCCAGTACGCCAATCGCGCCCAGCTATTCTCCAACCTGGGCCAGTGCCAGCGACGCCTCGGCGACGTCGCGGCCGCCCGCGAGAGCCTGGAGCGCGCCCAGAGCCTGGACCCGCGCCGCGCAGGCAGCTACCTGCGGCTGGCCCGGCTGGAACATGCGCAAGGCCGCCATGCCCGGGCAGAGCAGCAGCTCGAGGCCTTCATGCGCCTGGCCGGCCCCACGCCGGCGGCCAGGCGGCTGGCCGACGAGCTGGCACGCGCCTCCGGTGGCCGGTCGGCGGCATCCGATGACGCGCCCTGATCCCGTATTTCCCATGAAGGATGCCACGCCATGAGCGACACCCCCTATCTGGAGCCCGACGCGACCGCCGACCAGGCCTCGCCCGGCGAGCTGTTGCGCCGCGAGCGCGAGGCCCTGGAGCTGTCGCGCGATGAGGTCGCCGAGGCCCTGAACCTGCGCCCGGCCGTGATCGAGGGCCTGGAGCACGATGTCTACGACGAGGTACCGATCGCCACCTACCGGCGCGGCTACCTGCGCAGCTACGCCAACCTGCTGGGCATGGACGTCGAGCGGGTGCTGACCGCCTACCAGGCGCGCTTCGGCAGCGAGGACACGGAGCGCAAGGTCACCCCGGTGCACGTGGTCAGCAAGCCGCCCTCACGCCTCGGCGCCTGGCTGTTTCGCCTGGCCACCCTGCTGGTGATCGCCGGCCTGGTCGGCCTGACCCTGATGTGGTGGCAGAGCCGCGGCGGCAGCCAGCCGCCCACGCCCGGCGACAATGCACCGGTGGCGGTGGACAGCCTCGACGGCACCACCATCACCGAGGGCGGCGACCCGGCAACCGACGAGACCGGCGCCGCGGCCGGTGACTGGTCCGACGAGGTCGCCACCGAGGCCGACGACGGCGCCAGTGGCGACGAAACCACTGCCGCCGACGAGGCCACCGCCGAGGCCGCGACGGCCGACGGCGAGGCCGCTTCGACTGAAGCACCGGCCGACGCGCCGGCCCAGGCGGCGGATGCCGCCGACGCCGTGGACGGCGGCGAACAGGCCGACGGCCAGGCCGAGGGCGAGTCCGTCGCCGCGGAAGACGCCGAGACCGACGGCGCCGACCAGGCCGCCGAGCCGGCGGGCGATCGCCGGATACTCGAACTGACCTTCAACGAGCAGTCCTGGACCGAGATCTTCGATGCCAGCGGGCAGCGCGTCTTCGTCGGCCTCCAGGAACCCGGTACCACGGCACGCGTCGAAGGCGAACCGCCCTTCCGGCTGACCGTGGGCAACGCCACCGGCGTCGAGCTGGCCTGGCGCGGCGAGCCGGTGGAGCTGGCGCCGCGTACCGGCGCCAACAACGTCGCCCGTTTCACTCTGGGAGAATGAGTCCGATGCACGCTACATCGCCCATCACCCGTCGCCAGTCACGCCGCATCCATGTCGGCAAGGTGCCGGTCGGCGGCGGCGCGCCCATCTCCGTCCAGAGCATGACCAACACCGACACCCTGGACGTGGCCGCCACCGTGGCCCAGATCCGCCAGCTGGAGACGGCCGGCGCGGACATCGTGCGCGTCTCGGTGCCCAGCATGGACGCCGCCGAGGCCTTCGGCCGCATCAAGCGCGAGGTCGAGGTGCCGCTGGTGGCGGACATCCACTTCGACTACAAGATCGCCCTGCGCGTCGCCGAGCTCGGCGTCGACTGCCTGCGCATCAACCCCGGCAACATCGGCCGCGAGGACCGCGTCAAGGCCGTGGTCGGCGCCGCCCGCGACAACGGCATCCCGATCCGCATCGGCGTCAACGCCGGTTCCCTGGAGAAGGACCTGCAGAGGAAATACGGCGAGCCGACCCCCGCGGCCCTGGTCGAGTCCGCGATGCGCCACATCGACCACCTCGAGCGCCTCGATTTCCCCGACTTCAAGGTCAGCGTCAAGGCCTCCGACGTGTTCATGGCGGTGGCTGCCTACCGCGATCTCGCCACCCGCATCGAGCAGCCACTGCATCTCGGCATCACCGAGGCCGGCGGGCTGCGCTCGGGCACCGTCAAGTCGTCCATCGGGCTCGGCATGCTGCTGATGGACGGCATCGGCGATACCATCCGCGTGTCGCTGGCCGCCGATCCGGTCGAGGAGATCAAGGTCGGCTTCGACATGCTCAAGAGCCTGCGCCTGCGGGCCAAGGGCATCAACTTCGTCGCCTGCCCGAGCTGCTCGCGCCAGAACTTCGACGTCATCGGCACCATGAACGAGCTCGAGGAACGCCTCGACGACGTGCTCACGCCGCTGGACGTCTCGGTCATCGGTTGCGTGGTCAACGGCCCGGGCGAGGCCAAGGAAAGCGACATCGGCCTGACCGGCGGCAGCCCCGCCAACCTCGTCTACATCGACGGCAAGCCGGCCAGCAAGCTGCGCAACGACCACCTGGTCGACGACCTGGAGCGGATGATCCGCGACAAGGTCCGCGAGAAGGAACAGGCCGAGCAGGACGTCATCGCCCGGGACGCCTGAGGCGTGCCGACAAGGAGCCAGCATTGAGCAAGTCCGACACCAGCAAGAAAAAGATCCAGGCCATTCGTGGCATGAACGACCTGCTGCCGGAGCAGTCCCCGCTGTGGCAGTACTTCGAGGGCCAGGTGCGCACCCTCATGGGCCGCTACGGCTATGACGAGATCCGCACCCCCATCGTCGAGCAGACGGCGCTGTTCAAGCGCTCCATCGGCGAGGTCACCGACATCGTCGAGAAGGAGATGTACACCTTCGACGACCGCAACGGCGACAGCCTGACCCTGCGTCCCGAGGGCACCGCGAGCTGCGTGCGCGCCGCCATGGAGCACGGCCTGCTGCACAACCAGACCCAGCGGCTGTGGTACCAGGGGCCGATGTTCCGCCACGAGCGCCCCCAGAAGGGCCGCTACCGGCAGTTCCACCAGGTCGGGGTCGAGACCTTCGGCCTCGAGGGGCCGGACATCGACGCCGAGCTGATCCTGCTCTCGGCCCGGCTGTGGAAGCAGCTCGGCCTGTACGAGCACGTCACCCTGGAGCTCAACTCCCTGGGCTCGCCGGAGGCCCGCGCCGCCTACCGCGACACCCTGGTGGCCTACTTCGAGCAGCACCTCGAGGTGCTCGACGAGGACTCCCGCCGCCGGCTGACCTCCAACCCGCTGCGCATCCTCGACTCCAAGAACCCGGACATGGCGCCGATGCTGGCCGACGCGCCGCGGCTGATGGACCACCTGGACGAGGCATCCCAGCAGCACTTCGAGCGGCTCACCGCCATGCTCGACGCCGCCGGCATCGCCTACGTGGTCAACCCGCGGCTGGTGCGCGGACTCGACTATTACTCGCGCACCGTCTTCGAGTGGACCACCACGGCGCTGGGCAGCCAGGGCACGGTGTGCGCCGGCGGCCGCTACGACGGCCTGGTCGAGCAGCTCGGCGGCAAGCCGGTGCCGGCGGTCGGCTTCGCCATGGGCATCGAGCGGCTGATCCTGCTGCTCGACACCCTGGACCTGGTGCCCGACGAGGCCCGGGGCGAGCTCGACGTCTACCTGCTGCCGATGAGCGAGGCCACCGAGCCCGCCGCCCTGCTGCTGGGCGAGCGCCTGCGCGAGGCGCTGCCCGGCCTCGGCCTGCAGCTGCACTGCGGCGGCGGCAGCTTCAAGAGCCGCATCAAGAAGGCCGACAAGAGCGGCGCCCGCCTGGCCCTGCTGCTCGGCGAGGACGAGCTCGCCGAGAACGCCGTGACGCTGAAGTTCCTGCGCGAGGATCGCGAACAGCAACGCCTCGACCAGGACGCCCTCGACCAGACCCTCACATCCCTGCTGGCGGGCGCAGCCCCCGCCTGACGGCCCACGGACACATAAAGGAGACCGCCCGTGGCGGAGCTGAGAAGCGAAGAAGAACAGCTGGAAGCGCTCAAGCGCTGGTGGAAGGAGAACGGCACCTCGCTGATCGCCGGCGCGGTGATCGCCGCGGCCGGGGTGTTCGGCTGGAAGGCCTGGCAGGACTACCAGGCCGGCCAGGCCGAGGCGGCCTCGGCCAGCTACCAGCAGCTGCTGACCCTGAGCGGCCAGGACAGCCTCGACGAGGGCGCCCGGCAGCAGGCCGAGCAGCTGGTGGGTACCCTCACCGAGGACCACGGCGACAGCCTCTATGCCGACCTGGCACGCCTGCTGGAAGCGCGACTGGCCGTGCAGGCCGGCGACACCGCCGCCGCCGAAGCCGCCCTGGAAGCCCTGGTCGCCGAGGGCGAGCGCCCCTATCCGCAGGGGCTCGCCCGGCTGCGCCTGGCCCGCCTGCAGCTGGCCGGCGAAAACGCCGAGGCGGCACTGGCCACCCTCGAGGGCGAGATACCCGCCCCGCTGGCCGCCCAGCGCGCCGACATCCGCGGCGACGCCCATCTGGCACTCGGCGATCGCGCGGCCGCCCGCGAGGCCTGGCGGGAAGCCCTGAGCCTCTCCGAGGCCGGGGATCAACCGCTCTACGGCGTGCAACTCAAGCTGGATGACCTGGGCGCCGAGGAGGCCTCATGAACAAGACGACTCTCGCCATCGCCGCCACCGCTGCGCTGGGCCTGCTGACCGGCTGCGCCGGCCAGGTGGAGCCCGAGTATCCGCCCAAGGAACTGGGCGACACCGCCGGCACCACCCGCGTCGACGTGCTGTGGCAGGAACAGGTCGGCGACGGCCTCGGCCAGGGCGGCTATCCGCTGGCCCCGGCCCGGGACGGCGCGACCCTGTTCGCCGCCGACCAGCACGGCCTGGTCCAGGCCATCAACGCCGCCAGCGGCGAGCCCCGCTGGAGTATCGAGCTCGACGCCGGCGCCTCCAGCGGCCTGACCGCGGTGGCCGAGCGGGTCTATCTGGGCACCCGCAACGGCGAAGTGGTGGCCCTCGACCAGGCCGACGGCGAAGTACTGTGGCGCACCCGCGTCAACAGCGAGGTGCTGGCCGCGCCCCAGCCCAACCGCCAGCTGCTGGTGGTGCAGGCCGTGGACGGCAGCGTCACCGCCCTGGACCGCGAGAGCGGCGCCGAGCGCTGGGTCTACAGCGGCTCCCGGCCCGCCCTGACCCTGCGCCATACCGGCACTCCGCGGGTCATCGACCAGGTCACCTTCGCCGGCCAGGCCAACGGCCGGCTGGTCACCCTGGACAACCGCGGCGGCCAGCCGCTGTGGGAGCGGCGCATCGCCACCCCCCAGGGCCGCAGCGAGATCGAGCGACTGGTCGACCTGGCCGCCCAGCCGCTGCTGACCCCGGACGGCCGGCTGTTCGTGACCAGCTACCAGGGCCGCCTGGTGGCCCTGCAGGCCACCACCGGCGAGACCCTGTGGTCCCGGGAACTGTCCAGCTATCGTAGCCCGGTGCTGGTCGGCGGCCGCCTGTACGTGGTCGACGAGGCCAGCCACGTGGTCGCCCTCGATGCCGACAGCGGCGAGACACTGTGGCGGCTCGACGACCTCGAGGGCCGCGAGCTCACCGACCCGGCCTTCGCCGACGGCCGCCTGGTGGTGGGCGACTTCGAGGGCTACCTGCACCTGATCGACGCCCGCGAGGGCACCCTGGTCGGCCGCACCGAGATCGACGGTTCCGGCCTCAGCGTGCCCCCGCTCACCGACGGCAAGCGCGTCTATGCCCTGGCCGACGACGGCAGCCTAGAGGCCCTGGAACTGCAACCATGAATCCCGTGATCGCCCTGGTCGGCCGCCCCAACGTGGGCAAGTCGACCCTGTTCAACCGCCTGACCCGCACCCGCGACGCCCTGGTGGCCGACTTCCCGGGCCTGACCCGGGACCGCAAGTACGGCAACGGCGTGCTCGGTGGCAAGGCCTACACGGTGATCGACACCGGCGGCATCAGCGGCGACGAGGAAGGCATCGACGCGGCCATGGCCGAGCAGTCGCTGCAGGCCATCGACGAGGCCGACATCGTGCTGTTCCTGGTCGACGGCCGCAGCGGGCTGAACGTGGCCGACGAGGCCATCGCCAACCACCTGCGCGTCAACCAGAAGAAGACCTGGCTGGTGGTCAACAAGACCGATGGCCTGGAGGAACACTCCGCCATGGCCGACTTCTGGCAGCTCGGCCTCGGCGACCCGCACCCCATCGCCGCCGCCCACGGCCGCAACGTCACCGCGCTGATCGACGAGGTGCTCACGCCCTTCCCCGAGCGCGACGCCGACGTGCCGGCCGACACCGGCACCAAGGGCATCCGCATCGGCGTGATCGGGCGCCCCAACGTGGGCAAGTCGACGCTGGTCAACCGCCTGCTCGGCGAGGAACGGGTGGTGGTCTTCGACGAGGCCGGCACTACCCGCGACGCCATCGAGATCCCCTTCGAGCGGCGCGGCGAGCCCTACGTGCTGGTCGACACCGCCGGCGTGCGGCGGCGCAAGAACGTCAGCGAGACCGCCGAGAAGTTCTCGATTATCAAGACCCTCGAGGCGATCAAGGAGTGCCACGTCGCCATCATGGTGCTCGACGCCCGAAGCGGCCTGGTGGAACAGGACCTGCACCTGCTCGACTACGTGCTGACCAGCGGCCGTGCCCTGGTGCTGGCGGTCAACAAGTGGGACGGCCTGGAGAGCGAGGCCAAGGACAAGATGCGCGCCCAGATCAAGCGCCGCCTGGGCTTCGCCGACTACGCCGACCTGCACTTCATCTCGGCGCTGCACGGCACCGCGGTGGGCGACCTCTACCCGTCCATCGAGCGCGCCTTCGCCTCGGCGAACAGCCACTGGTCGACCAACCGCCTGACCAACATCCTGCGCGACGCCGTGGAGCAGCATCCGGCGCCGATGATCCACGGCCGGCGCATCAAGCTGCGCATGGCCCACCAGGGCGGCAGCAACCCGCCGATCATCGTGGTCCACGGCAACCAGACCGAGTCGCTGCCCGAGGCCTACAAGCGCTACCTGACCAACACCTTCCGCAAGGTGCTCAAGGTGCGCGGCACGCCGATGCGCTTCGAGTTCCGCTCGGGCAAGAACCCCTACGACCACATGGCCGGCGCCAGCGATCGCGAGAAGGCCAAGAAGCGCGAGCTCAACCGCACCAAGGAGTCGCGCCGCGGCCGGCGTTGATGTCTCTTCGCGCCGACACCTGACGTCTCCGCGAGTCGACTCTCGACGCCCGATCGAATCTCGACGATAGTACCCACCGCCGGCCCCGAGGCCGGCGGTTCGCGTATGTCACCCCGAGGCGATCGCCGTCGCGCGCCGGTGGCGGAACGCCGAGGGACTCTTGCCAGGAGGGACAGGAGCCGCGCCCAGGGGGGGGACATCGCGATGCCTCGTCGTCCCGTCGACGACACGGCCCGGCGGGCGCCCCGGAGACGTTGTCCCTTCCGTTAGCGAGAGTCATCATGCTGCTTTCCCTCCTGCGCCGCCGCGCGCGCCTGTTGATCCCCGGTTGCCTGGTCCTGCTGCTCGGCGGCTGCCTGGCGCTGCCCCAGACCGGCCTGTTCGCCTTCCGCCTGGCCGTCACCTCTCTCGGCGTCGAGAACATCCGCATCGGGCCCTACGCCCTCGATGCCGGCCTCGACACCTCGGACCTCACCTCGCTGATCGCCTCCGGCCTGGGCACCGGCAGCCTGCCGGTGCAGGCCACCATGGCCATGGGCCTGGGCCTGCCCGCCGGGCTGCCCGCCGTGCGCATGAGCGGTTTCGACTGGAACCTGGACATGCCGGGGCTCGAGGCGGTCAACGGCCGCTATGAGCAGGACGTGGCCCTGAGCCCGGGCGACGATGCCGACCTGCGCCTGCCGGTGGCCTTCGACCTGCTGCAGGGGGACCGCAGCCGGCTGGCCCCGCTGGTCGACCTGGCCCGGCAGATGGGCCGTACCGGCGAGTTGCCCGCCGGCAGCGAACTGGCCATCACCCCCGGCGATCTCAGCGGCCTGGGCATGACCCTGCCGGCCGGGCTGCTGACGCCGACCCTGCGCCTGACCGTGGGCGAGGACGGCACGCTGCGACCGCTCGGCGATCAGGCCTCGTCGTAGAGCCGCCGCCGACCGATCCACTGGCAGGCGAACTGCCAGGCCACCCGACCGCTGCGCCCGCCGCGCAGGGTGGCGAAACGCAGCGCCTCGGCTCGCGCCGCCTCGCTCCAGTCGTCCTGCCGGCCGAGGCGCCGGGTCCAGTGTTCGCAGGCCTCGAGGTAGGCGTCCTGGGCGAAGGGATGGAAGGCCAGCCACAGCCCGAAGCGGTCGGAGAGCGAGATCTTCTCCTCGACGGCATCGCCGTGATGAAGCTCCTCTCCCACCAGGCGGGTGGCGTCGTTGTCGGCCATCGACTCGGGCAGCAGGTGGCGACGGTTGGAGGTGGCGTAGAGCAGCACGTTCTCGGGCGGCCCGGTCAGGGTGCCGTCGAGCACGCTCTTCAGCGCCTTGTAGGCGTCGTCGTGGCCCTCGAAGGAGAGGTCGTCGCAATAGACCACGAAGCGGTGCGGCTGATGGCGCAGCTGGTTGACCAGCGCCGGCAGCCCGGCCAGGTCGTGGCGATCCACCTGGACCAGGCGCAGGCCCTCCCCCGCCAGGCCGTTGAGCAGCGCCCGCACCAGCGACGACTTGCCGCTGCCCCGGGCGCCCCACAGCAGGGCGTGGTTGGCCGGATGGCCGTGCAGGAAGGTGCGGGTGTTGTCGACCAGCGCCCGTTTCTGGCGCTCGATGCCGAGTAGGTCGTCCAGCGCCAGGGCGTCACGAGGCGGCACCGGCACCAGGCGGCCGCCCAGGGCGTGGCGCTCCCAGAGCGCGGCCACGTCGCGCTGCCAGTCGACGCCCTCGGCGGCCGGCGGCAGCCAGGGTTCCACGCGCTCCAGCAGCCGCATCAGGCGCTGCGCCAGCTCGTCGTCCATGCACTTCCTCCATGATTGCAGGTTTCGCGGTTGATCTTGCAGGCAGTCGGGGTATCTTGTGGCGAACCCTTATCCGCCGTCCAGTGGCACCGCCACGGTCGGCTCACAGGAGGTCCTTCATGCGCTGGATTCACTGTCTCGCCGTGGGCGCGCTCGCCGCCACCCTGGCCGCCTGCACCACCTCGCCCACCGGGCGCTCGCAGCTGACCCTGATGTCCGACGAGCAGCTCGACCAGATGGGCGCCCAGGCCTTCGCCCAGTACCAGCAGGAGCGCACCACCGTGGGCGGCGCCCCCTACCGGCTCGCCCAGTGCATCACCCGCGAGATCGTCGCCGCCCTGCCGGCCGAGCTGCAGCGGGAAAACTGGCAGGTGCGGGTCTTCGACGACGACTCGGCCAACGCCTTCGCCCTGCCCGGCGGCTACGTGGGGATCAATACCGGGCTGCTCGAGATCACCGACAACCAGGACCAGCTGGCCTCGGTCATCGGCCACGAGATCGGCCACGTGCTGGCCCAGCACGCCAACGAGCGCGCCTCCACCCAGAGCGCCACCAACCTCGGCCTCTCGGTGATCTCCTCGGCCGCCGGCCTGGAGGGCGCCGGCGGCCAGCAGGTGATGGCGGCACTGGGCATGGGCGCCCAGTACGGCGTTCTGCTGCCCTTCTCGCGGCGCCACGAGAGCGAGGCCGACACCATCGGCCTGCGGCTGATGGCCGACGCCGGCTTCGACCCGCGGGCCAGCATCGCCCTGTGGCAGAACATGGAACGCGCCGGGGGCGGCCAGCCGCCGGAGTGGATGTCTACCCACCCCAGTCACGGCAGCCGCATCGCCGGCCTCGAGGCCGGGATGCCCGAGGCGCTGCAACGCTACCGGCAGGCCGGCCCCGCGCCGGACTGCGGCACGCCCTGAGGCATGCTGCGCCTGGGCCTCGTCCTGCTGATCCTGCCGCCGCTGGGGCTGATGGGCGCCTATTTCCTGGAGCTCGGCAACGTGCGCGAGTGCCAGCTGATCCAGCAGGGCCACTGGGACTACCTCGCGGGCGTGTGCCGCGACGCCCCGCAGCCCTTCGTGCCCTGGATCGACCGCCGCCCCTGGCTGGTCAACGGCGGCCTGCTGCTCTCGCTGGCCGGCCTGGCGATATGCATGGCGGGGCGATATGTCAAAAGACGCTGAGGCCGGCTCAGGCCAGGCGCACCACCCGCTTGCCGATGCCGGTGTCGCCGGTGAAGAGGCCGCAGAAGGCGTGCGGCCAGGCCGCGAAGCCCTCGACGACGTCTAGCGGCGCCCGTAGCACCCCGTCGAGCGCCGCCGTCTCGCGCTGGAAGTCGGCCCAATGGGCCGCCTCGTGGCCCGGCACCACGAAGGGCGTGAGCCGGCCGCCACGCCGCGTCAGCCGGCCAAGGTTGGGCGGGGCCCGCCGGGGCTCGGCGTCGTGGTACTGGCTGACCAGGCCGCACAGCACCACCCGTCCGTCCGGGGCCAGAGCCTCGATGGCGGCCTCGAACACCCTTCCTCCCAATTGCTCGAAGTCCAGGTCGAGGCCCTGCGGCACCGACGCCGCGAGGCGGGCCGCGATATCGGGAGCGTGATGGTCGAGCGCCACGGCCACGCCCAGGGTTTCCCGCAACCAGTCGCGCTTGGCCTGGCTGCCCGCGGTGGCAACGACCCGCGCCCCGGCACATCGGGCCCACTGCACGGCGAGACCGCCCACCGCGCCGGCGCCGGCCGACACCAGCACGCTTTCACCGGACTGAGGCCGGCCATAGCGGCGCATCCCCAGCCAGGCGGTGAAGCCGGTCATGCCGCGCTCGTGGAGCCAGCGCTCGGGCCGGGGCTGGTCGGCCGGCAGCACCAGCGGCAGGCCGCCCTCGGCGGACGCCGGGCGCAGCAGGCAACGCTCGGCCACCGGCATGTGGCCGATGACCCAATCGCCTTCCCGCCAGGGCCCGCGCGCCTCGATCACCCGCGCCAGGCCCCAGGCCGACAGCGGGCTGCCCGGTCGCCACTTGTCCAGGTAGTCGTAGCCGGTCGGCTGCATGCGGGTGCGCATGTAGGGGTCGACCGACAGCCAGCGGGGCGCGACCAGCGCCTCGCCGGGCGACGGCGCGGCCAGGGCCAGCCGACGGCAGGCGAAGTCCTCGACGACCGGCACGCCCCGCGGCGTGCGGGCCAGGTGCCAGGCGCGGGTCATGATGCGGCTCACAGCGCCCGGCGCAGGGTCTCCAGCACCGGGGTAACGTCCGGGCGCACGCCCCGCCACAGGAAGAAGGACTCGGCGGCCTGACCGACCAGCATGCCCAGGCCGTCGAGGGTCACGGCGCCGCGCTCGGCGGCCCAGCGCAGGAAGACGGTGGGCTCGGCGCCGTACATCATGTCGTAGGCGACCGCCCCGGGGGCGAAGAGGTCGTCGGGCAGCGGCGGCAGCTCGCCGCCGAGGCTCGCGCTGGTGCCGTTGATCACCACATCGAAGGGGCCCTCGACCGCCTCGAAGCCGCCGCCGCTCACCTTGCCCAGATCGCCGAAGTCCGCGGCCAGGGCGTCGGCCTTCCCGGCGGTGCGGTTGGCGACGTGCAGGCTCGCCGGGCCGGCCGCGAGCAGCGGCTCCAGCACGCCGCGCACCGCGCCGCCGGCGCCGAGCACCAGGAGGCGTGCACCGGGCAGCGTCACACGGCAGCGCTCGAGGTCGCCGACCAGGCCGGCGCCGTCGGTGGTGTCGCCGCGGGTGCGGCCGTCGGCCTCGAGGATCAGGGTGTTCACCGCCCCGGCGCGCTCGGCCCGCGGGGTCAGCGCATCGCACAGCCGATAGGCGTCTTCCTTGAACGGCACGGTGACGTTGGCGCCGCGCCCGCCCGCCTCGACGAAGGCGCGCCAGGCGCCGGCGAAGTCGTCCCGCGGCGCCTCGATGGCGGTGTATTCGAGCCGCTCGCCGGTCTGCTCGGCGAAGGCGGCATGGATGGCCGGTGACTTGGAATGGCCCACCGGGTGGCCGAAGACGCAGTAGCGGTCCGTCATTGATGATGCTCCCTTTTTTCCTCGCCCAGCCAGTCCCGGGGATGCAGGTAATCTCGGGTCAACGCCGCCTCGGGGCTATCCGGCGCCGGCGACCAGTCATATTCCCAGCGGGCCAGGGGCGGCATCGACATCAGGATCGATTCGGTGCGCCCGCCGCTCTGCAGCCCGAACAGGGTGCCGCGGTCCCAGACCAGGTTGAACTCCACGTAGCGCCCGCGGCGGTAGAGCTGGAAGTCGCGCTCGCGCTCGCCCCAGGGCGTCTCGCGGCGGCGCCGGGCGATCGGCAGGTAGGCGTCGAGGAAGCTGTCGCCGACCGAGCGCTGGAGGGCGAAGCAGTGCTCGAAGCCGCCCTCGTTCAGGTCGTCGAAGAACAGGCCGCCGACGCCGCGGGTCTCGTCGCGGTGCTTGAGATGGAAGTAGTCGTCGCACCAGGCCTTGAAGCGCGGATAGACGTCGTCGCCGAAGGGCGCGCAGGCGTCACGGGCCACCCGATGCCAGTGGCGCACGTCCTCGAGCACCGGGTAGAAGGGCGTCAGGTCATAGCCCCCGCCGAACCACCACACGGGGGCCTCGCCTTCCTTCTCGGCGATCAGGAAGCGCACGTTGCCGTGGCTGGTCGGCACGTGGGGATTCTCCGGGTGCAGCACCCAGGACACGCCCACCGCGTGGAAGCCCCGGCCGGCGAGTTCGGGGCGTGCGGCGGTGGCCGAGGGCGGCAGGGTCGCGCCATGGACATGAGAGAAGTTGACGCCGCCCTTCTCGAACAGCGCACCGTGCTCGATGACCCGCGAGCGACCGCCGCCGCCCTCGGCGCGCTGCCAGGCATCCTCGCGAAAGCTCGCCCGGCCGTCCTCGGCGGCCAGGGCCTCGCACAGCCGGTCCTGAAGGTCGAGCAGGTAGGTCTTCACGGGGTCGAGATGGGCGTAGGCCACGGGGCCTCCTTGTGTTAAGCGGCAAAGCTGAGCGGCGAAAACGCCATGCCACGATCGGTCGAATGGCGAGAAATGAGCGATCCGGCGCTTATGCGCCGGATATCTCCAGCGGTCTCTCAGTCGCGCAGCACCCGGCCGGTGACCAGGTCGCGAATGGTGCTGGGGCGGTCGTGGCCGCCCAGGGGGCCGTCGAGCACGGCGTCGAGCTCGCCGCCGGTCCCTTCACCGAAGATGGCATGGATCTCCTCGGCGCTCATCGCCGAAGGCTCGCCGGCGCGGTTGGCGGAGGTCGAGACGATGGGCCCGCCGAAGGCCCGGCACAGCTCTACCACTCGCGGATGGTCGCTGATCCTGAGCGCCACCCGGTCGTGCTCGCCGCGCACCAGCGCCAGCGCCCGGCCGTTGTCCGGCACCAGCCAGGTGGTCGGCGTCTCCCGGGGCACGGCCAGGGTCGCGCAGCGCTCGGCGTCGAGCCCCGCCAGCCAGGGTTCCAGCTGCGCGAGGTCGGCGGCCACCAGGATCACCCCCTTGGCCGGGTCGCGGCGCTTGAGGGCGAGCAGCCGGGTCAGGGCCGAGGCGTCGTCGGGGTCGCAGCCGAGGCCCCACACGGCCTCGGTGGGGTAGGCGATCACGCCGCCGGCGCGCAGGGCGGCCACGGCGGCGGCGAGAGAGGGCTCCTGGGTCATCGCGGGGTTCCGATGGTGTCCGACATGGACCGGGATTCTACCATGCTCCCCCGGGGCCCGGCAGGCGCACCCAGCCGCCGACGGCGGGACCGGCGAGCCCCGAGAGCTCGAGCGCCAGCAGCCGGCGCTGACAGTCGGCCACCGACAGCCCGGTGAGGCCGACCAGGGCGTCCACCGGCGTCGGGGTGTCGCTGAGCCAGGCCAGCAGCGGATCGTCTTCGCACGACGATGACGACGACGCGTCGCCCGCCTCGCGCGGCGCGGGAGGCGCCTCCTGCGGCGCGTTCCAGGCCGGCAGCTCGGCGACAATATCGTCGACGTCGCGCACCAGCACCCCGCCGTCGCGGATCAGCCCCAGGCAGCCGCGCGCCTGGGGGTTATGGATCGAGCCCGGCACGGCAAACACCTCGCGGCCCTGCTCCCCGGCCAGCCGGGCGCTGACCAGCGAGCCGCTGCGCTCGGCGGCCTCCACCACCAGTACGCCGCGTGCCAGGCCGGTGACGATGCGATTGCGGCGCGGGAAATAGGCCGGGTGCGGCTTGGTGCCCGGCGGGTGCTCGGCGAGCAGCAGTCCACCCGGCTCGCGCAGTCGCTCGTGCAGGGCGCGATGGCGGGCGGGATAGACCACGTCCACCCCGCCGCCCAGCACCGCCACGCTGCGCCCGCCGGCCTCCAGGGCCGCGTGCTGGGCGGCGCCGTCGATGCCCAATGCCATGCCGCTGACCACGCCCCAGCCGCGGTCGACCAGCGCCCTCGCGAAGCCCGCGGCATTATTGAGCCCCTCCCGGGTCGGCCTTCGCGTGCCGACCATGGCCAGCCGCGGCGGGGCGAGGGCCGCGAGATCGCCCCAGGCCCAGAGCACCGGGGGCGGATCGGGAATCTGGGCCAGCAGCGTCGGCCAGCGGGGATGCTGGGGATGCAGCAGGTGGCGGCCCGGGGCGGCGGCCAGCCAGGCCTCGTCGGCCTCCAGCGCCTCGTGCAGCGGGCTCTTGTCGGGGTGGTCGAGCCACAGCTGCAGCGCCTTGGCGGCCGGTAGCGGCATCACCGCCAGCCAGCCCTCGGGCCAGGCCGGTGAGCGGGCCGCCAGCTCGGCGAGCCCCACGGCCCCGAGCCCCGGCAGGCGCGACAGCAGCAGCCACTCCCTGGCGGTCGGCATGGTTCACCTAGCGCCGCGCCGTGCCCAGGGCCGGGCGCGGATTGTGGAGACGGTCGCCCACCGCCAGGGGACGGCTGGCACGCATGACCAGGCCGTAGCTCATCTTCTCGAAGGGGCGCACGACCATCACCAGGCCGGCCTCCTCGCCGGGCAGCCTCAGCATGTCGCCGGTGCGCGGGTCGTCGACGAGTTCGCCGCGCCGCTCCACCGCCAGCACATGGCCGGGCGCCAGGCCGTCGCGGGTGCCGCGGTCCAGGGCAATCATCTGCAACCGCCCGAAGAAGCGCACCCCGCCGGGCACCGCCAGCACGCGGCCCTCGATCGGCCGCGACGGCGCCTGGGGGCGGAAGCCGTCAGCCGGGAAGTCGGCCTCCAGCGGCAGCACGAGGTCGTCGTTGCGGATCTCCCGGTTGGCCCGGGTGGCCTCCAGCACCGCGATGTCGCCCTCCTGGCGCACCCGGCGGGCCTCGCCGACGCGCTCGAGCTCGAGGCCCAGCGGCTCGCCGCTGGTCGCGTCGACGTAGCGCTCGCCGGGACGATAGAGGCCGACCCTGCCGACGGCGGGCACCCTCCCCCGGGCATGGAAGCGATCGCCGGCACCGCTGATCAAGCGGCCGCCGTCGCCGCCCACCACGTAGGCCAGCTCGCCGAGGGCCTCGGGGTCGCCGACCACCCGATGGTCGCGCAGGAAGGGCCGCACCGTCTCCAGCGGAATCGGCGCGATGGCCTCGCGACGCGGGACGCGGCGCATCTCCGGCGAGAGGCGCACCACGTTCCGGCCGCGCTCCAGCCCCAGGCAGGGCCGACCGCCGCAGTCGGAGAGAATGACGGTATCGCCGGGATAGATGAGGTGCGGGTTCTCGATCTGGGGATTGCCCCGCCAGACCTCGGGCCACTGCCAGGGATGGTGCAGGAAGCGCCCGGCGATGCCCCAGAGGGTATCGCCGCGGGCCACGGTGTAGCGGTCCGGGGCGTCGTCGCGCAGGCCATCGCCCCAGGACACCCCCTGCGCCTGGGCGGCCACCACGGTGCACAGCCCCCACCCCAGGACCAGGGCCAGCGCTACTCGCCGGCACCTCGCGAGCCTGACGCGTCCAGTGTGTCTCATACCCACGGTCCCTCGCCCGGTGATCGCGGCAGCCCCAGGAACCTCGCCGCCGTGGTATAGTCTGATGCTATCGATACGATGCGCGGGGCACGGTTTCACCGCGACCCGCGGGCTTCTAGAATGATCGCATCCCCTGAATGACAGCATAACGGTGACACCAACGCCATGGCCAAACTCCCCATTCTCGAATTCCCCGACGAGCGGCTTCGCACCAAGGCGGCCCCCGTGGAGACGGTCGACGACGAGGTGCGCCGGCTGGTCGACGATATGCTCGAGACCATGTACGACGCCCGCGGCATCGGCCTGGCGGCCACCCAGGTGGACGTGCATCGGCGGGTCATCGTCATGGACGTCAGCGACGACCAGAGCACGCCGCTGGTACTGATCGACCCCGAGTACACGCCGATCGGCGACGAGCGCGAGCCACTGCAGGAGGGCTGCCTGTCGATCCCCGAGTACTACGCGGAGGTGCCCCGGGCGCTCAGGGTCCACCTCAAGGCCCTGGACCGCGATGGCCAGCCCTACGAGCTGGAGGCCGAGGGCCTGCTGGCCCACTGCATCCAGCACGAGTACGACCACCTCGAGGGCGTGCTGTTCGTCGACTACCTCTCGCCGCTCAAGCGCGACCGGGTGATGAAGAAGATGCAGAAGCGCCACAAGCTGCAGCAGCCCGCCTGAGCCTTTTTCAGCAATGCTCGTGACAGCACAGGCCTAGAAAAGGTTGCCGAGGACAGGTCGAAGAGGAGGTCCTACGCCATGGATGGCGTCGGTAGCGCCCAAGGATGGGTTCACAGCGCCTCCTCGAAGACCTGTCGCCGGATCAGGACGAACGACGTACCTTGTGATCGCTAAAACATCATGGGCCGGTGCCGTTGAGGGCACCGGCCTTCGTCGTTTGCGCCCCGCTCCGTTATCATAGGGAGCATTCATTCCGGCAAGGCCCCCGATCCCATGTCCCGACCCCTGCGCGTCATCTTCGCCGGCACGCCCGACTTCGCCGCCGAGAGCCTGGCGGCGCTGCTGGCGAGCTCCCACCGCGTCGTCGCCGCCTATACCCAGCCCGACCGCCCCGCCGGCCGCGGCCGCAAGCTTACCCCCAGCCCGGTCAAGGCGCTGGCCCAGGAGCATGGCCTGCCGGTCTACCAGCCGGCCTCCCTGAAGGCGCCGGACGCCCAGGCCGAGCTGGCCGCCCTGGAGGCGGACATCATGGTGGTGGTGGCCTACGGCCTGATCCTGCCCCGCGCCGTGCTCGACGCGCCGCGACTGGGCTGCGTCAACGTCCACGCCTCGCTGCTGCCGCGCTGGCGCGGTGCGGCGCCGATCCAGCGCGCCATCGAGGCCGGCGACGCCGAGAGCGGGGTGACCATCATGCAGATGGACGAGGGCCTGGACACCGGCGCCATGCTGCACATCGAACGCACGCCGATCACCGCCGCCACCACCGGCGGCGAGCTGCACGACACCCTGGCCGCCCTGGGCGGCCGGGCGCTGGTCGAGGCGCTGGACGCCCTGGCCGGCGACGGCCTGGCGGCCACCCCCCAGCCCGAGGCCGGCGTCACCTATGCCGCCAAGCTCTCCAAGGCCGAGGCCGAGCTGGACTTCCGCGAGGCGGCCGAGGCCCTGGCCGCCCGCATCCGCGCCTTCAATCCCTGGCCGGTGGCCTGGTGCGCCTTCGGCGACGACCGCCTGCGGCTGCTGATGGCCGAGGCCGCGCCGGGCAACGGCAAGGCCGCCGCCCCGGGCACCCTGCTCGCCGCCGAGGGCGATGCCCTGCACATCGCCTGCGGCGCGGCCGGCGACCAGGTGCTGCGCGTGACCCGGGCCCAGCTGCCCGGCGGCAAGGCGCTGGACGTGGGCGAGCTGCTCAAGGCCCGCGCGGATCGCTTCTCCCCGGGCCAATGCCTGGGCCAGCCGGACCAGGAGGCCAGCGCATGAGCAACCACGGCGGACGCTCCAAGTCCCTCGACAACGGCCTGGCGGTGCGCGCCGCCGCCGCCCGGGCCCTGGCCCCGGTGATCACCGGCAAGGGCTCGCTCAACAACCTCGACGACCACCAGGTGGTGTCCCGGGACCGCGGCCTGTTCAAGGAACTGTGCTTCGGCAGCTGCCGCACCCTGTGCCGACTCGAGGCGCTGGCCGGCCAGCTGCTGGACAAGCCCTTCAAGGCCCGGGATGCCGACGTCCAGGCGCTGCTGCTGGTGGGCATCTACCAGCTGCTCTACCTGCGCATCCCGGCCCATGCCGCGGTGGGCGAGACCGCCGGCGCGGCGCGCCTGCTGAACAAGCCCTGGGCGACCCGGGTACTCAACGGCTGCCTGCGCCGCCTGCAGCGCGAGTCCGCCGCCCTGCAGGCCGAGGTCGATCGCGACCCCGCCGTGGCCCTGCTGCATCCCAAGTGGTGGCTCAAGGCCTTCCGCCAGGCCTGGCCGGACGACTGGCGCGCCATCTGCCAGGCCAACAACCAGCCCGGCCCGATGACGCTGCGCGTCAACCGTCGCCATGGCGACCGCGAGACCTACCTCGAACGCCTCGACGCGCCGGGCATCGGCGCCCGACTGTGCCCGCACGCCCCCGAGGGGCTGACCCTGGAGGCCCCCCGCGACGTCACCACCCTGCCCGGCTTCGACGAGGGCCTGGTCAGCGTCCAGGACGAAGCGGCCCAACTCGCCGCCGTGCTGCTCGGGCCGGTGATCGCCCCGCGGCCCGGCGCCCGGGTGCTGGACGCCTGCTGCGCGCCGGGGGGCAAGACCGCCCACCTGCTCGAGCTGTTCGATATCGAGCTGCAGGCCGTCGACAGCGACGACGCTCGCCTGGCGCGGGTCGAGGACACCCTGTCGCGGCTCGGGCTGGCCGCCGACCTGGCCCACGGCGACGCCACCGGGCGCGACTGGTGGGACGGCACCGCCTTCGACGCCATCCTGCTCGACGCCCCCTGCTCGGGCAGCGGCGTGATCCGCCGGCATCCGGACATCAAGCGCCTGCGTCGGCCCTCGGACATCACCAAGCTGGCCGAGCTCCAGGCCCGCTTGCTCGACAACCTCTGGCCCCTGCTGGCGCCCGGCGGCACCCTGCTCTACGCCACCTGCTCGGTGCTGCCCGAGGAGAACGCCGACCAGGTCGCCGCCTTCCTGTCGCGCACCCCGGATGCCGAGGCGACCACGCCCGAGGGCGTGGCCTGGGGCCGTGCCGCCGGGGCCGGGCGCCAGCTGCTGCCGAGCATCGACAGCCATGACGGCTTCTTCTATGCCAGACTGAGGAAGCGGGCCGCTTGAGCGGCCGGAGGGTGCCGACCATGACCGCGAGCGCGGATCGGTGGGCATCCTGGTACTTCCCCGCTGCCAAAGGACGACACCATGAGCCATACCTACAAGCATATCGAGCTGACCGGCACCTCCGAGAAGGGCATCGAGGACGCCATCCAGGGCGCGCTGGCCAAGGCCTCGGAGAGCCTGCACAGCATGCGCTGGTTCGAGGTCATCGATACCCGCGGCCATATCGAGCACGGCCGGGTGGCCCACTGGCAGGTCACCCTCAAGGTCGGCTTCACCCTGGACTGACGGGCCCCGCCCTGTTCATCCACCCCCGGCTGGTTTAGGGAAGCGCTGAACAAATCGACGAGCGGCGTAAAGTGCAAGGCGACCGGAGCGCAAGAACCGGAGCCTATGCGGTATAGGTGAGGAGTCTGACCGGGCTGGCGCACCAGCACCGCGTAACGCAGCAATTTGCCCGCATAGACATTTGTGCAGCGTTTCCTTAGGCTTGCCGCCACCCATGAGACGGCGCACCCGCGGCGCCGTCCGTCTTGCTGCGGACTGTGACACGCGATGAAGATCATCATCCTCGGCGCCGGCCAGGTCGGCGGTACCCTGGCCGAGCACCTGGCACGCGAAGAGAACGAGATCACGGTGGTGGACACCGACGCCAAGAAGCTCCGCGAGCTTCACACCCGGCTCGACATCCGCACCGTGACCGGCGCCGGCTCCTATCCCATGGTGCTTCGCCAGGCCGGCTGCGAAGACGCCGACATGCTGATCGCGGTGACCAATTCCGACGAGGTGAACATGATCGCCTGTCAGGTCGCCTACACACTGTTCCGCACGCCCACCAAGATCGCCCGGGTCCGCGCCACCGCCTACCTGACCCGCAAGGGCCTGTTCGCCCACGAGGCGGTGCCGATCGACGTGCTGATCAGTCCCGAGCAGGTGGTCACCGACCACATCCGCCGGCTGATCGAGCACCCCGGCGCCCTGCAGGTGCTGGAATTCGCCGGCGGGCTGGTCCAGCTGGTGGCGGTCAAGGCCTTCTACGGCGGCCCGCTGGTGGGCCAGGAGCTGGGCTTCCTGCGTCGTCACATGCCCAGCGTGGACACCCGGGTGGCCGCCATCTACCGCCGCAACCGGCCGATCATTCCTCGCGGCGACACCGTCATCGAGGCCGACGACGAGGTGTTCTTCATCGCCGACCGCCGCGACATCCGGGCGGTGATGAGCGAACTGCGGCGCCTGGAGCGGGACTTCCGCCGGGTGATCATCGCCGGCGGCGGCAACATCGGCGAGCGCCTCGCCGAGCACCTGGAGCACAGCCACCAGGTGAAGATCATCGAGCACAACCTCGAGCGCTGCACCCAGCTCTCCGAGCGCCTGGACCGCACCGTGGTGCTCCACGGCAGCGCCACCAGCAAGCGCCTGCTGGAGGAGGAGAACATCGAGGAGTGCGACATCTTCTGCGCGCTGACCAACGACGACGAGGTCAACATCATGTCGTCGATGCTGGCCAAGCGCATGGGCGCCAAGAAGGTCCTCACCCTGATCAACAACGCCGCCTACGTGGACCTGGTCCAGGGCGGCGAGATCGACATCGCCATCTCGCCCCAGCAGGCCACCATCGGCAGCCTGCTCACCCACGTGCGCCGCGGCGACATCGTCAACGTCCACTCGCTGCGCCGCGGCGCCGCCGAGGCCATCGAGGCCATCGCCCACGGCGATACCCAGTCGTCCAAGGTGGTGGGGCGCGCCATCGGCGACATTGACCTGCCCCGGGGCACCACCATCGGCGCCGTGGTGCGCGGCAAGGACGTGCTGATCGCCCACGACGACGTGGTCATCCAGTCCGGCGACCACCTGATCCTGTTCGTCATCGACAAGCGCCGCATCCGTGACGTGGAGCGGCTCTTCCAGGTCGGCCTGACCTTCTTCTGAGCCCCGCCGCCGCCTGCACGCAAGGGAAGGGACCCCGCATGAGACATCCGTCATCGCTCGCCGACGTCGCCAGCCGTCTGACCGCACGCCATGCGGAGCCCCGCCCATGAGCCTGCAGACCACCGGGACGACCCTGTATCGGGCCCGCCACTGGGCCCCGGTGTTCAAGGTGCTGGCGCTGCTGTGGCTGGTGCTGGCGGCCTTCATGCTGGTGCCCTGGCTGGTGCTGCTGCTCGAGCGGGACGCCGATGCCACGGCGTTCGGCCTGTCGATCCTGATCGTGCTGGGCTCGGTGGCCGCGGTGCTGCTGTCGACGCTGCGCGTGGAGATCAGCTTCAAGCCCTGGCAGATGTTCGTGCTGACCACCCTGAGCTGGGTCTCGATCAGCGGCTTCGCCTGCCTGCCGCTGGCGCTGGGCGTACCGGAGCTGTCGCTGGCCAATGCCGTCTTCGAATCGGTATCGGGCATCACCACCACCGGTTCCACGGTGCTGACCGACATCGACCGGCTGTCCGACGGCCTCAAGCTGTGGCGCGGCATCATGCAGTGGCTGGGCGGGGTCGGCATCATCGTCATGGGCATCGCCATCCTGCCGTTCCTCAAGGTCGGCGGCATGCGCCTGTTCCACACCGAGTCCTCGGACTGGTCGGACAAGGTCATGCCGCGCACCGGCGGCATCGCCAAGGCGACCCTGGCCATCTACTGCGGGATGACCCTGGCCGCGGTGGCGAGCTACTGGCTCGGCGGCATGGCCCCGCTGGATGCCGTCGTGCATGCCATGACCTCGGTGGCCACCGGCGGCTTCGCCAACTCCGACGCCTCCTTCGGCGCCTACGCCGACCAGCCCCACCTGCTGTGGATGGGCAGCCTGTTCATGCTCGGCGGCGCCCTGCCCTTCGTGATCTACATCCGGGTGCTGCGCGGGGCCCATATGGCCCTGTGGCACGACCAGCAGGTGCGCGGCCTGCTGGGCCTGCTGGCGATCGTCATCGTTATGCTCACCGCCTGGCGCATCTGGCTGGGCGATGCGGCCTTCGAATCCCTGACCCAGGTGACCTTCAACGTCGTCTCGGTGGTCACCACCACCGGCTATGCCGCGGACGATTACGCGGCCTGGGGCAGCCTGTCCGCCGTGGCCTTCTTCTACCTGAGCTTCGTGGGCGGCTGCAGCGGCTCCACCAGCGGCGGCATGAAGGTGTTCCGCTTCCAGGTCGCCACCATCCTGCTGCGCAACCAGCTGCGCTTTCTGGTGCACGCCAACGGCGTCTTCTCGGCCCGCTACAACGGCCACCCGTTGACCGACGACGTCACCCGCGGGGTCATCGCCTTCTCGTTCTTCTTCTTCCTGACCATCGCCGGGCTCGCCCTGGGACTGTCGCTGCTCGGCCTGGACCTGATCACCGCGCTGTCCGGCGCGGTCACGGCGGTCGCCAACGTCGGTCCGGGTCTCGGCGACATCATCGGCCCCTCGGGCAACTTCAGCTCCCTGCCCGATGCCGCCAAGTGGCTGTTGTGCATCGGCATGCTGATGGGCCGCCTGGAGATCCTCACCGTGCTGGTGCTGTTCACCCAGATGTTCTGGCGCAAGTAGGGAAACGCGGATTTATTGCTGCGCTCGACATCCTGGCCGCCGGCGGTGCTCGCTATCCTCATGTAGCAGGCTACACTCCGGTAGCTGCGCTCCGGCGGCGACCAGCCTCTCTTCGCTCGCGACATAAATCAGCGCTTCCCGCGACATTCCATCGGACGCGGGGCAGCGACAACGCGCAAAGCCGGTGCAAGCGTGCGCGGCGGGTTTGGCCCGCCGGCGGGCTTCGTGGATAATCGAGCCTCCACCCTCCAGACCCGAGCGTCCATGACCGACTCCCAGGACACCGCGACCGTCGATCGCGAGCAGGCCGCCGGCGGCGGTCCGCGCCGCACCCTCCAGGTGGGCGAGACCCGCTACACCCTGCTGGGCACCGCTCACGTCTCCGCCGAGAGCGCTGCCGAGGTGCGAGAGCTGATCGACTCCGGCGAGTTCGATGCCGTGGCCATCGAGCTGTGCGACTCGCGTCACCAGAATCTCGCCAACCCCGACGCCCTGGGCGAGCAGGACCTGTTCCAGATCTTCCGCCAGGGCAAGGCCGGCATGGTGGCCGCCAGCCTGGCGCTGGGCGCCTTCCAGCAGCGCGTCGCCGAGCAGTCCGGCATCGAGCCCGGCGCCGAGATGCGCGCCGCCCTGGAGGGGACCCGGGCTCGAAATCTGCCGCTGGTGCTGATCGACCGCGACGTGGGGGTGACCCTCAAGCGCATCTACCACAACGTGCCCTGGTGGCAGCGCTTCTCACTGTTCTCGGGGCTGCTCGGCGGGGTACTGTCGCGCCAGGACGTCTCCGCGGCGGATATCGAGCGCCTCAAGGAGGGCGACGTGCTGGAGTCCACCTTCAGCGAGTTCGCCGCCGAGTCCGAGACCCTCTACACGCCGCTGATCAGCGAGCGCGACCGCTACATGGTGCTGCGCCTGGCCGAGCAGTGCCCGCCGGGGCGTTACCGACACGTGCTGGTGGTGATCGGCGCCGGCCATCTCAAGGGCATGGCCGAGCACCTGGAGCAACCGCTGCCCGAGGCGCCGACCCCGGAGCGCGAGTCGCTCGAGGCCACGCCGCCGCCGTCGAAGCTGTGGAAGGCGCTGCCCTGGGTCGTCACCGCCCTGGTGCTGACCGGCTTCGCCATCGGCTTCTCGCGCAATACCGAGCTCGGCTGGCAGCTGGTGGCCGAATGGTTCCTGATCAACGGCGTGCTCTCCGGCGCCGCCACCCTGGTGGCCCTGGCCCATCCCCTGACTGTCGCCGCCACCGTGGTGGCCGCGCCGTTGACCTCGCTGAATCCGACCATCGGCGCCGGTTTCGTGGCCGCCGGGGTGGAGCTCGCCATGCGCAAGCCCAAGGTGCGCGACTTCGCCACCCTGCGCCACGACGTCACCGAGCTGAAGGGCTGGTGGCGCAACCGGGTCTCGCGCACCCTGCTGGTGTTCCTCGCCGCGACCCTGGGCTCCGCCGCCGGCACCTGGATCGCCGGCTTCCGCATCGCCGGCGCCCTGTTCGGCGGCTGACCTCGCCGTCGTCCCCACGACGCAAGGGCCCCGGGCATCGCTGCCCGGGGCCCTTGTCGTACCGCGGCAGGCAACGCCCCGCGTCAGCGCGTCTGGAGCGCCGCCGACGTCTCGTCGTCCGCCGGGCGGCGCTTCCAGGCGCCTGCCAGCAGCGAGCCGGAGACGTTGTGCCACACCGAGAACAGCGCCCCCGGCAGGGCCGCGGTGGCGGTGAAGAACTGGTTGGCCAGCGCCACGGCGAGCCCGGAGTTCTGCAGCCCCACCTCGAAGGCGATGGTTCGGGCCGTGCGTTCGTCGAAGCGCAGCGCCCGGGCCAGGCCGTAGCCGCCGGCCAGGCCGACGGCGTTATGGGCGATCACCGCCAGGGCGACGATCGGCCCCAGGGTCGCCAGCCGCTCGGCATTGAGGGCCACCACGATGGCGATGATCACCACGATGGCCAGCATCGCCAGGCTCGCCAGCGCCGGCTCGACCCGGGCGATGCGCTCGCCCAGCCAGTGATTGACGATCACCCCGATCAGGATCGGCGCCACCACCAGCTGGGCGATGCTGGTCAGCATGCCCGCCACCGGCACGTCGACGCTCTGGCCGACCAGCAGCAGGGTCAGCAGCGGCGTGGCGACCACCGACAGCAGGGTCGAGACCATGGTCATCGACACCGACAGCGCCACCCGGCCGCCGGCCAGCCAGGTCATGACGTTGGAGGAGGTCCCCCCGGCGGTGGCGCCGACCAGCACCATGCCGATGGTCAGGGCGTCCGACAGTCCCAGCAGCCGGGAAATCGCCAGCGCCGCCACCGGCATGATCAAGAACTGCAGCACCACGCCCACCGCGATCGGCGCCGGCGACTTCACCACCCGGGCGAAATCCGCCTTCGAGAGCGTCAGCCCCATGGCGAACATGATGACCACCAGCAGCGTCTTGATGCTGCCGGCCAGGCCGGTGAAGAGCTGCGGCTGGAAGGCGGCCAGGGCCGCCAGCAGCACCGCCCAGACGGGAAACAGGCGGTTGAAGCGTTCGAAGAATGACATGACGTGTCCTTGCGTTGATGGTTAGCGGCCTCTCCGGCTCGTTCGTTCGCGGGTCGCCCCGCGGCCTCCTATGGTCGTCGCAACGCGGCGCGCGGGCAATGGCTGACAAGCCCGCCCGGACGTGATAAGTTTCTGGCAAATAATTAGCAAGAGAATTTATTGCATGACACCGACCTCCGCCCGGGACCGCTTCGGCATCCGCCTCACCACGGTTTCGCGCCGCTGGCGCCGCGCCCTGGACCATCGGCTGGCCCTCGCCGGCCACACCGACGCCAGCTGGGCGCCGCTGATCCATCTCGACGCGGGTGGCGACGGCCTCAGCCAGAAGGACCTGGCCAGGGCCGTGGGCATGGAAGGCTCCAGCCTGGTGCGCCATCTGGATCGCCTGGAATCCAGGGGCCTGGTGCGCCGGCAGAGCGACCCACGGGACCGCCGCACCAAGCGGGTCTTCCTGACCGCGGCGGGCCGCGAGGCGGCCAGCGCCCTGAGCGTCGATCTGCGGGACGCCGAACGGGCCCTGCTCGACGATCTCGACGACGCCCGGCTCGAGGTCCTCGTCGAGGCCCTGGACCTCCTCGACCGACGCCTGCAGGGCGCCCCCGAGGGCCGGGAGGAGCCGTCATGAGCGCGCGCCTCGCCCGGTACGGCCTCGCCCCGGAACGGCTGTCGTTCGGGCTGCGTACGGCCCTGGCGTCCTGCCTGGCGCTGGTCGTCGCCTGGGCGCTGGGGCTCGAGCATCCCCAGTGGTCGGCCATGACCGTCTGGGCCGCCTCCCAGCCGGTGCGCGGCATGCTGCTCGAGAAGAGCGCCTTCCGGGCGCTGGGCACGCTGGTCGGCACCCTGGTGGGCGTGGCCCTGCTGGCGGCGGTGGGCGACCACACCGCCTGGCTGGTGCTCGGCCTGGCGCTGTGGGTCGGGCTCTGTGCCGGCACCGGCAACCTGCTGCACGGGCTGCGCTCCTACGGCGCCCTGCTCGCCGGCTATTCCGCCTCCATGGTGGCGCTGCTCGGCCAGTCGGCGCCCATGGGCGTAACGGCGCTGGGCGTCGACCGCTTCGCCACGGTGCTGGTCGGAGTGATCGTGGCCCTGGTCATCGGCCTGCTGCTCGCCCCCCGCGCCGAGGAAGACGATGCCAGCGGCCGCACCCGGCGCCTGATGATCCTGGTGCTCCAGCGGCTGGCCGAGCGCCTGCGGGGCCGGCCGAGCCCCTCGGCCGCCGAGCTCACCGCCCTGCTGAGCGAGGCCGCGGCCATCGAGGCCACCCTCGACGCCCATGGCGCGGGATCGCGCCGGCGCCGCCATTCGGCGCGCTCGCTGCGGGCCATCCTCGCCGCCCAGGTCGAGGCCCTGCTGTGGCTCGAACGCCCCGACACCCTGCCCGACGAGGGCCCCGCCATCGCCGCGGCCCTCGATCGGGCGGCCGCAGCCCTCGATGGTGCCGACGACGCGATCGATGCCTTGCTGGTCGCGCTCACCCGAGCCGAAGCCCGAGCCGCCAGCGCCCCCTCCCTGGCGCTGTGCCTCGGACAAATCGCCGAGGCGCATCGCCAGAGGGCCCGCTATCACGACACCGGCACCACCCGGAGCGAGACGCTCAGGCGCCAGGTGATCCGCCATCGCGACTGGGTGCACGGCCGGCAGGCCTTCCTGCGTACCGGCGGCGTCATGCTGATCGTCGGCGGCGCCTGGGCGCTCAGTGGCTGGGCACCGGGCGCCTACGTGCTGCTCGGCACCTCGGTGATGGTCACGCTGTTCTCCACGTTCGACAATCCGGCCTGGCTGATGCGGCGGATCCTGGCCTGGCAGGCGGTCGGTGCCGCGGCATCGCTGGTCTGCCACTGGGCGCTATGGCCGCTGGCCGGCAGCGAATGGCAGCAGCTGGCCATGCTGATGCCCTTCATCCTGGCGGCGGTGCTGCCGTTTGCCCATCGCCGCACCATGACCGGCTCGGTGGACTACGTCATGGTCCTGCTGCTGCTGTCCCAGCCCGGCCTGCCACACGCCATCGATATCGCCGGCTCGCTGACCACCGCCATCGCGGTGGTGATGGGCCCGCTGCTGGCCGTCATCGCCTTCACGCTGATCTTCCCCACCGATGCCCGGCGCCGCCAGCGCCGCCTCAAGGCGATGATGATCCGCGAGCTGCAGGCCATGGCCACGCGCCCGGATGCCGCTCCCCGGGCCGCCGTCTGGCGCGCCCGGCTGCATCACCGAATCATGGCATTGATGCAGTGGAGCCATCGTCTCGGCGACCCGGCCCAGGCCGCCACCCGGGGCAGCCTGGCGGTGTATGACCTCGGCCGGACGGTGCTCGCCCTGCAGGCCCTGCGCGAGGACCGGACGCTGTCCGCTCGCGAGCGCCGGGCGATCGTCGCCACCCTGCGCCAGCTGGACGCGCTGCGCGACCGCCCCCAGGCGGTGGCCGACGCCCTGGCACGGCTGGGCGGCTTCCTGTCACGGCGCGGTCGCGAACCGGCCTCCGACATCGAGCGCGCGGCGGACCACCTGCGCGAGCAGGCGGCCTTCTTCCGGCACACCCGGGCGGCCAGCCTCTCGTCGCTCGCGACATAAATCAGCGCTTCCCTAACGCGCCGCCAGCAGCCGCCGCATGGCCGGGGTCGGCGTCTCGATCTTGCCATGGCGGCGGCTGGCGGCGTAGCTGTCGTTGAAGACGTCGAAGTAGTCGTCGAGCCGGCCGGCGGCCTCGAGGTCGCCGGCCTGGCGCAGCAGCTCCGCGGCCACCTCGGCGGTACACAGGTGCGTGGCACAGGCCGGCTTGCGCAGCCGGTAGCGGGTCAGCCGGTCGGTGGCGAGCGGCAGGACCGGGAGCTCGGCCAGGTAGGGGCTCTTGCGGAAGATGCGCCGCGCCTGGCGCCAGGTGCCGTCGAGGATCAGGAACACCGGAATCCGCCCCGCCTGCTGACGCGCCGCCACCGCCTCCATGCCAACGACGCGATGAGCGTAATCGGCCTGGTCATCGGGGAAGATCACCAGGGGCGCATAGCGCTCGTCCTCGAGCAGCGCCAGCAGCCGCGGGTCGGGCGCGGTGCGATACCAGGTGAAGACCTCGGTGGTAGGCAGCACTTCGCGAATCAGGCGGCCGGTATTGGTGGGCTTGTAGTGCTCCAGCGGGTGGGTCAGCAGCCAGACGCGGGTACGGCTGTCCGCCGTCACTCGATAGGGGCACAGGCAGTTCAGCGCCGGCAGGTTGCAGCCCTCGCAGCGCCGCACGAAGCTGCCGCGGGCCTTGAATTCGCGACGCGGCGGGCGCGGTCGGCCGGTACCGGGATCGATATCGGCATGATCGGGGCGGGGGGTGTCGTCCTGCATGGGTCATCGTCGGGCCGGAAAGGGGAGCGCCATTCTAGCATGACCCCGACGCCTCTCTGGCCCTCGCACCTTGCACCTCGCACCTTGCACCTTGCACCTTGCTCCTTGGTCCTTGCCCCTGGCAGCCCACACGTCACTCCGGCAGCCGCAGCGCCCCCGTCTCGCGCCAGTGGCGGACCAGCGCCGGCACGCCCTCGCCGGCGGGCCGGGCGATCTTCGTCACCCCAGGCGGCGCCAGCGCATGGGCCTCGGGATCCACCAGGGCACAGGGGACGTCGAGGGGCGCCTGGTCGAGCAGCATGGCGGCCGGCATCACCGCCAGCGAGGTGCCCACCACCAGCAGCAGGTCGGCCTCGGCGACGATATCGCAGGCCACGGGATAGTGCGGCACGGCCTCGCCGAACCACACCACGTCGGGGCGCAGCTGGCCGCCCTTGTCGCACACGTCGCCCAGCCGGATGCCGCCGCGGGGCAGCGGGTAGCGCAGCGCCGGGTCGACGCTGGAACGCGCCATCAGGATCTCGCCGTGCAGGTGCAGCACGCGACGCGAGCCGGCACGCTCGTGCAGGTCGTCGATGTTCTGGGTGACGACGCTGACCCGGAAACCGTCCGCCTCGAGCTCGGCCAGGGCGAGGTGGGCGGCATTGGGGCGCGCCCGCCGCACCCGCTCGCGGCGGGCGTCGTAGAAGCGCAGCACCCGCGCCGGGTCCCGGGCCCAGCCCTCCGGCGTGGCCACGGCTTCGACGGGCTCGTCGGCCCAGAGGCCGTCGGCGGCGCGAAAGGTCTGGATGCCGCTCTCGGCGCTGATGCCGGCGCCGGTCAGCACCACCAGATGGGGGCGGGAAGCATCGCTCATGGTCGTCTCGCGAATCGGAACACTCGCCCCAGCTTGCCATATTTCGCCGCGGTCGAGCAGAAAGTCCTCGGGGACAAGCCCCACAGGAGCAGCTTCGTCAGAGATGACGTCCGGAGCCTGCAGGGACGTGTCGACGGCGTCTCCTCGCGGGCTTGTCGACGAGAGTGACTCGCGCGATCACCAGGCTCGCCCACACGGCTTCGCCGCGCCGATGGCAGATGACATCGGGGCGGCTGGCGGCGACAATGGGCGCCCTCGCAGAATCCCCCGAGCCGCCCGATGACCGAACCGCTGCCCATCCTCCACCACGACGAGCACCTGGTCGCCGTGCACAAGCCGGCCGGGCTGCTGGTGCATCGCAGCGCCCTGGCCCGGGGCGAGCGCCACTTCCTGTTGCAGACCCTGCGCGACCAGCTGGGGCAACGGGTCTACCCGGTGCATCGCCTCGACCGCCCCACCTCGGGGCTGATGGTGTTCGCGCTGTCGTCCGAGGTCGCCCGTCGCCTGGGCGAGGCCTTCGAGCAGCAGCGGGTCGCCAAGCGCTACCTCGCCGTGGTGCGCGGCAGCGGGCCGGCCGCCGAGCGCCTCGACTATGCCCTGCGCGAGGAGGACGGTCGCCGCCCCAAGGCCGAGATGCCGGCCATGGAGGCCGTCACCGAGGTGCGACGCCTGGACAGCGTCGAGCTGCCGGTGCGGGTCGACCGCTACCCCACCAGCCGCTACTCGCTGATGGAAGCGCGGCCGCTGACCGGGCGGCGCCACCAGATCCGACGCCACCTGTCCCGGCGCGGCTACCCGATCATCGGCGACGCCAAGCACGGCAAGGGCGTGCACAATCGCTTCTTCGCCGAGCGGCTCGACTGCCCGCGGCTGCTGCTGGCCGCCGTGGGCCTGAGCCTCGACCATCCGGTGGAGGGCCACCGCCTGGACCTGGGCTGCGCCCTGGATGCGCCGATGACCGAACTGTTCCAGCGCTTCGGCTGGGCGGGTCACCTGCCCGCCAACCGCCGCGCCCCCTCCCCCGAGCCCGGTGAACTGCCATGAACGATTTCCCGAGCCCCGCCTCTCTCGAGACCGACGACCACGAGCTGCGCTTCGGCGGCATTCGGCGCCTCTACGGCGCGCGTGCCCTGGCCCGCTTCCGCGGCGCCCACGTGGCGGTGATCGGCGTGGGCGGCGTGGGCAGCTGGGCCGTGGAGGCCCTGGCCCGCTCCGGCATCGGTAAGCTGACGCTGATCGATCTCGACGACGTCTGCGTGTCCAACGTCAACCGCCAGCTGCACGCCCTGGACGGCACCGTCGGCCGCCCCAAGGTGGAGGTGCTGGCCGAACGCTGCCGGGCCATCCAGCCGGGCATCGAGGTGGTGGCGGACACCGCCTTCGTGACCCCCACCAACCTGGCCGAGCGGCTGCCCGAGGATCTCGACCACGTGATCGACGCCATCGACAGCGTGGTGGCCAAGGCGGCGCTGATCGCCTGGTGCAAGCGCCGCAAGCTGCCGATCACCGTCACCGGCGCGGCGGGCGGCCAGAGCGACCCGACCCGCATCAAGGTCGCCGACCTGACGCGCACCGAGCACGACCCGCTGCTGGCCAAGGTGCGTTCGCGGCTGCGCCGCGACCACGGCTTCTCGCGCAACCCCAAGCGACGCTTCTCGGTGGAGTGCGTCTACTCCGACGAACAGCTCGTCTACCCCGGCGCCGACGGCGAAATCTGCCATGCCAAGCCCGGCCACGGCGAGGCCACGCGCCTCGACTGCGCCTCGGGCTTCGGGGCGGCGACCTTCGTCACCGGCAGCTTCGGCTTCGTGGCCGCGTCGCGTACCCTGGCCAGGCTGGCCCGCGACGCCGCTTCTTCCCCCTGACCCGGAGATCCCATGGACGTATCGCATCCCGTGCCCGGCATCTATCGCCACTACAAGGGCCCGCTCTACGAGGTGATCGGCGTGGCCCATCACAGCGAGACCGAGGAGCCGCTGGTGACCTATCGCGCCCTCTACGGCGACTATGGCCTGTGGGTACGCCCGCTGGACATGTTCATGGAAACCGTCGAGGTGCAAGGCGAGCCGCTGCCGCGCTTCGCCCTGGAGAAGGCTTTTTCCTGAGCTCGGCCAGACTCACGCCGAACGCAAGAAGGCGCCCCATGGGGCGCCTTCTTTCATCGCTTGATGCGTCATGGCCGGCAGCAAATCTTCGCGAGGCGCTATGAACCCTTCCCTGGGCGCTCCATCCGACCTGCGGCGCTTTCGCTTCCTGCTTCGCTTGCAGGGCCGGTGCTGTCCGTCCCTGGACAGCCCGTTCGGCGGAGTCCGCCTCACCCCTGGCGGATAACCCTCGCTCATATTCGCCGCCGCCCCATCAGGCGTCATGCTATTCCGCGTCGTGCATCTGCTTCTGCAGGTAGTTCTCGATGCCGACCTTGTCGATCAGCGACAGCTCGGTCTCGAGCTTGTCGATATGCTCTTCCTCGTCGGCCAGGATGTCGCGGAACAGGTCGCGGGTGACGTAATCCTGCACCGACTCGCAGTAGGCGATGGCCTCGACATAGTCGTCGCGCCCCTGGAGCTCGAGCTTGAGATCGCACTCGAGCATCTCCTTGGTGTCCTCGCCGATCAGCAGCTTGCCGTAGTCCTGCAGGTTGGGCACGCCCTCGAGGAACAGGATCCGCTCGATCAGCTTGTCGGCGTGCTTCATCTCGTCGATGGACTCTTCGTACTCGAACTTGCCCAATGCCGCCAGACCCCAATCCTGGTACATCTTGGCGTGCAGGTAATACTGGTTGATGGCCACCAGCTCGTTACCGAGGGCGGTATTGAGATACTCGATGACCTTCTTGTCGCCTTTCATGACACTACCTCGTTGCTGTCGTCAGGGTCATTGGTCAGCTTGGCACGCACGGGAGCATGCCGCCATGTATAACGACAGTCTAGGCAATATCAATAAAAACTCAAGAAAATCAAATGGTTGAGAACGCCAAAAGAAACGATAGCGATTGCCATCACACGGCGTAGGCGAGTCCCTGCTGGGCCATGCTCAGCTCTTCCTGGATGGCCTCGCGGGTGATGCCCTTGCCCATGCAGGCGCACTTGCCGCACTGGGTGCCGCAGCCCGTCTCGCGCTGGACCTCGCGCCAGCTGCGCGCGCCTTCCTCCACGCTGCGACGGATCGCCTTGTCGCTCACACCCTTGCACAGACACACGTACATGACATCACCTCACATCGATCATGGGATCGAATGTAAATGATTCGCATGGGCTATCGCAACCATAGACTGAGAAAATTTCTCATCCACATTAAAAGCTGCTGATGTATCAGGACCCACGGGCGGCGGGTCGGCGCCCCGCGCTGCCTACGGCCGTCGCTTGGCGGCCTTGGGCAATACCACCAGCCGAGTCCCCGAGGCGATATCCGCCCAGCTGCGTCGCTCGCCGTCGAACAGCACCCACAGGTGACCGAGGCCCAGCGCCAGCCAACCGAGCGCGCCGACCAGGCAACGCACCAGGCTCCGGCGCCAGCCGATGGCATGGCCGTCGCGGGTCTGCACGCGCAGCCGCCAGGCCTGCATGCCCAGGGTCATGCCGCCGCGGGTCCAGAAGTAGGCGAAGAAGCCACAGGCGGCGAGGGCCAACAGCGCCCGCAGCGACCACACCTGGGCGGCGCCGAGGCCGACCCGCTCGGGGGGCAGGCCGAGCGCCAGCCGGCTCACCGCCACATGGGCCCCGGCGAGGAGGATCCACAGCGCCAGCACCAGCAGGCCGTCGTAGAGCATGGCGCCCAGGCGCCGGCCGAGGCCGGCGGGCCAGACGTCGTCGAGGCGGTCGAAGCGTCGCGGCATGGCGGTCTCCGAGTCAGCCGCTGCGGCGCAGCAGGTAGAGCCCCAGGCCGGCGCACAGCAGGGTGGGCACCAGCACGGCCCAGGCCGGCGAGAAACCGAACACCGTGGAGGCCGGCCCCAGCAGGTCCTGCAGGTACTTGAACACCAGCCCGGTGACCACGCCGTAGAACACCCGGGTGCCGGCGGCCACGCTGCGCAGCGGCCCGAACACGAAGGAGGCCGCCACCAGCACCAGCGAGGCCATGGTCAGCGGCATCAGCACCTTCTGCCAGAAGTAGATCAACGGCTGGGTGGCGTCCTGGCCCTGGGCGCGCAGGTGGGTGGCATAGGCCCACAGCTCGCTGGGCGCCTGGGTCTCCACGTCCCGCAACAGCCGCTCGAGGCTCTGCGGGGTCAGCTCGGTCTCCCAGGGGCGCGTCGCCTGATGGCTGGCCAGGGTGCGGTCGTCCATGACCCGGGTCTCGGAGACGTCCTCCAGCACCCAGGCACCGTCGCGCCACACCGCGCGGCGGGCGTTGAGGGTCGAGCGCAGCTCGCGCCCCTCGAAGCGGTAGCGGGTCAGGTCCAGAACCACCTGGTCGGCGCGAATCGCCCCGAAGCGATAGAAGTCGTCGCCCTCGCGCTGCCAGCCGCCGCTCTCGGTCAGCACCGCGCCTTCGCCCTGCATCTGTTCGAGCCGCCAGGCGCTGGCGAACTGCTCGGTCCTGGGGCTGACGAACTCGGCGACCAACAGCACCACGGCGATCACCAGGATGATCGGCTTCATCACGCCCCACAGGATGCGGGTCAGCGAGCGGCCGGCGGCGCGCATCACGGTCAGCTCGTTGCTCGAGGCCATGCTGCCGAGCCCGATCAGCGCGCCGATCAGCACCCCCACCGGGGCGTACTGGTAGAAGCGCCAGGGCAGCCGGAACACCAGGTAGAAGAGCACCTGCAGGGCGCCGTAGTCGCCCTCCACGTCGCCCAGGTCGTTGATGTAGGTGATCACCAGGTCGAGGCCCAGCAGGATCACCTGAACCACCAGGATGGCGCCCAGGACCTGGCGGGCGATGTAACGGTCGAGACGGTCGGCGATCATCCGCTCATCCCCTTGCGCTGGGCCTGCAGCGTCATGGCCAGGCCGATGACCAGGAAGGCCGCATGGATCGGCCACATGCCGAGGGCGGCCGGCCAGGCGCCCCGGGCGATGGCATCCAGCGCCGCCAGCAACAGGCTCAGGTAGGCCACGTAGAGGAAGATCGCCGGCAGCAGCTTGGCGAAGCGGCCCTGGCGCGGGTTGACCCGCGACAGGGGCATCGCCATCAGGGTCAGGATGAACACCATCAGCGGCAGCCCCAGGCGCCACTGCAGCTGGGCCGCCGCGGGGGCGGCATCGTCGGCCAGCAGCGCCGGGGTGGTGGCGAACTCGGGGTCGTCCAGGTCGAGGCTCCGTTCGTCCCGCGACAGCCGCACCGCGTAGGTGCCGAACACCAGGCGCTCGGCCTGGGCCCGGCCGGGATCGACGCTGTAGCGCTGGCCGTCGGAGAGCACCAGGAAGCGGCTGCCGGTCTCGGGATCGACGGTCTGATAGCCGGCCTCGGCCCGGGTCACCACGGTGGAGGGCGTGCCGTCGGAGCGGCGCTGTCGCTCGCTGATGAAGACCTCCTGCATGCGGCTGTCGTCCTCGGTCAGCGCCTCGGTGTAGGCGGTGCGACCGCCGCCGAACTCCTGGAAGCGGCCCGGCGTCAGCGCCGTGAAGTCCAGCTGGCTGCGCTGCTTCTCGAGCATCACCTCGTTGTGCAGGGCCCCGGCCGGCGTCAGCCACAGGCTGCACAGCCCCACCAGCACCGCCACCACGGTGGCCGGCACCAGGCTCACCTGCAGCAGTCGGTTGGGGCTGGTGCCGCAGGCCACCAGCACGGTGATCTCGCTGTTGAGATACAGCTGGCCGTAGGCCAGCAGGATGCCGAGGAAGAAGGCCAGCGGCAGGATCAGCTCGAGGAAGCCCGGCAGGTGAAACAGCATCAGGGTGCCGAGGATATCGAGGGGGATCTCGCCCTCCGCCGCGGTGGCGAAGTAGCGGATGAAGCGGCTGCCCATGATCACCAGCAGCAGCACCCCGGCCACGGCGGCCATGGTCTGCAGGATCTCACGGGTCAGGTAGCGGAATATGATCAACGTTGTCTCCCGGCCCGAGGCCCTGCGGCCCGGCCATCTTCCGTGCGGTGATGCCTCGTCCCGATGGCCTGACGGACCGCCCGAGGGCCGCGGGGTTCCCTCTCGCCCGACGGCGCCGCAGATCGGTGTGAAGTCCGGCGGGGTCCTGGGGTACACTGGGACGACTCGGCAACGTGCCGGCATTATCCAGAATCCCCCACCGCTTGTCTTGTGGAGACACCATGGAATTCCCAGTTCAGACGGCCAATCCCGCCAAGGCCGAGACGGCCTGCCTCGTGGTCCCGGTGTTCAAGGATGGCGACCTGCTGCCCGCCGCCGCCAAGCTCGACGATGCCAGCGAGCGGCTGATCGGCCAGCTGATCGATCGCGAAGACTTCGATGCCAAGCTGGGCAACGTGCAGATGATTCCCTTCGCTCCGGGGCTGAACGCCGACCGCCTGCTGCTGGTCGGCCTGGGGAGCCGTGACAAGTGCCAGGAAGGCGCCTTCCGCAAGGCCGTCGACGCCGCCTTCACCGCCCTGGCGGCGCTGCCGGCCGACGATGCCGCCGTGGCCTTCACCGACGTGCCGGTCCCCGACCGCGACTGCGACTGGAAGGCCCGCATGGTCGCCGAGGCCGCCCACCGTGCCGTCTATCGCTTCACCGAGTTCAAGTCCGAGCCCGGCCCCCTGCCCCGCCTCGAGCGCGTGACCCTGCTGGTCAGCGAGGGCGGCAACGCCGAGGCCGCCCGCGAAGGCGCCCGGGTCGGCGACGGCATCGGCCAGGGCATCAACGCCGCCCGCACCCTGGGCAACCTGCCCGGCAACGTCTGCACGCCGCGCTACCTGGCGAGCCGCGCCGAGCAGCTGGCCGCCGAGTCCGACGGCGCGCTGAGCGCCGAGATTCTCGACGAGGAGGCCCTGGAGGCGCTGGGTGCCCACTCGCTGCTCTCCGTGGGCCACGGCAGCGACGAGCCCTCGCGGCTGATCGTGATGAAGTACCAGGGCGCCGACGACCCCGACGAGGCGCCCCACGTGCTGGTCGGCAAGGGCATCACCTTCGATTCCGGCGGCATCTCGCTCAAGCCCGGCGCGGGCATGGACGAGATGAAGTTCGACATGTGCGGCGCCGCCAGCGTGTTCGGCGCCGTCACCTCGGTGCTGGCCATCCGCCCGAAGATCAACCTGGTAGCGATCGTCGCCAGCGCCGAGAACATGCCCAGCGGCCGCGCCACCAAGCCCGGCGACATCATCAAGACCCTCAAGGGCCTGTCGGTGGAAGTGCTCAACACCGATGCCGAGGGTCGCCTGGTGCTGTGCGATGCCCTGACCTACGCCGAGCGCTTCGAACCGGCCAGCGTGGTCGACATCGCCACCCTCACCGGCGCCGCCATCATCGCCCTGGGCCATCACGCCACCGGCCTGATGGCCAACGACGACGACCTGGCGCTGGACCTGCTGGACGCCGGCGAGACCGCCTGGGACCGTGCCTGGCACCTGCCGCTGTGGGACGAGTACCAGGAGCAGCTGGACTCCAATTTCGCCGACCTGGCCAACATCGGCGGTCGCCCGGCGGGCACCATCACCGCCGGCTGCTTCCTGTCGCGCTTCACCGACCGTTTCCCCTGGGCGCACCTGGATATCGCTGGCACCGCCTGGCACTCCGGCGCCCAGAAGGGCGCCACCGGCCGCCCGGTGAGCCTGCTGACCCAGTACCTGCTGGACCGCGAGGTCGACGGCCGGGTCGAGGCGGACGACGAGGCCTGAGGGCCATCACGCCCGGGGGTTGCCTTCCGGGCGTGACGACTTTTTCATAAGAGGCGTCGATTGCAACGCACCGGGCCGAGCTGGCCCGGTGATCCTGTTTAGCGTACCGGGGTGCGGGAAGCCCCCGATGAAGCGGAGATCAAGCCGTGTCCACCGAACGTTTTACCGTGCTGCCCGCCGCCCAAGCCACGGCGGCCCCGATCCGTGAGGACATCCTTCGCGACCCCGGGTTCGGCCGCTACTTCACCGATCACATGGCCCATGTGCGCTGGACCGTCGACGCCGCCTGGCACGGCCACGAGGTGCGCCCCTACGGCCCGCTGACCCTGGACCCGGCCGCCGCCGTGCTGCACTACGGCCAGGAGATCTTCGAGGGCGTGAAGGCCTACCGGCACGCCGATGGCTCGGTGTGGACCTTCCGCCCGGAGAAGAACGCCGAGCGCTTTCGCCGCAGCGCCCGCCGCCTGGCCCTGCCGGAGCTCTCCGACGAGGACTTCATCGACTCGCTCAAGGCGCTGCTGGCCCAGGATCACGCCTGGGTGCCGACCCCGGCCAGCGAGGCCGACGAGTCGAGCCTCTACCTGCGCCCGTTCATGATCGCCAGCGAAACCTTCCTCGGCGTGCGCCCGTCCCACGAGGTGGACTACTACGTCATCGCCTCGCCGGCCGCGGCCTACTTCCAGGGCGGCATCAAGCCGGTGTCGATCTGGCTGTCCTCCCACTACAAGCGCGCCGCCCCCGGCGGCACCGGCTTCGCCAAGTGCGGCGGCAACTACGCCGCCTCCCTGGCCGCCCAGAAGGAGGCCGCCGAGCACGAGTGCAGCCAGGTGGCCTTCCTCGACGCCGCCGAGAACAAGTGGATCGAGGAGCTGGGCGGCATGAACCTGTTCTTCGTCTACCGCGACGGCCGCATCGTCACCCCGCGCCTGACCGACACCATCCTCGAGGGCGTGACCCGCGACTCGGTGCTGACCCTGGCGCGCGACGAGGGCCTGACCCCGGAGGAACGCCCGATCAGCATCGACGAGTGGCGCGAGGGCGCGGCCAGCGGCGAGATCGTCGAGGTCTTCGCCTGCGGCACCGCCGCGGTGATCACCCCGGTGGGCGAGCTGGTCACCGAGGACGACACCATCCGCCTGGCCGCCGAGGGCGACAACGAGATCGCCAAGCGCCTGCGCACCCGCCTGCTGGACCTGCAGTACGGCCGCAGCGAGGACAAGTACGGCTGGCTGACGCGCCTGGTCTAAGGGAAACACCGATTTATTGCTGCGCTCGGTTCTTGTTGAAAAGAAGCTGGCCGCCGGCGGTGCTCGCAACATAAATCAGCGCTTCCCACAGCCAGGTTAATCTGACGACAGACTTGAGGGCGCCAGGGGCAAGGCAAAGCGAGGGTTATCCGCCATGGATGGCGGATGTAGCGTCCATGGAGGGATTCATAGCGCCTCGCGACGCCTTGCCGCCGGTGCCCGCATCGCCGTCCAGGCGGCTCCATAGCTCCCAAGACTCCGAGATAAAACGCCGACGAGCGAAGGCCAGACAAGGCAAGAATCGGCGAGAGAGCGGAGTTTACGGGTTGTTAAATGAGCAGCTTGAGCCGATTTTTAACGCCGTATGGCCGAGCGCAGTCCGTTTTAGACGGAGTCTCATGACCCGCATCGATTTCTACATCCTCCCCGAGACCACCCTGGAAGCCCGGCTGGCGTTCGCCTGCCGGCTGGCCGAGACCATCGCCCGCAAGGGCTATCGGCTGCATCTGCACGCCGAGGACGAGGCCATGGCCCGGGAACTGGACGACACCCTGTGGACCTTCCGGCCCGACGCCTATCTGCCCCATGCGCTGCTCGGCAGCGAGCAGGCCGACAGCGTGCCGGTGACCATCGGCTGGCAGGAGCCGCCGCCCGGCGACGCCGGCGTGCAGGCGATGCTCAACCTGCACCCGGAGATTCCCGAGTGGTTCTCGCGCTTCGAGCGGGTCGCCGAGATCATCAACCAGCACCAGGCGGTGCTGACCGCCAAGCGACGCTGCTGGCAGACCTACAAGAAGCGCGGCTACCCGGTCACGCCGCACCATCTGCGCGCCGGGGGCTGACGGCACTCGGCAGGGTCGCGAGGGGCGCCGGGGACAGGTCGCAGAGGGGGCCCTACGCCAGGGATGGCGTCGGTAGCGCCCAGGGAGGGGTTCACAGCGCCCCCTCGGAGACCTGTCACCGGATCAGCCCCGACTCTCCTCCTCGCCAATAACAGCGCGTGGCGCCTTCTCCCGACCCATGACGCCGCCCGGCCCCTCGGGCTATAATCGAGCCCATTTTTCGCGTCCCGCACCGCCGGCCTGACGGGCCCGCCGTGCCGCGTGGCCGCCACCTCCTTCGACCCGGAAGACTCCATGGACAAGACCTACCAACCCGAGCAGATCGAATCCCGCTGGTACGAGCGCTGGGAAGCCGACAACCGCTTCGCCCCCGCAGGCGAGGGCGAGCCGTTCTCCATCATGATCCCGCCGCCCAACGTCACCGGCAGCCTGCACATGGGCCATGCCTTCCAGGACACCATCATGGACACCCTGACGCGCTGGCGGCGCATGCAGGGTCGCAACACCCTGTGGCAGGTGGGCACCGATCACGCCGGCATCGCCACCCAGATGCTAGTGGAGCGCAAGGTCGCGGCCGAGGAAGGCAAGAGCCGCCACGACCTGGGCCGCGAGGCCTTCACCGACAAGATCTGGGAGTGGAAGCACGAGTCCGGCGGCCACATCACCCGCCAGCTGCGCCGCATGGGCGCCAGCGTCGACTGGTCCCGCGAGCGCTTCACCATGGACGACGGCTTCTACAAGGCCGTGCAGGAAGTCTTCGTGCGCCTCTATGAAGAGGACCTGATCTACCGCGGCAAGCGGCTGGTCAACTGGGACCCGACCCTGCACACCGCGATCTCCGACCTCGAGGTCGAGAACAAGGATCAGCAGGGCCAGTTCTGGCACTTCCGCTACCCGCTGGCCGACGGCGTGACCACCGACGCGGGCCTCGGCTACCTGGTCGTCGCCACCACCCGCCCCGAGACCCTGCTCGGCGACAGCGCCGTGGCGGTCAACCCGGAAGATCCGCGCTACGCCTCGCTGGTCGGCAAGTTCGTCGAACTGCCGCTGGTCGGCCGCCGCATCCCGGTGGTGGCCGACGAGCACGCCGACATGGACAAGGGCTCCGGCTGCGTGAAGATCACCCCGGCCCACGACTTCAACGACTACGAGGTCGGCAAGCGCTGCGACCTGCCGCTGATCAACGTCTTCACCAAGGACGCCGCCGTGCTCGAGGCCGCCGAGGCCTTCGACCTCCAGGGCCGCCCGCTGCCCGACATCGACACCTCGCTGCCCGCCGCCTACGCCGGCCTCGGCCGCTTCGAGGCCCGCGAGCGCATCGTCGCCGACATGGACGCCGCCGGCCTGCTCGAGCAGGTCGAGACCGTCAACAACACCCTGCCCTACGGCGACCGCTCCGGCGACGTCATCGAGCCGCTGCTCACCGACCAGTGGTTCGTGGCCGTCGAGGAGCTGGCCAAGCCGGCCATCGCCGCGGTGGAGAACGGCGACATCGAGTTCGTGCCGAAGAACTACGAGAACATGTACTTCGCCTGGATGCGCGACCTCCAGGACTGGTGCATCTCGCGCCAGCTGTGGTGGGGCCACCGCATTCCCGCCTGGTACGACGCCGAGGGCAACGTCTATGTGGCGCGCACCGCCGAGGAGGCCCGCGCCAAGCACGGCCTGGCCGACGAGCTCGAACTGACCCAGGACGACGACGTGCTCGACACCTGGTTCAGCTCCGGGCTGTGGACCTTCGGCACCCTGGGCTGGCCCGAGCAGACGCCGGAGCTCTCGACCTTCCACCCGTCCAGCGTGCTGGTCACCGGCTTCGACATCATCTTCTTCTGGGTCGCCCGGATGATCATGATGACACTGAAGTTCACCGGCGAGGTGCCCTTCAAGCAGGTCTACGTGCACGGCCTGGTGCGCGACGGCCAGGGCCAGAAGATGTCCAAGTCCAAGGGCAACGTGCTCGACCCGATCGACCTGATCGACGGCATCGAGCTGGACGCCCTGGTCGAGAAGCGCACCGGCAACATGATGCAGCCGCAGAAGGCCAAGGCCATCGCCAAGGCCACCCGCGGCGAATTCCCGGACGGCATCGAGCCCCACGGCACCGACGCCCTGCGCTACACCTTCCTGTCCCAGGCCACCACCGGCCGCGACATCAAGTTCGACATGGGCCGCCTCGACGGCTATCGCAACTTCTGCAACAAGCTGTGGAACGCCTCGCGCTACGTGCTGATGAACGCCGAGGGCCAGGACTGCGGCGCGGCCGGGGGCGAGGTCGAGCTGTCGCTGGCCGACCGCTGGATCGTCTCCCAGCTGCAGAAGACCGAGGCCCAGGTCACCCGGGCGATGGAGGAGTTCCGCTTCGATCACGCCTCCCAGGCGCTCTACGACTTCGTCTGGAACGAGTACTGCGACTGGTACCTGGAGCTCTCCAAGCCGGTGCTGTGGGACGACGCCGCCTCCGAGGCCGCCAAGCGCGGCACCCGCCGCACCCTGGTGCGCGTGCTCGAGGCCGTGCTGCGCCTGGCCCACCCGATGATGCCGTTCATCTCCGAGGAGATCTGGCAGCGCGTGGCGCCGCTGGCCGGCGTCGTCTCCGAGGGTGCCAGCGCGTCCGTGATGACCCAGCCCTGGCCGGTGGCCGACGAGGCGCTGATCGACGAGGACGCCACCCGCGACATCGAGTGGCTCAAGGGGGTGATCGTGGCGGTGCGCAACGTCCGCGCCGAGATGAACATCGCCCCGGGCAAGCCGCTGGAGGTGCTGTTGACCAAGGGGACCGCGGGCGACAGCGCGCGCCTGGAGGCCAACCGGCCGTTTCTCGCCAAGCTGGCCAAGCTCGAGAGCGCCACCTGGCTCGACGACCCGGAGCGGGCGCCGCTCTCCGCCACCCAGCTGGTCGGCGAGATGGAGGTGCTGGTGCCCATGGCCGGGCTGATCGACAAGGACGCGGAGCTCGCGCGCCTGGCCAAGGAGATCGACAAGCAGGACAAGCTGATCGGCGGCATCGAGAAGAAGCTCGGCAACGACAGCTTCGTGGCCAAGGCCCCCGAGGCGGTGGTGCAGAAGGAGCGCGACAAGCTGGACGATTTCCAGGCCACTCGCCGCGTGCTGGTGGAGCAGCGCGACAAGATCTCAGCACTCTAACTCCGGCGCTCGCAGAACGGCGCGACACGTCTCGCGCCGTTCACCTGGCCAGGCCGCCCACAGGGTGCTGGTGGACCAGCGCGACAAGATCTCAGCCCTGCGACCCCCTCACGCTACGCAGAAACGACGGCCCGCCTAGGCGGGCCGTTCGCATGTCAGGGCAAGGGGCTCAGTTAGCCTGGCGGAAGCCGCCCAACACCCGTTGGTCGGGGCCGAAGAACACCAGGCGGTCGTGGTCGATCAGGTAGCGGTAGGCGGTATCGAGCATGGCGGTCACCTGGCCGGCCTCGTCCATGTGGGGGCAGGCCATCCGGGTGGAGGCCAACTGGCCGAACGCGATGCGATTGTCCGGCCCCAGCTCGACGCTGCCGGTGAAGCGGTTGCAGCCGTCATGGCCGCTGACCCGACCGTCCGGCGAGATCTCGAAGTGCGGGGTGGTCGGCAGGTCGAGGCGGTCGCTGGTGCCCACCAGCAGCAGGTTCCAGCGCGGCCCGACCACCGGGCCGGAGAGGGCCTCGCCCTCGCCAGGCGGGCTCACCGGCGCGGGACCGGAGGCGCAGCCGGCCAGCAGCACGAGCATCATCAGCGGCAGGGCATGGCGAATCTTCGCGATCATGGAATCGTCCTTGAACGGGTAGTGGCGGTATCGCGCCCAAGCTTGCCCCAGGCCGGCCTTTCGGACAATCCTTGAAGCATCCCATCGACACGGAGAAGTCCCATGCTCAACGCCTTGCACAACGACGCCCTCGGCAAGCTGATCCTGCGCCTCGCGGTGGGCGGCCTGCTGCTCTTCCACGGCGTGTCCAAGCTGCTCAACCCCGGCTCCATCGAGTGGATCGGCGGCATGCTGGAGGGCTACGGCCTGCCCGCCGTGCTGGCCTACGGGGTACTGATCGGCGAAGTGCTCGCCCCGATCATGGCCATCGTCGGCTGGCAGACCCGCATCGCCGGACTGCTGATGGCCGGCAACATGCTGGTGGCCGTGCTGCTGGTGCATACCGGCGAGCTGCTCATGCTCAACGACAACGGCGGCTGGCAGCTCGAGCTGCAGGGGCTGTTCTTCCTCGGCGCCCTGGCGCTGATCTTCCTCGGCAGCGGGCGCATGGCGGCGCGCCCCGACTGATCCCCGGCCTGCCCATGACGACGCCGCCGGCGGGTTTCCCCGCCGGCGGCGTTTTTCTGACTCTCCGTTACAGGTCCAGCGAGGAAGGGTAGATTTACGTCGCGAGCGAAGAGAGGCTGGCCGTCGCCGGCGCGCAGCCACCGGAGTGTAGCCTGCTACATGAGGATGGCGAGCACCGCCGACGGCCAGGATATCGAGCGCAGCAGTCAATCCGCCCTTCCTCACCAGGTGCCGGTATTCTCCATGGACGCCCAGGGCTCCTTCGGCGCCTGGGGCTCGCCCTCCTGCAGCAACTCGACGGAGATGCCGTCGGGGCTCCTGACGAAGGCCATGTGGCCGTCGCGGGGCGGGCGATTGATGGTCACTCCGCCGGCCTCAAGGCGCTCACAGAGCGCATAGATATCGGCCACGCGGTAGGCCAGATGGCCGAAGTTGCGCCCGCCGGTGTAGGTCTCGGGGTCCCAGTTCCAGGTCAGTTCGAGTTCCGGCGCCTGGAGCTCCGTGGAGCGCGCCTCGTCGGCGGGCGCGGCGAGAAACACCAGGGTGAAGCGGCCCTTCTCGCTGTCCTTGCGGCGCACTTCCTCGAGGCCGAGCAGGTCACAGTAGAAGTGCAACGAGGCCTCCAGGTCACTGACCCGGACCATGGTGTGCAGGTATTGCATGGAATTCTCCTTGTTCACAGGGCGGACGAACCGGGGCATGCTGACAGGATCACGCGACCCCGCCAAACCCGACGCGAGCAGGACTCATGAGCCACTACTGTGACCTGGCCCCGGCCCATCCGTTTCACGGCCCCTATCACGATCACGAATACGGCTTCCCGGTGGAAGGCGACCACGTGCTCTTCGAACGCCTGGTGCTGGAGATCAACCAGGCCGGGCTGTCGTGGCTGACGGTGCTCAAGAAACGCGACGCCTTCCGCACGGCCTTCGAGGACTTCGACATCGACCGCGTGGCCGCCTACGGCGAGGCCGAGCGGGCCCGGCTGCTGGGGGATGCCGGCATCATTCGCAATCGCCTCAAGGTCGACGCCGTGATTCACAACGCCGGCGTGGTCCGCGGGCTCCAGGCCGAGCACGGCAGCTTCCGGGCCTGGCTGGAGGCCCACCACCCACGCCCCCACGGTGACTGGGTCAAGCTGTTCAAGCGCACCTTCCGCTTCACCGGGCCGGAGATCGTCGGCGAATTCCTGATGAGCACCGGCTACCTGCCCGGCGCCCACCGCGACGACTGCCCGGTCCAGGCGCGCGTGCTGGCCGCCGGCCCCGCCTGGGCGCGTCCGGACGACGCCTCCGGGACCTGACCGCCACACTTCGAGGACGCACGCGACCATGGACTCGCTGACACAGGCCGCGCTGGGCGCGGCGATCGGCGGCACCGTGCTGGGCCGCCGGCTGGGCCGCAAGGCGGTGCTGCTCGGGGCCGTCCTGGGCACCCTGCCCGACCTGGACGTGATCATCGACTACGGCGATGCGGTGGCCAACGTCACCCGCCATCGCGGCTTCAGCCACTCGCTGTTCGTGCTGGCCGGGCTCGCCGCGGCCCTGGCGTTGCTGGCGGCGCGCCTCGCCCCGGCGCGAGACATCGGCCTGCGCCGCTGGGCGGCCTTCTTCGGGCTGTGCCTGCTCACCCATCCGCTGCTGGATGCCCTGACCACCTACGGCACTCAGCTGTGGTGGCCGCTGGACGTGCGCCCCACCGCCTGGCCGCTGGTGTTTATCATCGACCCGCTCTACTCACTGCCGCTGCTGGCGGGCGTGCTGATGGCGCTGATCGGCGGCCGGGTCGGCGCGACCCGCTTGGGGCTGGCGCTGTCGTGCGCCTACCTGGTGCTGTCGCTGGGCGCCAAGACGCTGATCGAGTCCCGCCTCGAGCCGGTGCTGGCCGAGCGCGGCCTCGCCGGGGCGCCGCGGCTGGTACAGCCCACGCCCTTCAACGTCCTGCTGTGGCGCGCCACCGTGGCGGACGACGACCGCTACCACGAGCTCCTGGTGGGCGTGTTCGACGGCGACCATCGCCCCCGGATCGAGACCTTCTCCCGCGGCGGCGAGTGGGAGCCCCTCGCCCTGGCCGGCCGCGCCGGCCAGCGCCTGGACTGGTTCGCGGGCCCCTTCCTGCGCTACGAGATCGACGAACGCACGACACCGGCCACCCTGGTGGCCACCGACCTGCGGCTGGGTTTCCCCGGCTTCCACCCCTTCCGCTACGCCCTCGCCGAGCGCGGCGCCGAGACCTGGCAGCCGCTGGCGCCCACCCGCCAGCTCGAGGCGCCGCGCCGCGACGACGGCGAGGCCATCCGGCGGCTGGGCGCGCGCCTGCTGTCGCCGGAACCGCGGCTGTGCCTCGGCCGGTTTGTCGACCCCAGCTGGTGGCCGGCGGCGACGCCGCCCTGCTGAGCATCGCCCGGACGCCAGCGGGGCGGCCCGAAGGCCGCCCCGCTCGTCACTGATGCCTGCCGGCTGTCCGACTCAGAGTCGCTCGACCAGCCCGTCGATGGCCTGGCGAGCCTCGGCCATGGCGTCGTCGCGCTGGGCCTCGCCCATGGCCAGTCCTTCGGCGAACACCGTGTCCACCTCGACGATGCCCATCAGGCCCAGCATGCCTTTGAGGTGCGGGGTCTGGCTGTCGAGCTCGGTGCCGGCGTACTGGCCGCCGCGGGCGGCCAGGATCACCGCGCGCTTGCCTTCCAGCAGGCCCTGGGGACCGTTCTCGGTGTAGCGGAAAGTCACCCCGGCGCGCATCACCCGGTCGAACCAGGCCTTCAGCTGGGAGGGAATGCCGAGGTTGTAGAGCGGCACGCCCAACACCACGACATCGTGCGCCTGAAGCTCCTCGATCAGCGCGTCGGAGCGGGCCGCCAGCTCGCGCTGTTCGTCGCTGCGCTCGTCCGCCGCCACCTGCCAGCTGGCAAGCTCCGGCAGGGCCAGGTGAGGCAGCTCGTCGGCTACCAGGTCGCGGTGGGTGGTCTCGACGCCATCACGCTCGGCGGCCAGGCCACTGAAGTGATCGGCCAACTGCTGGGAGTTGCCGCCGAGGATGGAAGAGGTCAGGACGAGGACGCGGGTCATGGCGATCTCCTTGAAGCATCATGCGCTGAGGAATGATCGCCATTATATATTCGTTTTTGACCACGATAAGCGGGAAAAACCGCAGCTATCTTTCGATTAAATCGAACAAAAGCGGAGTAATAGAGCCCTGATTCATGTCGCGAGCGACGAGAGGCGAGGGGCCAACCCCGGACGGGCGCACCGGCACCGCCCGCGGCCAGCCTTGTGTCTCGAGCGCCGGGCCGGGGTTTCCCTAGGGCGCGATGCCCTGCCCACAGCCTCGATAGGTCTCGCCGTTGAGCGACAGCGTCACCCTTGCCGGCCAGGGCTGGCCGCTCATGTCGTCGAAGCAGGCCTTGGCCTCGATGCGCAGCGTGAAGGGACGCGCCGCCTGGCCGCTGGCCAGGATCACTCGCCCGGCGCCGTTGTCGAGGGTGGTCACCCGATAGGGCAGCGTCAGCTCGCGATTGCCGTAGTCGAGCGTCAGGTCGAGCGTCGGCACATCGTTGGCCAGCTCGACGTGCCAGCCCGGTTCGTTGCCTCGGCCGTGGAACATCACGCCCGGGCGCTCCTCCCGTGTCAGGGGCTCCATGGCGATGTTGCGCTCGCAGTCCAGGCGCCCGCGCTGGCTCTCGACCAGCGCCTCGTCGCCCTTGAGCCAGACGCTCAGCCCGCCGTTCTGGTAGCGCCTGCCGCTGGCCACCACGGCGGACGACAGGCGATTGGCGCCATGGGCGGACCACAGCCGCAGCTCGTCCTCGGCGGCGGCGGTGACCAGGTCCTGGGCCGGGGTGCAGCGCCAGCCGACCAGTTCGTCGGCCTCGCCGGGGAACAGCGTCGAGGGCAGCAGCGGGGCCTTGGGCGAGGCACCGGCCGCCCCGCTATCGGTCGCCGCCCCGCCATCGGCATCGGCCGCCGCCGGGTCGGGCGCGGCGTCGGGGGCCGGTGAGTTCACGTAAGTGACGCAGCCGGACAGCCCCAGCGCCATCAGCAGCGGCAGGACGATCCGGGAGGAGGAAGGACGGGGCATGGCAATGACTCCTTGTGCGATGAACTCCTTTTCCCGCCAGGATACCAGCCGCCGGGCGGCTTGGCTCCGCGCGGCGGCCAGGCATCAGGACTGCCACGGCCGATTATCCGCTCGGGGCTGATCCGTCGACAGGTCTGCGAGGAGGCGCTGTGAATCCATCCCTGGACGCTACCGACGCCATCCATGGCGTAGAACCTCCTCTTCGACCTGTCCCCGGCGCCCCTCGGCATGCCTGCTGGTTCCCTGGATAGAGCTCAGCCGTGACGCTCACGCAGCACCCGTGCGGCCTCGACCATATTGGCCAGCGCCGGCTCCACCTCGGCCCAGCCGCGGGTCTTCAGGCCGCAGTCCGGGTTGACCCACAGCCGCTCGACCGGGATGCGTTCGGCGGCCTTGTCCATCAACGCCACCATCCAGTCCACCTCGGGGATGTTGGGCGAGTGGATGTCGTAGACACCCGGGCCGATCTCGTTGGGATAGGCGAAGTCGCGGAAGGCGTCGAGCAGCTCCATGTCGGATCGCGAGGTCTCGATGGTGATGACATCGGCGTCCAGGGCGGCGATGGAGGCGATGATGTCGTTGAACTCCGAATAGCACATGTGGGTGTGGATCTGGGTGGCGTCGCGGGCCACCGCGGCGCTCAGCCGGAAGCAGTCCACCGCCCAGTCCAGATAGCCCTGCCATTCGGCCCGGCGCAGCGGCAGCCCCTCGCGCAGCGCCGGCTCGTCGATCTGGATGGCCCGGATGCCGGCGGCCTCCAGGTCGGCCACCTCGTCGCGCAGCGCCAGGGCGATCTGGCGACAGGTGGTGGCGCGCGGCTGATCGTCGCGCACGAAGGACCACTGCAGGATGGTCACCGGCCCGGTGAGCATGCCCTTCATCGGCTTGTCGGTCAGCGACTGGGCGTAGCGGCTCCAGCCCACGGTCATCGGCGCCGGGCGGGCCACGTCGCCGAACAGGATCGGCGGCTTGACGCACCGCGAGCCGTAGCTCTGCACCCAGCCGAAGCGGGTGAAGGCGAAGCCGTCGAGCCGCTCGCCGAAGTACTCGACCATGTCGTTGCGCTCGGCCTCGCCGTGCACCAGCATGTCGAGCCCCTGGGCCTCCTGGCGACGCACCGCGCCCTCGATCTCGGCCTCCATGCGCGCCTGGTAGTCGGCGCTGGCGAGCTCGCCGGCCTTGTGGGCGCGACGCGCGGCGCGGATCTCGGCGGTCTGCGGGAAGGAGCCGATGGTGGTGGTCGGGAACAGCGGCAGGGCCAGGTGGCGACGCTGGGCGACGGCACGCTCGGCGTAGGGACTCGCCCGCTCGCTGTCGGCGGCGCTCACTGCGGCCAGTCGCTCGGCCACCGCCGGGCGATGGATGCGCGGCGAGCCGCGACGGGCGGCCAATGCCACGCCGGCCTCGGCCAGGCGCGCCTCGTCGTCGGCGCTCAACCGGCCCCCCAGGGCACGACCCAGCAGCACCGTCTCATCGAGCTTCTGGCGGGCAAAGGCCAGCCAGCCCTTGAGCTCGTCATCGAGCTTTCGCTCGGCCGCGAGGTCCACCGGCACGTGCAGCAGCGAGCAGCTCGGCGCCAGCCATAGCCGACCGCCCAGGCGAGCCGCCAGCGGCGCCAGTTGACCGCGCAGCGCGGCCAGGTCAGCGCGCCAGACGTTGCGCCCGTCGATCACGCCCAGCGACAGCACCTTGTGGGGCAGCAAGCGGTCGACCACGGCCTCGACCTGGCCCGGGGCGCGCACCGCATCCAGGTGCAGGCCGGCCACCGGCAGGCTCACCGCCAGCGACAGGTTGTCGCCCAGGCCGCCGAAGTAGGTCGCCAGCAGCAGCTTCACCGGCGCCGCCTGCAGGCGGTGATAGGCGCGCTCGAAGGCCTGTTTCCAGTCCGCCGGCAGGTCCTGCACCAGCGCCGGCTCGTCGAGCTGCACCCACTCGACGCCCTGCTCGGCGAGCCGGGCCAGCACCCGGCCATAGACGTCCAGCACCCCGTCGAGCAGGCTCAGGCGATCGAAGGCCTCGGCCTGCTCGCCGCGGCCCTTGCCCAGCCACAGCCAGGTCAGCGGGCCGGTCAGCGCCACCTTGACGTCGTGCCCCAGGGCCCGGGCCTCCTCGACCTCGTCGAACAGCCGGGTGCTGGCCAGCCGGAAGCGCTGCCCCGGATGCAGCTCGGGGACCAGGTAGTGGTAGTTGGTATCGAAGTACTTGGTCATCTCGCAGGCCGCCGCGGGCTCGCCGCTGGGCGCACGGCCCCGGGCCATGCGGAAGGCGGTGTCGAGCCCGACCTCGCCGCGGGCCACCTCGTCCTCGGCCGCGAAGCGCGCCGGCACCGCCCCGAGCAGGGTGGAGACGTTGAGCACCTGATCGTAGAAGGCGAAGTCGCCGACCGTGACCAGGTCCAGCCCGGCCTCGCGCTGGTCCGCCCAATGGCGGCGGCGCAGCTCGCGCCCCTCGGCCTCCAGGGTCTGGCGGTCGATGTCCCCCTTCCAGTAGGCCTCGCTGGCCTTCTTGAGCTCGCGGTCCGCACCGATGCGTGGGTAGCCCAGAACATGAGTAATTGTCATGAAAAACATCCGCAAACATGAATGATGCTACGGAGTCTGGCTGGCCACCATGACTGAATCAAACTAAACTTACTAATCTTTATCATGAACAAAGCTCAGGATCATGCTGGAACTCCGCCACCTCCGCACCCTCATCGCCCTGCGCGACGCCGGCTCTCTGGTCGAAGCCGCCGAACGGGTGCATCTCACCCAATCCGCCCTCTCCCACCAGATCAAGGACCTGGAGGAACGGCTGGGCAGCCCGCTGTTCCTGCGCAAGACCCGGCCGGTGGAGTTCACCCGCGCCGGCCTGCGCCTGCTGACACTGGCCGAGCAGGTATTACCCCAGGTGCGCATGGCCGAGCGCGACCTGGCGCGGCTGGCCGGCAACGAGCAGGGCCGGCTGCACATGGCCATCGAGTGCCACAGCTGCTTCCAGTGGCTGATGCCCACCGTCGACCACTTCCGCGACCACTGGCCGGAGGTGGAGATCGACATCCCCGGCGGTCACCACTTCGATCCCCTGCCCGCCCTGGCCCGCGAGCAGCTCGACCTGGTGATCACCGCCGACCCCCAGCCGCTGCCCGGCATCCACTACGAGCCGCTGTTTCGCTACGAGGGGCTGCTGGCCGTGGCCCGCCAGCACCGCCTGGCCGGCCAGCACTTCGTGGCCCCGGACGAGCTGGCCGAGGAGACGCTGATCACCTATCCGGTGGAACACACCCGGCTGGACGTCTTCACCCAGTTCCTCGACCCGGCCGGCTGCAAGCCTCGGGAGGTACGCACCGCCGAGCTGACCATCATGATGATGCAGCTGGTGGCCAGCGGCCGCGGGGTCTGCGCGCTGCCCAACTGGGCGCTGACCGAATACCTGGAACGCGACTACGTGAAGGCCGTGCCGCTGGGCGAGCAGGGAGTGTGGAGCACGCTGTTCGCGGCGCTGCGCGAGGAGACCCGGGACTCGCCCTGGATGGAGGATTTCCTGCGCACCGCCCGGGAGACCTCGTTCTCGGTGCTGGAGGGCATCAAGCCGGCCTGAGCGGGCGGCTCAGCCCTCCCGAGCCATGGCGCGCTGGGGCAGCAGCAACGTGAAGCGGGCGCCGCCGAGCGAGGGGCTGGCGTCGACCATCACGCTACCGCCGTGCCAGGCCATGACCTTCTGCACGATCGACAACCCCAGGCCATAGCCGCCGGATCGCCGGGCGCGGCTGTCGTCGAGCCGCGCGAAGGGCTTGAAGATCTCGCTGCGCTTGGTCGTCGGCACCCCGGGGCCGTCGTCCTCGACGTCGATGCGCACCAGCCGCGGCTCGCCATGGATGCGCACCACCACCCGCGAGCGGGCATGGCGGCAGGCGTTGGCCACCAGGTTCTGCAGCGCCCGCTGCAGGTAGCGCGTCTCGGCGGCGGCCTCCACCTCGGCGCCGGGCGCCAGGCTGAGGCTGAGGTGGGCGTGCAGGGGATGCAGCGCCTCGATGACCCGCTCGGTCATGGCCCGGCATTCCACCAGCGAGGTCTCGAAGGTCACGCCGTTGGCCGATTCGCTGCCCAGGCGCGCGTAGGTGAGGATCTCATCGACCAGGTCGTCCAGCTCGGTGATGTCGGCGTCGATGCCCTGCAGATGGCGGCGCACCCCCGGATCGTCGGTCATGTCCTCGACCATCTGCACCGCGAAGCGGATGCGCGCCACCGGGGTGCGCAGCTCGTGGGACACCGCCCGGATCATGTCCTGCTGGCCGCGCAGCAGCGACTGCACCTGGGCCGCCATGCCGTTCAGCGCCATGCCCAGCCGGCTCAGGAAGTCGTTGCCTTCGACCTTCACCCGGGTGTCCAGCCGCCCGGCGGCGATACGCGTGGCGGCGAGCTCGAGCTTGGCCATGCGCGCCTCCACGCCGCGCACGATCAGGTAGATGATCACCGCCAGCATGGCCAGCAGCAACAGCAGCAACAGCAGCAACAGCGAGGCCGGCAGCGGCTCGAAGGCGTACAGCGGGCCGACCTCGACCCACTGCATGTCGCCCTCGGCGCTCGACAGCCGCAGGTACAGCGACATCGCCCAGCGCTGGGGCAGCAGGCGCACCACCACCTCGGTGTCGCCCAGGGTCGCCAGCCGCGCCGGATCGAGCCCCTCCGGCGGGGTGTCGGTGAGCTGCAGCTTGATCACCCCGCTGCGCAGCCGGTCGAGCCGGCCCACCCGCTGGCCGGGCGGCACCGCCATCAGCCACTGGCCCAGCTGGCGGGCCAGCCCCATCAGCTGATTCTCCCCCAGCGAGGCCAGCTCCACCCGCAGCAGCCGCGACTCATCGGCCAGCCGCCGATGCAGCAGCCAGCCCATGGCCTCCGTCTGGCGCACCAGCGTCTGGCCGCCCTCGAGCCGGGCCCGGTCGAAGTAGCCCAGCGGATACTCCGTCATGTCGTGCAGCGACAGCTGGATGTCCAGCCGCGCGCTCTGCTCGCGCAGCCAGTCCCCCCGACGCTCGGCGGGCAGCGTCTCGAGCTGGGCGGTGAACAGCGTCATCGGCGCCTCGGCGAGCTGCTCCTGGTAGTGCTGGCGACGCACCTTGTCGACCACGGTGATGGCCAGCAGCGCCAGGGCGAAGCTCATCACCAGGGCCAGGGCCAGCAGCACGTAGACCCGCAGGAAGGTGCTGTCGGCCAGGGCCCGGGGCAGCAGGCGGGACGTCGCCATCAGCCGTCCTTGACGAACAGGTAGCCCTTGCTGCGCACGGTCTTGATCCGCTGCGGCTGGTTCGGATCGTCACCGATCTTGGGCCGGATACGCGAGACGCGCACGTCGATGGAGCGGTCCTGGCCGTCGTACTTGATGCCGCGCAGCTGGGAAAAGATCTCCTCGCGGGTCAACACCCGCCCGGCGTTGCTGGCCAGCAGCCACAGCAGGTCGAATTCCGCGCTGGTCAGGTCGATGCGCTCACCGGACAGGAAGGCCTCCCGGGTGGCGTTGTCGACCTCGAGGTGGCCGAACGCCAGCCGCGCCTCTTCGCCGGCCGGCTCCGCCTCGCGGCGGCGCAGCAGGGCGCGCATGCGCGCCAGCAGCACCCGCGGCTGGACCGGCTTGGCCACGTAGTCGTCGGCGCCCATCTCCAGGCCCAGCACCTGGTCCATGTCGTCGGTACGGGCGGTGAGCATCAGGATCGGCCCGGGGTACTCCGAGCGCACCCGGCGGCAGATCGACAGGCCGTCCTCGCCGGGCAGCATCAGGTCCAGGATCACCAGGTCGGGCTGCAGGCTGAGGATCCGCTCGACGCCGTTGGCGCCGTCGGGCTCGAGGGTCACCCGGTAGCCGTTGGCCTCGAGGTAGTCGCGGGTCAGTTCGGCCAGGCGCTCATCATCCTCGATGATCAGCACATGGTCCTGCTCGTGGGGGTCCAGGCTGTCGTCCATTTCTGCGGTATCTTCCTCAACGGGCGTTCGGGTAGAGTGTCGCCGTCGGCGCGCGACCGACCACCGATAGCTCAAGAATACCCGACATCGCCTTCCTTCGCTCGACGGTCGACGCCACGAATTCGCCTCGGCGGCCCAACCACGCGGGCTGGCGGCAAGGCGTCGAACCGCCCCCCGAAAGGCCACAGCCCATCCACAAGTTATCCACTTGATGGGCGGCAAAAAGCACACTATCTTGTGCTCGACATCGGCAAAAGCACCACATCATGTGGCGCTAGCAAGCTTGCCGAAAGCTGTCAACCGTCGCCCTCGGCGGCCTTCTTCAACCGACCAGGTAGGGAACCCCGGCGCCATGGATACCACCGCTGCCCCGGACCGTCCGTCCGTCTCCGTTACCGCACCGCAGACCCTGCGTGTCATCAAGCGCACCGGCGATGTCGCGCCCTTCGACGCCGGCAAGATCGCCGTGGCCCTGAGCAAGGCCTTCATCGCCGTGGAGGGCGACAACGCCGCCACCTCCTCGCGGGTCCGCGACTTCGTGCAGCGCGCCTCGGACGGCATCGCCCAGGCCTTCCTGCGCCGCATGCCCGACGGCGGCACCGTCCACATCGAGGACATTCAGGACCAGGTCGAACTGGCCCTGATGCGCGCAGGGGAACAGAAGGTCGCCCGCGCCTACGTGCTCTACCGCGAGGAGCACGCCCGCGCCCGCGCCGAAGCCGGCGGCGACATCGAGAAGCCCCACCCGACGCTCAACGTCACCGCGCCGGACGGCAGCACTCGCCCGCTCGACCTGGGCCGGGTCGAGACCCTGGTCTTCGACGCCTGCGAGAACCTGCCCAACGTCGAGCCGGGCAAGATCGTCGAGGATTCCCTGAAGAACCTCTACGACGGCGTGACCGTCGACGGCGTCTCCCAGGCGCTGATGATGACCGCCCGCACCCTGGTCGAGAAGGACCCCAACTACACCTACGTCACCGCCCGGCTGCTGCAGGACAACCTGCGCCGCGAGGCGCTGTCGTTCCTGGGCATCGCCGAGGAGGCCACCTACCAGGAGATGGCCGAGCTCTACAAGCCGGCCTTCCAGGCCTACATCGAGAAGGGCATCGAGTTCGAGCAGCTCGACCCGCGGCTCGCCGAGTTCGACCTCGAGCGCCTGGGCGATGCCCTGGACCACACCCGCGACGCCCAGTTCACCTACCTGGGCCTGCAGACCCTCTACGACCGCTACTTCATTCACCGCGACGAGGTGCGCTACGAGCTGCCCCAGGTGATGTTCATGCGCGTCGCCATGGGCCTGTCCCTCAACGAGGACGACCGCGAGGCGCGGGCCATCGAGTTCTACGAGCTGCTCTCCAGCTTCGACTACATGGCCTCCACCCCGACCCTGTTCAACGCGGGCACCGTCAGAAGCCAGCTCTCCAGCTGCTACCTGACCACCGTGCCGGACGACCTGGACAGCATCTACAGCGCCATCCGCGACAACGCCCTGCTCTCCAAGTGGGCCGGGGGCCTCGGCAACGACTGGACCCCGGTGCGCGCGCTGGGCTCCTACATCAAGGGCACCAACGGCAAGTCCCAGGGCGTGGTGCCGTTCCTCAAGGTGGTCAACGACACCGCGGTGGCGGTCAACCAGGGCGGCAAGCGCAAGGGCGCCGTCTGTGCCTACCTGGAGAGCTGGCACCTCGACATCGAGGAGTTCCTCGAGCTGCGCAAGAACACCGGTGACGATCGTCGCCGAACCCACGACATGAACACCGCCAACTGGGTGCCGGACCTGTTCATGAAGCGGGTCTTCGACGACCAGGAATGGACCCTGTTCTCGCCGGCCACCTGCCCGGACCTCCACGACCTGTACGGCGCCGCCTTCGAGAAGCGCTACCAGGAATACGAGGAGATGACCCGCAGCGGTCAGCTCAAGCTGTTCAAGCGCGTCCGCGCCAAGGACCTGTGGCGCAAGATGCTGTCGATGCTGTTCGAAACCGGCCATCCCTGGATCACCTTCAAGGATCCGTGCAACCTGCGCAGCCCCCAGCAGCACGCCGGCGTGGTCCACAGCTCCAACCTGTGCACCGAGATCACCCTGAACACCTCTCCCGAGGAGATCGCGGTGTGCAACCTGGGCTCCATCAACCTGGCCCAGCACGTGGTGGACGGCGCCTTCGACGGCGACAAGCTGAAGAAGACCGTGCGCACCGCGGTGCGGATGCTCGATAACGTCATCGACATCAACTACTACGCGGTGCCCCAGGCGGAGCGCTCCAACTTCAAGCACCGTCCGGTGGGGCTGGGCATCATGGGCTTCCAGGACGCCCTCTACGCCCAGGACATCGCCTACGCCTCCGAGGCGGCGGTGAGCTTCGCCGACACTTCCATGGAGCTGGTCAGCTACCATGCCATCGAGGCCTCCAGCGACCTGGCCGCCGAGCGCGGTCGCTACCAGAGCTTCGAGGGCTCGCTGTGGGACCAGGGCATCCTGCCCATCGACTCCATCGAGAAGCTGAAGGCCGAGCGCGGCGAGAAGTACATCGAGGTCGACACCTCGGCGACCCAGGACTGGGACCGCATCCGCGACAAGATCGCCAGCCAGGGCATGCGCAACTCCAACGTCATGGCCATCGCCCCGACCGCGACCATCTCCAACATCTGCGGCGTCTCGCAGTCGATCGAGCCGACCTACCAGAACCTGTTCGTCAAATCGAACCTGTCGGGCGAGTTCACCGTGGTCAACGCCTACATGGTCAACGACCTGAAAGCGCGCGGGCTGTGGGACGAGGTGATGATCAACGACCTCAAGTACTACGACGGCTCCGTGCAGCCCATCGACCGCGTGCCGGACGACCTCAAGGCCACCTACGCCACCGCCTTCGAGGTCGAGCCCAAGTGGCTGGTCGAGGCCGCCGCCCGCCGCCAGAAGTGGATCGACCAGGCCCAGTCGCTGAACCTCTACATCCAGGGTGTCTCCGGCAAGAAGCTGGACGTGACCTATCGCATGGCCTGGTTCCGCGGCCTCAAGACCACCTACTACCTGCGCGCCCTGGGCGCCACCTCGGTGGAGAAGTCCACCGTGGATCGCGGCAACCTCAACGCGGTCAGCAACGCCTCGCCCGGCGCCGCCCCGGCCCCCACGCCGGCTCCCGCGCCGGAAGCCAAGGACGCGCCCAAGGGCATCGACGACTTCCTGCAGGGCAAGAGCGGCAGCGGCTCCCGAGCGCCCTCGGCGGGCGAGATCGACGAGCTCGGCTGCGAGGCCTGCCAGTAACGACCAAGAAGGAAGAGGGAAGACGGCGCGGCGCGCCGGTGAAGAAGGAAGGCCCACGGCCCCTCTTCCGCCCGCAGGGCGCTTCCCTCTTGCCCCTTCCACCTCCGAGGAACGAGGAAGAACATGATCGATTGGGACGAGTTCCACGAAGACGCGGTTGAGAACGACACCGCCACCGCCGAGGCGCCTCAGCCGGCGCCGCAGCCCGCCCCCAGGGCCGAGCCCCCCGCCGAGGAGGTGCGCGACGGCGCCGGCGCCTACCGGGTCGCCGACCAGGACCGCCTGGCCCGCGCCAAGCAGTCCCTGGAGGAGCTCGACGTGGCCGCCGGCCTCGAAGAGCTGGAGATGGGCGCGGCGCGCATCGATGTCGAGCAGAAGCGCATGATCAACGCCCGCGCCGACCTCAACCAGCTGGTGCCCTTCAAGTACGAGTGGGCCTGGCAGAAGTACCTGGACGGCAGCGCCAACCACTGGATGCCCCAGGAAGTGAACATGAACGCCGACATCGCGCTGTGGAAGAGCGCGGACGGCCTCACCGAGGACGAGCGTCGCATCGTCGAGCGCAGCCTGGGCTACTTCTCCACCGCCGACTCGCTGGTCGCCAACAACCTGGTGCTGGCGGTCTACCGCCTGATCACCAACCCCGAGTGCCGCCAGTACCTGCTGCGCCAGGCCTTCGAGGAGGCGATCCACACCCACGCCTACCAGTACTGCGTGGAGTCGCTGGGCATGGACGAAGGCGAGGTCTTCAACATGTACCGCGAGGTGCCCTCCGTCTCGGCCAAGTCCGCCTGGAGCCTCAAGCACACCCAGTCGCTGGCGCGCCCGGACTTCCACACCGGCACCCCGGAGACCGACCAGGAACTGCTGCGTAACCTGATCGCCTTCTACTGCGTGACCGAGGGCATCTTCTTCTACTGCGGCTTCAGCCAGATCCTGTCCATGGGCCGGCGCAACAAGATGACCGGCGTCGCCGAGCAGTTCCAGTACATCCTGCGCGACGAGTCGATGCACCTGAACTTCGGCGTCGACATGATCAACCAGATCAAGATCGAGAACCCGCACCTGTGGACCGCCGAGTTCCAGGACGAGGTCACCCAGATGATCCTCGAGGGCACCGAGCTCGAGATCGCCTACGCCCGCGACACCATGCCCCGCGGCGTGCTGGGCATGAACGCGGCGATCATGGAGGAGTACCTGCACTTCATCTGCAACCGTCGCCTGGCGCAGATCGGCTTGAAGGAGCAGTTCCCGGGTGCCGAGAATCCCTTCCCGTGGATGAGCGAGATCATCGACCTGCGCAAGGAGAAGAACTTCTTCGAGACCCGCGTCACCGAATACCAGGTCGGCGGCGCCCTGAGCTGGGATTGATCGCGGTTCCCCCGAGCGGAGACACGGCCATGATGCACTACGCCCTAGCGCACCACCCCGTTCGGCACCCGGATGTCGAACGCACGGCCTGGCCTCCCTCGGCCGGACGTCGAGCCATCGACGGCCCGATGTCTACCCGATGATGACGCCCCGCTCGGCTCGGCCGAGCGGGGCGATTTTCATGCCGCCGGGCGCCACCACGCCCCCGGACAACGCCTGTCTCCAGGCGACACCATGGAGGACCAACCGATGCTTCAAGCCAACCCGCAACGCCCGGCCCAGCGCGATGTCCAGGCCTGGCAATCGGCCCTGGACCGTGCACTGGCCGCCCATGACGACGAGGTCGCCCTGGCCCACTACCCGCATGTGGCCCACGCCTTTCCCTCCTCATCCCCCAACCCCTACACCCGGGCCCATCCCCTGCTCGACTACCGCGAACTGAAGGCCTGGGCCACCGACCGGGGCTGGCATGTGCGCCCGGCGCCGGAGCGAGCCTCGCGGGACGAGAAGTACCAGCCGCCGGTGCGCTTCAGCCGACGACCGCCCGACGAGCGACGCCACACCCATTGACGCCCCGGCCGCCTGACGGCCATGTCCGAGAGGGCCGGCGCCGCGGCGTCGGCCTTGTTCTTGGCGCTGCGCCGATTCGCAGGGGGCGCCCGAGTCGTCGAGTTTTCTCGCCCCATGCCGATGCGCATAATGGTGTGGCAGACGATCACCCGGCGGGGCCGATGCCCCGCCCACGGCACAGGATGGACCCATGCGCTACACGCCCTCGGAAGACCGCTACGAGCGAATGCCCTACCGCCGCTGCGGGCGCAGCGGCCTGAAGCTGCCCGCCATCTCCCTCGGGCTCTGGCAGAACTTCGGCGACAATGCCAGCGCCGACAACGCTCGGGCGATCTGCCGCACCGCCTTCGATCATGGCATCACCCACTTCGACCTGGCCAACAATTACGGCCCACCCCCGGGTAGCGCCGAGGCCCTGTTCGGCCGCATCCTGAAAAGCGACTTCGCCGGGCTGCGCGACGAGCTGGTGATCTCGACCAAGGCCGGCTACTGGATGCATCCCGGCCCCTACGGCGAATGGGGCAGCCGCAAGTACCTGCTCTCCAGCCTGGACCGCAGCCTCGAGCGACTGGGCGTCGACTACGTGGATATCTTCTATTCTCACCGCTTCGATCCCGACACGCCCCTGGAGGAAACCATGGGCGCGCTGGACCAGGCGGTGCGCCAGGGCAAGGCGCTGTACGCCGGCATCTCCTCCTACAACGCCCAGCGCACCCGCGAGGCGGCGGAGATCCTGCGCTCGCTAGGCACGCCCTGCCTGATCCACCAGCCGAGCTACTCGCTGGTCAATCGCTGGATCGAGGACGACGGCCTGCTCGATACCCTCGACGAGCTGGGTACCGGCTCGATCGTGTTCTCGCCGCTGGCCCAGGGCCTGCTCACCGACAAGTATCTGACGGAGGTGCCCGACGACAGCCGGGCGGCCCAGGGCGGCAGCCTCAAGGATGCCCACCTGTCGGCGGAGAACCTTGAACGCGTGCGCGCCCTGAACGCCATCGCCGAGCGCCGCGGCCAGACCCTCGCCCAGATGGCCATCGCCTGGGTACTGCGCAGCGGCCGGGTGACATCGGCGCTGATCGGCGCCAGTCGGCCCCAGCAGGTCACCGACTGCGTGGGGGCCCTGGACCGGGCCGACTTCAGCGACGCGGAGCTGACCGAGATCGACCGCTACGCGGTGGACGGCGGGGTGAATCTGTGGGCGGCCTCGGCGGAGCGCTGAGTGCCGAGGGCGAGGCATGCCCTCGCCCGAGCCTGCCGGACGACACGAGCCTGGCCCTTGGGTGGCCCATAGGTTCTAGGCTGTAAGCCGCTGGGCGGACTTCGCCGCCGATGGGAAAGCCGACATCCCTGGCTCCGCGACGCCCGGCGTTCTTGCTATCGTCAGGAGGTGAACGCCTATGGATACCCTCTCTTCAACCCCGTCGTCTCGGCCCAGGACGGCACGCGTGTATCGCATGAAGACGGCCGAACATCTCTGCCCGTTCGGCCTGAAGACCGTGGCCCTTCTCAAGCGTCAGGGATTCCGGGTCGACGATCACACCCTCGAATCCCGCGATGCCATCGAGGACTTCAAGCAATCGGCCGGCGTCGATACCACCCCCCAGGTATATATCGATGAGCAGCGCGTGGGCGGCTACGAAGAGGTACGCAAATATCTGGGCCTGCGCGTGCCCGGGGAGCAGGACACGACCTACCAGCCGGTCATCGCGATCTTCGCGACCGCCCTGGCGATCGGCCTGGCGGTGAGCTGGGCGGCCCATGGCACGCTGCTTGCCTGGCGCATGCCGGAATACGCCATCGCCACCGCCATGACCCTGCTGGGGCTACAGAAGCTGCAGGACATCGAGAGCTTCAGCACCATGTTCCTCAACTACGACCTGCTCGCCCAGCGCCATGTCCGCTACGGCTACGTCTACCCCTTCGCGGAAACCCTGGCCGGCGTCCTGATGCTGGCGGGGCTGTGGATATGGCTTGCCGCCCCCTTGGCCCTCTTCATCGGCGCGGTCGGCACCCTCTCGGTCGTCAAGGCCGTCTATATCGACAAGCGCGAGCTGAAGTGTGCCTGCGTAGGCGGCAACAGCAAGGTCCCCCTGGGCCTCGTGTCGCTGTCCGAGAACCTGATCATGCTGGCGATGGGCATCTGGATGCCATTGAAGCTCTTGCTCCTGTGAGCGGCGCAACGCCGATGGCGTCGCTAGCCCCGGGGACAGCTCCCTCATCCCCCGAGGTGTGGCGCCATCAGGTCGGTAAACCAGTGAATGAAGGCATCGATGCGCGAGGCGCGATGCCGCCGGTGGGGGTACAGCACCGATACCTCCAGCCCGGCGGGACAGCAGTCGGGCAGCACCTCGCAGAGCACGCCGCTGCGCAGCAGGTCGTCGACGTCGAAACGCGGCACCTGGATCAGCCCGTGGCCGGCCACGCAGCAGGCGATATAGGCGTCGGCGTTGTTGACCACCACGCGGCTCGTCAGGCCGAGCTCCCGCGACTGCCCCGCCTCGACCAGTTCGAAACCCTGTTCGCGCCCGCTCCTGGGATCGAGGTAGCCGACCATCGCATGCCCGGCGACGAGCGAGGCCGGATCCAACGGCCATCCATGCGCGGCCAGGTAGTCCGGGGACGCGCAGCTCACCATGGCGACTCGCCCCAGGCGTCGCGCCACCAGGCTGCAGTCGCCGATCGAGCCGAAGCGCACCTGGCAGTCCAGCCCCTCCGCGACGGGGTCCACATAACGGTCCGATGCCCCCAGCCTGACCTCCAGGCTGGGGTGGCGATGCAGCAGCTCGTGGAGCGCCGGGGCCACCAGCCGCCGGGCCACGCGGCTCGGCATGTCGATGGTCAGGCGTCCGGAGACGCTCTCGCGATGTTCCCGGAACAGGTGCTCCAGGCGCTCGGCATCCGCGACGAGGGTGCGGGCGTGGAAGAGCAGCAGCTGCCCGTCGGACGTCAGCTGCACCCGGCGCGTCGTGCGGTGCAGCAGGCGCGCTCCTACCGCGTCCTCCAGGCGCTGTACCGCCAGCGACAGGGTCGTCCTGGGCCACTTCAAGGCCGCGGCCGCCCGCGTGAAGCTGCCCATCTCCGCCACCTGGATGAAACCTTGCAACTGATCGATCCTGTCCATGACCACCCTGCGTCGGGAACCTCCCGTCAGATACGCACCACGCCGCGCCGGGAGACCATCTCCCAGCCCCCGACCGCCATCAGCAAGGCGGCGCTCACTGCCTGGAGCAGCAGGGCGCTGTGCCAGGCGGCGAGCGGCCACATCAGCAGCGGCAACAGACCGATTCCCGCCAGGTGGGACAGCGGCAGCCGACCGTAGACGACGAACTTGTACACGGCCATGCCGGCCAGGAACAGCATGGGCCCCGCCAGCAGCACCGCCAACGCCCGGGGCTCGAGATGCCCGGTGGGATGGGCGATCACCAGCTCGCTGCCCACGGCGCAGAGGATCACGCTGCCCAGGATGACCACGTGGATATAGTGGAAGTAGGCCCCGATGCGCCCGGGATCCTTGGCCTCGGTGATGACGCGGGCGGCATCACGGATGGTCAGGTGGAAATACACCCACCACATGGCCACCGTCTCCAGAAAGGCCACGCCGAAGGCCAGCAGGATTGCGCTCCCCCAGGGGTCGGCATGGGCCAGGGTGGCGCCGGTGATCAGGATGGTCTCGCCCAGGGCGATGATCATGAACAGGGCGCAGCGCTCGATCAGATGCCCCCCTTCGATGTCCCAGTCGCGATCGCTGCGCGAGCGGCCGAGGCCGGGCAAGGGAAAACCGAACATCGGCGAGACGTACTCGCACAGCACCGCCAGGGCCCAGAGCCCCAGCCGCAGGCCGCCCTCGGCCAGCCCACCGGCGAGCCACAGCACCGCCGCGATGCAGGCCCAGCCCAGAATCCGGCTGTAGTTGTCCTTCAGCGGATGGCCGCCAAGGCTCAGGCGCAGGAAGACCGCCCGCCCCACCTGCATGGCGGCGAAACAGCCGGCAAACACCAGCCCTCGGGACTCGAACGCCTGCGGCAGTGCCGCCGCCATCATCAGCGCCAGGGCCATGGTGCCGAACAGCACCAGCCGAATGGGGGTGGTGTCCGGGTCGAACCAGTTGGTCATCCAGGCGCTGTACTGCCAGCCCAGCCAGACCGCGAACCACATCAGCAGGGCCTGCAAGGCGCCGAGCAGGCTCAGATGGTCGAGCAGGAAGTGCGAGACCTGGATGATGGCGAACACGTAGATCAGGTCGAACAGCAGCTCGACGTAACCGACCGAGGCCTCGTGACCGTCGCGAACGCGCATCAGGGGATGAGGACGTTCCGGTGTCATGCCGACTCCCGAGAGTGGATGAGGGAAGGGACGCAAGCGCCGGCCGGTGACTGCGCTCAAGGCGGGCCCGGCGTGCGTCGCCCCAGGCGCCACCACGCCAGCCCGACGGGCAAGGCGAACAGCACGGCATGGATCGCCAGCTCCTCGCCGAGGGCATAGCCATGGGAAAGCCCGACGACGAGATTCCAGGCGCAGGCCAGCAGCCAGACCAACGAGAACAGCACCGCCGCCAGGCGCCGACGCCCTCGCGGGACATGACGGGCGAGCAACCAGACCACCAGGACACCGATCAGCAGGATCAACAGGGTACGCATCACTCCCTCCCTGGAGACAGACTCACTGTTTGCATACTAGTCGCTGGCGGCAGAGAGAGGTAACGACCGCCGAGGCCCCGAGCCGGCCGGGTACAGGACCCGGCCGGAACGGACTCACTTGGTGGTATAGCCCCCATTGGCCAGCAGCGTCTGACCGGTCGTCCACCAGCCATCGGTGACCAGATGGCGAATCAGCGGAACGATGTCCTCGATATCGGTCAGTCCCGTCTTGCTAAAGTCGGACAGGGCCGCAGCGCCCTTGTGGAAGGCGACCGCCTCGTCGGCTTCCTGGCCATAGAAGAAGGGCGTATCCATGGGGCCGGGGCCCACCGCGTTGACCGAGATGCCGCGGGCGCCGAATTCCTTGGACGCGGCGCGGGTGAAGTGCTCCACCGGTGCCTTGCCCCCGGCGTAGGTGGAATAGAACGGCGTGAAGGCCCCCAGCAGGGACGTCACCACCGTCACGATCTTGCCGTGGTCCTCCAGCACCCGTCCGGCCTCCTTGATGAAGAAGAAGGCGCACTTGGCATTGATGTCGAACATGGTGTCGTACTCGGCCTCGCCGATCTCCAGCATCGGCTTCTTGAGCACCATGCCCACGGTGTTGATGGCGATATCCAGCTTGCCGAATCGCGATACCGTCTCGTCGAACAGCCAGGTGACGTTACCGGGCTGAGTCAGGTCACCCTGAAACAGGGCGCCATCGCCCCCCAGGGCCTTGACCTCGGAGAGGGTCTGCTCCGCCGCGTCCCGGGTCGTCTCGCTGTTGTAGTGGATGGCCACCGCCGCGGCACCGTGTCGCGTCAGGTCACGCGACAGCAGTCCTCCCAGGTTCTTGGCGCCGCCGCCGATCAGCACGACCTTGCCTTCGAGTCCATGGTTGCGCATATCGCCGCTCCTTCTTGTGGGTTCTTGGACGTTTCGAGTCTAGGAAGGCGCACGACCGAGATCATTCTCCAACCCTGGCAACACTGTCCAGATCCGCCATCCAATCGCGCGCCACCCTCTCATCCGCACCACGGACGCCAAGCACCCTCTCTCGGCACAGCGCACCAAAAAACGCCAATCAACAACCGCAACAACCTTCAAAAACCCCCTCGATAACCTCAAACAAATAACGAAATAACATCATCTTTAAAAAACAAAACCAGGAAAAAATCACATACCAAACAACAAAAATAACACAAAAACCAACTCATCAACGACAGACAACAATCACCGCCACAACACAACAAAATTCATCGAACACCACAAGACCAACACATCGAAAAAAGATCCCTTACCCCTCACCAATATTCGCAGCCAGACCAGGCGTTACAACCCATCCACAACCCCCTTCCGTCAAAGACCTCGCCATCGCCATTCTCGATGGCACAACAAAAATGGGCATCAATATGAAAAACCCGCCCCTCCCAAGAAGCATGACTCCAACGCATCCCCGAGGTGGAAGGACGGCACTCGAGCGCCGAGGCATCGATATCCTCATCGAACACCTCCCAGCACCGGCGCCTCGCGATGCCGCCGGAAAGGCTCACCCCCGAGTCCGAAATAGCGTCGATTTTCCGCAGGCACGATCGCTGCGCCCAGCCCAGGAATCGCCCCGGGCCAACGACCACGGGCGCGTCTAGCGTGGTCGGCGGCACATGGTGAACAATGATGAACTCGGCCATCGGACGAGCCGCGCTGGCCATGGCAAGCCATCCGGCACGCCTGACAGTCGCGAAGGCCACACCTCGTCGCGTGATGCCGGACCACCGAGCCCGCCTCGCCGTCGTGAGTGGCGAATTCCGGTCGGCCCGGCGAACACCCCGCCCAGGACGCCATGCGTCATGGGCGCCGACGCCCGGCCAGCATCAGGGCCAGCCCGACCAGCATGCCCGCCAGGTGCGCGAAGTGCGCCACGCCCTGGCGCGTGCCGGCGAGGCCCGACCACAGCTCCACCGCGCCGATGACGATCACGAAGTACTTGGCCTTCATGGGAATCGGCGGAATCAGCAGCAGGATGTACTGGTTGGGATAGCGCATGCCGAAGGCCAGCAGCAGCGCATAGACGCCGCCCGAGGCGCCCACCGTGGGCGCGAAAGGCCCCGCCGACACCGCCAGCAGCTGTGCCGCCCCCGCCCCCAGCACGCACAGCAAGTAGTAGAGCGCGAAACGCTGGCTGCCCCAGTCGCGCTCCAGCGGGCTGCCGAACATCCACAGCACGAACATGTTGATGCCCAGGTGGAAGACGCTGCCGTGCAGGAAGGAGTAGCTCATGAGCTGCCACAGATGGAACTCGCCCACCGGCATGCCCATGGCCAGCGTGTCCGGCGCCGCGCCGAGCGGCCACAGCGCCAGGTGGCGCAGCATCGGGCCCGGCAGCATCGCCTGGGCCAGGAAGGCCAGGCCGTTGGCGGCCAGCAGCAGGGCGATCACCGAGATCCCGCCACCGGCCGGGCGCGATATCATGCGTCCCACGCCACCTCTCCTCCAGCTCCCGATGTCCTCTTCAAGGTGGTCGGCCGCCGGGCACGGAGCAAGGCCCAGCGACGTTGAAGACATCCGTCGCCTGGTCGACGATTCAGGGGCATGGACACGATTTGTCAGGCATCACTTAGGATGCGAACATTCTTTCCCACCACGCACCGACAGGACGCCTCATGCCCCGACACGCCCTCGCTCCCGTCATGATGACGCCCCTTCTGCTGCTGCCCGCCGCCGGCCAGGCCGCCGAGCTCACCCTCGAGCCGCTGACGGTCAGCGCATCGCGGCTCGAGCGCGAGCTCTACGCCACGCCGGCCGCCGTCACCGTGGTGGACGACGAGCAGATCGCCCGGGGCCAGCCCCGCGAGCGGCTAAACGAGTCGCTTGCGAGCGTGCCGGGGCTCTATCTCCAGAACCGTCACAACTTCGTCCAGGGCGAGCGGGTATCGATCCGCGGCTTCGGCGCCCGCACGCCCTGGGGCGTGCGCGGCATCACGGTGCGCGTCGACGGCATCCCCTACACCCTGCCCGACGGCCAGGCCCAGCTCGATGCCATCGATCTCGACAGCGCCCGGCGCATCGAGGTGATTCGCGGCCCGGCGGCGGTGCAGTATGGCAACGCCGCCGGCGGCGTGATCGACGTCACCACCGCCGACGGCGAGAGCGATCCCGGTACCCGGCTACGCGTCGAGGGCGGCAGCGACGGCTACCGCAAGCTGAATCTCAGCAACGGCGGCGTCGAGGGCCCCTGGTCGCATCACCTCAGCGTCTCGGCGCTGGGCCTGGACGGCTACCGCGACCACAGCGAGGTCGAGAAGTACCGGCTCAACGCCAAGCTGACGCGCGAGCTGGACGCCGACCGCTCGCTCACCGCCATCGTCAACCTGCTCGACAATCCGCGCGCCGAGGATCCGGGCGGGCTGACCGCCGAGGCGGTCAGCGAGGACCGCAAGGGCACGATCGACAGCCCCTTCTATTCGCCGACCCGCATCGATGCGGGACAGTCGGTCGACCAGCAGGTGCTCGGCCTGGAGTACGAGGACCTCGCCGCCGGCCCCGGCGAACTGACCCTGCGTGGTTTCTACCTGGAGCGCGACTTCGAGCAGCAGCTGGCCTACGCCGGCGACAGCTTCGTCGCCTACGATCGCGACTACTACGGCGGCAGCGCCGAGTATCGCCAGTCGCTGACCGTCGGCGACCTGCCGCTGCGCACCGTGACCGGCATCGACCTGGCCCGCCAGCAGGACGAACGCTACCGCGACGAGGTCACCATCGACGGCGTCCACCAGGGCCGCGTCGCCGACGAGACCCAGACGGCCAGTTCGGTCGGCGTCTTCGCCCAGGGCGACCTGGACCTGAGCGACCAGTGGACCCTCTCGCTGGGCACCCGCTTCGACCACACCCGATTCGATATCGACGACGACTACCTCGCCGACGGCGACAACGGCGGCGATCGCCGCTTCGATCAGTGGAGCGGCAGCGCCGGGCTGAGCTATCGCTATCGGCCCGACCATCAGGCCTATCTCTCGACGGGCACCGCCTACGAGACGCCGACCTTTACAGAGTTCGCCAATCCGGCCCGCGTCGGCGGCTTCAATCCGGACATCGAACCGCAGAAGGCCTGGAACCGCGAGATCGGCCTGCGCGGCAGCTTCGTCGACGCCGGCCTCGACTACGACGTGGCGCTGTTCTCGACCCGGGTGCGCGACTCGCTGATCGCCTACCGCGACGATCAGGGCCGGGACTTCTACCGCAACGCCGGTCGCAGCCGCCAGGACGGCCTGGAAGTGGCCCTGGGCTGGCAGTTCGCCGAGGACTGGCGCCTCGACAGCGCCCTGACCCTGGCGCGCTACGAGTTCCAGGACTACGAAGATGGCGAGGGCAACGACTTCGCCAACCACCGCATCCCGGGCCTGCCCGAGCGCACCTGGGTCAACCAGCTGACCTGGCAGGGCATCGGCGAGCGCTTCGCCACCCTGGAGACCCGCTACGTCGGCTCGATGGTCGCCGACGACGCCAACCGCGTGAGGATCGACGACTATTGGCTGGCCAACCTGCGCGCCGGCGACGGCTGGCGGCTCGGCGACGATACCCTGCTGCGCGCCTACGTGGGCGTACAGAACCTGTTCGACCGCGAGCACTTCGACAACATCGTCATCAACGACCAGCGCGGACGCTACTTCGCCACGGCCCCGGACCGCAGCGTCCATGCGGGCGTAGCGCTGGCCTTCTAGGCGGCGCGCCTCGAGCGCTCTCCCCCGCTCGAGCGCCATGGGTGCTCGAGCCGATGGCCTTCTGATTGCGATTTAATCAACTGATTAATACACTGGCCGATAGCGTCCGGGCACGCCGGGCACCGCTCATCGGCCGTCGAGGATCGTCGCCATGCCCCCCTTCCCCCGCCTGCCGGCCGTCGTGTTCCCGCTGACCGGCCTCGCCCTGATGCTGGCCGGCTGCTCACCGGAGACGGCGCCCTCCGAAACGCCGCCGCGGGTCGTCGCCAGCCATGTCATCCAGGCCGACGGCAACGGCGCCGTGACCCGGCTCTCGGGCCGGGTCAAGGCCGCCGAGCGCACCGCCCTGAGTTTCGAGATCCCCGGCGAGATCCGGTCGCTGCCGGTGGACGTCGGCGACACCTTCGCCGCCGGGGAGACCCTGGCGAGCCTGGACGACGCCCGCTACCGCCTGGTGGCCCAGCAGCGTCGCGCGGAACGCCGGGAGGCCGAGGCCAGCCTGGCCGAGAAGCGCCAGGACTACCGCCGCCAGGCCAGCCTCGCCGACAAGGGCTACGTCAGCGACACCCGGCTGGATACCGCCCGGGCCGCCCTGGATACCGCCGAGTCCCGCCACGCCTCGGCCCAGGCCGCCGTGGCGCTGGCCGAGCGAGACCTGCGCCTGACCACCCTGACGGCGCCCTATGCCGGCTCGGTGAGCCAGCGCCAGGCCGAGCCCGCGGAGCGGGTCGCCGCCAACCAGACCGTCCTCGAGGTGATCTCCGATCGCGAGGGTTTCGAGGTGGAGACCAGCGTGCCCGAGACCCTGGTCGGCGCCCTCGTCGAGGGCAGCATCCACGAGATCCGCCTGCCCGCCCTGGGCGGCGCCTCGAGCCCCGCCACCCTGCGCCGGCTGGGCACCCAGCCACGCTCCGCCAACGACTACCCGGTGATCCTGGCCGTGGACGAGCCGCCCACGGGCCTGCGCTCCGGCATGACCGCCCGGGTGGCGCTGTCACTGCCCGCCGCGGACGGCGCCGCCGGCCTGCCGATCCCGCTCACCGCCCTGGTCTACGACGGCGAGGACAGCGCCCATGTGCTGCGCATCGACGACGACCGGCGCCTCGAGCGGGTCGACGTCGAGGTGCTGCGTCTCGAGGAGGGCCGCGCCCGGGTGCGCGGCGCCCTGTCCCCGGGTGAGCGCATCGTCGCCCGGGGCGCGGAGTTCGTCGACGCCGGCCAGGCCGTGAGCCTGCTCGGCGAGGGCCCGGAACGCTACCACTGAGGCCCTCATGAACCTGAGCCAGATCGCCTACCGCCGCCGCCCCGTCGTCTACCTGGCCACCGTGCTGGCCATGCTGTTCGGCCTGTACAGCTACTTCACCCTGCCGGCCCGCGAGGACCCCGAGATCACCGTCCGCGAGGCGGTGGTGACCACCGCCTTTCCCGGCCTGCCGGCCGCCCAGGTGGAAGAGAACATCACCAAGCCGCTGGAGGAGAGCATCCGCACCCTCGGCGAGGTCGAGCGCATCGCCTCGACCTCGATGCGCGGCCGCTCGATCCTCCACGTCGAGATCCAGGACCGCTACTTCGACCTGGACCAGATCTGGGACGAGATGCGCCAGCGCGTCGAGGCCGCCCGAGACAGGCTGCCGGAGGGCACCCAGGACCCGGTCATCAACGACGACTTCGGCGACGTGGCCGTGGTCACCGCCGCGCTCACCGCCGAGGACTTCCCCCAGGCCGAGCAGCAGGAGATCGCCGAGCACGTGCGCGCCGCCCTCTACGGCGTGCCGGGCACCCAGAAGGTCGAGCTGCTGGGCATCCAGGAACAGCGGGTGTTCATCGATATCGCCGAGGCGCGCCTGGCCGAACTGGGCCTGACCCCGGGCGAGCTCGCCGAGCAGATCCAGAGCCGCAACATCTATCCGCCGGGCGGCGTGCTGGAAACCGGCGACCAGCGCCTGGCGCTGGAGGTCTCCGGCGAGTTCCCGACCCTGGAGGCGCTGGGCGACACCGAACTGCGCCTGCCCGACGGCGCCACCCTGCGCCTGCGCGACCTCGGCGAGATCACCCGCGGCTACGAGGACCCCGCGGACAAGACCGCCTACTTCAACGGCGAACCGGCCATCGTCTTCGCCGTGTCGATGCTCGAGGGCGAGAGCGTGCTCGACTTCGGCCATGCCGTGCGCCAGCGCCTCGACGAGCTGCGCGCCGGCCTGCCCGCGGGCTACCGTCTGGACATCATGACCTTCCAGCCCGAACAGGTGGCCAACGCCGTCTTCGGGGTGACCCAGAGCGTGCTGCAGACGCTGGCCATCGTGCTCGGGGTGGTGATCCTGTTCCTCGGCGTGCGCACCGGGCTGATCGTCGGCTCGATCATCCCCACGGTGATGCTGGTCACCCTGGCCGTGATGGGGCTCACGGAGCTGACCCTGCAGCGAGCGAGCCTGGCCACCCTGGTGATCGCCCTGGGCCTGCTGGTGGACAACGCCATCGTCGTCGCCGAGGACTTCAAGACCCGCCTGGAGGCCGGCCGCAGCCGCGACCAGGCGCTGGCCGAGACCGGCGGCGAGCTGGCCCTGCCGCTGCTGTCGTCCAGCCTGACCACCATCCTGGTGTTCCTGCCGCTGATGCTCGCCGAGCACGCCGCCGGCGAGTACACCCGCTCGATCTCGCTGGTCATCGCCATCACCCTGCTGGCCTCCTGGGGACTGTCGCTGACGGTGACCCCGGCGCTGTGCCATCGTTTCCTCAAGGCACCGCGCGCCGGCACCCGACCCGACGCCCCCGGGGCCGCCCCCAACCTCTCCGACCGCGCCTTCAACTGGGTCTCGCGGCGCTACGGCCGCTGGCTGGTCCGGGTGCTGCATCACCGCCCGCTGTTCCTGGCCGCCATGGCGCTGGCCCTGGTGGCCGGGGTGGCGATGATGCAGGCGGTGCCCAAGAAGTTCTTCCCCGACTCGGACCGCAACCAGGTGCTGGTGACCATCGACTTCCCCTCGGACATCGCCGCCAACCGCAGCGACCGGCGCGTCCAGGCACTGAGCCGCGAACTGCTCGAGGCCCCGGCGCTCGCCGACGACGTCACCGGCGTGGCCGCCTACTCGGGCTTCGGGGGGCCGCGCTTCGTGCTCTCGCTGACGCCCCTCGACCCGGCCCCCAACAAGGGCTTCCTGGTACTCAACGTGGCCGACCGCGAGCGGGTGGCGGCGGTGATCCAGGCCACCCGGACGCTGCTGGCGACGCGCCACCCGGACCTCTCGCCACGGGTCACGCGGATGTTCCTCGGTCCCTCGGACAGCACCCTGCTGCAGGTCCAGGTCAAGGGCCCGGACCGCGAGGTGCTGTTCGCCGCCGCCGGCGAGGTGGAGGCCCTGCTGCGTGACCTCGACGGCACCCGGGACGTGCGCCAGAGCTGGGAGGCGCGCATCCCGTCGCTGGGCGTCGAGGTCGACCAGGCCCGGGCGCGGGCCGCCGGCATCACCTCGGAGGACATCGCCCGCTCGCTGTCCGGCGCCCTCGACGGCTATCACCTCAGCCACTATCGCGAGGGCGACGACATCATCCCGGTGGTCATGCGCTACGCCGACGAGCAGCGCGAGAGCCTCGCCCACCTCGGGGCGCTGACCGTCTACCCGCTGGGTACCCCCGGCGAGGGCGTGCCGCTCAACCAGGTGGCCGACCTGCGACTCGACAACGGCTACTACCGCATCGACCGCGAGAACCTGGTGCGCACCATCACCGTGGAGGGCCGCCACCGCAGCCTCACCGCCGAGGACATGGTGCCGCGCCTCGCGCCGGCGCTGCGCGAGCTGGAGGCGGACCTGCCAGCGGGGCACTGGCTGGAGTTCGACGGCGTGGTCGAGGAATCCCGCGAGGGCCAGGCCGCGCTGCAGGCCAACCTGCCGCTGTGCCTGGGGCTGATCGTGGTGCTGCTGGTGGCCCAGTTCAATTCCTTCAAGCGCCCGCTGGTGATCGTCGCCACCATCCCGCTGGTGATCGTCGGGGTGGTGTTGGGGCTGCTCGCCAGCGGCGCCAACTTCGGCTTCATGGTGCTGCTGGGGATCTACAGCCTGGCCGGCATCATCATCAACAACGCCATCGTGCTGATCGATCGCATCGATATCGAGCGTCGGGATCCGACGCTGTCGGGCCGCGATGCGGTGGTCAAGGCCTCGGCCCGCCGGCTGCGGCCGATCCTGATGTCGGCGATCACCACCATCCTCGGCTTCCTGCCGCTGATCGTCGGCCGCGACCCGCTGTTCTACGGCATGGCCGCCGCCATGGCCGGGGGGCTCGGCGTCGGCACCCTGATGAGCCTGGGCATGGTGCCGGTGCTCTACAGCTACCTGTTCGGCATCGACACCCGCGAACCTTCCCGGAGGACCCGCCCATGACCGCCGCCTCCCGAGCGTCCGCCGCCGAGACCCGCGAGCGCCTGATCCAGGCCGGCATCCGGCTGTTCGGCGAGCACGGCTACCGGGCCACCAGCACGCGCCTGCTGGCCGAGGCCGCCGGGGCCAACATCGGCTCCATCGCCTATCACTTCGCCAACAAGCACGGCCTCTACCTGGCGGCGGCGGGCCACATCGCCGACCAACTCCGCGAGCGCCTGGCGCCGGGGGACGCGCCGGACGTGCCCACCGACCGCGACGCCGCCCTGGCCGCGCTGCGCGACATGGTGCGACGCATGGCGCGCACCTTCGCCGCCGACGACGACTGCCGCCACTGGCTGCTGCTGGTGATGCGGGAGCAGATCCATCCCGGCGAGGCCTTCGAGATCCTCCAGGGCCGCGCCTTCGGCGTCGTCCAGGCCCGGCTGGCGACCCTCATCGGCCGGCTCACCGACCGTGCCCCGGACGACCGCCGAGTGGTGCTGGAGACCCACACCCTGGTGGGACAGATCGTGTTCTTCCTGATCGCCCGGGAGCCGCTGCTGCGCCGCCTGGGGCTCGAGGCCCTGGACGCGGCGACCCTGGCCGAGATCGAGGCGGTCCTCGACGGCCACCTGGACCTCTATGCCCCGCCAGGCGGCGGCTCCACACCATGACCACCGAGCCCACCCGTAGCCCGGGTGCCCCCTGACCATGCGCCAGGCAATCGTCGGCTATCACCGCGACGCGGAGGGCCACTGGGTGGCCGAGCTGGCCTGCGGGCATGGCCAGCACGTCCGCCATCAGCCGCCCTGGGCCGAGCGCCCCTGGGTGACCACCGAGGCCGGGCGACGCTCGCGGCTGGGCCTGGCCCTGGAATGCACCAAGTGCGACCGCGGCGAGCCGCCGGACCGGCCGTGAACGCCCGCCAGGGAATCTCTGGCCCAGTTCTTGCTTGGCCATTGGGGCGATCCTCTGCGGTAGGATGGGGATTCGCCGACCGCCACCTGCATCGCCACCGGAGGAACCCGCCTTGGCCATCGCCCTGCTCTACAACGCCCTGATCTTCCTTGCCGCCGCGGTACTGATCGTGCCGCTGGTCAAGCGCCTGGGGCTCGGCGAGGTGCTGGGCTACCTGGTCGCCGGGGTGGTGATCGGCCCCTCGGCGCTGGGGCTGGTCCCCGATGCCGATGCGGTGCTGCAGTTCTCCCAGGTGGGCATCGTCTTCCTGCTGTTCGTGATCGGCCTGGAACTCAAGCCGTCGCGCCTCAGGTTGATGCGCAAGGCGGTGTTCGGCTTCGGCAGCCTGCAGGTGGCCATCACCACGGCGCTGCTCACCGGCCTGGCGCTGGCGGCGGGGCTCTCGCCGGCCGCGGCCCTGGTGGTCGGCTTCAGCCTGGGGCTGTGCTCCACGCCGCTGGTGCTGCAGCTGCTCGGCGAGCGCGGCGAGCTAAGTAGCCGCCACGGCCGCTACGCCTTCGCCCTGCTGCTGTTCCAGGACCTGGCCGCCATCCCGGTGCTGGCGGCCATCCCCCTGCTGGCCGGCGACGATCCGCTGGGCGGCGGCTGGGGCCACCTGCTGGGCGAGGCGCTGATCGCCGTCGGCGCCTTTGTCGGGCTGATCATCGGCGGGCGCTACCTGCTGCGGCCGCTGTTCCGCTTCGCCGCCGCCACCCGCAGCCGCGAGGTGTTCGCCGGCACCGCCCTACTAGTGGTGATCGGTGCCGCCCTGCTGATGGAGCTGGCCGGGCTGTCCATGGCGCTCGGCGCCTTCATCGCCGGGGTGCTGCTGGCCGACTCGGAGTACCGCCACAGCATCGAGGCCGATATCGAGCCCTTCCGCGGCCTGCTGCTGGGGCTGTTCTTCATGGCGGTGGGCATGACCGCCCAGATCGGCCTGCTGGCCGAACGCCCCGGCCTGGTGCTGGGCCTTGCCGCCGCGCTGCTGGCCGCCAAGTGGCTGAGCCTGGTGATCGCCGCCCGGGCCTACCGCGGCGACTGGAAGGTGGCGCTGAACCTGGGCGCGCTGCTTTCCCAGGGCGGCGAGTTCGGCTTCGTGCTGCTCACCGCGGCGGGGGCCGCCGCCCTGCTGGACCCCGCCCTGGTCGGCCTGCTGGTGCTGGCGGTGTCGCTGTCCATGGCCGCCACCCCGGTGCTCGTCCAGCTGCATGCGCGGCTGATCCGGCCGCTGTTCAAGGCCGGCAAGCCGCGCCGCGACTTCGACCGCCCGCCCCACAACGGCCCCCAGATCATCATCGCCGGCTTCGGGCGCTTCGGGCAGATCATGGGGCGCATCCTGCAGGGGCTGAAGATTCCCTACACGGTGCTCGACATCAACGCCGAGCACGTCGACGTGGTGCGCCGCTACGGCAACGAGATCTACTTCGGTGACGCCTCGCGCCTCGACCTGCTGCAGGCCGCCGGCGCCGACAAGGCCCGGGTGCTGGTGGTGGCGGTGGGCGACATCGAGACCTCGATGCGCATCGTCCAGCGGGTCAGGCGACGCTTCCCGCATCTGCGCCTCTATGCCCGGGCCCGGGACCGCTACCACGCCCAGCTGCTGATGCGCGCCGGGGTCACCGACCTCATCCGCGAGCTGCTGCCGGCGAGCCTGGAGCTGACCCGCGAGGTGCTGGTCGGCCTCGGGATCCCCCGCGACCAGGCCCAGCACACCGTGGACACCTTCCGCCCCCACGACGAGCGCGCCCTGGCGCGCCAGCTCGAGGCCTTCGGCAACAAGCGAGAGCAGATGCAGACCATCCAGCAGGCCGCCCGGGAGCTCGAGGAACTGTTCGAGGCCGACGAGGACGTGGCCACCACCGCCCCCGAGCGCCCGCCGGAACGACGCTGAGCCGGGGAATCGCCGGACCGCCGGACACAAAACGCCAGGCCCCGCGTCCCGAGGCGGGAGCGGGGCCTGGCGCAGGCGAACGCGGGGCGCGGTCAGGCGCCGGCGGCCTTCTGCTGGCCGATCGGTACCTCGGGCACCGCCTCCATGCGCTCGCGCTCCTCGGAGATCACCGCCAGGGCCTCCTGCTCGCTGCGCCGCGAGGCCGGGGTCGCCAGGCTCACCGCCACGCCGGCCAGGGCCGCCAGCAGCACTGCCGGAATGCTCGGGTTGCCCCAGTAGGCGCTCCAGCCGTCATGGGCGATGATCGCCAGCGAGGTCGACGAGGCCACCACCAGCGAGGCGATGGCCCCCTGCCAGTTGTAGCGCGGCCAGAAGCGGCCCAGCATGCCGCACACGAACATCCCGGCCAGCACCGTGGACACCATCCGCGTGATGTAGGAAATCACGTTGTCGGAGGTCAGGGCGAAGGCCAGGGCCAGGCCGATGGTGGCGACCAGCCCCACCCGCGAGAACAACACCACGTTTCTGGCCGAGGGCGCGCGGCCCTTGACCAGCACGTAGACGTCGCGGATCAGGGTGGTGACCCCGGCGATGGCGTCGCTGCTGGCGCTGGACATGGTCGCCGACAGGCCGGCCACCAGCAGCAGCAGGCCGAGCCCCACCGGCAGCACCTCGGTGGCCAGGTAGGGGAAGGCGAAGTTGCTGTTCTCGAGGTCGGGGTTCAGCGCATGGGTAGCCATGCCGATGATCGCCGGCACGATGGAAAACGCCATGTAGAGCGCGCCGGTGAGCAGGAAGGAGCGGCGCACCGAGCCCACCGAGGCCCCGGAGTAGATGCGCTGGCGGAACGACGGGGTGGCCAGTACGCCGACCGCGATCACCGTGGACAGCGAGATCGCCGGCAGCACCCCGATCTTGTCGATGGCCAGGAAGCTGGTGGCGGAGTCGTCGAGCGCCGCGGTCATGGCCTCGAAGCCGCCCACCTCGACCACCGCCACGCCGGCCATCAGGAAGAAGCCGACGAACAGCACCAGCGCCTGCACGGTGTCGGTCCACACCACCGCCATGTAGCCGCCGATCACGCAGTAGATGCCGAAGCCCAGCGCCACGATGATCTTGGCCTGCCAGGCCGGGATGTCGGCCATCCACGCCAGGTAGAGGCCGCCGCCGAGGATATGGGCGCCCAGCCAGCCGATGCAGGCGACGTAGATCAGCAGCGCCACCACGTTGCGCACGATGCGGTTGGCGCCGACGTAGAACGACAGCTCCTCGCTCATGGTCATGAAGCGCAGCCGCCGGATGCCGGAGAAGCACAGCGCCAGCAGCAGCACGCCGATGGAGCCGCCGATGCCGTAGAGGGCGCCGCCCCAGCCGCTGGTGTAGCCGAAGCCCACCGCGCCCATGCTCGAGCCGGTGCCGACCATGGTGGCCACCGTGGTGCCCACGGTGAGGAACAGCGGCACGCTGCGCCCGCCGAGCAGGAAGTCGTCGCCGGTGCCGCGGTCGTTGCGCGAGACCCACCAGCCGAAGCCGATCATCGCCAGGATATAGACGAAGAAGCTGCCGAGGAAAAGGTGACTGTTCATACAGACCTCTTATAATTGTCGTCCCGGTCGTTGCCGCGAGCGGGACAGTGGACGTTTGCCGTTTGCTGTGCCTGGCGCCGGGTCCTTGCCGGGATCCGGCGCCTCCTGTTGTTATTGGTATCGCTGTTGTTGGTGTCGCGTGATGCCTGGCGGTCCTTCGCGCCTCGTTCGCGAGCGGCCCGTCTGCCGGCCGCCCCGGGGCTCAGGCGCGGTCGGCGCGATAGCAGGTCAGGTCCACCTCGACCTTGCAGTCCACCACCAGGTCCTGGACGCTGCAGATGCGCGCCGGCGGGTGATCGCGAAAGATCTCGGCGAACACCTTGTTGAACGACGAGAAGTAGCGCGCGTCGGTCAGCACCGCGGTGACGTGCACCACGTCCTGCACCGAATAGCCCGCCTCCCGGGCGATGCCCAGGGCATTGTCGAAGGCCAGCCGGGTCTGCTCGACGATGCCGCCCTCGACCACCTCGCCGTCGGTCATCGGGGTCTGGCCCGAGACCTTCAGCCAGCCGCCGGCTTCCACCGCGCGGGAGAACGGCAGCGCCTGGCCGCCGGTACCGACGCCGCCTTCGGCGCCATAGCGTGTGATGCTCATGGAATGTCCTCCTGATGGACGTGTTGATGATGGGAAAAAGCGATCTACCGGTCGGGTGACGGGCTCAGCCTCAGGCTCCGGCGCAGCATGCGTCCGGCGCGCGTCCGGCCGGGGGCGCCGTCGACATAGGCCGTGGCCCCGTTGACCACCACCCGCCGGATGCCGCGGGCCGGCGACACCGGCGTGTCGTAGTCGGCGGTGTCCTCGAGGGTCGCCAGGTCCAGCAGCACCAGGTCGGCGTAGGCGCCCGCGCGGATCTCGCCGCGGTCCACCAGGCCGAAGGTGGCCGCCGAGAGCCCGGTCATCTTGCGCACCGCCTCGGGCAGCGGCATCAGCGCCAGGTCGCGGCTGTAGTGGGCCAGCACCCGCGGGAAGGCGCCCCACAGCCGGGGATGCGGATGCGGGTCGTTGGGCAGGCCGTCGGAGCCGACCATGGCCAGCGGGTGCGCCAGCACCCGGCGCATGTCGTCCTCGCTCATGTTGTGATAGACGGCCCCCGCCGGCTGCAGGTGGCGGGCGGCCTCCGTCAGCGACAGTCCCCAGTCGGCGGCGATGTCGGAGAGCGACCGCCTGGCCTGCTCGGGATGCGGCCGCGACCAGGTGATGGTGATGGCGATCTCGTCGGTCACCTGGCCGAGGTCGAGGGTCGAGGAGCCGGCGGTGTAGGGGTAGCAGTCGCAGTGCACCCGCTGGCGTTCGGCGGCGCCTTCCAACTGGGCCAGGGCTCGCGGTGCCTGGCCCCAGTTGCCCGCTCCGGCGCACTTGAGGTGCGAGATGACCAGCGGCGCGCCGCCCCGACGCGCGGTGGCGAAGGCCTCGTCCATGGCCGCCGCCTGGCCGGCGAACTCGTCGCGCAGATGGGTGGTATAGAGGCCGCCGGCCTCGCCCACCGCCGCCACCAGCGGCGCCAGCTCGCTGTCGGGGGCGTGGAAGGCGTTGTGGTAGGCGAGCCCGGAGCTGAGCCCCATGGCGCCCTCCGCCAGCGCCTTCGCCAGGGCCGCGCGCATCCGCGCGATCTCGTCGTCCGTGGCGGGGCGGTGAAAGTCGTCCATCACCTGGCTGCGCAGGCTGGTGTGGCCGATCAGCGCCGCCACGTTGACCGCCGGCCGAGCCAGTTCCACCGCCTCGGCGTAGGCCGCGAAGCTCGGGTAGGCGAAGTCGACCGCCTCACCCAGCAGGTTCATGGGGTCCGGCACCTCGCCGTTCAGGGTCACCGGCGCGGCGCTGATGCCGCAGTTGCCTACCACCACCGTGGTCACGCCCTGGGAGAGCTTGGGCAGCATCTCGGGGGCGCGGATCACGTTGGTGTCATCGTGGGTATGGACGTCGATGAACCCCGGGGTCAGGTAGAGCCCCCGGGCGTCGAGCGTCTCTTCGGCGTCGTGCCCCTCCAGGTCGCCCACGGCCACGATGCGCTGGCCGTCCACGGCCACGTCCGCCGTGAAGGCCTCACGCCCGGTGCCGTCGATCACCTCGGCGCGGCGAATCAGCAGGTCATGGCGCATCTCAGTCTCCCAGCGGCTGGCGGTTGTCGCCGCCGCGGTGGTCGTCGAGGGTGATCTTCAGGCGGCGCAGCTTGTCGCGCGCCTGGTCGCGATGGCGCAGGGCCAGCTCCAGGGCCAGCACGTCGATGGCCGCCATCAGCGCGTAGCGCGAGGCGGAGGGATGCAGGATGAAATCGGTCTCGCGGGCGGCGATCGGCAGCACCAGGTCGGCATTGTCGGCGAGCGGCGAGCCCACGGCGGTGATGGCGATCACCCGGGCGCCGTACTGGCGGGCGACCTGGGCCGACTCGACCATCTCGGGCGTATAGCCCGACACCGAGAGCACCACCACCACGTCGGCGGGGTCCAGCGTCGAGGCCACCATCCGCGGCAGCAGCCCCTGGGGATAGGCGCTGACCGCATAGCCCAGCCGCACCAGGCGGAACTGCAGCTCCTGGCACATCACGCTGGAGCCGCCGCCGCAGCCGAAGGCGATGATCTGGCGAGCGCCGTCGAGGCATTCCACGGCGCCGGCCACGTCGGCCTCCAGCAGCAGTTCGCGGTTGAGCGCCAGGGTCTGGGTGGCGATATCGTACACCACGCCCGGCCCCTCGGCGGGATCGGCGTCCTGGATGAAGCGCCGCCCGGCGGCCAGGGCGCGGGTCAGGCGCAGCTTCAGGTCGCGCACGCTGGCGCAGCCCACCGAGCGCGAGAAGCGGGTCACCGTCGCCTCGCTGACGCCGGCCCGGGTGGCGATGCCGGTGATGCTGGCCTCGGTGACGAAATCGATGTCCTCGAAGATCAGCTCCGCCACCTTGCGCTCCGACTCGCTCAGCGAGCCGACGCTGGCGGTGATGCCGGAGAGGATGTCGATCTGTTGGCTCATGGGTCGGTTCCTCCGGCGTCGGCAGCGATCGAGTCCGCTCGGCGACGCCTGGCACTGGCATGGATCATGGGGTTCACGCTATGTTAGTTTCTAACAACCAGTCAAGATACTTTGAAAATTTCAAACAAAAGTCGCAGCCACCGACGCGCCGGGCCACCCATCGCAGACGACTGATGGAAGCCGGCCGACCCTTACCGGAGCCTCTCATGACCCACCCCACTCCCGACGCAGCGTCCATGACCGATCCCGCCTGGCAGGGCGGCCACAAGGGCACCCTGGAGACCGGCCGCGACCTGCTGGCCGATGTCAGCCTGCCCGCCGCCATCATCCACGAGGCACCGCTGACCCATAACCTGACCTGGATGCAGGACTTCGCCCGCCGCCACCGGGCCGAGCTGGCGCCCCACGGCAAGACGACCATGACGCCGGCGCTGTTCCGCCGCCAGTTGGAGACCGGCGCCTGGGGCATCACCCTGGCTACCCTCCCCCAGTGCCGCGCCGCCTTCGCCGAGGGCGCGACGCGCCTGTTGCTGGCCAACCAGCTGGTCGGCCGCGCCAACATGGCGATCGCCGTCGAACTGATGCGCGCCGGCGCCGAGCTCTACGTGACCGTGGACGGCCACGCCAACGTGGCCGAGCTGGGCGAGGTCTTCGCCGCGGCCGGCCTGGCGCTGCCGGTGCTGATCGAGGTCGGGGTGGACGGCGGGCGCTGCGGCTGCCGCCGCGACGAGGACGTGATGGCGCTGGCCCGCGACATCGCCGCCCGGCCGGGGCTGACGCTGGCCGGCCTGGAGGGCTACGAGGGCGTGGTGCACGGCGACGATCCGGCGGCCGGCATCCGCGCCTACGCCGAGCGGCTGGTGGCCGGTGTCCAACGGATCGCGCAGGAGGGGCTGTTCGGCGTCGAGGCGCCGATCGTCACCGCCTCGGGCTCGGCCTGGTACGACCTGATCGCCGAGGCCTTCCGCGACGGCGGACTGGAGGGCCGCTTCACCCCGGTGCTGCGTCCGGGCTGCTACGTGGTACACGACCACGGCATCTATCGCGAGGCCCAGCGCGGCGTGCTGTCACGGCGCCCGGACCTGCACGAGGGCCTGCGCCCGGCGCTCGAGGTGTACGCCCAGGTGCAGTCGCTGCCGGAGCCGGGGCTGGCCATCGTGGCGCTGGGCAAGCGCGACATCGGCGTCGACCAGCTTCCCGAGCCGCTGGCGCGCTATCGCGAAGGCGGCAGCGTCGCGGAACCGCTGGCGGTGGACGGCTGGCGGGTGACCAAGCTGATGGACCAGCACGCCTTTATCGCCCTGCCGGAAGGCGCCGGCGACATGCGCGTGGGCGACGTGCGCGTAGGCGATATCGTCGCCTTCGGCGCCTCCCACCCCTGCCTGACCTTCGACAAGTGGCGCCGGATCCACCTGGTCGATGAACGCCTGAACGTCATCGACACCTGGTCGACTTATTTTTGAGCGCTGAACTCATCGAGCTCCACGAGGAAAGTCGGCGAGCGAAGGTGAGGGCTAGGCCCGTTCCCTACGGGCCAACGCACTTCCCACATCCGTGTGGGTCGCAAGGCAAGAATCGTCGACAAATCGTCAAGGAATGACGATTTGGGCAGACCTGCTGCTCGAAGAGCGAGTGACAGGGACGTCACGAGTCAGAAGGCGGAGTTTACAAACGGGGTAAATGAGCACTTCGACCGAGCTCGCGCACGAGACGATTTTTAACGCCGTATCACCGAGCGCAGCCACTTTCCCGGCGGGTATCGAAGGACACGCTGCGCACCAGGGCAATCACGGACATGCCGGTGCGCAGCCCCAGCTCGTCGAGAGACTTGCGAGTCAGGCGCGCGCGCAGCACCTGCTCGCCGAGGCGCAGGCGCAGTTCCACGGCGGCCCGCCCCGGGCGCGACGGGCCGATCTCCTCGACCACCGCCCTCAGCCGATTGCGGTAGCTGGTGGCGCCGGGCTCGTCGAGGGCCAGCGCCACCTCGCGCACCGGGATGCGCAGCCGCAGCCGGCTGCCCGGCGCGGCGTCGACCGCGGGAAGGGTCAGTCGCTGGCCATCGGCCAGCCGCAGCCGGGTCAGCGCATAGTGCGGCTCGTGGCCATCCACCGTCGCCGTGACCAGCGAGGCGGCATCGAACCCGCCGAGCCGGTCGGTGAGCTCGAAGCGCTGCAGCAGCGCCTCCAGGGGGCCGTCGGCGACCACCCGGCCCCGCTCCAGCAGCACCAGGTGATCGGCGATGGCGGTCAGCTCGTCGGGGTCGTGGCTGACGTAGACAATGGGAATGTCGATGTCGTCGGCCAGCCGGGCGATGTAGTCCAGCAGCTCTTGCTTGCGGGCGCCGTCGAGCCCGGTCAGCGGCTCGTCCATCAGCAACAGCCGCGGCTCGGTGAGCAGCGCCCGGCCGATCGCCACCCGGCGCGCCTCGCCGCCGGACAGCGTCGCCGGGAAGCGCTCCAGCAACCCGCCGATGCCGAGCAGCTCGACGACGGCATCGAACCGCGCCCGCCCCGTGCCGCGCATGCCGTAGGTCAGGTTGCCGCGCACCCGGTAGTGGGGAAACAGCCGCGCCTCCTGGAACACCACCCCGAGACGCCGGCGATGGGGCGGCACCCGGATGCCGCGTTCGCTATCCACCAGCGTCTCGTCGCCGAGGCGGATCGCCCCGCGACGCGGCGCATCGAGCCCGGCGATCAGCCGCAGCAGGCTGGTCTTGCCGCTGCCGGAGGGGCCGAACAGCGCGGTGACGCCACTGGCGGGCAGCGTCAGCGACGCCGACAGCGAGAAGTCGCCCAGGCGCTGTTCGACGTCGAGGGCCAGGGCGTCCCGGGTGTCCGGGTGCCGGGCGTGGGCGGCTGTCACATGCTGCATGGCATCCTCCTAATTCACCCATCGCGCTGGCGAAGGCGACGCCGAGCCCGGCGGGCCAGCCACTCCGAGGCCAGCAGCGAGAGCATGGCGATCGCCACGGCGATGGCGCACAGGCGGGCCGCGGCGGCCTCCGCGCCGGGGGTCTGGATCAGGCTGTAGAGCGCCAGCGGCAGGGTGCGGGTCTCGCCGGGGATGTTGGCGGCGAAGGTGATGGTGGCGCCGAACTCCGACAGTGCCCGGGCGAAGGCCAGCACGGTACCGGTCAGCAGCCCCGGCAGCGCCAGCGGCAGCGTGATGGTGAACAGCACCCGCAGGCGGCCCGCTCCCAGGGTGCTGGCCGCCGCCTCCAGGTCGACGTCCACCGCCTCCAGCGACAGGCGCACGGCGCGCACCAGCAGCGGGAAGGCCATCACCCCGCCGGCCACCGCCGCGCCCTGCCAGGTGAACGGCAGGCTCACGGCGAACCACTCGTTCAGCCACCGGCCCAGCCAGCCCTGGCGACCCAGGGCCAGCAGCAGCAGGTAGCCGACCACCACCGGCGGCAGCACCAGCGGCAGGTGCAGCACTCCATCGAGCAGCGCCTTGCCGCGGAATTCGCGGCGCGCCATCAGCCAGGCCAGGGCGATGCCCGGCACCAGGATCCAGGCCACGGCGCTGCCCGCCACGCGCAGGCTGATCAGGATCGCCTCGACCTCCGCCGCGGACAGCATCGGCTAGCGCTCGACGGCCGGTTCAGCGCCGGCGGTGTCGACACCGGCCGTTTCGAAACCAGCTGTGTCGAAACCAGAGCGGGCGAAGATGTCCCGCGCCTCGTCGCCGCCCAGCCAGGTGCGGAAGGCCCGGGCGGCCTCCTCGGCCGGCGGGTCGATCAGCGCCACCGGATAGCGGATCGCCGGGTGGCTGTCGGCCGGGAACAGGCCCAGCTCGCGCACTCTGTCGCTGGCCAGGGCATCGGTGCGATAGACGATGCCCAGCGGCGCCTCGCCGCGTTCGACCAGCGCCAGGGCGGCGCGCACGTTGTCGGCCCGGGCCAGGCGCGGGGCCAGCGCGTCCCACTCGCCGAGGGACTCCAGGGCCTGCCGGGCGTAGAGGCCGGCCGGCACGTGGTCGGGGTCGCCCACCGCCAGGCGCTCGCCGTCGGCCAGCAGCGCGCTCAGCGGCACGCCCTCGCCGGGGGTGAAGGTCTCGGGCTCGGCGCCGGCGGCGACCAGCGCCAGGCGGTTGTACAGCAGGTCCTGGCGATCCGCCAGCGCGATGCCCTGCTCGCCCAGCCAGTCCATCCACTGCTCGTTGGCCGAGAAATACAGGTCGGCCGGCGCGCCACGGGCGACCTGGCGCGCCGCCGTGGACGACGAGGCATAGACCGGCACCACGTCGACGTCGTGGCCTGCCTCGTAGCGCTCGATGGCGGCATTCAAGGCATCGGTGAGCGAGGCCGCGGCGAAGATGCGCACCTCGGGCTCGGCCTGGACCGGCGCGGCGGCGAGCCCGAGGACCAGGGCCAGGCCGGCGCCCAGCACAGGGCGGTGACGAGCGGTGAACAGCGGCATGGAAACCCCGTTATGTTTAACTGGAAATAACGGAACACTAGCGTTCCCTCAAGGCTCAGGCAAGCGCGATCCGCCCGACGCCGGCGTCTCCACCGTCAGCAGCTCGAGCAGCGCCCGGGCGTCGTCGCTGGCCTCGGGGTCGAGGCGGCGCTCGAGGGCGCGATAGCGCGCCAGCAGCTCCTCGCCCAGCGGCGTGAGGCGCGCCCCGCCGCGGCGGCTGCCGCCGGTCGTGGTGGCGATCACCTCGCCCGGGAAGTGGCGATTCATGGTCTCGATCAGCTGCCAGGCCTTCTTATAGCTCATGTCGAGCGAGCGGCTCGCCGCGGAGATCGAGCCCTCCCGGGCGATCGCCGCCAGCAGGTCGACCTTGCCGGGCCCCAGCACCACGTCGCGGTCGGCGACCAGTCGCAGCTGGAAGGTGGGACGCTCATGGCGGGTTCGGGTCATCGGGTGTCCTCGCGGCAGGGGCGGAATGTCGAAAACGTTGGCGCGGCTCAGGGGGCCAGGCGCCACCACTCGGGCAGCAGGGCACGATTCTCGGCGCGGGCGAAGCGATCGTCCATCAGCACCACCACGCCGCGATCCTCGGGGCCGCGGATCACCCGTCCGGCGGCCTGCACCACCTTGATCATCCCCGGCACCCGGTAGGCGTAGTCGTGGCCGCGGCCGAAACGTTCCTCCAGCCGCGCCTCCAGGGCCGCATGGTAGGCATCGAACGGCGGAAGGCCGAGGCTCGCCACGATGGCGCCGACCAGACGCTCGCCGGGCAGGTCGATGCCCTCGGCGAAGGCGCCGCCGAGCACCGCGAAGGCGATGCCGGTCTCGCCGGGCACGAAGCCGGCCAGGAAGGCCTCGCGCTCCTCTTCGCCCATGCCGCGCCGCTGGGCGCGCACCGGAATCTCGGGGCAGGCCTCGCGAAAGCGCGCCAGCGCCGCCTCCAGGTAGGCGAAGCTGCTGAAGAAGGCCAGGTAGTGGCCGGGGCGTCGCCGGTACTGGCCGGCCAGCTCGGCGACGATGGGCCCGAGCGACGCCTCGCGGTCGCGCAGCCGGGTGGAGACATCCGAGCGCAGCCGCACCTCGAGCTGCTCGGCGGCGAAGGGCGCCGGCACGCTGCGGGTCACGGCGTCGCCGGGCAGGCCCAGCAGGTCGCGATGATAGCCCGGCGGGCTCAGGGTCGCCGAGAACAGCACCGCGCAGCGAGCGGCGCGGAAACGCGGCGCCAGGAAGTCCGCCGGCACCAGGTTGCGGATCGAAAGCCTCGCCCGGCCGCGGCCGTGACGCTCGAGCTCGCACAGAGAATGCTCACCGAAGGTCTCGGCACGGCGGGCGAAGGCCAGCGCTTCGAACAGGAACTCCTGCAGCGCCGGGTCGACGCCCGTCGGATGCTCGCCCAGGTAGTCGGTGATCGCCGCCACCGCCTGCTGCAGGGCGCCGAGCAGCCCGCCGGGCACCGCCTCCAGCGCCTGCCACTCGCGCTCCTCTACCTCGCGCAGCAGGTCCTGCCAGCGCCGTGCGAGCCGCGACAGCGGCCTGGACAGCGCCGGCGGCGCGCCCTTGCGCAAGCGGTTGAGCCGGCGCTGGTCGAGCGACGCGCTGTACATGCCTCGGGCCCGGTCGACCAGGTTATGGGCCTCGTCCACCAGCACGCCGAGCCGCGTGCCGTCGGCCTGGGCCAGGCCGTGGATCAGGGCGCCGTCGTCGAAGTAGTGATTGACGTCGCCGACCAGCACGTCGGCCCAGCGGGCCAGCTCCTGGCCCAGGTAGTAGGGGCAGACGCCGTGCTCGAGGGCCAGCTCGCGCAGCGACGCACGATCCCAGAAGCCGCGAGCCACGGCGTCGCGGCGCGCCGCCGGCAGCCGATCATAGAAGCCCCGGGCCAGCGGACAGGCCTCGCCGTGGCAGGCGCGGTCGGGATGCTCGCAGGCCTTGTCCCGGGCCACCAGCTCGAGCACCCGCAGCGGCAATCGCTCCGTCTCGCTATCGGCGCCCAGGTCGCTCAGGGCGTCCAGCGCCAGCCGTCGCCCCGGGGTCTTCATGGTCAGGAAGGCCAGGCGGTCGAGGCCCTGGCGCGGCATGGCGGCGAGCAGCGGATAGAGGGTGCCGAGCGTCTTGCCGATGCCGGTGGGCGCCTCCGCCAGCAGGCAGCGGCCGGTGGCGGCGGCGCGATAGGCGTCCTCGGCCAGGGTCCGCTGGCCGGGGCGAAAGTCGTCGTGGGGAAAGGCCAGGGCACCGAGGGCCGCGTCCCGCGCCGCACGATGCCGGGCCTCCTGCTCGGCCCACTCCGCATAGGCCCGGCAGTGAGCCGCGAGCCGTGCCCACAGCTCGTCGGCGCCGGCCTCGCGAGTCAGCACGGTCTCGCGGCCGGTGGCGATGTCCAGGTAGACCAGCGCCAGCGTCACCGCGGCCAGGCCGCGCTCGGCGCACAGCAGGGCGCCGTAGGCCTCGACCTGGGCCCAGTGCAGGGCGCGCTGGTTGGCGGCCATGCGCTCGAGGCTGCCGCGATGGGTCTTGACCTCCTCCAGGCGGTTGGCCGCGGGGTCGAAGCCGTCGGCGCGGCCGCCGACGGTCAGCCCCTCGACGCTGGCGGACAGCGCCACCTCGGCTTCAAAGCCGTCGCCGCGCCGGCTGCGCACCCGGGCATGGCCCTCGATGCCCTCCCGGGCGCTGGGGGCCGGGGTGAAGCGGTGGTCCAGATCGCCCTCTCGGGCGCAGAACTCGCACAGCGCCCGCACGGCGACGCGGTGCCCGGCCTCGCTCACGACCTCGCTCACGGGGCCTCCCAGCGCACGTGGCAGACCGCCACCGGCATGTCGTGGGCGTGGAAGTAGGCCAGCCAGCGGCGCTGGTTGTCCTGCAGCCGGTCGCCCGGCCCCTTGACCTCGATCAGCCGATAGCCGGGCTCGTCAGGGGCCGCGTCGGGGAAGAACTGGATGAGATCGGGCAACCCGGCGCGGTTGGCCCGCGGGTCGTCGAGCAGGCGTTCGAAGCAGGCCCGCAGGTGTGCCGGCGGCATGGCGGCCAGGGCCCGCTCCAGCAGCGCCTCGTCGAGCGCGCCCCAGTGCACGAAGGGCGAGGCCAGGCCCCACTTGTCGCGGAAGCGCTCGCGGATGGTGCCTCGATAGCGGCCATCGTCGAGCTCGGCCAGGCAGGCATCGAACAGGGCGCGGCGCCGGGCCACGAAGTCCTCGCGGTTGAGATCGGCGGGCCCCGTGTGGAAGGGGTGGAAGAAGGCGCCGGGCAGCGGCGCGAAGATCGCCTGCCAGCACAACAGGCCGAACAGCCCGGTGATCAGGGCGTTCTCCACAAAGTACAGCGGCGCCTCGGGCGAGCCCAGATGCTCGGCCACCGCGCGCTCCACGCCGCCGGGAGAGGAAGGCAGCACCAGGTCGAGCCGCTCGGGCACGGGTTCCGGCTCGCGGGGCGGCGATGGCAGACCCAGCTTGCGGCACAGCCGCGGACGCAGCCGGGCCAGCGCCTGGCGCTCGGCCTCATCCGCCGGCTCGGCCGCGCCGATCAGCCGATGGGCCAGCGCGAACTCGCCGCGCCGCTCGAGCAGGCGCAGCCGGCGCACGCGCGCCTCGCCGAGGCCGGCGGCGGCATAACCCTCGAGGGCCGCCTCGGCCTGGCCCCGGCGCTCGGCCTCGCGGCCCAGCCTCAGCAGCAGCCGCGCCCGGCGGGCGGCCAGCCAGGCGTTGTCGGAGGCGGTCGGCACCTCGGCGGCCAGCGCCACCGGGCACTCGCCATCGTCGAGACGCTCGCGAAGTCGATGCAGGGCCAGGTAGGCGTCGACCTCGTCGCGGCGCTGGAAGGCGCGGGAATCCGCGCCGAAGGCCACCGTCTCGAAGCGCTGCAGGCCGAGCTCGGCGAGCACGAACTCCGCCCAGTCCTGACGCAGGTTGCCGAAGAACATCAGCCGCAGCCGGTCGCAGAGTGCCATCAGGGTCAGGCGCACCACGCGATCCGGCGCCGCCGGCCACCAGTCCTCCAGCCGGCGAGGTTCGAGACCGCGCTCCGCCATGGCCGCGTGCAGTGCGCCCTTGGCCACGCTCGCCGGCAGGCCCGCCGCGGCGATCTCGTCGACGAAGGCGCGCTTGAGCTCGGCCAGGCGCAGCTGGCGGAACAGTTCGTCGAGAGACAGCGCCGGGACGGCATCGACCCAGCCGGCGTCGATCAGCGGGCCGAGTGCGGTCGCGGCGTCGCCGACCTCGTCGTAGGCCAGGCGCGAGAGGCGAAAGTGCTCGCCCTTGCGCATCACCATGCGCACCAGCAGCGCCCGGGAGGCCCGGGGCAGGGTCGGGAAGTCGGCGAGGAAGGCGCGCTCGGGCTCGGAGAGCAGGTCCGCGTGGCGCACGCCCACCCAGTCCAGCACGCACTGGAAGTTCGCCAGGTAATAGAAGGGATCGTCCAGGGAAGCCGTGAGCGCGGCGGCGGACGTGACGCTGTTCATGGGGCCATGGTATCAGCCTCGCGCCGCCTGGCGAGTCCTTGCGTCAATCAGTCCTTGTCCTTTTCGGGCAGGCGCAGGGTCAGGGTATCGCCGCGCATCTGCAGGTCGAAGCGGCCCAGGAAGCTCATGCCCAACAGGACCATGCCGTCCTCGAGCCCGGGCACGATGGCACCGCGCACGTCGCGGGCGACCAGCCCGCCCAGGCGCACCTCGTCGAGACGGGTGAAGCGCCCGCTGACGCGCCCGTTGGCGGTGGAGAACCTGGCCTCGCCGAGCCGCGGCAGGTCGAGCCGCTCGGCCAGCCTGGCCGGCACGGCCACCTGGGTGGCGCCGGTATCGAGCAGCATGGTCACCGGCTCGCCGTTGAGGCGCCCGGTGGCCACGAAATGGCCGGCGGCGTTGCGCACCAGTTCGAGGGGGCCGCCGTCCAGCGACTCGACCAGATGGGCATTGGGATTCGTACGCTCCTCGAGCACGCCCTGGAACCACCAGGTGCCGAGGCCGACGAACAGCACCCAGAAGGCCAGCATCATGCCGAGCCCCGTGCGCCGTACCCCGCCGCCTTCGCTCATCGCCCACCCCCTTCACGCTGCGCCAGTCACCATCATGACACTGGACGCCCGGAGCTGCCCATGCTGGGATGGGCCTTTCGTCAACCGCCAGGATTCCCCATGAGCGACGCCACCCCTGCCGCCGAGACGCTGGATGCGGGCACCCTCTACCGCCTGTTCTCCGGCGCCATCGCCCCGCGCCCCATCGCCTGGGTCGCCACCGTCGATGCCGCGGGCCGCGCCAACCTGGCGCCCTTCTCGTTCTTCAACGTGGCCAGCGTCGATCCGCCGGTGCTGGCCTTCTCGCCGCTGCTCGACGGCGAGGGCAACGCCAAGGACACCCTGCGCAACCTCGACGAGGTCGGCGAGTGCGTGGTCCACATCGGCGGCGAGGCGCTGGCCGAGCCGCTCAACGCCACCAGCGCCCGGCTGCCCCGCGGCGAGGACGAGTTCGACCACGCCGGCCTCTCCAAGGCGGCGCTCGGCGGGCTCAGGGTGCCTCGCATCGCCGAGGCCCCGGTGGCCTTCGGCTGCCGGCTGCGCGAGGTAATCCGCTTCGGCGACCGGCCCATGGCCGGCAACCTGGTGCTCGCCGAGGTGGTGGCGGTGCATGCCGACCCCGGCGTCTGGGACGGACGCCACGTGGCCATCGAAGCCCTGCGCCCGATCGGCCGGCTGGCGGGCGCCGACTACAGCCGCACCACCGATCGCTTCGCCCTCGAGCGGCCGCAATAGCGCCAGGCGCGCGAGGCTCAGTCCGAGCCCCGCTCCGCGAGGGCCGGCGCCTGCCCCGCCTCGGCGAGGGCACCGGCGGGCGCATCGCCGGCCTTCGCCATGTCCATGCCGACCAGGATCGCCAGCGAGATCAGCACGTAGGCGGCGAAACGTTTCCAGGCCCGGATCATGCGCCGCTCCTTACGGCATCATGGCCGGAGAAAGACGGGCAGGTGCGACGGTCGTGCATTGCCGCCGAGGTGGCGACGAGGGGGTTCAGCATTGGCATGGCGTGTTCTTGTGTCCTCGAGTGAACCCCTAGCATACCAAAGCTTGGCGAAGCCCCTGATGCGACTCGGCGTCACGCAGCATTTCGCGTCTCCCAGTCTCGCGCCGCCTGCATGCCCCGGGCCTGGTCGACGAACAGGCAGATCAGGATGGCGACGATGAACAGCGCCGCGCACAGCAGGATCGACGCCTGCAGGCCGACCACCGACTGCAGCAGCCCCAGGCCGACGATGCCCACTACCCCGGCGAGCTTGTTGGCCAGCCCCCAGAAGCCGAAGAACTCGGCGGCCTTGCGCCCGGGGGAGAACAGCCCCACCAGGGCGCGGCTGGCCGACTGGCTCGAGCCCAGGCTGAGCCCCGCCAGGCAGCCGACCAGCAGGAACAGGTGCTGAGCCTGCCAAGCGAGACCGAAGGTGGCGTTGAGCCGGGCGGTCAGCGACGGCGTGGCCCAGATGGCCAGGATCGCCGCCACCCACAGCACCAGGGTGATCAGGTAGGTGACCCGGGTGCCGATGCGGTCCTGGATGGCGCCGAAGCCGAGCGCGCCGGCGGCGGCGGTGATCTGCACGATGATGAACATCAGGTTGCGGACGGATTCCTCCCAGCCGATCACCTGGGCGCCGTAGATGAAGGCGAAGGCGATGATGATGTAGACCCCGGCCATGGAGAACAGCAGCGACACCAGGAAGGTGGCCAGGTCGCGGAAGCGCCGTAGCTCGTGGAGGGTGGTCGAGACCCGCCGCCAGGCGATCGCCCGGTAGGAGAGCACCACGGGCTGCGGTGTGCCGCGCTCCTTCACCCACAGGAAGGTGGGGATGGCGGCAACCAGGAAGAAGCCGGCGGCGAAGGGCCCCACCCAGCGGATGCGCTCGAAGTTCTCGGCGCTGGCCTCGCCCAGCACCACCAGGGTGAAGCCGGCGGCGAACAGCCCGCCGACGTAGCCCAGCGCCCAGCCGAAGCCGGAGATGCGGCCCAGCGACTCGGGCGGGCCGAGGCCGGGCAGGAAGGCGGCGATGAAGGACTCGCCCATGGAGTAGGCGTAGTTCGAGATCACGATCAGGATCAGCCCCAGCCACACGTAGCCCGGGGCGACGAAGTAGAGCAGCGCCGTGGCGACGATGGTGACCACGTAGCTGGCGAACAGGAAGCGCTTCTTCTCCGCCCGGTAGTCCATCACCGCCCCGCACAGCGGGCCGGTGATCACCACCAGCAGGTAGCTGATCGCCAGCGCCAGGCTCCACAGGAAGTTGGCCAGCCGGTAGTCGCCGCCGCGCTCGCCGACGATCACCGTGGTGAACAGTTCGCCGAACACCACGGTGATGATCAGCAGCGTGTAGGCCTGGTTGGCGAAGTCGAACATCGCCCAGCCCAGGATCTCCTTGCGCGAGGCCCAGGGCCTGGCGGGCGCGTCGGCGGTGGTCACGCTCATGGGGGCACCCCTGTCGAGAAAGGGGCCAAGATAGCAGCCGCGAGATGCCTCGACTATCGACGGCGCCCCGATGACGCCACAGGCGATGGCTCGGGGCTGTTGCGGCGCCAGCTCTCCGGCGCCCCTCGGCCGTCGTCGGTCGCGCTACACCAGGTCCCTGGGAATCGTCTCGTCCCAGGTGCGGGCGAAGATGCGGGTATCGCCCTCCCAGGCGTCCAGGGTGGCGCGCAGCCGGAAGTTGTCCGGGTCGCTGGTCATCAGCGTGCGGGTCAGGGTGCGCACCTCCCAGTCACCGCGCCGGAAGCTGCGCTCCCACTCGGTCCAGCCGCTGACGCTGTCATAGCTGCCATAGGCATAGCGATAGCGCTCGGTGACCCGGGCGGCGATCTCCAGCTCGATGTCGTCGAGCCGGTAGCGCCCCTCGTCGTTGACCACCTCGAGGGTGGTCTGGTCGTTGGCCAGGTCGCGGATCACCCGCCAGCTCTCCTGGGTGGGCTGGATCAGGGTCTTGGCGATCGGCGGCGCGCCCTCGGGCTCCGGGAAGGCCGGCAGGGCGGCCTCCTCCGCGGGCCGCGGCGTGCGCACCGGCAGGATCAGCCGGCTGCGTCCGGGGCACAGGGTCAGCTTGACCGGCCGCGGCGCCGGCCAGGCCAGCGGCCAGTAGCTGGTGGAGAGCGACAGGCGGATGGCGTGGCCGACCGGGAACTGCTGGGCGATATGCTTGAGGGCTACCGTCACCCGATAGCGCTTGCCGGGCACCAGCGGCTCGGGCTGCGCGTCGCTGTCACGGTGGGTAAGGTTCAACAGGCCATAGGAGACCCGGGTGGCCTTGTCGTCCTCGGCGACGTCGACCAGCCGCAGCGCCACCATGGCCACCGGCTGGTCGGCCTCGAGCTCGAGCTCGACGGTCGGCTGCCCGCAGATCTCGAGGGCCTCCTCGAGGTGCGGCGTCTGGAAGATCAGCGCCCCGCCGTCCTCGTCGCGCTGGTCGTGGGGCAGGTCCGGCGGCGCATTGTAGGAGCACCACTTGCCGGCATAGAGCCCCACCGAGAGCGGCGAGCGGATGGAGAGCACGGCCTCGTCATCGACGCCGTCGTCCTCGGGCAGCAGGTCGTGGCCCGCGGTGAGCCGGAAGGAGGCCTCGACGATGCGCGGCGACGGCCAGTTCGGCTCGGCCACCCAACGTCCGGGGCGCACCTCGTAGCGCGCCGAGGGCGGCACCGATTCCTGCATCCACACCCGCAGCATGGGCTCGTTCATGATGCCGGTGTCGCGGCCCTTGAGCCACTGGTCCCACCAGCGCAGCGACTCCTGGAGGAAGCCGATGGCCGGCCCCGGCACGCCCAGGTGCGGGTACTTGTGGGCCCAGGGCCCGACCAGCCCCTTGCGCGGCACCTCGAGGCCGGCCAGCAGCCGGAACACGGCGTTGCAGTAGCCGTCGGCCCAGCCGCTGATGGCGTAGACCGGACAGCGGATGGCGGCGAAGTCCTCGCACACCGAGCCGTGCCGCCAGTAGGCGTCGCGGCGCTGGTGCTCGAGCCACTGGGCCAGCCACAGGCCGCTGCCGTCGAGGCGCTCGAGCCACATTTCCCGCCACTTGTCGCCGACCAGCGCCGGGTCCGGCGGGCAGGCGTTGCCGTCGAACATGGTCGAGGCCCAGGACAGGTTGTCGCCCAGCAGGCAGCCGCCCATGTGGTGGATGTCGTCGGCGTAGCGGTCGTCGGTGGAGCACAGGGTGATCACCGCCTTGAGCGCCGGCGGGCCCAGGGCGGCGATCTGCAGGCCGTTGAAGCCGCCCCAGGAGATGCCCACCATGCCCACCTCGCCGCTGCACCAGGGTTGGGCCACCAGCCAGTCGATGATCGCCACGCCGTCGGCCAGCTCCTCGGGCAGGTACTCGTCGGTGAGCACCCCGTCGGACTCGCCGGTGCCGCGGATGTCGACCCGCACCCCGGCGTAGCCGTGGCCGGCCCAGTAGGGGTGGGTCTGGACGTCGCGGGCGGCGGTGAGGTCGCGCTTGCGATAGGGCAGGTACTCGAGGATCGCCGGCACCGGGTGCGCCTCGGCGTCCACCGGGCGCCAGATGCGCGCCGCCAGCCGGGTACCATCGGCCATGGGGATCCAGGTCTCTTCCTCCTGGACCGCGCGGGGAAAGTCGTCGACGATGCGCATCCCTGTCCTCCTCCGTCAGCCCTCGATGTCGTCGAATTCGAACGTCAGCCGCGCCGCCAGCCGCTCGTAGTCCTCGAGCAGCCGTTCCGCACTGTCGGCGCCCATCCAGATGTAGGCCAGCGCGTAGCTGTAGCTGTCCTGCTCGGGCAGCGTCGACAGGCGCTGCCCGGCCGCTACCTGCAGGGCGATCACGGTGCCCGGGAAGTCCGCCTCCAGGGCGGCGACTTCCGCCTCGCTCGGCACCCGGGTGGCCACGGCGTCGACGAAGAACACCCGATAGAAGAACTTGGCCGCCACCGCGAAGTCGCCTCGGCGATGGGGCATGTCGGGGCGCCGACCCAGCGCCAGGTCGATGGTGACCTGCTGGTTGCTGACCCCGTCGACCTTCTCGAAGAGGTCGCAGTGGGACTGGGAGATGCGGGTGTTGATCTCCAGCAGCCAGATGCGGTCCTGCACCTCATCCCAGAAGTACTCGATGTTGAAGGCCGAGTTGTCGAAGCCGATGTGGCGCATCACCGTGTCGGTGAGTTCGCGCATCTTGTCCTGGATGGGCGTGGGCAGCCCCGAGGGGTAGCGGTAGTGGAAGAAGCTCAGCACCTGGGGGTAGCGCAGCGAGTCGACGATGCCGTAGCTGACCACCTCGCCGTCGAAGACATAGCCCTCCACGGTGCACTGCCAGCCGCCGATGATCTCCTCGGCCATGCAGAAGTGGCCGTCCACGGCGGCGATCTCGTCGGGCAGTCGGGCCTGTTCGAGCACGGTGTTGAAGGGGTCGGCGATCAGGCCGATGTCCTCGCGCAGCCGCTCGATGGCGTGGTAGAAGTCCTCCGGCGTGTCGATGCGAAAGCCCAGCCGCGACCCCGAGGACTTGATCGGCTTGACGAAGAACGGGAAGTAGAGCCCGGCCTCGCCGATGCGGGTCAGGGCGTCGTCGTCGAAGGGATCGAAGGCCGTGAAGCCGGGGATGTAATCGGCGATCACCTCCTTCTGTACCTTCCGGCTCCAGTACTTGTGCTCGCACTTGAGCAGGCTCGCCAGCGACGTGGTCCGGGTGCCGAAGCGCTCGCAGAGGATCGGCAGCATGGTCGAGACGGGAAAGTCCATGTAGCCGACGATGGCGTCCACGCTGCCGTCGAAGGCCTCCAGCCGCTCGCTGGCCTCATCGAGCATGGCGGCGATGTCGAAGACCTCGGTGTCGTAGACCGCTGCCGGGTCGATGACCCCGTGAAAGCGGCAGCCGCCGGCGCCCCTCAGGTGTTCGAGCCGTTCCCGGTTGAAGTCGTTGAGTCCCACCACGAAGACGTTGCGCGCGTCGTCGCTCATGATTGCCCCTTGCGGCCATTCGACCGCGTTATCGAGGCATCGCGGGCTCGCCCCGGCTGCCTCTCCGGCGACACCACCGCCGCCTTCTAGGCAGCATAGTCCAGACCGCGCGGGCGATACCGGCTCGCGGAGACGCCCGGCCCGGCAAGGCGCCGGGATCACTGGCCCCGGGCGGTATCCTCGATGGCCTGGAGGGCGTCCTGCAGCTCCTGGAACAGCGACTGGGAATGCTGGACCACCTCGCCGATGTCCTTGGCCGAGGCCGAGGCGCGCTCGGCCAGCGCCCGCACCTCCTCGGCCACCACCGAGAAGCTGCGCCCCGCCTCGCCGGCCCGCGCCGCTTCGATGGAGGCATTGAGCGACAGCAGATTGGTGCGCATGGCGATCGCCTCGATGTCCGCGGCGAAACGGGTGACCCGCTGGTTGGCCGTGGCGAATTCCTCGGTGCGCTTGGCCATGTTCTCGCGATGGGCCACGTCCTCGCTGGCATCGCGCAGGAAGGCGGTGTAGACGATGGTGTCATCGATGCGGATGCGCGCCAGCGACAGGCTGGCCCAGCCGGAGGTGCCGTCCTTGCGCACCACCTCGACCTCGCGGGTCTTGCCGACCAGGCGATCCTCGCCGGTGTCGCGGTTGCGCTGCACGAAGCCGTCGTGGTGGCCGCGGATGGCGTGGGGCACCAGCATCTTGACGTTCTCGCCCAGCACCTCGTCGCGCTCGAAGCCCCACAGCCGCTCGGCGGCGGCGTTGAAGAAGGTCACCCGGTTGTGCTCGTCGATGGTCACCACGGCATTGATGGCCTGCTCCAGGGTGCTCTCCATCAGGGTGCGGAACTGGCGCTGTGCGGTGATATCGCGCACGAAGGCCGTGTAGCACTGGCGTCCGTCGACCACGAAGCGCGACAGCGCCAGGTTGACCCAGCGCGTCTCGCCGTCGAAGCGTTCCAGCTGGACGTCGCGGCTGGTGCCGACGATGCGGTCGTCGCCGTGGCGCCGGTGGCGGTCGACGAAGCCATCGTGTTGGTCGCGGATCGCGTCGGGCACCAGGCGATTGACGTTCTCGCCCAGCACCGCATCGCGGCGGCAGCCCCACAGGCGCTCCGCGGCGGCATTGAAGAAGGTCACTCGATTGCGCTCGTCGATGCTGACCACCGCGTCCAGGCACTGTTCCAGCGCCTGGCGCGGCCCCTGCTCCGCCTCGCGGCCGGCGCCGAGGTCGCGTACCACCGCGGCATACCCCTCGCCGCCGTCGAGCATCACCCGGGACAGGGCGATGCTCACCCACAGGTGGCTGCCATCGGCGCGCTCCAGGCGCACCTCGCGATGCCGGCCCACCTGGACATCCCGGGCGCTGGCGCGGCTGACCCGGAGATGATCCTGGTGAACCTCGCGCAGCAGCTCCGGTACCAACTGCCCCACCGGCTGGCCGAGCACCGCTTCCCGGGACAGCCCCCAGAGGCGCTCCGCCGCGGCGTTGAAGCGCACCACCCGATCATCCGCGTCGATCACCACCATGCCGTCCACGGCCGATGCCATGACCGCCTCGGCCAGCCCCGCGCCAGCCTCGCGTTCCGCTACGGCCGTCGCCGCCGAGTCCGCCATGGCCCGGCGCTGGCCGGGCCGCCACCACTTCCCGGTGATCGATTGCATGAGGCTCCCCCTGCGTCATCCCGATGTTTATCGTTATGGCCATCGACGCCGTCGGTGGCATGGCACTTTTGCCAATCTAGTACCGGTCTCGGGCGGCCGGCGTTTAATCACGCCACTAAAGTATCGTGAGGATCGGTCGAGGGAGCGCCACCCCACGAGACGATGCCCCGGCATCGACCGATACCGGGGCAGGCAGGAGGAGTCACCGTGGCACGGCGACGATCGGCTAGTTCGAGGCGTCGCGTGTTCCGCCGCTCTCGCGACCGAGGCGTTCGACGGCGCCACTGCCCTCTCGGGTCAGCGTCTCCAGGCGCTCGATCTGCTCGCCCAGCCGCGGCAGGGCCTCGCGGCGATAGCTCGCCAGGTCGTCGACCGCCGCCATGACGTCGGCGAAGGCGCCCTCGAGAGCCTGCATGTCGAGATTGGCCGAGGCGGCCCGGGTCTGGATGTCGACGCCCTGCTGGCGCAGCGCCCGCGCGGTGCCGGCGATGGTCTCGCTGGTGGTGGCGTTGAGCGACTCGACCCGGTCCAGCACCAGCCGCTGGTTGGCCAGCGCCAGGGCCACGGTGGCGGCCACGCTCAGCGCCGACACCGTGACGTTGACCGCCCGGTCGACGCCGCGCATCAGCTCGCGGTTGTTGCGGATGATCACTTCCAGGGCCAGCACGCCCTGCTGGCACACCGCCTGCTGCTGCTGGAGGTCGAGGATGCGCTGGCGCAGCGGGAACAACAGCTCCTCCTCGACGAAGGCGCGCCGGGCATCGTCCGCGATCTCGTCGCGGGCCGCCGCCAGGCGCTCGTCGATCAGCCGCCCCAGCGACACCTGACGCTCGAGCTGGTCGAGGGTGGCGCGCATGGCCTCCTGGTCATCGGCGAGGGTCAGGTTGTCGCGCTGGAGCATGTCGCGGCCGCCCTGGAGATCGGCGATGATCGCCTCCAGCGCCTGCTGGGCGGTCTCGAAGCGGTGAAAGTAGCGCTGCAGGCGGCTGCTCGTGCCCGGCAGCAGACGCCGCACGCGGTCGAAGCGGCCGGGCTCCAGGCGATGATGGCGAGGATCCAGGGCATCCATGCGGCCGCGCAGCGCGACCAGCGCCTTGGCCACCGGCCCGCCCTCCTCGCCGTGACGGGCCAACTGGCGCAGCGGCGTCTTGAGCATTTCGCTCTGGCGGGCGGCCTGCTGCTGGAGCTCGAGGCCCATCTCGTCCACCGCCCGGCGCTGGCGGGCGGCGGCCCCCTCGGCCTCGTCGCCCAGGGTCTGGGCCACGAAGGCCTCGGCCATGGCGGCAAGCTCCGGATCCGCCGCGGCACGCCCGGCCTCGTCCGCGGCCGGATGCTCCAGCTCCTCGGCGATGCGTTCCACGGGGGGCAGCGACAGCGGGCTGCCCGATGAACGGGGCGCGTCGGTCATGGCGGGGCTCTCCTTCTCTATTTTCAAAAGCCGCCGGCACTCTCCAATGGCCATCGGCGCTGGCGATGACGGGCGGCTTGCCTGCAGTCTATCGCGTCTCGCGGCCGTAGCGTCCGGCGCCGTCGATGAAGCGTCGCAGCTCCTCGCAGGCCTGGTCGGCGCCGACGCGGGCCTGCGGGCGGTCAGTGGCGATGCGCGACAGCGCCACGCTGGTGTCGTCGAGCGCGGTCAGCGCCGCCTCGTTGCGAGCGGCGAGCCGGCGCAGCGAGCGCTCGGTGTCCTCGATCAGCGCCAGACGGCGGCGCAGGGCGCTGGTCTCGTTGGCCGACAGCTGGTCGGCCTCCTGGCCGAGGCGACGACGGATGAAGTCGATGTCGAGGCCAGCCACCCCGCGGGCCTGGGAGGCCATGGCGGTGAAGTTGTCCACCGCGCCCAGGCACACCTCGACCACTAGCGAACGGGCCCGCTCATGGGCCAGCTCGCCGGCCGTGAAGCGCGAGGCCATCACCTCCAGCACATGGCCATAGCGGCTGTAGAAGCGATCGACCTGGCTGGCATGGTCGGTGCGCTCCGCCGCCAGCAGGGCCTGCTTGGCCCGGCACAGCGCCTGGATCACTTCGTCGGCATCATCCGGCGGATGCGCAGGATCGAGCTCGCTGACGCCGGCCTCGCGGGCCTCGTCACGGCGCCGGCGCGCCGCCTCGGCGCGCAGCATCTCCTCGAGCCGGCGCTTGTGACGCCGCGCCCGGAAACGCCGCCAGCGGCGCTCCAGGGGCAATTCCACGGCGATGGCGGCGAGCCCGGCCAGCCAGCCGCCGAGGCTGGGGTCGAAGCCGCCCCACAGCGAGGTCAGCCACATCAGCAGGCTGATGAAGGGCACCAGGAAGACGTAGCGCACCGCCACCTGGAAGCGGGTGGGGTGCTCGTTGGCCAGCGCCAGGCGGGGGCTGGCCAGGCCGGCCAGGCACCAGGGCAGGCAGGTCAGGAACAGGCCGTAGGCGGCTCCCTGAAGGAATCCCAGCATGGCGTCGTCGTGGCCTCCCTTCGAACGATCGCATGGGTGTCGGCCTCATGATGAGGCCAGCACGCCGATCCCGCCACCCCGCCTCACGCATTGCGCCTCACGGCCCGCCCTTATTGTCCCTCGCCCCTTGCCCCCCTTGCCCCTCCGAGACGCCCACCTCGCACCATCAGGATGCAACCGCCGCCAGATCGCGCACCGATGAGACACGCTTACCACCGGTACGGCCGTCACCGGCCCCGGCCTCACGGCGGTACTCGATGACCCCGTACCAGCCGAGGCCCTCGTAGGTCTCGTAGCCCGGCGTCTCGGCGAAGGCGACCAGGCGCCCGGCCTCGAGGTCATAGCCACGCTCCCGCCCCTCGGGCGCGAACTCGTAGGTCTCGCCCAGCGCCGCCTCGCCCCGGGAGTCGGCGATGATGCCGTGGCGAGCGTCCAGCAGCATCACCCGACAGCGTTCGCGCTCCTCCTCGGCGAGCCCCACGCCCTGCACCACGTCCATGGACTGGGGCGCCCAGTCGAAGAAGATGCCCAGCACCCCGATCACCGCACCGTCCTCGCGGCCGCCCTCGCGGATCGCGGTGGCATAGGTGGCCACCGCGGCGTCCTCCAGAGACGGATTGCGCTCGATATCGGCGACGATGAAGTCGTCACCCGAGCGGGTGCACAGCGTGCGGCGAAACCAGTCATCGCGGGCGACGTCGGCGCCGATGGCCCCGGGATAGCGGTCGGGCCGGCCGGTGGCGATCACCCGGCCGTCGCGGTCGGCGACCCACAGGTCCAGATAGACGGTGTAGGAACGCAGGATGGTGGCCAGTCGGTCGCTGGCATGGGCCTGGCGCGCCGCGTCACCGGGCGCCTCGGCCGCCTCCACCACGGCGCTGTCGGTGGCCCACCAGCGCACGTCGCAGGAGCGCTCGAAGAGGTTGCGGTCGATGATCTCCACGGCGTTCAGGGCCAAGTCGGTCAGGCGCTGGCCGCGGAAGTCGTCGACCATGGCCGTGCCCGCCTGCTCCAGTTCGGCGGTCTGGCGCGCCACCTCGTCGCGGAAGGTCCGGGCGATGCGCTGGATGTCGCTGGACACCTCGCCCATCTGCTCGGCGACCACGCCGAAGGCGGCCCCCGCGGCGCCGGCCCGCGCCGCCTCGATGCGGGCGTTGAGCGCCAGGATTTCGGTCTGGCGGGTGATGCTCTCGATGCGTCCGATCTTGTCGCGGGTCGCGTCGGACATGCCGTAGGCCAGGTCGAGGATGCGGTTCTCTTGCATGGACAGACTCCTTGGTGGCGATGGCCCTCGCGGGACTTGCATCGTTGCTGATGCAATAAGCGGGCCCACCCCGTGGTATGCTCGACCCGCCGAGGAACATGACACGCCTTCAGGACCGCCTCACCGTGATCTCCGCCGATACCCTCGCCACCGCCGCCAGCCAGGTCTGGCACCAGCGCCTGGCCCAGCTGATCCGCAGCGCCGGCCATGCCGGCTTCCCGGGCATGCTGGAACGCACCCTGCACGAGCTGACCGGGTTCGACACCATCCTGATCAACACCTACAAGGGGCGTCATCGGCCGCTGCTGATCCACGACAACTACCCGCCCGGGCGCCGCGAGCAGGGCATCGAGCGCTACCTGAGCCGCGCCTACCTGCTCGACCCCTTCTTCAAGGCCGTCCACGATGGCCTGGACACCAGCGCCTACCGGCTGCGCGAGCTGGCCCCGGACCGCTTCGAGAGCAGCGAGTACTACCATCACTACTACCGCGCCCTCGGCCTGTCCGACGAGATCGGGCTGTTCGCCCGGGTCGACGCCGACGTGGTGATGGTGGTGTCGCTGGGCTATCGCGGCGACGGTCCGCGGGTGACGCGGCGCGACATGCTGGCGCTGCGCCATATCGCCCCGGTGGTGGACGCGCTGCTCGGCGAGTACTGGAAGTGGCAGGGCCACTGCTTCCAGGCCCGGCTCGAGGAGCGCGAGCCGGTGGAGGCGGCCTTCGACAGCTTCGGCCAGGAGGCCCTGACCCAGCGCGAGCGGGAGATCGTCCGGCTGCTGCTGGCCGGCCACTCCACCAAGTCGGCGGCCCGCGAGCTCGACATCAGCGACGGCACCGTCAAGGTACACCGCAAGCACATCTACCAGCGCCTCGAGGTCTCCAGCCAGTCGCAGCTATTCCGGCTGTTCCTCGACCACGTGGCGCTGGTCTCCCGCCAGCAGGGCGGCTGACCTCCGGGAACTAGAAGGTTCCGGGGTAGCTGCCGCCGTCGAGGAGGATGTTCTGCCCGGTCAGGTAGCCGGCCTGGCCGCTGCACATAAAGGCGCAGAAGGCACCGAATTCATCCGCGGAGCCGAAACGCCGCGCCGGAATGCCCTGGAGGCGTTGCTCGCGCACCGCCTCGAGCGTCTGGTGCCCCTGTTCGGCCGCCCCGGCGAGCCCGCTGCGAAGACGCTCGGTATCGAAGCTACCCGGCAACAGGTTGTTGATCGTCACGTTACGGCTCGCCAGTCGTGGCTGACGCGCCAGGCCCGCGACGAAACCGGAGAGGCCCGCCCGCGCCCCGTTGGAAAGCCCCAGACTATCGATCGGCGCCTTCACGGCCCCCGAAGTGATATTGACGACTCGCCCGAACCCGTTGTCCGCCATGCGATCCACGGTCGCCTTGATCAGCTCGATCGGCGTCAGCATGTTGGCCTCCACCGCCTGCAACCAGTCATCGCGTTCCCAGTCGCGAAAGTCTCCCGGCGGGGGCCCACCGTTGTTGGTGACCAGGATATCGACCCTCGGACAGGCCGACAGCACCTCGGCACGCACCGCCTCGCTACCGATATCGCCGGCCACGGGGCGCACCTCGATCTCGCCATTGAGGGCGATCAGCTCCTGGGCGGCCGCCTGCAGGGCGTCCTCGCTGCGCGAATTGATCACCAGGTTGACGCCTTCCCTGGCCAGGGCGCGCGCGCACCCTCGACCCAACCCCTTGCTGGCGGCGCACACCACGGCCCAGCGTCCGGCGATGTTCAGGTCCATATCGTGTCCCTCCTTCATGTGATGTTTCCGACCAGGCCGCGGCCTGCGATTGGCAACACGGTCCTGGCGGTATCGATCAATACACCGCCCGGCCACCGGACAGGTCGAACACGGCCCCGGTTTGAAAACTGCAGGCCTCCGAGACCATCCAGGCCACCATCTCGGCCACCTCGTCGGGCCGCCCCAACCTCCCCTGTGGCGACTTGTCGATCATGGTCTGGACGTGATCCGGGCTCATCTGGCCGAGCAGTTCGGTGTCGATGGCCGCCGGGGCCAGGGCGTTGATGCGCAGCCCGGTGGAGGCATGCTCCTTGGCGAGCGACTTGGTCAGGGCCACCACGCCGGCCTTGGCCGCGCTGTAGGCGGAGGCGTTGGGCGTGCCCTCCTTGCCGGCCAGCGACGCCAGGTTCACCAGCCAGGCACGCGGCCGTTCCAGCAGATGGGGCACGAAACAGCGGCACACCTCGAAGGTGCCGACCAGGTTGACATCGACGACCCACCGCCAGGTCTTCGGATCGCTTTCCACCAGGGGGGCCGTGGGACCGGCCATGCCGGCGCTGTGGACCAGGATGTCGATGCCTCCGCTCTGTGCCCGAATGGTTTCGGCGCAGCGAGCCAGCGCCTCGGGATCGGTGACGTCGGCGGCCAGCTGACGCGGCGCTGCCGCCTCGGGGTCGGCGTCCAGCACCCAGACGCTGGCGCCGTCACGCTCGAGACGCTCGACGATGGCACGCCCCAGCCCACGACTGCCGCCGGTCACCACGGCGACCTTGTGACGAAAATCGTAGCGCGGCCGCCTTGTGGTGACCGCATCGGCGGGCGATTCGGTTTTGCTCATACTGTTGTCCTCACATCCGCCGCGCTCAACGGGCCGAATAGCCGCCGTCCACCGGCAGGATCACGCCGGTCACGAAGCGCGCCTCCGGCGAGGCCAGGAACAGCGCCGGGCCGGCGATGTCCGCGGGCTCCCCCCAGCGCGCCATGGGCGTGCGGCCCACCAGTTCCGCCGAGCGCTCGCTGTTCCGGGTCAGCGCCGAGGTCAGGTCGGTGGCGATCCAGCCGGGGGCCAGGGCATTGACGCGGATGCCGTCGGCGGCCCAGGCGATCGCCAGCGAGCGGGTCAACTGGGCGACGCCGCCCTTGGAGGCCGAATAGGCCGGCGCCTGGCCGCTGCCGAAGAAGGACAGCATGGAGGCAGTGTTGATGATGCAGCCGCCGGCGGCCTTCAGGGCGCCGTGTGCCGCCTGGCAGCAGCGCTGCGACCCGTTGAGGTTGATATCCACCACGGTCGCGAACCCCTCGGAAGTGAACTCTCGGCCCTCGCGCTGGATGACCCCGGCACAGTTCACCAGGGCATCGAGGCGCTCGAAGCGCGCGAAGAACCGGCTCACCTCCGCCTCGTCGCGGACATCCAGCCGATGCCGGCCGGCCACTCCCTCGACCTGCATGTTTTCCGGGGGCTCGACGCCCGTGACGTGTACCTCGTCTCCGCGGGCCGCGAACGCCTCGGCGATCGCCTTGCCGATGCCCGAGCTGCCTCCAATGACGACTAGGGTTTTCATGGCGCTCCTTGATTTCGTTGGGTTAAGGGGGAGGGAATCAGGTGGAAAGGTGGTGACGCACCGAGCGTCGCGCCGCCCAGAGAGAAGAGACGATGATGGCCAGCCACACCAGGATCGCCAGGCCGCCCAGCCCGGCGGCGATGGGCCGCTCGAGCAGCGCCGACAGATCGCCGCCGGACTTGATCATCGAGCGCATGAAGTTGCTCTCCACCACCGGCCCCAGGATGACGGCCAGGATCATCGGGCCGATGGGGAAGTCGTTTTCCGCCAACAGGTAGGCGATCAGTCCCAGCCCCAGCATCAGCCAAACATCGAGCATGCTGTTGTTGGCGGCGTAGGCGCCGACGATGCAGAACAGCAGGATCAGCGGATAGAGCACGCTGGCCGGCACCGAGAGGATGTGACGGGCCCCACGTACCGCCAGCAGCCCCAGCGGTAGCAACAGCAGGTTGGCGATCAGGAAGGACAACAGGATGGCGTTGACCAGGGCGGCATCGGTGGTGAAGACATCCGGGCCCGGCGTCACCCCCTTCATCATCAGCACGCCGATGATGATGGCGGTGATGGTGTCGCCGGGGATACCGAACACCAGTGCCGGGACATAGGCCCCGGACAGGGCGGCGTTGTTGGCCGAGCTGGCCGCGACCAGCCCCTCGGGATGGCCGGTGCCGAACTTCTCCGGCGTCCGGGACAGGCGGCGCGAGATGGCATAGCTGATCCAGGAGGCGATATCCGCCCCGGCGCCGGGCAAGGCCCCGATCAGGGTGCCCAGGACGCTGCTGCGGGCCACCCCGCCCTTGTAGCGCCAGACCAGCCCCGCGACCCCGGCGAAGGGGCGCTTGACCGGCGGCGGCGTGGGCAAGGCGCCACGGCCTATCTCCGGCAGGCGACGCAGCAGTTCGGCCACCGCGAACAGCCCGATCAGCACCGGCAGGATGGAGATGCCTCCCATCAGCTCCGGCACCCCGAAGATGAAGCGGATCTGGCCGGAGACGCTGTCCATGCCGACCATGGCGATCAGCAGGCCGAGGAGCATGGAGAGCGCTCCCTTGAGGGGATCGGTACCGGAAACCAGCACGGCACAGGACAGCCCCAGCAGTGCCAGCCAGAAATATTCGTCGCTGGTGAACTGAAGGGCGAAGTCCGCCACGATCGGCGCGCAGAAGGCCAGGATGGCGACGCCGACGATGCCGCCAAGGACCGAGCAGGCGAGGTTGACGCCGAGCGCCTGACCGATCTTGCCCTGGCGCCCCATCAGGTAGGCCTCGTCGGTGTAGGCGGCCGAGGCCGGCGTACCGGGGATCCGCAGCAAGGCCCCGGGAATGTCGCCGGCGACGATGGCCATGGCGGTGGCCGAGACGATGGCCGCGATGGCGGGCAGCGGGTCCATGAAGAAGGTCACCGGCACCAGCAGGGCAGTGGCCATGGTGGCGGTCAAGCCGGGAATGGCGCCGATGAACAAGCCGAACAGGGAGGCGCCGACGATGACCGCGAGGACGTCCCAGGCCAGGACCATCGCCAACGCTTGTTGTAATTCTGCCATCAGTAGATCACCTCCTCGAGGAAGCCCAGATCGAGCGGCACGTGCAGGAGCATGGCGAAGCCCAGCCAGATCAGCAGGGTGGCCGAGGCCGCCACCACGACCGCCAGGCGCCAGCGCCTCCTCGACAGCCAGCCGATCAGCACGGTCAGCATCGTCAGGGCCACCACGGGAAAGCCGAGGATGGGCGTGAGCCACACGTAGCCGACCACTGCCGCCACCACCGCCCCCAGGCAGATCAGGGTCCGCGAGGGCGCGACCGTTCCTTGCCAGACGAACAGAGGCCCACGGCTCAGCCATCCGCGCAACGCCAGCAGTAGTCCCAACACGATCAGCAGGCTGCCGATCAGAGTGGGGAAGGTGCCCGCACCGAAGTCCTGGCGCGGCAGCGTGGAAAAGTCTTGGGAGGCCAGGACGGTGATGGCGCCGAGCAGCGCCATCACCAGCCCGAGCACGAGATCATTGATGCGCATCTCGGAACCTGTCTCGTGATGCCGGGCGAGGCTTATTCGGCCAGGCCCAGCTTGTCGATGATCTCGGCGTTGTTGGCATCGGCCTCGGCCATGAAGTCGCCGAAGGCCTGGGGGCCCAGCCACTCGACGCCGAAACCGCGGCTGGCCATGAAGTCCTGGAATTCCTGCGATTCGTAGACCCGCTGGGTGGCATCGGCCAGGGTGTCGACCACCTCCTCAGGCAGCCCTTCCGGCCCCACCAGGCCCCGCCAGGTACCCGCCGCCCAGGGTTCGCCGGTGATTTCTCCGGAGGTCGGGATATCGGAAAAGGCCTCGAGGCGTTCGTTGGCGAACACCGCCAGCGTCTCGATCCGCCCCGCCTCGCGCATGGACTCGGATTCGGGCAGCGAAGAAAAGACGATGTCCACTCCGCCCGCGACCACTTCCTGCATGGCGGGGGCCGCCCCCTCACTGGGCACCAGCGTGACGGCGGTCGGATCGATGTCCTGCTGGTTGAGGAAGCCGGCGAAGGCGAGATGATAGGCGGCGCCCGGTGCGGAACCGGAGACCGTGTAAGCCCCGGGGTTCGCCTCGATATCGGCGAGAGCCGACTCCAGATCGCCCCACGGGGCATCGGCCCCGACGCTGAAGGCGGCGGCATCCAGGTTGACCATGCCCACGGGCGTCAGGTCCTCGTAGGAAATGGGAGCCATGCCGATATTCCGGTAGGTGGTGATCTCGGCGGTCACCAGCCCCAGGCTATAGCCATCGGGCTCCGCCATGGTCATGGCGGTATGGCCGACGATCCCGCTCCCCCCGGTGCGGTTGACCACATTGACCCGCTGGCCCAACACATCCTCGAGGCCGCTGGCCAGTTGGCGCGCCACCGCATCGGTACCGCCACCGGCGGACCAGGGAACGATCAACTCGATGGGCTTCTCGGGATAGGCGGCCTGGGCCGATCCCGCCGAGAGGATGGCGGACAGCAGGCCGGCGGACAGGACGAGCGACTTGTTGTGGAAGATCATGCTGCGGCTCCTTCATCACTGATGTTGTTCTGGGTTGTCGTGTTGCAGGGTGGGCCGGCGCCTTCAGGCACTCAGCGGATGAACTGGTCGACGAAGTCCCCGCCGAGCCCACAGGCCTCGTAGTGCTGGCGACACATGTCGATCTTGGTGAAGACGTCCTCGAAACCGAGATGCTTGCCCCAGGGGTCGACGTAATACATCACGCCATTGACCTGGAAGAGGGTGATCATCTCCTCGACGTCTTCGTCCACGACCAGCGTATGGGTCTCGCCGGGCGGCTCGTAGACATAGCTGCCTTCCGTCGCGACCCAGTCATGCTCCAGGTAACGCCAGCGCCCCTTGAGCACCACCCCGTGCACGGGGTTGGGATGGCGGTGGCGACTCAGCACGCCGGACTTGCGCACCCGCAGCAGGTTGACCCAGTACCCCTGTGAGGCATTCAGGCACAGCGGCCGGAAGTCGACGTTTTCGGCTTGCGGGACCCACACACGCTCGTCTTCGGGGATCGCCTGAGGCACGACGATTTCCGTTGACGCCTCGGCGGGCTGGGGATACTGGTAGGGCATGCGCTGTTGAGCGTCTTGCGACATCGGACACCTCTTTTGTCCACATAGTGGACATACAGTTCATAATATGGACAATGTTCTGTGAAAGCTAAGAGGATTCGGAGGAGGCGTCAATCGATCGGCGCCGCCTCCATACTAGACATTGGTAGAAGAGGGCCTTCGTGAGCGACCCAACCGAAAGCGAACCGACGCGGCCCGTCGTGCAGGGTGCCGCCGCCGTGACCAAGGGTCTGAGGCTGCTTCAGGTCATCCCCGAGCTGTCCGAGGACGCCAGCGCCAGCAACATCCAGCGGCGGTTGGGGCTCCCCCGACCCACGGTGTACCGGTTGCTCAACACCCTCGAGCAGGAGGGCTTCATCGAGCGCAACCCCCTCGGCGGCGAATACGTGCTGGGACGGGAGATCCTTCGCCTGGCTCAACAGACGATGGCCGAGAGCAGCCTGCAGCAACGGGCACGCAGCACGCTCAAGGCGATCGGCAAGGAGACGGGCGAAACCGTGCACCTCGGCGTGCCCGTCGGCTGCCATATGACATTCGTCGACAAGGTGGAATCGCCCGAGGCGGTACGCATGGCCTCCTACATCGGTATGCCGGTGCCCATGCACTCCACCTCGGTGGGCAAGGCGTACCTGGGCGCCCTGGACGAGCCGACCCGGGAACAATACCTGTCACAGCTTCAACTGGACCCGGTCACGGACCGCACCCATACGTCGCTGGGCAGCCTGCGTGAGGAACTGCGGCTCACCAGGGAGCGAGGCTATGCGATCGACGACGAGGAGAACGAGCCTGACATCATCTGCTTCGGCCTGGCGGTTCGTGGCGCCGATGGCAACATCGCGGGCGCCATCAGCGTCAGCGTGCCGCGCTATCGCCTGAAGGATGATGACGAAGCCCGCATCGTGGGCATCATTCGGGGCCAGTGCCATACAGCGGGGCTAGCCACGTAAGGCGTCAGGCATGCCCTTTCACTCCGCACGAGCGGCGTGACCGAATCGTGATGATTCCCCCCGCGCCGTGCGCCTAGCGTGTGCCGGGTATCCCACGGAGGAGTCCCGCCATGCCCGCTTCATTCCTGCCCCGGCCCATCCTCGCCGGCCTGGGCGCCGCCCTGGCACTGTGCGCCGCCTTCGCCTGGCCACCCCTCGGCCACGCCGCCGAGCCCGCGCTCGCCCTGCCGGCGCCGACCACCACCGGCCCGGTTCCCGAGGGCGGCGGGCCACAGACCGCGGTGCTCGCCGGCGGCTGCTTCTGGGGCGTCGAGGCGGTGTTCGAGCATCTCGACGGCGTGACCGACGTGGTCTCCGGCTACAGCGGTGGCCGCGCCGCCGGCGCCGACTACCGCAGCGTCAGCGCCGGCCGGACTCGCCACGCCGAGGCGGTACGCATCACCTATGACCCGCAGCGGATCTCCTACGCCCAACTGCTGCAGGTGTTCTTCTCGGTGGCCCACGATCCGACCCAGCTGAACCGCCAGGGGCCGGACATCGGCCCGCAGTATCGTTCGTCGATCTTCTACGCCGACGCGGCCCAGCGGCGCGTCGCCGAGGCCTATATCGACCAGCTCGACGCCACCGGCGCCTTCGAGCAGCCGATCGTCACTCGCGTCGAGGCGCTGGACGGCTTCCACCCGGCCGAGGCCTACCACCAGGACTTCGCCCGTCGCCACCCCGAGCATCCCTACATCGTGATCCACGACCAGCCCAAGGTCGCGAACCTCGAGCGCCTGTTCCCAGGCCTCTATCGGAACGCGCCGGTTATCGCCGCGACGCCCTGAGCGCCGCGGCAAGGAGGATGCGCCATGCCTCATCGTCTCTGGCCCTGCCTGCTGTGGGGATTGCTGTTCGGCTGGTCGGCGTCGGCCGGCGCGCAGGACGCTTCGCCGACCCCGGTGATCGTCGAGCTCTTCACCTCGGAGGGTTGCTCCAGCTGTCCGCCGGCGGACGCCCTGCTGCGCCGCCTGTCGTCGGCACCGCCCGCCCCGGGTATCCGGGTGATCGCCCTGAGTGAACACGTGGACTACTGGGACGACCTGGGCTGGCAGGACCTCTTCGCCAGCCCTCAGTTCACGCGGCGTCAGAAGGACTATGCGCGGCGGCGCTTCGGCACCGCCCGGATCTACACGCCGCAGATGGTGGTCGACGGTCGCTACGAGCTCATCGGCAGCCAGGCCGACACGGCCCGCCGCGCCATCCGGCGTGCCGCCCAGGCCGACAAGCTGGCGGTGGGCTTGGAGGTCACGCCGGCCGAGGGCAGCGCCGCCACGACGCTCGAGATCCACACGGCGGCGTTGCCGCCCGGCACCGGCGCGGCGGACGTCTGGCTCGCGGTGACCGAGGACGAGCTGCACAGCCGCGTCACGCGCGGCGAGAACGGCGGCCGTCTGCTGCGTCACGACGGAGTGGTGCGCCGCCTCGAGCGGATCGGCCGGCTGCAGTCGGACACCGCCGAGGGCTTCCATCACCGCCTGCCGCTATCACTGGCCGCCGACTGGCGGGGCCCGCTGCACGCCGTGGTGTTTCTTCAATCGGCCCACAGCCTTCGAGTGCTCGGCGCCGCCACCAGGCGCTTGCCGGCACCTCACTGAGACACGTCGAAGGCTCCGGGGCACGGGCCCCGGGGCGTTTGCGCATTGGGCGACGGCGGCGACTACTCGGCGTCGGCCATCCCGGGCACCAGCCGCCGCAGCCGGGCGTAGACAAAGGCGTAGAGGCACAGCGCCGCCAGCGAGCCGGCCGCGCCGAGCATCATCACCGCGCCGTAGCCCAGCTCCCGAGCCAGCAGGAAGCCGGCGATCGCCGGGGCGGCGGTCTGGGCCAGCCCCTGGGCGGCCGGCACCAGCGCCGCGTAGCGACCCGAGGCGTCGATATGGCTCAGGGTGCCGAGCTGGAAGATGTCGGTGAACAGCCAGGCGATGCAGAAGCCGAAGGTGCCGATGACGAAGGTGCTCGCCGATATCTCCGCGGCCAGCAGCAGAAGCACCCCGGCCATGCCGACGAGCGCGGCCATCAGCACCCGCGACTGGCCGGCGCGACGGCTCAGCCACACCGCCGCGACGCAGCCGGCCAGGGTGAAGACATTGCCCAGGGTCAGAACGTTGGCGATGAAGGCATCGCCCAGCCCGGCGTCGACCCCGGCGCGCTCGATAAAGGCCCAGAACGAGCCGATGGTGATGTAGAAGCACGCCACCGCCAGCAGGCAGCACCACGGCAACATCCGGGGCAGCCGCGAGGCGGTATCCGCTCGGCGCTCGCCGGTCGCTTTCCCGGTGCCGGCCGGGGTGTGCGGGTAGAGGCAGGGAATCACCGCCAGGCACAGCGCGAAGGCCACGCAGAACGCCAGGAAGATGCCGTCGATGCCCCAGGCCCCGGTCAGGTGGGGAATGGTGTAGAGCTCGATGGCGTTGATGGCCACCAGGCCGAACATCATGATGCTGAAGTTGCGCCCGGTCTTGTGGGTGATGGCCAGGCAGGCGATGCCGGTGGAGTAGCAGATGCCACCGCCGAAGCCGGCCAGCACGCGCATGGCCAGCAGGGGCGCATAGTCGTGGTACTGGGTCGACAGATAGTTGCCGGCGATCGCCACCAGGATGCCGAGCAGCGCCAAGTGGCGCCGGTTGAGGCGCGACACCAGGGCCGCGGTGGCCAACGAGGCCAGGAACATGCCGCCCAGGTCCGCCGAGGCCAGCCAGCCCACCTGCTGCTCGTCGAAGTGCAGGAAGTCGGCCCATGCCCCGACCATCAGCGGCATGCCCATGACCACGGCGTTGCCGACGAAGCTGATCGCCACGGCGGCGGCGATCGCCAGCGGATGGTCGACGCCGATGCGGGGGAGTCCCCGGGCCTCGCCCGGGACGGTAGTGGATTGCGTCATCGTAGATACCTCACTCGCTTGTTGGTTGTTGTCCGAGTCGGTTCCGGCCACAGGGGCCCTAGGCCCCGCACGCGCGGGCGCCGGCGGCCGCTGGGGCCGACTGTCGAGCTGGAGAGGAAAGGGCCAGGGCCGCCGCCGAGGGCAGCGGCCGGGCGCGCCGGATCAGCCGCCGCTCGGCGTCGGGGCGGCGTACTGGGGCATGGTGATGCAGGCGACGTTGCCGCCGCCGAGCAGGATCTCGCGGGAGCCCTCGATGCCGACGATGCGGTGACGGGGGAACAGCTCGGCCAGGGTGGCCTGGGCGACGCGATCGTTGGGATCGCCGAACAGCGGCACCACGATCACCGAGTTGCCGGCGTAGTAGTTGATGTAGGAGGCGCAGATGCGGGTGCCGGCCTGGCGCGGGTGAGTGCCGTCGACCCGGTCCAGGCCTTCGGCCTCCTCGGCCGTCCACTCCAGGGCGCGCGGCTGGGGCATCTTGTGCACGGTGAGCTCGCGGCCGCGGGCGTCGCGGGTGCTCTTCAGCACCTCGTAGGCCTCCTGGTAGATCTCCCACTGCGGGTCGTCGCGATCGTCGGTCCACTGCAGCAGCACCTCGCCGGGGCGCACGAAGCAGGCCAGGTCGTCGATGTGGCCGTCGGTCTCGTCGAACTTGCAGCCCCGCGGCAGCCAGATGACCCGCTCGGCGCCGAGGTAGTCCTCGAGATGCCGGGTCACCGCTTGCTTGCCCAGGTGGCCATTGCGGTTGCGGTTGAGCAGGCACTGCTCGGTGGTCAGCAGGGTGCCCTGGCCGTCGCACTGGATGCCGCCCATCTCGGCGATGAACGGCGCCCGGTAGCGGTCCAGGCCTTCGATCTCGAGCACTTTCCGGGCGATCTGGTCGTCCTTGTCCCAGGGGAAGTACAGCCCGCCGTCGAGCCCGCCGTAGGCGTTGAACTCGAGGTCCACCCCACGCACCTCGCCGGTCGCGTCGTTGACCACGAAGGCCGGGCCGCTGTCGCGGAACCAGCTGTCGTTGCAGGTCATCTCCACCACCCGCACCGAGGGCGGCAGCAGGCGCCGGGCGCTGGCGAACTGGGCGGCGGAAGCGCAGACGGTGACCGGCTCGCTCTCGGCGATGGCGGCGGCGATCTCGGCCCACACACGCTGCGCCGGCTTGCCGCCGTTGCGCCACACGTCCGGGCGCTCAGGCCAGCCCAGCCAGCAGCCGGCCTTGGGTTCGAACTCGCCGGGCAGCCGGAAGCCATCGGCCTTGGGCAGGGAGGTCAGCAAGCGCGCCATGGAACACCTCTTTCTCGTTGTTGGGGTATTCCGATGCTAGGCCCGGCCACTCGCGACGCACCAACGACGATTATTGCGCGACCCTTGAATGGAATTCAGGAGTCTCGAGCCGCTCGACGCACCAGTCGATGAAGTGCGCGACCGCCGGCCGCTCGAGGCGCTGACGGTCGCAGACCAGCGCGTACTGGCCGAGCGAACCCACGCTCGCGGCGAAGGGCCGCACCAGACGCCCCCGCGCCAGGTCTTCGGAGGCCGTCAGGGCATCGCCGAGCGCCACGCCCAGGCCGTTGGCGGCGGCTTCCAGGGCCAGGCCGGCGTGCTCGAAGTAGAGGTTGCGCCCGGCGCGAACGTCGCCGGCGTGGGTGGCCAGCCAGGCGGCCCAGGTGCCGCCGTCCTGGTCGTCGTGCAGCAGCCGGCAGCGGGCCAGGTCCGCGGGATCGGTCAGGCCGCCCGCGTTGAACAGCCCCGGACTGCACACCGGGAAGAAGTGCAGCGCCGGAAGGGGGCGCACGAAGAGCTCGTGGGCATCCGCCGGCCCGGCGCCGTAGATGATCGCCAGGTCGAGGTCGGGATCGAGGCTCTGGACGTCGTAGGCCCGGGCGTGCAGGTGCAGATCGATGTGCGGATAGCGGCGGCAGAAGTCGTCCAGCCGCCCCACCAGCCACTTCTGGGCCAGCTCGGCGGGTACGGCCACCTGCAGCGCGGCCTGGGTGTCCGGGGCGGCGATCGCCTCGCAGGCCTCGCCGACCCGCTCGAAGGCCTGCTGCAGGCTGTGCAGCAGGCGCCGGGCCTGGGGCGTGGGCTGCATGTGACGCCCGCGACGCACGAACAGCGTCGCCCCGAGCTGCTCCTCCAGCTGGCGGACCTGGTGGCTGACGGCGCTGTCGGTGACGCACAGCTCCGCCGCCGCGCGGCCGAAGTGGGCATGGCGGGCGGCGCACTCGAAGGTGCGCAGCGCGGTCAACGAGGGCAAGCGGCGCATGGGGCCTCCTCGGGCGCTCTCTCGACGGGACCGACAGGATACGCGATTCCCGCCTGCCGCACGTCGATCTGCGAAGCACCCAAAAAAAGCCGGCCCGAGGGCCGGCAAACGACGTGGAAAGCGTTCCCCAATGGCACGTCGATGAAGCGAGAGGACGCCGCTGGCGGCGCCCCGACGGGCCGAGGTCTCAGCGCCTAGGGCTGGAAGGCCTCGGCGCGATGGACGACGTCGCCGCCGACCATGGTCATCAGCACTCGGGTCTCGGAGATGTCTTCGGCCGGGATCTCGAACAGGTTCCGGTCGAGGACCAGCAGGTCGGCGAGCTTGCCGACCGCGAGCGAGCCGGTGACCTCGTCCTGGTGCATGGCGTAGGCGGCATTCAGGGTGATGCCGCGGATCGCCGCGTCCAGCGACAGGGCCTGCTGCTCGGCGTTGAGGTCGCCGGCGTAGGCCGGGAACTCCGGCCCCCAGTCGGCCTCGCGCAGCACCGCCGCCTCGAGGGCGAACCAGTGGTCGAGCGGGTCCACCGGGTAGTCGCTGCCGTAGGCGATCTTCGCCCCCGCCGCGGCGAGCTCGCCCTCCGGCTCGTAGCCGGCCCAGCGCTCGGCGCCGAGGTAAGGCTTCACCGCATCGGTAGAGTCCGGTGCCGGCTTGGCCCATTGGTAGGACATCACCGGCACCACCCCGAGCCCCGCGAAGCGCTCGTGATCGGCGGCGTCGACCAGCTCGGCGTGGGACATCAGCGGGCGCGAGTCGCCGGGGCGGTCGTAGCCGCTGGCCTGCGTCGCGGTGGCGTCGGCATCCCGCAGCATGGCGAAGGCATCCAGGGTGTTGCGCACCGCGCGGTCGCCGATGGAGTGGATCTGCGTCTGATAGCCGCGCTCGGCGAACCGGGTCGCCATCTCGCCCAGGGTCGCGGCATCGATGTAGGCCTCGCCGCGGTTGTCGCCGGGCTGCCAGTCCGGCGCCGCCTCGCTGCCGGCGTTGACGCGGTAGGGCTCGAGCAGCGCCGCGGTCTGGGTCGGCGCCTGCAGGATGCCGTCGGCCATCACCTCGCCGACGCCGGCCACCGCGACTCCGGGCTCGGCCACCAAACGCTCGCCCTGCTGCTCGCCGGGCCGCCAGGCGCGCACCTGCAGCGGCAGCTGTTCGGGGCGCTCGAAGGCCTCGCGGATGGCATCCAGCTCATCGATGAAGGTATCCAGCTCGTCGCCGGTCCTGGCGCCGGAGTCGATCAGGAAGTGGGCCCGAGCGGTCAGGCCGTGGGCCTCGCGCAACGCGGCGAACGCCGCCACCGTGTCGCCGTTCTCGCTCTGGGCCTGGAAGCTGGTGATGCCCTCCTGGCTCAGCGCCTGCATGCCGCGTCGCGCGGCCTCGACGGGGTCAACCGGCGGAGGCTCCGGCATCGCCCGGCGCACGAGGGCCAGGGCGCCATCCAGCAGCCAGCCGTTGGGCCTACCCTCCGCATCATGCTGGACCACACCATCCGCAGGATCGGGCGTGTCGGCGTCGATGCCGGCCAGTTCGAGGGCCCGTGAGTTGGCCAGCGCCGAGTGCCCCCACACGCCATTGACGACGATCGGCCGCTCGGTATCGAGGTCGTCCAACACGTTCCTGGTCACCGTCGTGCCGGGCGGGGACAGGAACTGCACGTACCAGTGATCGACCACCAGCCAGTCTTCGGGGCCCTCGCCGAACGCCGGTTCGTCGAGGCACGCCTCGAGGCGTGTGGTGAGCGCCTCGACGGTGAGCGGCCGATACTCGAGGCTACAGCGCGGCCGATCGATGGTGATGCCGTGGATATGGGCGTCCTGCAGCCCCGGCATCACCATCCTGCCGTCGAGGTCGATCACCCGGGTATCCGGGCCGATATGGTCCTCCACGCCGGCCTCGTCGCCGACGTAGACGATCACCCCATCGCGCACCGCCAGCGCCTCGGCGCTGGGGTGCTCGGCATCGACGGTGTAGAGGCTGCCGTCGCGCAGCACGGTATCGGCCGGCGTCGACGGCTCGGCGACGGCGCCGACGCTCAGGGTGGCCAGCGCGCCGGCCAGCAGGACGCGATTCGGCGTCGAAGTCTTGTTGGGCATTGTTGTTATCCTTCCGTTGATGGTGCGGGGTTCACGCCCCCCACGGGGACCAGGCGACGCTCAAGTGGTGAGCGTCATCCATACGCTCTTCAGGTCGGAGTACTCCTCCAGCGAGTGGTGGGACTTGTCGCGGCCGTTGCCCGACTGCTTGACGCCGCCGAAGGGCACCGTCTGATCCATGTCCGCCCAGTTGTTGACGAACACCTGCCCCGAGCGCAGCCGGCGCGTGACGCGCATGATGCGGTCGATGTCCTGGCTCCACAGCCCGGCCGCCAGGCCGTAGTCGCTGTCGTTGGCCAGCCGCACCGCCTCGTCCTCGCCGTCGAAGCCGAACACCGACAGCACCGGGCCGAAGATCTCCTCGCGGCCGATGGCCATGGCGTCGGTGACGCCGTCGAACACCGTCGGCGGGATGAACAGCCCCTTGCCCTCGATGGCGGTGGCCTCGCCGCCGGCGCGCAGGGTCGCACCCTCCTCCACGCCGCGGCGAATGTACTCGAGAATGCGGGCATGCTGGGTGTCATCGACGATGGCGCCCATAAAGCTGTCCGGGTCCAGCGGGTCGCCGGGCTGCATGCGCTCGGCGGCGGCCAGCACCTTCTCCACGAAGGCCTCGCGGATCGAGTTCTCGACCAGCAGCCGCGAGCCGGCGATGCACACCTCGCCCTGGTTGTGGAAGATCGCCCCGGCGGCGTGCTCGGCCACCCGGTCGAGGTCCTTGCAGTCGGCGAACACCAGGTTCGGGCTCTTGCCGCCGCACTCCAGGAACACCTTCTTGAGGTTCGACTGGCCGGCGTACTGCATCAGCTGCTTGCCGACCCCGGTGGAGCCGGTGAAGGCCAGGCAGTCGACGTCCATCGACAGCGCCAGGGCCTTGCCCACGCTGTGGCCGAAGCCCGGCAGCACCTGGAACACGCCCCGCGGCAGGCCGGCCTCGCGGGCCAGGCTGGCCAGGCGCAGCGCCGACAGCGGCGACTTCTCCGAGGGCTTCAAGATCACGCTGTTGCCGGCGGCGAGCGCCGGGGCGATCTTCCAGGCGGTCATCATCAGCGGGAAGTTCCACGGCACGATGGAGGCCACCACCCCCAGCGGCTCGCGCAGCACCAGGCCCAGGGCATCGTCGCCGGTGGGCGCCACCTCGCCGTAGAGCTTGTCGATGGACTCGGCGTGGTGGCGCAGGCAGCCGATGGCGCCGGCCATGTCGCCCAGCGAGCTGGAGACGGGCTTGCCCATGTCCAGGGTGTCGAGCAGCGCCAGCTCGTGCTTGTGGGCCTCCATCAGCGCGGCGAGCCGCAGCAGCACGGCCTTGCGCTGACCCGGGGCCAGGCGCGACCACTCGCCGCCCTCGAAGGCGCGCCGCGCGGCCGATACCGCCGCCGCGGCATCGGCGGCGTCGCAGCTCGCCACCTCGGCGAGTGCCTCGCCGGTGGCCGGATTGATCGTGGTCAGGGTCGCGCCGTCGGCGGCGTCGACGAAGGCGTCGTCGATACAGGCGCGGGTCTCGAGGCCTCGCTCGACCAGCGAGGCGGCCAGCGCCTGCCAGTCGGCGCGGGTCCGGGGAATTCGGCGATGTTCGGTCATAGGAAGCTCCCGTGATCAGGCCGGACGGTCGGCGCGGGCGACCATGGCGTCGCACAGTACCTGGGCGCCCAGGCTGCAGTGCTCCGGGGTGGCGTATTCGGCCTCGTTGTGGCTGATGCCGTCGCGGCAGGGGATGAAGATCATCGAGGTGGGGGCGACGCGGGACACGTAGACGGAGTCGTGCCCGGCGCCGCTCATCATGCGCCGCCAGGGCACCGCCTGGGCCTGGGTCGCGGCTTCCACCGCGGCGATGCACTCGGGGGCGAACTCCACCACCGGCGAGGCCCAGATCCGCCGCTGGGAGACGGCCACGCCGAAGGTCTCGCCGGCGGCGGCCAGCTCGCGCTCGAACAGCGCCTGGAGGGCGTCCAGCTCGGTTTCCACCACGTGGCGCAGGTCGACGGTGAGGCGCACCTCGCCGGGGATGACGTTGCGCGAGGCCGCCTCGATGTCCAGGCAACCGCAGGTGACCTTGGTGTCGCCGCTGGCGTCGGCCAGGGCGTGGGCCTGCAGGCGGTCGATCAGGCGCGCCGCCGCCGCCAGAGCATCGTGGCGCAGCCGCATCGGGGTGGGGCCGGCATGGGCCGACTGGCCGGTGAAGGTGACATCGAACCAGCGCATGCCCTGCACGCCGGTGACCACGCCGACGGATTCCCCGGCGTCCTCGAGCACCGGTCCCTGTTCGATGTGCAGCTCGAAGAAGCCGTCCAGCCGCGGCTCGCCCACCGGCAGGTCGCCGGCGAAGCCACAGGCCTCCAGGGCCTCGCCGAGGGTCACACCGTCGGCGTCGCGGCGGGCCAGGGTGTCCTCGACGGCGAACTCGCCGGCATAGGTGCCGGAGGCGACCATCGCCGGGGCGAAGCGGCTGCCCTCCTCGTTGGTCCACACCACCAGCTCCAGCGGGCGCTCGGTGACGATGCCCTGGTCGTGCAGGCTGCGGAACACCTCGAGCCCGGCCAGCACGCCGAGGATGCCGTCGAAGCGGCCGCCCTTGGGCTGGGTATCCAGGTGGCTGCCGGTGGCCACCGGCGCGAGGTCGTCGCGCCTGCCGGCGCGGCGGATAAAGAGGTTGCCGACCCGGTCGACCCGCCAGGTGCAGCCGATCGCCTCGCACCAGTCGAGCAGCAGGCGCCGGCCGGCGGCGTCCTCGGGGGTCAGCGCCAGGCGGCAGCTGCCGCCGTTGGCGGTGGGGCCGATCTCGGCCATGGCCATCAGCGTGTCCCACAGCCGCTGGCCGTCGATGGAAATCGTCATGGTGCGCCTCTCCGGTCGTTGTTCGTCATGCCAGCGACCTTACGAGGACGGCGCGAGTCCCCGATATACCCCAATCAGGATATGTCGCCCCCTGCCCAGGGCTAGCTAGGCTGACTCCACTCGATAGGAGGTATTGCCATGACCACAACAAGCACCCGTCCGACGACCGACCGCCCCGTCCTCGATGCCGAGACCCTGTGGCAGAAGGACAAGGATCATTTCATCCACCCCTTCACCGACTTCAGCGTCTTCCACGAGGAAGGCTGTGACCTGATCACCGACAGCGAGGGCATCTACGTCCAGGATGCCAAGGGCAACCGCTTCATCGACGGCATCGCCGGGCTGTGGTGCGTCAACGTCGGGCACGGCCGCGCCGAGATCGGTCAGGCCATGGCCGACCAGGCCACCCGCATGGCCTACTTCTCGACCTTCAACAACCTGTCCAACGCCCCGGCCGCGGAACTCTCCGCCAAGCTGGCCGAGCTGGCGCCGTCGCATCTCAATCACGTCTTCTACAGCTGCGGCGGCTCGACGGCCAACGACGCCACCATTCGCCTGGTGCACTACTACTTCAACCGTCTGGGCAAGCCGAACAAGAAGCGCATCCTGTCGCGCAACAACGCCTACCACGGCACCACCTACCTGGCCGCCACCCTGACCGGGATCGAGAGCAACAACTGGGAGTTCGACACCCTCGACCACCTGGTGACCCACCTCAGCGAGGCCAACTGCTATCGCCGCCCCGAGGGCATGAGCGAGGCCGAGTACTGCGATCACCTGGTGAAGGAGTTCGAGGACACCATCGCCGAGATCGGCGCCGACAACATCGCCGCCTTCATCGCCGAGCCGATCATGGGCGCCGGCGGCGTGCTGGTGGCGCCCGAGGGCTATCACAAGCGCATGCAGGCGGTGTGCCGCGCCAACGAGATCCTGTTCATCGCCGATGAGGTGGTGACCGGCTTCGGTCGCCTGGGGCACTTCTTCGCCTCCGAGGCCGTGTTCGAGACCCGGCCGGACATCATCAACTGCGCCAAGGGCCTGTCCTCCGGCTACGCGCCGCTGGGCGCCACCCTGATCTCCGACGAGCTCTACGAGGTGCTGGGTACCCCGCAGGGCAAGGGCGGCGTGCTGAGCACCGGCTTCACCTACTCCGGCCATCCGGTGAGCTGCGCGGCGGCGCTGAAGAGCATCGAGATCATCGAGCGCGAGGCGATCTGCGAGAATGTCCGCGAGGTGGGCCCCTATCTCGAGCAGCGACTCAAGACGCTCTCCCACCACGCCACCATCGGCAACGTGCGGGGCAGCCACTTCATGATGTGTCTCGAGAACGTGGCCGACAAGGACACCAAGGAGCTGCTGCCGGTGGAAGCCCGGGTCGGCGACCGCATCGCCGCCGAGGCCCAGAAGCGCGGCCTGATCATTCGTCCGGTGGGCCACCTGAACGTGATCTCGCCGACCCTGATCTGGAGCCGCGAGACCGTCGACACCGCGGTGGCGATCCTCGACGAGGCGCTGACGGCGGCCACGGAGTCACTCAAGGCCGACGGCTACCTGTAACTGCCAGCGCGGCGCCCACGCGGGCGCCGCGCGCCCATGACGACGCAAGACAACGACAATAGAGACTTTCCCCATGGATACCTATGGCGCCTGGAGCCTGATCCCCACCCTGGTGGTGCTGGGCATGGCTCTGCTGACCCGACGCACCATCGAATCCCTCATGGCCGGCACCCTGGTCGGCCTGCTGATGATCGACCCGACCACCGTGGTCACCCAGGGCTCCGACATCCTGCTCGGCGTGCTGGGCAACGACACCGTGACCTGGATCATCCTGGTCTGCGGCCTGTTCGGTAGCCTGATCGCCCTGCTGGTGAAGACCGGCGGGGTGCTCAGCTTCGGCGACGTGATGACCCGACGCATCCACAGCAAGCAGCACAGCCTTCTGACCACCTGGGTGCTGGGGCTGGTGATCTTCGTCGACGACTACCTGAATGCGCTGACCATCAGCGCCTCGATGAAGAAGATCACCGACCGCTTCAACATCTCCCGGGAGAAGCTGGCCTACATCGTCGACTCCACGGCGGCACCGGTATGCATCCTGGTGCCCTTCTCCACCTGGGCGGTGTTCTTCGCCGGCCTGCTGGAGGAGAACAACGTGACCGGCAACGGCATGGGGCTGTACATCGAGGCCATCCCCTACATGTTCTACGCCTGGGTGGCGGCTGCCATCGTGCCGCTGGTGGCGCTCGGCTGGATGCCCGACATCGGCCCGATGAAGGCCGCCGAGGCCCGCGCCGCCGGCGGCCAGCCGATGCCCGAGGGCGTCGACGACGCGGCCCTGGAAGTGGACGAGGACAAGCCGCGCCCGCACCTGATCAACTTCCTGCTGCCGATCGCCACCCTGATCTTCTTCACCTGGTACTTCGACATCGACATCCTGCGCGGCGTCATCGTGTCGCTGGCCGTGCTGCTGGTGCTGATCGGTGCCCAGCGGCTGCTCAGCTTCCACGAGACCTTCGACACCGCCCTGGACGGTTTCAAGGCGATGATCATGCCGCTCGGCACCCTGGTGGCCGGCTTCACCCTCAAGGAAGTCAACGACGTCCTGGGGCTGACCGACTTCGTGATCGCCACCGTCCAGCCGCTGATGACCTCCGGTTTGCTGCCGGCGGTGGTGTTCGTCACCATGGCCTTCCTGGCCTTCGCCACCGGTTCCTTCTGGGGGCTGTTCGCCGTGGCCATGCCCATCGTGCTGCCGCTGGCCTCGAGCGTCGACGCCAGCATGCCGCTGGTGGTGGGCGCACTGATCTCGGCCAGCGCCTTCGGCAGCCACGCCTGCTTCTACGGCGACTCCACCGTGCTCTCGGCCCAGGGCAGCGGCTGCACGCCGATGGCCCACGCCCTGACCCAGCTTCCCTACGTGCTGATTGCCGCCACCATCGCCACCGGTGTATTCCTGGTGGTCGGCCACCTGTGAGACCTGCCATGACGATGACATCTCCCCAGGGCGCCCCGGCGGGCGCCACCCCCGAGAGCCCGGCGGCCCAGGGCTTCGCCATGCCGGCCGAGTTCGCCCCCCATGACGCCTGCTGGATGCTGTGGCCCCAACGCCCCGACACCTGGCGCTACGGGGCCAAGCCGGCCCAGCAGGCCTTCGTCGAGGTGGCCACGGCCATCGCCGAGAGCGAGACGGTGTTCGTCGGCGTCAACGACGAGCAGTACGAGAACGCCCGCTTCCAGCTGCCCGACCACGTACGGGTGGTCGAGCTCTCCAGCAACGACGCCTGGATGCGCGATGTGGGCCCGACCTTCCTCACCCATCCGGACGGCCGCCTGGCCATGGTCGACTGGGAGTTCAACGCCTGGGGCGGCCTCGAGGGCGGGCTCTACTTCCCGTGGGACAAGGATCGCCGCATCCGCACCAAGATCGCCGAGATGCTCGGCATCGAGCGCTTCGTGGCGCCGGTGGTTCTGGAAGGCGGGGCCATCCACGTGGACGGCGAGGGCACCCTGCTGACCACCGAGGAGTGCCTGCTCAACGCCAACCGCAATCCGGACCTGTCGAAGGCCGAGATGGAGCGGGTGCTGTGCGACACCCTGGGCGTGGAGAAGGTGATCTGGCTGCCCCGCGGCTGCCACCTCGACGAGACCGACGGCCACGTCGACAACCTGGCCTGCTTCGTGGCGCCCGGCGAGGTGGCCCTGACCTGGACCGACGACGAGGCCGACCCCCAGCACGCCATCTCGCGGGAGGCGCTGGCCGTGCTGGAGGGCGCCACCGACGCCCGGGGCCGAGGGCTGACGGTGCACAAGCTGCCCCAGCCCGGGCCGCTGCATATCGGCGAGGACGAGGCCAGCGGCATCGATCGCCTGAGCCACTCCCACCCGCGGCGCCCCGGCGACCGCATGGCCGGCTCCTACGTCAACTTCTACATCGGCAATTCGGTGGTGGCGATGCCGCTGCTCGACCCCGCCCGGGACGACGAGGCCCGCGCCATCCTCCAAGGGCTGTTCCCGACGCACCGGGTGATCGGCGTGCCGGCCCGGGAGATCCTGCTCGGCGGCGGCAACATCCACTGCATCACCCAGCAGCAGCCCCGCCCCTGAACCGCCCTGCCGCCACCGCTCGTCGGCGGCGGCCCTTGTCTTTCCCTTCCCATGGCCTGCGCCATCGCCGTTCTCGACACACGCCTCCCGAGCCGCGAGCTCCGGCCCCTTCGGCGCGGGGCCACCGCGGCACGCAAATAAAAAAACATTGTTCTGAAACTTATCGCCCCGCCACGCCTCCAAACGGAGGACTGCCATCGTAAGGAGACCACCATGCAACGACTGATGATGATTCTGGCCGCCGCCATCCTGACGACCGCCCTGGCCGGCTGCGGCACCACCACCGGCGAACGGGCCCTGAGCGGGGCCGGCGTCGGCGCCGCGGTGGGCGCCGGGGCGGCCGCCGCCACCGGCGGCAGCATCACCCGCGGGGCGGTGATCGGCGGCGGCGTGGGGGCGGCCACCGGCGCGGCCACCGACTCGGACGACATCGACCTCAACCGCTATCGCTGAGCCCGCTCAGCGGCAGACCCGATAGCCGCCCATGGCGAGATGGAAGTGATCGGCATGGGCGGCGTTGTAGTCGGGGCCCAGCACGGTGCCGAAGACGTCGCAGGCGCCCTCGCGGGCTCGCCGCAGGAACGCCCCCGCGGCGTCGTCCTCGCCCCAGTCGCGGCGCAGCTCGATGCGCCGACCGTCACGTTGGCATCCAGAGGTGGCTACCTATGAGCTCGCTCTCAGATGGCCATGTTGATGTACTTGGTCTCGAGGTAGTCCTCGATGCCCTGGTGGGCGCCTTCGCGTCCCAGCCCGGACGCCTTGACGCCACCGAAGGGCGCCTCGCAGGTTGAAAGGTGCCCATTGTTGATACCCACCATGCCGTAGTCCAGGTCTTCTGACATGCGCCAGGCACGACCGAGATCCCGCGTATAGCAGTAGGCCGCCAGGCCGGACTCGGTGTCGTTGGCCATACGCAGGACCTCCTCCTCTTCGTGGAAGCGGAACACCGGGGCCAATGGTCCGAAGGTCTCCTCGGAAAAGCACGCCATATCCGGGGTGGCGTCGGCGATCACCGCCGGGGACAGGAAGTTGCCGGACAGTCGCTCGCCGCCGTAATGCAGCTGGCCACCCTTGGCCAATGCGTCACGCAGCTGCGCCTCGACCTTATCGGCGGCGACGGCGTCGATCAGCGGCCCGACGGTCACGCCCTCCTCATGCCCCGGCCCGACCCTGAGCTCGGCGACCCTGATAGCTAGACGTTCGACGAAGGCGTCATAGAGGCCAGCCTGGACGAAGATACGGTTGGCGCACACGCAGGTCTGACCAGCATTGCGGAACTTGGCCTGAATTACGCCTTCGATGGCCCTCTCCAGGTCGGCATCGTCGAAGACGATGAAGGGGGCATTACCCCCGAGTTCCATGGACACCTTCTTGACGGTATCGGCGCATTGGCGAAGGAGCAGCTTACCGACGGGGGTGGAGCCGGTGAAGGTCAGCTTGCGCACCTTGGGGCTGGAGGTCATGGCACCACCGATGGCATGAGCATCACCGGTGACCACGTTGACCACACCGGCCGGGATGCCGGCACGTAAGGCCAGTTCCCCCATCGCCAGGGCCGAATACGGGGTTTGCTCCGCCGGCTTGATCACGATGGTGCAGCCGGCGGCGAGCGCCGGGCCGGCCTTGCGGGCGATCATTGCGGCCGGGAAGTTCCAGGGAGTGATCGCGGCACACACGCCGACCGGTTGCTTGACCACCATCAGGCGGCGGTCGCTCATGGGACTCGGGATCGTCTCGCCATAGGTACGGCGGCCTTCCTCGGCGAACCACTCCAGGAAGCTGGCAGCGTAGGCGATCTCGCCTCGGGCCTCGGCCAGCGGCTTGCCTTGCTCGGCGGTCATCAGCAGGGCCAGGTCCTCCTGGTGGTCCAGCATAAGGTCGTGCCAGTGGCGCAGCAGTACGGCACGCTCCTTGGCGGTCTTGCGGCGCCATTCGATCATGGCGCGCTCGGCGCCGGCGATGGCGTGCAGGGTTTCGGCCTCGCCCAGGTGCGGCACCTGGCCGATCACACTGCCATCGGCCGGATTGGTGACGTCATCGGTGGCGCCATCGTCGGCACCAACCCAACTGCCATCGATCAGGCATTGTTGGCGCAGCAGATCCTTGTCCTTGAGATTGAGCATGAGGAGCTCCTGTTGAATCATGGCATTGCGCCGGCTCAGCCGGCGAGCAGTGGTTCGAGGCGACCGGCGACGACCCCTATTCGCAGGTGAGTCGCTCCGGAGATATCGGTTTTCAGGCGTTAGACATGGGCCATTGCCAAGACGGGCGGCGACACGAATGCCATCCGTCAGGATTTATCTTCCAGCCCCGCCGGGGCGAACCCGGAAAGCAAGAGATCCAACCTGGACACGGGGTTACCTAGCAGCTCTGCACGATCCTTGCGAAGCACGGCATGGCGTACCATGGTGCCGCCCAGGAAACGAAACGGCTCGGGGGGGAAGTTTCTGCTCGAGCGATCAACCAAGCTGCAGTTGGCCCAGGCATCATCGCGTTCGAGCGCCAAGCCGGCGAGTATTCTGCCACCAAGCCGGCTAGGGCCCACCCCGTTACCACTCCAGCCGATGCCGTAAAAAATATTCTCGGTCCCTTTCAGGTGGCCAAAGAGCGGCAGGCTGTCATAGGTACGATCGATAGGCCCGGACCAGCCATGGGTCAGGCCAGCATGACCTAAACTGGGAAAGGTTTGCCTGAGATCCTCTTCGGCGAGCCTCTGGTCACACTTGTTGTCACTGAAGCTGCCATCGATTCTTGAGGCGTAGGAGAGCGACCCCGTCCCCTTGCCGAACGCAACCCGTTCGTCAGGCGTCGCGCGACAATAGTCGACCAACAGCTGCGAATCCGTAATGGATGCGCCACTGTCCCATCCAAGCCTGGCCAGTTCCTCGGGGACCGGCTCCGTCACCACCACCGAGCTGCCCACGACGGCCATTTTCTTTCTCAGCTCGGGTATCGCCGTTGACCATGCATTGGTGGCGAGCACAACCTTGCCCGCATGCACTCTTCCGCGTGCCGTGCTCAGTTGTACCGGGGAGCCGGGGATGATCTCCTCCACCCCGCTGCCCTCCATGATGTCTACGCCTGCCTCGATAGCCACGCGCCGCATGCCACGCACGAGCGCCGCCGGCTGAACCGTTGCATTGCTGCGCTCATATACCCCGGCGATATGCCTGTCCGACCCCGTGCGTTTGGCAATCTCCGACCTCGGCACGCGCTCGAAGGGCGTCACCCCCAAGCGTTCACAGGCTTGCAGCGTGCCTTCCCAAGCATTGGCGTGTGCTTCGCAGGTCGCGGTCCACAACCAACCACCCTGATGGAAGGCCGCCTCGATGTTGTGGCGTTGACAAAATTCGCCAAGCTCCGTGATGGCGTCTTCGGCGGATTTCCCGAGAAACAGCGCCTGTTCGGTCTTGCAGAACGACATCAACGACTGGATCTTGGGCCACCAGGACATGACGAGCCCGCCATTTCGGCCTGAGGCCCCGCCGCCGCAGATATCCTGCTCCAGAATGACCACTCGGCAGTCCGGCTCATGTTCCTTGATGGTCAGGGCAGTCCAAAGACCCACGAATCCGCCGCCAACAATAGCTATATCCGCCGTCGTGTCACCCGACAGCGCGTTGGCAGCACAGGCCGATGGCTCTGCCTGCTGCATCCAGAAACTTCGCTTTAGCGGTGTGGCAAGGGAGATCTTCATATGCTCGGCTCCTTTATCAAGACACTCTGATGAAAAGCGGAAACATGACTGGGGCTTCGGGGTGGGAGAGGGGAACTCATCTGTGAACCTTCGATGCTTGACGAACCGGCATTTGGAGTTTGGCCTGGCGACCGTAGATACGCCTCACCTGCCAGAAGGCCAGCAGCCCCAGGCAGAACAGCGAGACTCCATAACCGATCGACAGCAGGCTCTCGCCGCTGAGCAGCGTGAACTCTCGCCCCAACGCCTCGGCATAGGGAATGGCATAGAAGGCCACCAGCAACCCCGCAATGGCCACGCTGGCGACCATGACCAGCAGCGGCCAGGCCAGGGTCTTCCTGACCTCGATGGGGTCGAGTTCCTCTGCCGGCGTGCGGTGGAGCGAGTCGAAATAGGCCAGGGCGGCGTCGCGAGGCCGGGTGAAGCAGGTGATGGCGACGATGCAGGCCAGATTGCCGACGAAGCCCAGGATGAAGGGGTCCAGATAGACCGGCAGCGCGACCAGGCCGGCCTGGTCCAGCAACTTGGTGGCGATATTGACCACGAAGCCGACCAGCATGCCCACGAAGGCGGCGGGCGCGGTAATACGGCGGTTCCACACGCTCAGGAATGCCACGGGGGCCCAGGCGGAAGCAAACAGGGTGCCGGCGAAGTAGGTGATCCACATCACCGCCGGCGGCTGGAAGTAGGCTAGCAACAAGGTGCCCGTGGCGGCGGCGAACATGATGAGGCGGCTGAAACGCAGGGACTTCTTTTCGTCGCGGCGCGACGCCTGGAGAATGTCGTTGGAGACGCTGAAGCCGATCAGCGACAGGAAGGTCGAGCAGGAAGACAGCGCGGCGGCCATGATCCCCGAGATCAACAGCGTGCCGAGCAAGGGCGGCATCATGTTCATGCCGGCCCATACCATGACGCGCTCGGAGGGGGTGATGTCCGGGTTGGCCAGGTTGATGGCCGCGCCTCCGAACATCAGCACCACGTAGAGGCTTGCCAGCACCAGGGTGGCGATGCATGCCGAGCGCATCACCACATGCTCGCTCCTGGCCATCAGGTAACGACTGGTCTGCCAGGGACTGACCGCCAGCACCAGCGACCAGGACACGCCGAGTACCAGCGCCCAGATCAATGCCTCGCCACCCGAGGCCCAGTAGGCAGCCTCACCGGTCAGACCATGCCAGGAGATAATGCCAGGCTTGGCCTCGAAGTTGGCAAGGGCCGTCAGGGTTGACTGCCAACTGCCGCCCTCGCCGAACAGGTAGGGCAGTGCCAGGACCGAGACCAGCGAGAACAGCAGGAACATGAGGGTATCGGTCAGCACGACCCCACTTGAACCGGAATAGAGCGTGAAGACCATGTAGCCGAGCCACATCAGGCCCAGCGCCACGCCATAGGGAATGCCGACCACGTCGGCGATCAGGAGCGATCCTCCCTGAGTCACGCCCAGCAGGTAGGCGGTCAGGCCGATCACGGTGGTGCCCCCGGCCAGCACCTGCATGGCGCGGGAATCGAAACGCTTGGCAAAGAACTCGGGAAGAGTCAGGCAGCGGCTGCGGCGCACGAAGCGACCGAAGAACACCGCCCCGATGACGTAGCCGGTGTTCTGGAGCGCCACCAGCGCCAGCATCAGAAACGCATACCCCTCATAGGCGAAGCCGGTCTCGGCAAGAAAGGCGGTAGTACTCAGGAAGCTGGCGATGAGGGTGCCCACGATGAGCAGCGACGGCGCACGACGCCCCGCCACGAAGTAGTCATCCAGTCCCTTGACCTTGCGCCCGGCATAGTTGCCGACCAGGAGGTAGACCGCGAGGCTGACCAGCAGTCCCCAGAAGTAAATACTCATAAGATGTCCTTGTAATAGTGGATGGGTGGCGGCACAGGATATCTATTTAAGTGAAAAAAATATCTTGTTTTTTCATTTATAAAGATAATACTTTGGTTTAACTTCCGTTGTGGTGACATGTGTGGCAGGATATGCCATGCTCACATCGCCCTAGGACGACAGGACCACGCATGGCCAGCACCACCCAGCTTCAGGGCGCGCGGATCCGCAGCCTGCGCAAGCTCAAGGGCCTCACCCTGATACAACTATCCCAACGTACCGGGCTCTCCCACGGTTATCTGAGCCAGATCGAGCGGGGCATCAGTCAGCCCTCGGTGGCCTCTCTCGTGGAGGTCGCCCAGGCGCTCGGCGTCACCATGCAATGGCTGTTTTCGGATCCGAAGGAGGGGCAACAGGGAGAGCAGCGCCAGCCCGACGGACGACTGGTCAAAAAAGATCAACGCATCGAGATCGAGTACCAGGACGGGATCGTCGACCAGTTGCTGACGCCCCGCAGCAACAATAATCTGGAAGTGATCTATTCGGTTTGCCCACCCGGCACCCGGAGTGAGCCCTACTCTCACAAGGGACATGAAGCACTATTGGTGCTGAAGGGAGAGCTGGAACTCGAGGTCTCGGGCGACACCTACACCCTCGAGGAGGGTGACTGCATATCGTTCACCAGCAGTGAGCCTCACGCTCATCGTAATGCCGGGAATACGGAAGCAATACTCATCTGGTTCGTGACGCCAGCGTCATTCTAGCAGTGCTCCTCCCTATTCCTTCTTCCTTCCCGACTTCCAGCGTTACTGCGTCACAAATATCGTAATTTACTGCAAGAGCATATCCTGATTCACTGAAACAGGCATCCGGTGCAGCATGGTGATGGAATCACTCATGCTGCACTTCCCTGTGGCCGGCAGCCTTCAGGTACGGTAGGCAGGCCTGCGCCGTAGCGACCGACAGCTCACGACGATCGCAGTTGCCCTGCTTGCGGATCTCTCCGCAATACCCGCGAACTGATGCCCACCGAATGCGGCCCGCTGGCCGATGTCTCATCGCCACCGTATCGACCGAATAGACGCAGGCAGGCAGAAGGCCTCACGACCGAACGGCCGGAGCTACCGAGACACCGGGTGTGTGCCCTGCAGGCCAGTGTCGGTACCCGGTGAAACTCTACATCTACACCCCAATCCTAGAGGCGACGAGGCTCACGCATAGTGATGATCGCGCCACAACGAACTTCAATCTATTGAGATTAAAGACAAAACAAAGATTTCACGTATAGAGAAAATATAAAATTCTTTAAAGATCTATTGATATTCAAAAATAATATTAATGAGCAAAGCCGGGTGACAATATCACTATAAATAATTGTTTTTAAAGAATTTAATATAATGCCTAGCCCCAAGGCCCGGTGGGTAGTGGTAAAACCTTAGTGAAATTTTATTGACATAATTTCTCTATAGGTCTAATTTCCAGGGTGCTGTTCGTGAGGATTCCAAATTACAAGACGGAACAGAGGAGTAACACAACATGTGGCGAGTCGGCGTAGATGTCGGAGGGACTTTTACGGACCTGTTTGCTTGGGAAGAGGGTACAGGCAAGCAAGTCACGGCAAAGGTTCTTACCACCAAACAAGATCGCTCCATCGCAGTTCTCGAAGCGATTCATAAAGCTGGCATTGATATTTCAGATGTATCACATCTGATGCATGGCACCACCACGGCCACCAATGCCCTGATTGAGCGTAGCTATCCCGATGCAGGCTTTATAACGACAGAAGGTTTTCGCGATACGATCGAAATTGGTCGACAGCATCGTGAGCTTCTATACGATCCTTATCAGACCAAACCCAAGCCCATCGTAAGACGCCGGTATCGCTTCACTGTACCGGAGCGAACCAACGTCAAGGGCGAAACGGATCGTCCACTGGACGAGGCCGCCGCTCATGAGGTGGCTAAAAAAATTCGCGATGCCGGAATACAATCGGTTGGCATCGGTTTCATCAACTCCTATGTCAGCGGTAAGCATGAGGAGCAGATGCGTGAAATTCTGCTCGAACATTGTCCGGATATTCACGTTGTGTTGTCGGCAGAAACGCGCCCGGTATTCCGAGAGCATGGCCGATTCACGACAACTGCAATTCGCGCCGCCTGTATGCCGGTGATGTCGAAATACATGGACGATCTGGAAGCTCGTCTGAAGAAAAATGATTTCGAAGGTAAGCTGCTCATTCTCAAGAGTAGTGGCGGGGTAATGTCGGCTGAGATGGCCCGACAACACCCGGAAGACATGCTTGAATCGGGACCCGCCGGTGGCGTTGCCTATGCAGGCTACCTGTCAAAGTTGAGCGGGTTTGACAACATCCTGCATTCTGATGTTGGCGGAACCAGTTTCGATGTCTCCATCGTCGAGCATGGCAAGGGTCTGATTACGCGCAATCACGAACTGGAATGGGAGGTGCCCGTCGTTGTCCCGATGCTCGATATCCATAGTGTCGGCGCAGGCGGTGGCTCCATCGGCTGGGTGGATCAAGGCGGCTCCCTGAGAGTCGGACCGCACAGTGCGGGCTCCGAACCAGGGCCGGTATGTTACGGCAAAGGAGGGGACAAGCCGACCATCACGGATGCCAACTTGCTGCTGGGGCGCCTGGAGCCCACTCTTGGCGGTAAGATGGCCCTTGATACCGAGGCTGCCGGGAAAGCGATGTCCCACTTGGCGGAAGATATTGGGCTGTCCATGCTGGCGACTGCCGAGGGCATGATTCGCATCGGCTGCGAATATATGGCGCAAGCGGTGAAAAAGATGTTGATTTCACGGGGGCGTGATCCGCGAGACTTCATTTTTGCCAGCTTCGGTGGTGCCGGCGCCTTGCACGCGTGCATGGTGGCAAAATCGATGAATATTCCCAAGGTCATCGTTCCTCCCTATGCCGGTGTTGCCTCAGCGTTTGGTGCTACGGCAATGGACTTGCGACAGGACCTGGAGAACTTTTACTACTCTCCCGTTAAAGATGCGAACCTCGGAAAGGTTAACGAGATCCTTGCCGAGCTGGAAGTGAAGGCTAAGGCTACCCTGGCTGATCAAGGCATCAATAACGAAAGTGATGTCGAGCTGATTCGGACAGCACAGATGCGCTATGTTGGTCAGTCCTATGAGGTGGAAACGCCCATTCCCGATGGAGAGTTGACAGCCGATAGCTTAACTGGAATTGAAGAAGAGTTTCATGCCGCCCATATGCGGGAGTTCGGTGTTAGCTCAGAGGATTTTGATCCTGCCTTCGTATCTTTCGGTGTTACCGCCATTGGCAAGATGGACTCACCGCCTCCCGCAGAGATAGGACAGTCAAACGATGATGATGTCCTCAAGACTATTCGTGATGTGTATTTTGACGGGAACTGGGTTCAGTGCAAGGTCTATAATGGCGAGGCAATGGGGGAAGGCTTCGAAATTGAAGGGCCAGCTATTATCGAATACGACCATGCCTGTACGGTGATGCCACCCGACACGCATGCTGTTGTTAATGACATGGGCGCATTGGTGATTACTGTCGGATAATAAAATCAAGGAGTTAGTCATGAGCAATCAAGCCGTGAAAAACAACATTGATAACGATATAGACCCTATCACTTTTGAGGTGATGCGCAGCATCTTCGAATATGCCAGCGATCGCATGGCAGCGGTACTGCAACGCTCATCCTTCTCGCCAATTTTGGCGGATATGCTGGATTTCTCCAACGCGATTTATGATGCTGACTTACAGCTTTTGAGCCAAGCCGCAAACTGTCCCGTGCATTTGGCTGCAATGAAATTCAGCGCTGAGGAAGCCGTCAAAAGCATCGGGAAAGACCATGTGAATGAAGGCGATGTGCTGCTGGTCAATGATCCGTACCGTGGCGGCACTCATATCAACGACATTTCTTTCATCAAGCCAATTTTTTATGAAAATGAATTGATCGGCTACGGTGTTAGCAGGGGTCACTGGATGGATCTCGGGGGTGGTGGCGCAGGCGGGCAAGCCTTCAGTACTCATATTGCGGCAGAAGGATTGCGTTTGCCTCCTTTGAAAATTTTTTCAAAGGGAAAGATTAATGAGGATGTGTTGTCCATCATGATGAACAACACTCGGACCCCGCATTTCGTCAAAGGAGATCTTCAGGCGCACTTGGGCTGCCTTAGAGGTGCCGAGCAGGAGTTACAGAGAGCGTGTGAACGCTATGGTATCGACACGGTAAAGAAAGCCATGAAGAAGATCCAGGCTTATACCGAAAGGATGATTCGAGAGAGTATCAAGAAGATTCCTAACGGCATCTATGAGGCCGAGGATTACGCCGATACTGATGGAATCAATGAAGAGCGGGTAAAGATCAAGGTGAAGCTTGAGATCGAAGACACCTTGATAAAAGTCGATTTTGAGGGTACCGATCCTATTTGCCAGGGTGCAATCAATTCACCTCATGCCAATACGGTATCTGCAGCACTCTACTCGCTACAGTTCTTCTTGGCGCCTGATGCGCCCCAGAACCAGGGCATGTTCAATCCCATCGAAGTCGTCTTGCCGGAAGGCTGTTGGCTGAATGCTCAATGGCCAGCGCCGACGATTGCTTGTACGACGCTGACATCGGCGAAAATCACTAGTGCTATCTGGCAGGCGCTGGCCAAAGCGATTCCCGATAAGGTCACCGGCTCTACTTGTGCGGAGGCAAACTGGTTTGTTGCCAGCTGTACTTCACCCGACGGTAAGACGGACGTATTTTCGGACTTGCCCGCCGGGGGCTGGGGAGGGACCCCCTATGCCGACGGGATGAGCGTTACGATGGATCCTCTTGGCAACTGTATGAACATGCCCGCAGAAACCGCGGAGTTGTTTTTCCCGATTGCCTACGAGGCGTTTGAGCTCAGAAAGGATTCCGCCGGTGCTGGATGTCATCGTGGTGGCTTAGGAGCCGTTTTCAAGGTACGCTTCCTGGGCAGCGGCGAGCTGGGCATGGAAACCTCACGAACGCTCGAAGGTAGTCCTGGCTCGGCAGGAGGTTTGCCCAGCGTTGTGCAGCGGGCCAGCCATCTCTATGCCGACGGGGCTGTGGAGGTTATCGGCGGTAGGGACCCTGGCGGAAACTGGAAGAATCCGCTGCTGTCATCACATAAATTCAACTCCAATGATGTATTTATGTTTGAGAGTACTGGCGGAGGAGGCTGGGGAAACCCGATGACTCGCTCGGTACAGGAAGTGGTTGACGATGTTCTGGACGAATATATCAGCATTGATGCAGCGAGAAAACACTATGGTGTCGCTATTGATCCTGAGACAATGCTGGTTGATGAATCGGCGACTTCAACATTGAGAGGCTAGTGGTGAAGGCGTAATTTAAGTTGGAAATCATACGATCCCCATGCTGCTCAAGCATGGGGATCGTCTATTTTAATAGTCGGTCGTTTCAGTATTGCTGGGTCTGAAGAATTGCTGCTTTACGCTCTGCGGTATAACGTGCGTTAACAGATAGGGCAGTCGAGACATCACGATCAGTCCACCTTATTCATGAGACCTACCTGAAAATGAAGATGGCGAGTGATTTTCTCTTGTAGCATCAAAATGTTCCTCGCAGAACACGGTTCAAGAGGACCACCCGCCATGGGTGAATGGCCAATAACCACCTGGACGCCCTCCTGCAACGGCTCTGTCTGTGTCGAGCTGAGCGGCCAGGCCACCACCAGCGACCGCGGCGCTCTGCTGCTGCGTGAAGCCCTCGATAACAGCGGCGTGATCGAGACTCTGGAGGACAACCTGGTCGACCCGAGCGATCCGCTCTGGCCGGCTGCGGCAGCATCACCCGCGGGGCGGTGATCGGCGGCGGCGTGGGCGCGGCCACCGACTCGGATGACATCGACCTCAACCGCTATCGCTGAGCCCGCTCAGCGGCAGACCCGATAGCCGCCCATGGCGAGATGGAAGTGATCGGCATGGGCGGCGTTGTAGTCGGGGCCCAGCACGGTGCCGAAGACGTCGCAGGCGCCCTCGCGGGCTCGCCGCAGGAACGCCCCCGCGGCGTCGTCCTCGCCCCAGTCGCGGCGCAGCTCGATGCGCCGACCGTCGTCGAGCCGATAGGCCGCCACGTCCAGTGCCTCCGCAGTGGCATGCTGGCTGCGCCGCCCCTGCTCGCGACCGTAGATGTTGCGGCAGGCGAAGCTGCCGTAGTGTTCGACCCTGGCCACGGACTGACCGAACAGCGCCCGGGCGGCGGGCTGCAGGCGATGATGCTCGTAGCGCAGCCAGGCCACCGCCAGCGGGCAGGTGGCCACGAAGCTCGAGCCGAAGGCGACCCCCGCCCGCTCGAGCCGCACCACGTTCTCGAGCGGACAGCCCGCCACCGGGGTGTGATCGTCCAGCGGCACATAGGAGAGCGCGGCCTCGGGGGCTCGAGCCAGCACCGCCAGGCAAGCCTCGCGGTCGCCCTGCAGGCGACCGAGCTTCCAGCGCGTCACCGGGGTCAGCGGGTCCTCCACCGCCAGCGGCCGCCAGGGATCCCAGCCGACGGGCAGCGTCCAGGCGCCCTTGTCGAAGGCGATGCCGACGCCGACCAGCCCCAACAGCAAGACCAGGCTCCTCCCGCGCATACCGCTCCCCTTGACTCCCATGTCCCGATCGCGGCGCCAGCCTGCTCGCCGCGCCCCCAGGCTACAGCACCAGGCTGACGATCAGCGCCGAGCCGCCGACCACCAGGGCGGTGATCACGGCCAGGGCGACCAGGCGATCCAGCCAGCGGTCGAGGCCCGTCCAGTCGAAGCGTCGTCGCGCGCGACGACGCGTGGCCCCCCGGCGGCGTGACGGGGGGCGGGAGCGCGAGGCAGCCATCAGCGAAGTCCATTTTGCATCCTATGGATCGAGCTTACGGGGGCAAGCGCCGCGAGGCCAGCACCCCATTGTGCCGACGGCCGGTCGTCCCCATATCACCCTTGAGCCAGCTAACAAATGGAGCCCCCATGCCCCGCCTCAAGGACATTCCCCTCTCGGTGCTGGACCTGGCGCCGATCCGCCAGGGAGGCAGCGCCGCCGACAGCTTCCGCGACAGCGTCGCCCTGGCCCAGTTGGCCGAGCGCCGCGGCTTCGAACGCTTCTGGCTGGCCGAGCACCACAGCATCGACGGCATCGCCAGCGCCGCCACCGCGGTGCTGATCGGCCATGTCGCCGGCCAGACCTCGCGCATCCGCGTCGGCAGCGGCGGCATCATGCTGCCCAACCATCCGCCGCTGGTGATCGCCGAGCAGTTCGGCACCCTGGAAACGCTCTACCCGGGGCGCATCGACCTGGGCCTGGGCCGCGCCCCGGGCGCCGACGCCGCGACCATAGCCGCGCTGCGCCGGGATCCCTACGCCGGCGTCGACGACTTCCCCCAGCGCCTGGCCGAGCTCGAGGGCTACCTCGACGAGGCGCGCCCCGAGCAGCGGGTCCGCGCCGTGCCCGGCCAGGGCACCCGGGTGCCGCTGTGGCTGCTGGGCTCCAGCGACTACAGCGCCCGCCTGGCCGCCCGCGAAGGCCTGCCCTTCGCCTTCGCCGCCCAGTTCGCCCCGGCCCAGCTGCACCAGGCCCTGAGGGTCTATCGCGACAACTTCCGCCCCTCGGCGGTGCTCGACGCCCCCCATGCCATGGTCGGCCTGCCGGTGATCGCCGCCGACAGCGACCTCCAGGCCGAGTACCTGGCCACCACCGCCTACCAGAAGTTCCTCGGCATGGTGCGCGGCCGCCGCACCCAGGCGCTGCCGCCGGTGGAGCGCATGGACTGGACGCCGCTGGAGCAGTCCCAGGTCGAGCAGTTCCTCGGCGCGGCGGTGATCGGCGGCCCGGACAGCGTCCGCGAGGGCCTGGAAGCCTTCCTCGAGGCGACCGGCGCCGACGAGCTGATGCTGCACACCGACGTCTACGCCCTCGAGGACCGGCTGCGGAGCTACGAGATCGTCGCCGACCTGTGGCGGGCCGACGCTTGAGGTGACACCGGGAACGGCGTGAAGGCGCCGGCGGGGTGACTTACGCCGCCCCGCCGAGCGGCAGCCGGATGCGCGCGGCCAGGCCGCCCAGGGTTGCCGCCTCGAGGCTCAGGCGGCCGTCGTAGAGGACCATCAGATCCTCGACGATGGCCAGGCCCAGGCCGCTGCCCGAGCGTCGCTCGTCGAGGCGCGCGCCCCGTTCCAGCGCGGCCTCGCGCTGCTCGGGCGTCATCCCCGGGCCGTCGTCCTCGACGTCGAGACAGGCCATGCCGTCGCGCGCCGCCACGCGCAGCGTCACCCTTTCCCGAGCCCAGTGCAGGGCGTTCTCGAGCAGGTTGCCGACCATCTCCTGCAGGTCCTGGGCGTCCACCCGCAGCCGCAGCGACGCCTCGAGCTCGGCGTCGAGCGCGATGCCACGCCGCTCGGCGAGCCGGGTCAGGCCGTCGACCACCGGCGCCAGGGCCTCGGCCACCGATACCGGACCGGCCAGCGAGGCGCCGCCGGCCGCCGAGGCTCGGGCCAGGTGGTGGCGCACCGCCTCGTCGAGGCGCGCCAGCTCGTCGCGGACCCGCCGGCGCTGGGGTTCGGGATGACGGTCGGCCAGGGTGCGCAGCACGCTGATCGGGGTCTTGAGGGCGTGGGCCAGGTTGCCGGCGGCGGCGCGACCGCGCTCGATCAGTCGGCGATCGCGGGCCAGTACCTCGTTCATGGCCCCGGCCAGCTCGGCCAGCTCGGCGGGCAGCCGGGTACCGAGGCCCTCGGCGCGACCCGCCTCCACGGCCCTCAGGTCGGCGTGCAGCCGGCGCAGCGGCGCCAGCCCCCAGCGAATCTGCGCCGCCAGCCCGCCCAGCAGCATCAGGCCCAGCGCCAGCAGCGACAGCCACAGCAGCCATTCGAAGCGCGCCACCTCGGTGTCGAGCTCCTGGCGCGACACCGCCAACCCGACCCGCAGCGGCCGCGGGTGGCCCGCCAGGCGGATGCGCCGCTCGATCAGCCGCAGGGGCTCGCCCCGGGGGCCGCGGATATCGCGACGCACCACCCCCGATGCCGATTCCAGCAGGGGCAGCCGCTGGTCCCATAGCGAGCGCGAGACCCGAGTGAAATCCTCACCGTCGCCGACCTGCCAGTACCAGCCCGAGAACACCCGGTCGAAGCGCGTATCGCCGAGGGCCGGCGACACGTTCAGCCCGCCGCCCAGAGGATCGCGCTCCACCGCGGCCAGCAGCACGCGCAGCATCGAGTCCAGGCGCTCGTCGAAGGACGCCGTCACCGTCTCGCGGAAGGTATAGGCGAGCCCCCCGCCGGCCAGCGGCAACACCACCAGCACCAGCACTCCGGCGGCCAGCAGCAGGCGCCGCGCCAGGCTCCAGCGGGTCGGGATCACGCGCCTTCGTCCTCCACCGCCACCAGGCGGTAGCCCTGGCCGCGCCGGGTCTCGATGCGCTCGCCGCCGAGCTTGCGGCGCAGCCGGCTGATCTGGACATCGATGACGTTGGAGTCGGGCTCGTGGTCGCGGTCGTAGACGTGCTCGGCCAGCTCGCTGCGGCTGACCACCCGCGGCGCGGCATGCATCAGGTAGGCCAGCAGCCGCGACTCCTGGGCGGTGAGCGAGACCGGTCGCCCCGCCAGGGTCACGCTGCCGGTGTGGGTGTCGTAGGCCAGGGCGCCGGCGGCCAGCACCGGATGGGCATGGCCGTGGCTGCGGCGCACCAGGGCGTGCAGGCGGAACAGCACCTCGGCGGTCTCGAAGGGCTTGGTGACGTAGTCGTCGGCGCCGGCGGAGAAGCCGGCGGCCTTGTCCGACCAGCGCTCGCGGGCGGTCAGCACCAGCACCGGCAGGTCGATGGCGTCTTCACGCCACTCGGCCAGCCAGCGGGTGCCGTCGCCGTCGGGCAGGCCCAGGTCCAGCACCACGGCGTCGTAGCGCTCGGTGCGCAGCAGGAAGTCGCCCTCGCCGCCGGTGCCGGCGGTCTCGACCAGCAGGCCGGCGTCGCCCAGCGCCTCGCCGAGCGCCTCGGCCAGGGCCCGATCGTCCTCGATCAGCAGTACCTTCATCGGCGTCGCATGCCCTCGATGTTCACTCCCTCGATCTCCAGCAGCTCGCCGGATTCGGCGTCGAACTCGAACTCGACCAGCTGCCCCTGGGGCCCCAGCATCTCGATCTCGTAGCGGCGCCCGTCGTCCTCGCTGTCCAGCTCCACCTCGAGCACCTGGCCCTCATAGCGCGTCTCCAGCCAGTCGAGCACCTCGGGCAGGGGCACGATGCGACCGTCGCGCACCGCCTCGTGCAGCGACTGCCAGGTCTCGTCGTCATCGGCCAGGACATCGAGCGCCGAGCCGCCCAGCATGGCGGCCAGCAGGCCCGCGGCGAGCAGCCCGCGCCCGGTCGCCCCGGGCGAGGCCCATCGGAAAAGCGTCTTCATGGCGTCAGGGTGCCAGAAGGGGCATGAACGCACCATGAACGCACCGATCAGGCAGGGGACAGCTGCCCGGCGGTACGCTGGTCGGACCGGCGTGAAGTAAAGCGCGGCAACATGAACCGATCATGAACGGCGCCGTCAGCCCACGGCAAGCTGGGCGGTGCGATAACGGTCCCCGAGGCAATGGCGCCTCGCCCCATCAAGGAGAACCGCAATGAAAACGCTGACCCAATGGATCGCCCCCCTGACCCTGGCCGGGATGACCGGCATGGCCGGCACCGCCATGGCCGACGACGGCAGCCTGAACCAGGACGACCTGCTGCGCCTGCTCGATGGCGCCGAGGCCTACGGCTTCAGCCACTACGAGGAAGTCTCGATGGAAGATAACACTTACCTGGAGATAGATGGCTGGCGCGACGACGGCTGGCAGCTCGATCTGGAATTACGGGTCGAGGATGGTAGCGTGATGCATGAATGGCAGCGCAAGGGACGGATTCCCGATTGGGCACTGACCGGCGAGCAGCTGCGTCAGGCCATGTCCAACGCTGGCGAAGCGGGTCTGCAACGATTCGAGCAGCTCGATGTCGATGACGGAGGCACCATCGAGATCGAAGGCCGAGACGCCGACGACCGCGAGATCGAGCTGCGCCTCGATCGCAACCTGAAGGTCACGGGAGTGGACAATGACTGATCGACGCCAAGGGCGCGACCACAACGCCGCCTGGCAGGCGGCCGAGCAATGGCGGGAGCGGGCGCGCCGGGCGCGCCCCTCCCGGGACATGAGCGGGCCGCGCATGGTCCTCACCTGGCTGCTGTTCGGCGCCATGATGATCATCGGCACCCTGATCGGCCTGGTGTTCCTGGTGATCGGCTGGCTGATGTTGCCTTTCCTGCGCCATCGCATGAAGAAGCGCATGGAACGCATGCGCGCCGACCAGGCCCAGGACCTGGGGGGCACCACCTACCGGGAGGGCCGTGCCCGGGAACACCAGGCCCGGCAGAGCCGCGCCGGGGAGCGCGACGTCCTCGAGGGCGACTACGAGGTCAAGGACCGGGACGGCAATCACTAGCCAGTCCCGTTTCCCCAGCCGACTCCTTGGCGAAAGGCGAGTGTTCCCGCCGGCTGATAGTTAGTACTGCAGCTGGCCACCGCCCTCTCAGCGGCCATGAAACCGGCATGCCCCCCAAGGCAGCCCCATGACATCGGGCATGGGCGGCGTTTCCAACCGGTCTGGGGCAAGAGCCATCGCGATAGTGGTAATCGTCCACGACGGGGGATGGCAACGCCGAGCAAAAAAGCTTCCGCGCGGCTATATCGAGTTCAAATTATTGAAAATCTTGCCCAAGCAGCGGTTCAACGTCACGATCTCCTCGGCATCCAGCCCGTGGAAGGCTTTCTCCACCAAGCGGTGAGTCATTTCTCTAGCCACCTCCAGGTACTCTTCTCCCTGCTCGGTCAACACCACTTCGGTGACGCGGCGGTCCTCGTCGGAAGGGGCGGTGACAACCAGTTCAGCCTCTTGCATCTTGTAGACGATCTTGGTGATAGTCGACAGCTTGGCCACAGTGTGAATGGCGATATCCGACATGCTGAGCCGACCGTGCTCATGCAGGATCATCAAAACCCGCCACTTGGACGAGCTCAGCCCTCTTGGCTTGAGCAGAGCATCCATATCGGCGCTGTACTTCGCATTCAAGCGAGCGATCCAGTAGAAGGGGTAATCCCTGGAGCGAAACCCCTCCGACAGGGGAAAGAAGGAGGGTGAAAGTGCGTCCTTGTCAGCCATGGGCCCATGCCATCCCGAAGAAATAGTTGATTATTCTAGCATATACCGCTATCGACCAGCAGCCGGCCGCCGATGGGCAAGGCCCCGGCAGAGCAACCTTCCTGCCGGAGAAGACAACAATCATGGACCGTCGCTACCGGCCCTACCGGCCAAGGCCTCACGGCACGCTTGCCTTGATGGCTAGGCTTCCTTCATCAACACCGACGCTTCCGCAAAGTCACTGGCCCAGCCTTCCTTGAGTGGTGCCACGAAGACATTCTCGGTGCGGGTTCGAGTGATCTTCCAGCAACCGTCCGGTTCACGACGGAAAGCATTGTTAAGTCGCGACGAGCGCAACAGCGAAGAGCCATCGGAGAAGATCCATGGTTGGCAGTGCACCCACTGACCTTCCGCACTATCGCCGCTTACATGAATCTGCTCCGAAGTCAGATAGTGCACGTTCAAGAGCAGCTTGGGATCGCGTTTTTGCCCCCAGAAGTTCTCGAAGTGGCGACGAATAGCCGCCGCCCCCTCGAGGCGTCCGAATTGGTTATCGTAATAATCGCCGACCCCCTCCCAGACAGCATCTTCGCTATAGAGCGCCATGATCGAGTCGATACGCTCGACATCATCCTTAATGCCAAACTCGGGAAGTGGTGTGTCGCAAAGGAACATATAGCGCGCCTGAAGCCGGCGAATCTCCGCCTCGGCCTCCAGCGTCTCGAGGCGTGCCTTCAAAGCCAGCCATTCGGCATTCGATACTTCCGGCATGTCCTTCTCCTTTCCTGATTACTACGGCGAGCCGGACTTGCCGCCCCGCCGAGTGTCTAACGTGTTTCGAGCCCTCGGGCCTGGAATGAATTCAGCGCGCTCGCCTTATAGCGAGACGCCGAGACGTTCGATCACCCGCCCCAGCCCCGTCTTGACGGTATCGACTTCGGCGGGCTCAAGCTCCTCGAGCAGGCGTCTCTCGTAATCATCGGCCATGGTCAGCAGCCGCAGCGCCAGCGCGCGGCCCGCTGCGCTCAGCGTCACTCGGCTCTCGCCCTCGATGGCCACCAGGTCACGCTCCAGAAGGCCGTTCAGGGTATCGTCGAGATCCGCCAGGGGCTGGGCCACTCGACGGCCCAGGACCTCGGTCTCAAGGGGCCCACGATCCGCCAGCAGGGTCAGCACCCGCCACTCCTTGTCGTTGACACCGAGGCTGCCCAGTCGCGGATAGAAATCGGCGCGATATGCGGCGAGAGCCTGACGCATCAGGTACAGCAGATGCTTGCCCAGGCGACCGTCCGGGGAGCTCTTCTCGTCCACGGGCAGCATCATGGGGTGCGGCTCGGGCACCGCATAACGGCCATTGTGGAACACCAGGGCACTACCGGCGTCTCGATAGCCATAGCGCACCACCTCACCGACGATAATCAGGTGATCGCCACCCTCATAGACGTTCCAGGTGCGGCATTCGAAATGGGCGGCGGCATCTTTCATCTTGGCGACGCCGCCCACCCCTTCCTCGGCGTCGATTCCGGAAAACTTGTCCTCGCCACGGCTAGCGAATCGGTTGGAGATATCGACCTGTTCATTGCTCAGCACATTGACCACGAAGTGGTCCGCATCCCGGTAGGCGGGCAGGCTGTATGCCCCCTTGTCGATGCTCCATAGAATCAGCGGCGGGTCCATCGACACTGCATTGAAGCTGCTCGCGGTGACACCGAAATGCTTGCCATCGGCATCGCGGGTAGTGACGACGGTGACCCCGGTGGCAAACTTGCCCAGGGCCCGGCGAAAATCTCTCGTATCGAGGCTCATCATTCATCCTCCATTACAATCATGTAATCGTCTTCAGCGCCCTAACTTCTCACCGGTGGTCCCGCCAATGCCGTAGTCGCCCTTGGGAATTTCGCTAATGATCACCCGCACGTTCTCCTCGGGGGCATCGACGGATGTCACGACGGCATCCGTCACTTCGCGGATCAAGGTTTCCTTCTGAGGCTGGGTACGCCCCGACATCATGTACACATGGACAGTAGGCATTTCATGACTCCTATTAGAATGTGTTAACTCGCCCCGGCTTCGGCCAGGGCCTGGTGCTAGAAATCGGTCAGCTCCCGGTATTCCTCGTAGCGTTCGCTGAAGGCCCGGTAGGACTCGAGCACACGACGAAAGTCATCATCCTCGGCGGCGTTCTCTTCCAGCACCTCGGCGGATGCCCCACGCAATGCCTCCAGCACCTCCTCTGGGAAACGCGCCACTTCGACTCCTGCCTGGCGGAACTCCTGCAAGACCGACGACTGGGCCTGCATGTCCTGGGCATACATATGAATGCTGAGATCGCTGCAGGCATGACGAACGGCCTGGCGCTGGCCCTCGCTCAGGCCGTCCCAGACGTCGGCGTTGACGATCAGCTCGTTGAGGCTTCCGGGCTGATGCCAGCCTGGGAAGTAGTAATGGTTCGCCACTTCCTGGAAGCCGACGCTGGTATCGATGGTCGGAAAGCTGAGTTCCGCGCCGCCGATGCGCCCGGTATCGAGGCCAAGAAAAGTCTCGCCGGCAGGCAGGGAGACTGGGGATACCCCCAGCCGACTCATCGCCTCGCCACCAAGCCCACTGATGCGCACACTCATGCCATTCAGGTCATCGACACCGGTGATTTCATCGACATACCAGCCCCCTGCCTCGGAGATCATCGAGCCACAGGGAATCGGCACCACGTTGTAGGGCCGATAGAGCTCCTCCCACAGCTCGATGCCACCTCCACCATAGAGCCAGGCCAGGTATTGGGGCACATCGGGGCCGAAGGGAATGCTCTGGAACAGGGCCGCGGCGGGGAGCTGGCCGGCCCAGTAGCTGGCCGCCGACCAGCCAGCGTCCAGACTGCCGTTGCCGACATTAGCGAGGATCTCGAAAGGCGGCGAGAAGGCCCCGGCATCGTAGGGTGTGAAGCTCAGGTCTCCTCCCGTGGCTATCTCGACATCCTCGACGAAGCGATGAATGGAGGCATCGATCACCTTCAGGCTGAAGGGAAAGGCCGACTGCAGTGTCAGGGGCTGGGCCAAGGCTCCGCTGGAGGCCAGGGCAGCCCCGGCGAAGGCGATGGATTGGGTCAGGGTCTTGTTCATTGTCGGGCTCCTGAATGAGGGTCGGGGTGAATCCTTCGTCACACCGCTAGAGCAATAGCACCGCGGGAAACAGCAGAATGATCAGCAACACCAGAAACTGCATGGCGATAAATGGGATCACGCCGCGATAGATATCGATGGTGGCTACCCGGTCGCCCATGGCGCCCTTGAGGTAGAACAGCGAGACGCCGAAGGGTGGGGTGAGAAATGAGGTCTGCAGGTTGATGGCGAAGAGCACCGCGAACCACACCATCAGGGCACCGCCTCTCAGGTCGTTGCCGAGCTCGAGCTGGCCGACAACGGGCACGAAGATCGGCATCAGGATCAGCGATATCTCCAGCCAATCCAGGAAGAAGCCGAGCAGGAAGACCAGCAGCAGAATCAAAAAGATAACGCTCCAGTCGCCCGCACCCAGCAGCCCCAGGGCCGTCAGGATCAATCGGTCACCGCCGACGCCCTTGAAGATCAGCGAGAAGCAAGTCGCGGTGATCACCAGCAGCATTATCATGGCGGTGGCGACGGCGGTTTCCCGGGCAGCCTCCCGCACCGAGACCAGGCGCGCCTTACCGGTCAACCAAGCGAACAGCAGCACCGCCACCACGCCGATACCACTTGCCTCGGTGGGTGTAGCAACTCCGGTAATGATTGCCCCCAGTACCAGGGGAATCAGCACCAAAAAGGGAGAGAGCGCCAGGGCGTCCCGCCATGGGGTGGACATTCTCTCGTCCTGCGGTCGCCGGGCGAACTCGGGTTCCGGCGCCTTGCGCGCCGAATCCCAGGCACTGATCAGCGAGTAGAGGGTATAGAACAGGATCAACAGAGCACTTGGCACCAGAGCAGCACGGAAAAGCTGTCCGACAGGCACCGAGACCAGGCTGGCCAGGACGATAAGCATCACCGAGGGGGGCATCAGGATCGCCAGCGTTCCCGAGGCCGAGATCAGCCCCGAGGAAGCACGGGCCGAGTAGCCTGCATCGAGCATCCTAGGCAGTGCCAGCACCGATAGCAGCACGACCGAGGCGCCGACCACTCCGGTGGTTGCCGACAACAGCCCACCCACGAACAGCACGGTCAGCGAGAGGTGCCCCGGCAGGCGATGCAGCAGCCGCTCACTGACGCGAAAAGCATTCCGCGCCAACCCAGTGCGCTCCAACAGCAGCCCCATCAGGATGAACATGGGGATGGCGACATAGAGCCAATTACTTAAGGCGTTGGCATAGACCCGTGTCAGCATCAGATTGACGAAGGCCATGGGTAGGTCGGAAAGCAGCAGGAACAGCGTCGAGGTGCCTCCCAGCACCAGCGCCACGGGATAGCCGGAGAGTATGCCGGCAAAGAGCAGCGCCACCATCGCCAGTGGCATCCAGAGCTCAGCCATGGAGGACCTCCCGCGGGGTACGCCCACGCAGCAGGGCTGCGATCATGATGAGCAATGCCGCCAGGATCATCACGATGCCCATGGGCAGCATCGCCTTGATTACATAGATATCGTTCAGGCCGCCGTCCATCGAGCGCTCACCAGTCACGAAGGCACGCTCAACGAAGCGCCAGGCGGGCCACAGCAGGCCACCGAAAAAGGGGAGCGCGAAGCCCAGGTGACCGACCAGCTCGAGCCGACGTTGCCCGCGCCGCGAGAGACGCCCATGCAGCACATCGACTCGCACATGTCGATCCAGCAACAGCACCGGCGCGATGGCCAGCATGATGGCCATGGAGAAGAGCAACACCTGCAGGCCCATCAGGCTATTGAAGGTAATCGCTTGCCCCACCAGCCAGTAGGAACGCTCGAAATCGAGTAGCCGGGACAGCCCCAGGAGGTGCATCGCCACCCCCGCGGCAATCACGAAGGCGATCGCCAGCAGGCAGAGGCCACAGACGTCCAAGGCTCGCTCGCACCAACGCCGTTTCCACATCCCCATCTTCGTGTCCTCCCCATTCGGCTGCGCTACAGATCGATGACCAGCCGCTCGCTCTTGGCCCGCGAACAGCACACTGCCATCTGATCGTTGTCGGCCTTTTCCTCGTCGTTGAGGAAATGGTCTCGGTGGTCCGGGGTTCCCTCCAGCACATCGCAGATACAAGTGCCGCAGACTCCTTCCTCGCAGGAAACGTCCACCTTGACCCCGGCGTCCTTGAGCGCCTGAGCGATGGACATTCCCTCTTCGACCCAGACACTGACGCCGCTGGCCGCGGCCTCCACCTCGAAGGCGCCGCCACTGGTGTCGACTTCGGCATTGAAGTACTCGAAGTGCACCCGCTCGTTTGGCCAGCCCGCCTCGCTGGCGGTACCGATCACCCAATCCATGAATCCCGAGGGGCCACAGACGTATAGGTGGGCGGTGTCGCCCTGAGCGGCGAGCAGCGCCTCGATATCGAGGCGCTGCTCCGCCCCCTGGTCGTCGAAGTGCAGCACCAGGGAATCGCCGAAGGTGCCCTCGAGCTCGACGAGGAAGGCCGCCTTGTCCCGGGAACGACAGCAGTAGTGAAGTTCGAAGGAACGACCGGCGACCTTGAGCGCATGCGCCATGGCAATCATCGGGGTAATGCCGATGCCTCCACCCACCAGCAGGCTGTGCTCCGCCGTGGCGGCCAGGGGAAAGTGGTTGCGCGGCTCGCTCGCCACCACCTCCACGCCCTCATGAAGGCGCTCGTGGACCGCCCGCGACCCACCGCGTGAATCGGGGTCATTGAGCACTCCCAGGCGATAGCGGTCCCCCTCGGTGGGGGCATTGCTCAGTGAGTACTGACGCACCAGTCCTTCGCCAAGGTGCAGGTCGATATGGGCCCCCGCCTCGAAGGGCGGCAGGGCGGAGCCGTCGACGGTGACCAGCTCTAGCACCGCGATCTCATCGGTGTGCTCCTGGCGTCGGACGACCCTAAGGGTCAGGGTGTCTTGTGTCATGATTTGCTCCTCGCCGACGCGCGGCTAGCGCATATGGATGCCGCCGTTGATATCCCAGGCCGCCCCGGTTACGAAATCGGCCTCGTCGCCCAGCAGCCGTGCCACGGTCGTGGCCACGAAGTTCGGATTACCCAGGCGCTTGACCGGAATTGCGCGATCAATGATGTCCGTCAGCTTTTCGGGGGGTACCGCGGCGCGCACCGACGGCAGATCCAGAGGCCCCGGCGCCACCGCATTGACAGTGACATTGGCCCCCGCCAACTGGCCGGCAAAGACCTTGGTCAGGGTCAGGATGGCGCCCTTGCTGGCGGCATAGTGGGCACCAGAGGCGGTGCCACCGTTCTGTCCCGCCAAGGAGGCGATATTGACAATGCGCCCGTAGCCACGACCGGCGAAGTAGTCGCCGAACACCTGACAACCGAAGAAGGTGCCGCGCTGGTTGATAGCCACCACGGCGTCGAACTCCTCCGGTGTGATCTCCATCACCGGAGTCGTCGGGGTCATAGCGGCGTTGTTGATCAAGGCGGTAGGAGCGCCGAGTTGCGCCTTCACTTCCGACAGGGCCGCGGTGAAATCTTCCTTGCGGGTCACATCCAGCCCCAAAGCCAGGGTCCGTCCACCCTCGGGGTCGAGCTCCCTGGCCAGGCGCTCGGCCCCTTCCCGATCACGGTCGGTGATGGCCACATGGAAACCCTCCGCCAGTAGCTGGCCGGCGATGACGCTACCCAGCCCTTGGGCCGCCCCGGTGATCACGGCAATCGGTTGCATGGCTTCCTCCTCAGAAGATAAAGGCGACGGTATTGAGGTGATGGCCGGCGTTGAGCAGGCGCACCACCTTGGTGTGCAGGCGCAACCCCTCGGGGGTCTTGGTCAGGCAGTACTCCACATTGGCGGGATAGAGCAGCGGCTTGGCCAGGCGCACCTCGCTCAGGAACATGGCGCAGCGCAAGCGGATCGATTGATCGTCCTCATCGAGCAGTCGAAAGCGGGACATGCTGCGCACCGTGCCCTCCTGGGCCACACTGGAAACCGACTCGCCGTTCTGGAGTCGCGCGACCCGCATCTCGCGCATGGCGTTGTCGTCATAAGCGAAATTGAGAGTGTTGGCGAAATCCGTCTCGTGGATATCCACCGGCACCACGTACTTGCCATCTCGCTCCCAGAGCCCCAGCCACTCGGAATAGGCCTTGTGATCGAGCAGGTCGGCTTCTTGGTTGATGAAGTCGATCGCCTGCTGAAACATGTTGTCTGCCATGGTGTTTACTCCCCTGTCTCGTCGCTCATCAGTTGCTTCCACATCTGGTAGGCGGCGCGCATGCCGACCTCGGAGCAGACCGCACCGGCGGGGTTGCCGTCGGCAGAGGGCTGCATGCGCTCGAGGCCGCGGTTAACCAGAATCCAGCCGTCGGGGCCGGCCAGGGAGCCCTTCTGCACCCGTTCCCAGCCCTCGGCGTCGTCGGGGGTGCCGAAGCCCATGGGGCCCTGGAAATGCTCGTGGAGACGCATGCGCGTCTGATTGAAGGCGGCCGGGGCTCCAGCGCCACCGATGGCGACATGATGGATCTCGGTCTCATCGACGCTGACCGGCGTCAGCACCCGGAAGAAGGCCATGGAGCAGGCCACATTGGGGAAGAGGTTGAGGTTGAAGCCGGAGCCACCCACGGCACGCACCAGGCGCCGCACCTCGGCCTCGTCATGGCCCTCTTCACGCAGCGCCGCGGCCAGCTCCGCGAAACGCTCGGGGATGGGGTCGTCGAGGTTGGCTTCCAGGTCGACCAGCTCGGGGATCATCACCATGACGCTATGGCCGTTGCCCAAGTCTTCGACGAAGCCCTCGCCGTCGAGGAAGTCGAAGACTTCGGATGTCTGGTCGTCCAGCGACGAGATAAAGGACTTGTGGACGATGGGGAAGTGGTAGGCGTCGGTGGTGTTCTCCAGCTGGATCTTCCAGTTACCGGGAAAGCGGAAGCGGTGGTCACCGAGCACCTGCATCGGATAGCCGCCGGATTGTTTCATGAAGAGATCGATCCACTTCTTGGCCCCGCCCAAAAATTCCTCCAGCGGCTCGACATCCTCGTTGAAGGTGGCGAAGATCATTCCCTGGTAGGACTCGTGACGCAGGCGTTCCAGCGGCAGTTCCTGCTTGTCGATGACGCCGTCGTATTCTTCCGGCTTGGGAATGGCACGCAGCTCGCCGTCCAGGGAATATCCCCAGCCGTGATAGGGGCAGGTAAAGGCACGGGTCTTGCCCCGCTTTCCCTCGCACACCGTGGCGCCACGATGACGACAGCGGTTGAGCAATACATGGATGTTCTTCTTGCGGTCACGGCTGACGATCACCGGCTGTCGACCGACATGGGCGGTTTTGTAGGAGCCGGCCTCGGCCACCTCGCTCTCGTGGGCCACCCACACCCAGGTGCGATTGAAGATCTTGTCCAGCTCCTGCTCGAAGAGCTCGGGATTCGAGTAGAGGCTCTTGTGAACACGCCCCTTCTCCACCAGGTGGCCGGGGTCGGCGGTGACGTTTTCGATATCGATCAATTGGGTCATGGTCCTGTCCTCATCCGTTACGATGAATCATCCGCTGGCGGGTCACTCGGGGACGACCAGCTCACGGCCGATGCGTGCCTCGACGCGAGCGTATTTCCACAGCTTGTAGGTGCCGTCGCCCACCGGGGTGGTGCGGAAGAAATTGCAGGCCGCCACGACGCTTTCGTAGTCCGGTACGTCGGCCATGATGTAGGCGGTCCAGGGCGCGGTGGCGGAAGGGCCAACCATGATGCGGTCGTCATCCATGATTCCCAGGATGTTGACGCCGGGCAGCTCGTCGATGCCTTGCATCATCTTGCTGAAGGCCTGCCAGACCTGCTTGCCCTCCTCGGCGGGGGCATCCATGAAGTTCTGGTTGATACCGATGCAGAACAGTACGCGGTTCATAGTGGTAATCTCCGTTCGTCAGTGGGGAAGTGGCCGGTCACAGGTAGCCCGGCAAGGGGTCATGGCCGAAGAAGATGGCTCCGGCGTTCTTCCAGGTGATCTCGCCCATGAAGGCGTGCTGGGTGCAAAGTTGAGAATCGCGCAGGATTCGCGACAGGGGATGGCCGTTGTCGGCCCCGGTCATGCCGCTGATCTGGTAGACGCTACGAATCGCCTCGGCGCATTCCTGGGTCAGATGAGTGGTGGAGAGGCGCAAAAGATTGACCTGCTCGCGGCTCGGCTCACCCCCGGCTTCGATGGTCGCCCAAGCGGCCTCGGTGCTGTCGTAAAAGAACCCGCGCGCTGCGCGAACCCGGGCCTCGGCCTTGCCCAGGGCGATCTGTGCATACTCCCGCTCGCCCAGATTGGGGGCCCCGGTAACGGACTTGCGCCCACCGGCCATGGCACGCACGATATCCAGCGCCTCTCGCGCCAGGCCCAGGGTCGTCACCGCCAGCACCTGGGCGGCGAAGGCCAGCGAGGGATACCTGAAGAAGGGCGCATCCACAGAGGGCTTGGCGCCGCGCACAAAAGTCCAGGCCTCCGGTACATAGGCTTCCTCGACCACCAGGTCATGGCTACCCGTGGCCACCATGCCCAGCATGTTCCAGGTCGGGTCGATCACCACTTCGTCGCGAGGCAGCACCGCCATGCGCGGCAAGGCTCCCTCTTCCTCGGGCAAGATGCCCACCCCGCACAGGGAAGCGCCCATGCAGCCACTGGCGAACTTCCAGCGCCCCTTGATGCGGAAGCCGCGATCGACCCGCTCGGCGGGCTGGGGCGGGAAGATGCCCCCGGCGAAAACCACATCGGGAGAGTCCCGCCACACCTCCTTCAGCGTTTCCTCGGGCAGCGCGGCCAGGTAGGCGGGGTTCATGCCAAAGCTGGCCACCCAACCGGCGGAGCCGTCCGCCGCCGAGATCGCCTCAACCATCTTCAGGAATTCGGCGGGAGACCTTTCGTCACCGCCGTAACTGGCCGGCACCATGGCGCGATAGACGCCGATGGCCTGGAATTCCTCGATGATGTCCTGAGAGATATGCCGCTGGGCTTCGAACTCCTCGCGACGCTGGCGGATCTTGTCGAGCAGGGCATCAAAACGGGCTTCGCCGCCCCACTGGGATTTGTCGACAGTGCTATGCATGAGCATTCTCCTGTTGTTTTATGCGGTGGCGTTCGCCCGTAAGGCGACGGCCAGGTGAAGAGCGGCCCGACAGAGGCCGGCATCACCACCACGCCGTCCCACCAGCTGCAGCGCCATCGGGTATCCTTCTCGAGACGCCAGGGGCAGGGTCAGTGCCGGATGTCCAGAGAGGTTGAAGGGGCGCAGCAGCGCGGAAATCGTCAGATCCTGTTGCCCCGCCTGAGCGGCTTCACGGGTCAAGGGCGCATGCGGTAGGGTCGGTAGCGCGAGGAGGTCATAAGCCTCTAAAAGCCGATCCACCTCGGCGGCAAAGGCGTGACGCACCCCCTCGGCCTCGCGCACCTCGGCATCGGTGGTTTCTCCCGCCAATCGCAAACGCTTGGCCACATCGGCACCGATACGGCCTCCCTCCAGCCAGGTTGAGCATGCATCGAAGGTCTCTCGATTGATCACCGCCATGGCCGCGTTATAGGCCTCATCCAGCAGTGCCAGTGCGGCCGGTGCCATGGGCAGCCCCGAGGCCTCGAGCCCCTCGTCCACGGCATCCTGAATGGCGTCATCGGCCTCGACGTCGAGCCGCGCCACCCGGGGCGGTCCCTGCGTCGCTGGCATGGCGAAACCGGAATCCACCGCTGCCATGAAGGCAATCAACTCTTCCAGATCCGCGGCGGTGGGCCCCACGCAATCGAGACTGCTGATCGCCGGCATCACGCCGCGACGATCGAGACGCCCGAAGCTCGGCTTGAGGCCATAGAGACCGCAGCAGGCTGCCGGCAGACGGATCGAGCCACCGGTATCGGTACCGATACCGATGTCGGCCAGCCCGGCAGCTACTGCCGCCGCAGACCCGCTGGACGATCCACCGGGGATCAGCGCCGGAAATCGCGGGTTCTCGGGCGTGCCGGTCCAGGCGTTGAGGCCAGTCATGCCGAAGGCCAGCTCGTGCAGGTTCGCCTTGCCGACGATGCGATAACCCGCCGCCAGGGTTCGCGCGACGATCTCCGCGTGACACTCGGCAGGTGCCGTCTCGGCCAGAGCCGCCGATCCGGCCCGAGTCGGGTGACCGGCGATATCGATGGTGTCCTTGACCACCACCCGCTTGGGGCCTCGCCCCAGGGCGAGGTTTTCGATCACAGAGGTCATGCCAGAGCCTTTATGTATTTTTCACATGAAATTTATAATAAATATCTCAAGACATCTTTACTGACGTCCCGGCACTCTCCATCCCTAGAGCACGAAAAGGATCAGCTCGGGAATCGCCAGCAGCAGCAAGATGCAGACCAGGTAGGGCAGCATAAAGTAGCCCACTCCACGGAAGACCTCACCGATACTAAGCTCCGTATCGAGACTCTTGACGATAAAGGCGTTGACACCCACCGGCGGCGTAATGGCCCCCATACTCGTGACAATACAGACCAGAATGCCGAACCAAATAGGGTCATAGCCCAGTGCCAACGCCACCGGAAAGAAGATCGGAATCGAGATGATCAAGAAGCCCATGGCATCCATCAGGGCTCCACCAATCACGTAGATCATCAGCACACAAGCCATGATCATAACCGCCGGAAGGGGCAGAGATGCGGCCCATTCTCCGACCAGAAAGGGCAGGCGTGTCACCGTAAGGAAACGCCCGAAGACCACGGCTCCGGCCACCAACATCAGAATCATCGCCGACGATTTTAGGGCATTAGCCAAGGCTTCCTGCAGCACTTCCAAGGACAATCGCCCCTGGAGGGCAACGATAGCCAGCGCGCCCACACAGCCCACGGCAGCTGCCTCGGTGGAGGTAAACCAGCCGGCGAAGAGCCCCCCCAACACCAGGGCGAAAAGTGCCGCGATCTCCAGCACCCCCTTGAGCGATGCCAGCCTCACGGACCAGGTGGCGCGTTCCCCGGCTGGGGCCATGGACGGATTCTTACGACAGAGCCATACGATGGTCATCACGAACAGCGTAACCAAGAGCAACCCGGGCACGATGCTGGCAATAAACAGGTCACGAATCGCCAGCTCCGCCTGCAGAGCGATCACGATCAATACCGAGCTGGGAGGAATAATCACACCCAAGGTGCCACCGGTAGCGACGCTTCCCGCGCTGAGTGCCCGGTGATAGCCAAACTTCTTCATCTCCGGAAGGGCTATGGTTCCGACAGTGGCCGCCGTGGCGGTATTGGAGCCACTGACCGCCGCGAAGCCTGCACTGCTAAGGATCGTCGTGGTCGCCATGGAGCCGCGTCGATGACCGATCCAGGCATAGGCAGAGGCGAAGATCTTTTCTGTAATGCCGGAGCGAAATAACAGCTCGCCCATGAAAATAAACAGCGGTATCACGCTCAGCGAGTAGGCCGAGAGCTGCTCCCAGATCCCCGAGCTGACGATGTTGTAGGCGGCCATCGGACTGGTCATCTGCAGCATCCCGAAGAAACCGACAATAAACATGGCGAAACTGATCGGCATCTTGAGCAGGATCAGCAGGAAAAGGGCCATGATGCCGACCACCGCTATCAGGGTCATGCTCATTTCATCACCACTCGTTTCAAACTATCGAAGACATCCATCAGCAGAGCCAGGCAGAAGGCGGAGAAGCCGAGGGCTACCAAATAGATCATCGGATAGAGGAGTAACCGCAGCGTCTGGGAGGTCATGCCACGCTGCATGGCCCCATAGCCGTACTCCCAGAGCTTGATGGCCACCATGCTGAAGAACAGCAGACTCACCGATGCCACCAGGGCCTGGAGCACCGCCTGGAACCGAACGGGAAACCGCGCCACCAGGATATCCAGCTCCACATGGGCCTTGTTCAGCTGGGCATGGGCAAGGGAAAACGCAACCACCACCGCGGTCAGCCAGCCGACGACCTCGGTCGTACCGCCGAAGGATGACGTCACCTGGCGCATAACGATATTGATGGCGACCAGGGCAACGATGGCTAGCAGGGCCAGGCCGGCCCCAAACAGCAAGACGCGACTGATCAGTAGATTACATCGATACATGGGACGAATACCTCGCAGGGTCGGTCACTTCCGGCAGCGACGTGCTCGCCGCCGGTCCCGTGCTCCTCGCACCTCAGGGCTGACGATACTTCTCGACCAGCTCCTGCATGCGCGAGTGGAACGCCTCGGCGGGCAGGCCCATCTCGGCAACCTTCGTCAGGCGCGCCTCGTTGATGGGTTCCAGGCGTTCAGACCAACGCTCCGCCTCCTCGTCACTCAGCGCGAGGGTCTCGACGCCGTGACTCTCGGCGGCCCAGGCCAGCGACTCTTCGATATGACTATCCAGATAATCACCGGCGAAGTGCGCCATCTCGCCCCCCAGCTCGTCGATCGCCTGTCGTACATCCTCGGGAAGAGACTCCCAGCGCTGACGACTCATAACAGCGACCATGACAACGTTGGTCAGCGGATAGTCAGTGACATACTGAACACTGCGTGCATATTGCAGGTCCATCAGAGTCTCGCGAGAACCGACATATCCATTTACTACTCCAGCCTGGAGGGCCTCGCCGGTCTCGGCTTGAGATAATCCCACGGGGACACCACCCAGTGCCTCCATCACTTCGGTACTGTCACCGGGAACACGGATCTCCTGACCCTGGATGTCGTCCAGAGAGGTCACGGGATTTCGGGTATGGAGATAGCCCGGCTCGGACGTAAAGGCGGTAATGACCTTGAAGTCCTCGAGGCCCAGCTGGTCGGCGGGGAACTCCTGTGTCAGGTCGTATACCGCCTGGCTTGCGACCGTGGAATTGACATCGACCCCCGTCAGATTGCCGGCCAGATTGAGCAAGGGGAAACGTGCCGGCTCATAAGAAGTCGCGGAGAGGCCAATGTCGGCGACACCGCTCAACACACCGTCATACATGTTGCCGGCGGACAGCAGAGTGCCGCCCGGGAAGGTATTGACCGAAACGCGACCGTCGGTGCGACGCTCCAGTTCTTCGGCCCAGTGTTCCATCTGCACAGCAGGAAAGGTCTGGGCGGGTGCGAAGAAGGCGTAGTTGAGGGTGATCTCACTAGCGGCGGCGCTGCCAGCGAAGAGCGAGCCAGCCAGCAGCCCACTCAGGCAAGCGGCCCCTGTCAGGCGCCTGGAGATCGTGGTCACGGTCTGCTGCGTTGTCATGGGTTCCACCTCTCGTTTGTTGTTGTGTCGGATGCTTTTGCATCACATACACTCAATATCACATGAAATTTCAAACAAAACCACACGAATTCGACCGGTTTTGCCTTAAGTCTAATCCCAAGCTCCTTAAGCGATAAGGAGGCCAAGAAATAAAATTTTATTTAATTACAGGAAGTTACACGAAACACCATCGCCCTACTGCCGACCATCAGGCACTACTATTGTCTCTCGCGGGCCCCGAAGCGCTCGGGTGGTGCAGGCATAAAACCCGACGGCACCACCAATAGCTGATAGTCACCGCTAGAACCTATACATGGCCATCAGCTCGACTTGCTGGCCACCCGGACGCAGCGGCATGGTGAGCGCACTGCGATCACGCCACTCGACGCCGAGATCCAGTCCCGGCAGGTAGGAGTAGATCAGGTTGACATTGGTCACCCGCAGGGTGTCGTCTTCCACGCTCGGCGATACCACATCGGCGGTCACCTGCCCGTAGCGCACGTTGCCGCGGAGGCGTTCGGTGAAGCGGTGGCTAACGCCGGCGGAGAAACCCGTCGTGCTGACCAGCTCGCCGTCGGCATCGACTTCACCCTTTCTTGCAATGGTGCCCGGCGATGCCGCACCGTTATACCCCCAGCCAGCGTGCACGTTATTGCCCTCGCCGGTATAGCCGCTCAGGCCCACGGAGGTGTCGCCAAAGTTCAGCTTGCCCGCCAGGGAGATCGCGGCCCCGAACTCCGAGTCGTCCATCCCGGTCTCGACCTCCCGTCCGGTGGCGGCCAGGTTGAACGCATGACCCGACGAGGTCCGGTGAGTGTATGAGGCCACCATGTCCGGAACCCCGGCATCGGCGTAGACCGGATCCTGAAAACTGAAGCGGAACCCGCCGGTAGTGTAGTGCAGGACCAGATCGGGCCGCACGACGGCCCCACTCCCCGCAACGGTGCCGATCCCGGTACCATAGAAATCCAGCAGCTCGACGTCGAACGGCGCCGAGGCGAAGAACTGGCCGGACCAGGTCTGTCCGAGCGTCAGGTTGTCGACCTTGACGTAGGCATGACGCAAGCGCATGGCGTAGCTCGTGTCGCTGGCATCGGTGGCGTTGTCCCAGAAGTCCCCCTCCACGAAGGCCGTGACATCATGCCCTTCGATCTCTCGGTTCACCTTGACGTTGAGCCGGGACTGGCGGGCGGAACCATCGAACTCGCTCTCGCCGTTGTCGGGATTGGTGAAGATGCCCTCGGCCTTCACATAGCCGCCGACGCTGAACGTCGTGCCGTCGATCTCCGCGATCTCCAGCGCGAAAGCCTGGGAAGACATGGAGGCGACCGCCACGGCCAGTGCGAGTTTGTTCTTGAATGACATTGTTTGATTGCTCCGTATTGTTGTCATGCTGAAAGGCTCGAGAGCCATCGAGCCATATAAGGGGGCATCCCCGGGTAAAAAAATCGCTCCCTGCCGTGCTCCTGCCTCGCTCGCGAGATGGCGCCGCGACGAGGCTTCCCATCCTCACGACTAGCGCCACCTTGCGGCGCTCGCCGTGCAGCCGATCCCCCAGGGACCACTACTGCCTTTGAGGGGGGCTGGGCGACGGCCTCGGCAAACTCCGACTCCAGGTCATCCGAGGTGATCACATCGGCGATGGCGGAAGTCCGTCATGACGCCGGCATGAGAAAAGGGCGGGGATCTCGGATGTACCGCCATGGAAGTTACATGCCGTACTTTCATGGCTTTCTTATCACACGAGGCCACTCCACCTTTTCGGATATAGCCAAATCAGGGAGTGCGATACTCCTCCGTCAGCTCGCGCATTCTCTGAGCAAATTCTCGCGCTGGAAGTCCTTGACCCTCGACTTTATCAAGTAGTGTTTCGCCGACCGGGGAAAGGCGATCATTCCAGCGCTCACGCTCAGCTTCAGAAAGTGACACTATCTCGACGCCTTGTGTATTTTTCGCCCACTCCAAGGAGTTCTCGATATGATCGTCGAGATAACGACCAGTAAAAGCCGACATCTCTGGCGCCAAGTCATCGATCACGCGACGAACGTCGTCGGGAAGCGACTCCCATCTATCCCGTGACATCGCCGCAACAAACAATGTATTTGTCAACGGATAGTCGGTTACATATTTGGCCATCCTCGCGAACTTAAGATCCATCAGCACTTCCCGGGATGCCGCGTAGCCGTCGATGATACCGGACTGCAATGCTTCACCCGCATCCGTCTGTGACATGCCAATAGCTGTTGCACCTAAAGCCTCAAGAGCAATCGAGTTGTCACCGGATATCCGAATCTCCAGCTCATCCAAGTCTTCCAGGTTACGTATCGGATCGAGAGTCTGGAGATAGGCTGGCTCCGAAGTGAAAGCAGCAATGACCTTTAAATCGTCGAATGCCGGCATATACTCATCGAATTCTTGAATCAACTGAAAGGTCATTTGGCTTGCGACTTCAGAGTTTACCTCCTGGCCAGGCAGAGTGCCGGCCAGGTTGAGCAAAGGAAATCGCCCAGGCTCATAGGAAGTGGCCGACAGACCAATGTCCGCCACGCCACTCAATACGCCGTCGTACATGTTATTGGCCGTCAGCAAGGTTCCCCCAGGGAAAAGATTCACCGAGACAAGGCCGTCAGTTCGATCCTCCACCTCCTCGGCCCAGTGCTTCATCTGCACAGCTGGAAAACTCTGCGCGGGGGCGAAGAAGGCGTAATTCAGAACAATACTCTCCTGAGCCTGAACGACACCCTGGCCTGTCAACAGAGCACCTAATCCCACGAACGAGGCGAACAGCCTGGCCCGCTTATTTTTCGCTTGTATAATTGTTTTCATCGCAAGTTCCTCGTTGTTTCATCAACCGCCCGGATTAGCGACCACGGGTAGCAACTGAGTCAGACGAAGGCGCTCGAGAAAGTCATCTGAGCGATAACGACGCCGTTCAGCAAGATCGATGCCGGCGTAGTCAAAGAAACCACGACCGTCGCGGAATCCACGACGCTCCTCGAGCATATTGGCATGAATCACTTCAGGCGCCCGGAAGCGTTCATCGAGGGCGTCACTAAGATAGTTGGAAGCATAATAGAGGATATCTCCGCCACCCCAATCAATGAACTCCAGCACACCCAGCACCGAGTAGCGAAGCCCAAACCCAGTGCGAATGGCAATGTCGATATCATTGGCACTGGCCACTCCCTCCTCCACCATTCTCGCGGCCTCATTCATAATCAGCACTTGAAGACGCGGCACGATATAGCCCGGCGAGGCGTTGCATAGCACTGGAACCTTGCCTATGGCCTTGAGGCTCTCGAATAGAGAGTCAATGGCCACCTTTCCAGTGATAGCTCCCTTACTCACCTCCACCAATGGCATCAGGTGAGCCGGGTTGAGCCAATGAGCATTCATAAATCGCTCGGGGCGGCTAACCATCTCGGCCAACTCGGTGACTAGGAAGGTCGAGGTTGTAGAGGCGATCACCGTGTCGTCGCTGAAGTGTCGACTGGCCCACCCGAGGGCTTCCAACTTGATCTCCTTGACTTCGGGAAGCGCCTCGAAAGCGAGATTGATATCATCCCACACTAGATCTTTCTGGTTGTGCCTGACCAGGCTAAGTCGCGACATGATAATATCTATATCGCCCGAACCGACGATCCTTCTATCCTCGAGATAAGCCAACTCTTCACGCAGCCTATCGACGATGGCAGCGTAATAGACTTCGCGCGCATCGGAGTCTCGCTTCTTGAAGTCGACCATTACTACATCCCGACCTGCCAGCATGTAGGCAAGCGCAATACCCTCCCCCATGCGTCCAGAACCCAGCACAGAAATTCGCTCGGTCATAACTGCTCTCCTCGGTCAGAAACTTTCATGCATGGGAGCCTTGACCCAGAAGCTTCTGCATCGCTTCCTGGGATAGGTCCGCCAACCCCAGCGCCTCCAGGGTGCGACCCTCGGCGTAGAGGTCTCGACCGGTGATCGCCGAGGCCAGGTTCAGCAGTCCTTCCGCGACCGGCGTGGCTTGCCCTGCCCAACGACCGACAGAGACGATGAAAGAGAGACCCAAGCGGGTGTCCTCCAGCATGTACCGGTGACTCTGAAGGTCGATGTTTTCACGCCAATCGCCGCTATCGGTGAGCTTTCCGTGGGCACCTCGGCCGTACATCCATTCTTCACCATCACTGGCATAATGGTTAGCAAGCGGGAAGTGAGAAGGGCCATACCCCAGTGCTTCGCGCACAGCGATACGTTCACCGTCCAGCCTGGAAGTGACGCTACGGATCGAGGACTGGGTACCTTCGTTGTGAATATCCCAGGCATCGAAATGCTGCAGAGGGCCGGCGTTCATGATGATCAGCGGTGGATGAATAACGGGACCCGCATTCATTAGCGCACCACTCAAAGCATCCTCGATGGGCTCGACGCTGGGATAGGCCTTTCCAAGAAGGCTAAAGGCGTGGTCCGACAACGCGCTGGGAAATACTCCAGTCGGTAGCCGTGTAGCGTAGACGCTGATAACGACGCGATTCGGCCCGTGCTTGCGCGCCAGGTAGGGCAGTGTGCCTGTTTCGCAGAACGCCACACGACTCTGATTGCCGGAATCGCGCATGGCCTGGTAGAACAGATAGCTACCGAAGGTCCCCGGTGGTAAAAACACCACCTGGTCGTCCTTGAATAGCGGGGCCATCTGTTTTGCCAGGCTCTCGTGAGTGGTCGAAGGTAGCGGCATGACCAACAACTGAGCATGTTCCACTGCGGCTGCCAAATCATCTGTCAGGGTCAGCTCTCCCCGTCCCTCGCCGACGGGAATACGTCGCTCGCCTTTGACGTCCTTGACGTCTATGCCTCCCAGCTCTTTCAGTTCCCTCAACGCCTCACCATCTCGCCGCCACAGCACGACATCGAAGCCTTTCTCGACCATCTCCACTGCCGCGGCATAACAGCCATGGCCACCACCAATTACACTCACCTTCATCATTTTCTCTTGTCCTTTTTCGTTTCTCATGTTTCACAAATGCACAGCGTCGTCTTGTTTTTTTAAACGCGGCACCACCTAGAGATCCTGCTCCCACCAAAGACCTCTACTTAAACCTTCACCAACTCTCATACCAAACAAAGATAATGGTTCTGGTCTTTACGGTTCATACCAGCTGCCAGGCTTTACCCCGGACTCTTGCTCCATCTTGAAGACACACATGGTGCTCTGCGGCAATATCGTTAAAAACTGCTAAGTCATCAGATTCCCGCTTATCGATAGCTTGGCCATGTCGGGGCACCTCATGATTGTCTTGTATCGGGCATCAATGCCTAAAAAGAAAATATCACATGAAATTTCAACCAAATTGGCCAGCAATCGATAGCCCATGTCTCAAGGCTAGGTCGATGCTACCAATAGAAAGCACTCCAGATACCAACTCACGAAAACTCCATATATGACAGCTGTTTATATATATTCTTTTTACTCTCCGGACGTCCCCCGGCACTTTTTTCGTGCTAGGCAGACCTCCTTGCACACGGGCAGTGCATAACTCAGACCTTGGCGGTGCCCGCCTGCTGGCTGGCCTGGTCCTGCTCATCTTCCTTGGCCCGCGGGCGCTTGTGGCGATGCTGCAGGTCGTGATCCGCGGTCGCCGACAGCGCGACGTCGAACACCACCTCGGTGAAGGGGCCCTCGAAGCCACGCGCCTCGATGGCGGCGGCGTCCTCGATGCGCCGGCCCTCGACCACCAGCTCCTCGCGGGTGGCGAAGGCGAAGTCGTCGAAGGTATAGGGGTCGCCGGCCAGGTTGATCTGGGTGGTCAGGTGCTGGTGCCCCGGCGCCGAGACGAAGTAGTGGATGTGCGCCGGGCGCTGGCCGTGGCGGCCCAGGGCCTTGAGCACCTGGTCGGTGGGCGCGCCTTCCGGCACGCCGTAGCCGGAGGGGATGATGCTGCGCACCGCGTAGCGGCCCTCGGCGTCGGTGATGATCGAGCGGCGCAGGTTGTACTCGGCCTGGGACGGGTCGAAGAAGGAGTAGCCGCCCTTGGAGTCGGCGTGCCACACCTCGACCTTGGCCCCGGCGATCGGCTGGCCGTCGGTGTCGCGCACCTGGCCGGTCAGCCACATCGCCTCGCCGTCGCTATCGGTGCCGTCGTCCATGCGCCCGCTGCCCTGCAGTTCCGGGGCGCCGGCCACGTACAGCGGGCCCTCGATGGTGCGCGGCGTGCCGCCGGTGCGGCCGGCCTCGGCGTCGGCGGCGTCCATGCGCATGTCCAGGTAGTGGTCGAAGCCGAGCCCCGGGGCCAGCAGGCCGAACTGGGTGCCCTGGCCGAGCGCGTTGAGCACGCTGACGCTGCTCCAGAATTCCTCGGGGCTGACGTCGAAGTCGTCGATCAGCCGGTACAGGTCGGAGAGCAGGCGATGCATGATCTGCTTGGCGCGCTCGTTGCCGCCGTCCTGCTCGAAGCCGCTGACGGCCTTCAGGAAGTCCTGGACCTCGGGAGTGTCGAAAATCTTCACGGTCATGCTGGCATCCTCTTCTTGTGTCTCGTTATCTCGCGGGCACGCGCATCCGGGCTCAGCTGTCGTCGTCGCGAATCGACGAGGGATGGCGGCACAGCGGCTTGACGGCGATCTCCATGTAGGGGAACAGCGGCAGGTTGGCGACCAGCTCCTGCAGCTCGGCGTTGTCCTCGACGTCGAAGATGCTGACGTTGGAATAGCTGCCGGCCACCCGCCACAGGTGGCGCCACTTGCCGGCGCGCTGCAGCTCCTGGGAATAGGCCTTCTCGGTCGCCTTGATCTCGGCGGCCTGTTCGGCCGGCATCTCCGGCGGCAGTTTCACGGTCATTTCCACCTGGAACAGCATGATGCTCTCCTCTCTCTTCAGTCTCAGCGCCCGGACTTACTTGCGCGAATAGTGGGTCAGCTTGTCTTCGTCGAGGGCGATGCCGAGGCCAGGACCGGCCGGCAAGTCGACGCCGAAGTCGTGGTAGCGCAGCGGCTCGGCGACGATGTCGTCCTTGAGCAGCAGCGGGCCGAACATCTCGGTGCCCCAGGCCATCTCGGGCAGCGTCGCCCAGGCATGCAGCGAGGCGGCGGTGCCGATGGTGCCCTCGAGCATGGTGCCACCGTACAGGCCGATGCCGGCGGTCTGGGCCAGCTGCGCCAGTGCCAGCGCCGGCCGCGGCCCGCCGGCCTTGGCGATCTTCAGCGCGAAGGCGCCGCTGAAGCCGCCGGCCACCAGGTCCAGGCCGTCGCGGGCGTCGGCCACCGCCTCGTCGGCCAGCATCGGCACCCGGAAGCGCTCGGCCAGGCGAATCAGGCCGGCCTGCTCGCGGGCCGGGATGGCCTGCTCGCGGGCCGGGATGGCCTGCTCGATCAAGGCGATGCCGGCCTCCTGCAGGGCGGCGATGCCGCGCACCGCGGTGGCCTCGTCCCAGGCCTGGTTGACGTCGACGCGCACGCTGGCCCGGTCGCCCAGCGCCGCCTTGATGTCCGCCACGTGGCGCACGTCCTGTTCCAGGGCGTTGGCGCCGATCTTGAGCTTGAAGTCGCAGTGGCGGCCGTCGTCGAGGCGCTGGAAGGCCTCGTCGATATCCTTGCGGGTATCGCCGGAGGCCAAGGTCCACAGTACCGGCAGGTGCGCGTGGCGGGCGCCGCCCAGCAGCTCGGCCACCGACAGCCCCAGGCGCTTGCCCTGGGCGTCCAGCAGCGCGGTCTCCAGCGCCGACTTGGCGATGGGGTTACCGCGCACGTGGCGGTTCAGGCGCGCCATCAGGGCGTTGAGGTTGCTCGAGGGCTGGCCGACCAGCAGCGGCGCCAGGTAGGCATCGATGTTGCGCTTGATGCTCTCCGGGCTCTCGGGCCCGTAGCTCAGGCCGCCGATGGTGGTGCCCTCGCCCAGCCCCTCGATGCCGTCGCTCGCGCGCAGGCGCACGATGACCATCGTCTGGCAGGCCATGGTGGCCATGGAAAGCTTGTGGGGGCGGATGGTCGGCAGATCGACCAGCAGCGTCTCGATGGACTCGATCACAGATGACATGGGTGTCTCGATACCAGTAACTATACTTTTCAAGTATTCTCGTCATACCCGTGTCCCCCGACCAATATCCATTCGGACAGGCTCCATGCCCTAGGAGGTATGATGGAACTTAGTCAACTGAGGGTATTTCTCGTCATCGCCGAAGAGCTTAACCTGACGCGAGCGGCCGCCAAGCTACATATGACACAGCCGCCTTTATCAAGAAAAATCAAGGCAATAGAAAACGAGCTCGGCACTCAGCTTTTCTTTCGAAGCCCCAGGGGTCTATCTCTGACGGCGACCGGAGAGTTCTTGCATGAGCAGGCAAAGCAGATTCTGAGCAAGGTAGAGACGAGCATGGCGATCATTCGCCAGATGGAGCGCGGTCTGGCGCCAATATTCGGCATTGGTTTCGTGCCCTCGGTGTTCTACGGACAGTTACCATTGCTCGTTCGCAGCCTGCGACAAAAGGATGACGTCGAGCTTTCCCTGAGAGAGTTGACCACAGTGGAGCAGGTCCAGGCGCTCAAGGCCGGTCGAATAGACCTAGGGTTCGGACGCCTGAAGATTGATGACCCGGAGATCGAACAGAAGGTACTCTTCGATGAGCCATTGATCGCCGCCCTGCCGGCTGATCATCCTTTGAGGGACAAACAACCGACATTGGCCGAGCTGGCCGAGCACCCTTTGATCCTGTTTCCCGCTACGCCCCGCCCCAGCCTGGCCGATATGGTACAGGGTCAGTTTCGGCGTCGTGGTATCGCCATTCGCGTGGTGCAGGAAACCAACGAGCTACAGACAGCCCTAGGACTGGTGGCCTCGGGCCTGGGCATCACCCTGGTGCCGGAACAGGTCAGTTGTGTTCAGCGAGAGGGTATCGTCTTCAAGCCCTTGGCCGACGAGACCATCTCTTCTCCCGTGATCTATAGTCGACGTAAAGGGGAGCCGCTTTCTCCTGTCATGCGCCAAATCGATGCTCTGCTGAGCGATGAGAAATAATTAACTGTTGGCGCATGCCCCGAGAGCAATACGAGGTCAAGGACCGGGACGGCGGCCGCTAGTCGGCCCGCCGTCGCTGCCGAGCGGCTCGCCTTCCCGGTCGGCGAGCTCGCCGCGCAGCGCTCCCACCTCCTCGCGCAGGGCGCGCACCTCGCCGTACAGCTCGCGGATCAGATCGCGATTGGCCCGATGCAGGCGCGCCTGCTCGCTTTCCTGGTCGCCGACGAACAGCGAGCCCACGTAGGCGGCGAAGCTGCCGAACAGCCCCACCCCGGCGACCATCAGCGCCACCGCCACCACCCGCCCCAGGGTGGTCACCGGGAAGTAGTCGCCGTAGCCCACCGTGGTCACCGTCACGAAGGCCCACCATAGCGCCTCCTCGGCGGTGTCGATGGCGCTGTCGGGATTGGGCCCCTCCACCAGCAGGATGGTCATCGAGCCGAAGGCCACCAGCAGCAGGGTCGCGGTGGCGGCCGAGGCGAAGATGCCCTTGGCGCGATTGCGAAACAGCAGCCGCCAGATCATGTGCATCGACTTGATCGCCCGCAGCAGGCGGATCACCTGCACCACCCGCACCAGGCGGCCGGCGAACAGCAGGCCGGCGGGGATGCTCGCCACCAGGTCGATCCACCCCCAGCGCATGAACCGCCACTTGCTCGGCGCGGCTCGAAAACGGATGCAGAAATCGGTGAAGAAGAACAGGCAGGCCACCAGGTCCAGGTAGTGCAGCAGCCGCGAGAGCTCGGGGGGCAACGCGAAGAACACGTCCGCGGCCAGGGCGCCGAGGACGTAGAAGGACAGCACCAGGATCAGCAGCTGGAAGGGGGTGAAATGATCGTTCATGGCATCCGGGTCGGCGTCGGGGGCACGAACTTCCGCACCTTACGCCCCCGGCGCCCGCTTGTCGCCTCCCCCGGCATGACGGGGCGTCAACCGCAGGCCGGCGCCTGGGCCTGGCGTCCCAGCGCGCGGGCCTCGTCGAGGTGGCCGTCGAGCAGGGCGATGCGCGAGGCATGGGCGGGGTGAGTGGAGAGGAACTCCGGCGGCTGGTCGCCCCCGGCCGCGGCCATGTTGCGCCACAGCGCGACGCTTTCGGCGGGGTCGAACCCCGCCGCCGCCATGATCTCGAGCCCCATGAGGTCGGCTTCCTCCTCGTGGGTACGGCTGAACGGCAGGCTGATGCCCAGTTGGGCGCCGATGCCCAGCGCCCGCATCAGCGGCTCCCCGGCCAGCTCGCCCTCGCTGACCAGTCCCACCACCAGCAGCGCGGCCTTGATGCCCAGCTGCTGGGTGAGCCGCTCGTTGCCGTGGTCGGCCAGCACGTGGGCGACCTCGTGGCCGATCACCGCCGCCAGCTGATCCGGTGACTCGGCGACCCGCAGCAGGCCGCTATGCACGCCGATGCGCCCGCCGGGCAAGGCGAAGGCGTTAGGCGAGGCATCGTCGAAGACCACCACCTCCCAGGCCGCGGGCATCTCGACCCCGGGATAGTGACGCCGCGCGGCCTCCACCACCGCGTCGGCCACGCATTGCACCCGCCGGTCGAGGGCCGGGTCCTGCACGGCGGGTCGGCGCTCGCGCAGCTGGGCGAAACTCTGCTCGCCCAATTGCGCCATCAGGGTGTCGGGCACCAGCGCCAGCTGCGAGCGCCCGGCGGGCGTTTCCTCGCAGCCGGCCAGTACCAGCAGGACCAGTAGCGTCAGGAGCAGGCGCATCGGGCTCGCTCTCCTTGTGAATCGCGGAGCCGCCAGCATACGAGCTCTACCGCCAGGCGCAAGCCATGGCGTCACTCGGGCGCGCAGACGCCGTGGGCCCCGCCGGGGCCGGTATAGGAGACGTCCGCCGAGCCGGCGCCATCCGGCATGATCGAGATCGTCACGTCCTCTCCCCGAGCCTCGTAGTAGGTGTCGCTGAACCGCTCGGCCTCGGCCCGCTCGCCGTTGATGAAGAAGGGGCCTCCCTCGCTGGCATGCAGCGAGATATCGCCGGGGCAGGCAAAGTTGAGCAGCGGGATGCCCAGGGTCCGGGGCGCGCCATCCACCGGCCGGCAGACCCCGTGGGTCCCGCCCGGGGCGGAATAGGACACGTTGGCCGTGCCATCGATATTGAGCGACACGGAGACGGTCACGCCCTCCCCCGTGGCCTCGTAGTAGGTGTCGCTGAACTGCTCGGTCTCGGCGCGTTCGCCGTTGATCGAGAAGGGCCCGCCCGCTTCTGCGTGAAAGGCGATGTCCCCGGGGCAGCGGTAATCGAGCGCGGGAATGCCCTCGGCCTGTACCTCTCCGGCGGCGAGCAGCCAGCCGGCGGCAACGGCGATGGCAACGAACAGTGGCCTCATGGGCGATCTCCCGCGTGGGCGTGATGCTTCGAAAGGGTAGTGAGGGGCATGGCGATGCGATCTCCCGCATCAGAGGCTCGACCGAGGCGCGAGCTGGGACGCGATGCCGCCCGGTCGCGGCGTCGAAGACCATTCAGGATAGCCCAGGTCGCCGCGCTCATCCGCGCCTCCCACGAGCCCTGTCCACCGAAAGGCCATCTCGGTGCCCTATCCGGCGGCCATGCCCCGCTGCAGGCGATCGAGCACCCGCATGCTCGGCAGGCAGCTGGCGAAGGAGGCCTCGGGCGCGCGGCCCTCGCGAATGGCGGCGACGAACTCGCGGTCCTGGTCCGCGAAGCCGCCGCCGCTCAACGGAAGCGACTCGCCCCGATGGTCCTCGAGCTCATCTCGGAAGACCCGGAAGGTATCTTCCTCGCCGATGTAGCGATAGAAGCCGCCGAACGGGCCGCGATTGTTGAACGACAGCGCCAGGGTCGCCAGCACGCCGCGACGCGAGCGCAGCCCGATGCTCATGTCCATGGGAATGCCGAGCTCGGGGTGGTCCGGCCCCCGGCTGCCCCAGGCCTCAGGGTCGGGGTCGTTGAGCAGCCAGGCGAAGAGGTCGACGCTGTGGCAGGCGTGGTGCCACAGCAGGTCGTCCACCCAGCGGCGCGGCTGGCCCTGCATGTTGAGGTTCTCGCGGCGGAAGAAGTAGGTCTCCGACACCAGGTGCTGGAGGTGAAACTCGCCGGCGGCCAGGCGCCGCCTGAGCTCACGGTGCGGCGGGTTGAAACGCCGCGTATGGGCCACCATGCAGACCCTGCTTGAGGCCTCGGCCCGGGCGGTGATCCGCTCGGCCTCGGCGAGGCTCAGGGCCATGGGGATCTCGCACAGCAGGTGCTTGCCGGCGGCGATCACCCGCTCGGCCTGCCCGGCGTGCAGCTGGCTCGGCGTGGCCAGGATCACCCCATCGAGGTCGTCCCGGGCCAAGGCGACATCGAGATCCAGGCTTACCTCGGGAATCCCCCACTCCGCGGCGAAGGCGCGGGCATCGGCCCCGTCGCCGCCCACCAGGCAGGCCACGTCCACGCCGGGGATCTCGCCGAGGACCCGCATATGGACGCCGGCGATGCCCCCCTCGCCGGCCAGCAACAGACGCAGTGGTCGCTCGCTCATGGTGTGCTCCCTTCACGAATGTCGAGCGCATGATGCCAGAGGCCCTCACGCCTCGCGCCTTTCCTCTTACACCTTGCCCCCCACGCCTTGCCCCGCGAACCTCGCCCTCGACCTCGGGCCGCTACTCCAGAGGCTCGTAGGGCAGCCCCACGTAGTTCTCGGCGATGGTGGTGAGCCCCGCCACGGAGCCGGTGACATAGTCGAGCTCGGCCTGCTGCATGCGGCTGCCGAAGTCTTCCTCCTCGGAGAACTTGTGCAGCATCGAGGTCATCCACCAGGAGAAGCGTTCGGCCTTCCAGATGCGCTTGAGGCAGGTCTCGGAATAGCGCGGGATCAGGTCGGTACGCCCTTCCCGGTAGACCTTGACCAGCAACCGATAGAGGGTATTCACGTCGCTGGCCGCCAGGTTGAGCCCCTTGGCCCCGGTGGGCGGCACGATGTGGGCGGCATCGCCCACCAGGAAGAGCCGGCCGTATTGCATGGGCTCGACCACGAAGCTGCGCAGCGGCGCGATGCTCTTCTCCAGCGACGGACCGGTGACCAGCTGGGCCGCGGTCTCCTCGGGCAAACGGCGCTTGAGCTCCTCCCAGAAGCGCTCGTCCGACCAGTCCTCGACCTTCTCGTCCAGCGGCACCTGAATGTAGTAGCGGCTGCGGGTCTCGGAGCGCATGCTGCACAGTGCGAAGCCGCGTTCGTGGCGGGCATAGATCAGCTCGTCGGCCACCGGCGGGGTGTCGGACAGCAACCCCAGCCAGCCGAATGGGTAGACCCGCTCGAACTCCTTGATGCGGTCGTCGGGAATCGAGCGCCGCGACACGCCATGGAAGCCGTCGCAGCCCGCCACATAGTCGCAGTACAGGCGATGCGTCTCGCCGTCCTTCTCGAAGGTGACGTAGGGCCTGGCATCGGGGCCGTCACTCTCGAGATCGTGGGGCTGGACATTGTCGGCCTCATAGATCGTCGTACCGCCGCTGGCCTCGCGGGCCGCCATCAGGTCGCGCGTCACCTCGGTCTGACCGTAGACCATCACCCGCTTGCCACCGGTCAGCCCGGCGAGATCGATACGCACCCGGCGGTTGTCGAAGGCCAGCTCGACCCCGTCGTGGGGCAGGCCTTCGGCATCCATGCGCTCGTCCACGCCCGCCTCGCGCAGCAGGTCGACCATGCCCTGCTCCAGCACGCCGGCACGGATGCGGCTCAGCACGTATTCACCGCTCTTGCGCTCGAGGATGACGTTGTCGATACCCTGCCGGCTCAGCAGCTGACCCAGCAGCAGCCCAGAGGGACCGGCGCCGATGATCGCGACCTGTGTTTTCATGGCGTGCTCCGTGATGATGCGTTCGCGGTTGATGAGTTGTATTTTTCACTGAAACCACGGCCCGGATAAGGCAATATCCGCATCACGTCTTGGACATTTCCGGCATCTAGCACCTACCTTAGTCGTAGCATCCCCGTTCAGGAACCGCCATGGCCGACTCCCTCGTTCCCGTCTTCCAGCTCTACGGCGAGACCCGACAGTGGCCGACGCCAGACCTGCTGCACTGCGAATCGATCCCCGAGCGCAGCCGCCGCCATGACTGGCGCATTCGCCCCCACCGCCATGCCGACCTCTACCATCTGCTGCATCTCTCGGCGGGCGGCGTGAACCTGGAGCTGGAGGGCGGCAATCGGGACTTCGATGCCCCGCTGCTGATCGTGGTGCCGGCCATGAGCATCCACGGCTTCCATTTCTCGCCGGCCACCCAGGGCCACATCGTCACCCTGTCGCGGCCGCTGGTCGAAGGACTGCAGCAGCGCCTGGCCGGCCAGGCCGGCGTGCTGGCCCGACCCGAGGCCCATCCGCTGCACGCGCCGCGTCAGCGGGCACGTATCGCCACCCTGATCGACCAGATCGACGACGAGTATCGGCATCCGGCGCTGGGCCGTAGTCGCCTGCTGGAGGCCCTGGTGGAGGCACTGACCGTCGAGGTGGCCCGGCTGGCCGACCCCGCGCCGGGGCGCGCGGCCCGTTCGCGGCCCCGGCAGCGTGGCGAGGCCAGGGAGCATCTTCAGGCCTACCAGGCCTTGATCGAAGAGCACTACGCCGAGCAGCCCGGCATCGAGTGGTTCGCCGAGCAATTGGGCATGAGCAGCGCCCATCTCAACCTGCTGTGTCGACGCCTGGCCGGGCGCAGCGCCCTGCAGCTGCTCCACGAGCGCCTGCTGCTCGAGGCCAAGCGCCAGCTCACCTACACCAACATGACAGTGGGTGAGGTAGCCGACGGCCTCGGCTTCTCCGAGCCGGCCTACTTCACGCGCTTCTTCAAGCGCCTCGCTGGCATGCCGCCCCGCGACTTTCGGCGACAGCAGAGCGTCGCGGAGCGCGACGGGGCCACGTCAGGCACCTAATGAGGCACGGCACGGCACGGCGGGATCGGAGAGCCCCAGAGCGCCCACGAAAAAGCCGGCCCGAGGGCCGGCTATGAGACATCGAGCGTCGTCGGACGCCTGCCTACAGCAAGAACAGCCCGGTCAGCGCCGGGAACAGGATCAGCAGCGCCAGGCGCACGAAGTCCGAGACAATGAACGGCGACACCCCGCGGAAGATCTCGCCCAGCGAGACATGGGGCGCCATGGCCTTGATCACGAACACGTTCATGCCCACCGGTGGGGTGATCAGCCCCAGCTCCACGGTCAGCACCGTGACGATGCCGAACCACACCGGGTCGATGCCCAGCGACTGGATGATCGGGAACACCACCGGCACCGTGATCACCAGCATGGCGATGGCATCCATGAACATGCCCAGCACGAAGTACATCAGCAGGATGCACAGCACGACCACGATCGGCGCCAGCTCCATGCCGTAGAGGAAGTCGCTGATCGAGAACGAGATCCGCGACACCGAGATGAAGTAGCCCAGGGTGTCGGCGCCCACCAGCATGAAGAACACCACCGTCGACAGCGCCAGGGTCTCCTGTACCGCCCGCCACAGCTCGCGCCCGCGCAGGCCCTTGGCCAGGGCGTAGAGCAGGGTGGCGAAGGCCCCCACGCTGGCCCCCTCGGTGGGGGTGAAGACGCCGAAGTAGATGCCCAGGATCATCACCAGGAACACCGCGAAGAACGGCACCAGCCCGGACAGCGAGGCCAGCTTCTCGCGCCAGGTGGTCGGCTCGCCGGCCACCGCCAGCGACGGCTTCACGCGCATCACCACGGTCACGGTGAGGGCGTACATCACCAGCCCCATCAGCCCCGGCACCAGCCCGGCCATGAACATGTCGCCCACCGACTGCTCGGTGAGGATGGCATAGATCAGCAGCGCGATGGACGGCGGGATCATGATCCCCAGGGTGCCGCCGGCGGCCAGCGCCCCGGTGGCCAAGCCGCGATGGTAGCCGTAGCGCTCCATCTCCGGCAGCGCGACGCGGGTCATGGTGCTGGCGGTGGCCAGCGACGACCCGGAGATCGCCGAGAACACCCCGCAGGAGCCCACCGCGGCGATCGCCAGGCCGCCCTTCCAGCCGCCGCAGATCACCCGGGTAGCCTGGAACAGCTTGCCGGCCATGCCGGAGTGCGCCGCCAGCACGCCCATCAGGATGAACATCGGCACCGCGCTGAAGCTGTAGTTGGAGAGCACCTCCACCGGCACCGTCTTGAGCTGGGAAATCGCCGCGTCCCAGCTGATCACCTGGGCGAAGCCCACCACCCCGACGATCAGCATGGTCAGCGCCACCGGCACGCGCAGGATCATCAGCACCAGCAGCCCGCCGAGGCCCAGCGCCCCGATCATCTCACTCGCCATGGGACACCTCCGCGTCGCGACCGAACAGCGCGCCGAGCAGCGCCTCGATCAGGCTACGCACGCCCAGCAGCAGGCTCAGGACCGCGGCCGCGTAGTAGATGGGGCTCATCGGCAGGCGCAGATCCTGGGTCACCTCGCCGTGGGAGGCCGCGTTCTGCGCCGAGTCGACCAGACCGAGGAAGAGCACCAGGCCCAGCGCCGCGAAGCCCAGCAGGTAGACGCCGTGCAGGCGGTTCTTGATCGCCGGGGCGAGGCCGTGGGAAAAGGCCTCGACCACCACCTGGCTCTTCTCGACGTTGGCCGCCATGGCGGCCAGCAGCGAGCACAGCATCAGGTAGCTGACCAGCTCGACGCTGCCGGTCACCCGCAGGGCGATGGCGCCCTCGGTGAGCCGATACAGATAGCGGGTGCTGACGTCGGCGATGGTCACCGCCAGCAGGGCGATCAGGGCGACCCCGGCCACCACCCGACAGACGAGGGCCAGCGCGTGGCTGGCCCGTTCCAGATGGGTCGTCATCATGGCTTATTCCTGGGCGACGCAGGCATCGCTGGCCGCCAGCGCCGCCTCGTAGACCTCGCGGCCCGGCAGGCCGCGCTCCTCGAGGCGGGCCAGGTAGCCGTCGATGCCGTCCTGGAGCGGCTGCTGCCAGTCCGGGTCGTTCAGCGGGTCGGCGACCTCGCGGATGGTATGGCCCGCCTCGGTGGCCTCCTGCTTGCCCTCGCGATCGAGGCGGTCGAACACCGCCCCGGCGTTCTCGGCCCACTGCATGCCCGAGTTGGCATCGATCACCGCCTGCTGCTCGGGGCTCAGCCGATCGTAGGTGCGCTGGCTCATGGTGGCGACGAAGATCAGGGTGTAGAAGGGCACCTCGGTGTGGTGGCTGACCAGCTCGTTGATGCGGAAGCCCTTGAGCCCCTCCCAGGGGAAGCTCAGGCCGTCGATCACGCCGCGCTGCATGGCGGTGTAGATGTCCGGCGCCGGCATGCCCACCGGGGTGGCGCCCATGCTCTCGAGCATCTCGCCGGCCACCGCGGTGGGCCGGCGGATGCGCAGGCCATCCAGGTCCGACGGCACCTGGACATCGGTGTCGATGGTGTGGATGCCGCCCGGCCCGGTGGTGAACATGAACAGCGGGCGGGTATCCTCGTACTCCGCGTCCAGGTGCCCCTCGTCATAGAGGGTCTGCAGCACGCAGGCGCCCTGGGTGGCATTGTCGGCGACCCCGGGCAGTTCGACGACCTGCGACAGCGGGAAGCGCCCGGCGGTGTAGCCCTGGGCCGTGGCGCCGATATCGGCGATGCCGTTGGCCGCCGCCTCGTAGATGGCATCGGGCTTGGCCAGGGTGCCGGAGGGATACATCTCGACGCGCAGCTCACCGCCGGACTGCTCTTCGACGGTCTCGGCCCAGGCCTCGAAGATCTCCTGGTTGATGCCGGAGGCCCCGGGCCAGAAGTGGGCCATGCGCAGGGTGGTGGCGGCCTGGGCGGACGCGGTGGCCAGGCCGGCGATGGATGCCGCCAGCAGGCAAGCGGTGACCTGGGTCTTCATGGTTTCCTCCGAGCGTTCGTATCGTTATCGTTGATCACCACAGCAAGTTCGCATGGTGAACATCTGTTCGTTATAACGAGGAAAGGTAAACCACCCGCCGCCGAGGGGGAAAGCGACTTTGGTCGTAGACGGGATCCATCGGTGCTCGCCGGGGCTCAGCGGGCCTCTCCCTCCAGCACCTCAGCGTAGCGCAACCCGACCAGGGCATGTTCGCGCATCAGCATCTCGGCCCGGGCGCCCTCGCCGTCGCGCAGGGCCTGGAGCACCAGCTCGTGGTGCATCTGCGCCAGCTGCAGCTTGCGAAACTCCCGTGCCAGCGCCGCGGTGTCGAGGATGATCGAGTCCGCCGCCGCGAAGGGCAGATGGTTATTGCGGGCGATCGCATCGCCGATGACCCCACTGCCCGCGGACCCCACGATCGCCTCGTGGAAGCCTCGGTTCAGCTCGCCCCAATCGACCACATCGTCTTCGACGAGGTGACCCTTGGCGAGCAGATCGCGGCCCTTTTGGATCCAGAACTCCAGTTGACCGAGCAGTACCGAGGAGAGCCCCTGCTCGGCCAGGCGGCGTGCCGCCAGCCCCTCCAGGACGCCACGCACCTCCACCGCGCAGCGCACGTCGGTATCGGAGAACTCGCGCACCTGAAAGCCGCGCTTGCCGGCCCGCTGCAGCAGTCCCTCCTGCTCCAGGGTGCGGAAGGCCAGGCGTACCGGCGTTCTGGACACCCCTAACTGCTCCGCCACCGCGACCTCGCCGAGCCGCCGCCCGGGCGGCAGCTCTCCCTCGCTGATCAACCGGCGCAGCTGGCTTACCACGCTCTTGCCACTGTTACTCACCTGATTTCCCTACCGTTGTCATTGGTTTCGGCGGCGCCGTCCCTATGGATCCAACTAAAGGATAAGTTGACCGATTATAGGCCCAGAACCTTAACTTTGGATCCAAAATACAAAGATCCTGGACCGTCACCCGAGGAGATCCCATGACCCACCCGGCCCCCTATCCCAAGAATACCTGGTACGTCGCCTGTACCCCCGACGAGCTGGAAGACAAGCCGCTGGGCCGCACCATCTGCAATGAACCGATCGTGTTCTTCCGCGGCGAGGAAGGCAAGGTCGCCGCGGTGGAGGACTTCTGCCCCCATCGTGGCGCCCCGCTGTCGCTGGGCTTCGTGCGCGACGGCCGGCTGGTGTGCGGCTACCACGGCCTGGAGATGGGCTGCGACGGCAAGTGTTCCAGCATGCCGGGGCAGCGCGTGCGGGGCTTCCCGCGCATCCGCGCCTACCCGGTCGAAGAGCGCCACGGCTTCGTGTGGATCTGGCCGGGCGATCCGGAGCGGGCCGACCCCGGGCTGATTCCCGAGCTGCGCTGGGCCGAGGATCCGGACTGGGCCTACGGCGGCGGGCTCTATCACATCCACTGCGACTACCGGCTGATGATCGACAACCTCATGGACCTGACCCATGAGACCTATGTCCACGCCTCCAGCATCGGCCAGCCGGAGATCGAGGAGTCCGCGCCCGCGACCCGCGTCGAGGGCGACGAGGCGATCACCGAACGCCACATGGAGCGCATTCCCGCCCCGCCCTTCTGGCAGGCGGCGCTGCGCGGCAACGGCCTGGCCGACGACGTGCCGGTGGATCGCTGGCAGATCTGTCGCTTCACCCCGCCGAGCCATGTGCTGATCGAGGTGGGCGTGGCCCATGCCGGCCATGGCGGCTACCAGGCGCCGGCGGAGGTCAAGGCGTCGAGCATCGTGGTCGATTTCATCACCCCCGAGACCGATACCTCGATCTGGTACTTCTGGGGCATGGCGCGCAACTTCAAGCCGGAGGACCAGGCGCTCACCGACCGCATCCGCGAGGGCCAGGGCCAGATCTTCTCCGAGGACCTGGAGATGCTGGAGTCCCAGCAGCGCAACCTGCTGCGCTACCCCGACCGCCAGCTGCTCAAGCTCAACATCGACGGCGGCGGCGTCCAGGCGCGGCGTATCATCGACCGGATCCTCGCCGAGGAAAACGAGGTCTCCGAGAAGGAGGGCGTCTCATGAGCCAGGTTCCCCTGTCGCTGATCGTCGAGGTCAAGACGCGCCGCGAGGAAGCCCGCGACATCGTCACCTTCGAACTTGCCGATCCCCACGGCCGGCCGCTGCCGGCCTTCGGTGCCGGCGCTCACATCGACGTGCGCGTCCCATCGCAGGGTCAGGAAGGACTGGTTCGCCAGTACTCGCTGTGCAATCACCCCGAGGAGCGCGACCGCTACCAGATCGGCGTGCTGCGCGACCCGGCCTCACGGGGCGGCTCCGTGGCCATGCACGACGCGCTCCAGGAAGGCGACCTGATCCAGATCAGCGCGCCCAAGAACCACTTTCCGCTCGAGCCGGCCAAGCGCGTCCTGCTGCTGGCCGGCGGCATCGGCATCACCCCGCTGCTGTGCATGGCCGAACGGCTGGCGCACACCGGCGCCGACTTCGAGTTGCACTACTGCACCCGGTCGCCGGAGCGCACGGCCTTCCGCGAGCGCATCGACGCCGCCGGCTTCGCCGACCGGGTGCGCTTCCACTTCGACGACGGCGACGAGGACCAGAAGCTCGACCTGGCCGGGCTGCTTGCCACCCCGGATCCCGATGCCCGGGTCTATGTCTGTGGCCCCTCCGGCTTCATCGACGCCGTGATGTCGACGGCCAAGGCCCAGGGGTGGCCCGACGACCGGCTGCACAGCGAGTACTTCGCCGGCGCCGTGACCGCCAGCGAAGACGATGACAGCTTCGAGGTCAGGCTCGCCAGCAGCGGCGCCCGCTACACCGTGCCCGCCGACAAGACCGTGCACCAGGTGCTGGCCGAGAACGGCGTCGAGATCATGGTCTCCTGCGAACAGGGCGTATGCGGCACCTGCCTGACCCGGGTGCTCGAGGGCGAACCCGACCATCGCGATCTGTTCCTGGAAGACCACGAGCACGCCGCCAACGACCAGTTCACCCCTTGCTGCTCGCGCGCGAAAAGCAAGGTGCTGGTGCTGGACCTCTGATCCCTCGATTCCCCATAACCACAACGACACGATGAGGATTCCATGCGACTCAAGCCGACCGTGACCGGCCTCGCACTGGCCTGCACCCTGGCCAGTCAGGCCTCCCTTGCCGAGACCACCACCCTGCGCATCGCCCACGTCTGGCCGGGCGGATCGCTGATCGACCGCGAGCTCTTCCAGGCCTGGGCGTCCAGCGTCGAGGACGCCTCCCGGGGCCGCCTGGAGGTGGAGGTCTACCCCGGCCAGACCCTGACCAAGTCGGACCATACCTACCAGAGCACCGCCAGCGGCATCGCCGACATCGGCGCCTCGGCCCAGGGCTATACCGCCGGACGCTTCCCGCTGACCCAGGTCGTCGAGCTGCCCGGCGTCTCGGCGAGCGCCGCCCAGGGCGCCTGCATCCTGCAGTCGCTCTACGACCAGGGAGCGCTGGACGACGAGTACGCCGACACCCGTCCGCTGTTCCTGTTCACTACGGGGCCGGGTTACCTGCATACCCAGGAGCGAGCGATCGAGACGCCCGATGACCTGGCCGGCCTGCGCCTGCGCCGCCCCACGCCGCTGGTAGGCGACATGTTCGAGCGCCTCGATGCCCAGGCGGTGGGCATGCCGGCGCCGGACGTCTTCACCGCCATGCAGCGCGGCGTGGTCGACGGCCTGAGCTTCAACTGGGAAGCCATGAAGACCTTCCGGCTCAATGAACTGGCCGACCATCACACCGAGATCCCGCTCTACGACCTGTCGCTGTTCGCCACCATGAGCCGGCGCGCCTACCGGGCGCTGCCCGCCGACCTGCAACGGGTCATCGACGACCACAGCGGCCAGGAGTGGTCGCAGCGCGCCGCGGCGGTGTACGACGAGCTGATCCGCCAGGGTCGCCAGGAGGCCGAGGCGGCCGGCGACGAGATCCTGGTCATCGACAACGCCCTCGACGACCCCGACTGGGGCCCGGTGCTGCAGGAGACCATCGACCGTTACCTGGGCGAGCACGGCGATCGCGCCGCCGAGATTTACGATGACGCCATGGCCCTGCAGGAGCAGTGTCCCGCCTGATCCCCCTCCCTTTTCCTTCCTGAACAACGCGAACGGCGGCCCACGGGCCGCCGTTCGCGTTTGCGTGCGCATCAAGGCCATAGACCAAAGACGTAGGCGACGAGGGTGACCCGCCGCGAAAGCTGTTGTAGTCTTCAAACATAATGTTTAGTACAACAACAGTATTTTAAAACAACATATCTGCCGCGCACGTCGGGAGACCGCCAGGAGCCGTCATGACAGCCTCCACACTCGAACCATCCGCCGCCCCGTCCTTCACCGAACCTCGGGTACGACTCGAGGTCCGGGAGGATGGCACCCAGCTGCTGGATTCCGCGATTCCGCTAGCCGACGACTATGCCCGCTGCAGCGGCGAATGGCTGGAGCACTGGGCCCGCGAGGCCCCGGAACGGGTCTGGCTGGCCGAGCGCGATGGCGAGAGCGGCTGGCGTGAGCTCACCTACGGCGAGGCGCATCGTCGGGTGACCGCCATCGCCAGCGCCCTGCTCCGCCGGGAGCTCTCCGCGGCGCGTCCGCTGGTGATCCTCTCGGACAACAGCATCGAGCATGCGCTGCTGATGACCGCGGCCATGCATATCGGCGTGCCCTGCTGCTCGGTCTCGCCGGGCAGCTCGCTGATGTCGAAGGACCACGCCAAGCTCAGGAGCCAGATCGCGCTGCTCGAGCCGGGCATGGTCTACGCCGATCCGATCGAGCCCTTCCGCCCGGCGCTCGAGAACATCGCCGACTGCCACGACGGCGAGCTGGTCGCCGGCGGCCGCAGCCGCGACACCGCAGGCGCCCTGCCCTTCGCCGAGCTCGAGGGCGAGCGCGACGAGGCCTCGGTGCAACGCGCCTTCGCGGCCATCACCCCGGATACCGTCGCCAAGTTCCTGTTCACCTCGGGTTCGGTGGGCACGCCCAAGGCGGTGCCCAACACCCAGCGCATGCTGTGCTCCAACCAGCGGGCCAAGGCCCTCATCTGGCCGACTCTGGCCGAACGTCCGCCGGTGCTGCTCGACTGGCTGCCCTGGAGCCACACCTTCGGCGGCAATCACAACTTCAACATCGTGCTGCACTGGGGCGGCACCCTCTATCTGGACGACGGCAAGCCGACCCCGGAGCTAATCGAGAAGACCGCCCGCAACCTCGTGGACGTCTCGCCGACCCACTACTTCAGCGTGCCACGCGCCTACGACATGCTGATGCCGCTGCTGCGCGAGAACGCCGCCCTGCGCGAGGCCTTCTTTCGCCGCCTGCAGCTGGTCTTCTACGCGGCCGCGGCGCTGCCCGCACACCTGTGGACCGAGCTCGAGACCATGGCGCGGCAGACCACCGGCCGCGAGGTGCTGATCGCTTCCTCCTGGGGGTCCACCGAGACCGCGCCGATCTGCACCGACTGCCACTATCCGGCGATCCGCTCCGGGGTCATCGGCGTGCCGGTACCGGGCACCACCCTCAAGCTGGTACCCACCGCCGGCAAGCTCGAGGTGCGCGTCAAGGGGCCCAACATCTTCACCGGTTACTGGAAGCAGCCCGAGCTGTCGGCCAAGGCCTTCGACGACGAGGGCTTCTACATGATCGGCGACGCCGTGCGTTTCGTGGACCCCGAGCGCCCCGAGCAGGGCCTGCTGTTCGACGGCCGCGTCAGCGAGGACTTCAAGCTGCTCACCGGCACCTGGGTGCACGTGGGCGCGCTGCGCATGGCCGGCCTCGACGCCCTCAGGCCCATCGCCCAGGACATCGTGGTCGCCGGCCACGACCGCGACGAGATCGGTTTCCTGATCTTCCCGCACCTCGCCGAGTGCCGCGCCCTGTGCCCCGAGCTCGACGAGCACGCTCCCGCGGCCAGCGTGCTGTCGCATCCCGCGGTCGTCGAGCGGGTGCGCCAGGGCATGCGGGCCCTGAAGGCCAAGGGCGGCGGCAGCTCCACCTATCCGACCCGCGCCCTGCTGCTCGAGGCGCCGCCCTCCGCGGAGGCCGGCGAGATCACCGACAAGGGCTACATCAACCAGCGCCAGGTGCTGACCCGACGCGCCGAGCGGGTCAGCACCCTGTATGCCGCCGACACGCCGGCCACGGCCGTCATCACGCTCTGATTCACCACTTTCAACATCGCCGAGGCCCACCATGACCGAGCCCCTCGTCAAGACGTCGCTGGACGACAGCATCTACACCATCACCCTGGCTCGCCCCGAGAAGCGCAACGCGGTCAGCGACCGCCTGCTCGGTGCCCTCGAGGAGGCGGTGATCGCCGCGCCGGAAGGCACCCGGGTGATCATCCTCGCCGCCGAGGGCAAGCACTTCTGCGCCGGGCTGGATCTCGCCGAGCACCAGCATCGCGAGCCCTTCGGCGTGATGCAGCACTCCCGCGGCTGGCACCGCATCTTCGATCGCCTGCAGAACGGCGGCATCCCGGTGGTCGCCGCCATGCAGGGGGCGGTGATCGGCGGCGGCCTGGAGCTGGCCAGCGCCGCCCACGTGCGCGTCGCCGAGCCGAACACCCTCTATCAGTTGCCCGAGGGGCGTCACGGCATCTTCGTCGGCGGCGGGGCCTCGGTGCGGGTCGCCAACATCATCGGCGCCGGCCGCATGTGCGAAATGATGCTTACCGGCCGCCTCATGGACGCCGACGAGGGCCAGCGCCTGGGGCTCTCCCACTACGTGGTCGGCGAGGGCGAGAGCCTGGCCAAGGCCCGCCAGCTGGCCGAGCGGATCGCCGAGAACGCGCCCATGGCCAACTGGGCCATGGTCTCGGCCATCTCGCGCATCGACGACATGTCCAGCGACGACGGCCTGTTCGTCGAGTCGCTGACCGCCGCCCTGACCCAGACCAGCCCCGAGGTCGCCGAGCGCATCGGGGACTTCCTGACGCGCAAGGGCAAGGGCCCGCGCACCTGAGGAAAGGCCGAGGGATGGCGACGCTCACGACATGAATCGGCGCCGTGCTATCGACGTCGTTTACCGTTTCAGGAGAGAACCATGAAGTTTCAGGACAATACCTTCCTCGTCACCGGCGGGGCCTCCGGACTCGGCGAGGCCACGGTGCGCGAACTGCACGGCGCCGGCGCACGAGTGCTGATCGCCGACCTCAACGCCGAGCGCGGCGAGGCCCTGGCGTCCGAGCTGAATGAGCAAGGCCCGGGCGAGCGCGCGGCCTTCCACCGCACCGACGTCACCAGCGAGGCCGACGCCCAGGCCGCGGTGGACCTGGCCGTCTCGCGCTTCGGCGGCCTGCAGGGGCTGATCAACTGCGCCGGCATCGGCGATCCCGCCAAGGTGCTGGGCCGCCAGGGCCCCCAGCCGCTGGCGACCTTCTCGCGGGTGGTGCAGATCAACCTGATCGGTACCTTCAACATGATCCGCCTGGCCACCGCCGCCATGGCCGAGGGCGAACCCCAGGCCGACGGCGAGCGCGGGGTAATCGTCAACACCGCCTCGGTGGCAGCCTATGACGGCCAGATCGGCCAGGCCGGCTACGCCGCCTCCAAGGGCGGCATCGTGTCGATGACCCTGCCCGTCGCCCGCGAGCTGGCCCGCCACGGCATCCGCGTGATGACCATCGCACCGGGGCTGTTCATGACGCCGCTGATGGAGACGCTGCCCGAGGAGGTCCAGCAGTCGCTGGCCGCCTCGATCCCCTTCCCCCACCGCCTGGGCCGGCCCGACGAGTTCGCTCGCCTGGCCTGCCAGATCGTCGACAACGCCATGATGAACGGCGAGACGATCCGCCTGGACGGCGCCCTGCGCATGGCCCCCCGTTAACCCCTTGCCTGGCGCCTGACCGCTCTTGCCGCTGCTTCGGGCGCCACGGGCAGACGACACCAAAAGGCACTCCGCCCCCCGACATGCTGGCCACCGATGGCGGCCGGGCGGGACGCCTGTGCCGTGAACCGGCGCCGCGCCAATGCCGGGCATCCGCTCCATCGGCCAGGAGGACACCACCATGATCGATTACCAAGCGCCGCTGCGTGACATGCAGTTCATTCTCGCCGAGCTCGCCGGCCTTCCCGACGTGGCCGCGCTGCCCACCTGCGAGGAGGCCTCCCCCGACCTGGTGGCGGCGATCCTCGAGGAGGCCGGCAAGTTCGCCACCGGCGTGCTGGCCCCGACCAACCGTCAGGGCGACCTGGAAGGCTGCCGCCTGGAGGGCGAGCGGGTCATCGTGCCCGAGGGCTGGCAGGCCGCCTACGACCAGTTCTGCGAGGCGGGCTGGCTGGGGCTGTCGCTGCCGCCGGAATTCGGCGGCCAGGGCCTGCCCAAGCTGGTCTCCACCCCGGTGTGGGAGATGTGGTTCTCCAGCAACATGGCCTTCACCATGCTGCCGCAGCTCAACGTCGGCCAGGCCGAGGCGCTGCTGATCGCCGCCAGCGAGGAGCAGAAGGCCACCTGGCTCGAGAAGATCGTCAGCGGCGAGTGGGCGGCCACCATGAACCTCACCGAGCCCCAGGCCGGCTCGGACCTGGCCGCCACCCGCATGCGCGCCGAGCCCGACGCCAACGGCGACTATCGCCTCTTCGGGCAGAAGATCTACATCTCCTACGGCGAGCACGACCTCACCCCCAACATCGTGCACCTGGTGCTGGCCCGGCTGCCCGACGCCCCCGAGGGAGTCAAGGGGCTGTCGCTGTTCCTGGTGCCCAAGTACCGCCTGGAGGCGGACGGCACCCCCGGCGAGCACAACGACGTGCGCTGCATCTCCATCGAGCACAAGATGGGCATCCACGGCAGCCCCACCTGCACGCTCAGCTTCGGCGATCACGACGGCGCCGTGGGCCAGCTGGTCGGCGACCCCCACCAGGGTCTCAAGACCATGTTCATCATGATGAACGAGGCCCGCTTCGGGGTCGGCGTGCAGGGCCTGGCGCTGGGCGAGCGCGCCTACCAGGCGGCGCTGGAGCATGCCCGGGAGCGCGTCCAGGGACGCAACGTGGTCAGCGGCGAAACGGGGCTGCCGATCCTGCACCATCCGGACGTCAAGCGCATGCTGGTGGGCATGCGCGCACGGCTGCTGGCCATGCGCACCTTCCTCTACACCGCCGCCGGCTGGTTCGACCTGGCCCGCCACCATCCCGACGCCGAGGTCGCCGACAGGCACCGGCGCTACGTCGACCTGCTGATGCCGGTGGCCAAGGGCTGGTGCACGGAGGTCGGCAACGACCTGTGCGACGAAGCGATTCAGGTGTTCGGCGGCATGGGCTTCGTCGAGGAGACCGGCGTCGCCCAGCTGTTCCGTGACGCCCGCATCATCACCATCTACGAAGGCACCACCGGCATCCAGGCCAACGACCTGCTGGGCCGCAAGATCCTGCGCGAGAACGGCGAAACGCTGCGCGAGCTGATCGACGACATCCGCGCCTGCGCCCGCTCGGTCGTCGAGGATGCCCGCCTCGCCGAGCTGGCCGCAGGCCTGGACGAGATGCTCGACACCCTGGCCGCCACGGCCGACTGGCTGCACGCCCAGGGCAAGGAACGGACCGCCGCGCTCTACGGCGGTGCGGTGCCATTGCTGCACCTGCTGGGCACCGTATGCGGTGGCTGGCAGCTGGCCCGGGCCGCCCGGGCGGCACAGCGCCAGCTCGACGCCGGCGAGGGCGACGCCGACTACCTGGCCGGCATCATCGATCTCGCCCGCTTCTACATGGCCAGCGTGGCGCCCGAGGCGGCCTCCCACGCCCGGGGAGTGCGTGACGGCGGCAACGTCCTGGCCCGGTTTCCCGACACCCGCCTCTAAGTTCTCTTCACAGACAGGAGAAGCCCATGAAAGTCCTCGTCGCGGTCAAACGCGTCATCGACTACAACGTCAAGATCCGGGTCAAGCCGGATCACTCCGACGTCGACCTGACCAACGTCAAGATGGCCCTGAACCCCTTCTGCGAGATCGCCGTGGAAGAAGCGGTGCGGCTCAAGGAGTCCGGGGTGGCGACGGAAGTGGTCGCGGTCACCGTGGGCCTCAAGGCCGCCCAGGAGCAGCTGCGCACCGCCCTGGCGCTGGGCGCCGACCGTGCGATTCACGTGCAGACCGACGAGGCCGTCGAGTCGCTGGCCGCGGCCAAGCTGCTGGCCAAGGTGGTTGAGGCCGAGCAGCCCGGCCTGACGATCCTCGGCAAGCAGGCCATCGACAGCGACAACAACCAGGTGGGCCAGATGCTCGCCGCGCTGACCGGCCGCCCCCAGGGTACCTTCGCCTCCGAAGTGGAAATCGATGGCACGGGTGATGAAGAGCGCCTCAAGGTGACCCGCGAGATCGACGGCGGCCTGCAGACCGTCGCGCTCCAGCTGCCGGCCATCGTCACCACCGACCTGCGCCTGAACGAGCCGCGCTACGCCAAGCTGCCCGACATCATGAAGGCCAAGAAGAAGCCGCTGGACACCCAGACGCCGGACGAGCTGGGCGTATCGGTCGCCTCCGGGCTCAAGCGCGTGCGCGTCGAGCCGCCGGCCGAGCGCCAGGGCGGCGTCAAGGTGGGCTCCGTGGACGAGCTCGTGGACAAACTCAAGAACGAAGCCAAAGTTCTTTGATAAGGAGTTGATCTGATGAGCATTCTGGTACTCGCGGAACACCACGACGGTCAGCTGGCCGAGGCCACCGCCCACGTGGTCGCCGCCGCCCGGAAAGTGAAAGAGAGCACCGGTGGTGACATCGACGTCCTCGTGGCCGGCGAGAACGTCAGCGCCATCGCCGAGGCCGCCGCCCAACTCGACGGCGTGGCCAAGGTGCGCGTCGCCGACGCCGCCGTCTACGCCCACCAGCTGGCCGAGCCGCTGGGTGACCTGCTGGTGGCGCTGGCCGACGACTACAGCCACGTGCTAGCGGCGGCCTCGACCACCGGCAAGAACGTGCTGCCGCGGCTCGCCGCGCTCAAGGACGTCAGCCAGATCTCCGAGATCATCGGCGTGGAGAGCGCCGACACCTTCCAGCGCCCGATCTACGCCGGCAATGCCATCACCACCGTGCAGAGCGATGATGCCCTGAAGGTGATCACCGTGCGGCCCACCGCCTTCGATGCCGTCGGCGAGGCGGGGAGTGCCGCCGTGGAAGCGGTCGAGGTCGGCATCGACAACGCCCTGTCGAGCTTCGTCGACGAGCGGCTCGAACAGAGCGATCGCCCCGAGCTGGGCGCCGCCAAGATCGTCATCTCCGGCGGTCGCGGCATGGGCAGCGGCGAGAACTTCACGCTGCTCGAGGCCGTCGCCGACAAGCTGGGCGCGGCGATCGGCGCCTCGCGCGCGGCGGTGGACGCCGGCTTCGTGCCCAACGACATGCAGGTCGGCCAGACCGGCAAGATCGTGGCGCCGGAGCTGTACATCGCGGTGGGTATCTCGGGCGCCATTCAGCACCTGGCGGGCATGAAGGACTCCAAGGTGATCGTCGCCATCAACAAGGACGAGGAAGCACCGATCTTCCAGGTCGCGGACTATGGCCTCGTGGCGGATCTGTTTGAGGCCCTTCCGGAGCTAGAGCAGAAGCTCTAGGTCCAAGGAAAGGCGCGACCCCAACGGTCGCGCTCTCGAGGGTCAGTGGCCTGGTCGCCGATCTCTTCGAGGCAGTGCCGGAGCTCGAGCAGAAGCTCTAGGTCCAGGGAAAGGCGCGACCCCAACGGTCGCGCTCTCGACAGCCACCGGCCTGGTCGCGGATCTGTTCGAGGCGCTGCCGGAGCTTGAGCAGAAGCTCTAGGTTCAAGGCAAGGCACGACCCCATCGGTCGCGCTCTCGAGAGTCACTGGTCTCTTGGCGGATCTGTTCGAGGCGGTGCCGGAGCTAGAGAGCAGGCTGTAAGCCACGCCAGAAGGTGCTGACCACAAGGCAATCGCAGATAACCGCATCGTTTGGGCTGATCCGGCGACAGGTCGGCGAGGGGCGCTATGAACCCCTCCTTGGGCGCTACTTTGGCCCTGCTTCGCTCTCGCATCCTGCTCCGCTTGCAGAGCCGGCGCTGGCCATCCATGGCCAGCGCGTTCGGCGAAGATCGCCTCACCCATGGCCAAAAACCCCCTCGACGACCTGTCCTCGGCGCTGCCAACTGCGATAGCCCTGGCGCTGACCGGGTGCGGTCAGCGCCTTCTGTATGGCAACCCCTGACGTCATACGTACATCCCGCCGTTGACGTTGAGGGTCTGGCCGTTGACGTAGGAGGCGTCGTTGGAGGCCAGGAAGGCCACCACCGCCGCGACCTCCTCCGGTCGGCCGCTGCGGCCCTGGGGAATCCGCGCCAGCAGCTTGTCGCGGACCTTGTCCGGGATCTGCGCGGTCATCTCGCTGTCGATGAACCCCGGCGCCACCGCGTTGATCGCCACGCCCTGGCGCGCCAGTTCCTTGCTCAGGCTCTTCACGAAGCCGATCACGCCCGCCTTGGCGGCGGAATAGTTGGCCTGGCCGATATTGCCCTCGCTGCCGGACAGCGAGCCGATGCAGACGATGCGCCCGGATTGGCACTCGACCATGTGCCGGGCGACCTCCTGGGTGCACAGGAACATCGAGGTGAGGTTGACGTCCATCACCGCGTTCCACTGCTCGTCGGTCATCTTGAGGAAGGCAGCGTCGCGGGTGATGCCGGCGTTGTTGACCAGGATATCCAGGCGGCCGAAACGCTCTATCACGCGTCGGATCAACGCCGCTACCTGGGCACGCTCGGCCACGTCGCAGGCGATCGCCAGGCTGTCGTGGCCCCGCTCTACCAGCGCCGCGGCCACCCGCTGGGCGGCCCCGCCGTCGATGTCCACCACCACGGTGCGCGCCCCCTCGGCGGCCAGTCGCTCGACCATGGCGGCGCCCAGGCCGCGTCCGGCACCGGTCACTACGGCCACGCGTTCGTGCAGCTTCATAGACTCGTCTCCAGGGCGAAAGAACTATGGCGGTCGGGCGATCGTCTCGGTATCGCGCCCCACGTCGAGGCACGCCGAATACCCGCCGCCGCAACAAAAAGAGGCGAATCATCGAGCACCGGAACGGCCGATGATTCGCCTTTCAATGGATCGAAACGCGGAAAAGGAGTTATCCGCTCGTCACGGCATCAGAACCGGTACATGGCCATCAGCTCGACCTGCTGGCCGCCCGGGCGCAGCGGCATGGTAAGCGCGCTGCGATCCCGCCACTCGACGCCGAGGTCCAGGCCCGGCAGGTAGGTGTAGATCAGGTTGACGTTGGTCACCTGCAGGGTGTCGTCCTCCACGGCCGGCGAGACCTCGTCGGCGGTGACCTGCCCGTAGCGCACGTTGCCACTCAGACGCTCGGTAAAGCGGTGGCTCACGCCGGCGGAAAAGCCTGTCGTGCTGACCAGGTCGCCGTTGGCGTCGACTTCTCCCTTCCTGGCAATGGTGCCCGGCGATGCCGCGCCGTTATAGCCCCAGCCGGCCTGCACGTTGTTCCCCTCCCCGGTGTAGCCGCTCAGGGCGACGGAGGTGTCGCCGAAGTTCAACTTGCCCGCCAGGGAGATCGCGGCGCCGAACTCCGAGTCGTCCACCCCGGTCTCGACCTCCCGCCCGGTGACGGCCAGGTTGAACGCATGCCCGGCGTCGGTGCGATGGGTGTAGGAGGCCACCATGTCCGGAACGCCGGCATCGCTGTAGACCGGGTCCTGGAAGCTGAAGCGAAAGCCACCGGGCGCATAGTGCAGGACCAGATCGGGCCGCACGACGGCCCCGCTTCCCGCGATGGTGCCGATCCCCGTGCCATAGAAATCCAGGACACGAACATCGAACGGCGCCGAGGCATAGAACTGTCCCGTCCAGGTCTGGCCAAGCGTCAGGTTGTCGACCTTGACGTAGGCATGCCGCAAGCGCATGGCGTAGCTCGTGTCGCTGGCATCGGTGGCATTGTCCCAGAAGTCCCCTTCCACGAAGGCCGTGACATCATGCCCTTCGATCTCTCGGTTCACCTCGACGTTGAGCCGGGACTGGCGGGCGGAACCATCGAACTCGCTCTCGCCGTTGTCGGGATTGGTGAAGATGCCCTCGGCCTTCACATAGCCGCCGACGCTGAATGTCGTGCCGTCGATCTCCCCGATCTCCAGGGCATGAACCTGGGAGGACAGGGAGGCGACGGCCACGGCGAGTGCGAGTTTGTTGTTGAATGTCATCGCTGCGTTGCTCCGTATTGTTGTCGTGATGAAAGGCTCGATTTCCAGAGAGCCATGGGAGGGGAAAGCCCCTCGGAGAACTGCCGTTCTGTCGTGGTTTTCCTGCGTTGCCCGGGCACATGCCCCCGGGCGTGAAGGGCGGCGGCGCGGCCTCAGCCCACCTTGACGATCAGCGCCGCCGCGGAGTCGCCCGCCGCGCAGCCGGTCACCAGGGCGTAGCCACCGCCCTTGAGGGCGGTCTCCTCGATGGCCTCGATCAGCAGCCGCGCCAGGGTCGGCCCCTGGGGATGGCCGAACACCAGCGAGGTGCCGTAGTTGTTGAAGGCGTCGGCATCGAGGCCCAGGGCCTTGGCCAGGTGCAGGTCGTTGGCGATGAACGGCGAGTGGTTCTTGACCGTCTTGATCTGGTCGAGCGTCAGCCCGGCCTGATCGAGCGCCCGCTGAGCAGCGGTGGCAGGTGCCATGGGCATGTGGGCCGGCTTGGTGCGGGCGTGCCCGTAGGCCACCACCTGCACCGCCAGCCGGGGATCGGTGCCGAGGTCGCGAGCCCGCTCGCGGGTGGTCACCAGGATGCCGGCGTTGCCGTCGGCGGGATGGGTCTGGGCGCCGAAGCTGTGAATGCCATCGGGCTGCACCGTGCGCAGACCGGCCAGGCCCTCGGCGCTGGTGGCGGTCACCCCTTCGTCGGCCTCGACGAGCTTGGTCTCCTTGCGCGAGACGGGGACCTCCAGCGGGAACATGTAGCGCTTCTGGAAGGCGCGATCGTCGGCCAGCGCCTCGGCATACTGGGCGTAGCGGCGCAGCGTCAGCGCGTCGGCCTGCTCGCGAGTGAAACCGTGCTCGCGGGCCACGTTCTCGGCGGTGGTCAGCATGTCCTTGCCGGTGGCCGGGTCGGCGGCGATGTTGTCCATGTTCCAGTTCTCGGCGATCACCTCGCCGCCCGGCCCGTTCGGATTCGGCCAGATGGTATGGGGAGCGTTGGAGGTGCGGTCGGCGAGCAGGCAATAGGTGGTGTCGAAGGCGCCGGCCTCCACCGCCAGGGCGGCATTGAACACCGCGGTGGTGGCGGTGGCGCAGGCCTGGGTGATGTTCTGGCCGGGCGCCTGGCCGGCCCCCATCATGGCCGCCGCCCAGGGGGCGCCATAGAAGATCGACTTCTGCCCCACCGAGACCCCGAGATAGAGGTAGTCGATGATCGTCGGGTCGAGATCGCGGGACGCGAACCAGCGCTTGCTGGTGGCCGCGCCCAGCTCGATGGAGTTGACGTTGGCCAGGCTGCCCATCCACTTGCAGAAGGGGCTGGAGTAATAACCGCCGTAGGGGATATAGGCGTTCTTGAACATGGTTAGGGTCTCCCAGACGCAGTAGGTCTCGCGAGATGAGCGCCGGGGATAGCCAGGGCGAGGGTCTTTTGGCCATGAATGGCAAAAGTAGCGCCCGGGGAGGGGGCCACGGCGCCCTCGCGTCGGCTTGTCGCCGGACAGCTCATCGCTGTCCTCGAGTGGTGAAGGATTCTCTTAGCCGGCCAACAGACGCTCGCGCAGCCCGCCCCACCGGGGCCGGAAGAGCTCATGGGGCATCTCGCGCAGCTCATCGGCGATGCGCGGCACGAAGTCCATGGCCGCCAGGATGTCGCGCTCGACATCGAGGCCCGGCGCCACTTCGGTGAGGGTGATCTCGCCGTCGATCAGCTCGAACACGCAGCGCTCGGTGACGAACAGCACCGGCTTGCCGACCTCCCGGGCATAGCGCCCGCTGAAGGTGACCTGGTCGACGCGCTGCACGAACTTGCGGCGATGGCCTTCCCGGCGGATGGCCAGCCGGCCGTCTTCCACCGCCACCTCGCCGCCGTTGGTGAAGGTGCCGCAGAACACCGCCTTGCGGGCGTTCTGGCTGATGTTGATGAAGCCGCCCGGGCCGACCACCTTGTCGCCGAACTTGCTGACGTTGAGGTTGCCCTCGTGGTCGGTCTGGGCCAGGCCGAGGAAGCAGACGTCCAGGCCGCCGCCGTCGTAGAAGTCGAACTGGTAGCCGTGGTCGATGATCGCCTCGGCGTTCCAGGAGGTGGCGAAGTCGCCGCCGCTGGCCGGCACCCCGCCATAGGTGCCGAGCTCGGTGGTCAGGGTCATCAGGTCGCTGACGCCCTCCTCCGCGGCGACGCTCGAGACCCCCTCGGGCATGCCGATGCCGAGGTTGACCATGCCCCCCGGCACCAGCTCCATGGCGGCGCGCCGGGCGATGACCTTGCGCGGATCCAGCGGCATCGGCGCGATGCCGCCGAGCGGCACCTTGAGATCGCCGGAGAGCGCCGGGTTGTAGCCGGTCGCCATGGTCTGCATGTGCTGCTCGGGTTCGGCCACCACCACGTGGTCCACCAGGTCGCCCGGCACCTTGACGCGCTGCGGATGCAGGCTGCCCTGCTTGGCCAGGTACTCCACCTGGGCGATGACGATGCCGCCGCTGTTCTTGGCCGCCTGGGCCATCGACAGCTGCTCGAGGAAGATCGCCTCGCGCTCCAGGCTCAGGTTGCCGCGCTCGTCGGCGGTGGTGGCGCGGATCACCGCCACGTCCACCGGGAAGGTGCGATAGAGCAGCCACTCCTCGCCCTCGAGCTCGAGGCACCTGACCAGCTCCTCCTCGGCCGCGGCGTTGGCCTTGCCGCCCTCCAGGCGCGGGTCGACGAAGGTGCCGAGCCCCACCTTGCTGATCACCCCCGGCTTGCCGCCGGCGATGTGTCGCCACAGGTGGGCCATCACGCCCTGAGGCAGCAGATAGCCCTCGATGAGGTTCTCGCGGATCAGCTCGCCCATGCGCGGCGCCTGGCCGGTGTGGCCGCTGACCAGCCGCTTGACCAGGCCGGCATGCCCCAGGTGGTTCATGCCGCGGGTCTTGCCGTCGCCGCAGCCGCAGCTGTGCGCCACGGTCAGGTCACGGGGCGATCCGCTGTCGAGGAAGCGCGTCTCCAGCGCCGCGGCCACCGCCTCGGCGAAGCCGCACAGGCCGGCGGTGGTCCAGGCGACGGTGTCGCCATCCTGAATCAACCCCGCCGCGGTACTGCTGTCGATGATCTTGCTCACTGTCTCGGCCCTCTTGTGGAGGCATATAATGCTGAGATATCAATATATTGTTTAAATAACAAACATTTTGAGGCACACCACTCCCCGCCGCCGGCGGCCATCAGCCGCCGGTCATCATCAGCACGATCCGGGGATAGAAGATCACCAGCGCCACCACCAGGATGTCGGCGACCAGGAAGGTCGCGACGCCCTTGAAGATGTCCACCAGCGAGGCGTACTGCCCGGCGACACCCTTGATGACGAAGATGTTCATGCCCACCGGCGGCGTGATCATGCCGATCTCCAGCAGCTTCACCAGCAGCACCCCGAACCAGATCAGGCTGACGTCATAGAGCTCGAACACCGGCAGCAGCACCGGCAGAGTCACCAGCATGGCGCCGAACGGCTCCATGAACAGTCCCAGGAACAGGTAGATGCAGACCACCACCAGCATCAGCTCGAGGTAGGATGGATCCCAGCCGCTGACCGCCCCGGTGATGTAGCCGGCCAGCCCGCTCAGGCTGAGGAAGAGCGTGAACATGCTCGCCCCCACCCCGATGATCAGCAGCGCCGAAGTGGTGGTCAGCGTCTCGAGCAGCGCGGCCTTCATGGACTCGCGGTTCAGGCGGCCCAGCGCCAGGGCGATGACGATGGCCCCGGCGGCGCCCACGGCCCCGGCCTCGGTGGCGGTGAACACGCCGGAGAACAGTCCGCCGAACACCAGCACGCCCAGCACCAGCACCGGCCAGATGTCGACCAGCGCCTCCCGGGCGCCGAACTCGCGGGCACCCACGGCCTCCCGCGGCACGATGTCCGGGCGCCACCAGCTGACCAGCAGGATCACCAGGGCATAGCTCAGCGCGGTCAGCAGGCCGATGGTGATGCCGCCCAGGAACACTTGGGTGATCGAGACCTGGGCGAACACCCCGTAGACGATCATCAGGATGCTCGGCGGAATCAGCGCGCCGATGGTGCCACCGGCGGCGATGGTGCCGCAGGCGAAACTCGGCTTGTAGCCGCCGCTGACCATCTCGGGGATGGCGATGCGCCCCATGGCCGCCGAGCAGGCCACGCTGGAGCCGCTCACCGCGGCGAAGCCGGAGCTGGCGACGATGCTCGAGATCGCCACCCCGCCGGGCAGCCAGCGGAACAGCACCTTGGCGGCGTTGAACAGCCCCTGGGTCAGGCCGGAATGGAAGCAGACGAAGCCCATCAGCAGGAACATGGGCACCGCGCTGAGCGTCCACTTGGCGACGAACTCGTAGGGGGACGACGACAGCATGCCGATGGCCGTGTCCCAGCCCAGCATCAGGGTCATGCCGCCCAGCGAGACGCTGATCAGCGACAGGGCGACCGGCACCCGCAGGGCCAGCAGCAACAGCAGGGCGGCCAGGCCATAGAGGCCGATGGAGACGGACATGATTCACCTCTCTCCTTGGCCGGCGGGCGCGAGGGCCTCGCCGCCGAGCAGGCCGGCCAGGCGGACGGCACAGACCAGCGCCGCCAGGCCGAAGGCCAGCGGCAGCACGAAATAGGTCGGCCAGACGGGAATGGCGACGTTGAGCGACATCACGTAGGCGCCGATGTCGAACTGCTCCACGGCCTTGCCCCAGGTGGCCACGGCCAGGACGACGTAGACCGCCGCCGAGAGCACCGCCACCAGCAGGTCCGAGAGGCGCAGCAGCCAGGGCCGCATCATGCCTTCCAGGGCCTCCACGGCGATCATCCCGCGGCGTTGCTCCACCCAGCTCAGGGGCAGCAGCGCCATGGCGATCAGGTAATAGCGGGTCACCATCTCGACAGTGGCGGGCACCGACACCGACAGGGTCCAGCGCAGCACCACGTCCAGGGTGATGTGCACCACCATCAGCAGCATGCCGAGGGTTCCCAGCAGCGCCAGCCCGACGGCGACACGATGGGTCAAGCGATACACAGCGGCCATGAGCGAGCCTCCAGCCTCGTGGTCGGGCCCGGAGGCCGACGTTCACGGCCTCCGGGAATGGCGCTTCAGGTGCCGTAGGTGGAGAAGTCGACCTTGTCCCAGACCTCGCGATTCACGGCCTCCGCGACGGCCTCGGGCTGCTCGCCGACCTCCTCGACGATACCGTTCCACTTGTCGACCAGGGCGATGAAGCGGTCGAGCTTGGCGCGGGCATCCTCGACGCCGTAGCGCTCCTGGGCCTGCTCGGCGGCGTAGGCCAGGTCCTGCTCGGCGAAGGCGCGGTTGGCCTCGAGCCAGGCCGGGTCGGGCTCGATGATCTCGATGTCGTGCTCGCGGGCGGTCTCCAGGGCCTCGTCGGTCATCTCGTAGGCCCAGCGCTCGATGGCCAGGGCACTGGCCTCGGTCGAGGCGCGCACGATGGCCTCGCGATCCGCCGGCGACAGGCTCTGCCAGGTCGCCTGGCTCATGGCGTGGGAGATGGTGCTGTGGAAGGTGCCCAGGTCGATCCTGGTGATGCTGTCGACGGCGTCCTCGAGGCGGAACGAGATGATGTCGCCCATCGAGGCCACGGTGCCGTCGATGACGCCCTGGGAGAGCGCCTCGAACTGCTCGCCTACCGGGATCGAGGCCGGCGAGGCCGACATGGCCTCCGCCCAGCGCGAGTACTGCGGACCGCCGACGCGCAGGCGCAGCCCCGCCAGGTCCTCCTGGGTGCGCACCGGCTGGGTGCTCATCAGCTGATAGGTATCGGTGGAGTGGGTGCTGGTATAGACGATGCCGAGCGACTCGAGCTCGTCCTGGCAGGCCGCGCAGGTGGCAATGTACTCGGTCATCGCCGCGCCCATGGCATAGGAGTTGGTGCCGAGCAGCGCCATGTCGCCGACCAGGTTGATCTCGGGCAGATCGGCCGGGAAGTAGGCCGGCAGGAACAGCCCCGCCTCCACCAGGCCGCTGCGCATGGCGTTGCGCATGTTGCTGATCGAGGCGATCTCGGTGCCCAGGAGCTGCCCGCCCAGCCGGCCGTCCGTCGCCTCGCCGATCAGGTCGACGAAACCGGTGTAGAGCGGCGTGTGGGCCGGATGCGCCGGCGGCACGCCCGGTGCCATGCGCAGGTCGCGGGCCTGGGCCTGGGCCTGGCCGGCGACGGTCAGGCCGCCCAGGGCGGCGGCGATGACGAGGGTCTTGAAGGGACGATGCATCATGGATCACCTCAGCGGTAGGGTGGCGTTGTATTTGTTTATTTATAAAACAATAGATTTTTACATCTATCTTGGATGCGATTATAGGCCACTTCACCACAGCCCCCGATACCAGACTTTGGTATCACGCCTGGCGCCCCTCCGAGTCACTCGGCCGGGGCCCTCCGTCGTCCCATGCGGCCCTCATGCTCGGGCGCCGCCCGCTCGCCGACGGGCATCGCGAAAGCAGCCGCCCCCGGCCAGGCGAACTGACCGGGGGCGGCTGTTGAAGGGCGAGACAGCGCTCTCAGGCGGGTTCCACCATGAAGCGAGAGAAGAAGGCGTCGAGCGCATCGAAGCCATCCAGCGGCAGCACCAGGGAGACATACTGGTCCGGCCTCACCACCACCAGCGCCCCGGCGCCTCGATCGATACCGCGCAGGTCGAAGATATCGCGGTCGGTGCCCGGCACCGGCGCGTGGGCCTTCTGGTAGTCCTGCAGGCCGAGCGCCCCCTTGTGCGGCTTGAGCATCTCGTGCATGTCGGCCCAGTCCAGCTCGAGGTGCGACTGCTGGACGATGCCGTGGATATCGAAGAGCGCGTCCGGATCGGCCCCTTTCGGCGTGAAGCGGCGGATCGGGGAGGCGTCGCTCGCGAGGTAGTCCATCAGGGCGTTGAAGCGGGAGCCCGGGCTTCTCGGGTCGACCATGTCGGCGAAGGCATAGAGCCGCCAGCGGCCGTCGGCACGATGCACGTGTCCCAGATGGACCTGCTTGGCATCGCCGAGCCGGATCACCTCGGCGGAGTGGAAGCGACGCCCCGGCGGGAAGCCGGTGGCCAGGCCCAGGTGGGTGTCGTCGCCGGTGAGCAGGTCCGGTGAGTAGTGGGTGGCGAAGCCTGCGGTGAACTCGCTGTTGGTGACGAACTGACGCTGCACCTCGGCCAGCCCCTTCAAGGCCGCCTGGGCGTCATCGGAGTCCTGGGCGGCGCCGATCGCCCGGGACCAGCGGGTATCCATCTCGATCAGGTTTTCGGCGATCACGTGGCGCTCGGCGTTGTAGGTGTGCAGCAGGCTCGCCGGGCTGCGTCCCTCGAGTACCGAGATCAGCTTCCAGCCCAGGTTGAAGGTGTCCTGCATCGACACGTTCATGCCCTGGCCGGCCTTGGCGGTGTGGGTGTGGCAGGCATCGCCGGCGATGAAGACCCGCGGCGTACGGCGTTCCATCTGGTCGTCGTCGACATCGTCGAACTTGTCGGTGACCCGGTGCCCGACGCGGTAGACGGAAAACCAGGCGGTCTCCTTGACCTCGAAGGTGTAGGGCGCCAACACCGCCTGGGCCTTCTTCAACACGTCTTCCTTGGTCAGCCAGGCCTCCGGATCGATCTCCCCCATGTCGACATACAGCCGAACCATGTAGCCGCCCTCGCGGGGGATCAGCAGGATGTTGCCCGCGTCGGCGGACTGGATGGTGCACTTGAAGCGGATATCCGGGAAATCGGTCACCGCCAGGACATCCATCACGCCCCACGCCTTGTCTCCACCGTGGCCTTGCGGTTTACGGCCGATGGACTCGCGCACGACGCTGTGGGCGCCGTCGCAACCGACCACGTACTTCGCCCGGACGGTCTTCTGGCCGTCGGGCGTGTCGAGGGTCACGGATACCCGCTCGTCAGCGGCCTCGGGCACCTCCACATCGAGCGTCTGGTGGCGGTAGTCGACCCGCAGGCGGCTCGGGGAGTTGTGCATGTATTCCAGCAGGAAGTCGAGCAGGCGAGCCTGGTTGACGATCACGTGGGGGAACTCGGAGAGGCCGTCGCGAACGTCCTGCACGCGGCCGAGCCGGGAGATCCGCGCCTTGTCATCGGGGTCCGGCCCCCAGAAGTGGGTCTCGTTGATCCAGTAGGCCTCGGTGGTCATCCGCTCGGCCAGGCCGAAGGCCTCGAACATCTCCACCGTGCGGCAGGCGACGCCGTCGGCACGCCCCACCTCGAGGGGGCCATCGGCCCTCTCCACGACGCGGGTGACGATGTCCGGGAAGGTCGATAGCTGGGCGGCCAGCAGCAGACCGGCCGGGCCCGTGCCGACGATGAGCACGTCCACCTCGTCCGGCAGCGGCCCCTGCGGGTCGCTGCGTCCTTCGGCCGCGGGCTGGATCCGCGGGTCGCCACTGCGGTAACCGTCGAGGAAGTACTGCATCTGTTCGCTCCATCCCGCTTGCCACGGGTCGTTATTGGGGTCATCAGGGGATCGGGGGTGTCCGCTGCCGCCATGGGTCATCACGACAATGATCAGTATTGTGATCAATATCGTCGCAAACAATACGACTTTCCGCCAACAAGGACCCTCGGCGGCCTGCCTCGCGTTCATGGCGGCTCGACGCGCTATCGACCTTCGGACTATTGATCACTACTGTGATGGTCACAATACTGATTCATAGCGAAGAGTGACCGCTCCCAGACCACCGACAAGCGAGGCGACAATGACAACCACCGCACGCCACCCTATTCGTCACCCCCTGGCCCTGACGCTGCTCTCGGCCTCCCTGCTGGCCGCCGGCACCCCGGCACTGGCCCAGGAACTGAGGCTGGGCATGATCACGCCACCCGGGCATATCTGGACCCAAACCGCGGAGAAGTTCGCCGAGAACGTCGCCGAGCAGAGCCAGGACGCGCTGACAGTCGCGCTCTTCCCGTCCGGCCAACTGGGCGACGAGTCCGCCATGTTCTCCCAGATGGAAACCGGCCTGCTGGACATGGGCATCATGACGGCGGCCCTGACCAGCCAACGCGAGCCTTCCCTCATCGGCTGGTTCACTCCCTTCCTGTTCGACAGCGTGGAAGAGGCCGCCGAAGCCACGACGACCGAGGCCGCCCAGGCGATGCTGGCCAACCTGGAGAACAAGGGGCTGCACGCCTTCGGCTATACCTTCGCCGGGATGCGCCACATCCTGATGCGCGACCAGCACGTCACCGCCATCGAGGACGTCGCCGGCAAGAACATGCGCATCATCCCCTTCGCCGCGATGAACACCTGGTGGCGCGCGATGGATGCCCGCCCCACTCCCATCAGCCTGCCGGATGTCTACCAGGGCCTGCAGAACGGCCTGCTCGACGGCGTCGATATCGACCTGGATGCGCTGGTCGGCTCGGGCTTCTACGAGGTCGCCGAGGACCTGACCCTCACCAGTCACATGGCCTTCCCCGCCGTCTCGGTGATGAGCCAGGCGACGCGCGCCTCACTCACCGAGGAGGAGCGCGAGATCATCGACGGCGCCATGCAGGAGGCCCTGGCCTGGGGCATCGACGCCCAGATCGAGGCCGAGCAGCGCAACCTCGCCAGCCTCGAGGAGAGCATCGATGTCGACACCCTCGAGAATGCGGAAGACGTCTTCGCCGAGGCCAACCAGGCCTTCGCCGAGCGCTTCGGCGATCACCCGCTGATCCAGGCCTTCCAGCAACAGGCCACCGCTCGCCTCGCGGCCGAGTGATGCCAGCCGGGGCGTCGCGACGCCCCGGCGCACACCGGAGGAGTCCCCATGCCATCTCGTCCCCTGACCCGACTTGGCCGGGCGAGCCGTCACCTGGCCGCGCTCGAGCAGGCGCTATGCAGCCTGCTGATCGTGGCCTTCGGCGCGCTGCTGATCGCCAACGTCTTCGCCCGCTACCTGCTCGACAGCCCGCTCTACTTCGCCAACGAGCTGGCGGTCTACATCCTGATCTGGATGGCCTTCCTGGCCGTCTCCATCGCCATTCATCACGATCAGCACGTGCGCCTGACCATGCTGGTAGGCCTGCTGCCGGGGCCCGCCCAGCGCGCCTGTTACTGGCTGACCGAGCTGCTCTGCATGGCGATGCTGGCGGTGATGTTGTGGTACGCCCTGGGCTGGCTGCGCTCGCCGTCGGTGGGCTATGACGTCGCCATCACGCTCGACTGGCCCAAGTGGCACTTCTACCTGATCGTGCCGATCTTCTGCGCCAGTTCTCTCTTCCACCTTATCGCGCGCCTGCCCGATCGCTCCCGCACGGTCTTCCACCTGCCCAGCGACGAGGAGTAACCCATGACGCTCGCCGCCTTCCTGCTGCTCATGCTGCTCGGCATGCCCATCGCCTTCGTGCTGCTGGGCGCCACCTTCACCTTCGTCATCGCCTCGGGCAACTTCCGCCTGCTGGAAAACCTGCCCCAGGTGATCTTCGGCTCGCTGGAAGTCTTCGACCTGCTGGCGATCCCGCTCTTCATCCTGCTCGGCGAGATCATGAACGAGGGGGGCATCACACGGCGAATCATCACCGCCGCGCGGGCCTGGTTCGCCTGGGTTCCCCACAGCATCGCCTATGTCTCGCTGACCTCGAACCTGATGCTCGCCTCGATCATGGGCTCCGCCACCGCCCAGATCGCCATCATGAGCCGAGTGATGACGCCCGAGATGGAACGCGACGGCTACGACAAGGGCTTCGCCGCCGCCCTCACCGCGGGGGCCGGCCTGCTCGGCCCGATCATTCCCCCCTCGATGGTCTTCATCATCTATGGCGTCATCGCCCAGGTCTCGATCGGCGCCATGTTCATGGGAGGCATCATCCCGGGATTGGTGCTCTTCCTGCTGATCAGCGCCCTGATCGCCCTGGTCGCCAAGCGCGCCCACCGGACAGGGAGCGACGAGAAGCGCCGCATCTCGCTGTGGAGCGCGACGCGTGGCGCCCTGCTCACCCTGAGCATCCCGCTGGTCATCGTCGGAGGCATCGCCTTCGGCGTGGTCACGCCGACGGAGTCTGCCGCCGTGGCGACGCTGATGGCGCTGATCCTCGGCGGCCTGTTGTTCCGCGAGCTACGCTGGAGGACGCTCCCCGGGGTGCTGGCCAGAACGGCCCGCAACACCGCCATCGTGCTGTTCCTGATCGCCGCGGCCAAGGCCTTCGGCTGGGTGCTGGTCTATAACCAGATCCCGCAGCAGGTCGCCGGCTTGATGCAGGGCACCACCGAGAGCCCGGTAATCTTCATGCTGCTGGTCTTCATCCTGCTGATCCTGGTGGGTATGGTGCTCGATGGCATCGCCGCCCTGATCATCCTGGTGCCGATCCTGCTGCCGGTGGCCCAGCAGAGTTACGGCATCGACCCCATCCACTTCGGCATCGTCACCTGCATGACCCTGAGTCTGGGGCTGCTGACGCCGCCGGTGGGCGCCGGCCTCTACGTCGCCTCCGCCATCAGCAGCGTCAGCCTGCCGCGCATCACCAAGTGGATCTTTCCCTTCGTGCTGGCGGCCTGCCTGGTGATCCTCGCCACCATCTTCAATCCCTGGCTGGTCAGCGTCTTTCGCTAGGCTTTGTCTGAAAAGTCGGCGAGCGAAGGCTAAACAAGGCAAAAATCAGCGAGAAGCCGGAGTTTACGGGGTGTAAATGAGGACTTTGAGCTGATTTTTAACGCGGTATAGCCGAGCGCAGACAGTTTTCAGGCATTGCCTAGGGGCAGACCGAGGACGGCGGCTGGATGCTAAGATACCGTCCTGATATCCACCACCCGCGGCAAGGCTCGCCACGCGACACCTTGCCGCTGAAGCAACCGGCAGAACACATGCAAACATCCGATTCCCGTGAAGCGCCGTGTCGCGAAAGCGACGGCGGTGCCCTCTCGACGGCCAGCACCCTGCCCGGCAACCTGCTGCGCCGCTGCCACCAGATCAGCGTTGCCGTCTTCCTGCGCAAGTGCGAGGCCCTCGAACTCACCCAGCTGCAGTACATCATCCTCTGCGCCCTGGAGGAGAAAGGGCCGATCGACCAGATCACCCTGGGCGGGCACACGGCCCTGGACCGCAACACCGTGGCGGTGGTGGTGCGCAAGCTGGAGGAGCGCAACCTGGTGAGCCGCGACCGCAACCCCGAGGATCGCCGCTCCATGCTGGTGAGCCTGACCGAGGCGGGCCGCCAGCTGCGCCGGCACGCCGAGCCCTCCGTCGCCGAGGTACAGGAGGAGCTGCTCGCTCCCCTGGGGGAGGAAGACAAGGCGCTCCTCTGCCGACTGCTGCAGACCGTGGCCGATGAGAACAACCATCTGAGTCGAGTGCCGATGCGTCACGGCGCCTAGGACTCAGCGATGCCAGCGACCGTCACCCGGCCCCAGCGCCGCCCGCACCTCATCCGGCACCGGCCGGCCCTGCAGTCGCTGCGGATCGTCCGGGTGCCGTCCCGCCCACACCCGGGTCACGGTGGCCTCCACGGCCAGCGCCTCGCCGCGGTGGAGGCGATGGTGCACGTCGAAGCTGCTGCGCCGGAACTCGGCGACCCGGGTCTCGATGCGCACCTCGTCGCCGAAGCGACAGGGCGCGAGGAAGCGGCCGCGCAGGTCGACCACCGGGTAGCCGATCACCGCGAAGCGCGCCTGCAGGGTCTCGAGGTCGAGCCCGGCCTTGGCGAACAGCAGACAGGTCGCGTGATCGAAGTAGGCCAGGTAGCGGGGGTGGAAGACGATGCCTGCCGGGTCGCAGTCGCCCCACTCGATGGCGCGAAAATGGGTGTGGATCAAGATGGGCTCCTCGGCGTAGTGAGGCTCAGTCGAGCCGCAGGACCTTCTCGGATGGCGTGGCGGCATAGAGTTCCTCGACCGAGGCGGCACGCTGCTCCAGCACGGCGCGCTGGTTGATCGAGCCCTTGTCGGTGGCCTCGCCGGCGTCCAGGCGCGGCGGCTCGTCGAGCAGCATCGCGCGTCGGACGCGCGTCGCACTGCCCGTGCTGTGCGCGGCCAGTTCGCCCAGCAGGCCGCGGAAGCGTTCGCGCACCGGCTCGCTGGCCAGCACCTCTGCGGCCGACGCCTCCCCCGGCAGTCCCGCCAATCGCCGGCATTGATCGACCTCCGGGAAAACCAGGATCGACACATGGGGCCTGTCGAGCCCGGCGATCACCACGTCCTTGATGAACGGCGTGCCCGCCTCGATGATGCGGGCGCGCAGCGGACCGACGCTCACCCAGGTACCGGTATCGAGCTTGAAGTCCTCGGAGATGCGCCCGTCGAAGCGCATGCCGCGCTGGGGCCGCTCGGGGTCGATGAACTTGACCGCGTCGCCCAGGCAGTAGAAGCCCTCTTCATCGAAGCTCTTGGCGGTGATCTCGGGCTGACGCCAGTAACCCGGCATCACACTGGGGCCCTTCACCCGGCACTCCAGCTTGCCGCCGTCGGGCACCAGCTTGACGGTGACCCCGCGGGCCGGCAGCCCGACCACCCCGGAGCGGGACTCCTCCAGCGAGGCGAACATCGCCGAGGGCGCCGTCTCGGTGGCGCCGAGCCCGGTCAGCATGCCCACCTTGCACCCGAGGGTCTGGATAGCCAGGCGGTCGAGGTCGTCCCAGACCGGCTGGGAGAGCCCGGCCCCGGCGAAGAACATCAGCTTGAGGCGCGAGAAGAAGGTCTCGCGCAGGGCATCGTCGCGCTTCAGGTGCCCGACCAGCAGCTCGAAGCCTTTGGGGACGTTGAAGTAGATGGTCGGGGCGATCTCGCGCAGGTTGGCGAGGGTCGTCTCGAATTCGCCCGGCACCGGGCGGCCATCGTCGATATGGAGGCTGCCGCCGTTGTAGAGCACGATGCCGGCATTGTGGTTGCCGCCGAAGGTGTGGTTCCAGGGCAGCCAGTCGACCAGCACCGGCGGCTCGTCGCGCAGGAAGGGCATCTGCGCCGCCAGCATCTCCTGGTTGGCGCACAGCATGCGGTTGGTATTGACCACCCCCTTGGGCATGCCGGTGGAGCCGGAGGTAAACAGGAACTTGGCGATGGTGTCGGGGGTGACGGCCGCATGGGCCGCGTCGACCGCCGCGCTGGCCGGGGTATCAAGCAACTCACGGAACTGGCGCGCGCCGTCCACGGTCCCTGGCTCCACCGCCAGGCAGTCGCCATCGTCGGGCTTCACCGCCGCCAGGGCGGCGGCGAAGTCGTCGCCCCGGTCGACCATCACCATGCCCGGCGTCAACAGCTCGACGATATAGCGCAGCTTGGCGAAGTCGCGACTGACCAGCGAGTAGGCCGGGGACACCGAGGCATAGGGGATGCCGACGTACATGGCGGCCATCGCCAGCAGCAGGTGCTCGACGGAATTGCCGCTGAGAATCGCCAGGGGACGCTCGACGCTCAGGCCGGCATCGAGCAGGCCCTGGGCCAGGCGGCGCACCCGGCGGCGCGTCTCCGCGTAGCTCAGCCGTTGCCAGGCACCGGTTGCATCGCGCCGCGCCACGAAGCAGCGCTCCGGCGCCTCGGCCGCCCAGCGGTCCAGGCAATCCATCAGGGTGTCCGGGTAGTCGCCGAGGGGCTCGGCGACCCTCAGCAGCTGGGTCCCATCGTCGCGGCGCGTGAGCTGCGCCGTCGACGCACCCAGCCGGACGTCGCGGAAGGAAACTGACATGGTCGCACCCAATCGTTGTGGTCATTGTCGTGGAGGCCCGCTCGGCCCTACCCCGGGCGACGGTGCCTTGATAGCATGCCCCTCAATAGTTCCACAAACTGTTTAGGCGCAAAACATTTTATGTGTTAAACATTGGTCTAGGATCTCGCCGAGGGCGACCCGAGGCCGACGCGCCTGCCCCTTTACTCATGAGCAGAGCAGACACATGAACCACGATGAGAGGAATGGCATCGACTACTCGATGCTGAAGTCGCGCCTCGGCTACAAGCTGCGGCGCGCCCAGCTGGTCTACTTCGACGTCTTCGCCGAGGCCTGTGCCCGGGAAGGTATCACCCCGGGGCTGTTCGGCATCCTCGCCATCGTCTACCACAACCCCGGGCTGACCCAGTCGGCAGTGTCGAACGCCCTGGACGTGGACCGTTCCGCCATGGTGGCGGCGATCGACAAGCTGGAAAGCATGGAAGTGGTGGAACGCCGCAAGTCGCAGCACGACCGCCGCTCCTACGCCCTCTACCTGACGGCCAAGGGCAAGTCCTTCACCGAGCGCCTCAACCAGAAGGTCGAGGCCGGCGAGGAGGCCTTCACCACCTTCATGGGAAACGACGAGCGGGAACAGCTGCTGGACATCCTCGACCGGATCATCCAGGCCAGGCGGGACGGCTGAGCCAAGGCGACATCGCCCTCGCCCCCGCCGAGGCGGGGCGAGGGCGTTGGCGCCAGGCGTTGCAGCGGCTAGAAGTCGAAGAACACCGTCTCGCCCTCGCCCTGAAGGCGAATGTCGAGGCGATAGCGCACCTTGCCGTCCGCCTCCTCGCGCTTGGCGATCAGCGTCTGGCGCCGGGTCGGCGACTCGATGGCGTTCAGCACCGGACAGGCGGCGTTGGCCGCGGCCTCGTCCTCGAAGTAGAGCCGGGTCTGCAGCTGGATGTTGATGCCCCGGGCGAAGATCGCCAGGTTGATGTGCGGCGCCATGACCTTGCCGTCGCCCCGGCTCACCGCCCCGGGCTTGATCGTCTCGAGGCGCCACTCGCTGGCCCCTTCGGCGGTGGTGGCGGTGCGGCCGAAGCCGTTGAACGGCTGCTCGAGATCGAACCCGGGCCGGTATACGCCCTGGCCGTCGGCCTGCCAGGCCTCGATCAGGGCGTCGCGCACCGGGTCGCCGTTGCCGTCGATGACGGTGCCGACCACCTCGATGTGCTCACCCTCGGCCTCCGGCTTGGCCATGCGGTTCCAGATCTCTTCCTCGCGCTCGGGCAGGCCGGCCACGTCCAGGGCCAGGCCGATGTGCACGTAGGGCCCCGCGGTCTGGGAGGCGGTCTCGCGCAGCATCAGCTCGGCGGTGGGGGTCGAATTGGGCTGTTTCATGATGGTCCCCTGATCCTGTATCACTGATTCTCGAACCAGCTCATTGATTTTCGAAGTAGGTCTGCAGCTCGCCGCGCACCACCAGGTCGAAGCGATAGGCCAGGCAGTCCATGGGCTTGCTGTGCGCCATGTCGAGCCGGCCGATCATGGTCTCGACGGCCTCGGGGTCCTTGAGGGTCTGCACGATCGGGCAGACCGGGATCAGCGGATCGCCCTCGAAATACATCTGGGTGATCAGGCGGGTGGAGATCGCCGGGCCCATCACCGACACGTGAATGTGCGCCGGGCGCCAGGTGTTGATGCCGTTGCCCCAGGGGTAGGGGCCGGGCTTGATGGTACGGAAGCGATACCAGCCCTGCTCGTCGGTGAGGCAGCGCCCCACGCCGCCGAAGTTGGGATCGAGCGGCGCCAGGTAGGCGTCCTTCTTGTGGCGATAGCGGCCGCCGGCGTTGGCCTGCCACATCTCCACCAGGGTATGCGGTACCGGCTTGCCGAACTGGTCGACCACGCGGCCGAACAGGATCATGCGTTCCCCGGCCGGCAGGCCGTCCTGCCCCTGGCCCTCCCGATAGTTCATCAGCAGGTCGTTGTCGTAGCGCCCCATGCGCAGCCGGCGGAAGTCGGGACCGCTGAGCTCGGAGATGCTGGGCGACTGCAGGCTGACCAGGGCCTGGCTCGGCGAGCGGGCCACGGAGGTCTTGTAGCCGGGCGCATAGGCCGGCGGATGCCAGTCACGGTCGCGTTCCACGAAACGCTTGTTATCGTCTTGCATTGGGCGTGTCTCTTGCTGGCGGACGGTTCGGCGGCCTCCGCCCCGGGCGGAGTGCCACCGCAGTATCGCCAGTGTGGCGTCTCGCCAAGGAGCTGCCAATTGACGTCTCGCCGGGATGCTATAACCCCAGGGTTATGGCAGCGGCTCGATAGCGGTCGAAGACGTTGCCGCCTCGGCCGCCTGTGGGCCACGAAAAGGCCCCTCGATCGAGGGGCCTGTATGGCGGGGCATCCCGCCGCCACAACACCACGAGACACTAATGCGCCAGCATCTCCTCGGCGATCTCCTGGCCCTCCAGGTCGGCGGGGTAGTAGGTCGGCCAGTGCTCGACCTCTTCCAGCAGCGCCTGGCGATCGTCGCCCCAGTACAGGTGGTAATGCCCGGCGTCGTTCGGGGCGATAGCGTGATCGCTGAACTGGATGAACTCGGGCAGCGCCTCGCCCCCGGCCTGCCGCTCGAAGATATAGCGGACGCCACGGTTGCCGGCCTCGTAGGTCAGGATCTCGTAGCCGTCATAGGCGTACTCGCCGCTGCGCGACCCTTGCGGGTCATGGAAGGTGACGTCGTTGCCATCGATCTCGATGCGCGCCACGTCCGTCTGGTAGCCCTTCTGGTAATACGCCTTGTAGTCGTCGGCCGTCTTGTCGGCGCTGTCCGCCGCCTTGGCGGCCATCACCTCGTCGAGGGTGCCGTCCTGCAGGTACGGATACACCGACTGCCAGTCGCCCTGCCAGTCCGCCAGCGAGCGGTCCTGGACCTGGTCGTCGTCGAAGTAGCCGGCGTAGATGTCCTCGTCGTGGTCGTGACCATGGCCATGAGCGTGGTCGTGGTCGTGGTCGTGGTCGTGGTCGTGGTCGTGGTCGTGGTCGTGGTCGTGCCCATGATCGTGATGGCCATGCCCGTGGTCATGCTCGCCGTCGGCCGACTGGGCAAGGGCCCACTGGCTGGCCGTCACCGACAGCATGGCGATGGCCATCACACTCAGCTTCCTGGAATATCGCGTGCTCAAGGTATGTCCTCCGGAATCGTCGCACTCGCATCGCGCCGGGGCCGGCGCTCGAGGAAAATGTTATAACATAACTAAAGCAAGGCGCGCGACACCGGCCCAGGAGCTCCGGGCCTATCCCTGGCCGCGAGGTTCCCCTGGGGCACGGCGCGCTTACTCCCCGGGCCGCCCCGGCCGTGGCTCCGCGGCCACCTCCCGCAGCACCTCGCAGAATGCCTCCAGGGCCAGCGAGGGCTGCATGGTGGCGTTGGTGCACAGCCCCACCGAACCGCCCTGCCCCTCCAGCGGCAGCGCCAGCTCGACGAGGCGGCCGTCGGCGAGCTCGTCGAGCACCGACTCCCGAGGGGCCACCCAGATGGCGTCCCCTTCGCGGGTGAAGCGGCGGCTGATCGGCAGCGACAGGGTCTCCAGCAGCCGGCCGGGCAGCGTCAGCGAATGGCGCACGCAGAAACTGTCGACCTGCTGGCGCAGGGTGGTGCGGGGCGGCGGCACCACCCAGGGGAAATCGACCAGCCGCGTCGGAGCCAGGGGATCGACGCCGGCCAGCGGATGGCCGCGGCTGACCACCAGCAGCAGCGGCTCGTAGTAAAGGTGTTCGAAGGTCAGGTCGCGGATCTCGCGGGCCTCGGTCATGCGCCCGACCACCAGGTCGAGCTCGCCGAGCCTGAGCTGCGAGAGCAAGAAGGCGCTGGGGCCGGCCACCACGTTGACGCCGACGTCGGCCGCCGCGCCGTCCTGCCAGCGCTGGATGGCGACCGGCAGCAGCCGGCTCTCCACGGTGGACAGCGCGCCCACGCGCAGCCACTGCCCCCGGTGGGCATCGCCCACCGCCGTCACGCCCTCCTCCAGCGCGCGGATCGCCGGCCCGGCGTGGCGCAGGAAGGTCAGCCCGGCCTGGGTCAGCGCCACGCCCTGGGCGCTGCGCTCGAACAGCTCGGCGCCCAGGGTCTCCTCGAGCTCCCGAATGGTCTTGGAGATCCCCGGCTGGCTGATCGCCAGGCTGTCGGCGGCCCGGGCGAAGCTACGCCGCTTGGCGACTTCGAGGAAGGCCTGCAGGTGGCGCAGCTTGATACGCGAGCTCAGCACCCTGGCTTCCCTCTCCTGCGCTCATGATTCATGTTCCACCTCCTCGACTTACGCCACCACCGAACCCTAGGCCAGTTCGCAAGGATGCCATATCGCATCCTGAAAAAGTCCCGAGGCTTGCGGAGAAGCCCTGAGTCGCGTCGCGAGCGCAGAGAGGCTGGTCGACGCCGGAGCGCAGCTCCCGGAATGTAGCCAGCTACATGAGGATAGCGAGTACCGCCGGCGACCAGGATCTCGAGCGCAGCAGCGAGTCAGAGTTTCTCCCCGCCCCAGCCGAGCTGCTTGGCCAGCGCAAAGGCATGATTGGCCGCCGGCACGCCGCCGTAGATGGCCACGTGCATCAGCACCTGGCGCAGCTGGGCCTCGCTGATGCCGATGCGCTTGGCGGTCTTGAGATGCAGCTCCAGCTCCTCGCGGCCCAGGGCGGCGAGGATGCCGGTGGTGATCATGCTGCGCTCGGCGCGGGTCAGATCCTCGTTGCCCCACAGCTCGCCCCAGGCCAGCCGGGTGATCATCTGCTGGAAGGGCGCGTCCAGGCTGGTGGCGTTCTCGGTGGAGCGCGCCACGTGGGCCTCGCCCAGCACCTGCTTGCGGGTCTCGAGACCCTCGGCGTAGGCCACGCCCTGTTCACCGACCCACGAGCGATCCGCGGCCATCCACAGCAGCAACCGCTTGGCGAACGCCTCGGGGACCTCCACCGAGGGCACGTGGCCGACGGCCTCGAGGACCTCCAGCGGCGCGCCGTTGCACTCGGCGGCCAGGGCCTGCAGGGTCTCCGGCGGCGTCGCCATGTCCTCGCTGCCGCCCAGCAGGTGGACGTCGACGCCCTGCGACCCGGCACAGGCCTCCTTGAGCCGGCCGCGGAAGTCGCTGCGGCCGAGCATCTCGCACAGCCGCGCGTAGCTCTCGCCATCGGTGCGCGCCATCTGGACGCACCAGCCGCTCTCCAGGGCCGGATCGCGCTCGACGAGGGCCGGGGCGAACCAGCGCGGCACGATCTCGCCGGCCATCGCCGCCAGGCCTTCCTCGCGCACCCGGCCGGCACGGGTATTCCACAGCTCGGCGTTGCCGATCACCGCGCCGGTGTTGGTCAGGGTCGCCGACAGCAGCCGCTCGGCGTTCGCCTGGATCAGCTGCTGACCGACCACCCCACCGATGGAGGTACCGACGAAGTGGAAGCGCGCCGCACCGGCCCGCTCGGCCAGGGCCAGGGCCTCGGCGGCCAGGGCCTCCGGCGTGATCTCCCCGCCGTCGGCCGGCCAGGCCTCGCTGGCGCCGTGCCCGGGCAGGTCCCAGGTCAGCACGCGATAGCGCGGCAGCAGCGCCGCCAGCACGTCATCCCACACCGCCTGGGTCATGCCCAGTGGGTGGGCCAGGATCACCAGCGGATTGGCCTCGGCGCCCAGCAGGCGATAGGCCACGCTGCGGCCGTCGATATTCAGAAATGCCATGAAAATTTCTCCTGAAGCCTAACGTCAACACTAAAACAAGAATGCCGCCCTCGAGACACGTCCTCGCCTACGGAACGGAGCAGCGGCCACGACAGGCGCCAAACCAGGCGTCAGGCGGCCGCGAGGCCCAGGATCCCTCGCGCCTGCTGCCAGGTGGCCACCGGGCGCTCGTACTGCTCGCACAACTCGGCCACCCGTTCGACCAGGGCCGCATTGGAAGGAGCGAGGGACGCCTTGTCCCAACGCACGTTGTCCTCGAGGCCGGTGCGGGTATGGCCACCCGCGGCGATGGACCACTCGTTGAGGACCAGCTGGTTGGCGCCGATGCCGGCCCCGCACCACTGCGCGTCCGGGGCGAGGCGCCGCAGGGTCTCCACATAGAAATCGAAGGTCGGCTTGTCCACCGGCATGGCGTTCTTGACCCCCATCACGAACTGGACGTAGAGCGGCGCCTTGATCCGGCCCTGCCGGGCGAGGCTCGCCGCCTGGTGGATATGGGACAGGTCGAAGGCCTCGATCTCGGGCTTGATGTCGTACTTGAGCATCTCGTCGGCGAGCCACTCCACCAGCTGCGGTGAGTTCTCGTAGACCCGGGTGGGGAAGTTGTTGGACCCCACCGCCAGGCTGGCCATGTCGGGCTTCAGCGGCAGCATGGCCCCGCGCTCCCGGCCCGCGCCGGAGCGCCCGCCGGTGGAGAGCTGAACGATCATTCCCGGGCAGTGCTTCTCGAGGCCCTCCATCAGCCGAGCGAATTTCTCGGGATCCGAGCTCGGCGTCTGGTCGTCATTGCGGACATGGCAATGGACGATGCTGGCCCCGGCCTCGAAGGCCGCCTGGGTGCTCTCGACCTGCTCGTCGATGGTCACCGGCACGGCGGGATTGTTGTCCTTGCGGGGCAGGCTGCCGGTGATGGCAACGCAGATGATACAGGGAGTCGACATGGAAACCTCGGGTGACGCCTGAACGCTCGTTCAGGAGGTATGTAGGGGAGCACCACCGTCGACACGGGACTCGCGGTGCGCATGAACGCCATCGAACCTCTCCGTCATGCCTCAGCCGAAAGCGACGATGGCGTTAACCGCCAGCAAAACGCACGGCACGGGTAACGCTCGACGCGGGGCACCGGCGCCTGATGCCTTGGCGACGGCTTCCTTCGAAGCTCCCATGCAGTCCGCGGCCTTCAGTCGACCCGCTCGATCAAGGTGGCGATGCCCTGCCCCACGCCGACGCACATGGTGCACAGCGCATAGCGCTTGCCGGTCTTCTGAAGCTCATGGGCGGCGGTCATCAGCAGGCGCGCGCCGGACATGCCCAGCGGGTGGCCCAGGGCGATGGCGCCGCCGTTGGGGTTCACCCGCGGGTCGTCGTCCTCGAGGCCCAGGTCGCGCATGCAGGCCAGCGCCTGGGCGGCGAAGGCCTCGTTGAGCTCGATGACGTCGATCTCGTCCAGCGACACGCCGGTGCGCTCGAGCAGGCGGCGCACGGCGGGCACCGGGCCGTAGCCCATGATGCGCGGCTCCACGCCGGCGGTGGCCATGCCGACGATCCTGGCCATGGGCGTCAGGCCGTGCTGCTCCACCGCTGCCTGGCTGGCGACCAGCATGGCCGCGGCGCCGTCGTTGACCCCGGAGGCGTTGCCGGCGGTGACGCTGCCGCCCTCGGCCTTGAAGGGCGTCGGCAGCTTGGCGAGCTTCTCGACGGTGGTGCCGGCACGCGGATGCTCGTCGGTATCGAAGACCAGCGGCTCCTGCTTGCGGCGGGGGATCTCGATGGCGACGATCTCCTCGGCAAAGCGCCCGGCCTGCTGGGCCTCGGCGACCTTGGCCTGGGAGCGCGCGGCGAAGGCGTCCTGATCCTCGCGGGAAATGCCGAACTGCTCGGCCACGTTCTCCGCGGTCTCGGGCATCGAGTGGGTCTCATAGACCTTCTTCATCAGCGGATTGACGAAGCGCCAACCGATGGTGGTGTCCTCGATCTGCTGCCCGCGGGAGAAGGCGCTTTCGGCCTTGCCCATAACGTAGGGCGCACGGGACATGGACTCCACCCCGCCGGCCAGCGCCAGGTCCATCTCGCCGGCCTTGATGGCGCGGAAGGCGGTGCCCACGGCATCCATGCCCGAGCCACACAGGCGGTTCATGGTGGTGCCGGGGATAGATGCCGGCAGGCCAGCCAGCAGCGACGACATGCGCGCCACGTTGCGGTTGTCCTCGCCGGCCTGGTTGGCGCAGCCCATGAAGACTTCCTCGATCGCCGCGGCCTCGAGGCTCGGCGCCTCGGCCAGCACGGCCTTGAAGATGTCGGCGGCCAGGTCGTCGGGACGCACGCCGGCCAGGGTGCCGCCGAAGCGCCCGATGGCGCTGCGGCGGGGATGACAGAGATAGACGTCGGTCATGTTCGATACTCTCCTAAAATTCGCCTCTGGAGCGAGGCAGCGCAGACCGCTAGACGAATTTATGAAATTCGCCTCTAGAGCGAGTCGAGCGACAGCCAGACAAGGCGAGAGACAGCGAAAAAGCGGAGTTTACAGAGGGGTAAATGAGCATTTTGAGCTGTCTCTCAACGCCGTATGGCCGAGCGCAGACCGTTATAGAGCGAATTTACTGGCCGGCGTGGGCGCGGGCGGTCCTGTCCTTGAGCTCACGCAGCACCTCGAGCTCGCGGGCGCTGGGCTCCGGGGTGCTCTCCAGGGTCTCGGCGAAGCGGATCTCCCAGCCGGTGGCCTCCTGGACCTGCTCGGCGGTCACGCCCGGGTGCAGCGACACTACCGTGAGCTCCTTGGTCTCGGGGTCCGGCTTCATCACGCACAGGTCGGTGATCACCCGGGTCGGGCCACGGCCGATGTTGGGCACGCCGTCACGGCCCTTGCCGTCGCGGCCGAAGCCCAGGGTGGTGATGAAGTCGACCTGACCGACGAAGGCACGCTTGGAGTGCTTGAGAGTGATGAACACCTCACCGGCGTTGGTCGCGATCTCCGGCGCGCCACCGCCGCCCGGCAGCCGCACCTTGGGTGCGGTGTAATCGCCGATCAGCGTGGTGTTGAGGTTGCAGTAGCGATCGATCTGGGCGGTGCCGAGGAAACCGACGTTGATCTTGCCGCCCTGCAGCCAGTAGCGGAACATCTCCGGCACCGAGACGGTGGTCAGCGCGGTCTCGGCGAGCTCACCGTCGCCAATCGACAGCGGCAGCACCTCGGGCTTGGTCTGCAGGGTGCCGGATTCGTAGATCAGCACCACGTCCGGGGCGTGGGTCAGGCGCGCCAGGTTGGCGGCCTCGGAGGGCAGGCCGATGCCGACGAAGCAGGTGGTGCCGTTTTCCAGCGCCCGCGCGGCGGTCACGGTCATCATCTCGCCGGCGCTGTAGTCCAGGCTCTTCTCGACGGTACTCATCAGGCATTCCCCCCGGCGTTCATGACGTTGTCGTCGATCCATTGGGTGAAGGCGTCGCGGTCGCGGGCGATCGCGTCCCACTCCTTGTAGAAGCCGTTGTCGCGCGGGTAGTAACCGTGCGCGTAGGACGGCAGCGAGCCCTTCTCGGCCACGGCGATGGCGTCGATGGCCCAGCCCGGGATCACGCAGGCGTTGGGATGGGTGTCCAGGTCGTCGACGATCTCCTCGACGGTGACGATGCTCGCCTTGGCGGCCAGCACGGCTTCCTTCTGCACGCCGACGATGCCCTCGACCAGCACGTTGCCGGCGCGGTCGGCCTTCTGGGCATGCACGATGGACACATCCGGACGCACGGACGGCACCGCGGCCAGGCGCTCGCCGGTGAAGGGGCACTCGATGAACTTGATCTGGTCGTTGACGTTCGGCAGCTCGCTGCCGACGTAGCCGCGCAGCACGGCCAGCGGCAGGCCGGCGGCCCCGGCCTCGAAGGCGCAGGCCATGGCGGCGTGGCTGTGCTCGAGGATCTCGATCTTGTGCGGCCAACCCTTCTCGACGGCATCGCGCAGGCGATGCAGGGAGCCCACGCCGGGGTTGCCGCCCCAGGAGAAGATCACCTTCTTCACGCAGCCGGCGCCGATCAGCTGGTCGTAGACCAGGTCGGGGGTCATGCGGATCAGGGTCAGGTCACGCTTGCCCTGGCGGATGACTTCATGCCCGGCGGCAAAGGGAATCAGGTGGGTAAAGCCTTCCATGGCCACGGTGGCGCCGTCGTCGACGTAGCGCGCCACCGCGTCATGCAGGCTGAGGATCTCGGCCATGATAATCGCCTCTGATGGGAACGCCCGGAGCGGCGACTCGCAAGGCTCACCGGCGTTCACGGTTGCGGTTCGTGTCTCTGTGCGATCGGCATTGTCCGCTATGCGCACATAGATTTGCAGTACGAACAAATTAATCCGCGTGCCCGGCGCCGTCAAATGCCACAACGACAGGGGCCGGCTGCGCCGGCCCCTTCCATGGACGAATCTTTCCCTTTTCTTTCAAGGCATTAATCACCCTTCCAGCCAGCCGATCGCCCGCGCCACCTGGGCCTCGCTACTACCAAGGTATAAGGCCGGATCGCTGGCGGCCTCGATCTCCGCCCGCCCGATCTCGGCGCCCAGCTCGCCGTGACGGGCGGCCAGCAGCGCTTCGAGCGCGTCGGCATAGGCGCTCCCCTGGCGGCGGGCCTGGTCCGCCGCTTCCGCCGCCAGCCCCTTGGCCGCGTCGGGGCCCAGGTGCGGCGTCAGCAGCCTGGCCACCGGCTCGGCCATGATGGCGCCACCGGTCACCACGAGATTGCGCCGCATGGCCTTTTCGTGGACCTCCAGGCCCTCGAGCAGCACGGCGGCCTGCTCCAGCGCGCCCTCCAGCAGCAGCGCGCTGTCGACCAGCGGCGCCCATTCGGCATGCCACTCGCCGAGACCGCGCTCCAGCGGCTGTGCCGTGGCGTTGAGCATCACCGAGGTGTGGCCATGGATCTGGCGGCAGGCCCCGCGGATCATCGCGCAGCGCACCGGGTTGCGCTTGTGGGGCATCGACGACGACTCGCCCATGCCCTCGCCGGCCGGCTCGGCCACCTCGCCGACTTCGGTCTGGGTCATCAGGGAGACGTCCAGCGCCAGCTTCTCGGCGGCGCCGGCCACGGCGTCGAGGGCGGTGGCCAGGGCATGGATCGGCTGGCGGTCGGTGTGCCAGGGCAGTACCGGCGCCGACAGCCCCAACCGCTCGGCGAGGCCGTCCATGACGGCGAGGCCGAGGGTCTGCCAACCGGAATGCACGCCCACGGCCCCGCCGAACTGCACCGGCAGGCCCGGCTCGCCCAGCGCGGCGAGGCGGCGCCGCGCCTGCTCGAGGCCCAGCGCCCAGTGGGCCACCTTGACGCCGAAGGTGATCGGCAGCGCCTGCTGCATCAGGGTGCGCCCGACCATGGGGGTCCGCGCATGGGCGCGCATCAGCGGCAACGCCGCCGCCCGGCAGCGCGAGAGCAGCGCCTCCAGGCCGGCCAGGCGTGGCGTCAGCAGGACCATCAGGGCAGAATCGACCACGTCCTGGCTGGTGGCGCCGAGGTGCCAGTAGCGCTTGAGGTCGTCGGGGAGCGCGGCCCGCCCGGCCTTGACGAAGGGGATGGCGGCGTTGCCGCCGCTGGCGATGCCCTCGGCGATCGCGGGCACGTCGAAGGCATGCCCTTCCAGCGCGGCCCGCAGGCGTGCGGCGGTCCCGGCGGGCATGGCCCCTTCGGCCTCCTGGGCCTCGGCCAGGGCCAGCTCGAAGGCCAGCATGGCGGCGACGAAGTCCTCGTCGCGGCTGGCGGCCAGGGCGTGCTGGCTCATGAAGGGGCGCTGAATCAGAGCGGCGGGCATGGCAGGATCTCCCTAGGTGAGACGACCGACCGGCCTGTCAGCCGGCCCATCACTTGACCAAAGTCGTACAAGTGTTCGCAATTCGAACAATATGCTAGATTGATCCACACTGACCTATCAACTCGATACCGACCAACTGCGATGACGCGCCCCATGCAAGACGAGACACTGACCCCCGACGATCGTGACTTCGTCACCGCCCTGGCCAGCGGGCTGGAGGTGATCCAGGCCTTCGACGACACCACTCCGCGGATGACGCTGAGCGAGGTGGCGGCCAAGACGGGGATGAACCGGGCCCGCGCCCGCCGTTTCCTGCTGACGCTCCATGCCCTGGGCTACGTGCGCAAGCAGCAACGCCACTTCGAGCTCGCGCCCAAGGTCCTGCAGCTCGGCTATGCCTTCCTCTCGGCCAACAACTATCGCTCGGTGATCCAGCAGTACCTGGAGGACATCACCGCCGAGATCGGCGAATCGTCCTCGCTGGGCGTGCTGGACGGCGACGAAGTGATGTACGTGGCCCGCTCCTCCGCCAAGCATAGACTGATGGCCATCACCCTGTCGGTCGGCACCCGCCTGCCGGCGGCCTACACCTCGATGGGCCGCGTGCTGCTGGCCCAGCTCGCCGACGAGGCGCTGGAAGCCTACCTGGAGCGGGTCACCCTCGAGGCCCACACCGAACGCTCGATCACCGACAAGGCGCAGCTGCGCAACTGCATCCAGCAGGTTCGCCAGCAGGGCTACAGCATCGTCGACCAGGAACTGGACCCGGGCCTGCGCTCCCTGGCGGTGCCGGCCTTCGACGCCAACGGCAAGCTGCTCGGCGCCATCAACGTCAGCACCAATGCCGCGCGCATCGACTTCGACACCCTGACCCACACCTTCCTGCCGCTGCTGCAGGACAAGGTGCAGCTGATTCGCGCCCATGTCAGCTGAATGCATCACGGTCAGGGCGAGCGCGCCGCGCGGTTCCGCCCCGCGAAGGAGGTCCCCATGGCGGCAAGCTTGATCGAGCGCACCCTCGGCGTGCTGGACGCCCTGTCCGGCGATGCCCGCGGCCTGCCGCTGCAGACCGTCGCCGAGCGACTGGCGATCCCCAAGAGCGCCGTGCACCGCATCTGCCAGGAGCTGATCCGCCTGGGCTACGTGCGCCAGGAGCCGCTGAGCGGCCACTACCAGCTGACCACTCGCCTGGTCGCCATGGGCAGCCGCTTCCTGGCCAGCAGCGGGGCGCCGGACATCGTCCAGCCGATTCTCGACCGGCTGGCCGAGGAATCCGGCGAACTGGTCCGGCTGGGCCTCATCGAGGGCCAGCGCCAGACCTGGATCGCCAAGGCTCAGGGGGCGCGCTCCGGGCTGCGCTACGACCCGGACATGGGCCGCGAGGCGCCGCTCTACTACACCGCCTCGGGGCATGCCTGGCTGGCCAGCCTCAGCAACGAAGACGCGATCGCCCTGGTCGAGGCCCAGGGCATCGGCGACCCGGACGACTACGGGCCCCAGGCCCCCCGCTCCCATGGCGAGCTCATCGAACGCCTGAACCGGGCCCGCACCCATGGCTACAGCTGGCAGGTCGAGAATGCCGGCGCCGGCACCTCGGCGGTGGCCGTCGTGGTCCGCCACCCGCTGGATGGCCAGGTACTGGGCACGCTGAGCGTCGCCGGCCCCAGCGTGCGCCTCGACGAGCCGCGCATGCATCGCCTGGCCCCCAGCCTGCAGCAGGCCGCTGAGGAGCTGTCACAGGCCTGGCTGTCCGCGCGGCTGTTCACCTGACCCCGTCACCAGCCCTCTCATTCCGCACGTCGGCAAGGAGGCCCTGTGCTCGAGATCCTCGTCATCACCACGCCGATCTTCCTGATCATCGGCCTGGGCTACCTGGCCCGGGCCGGCCGCCTCATCGCCCATGAGGCACTCCAGGGCATCGGCACCTTCGTCATGTACTTCGCGCTGCCGGCACTCGTCATCCGCGCCCTGACCCAGAACCCCCTGGAGGAGGTCTTCGACCCCCATTACCTGCTGGCCTACGGCGCGGGCTCGCTGGCGGTGTTCGCCCTCGGCCTGGCGCTCACCCTGGGGCTGGAACGCAAGTCGCTGGCCGCCGGGGCCATCCAGTCGCTGGGCATGTCGGCCTCCAACAGCGGCTTCATCGGCTACCCGGTCGCGGCCATGGCGCTGGGGCCGCCCGCGGCGGTGTTCCTGGCCCTGAACATGCTGATCGAGAATCTGCTGATCATCCCGCTGGCCCTGATCCTGGCCGAGCTGGGCCACCAGACCGGCAACGGCCTGCGCGAGACCCTGCGCCAGACGGGGCTGCGCCTGGTGCGCAATCCCATCCTGATCGGTCTGGTGATCGGCGTGCTGCTGGCCGCGACGGGCCAGCCGCTGCCGCGCCCGCTGGCCAAGGTCATCGACATGCTGGCCGGGGCCGCCGGCCCCGCCGCCCTGTTCGTGATCGGCGGCTCGCTGTTCGGCCTGCGCGTCAAGGGCATGGCACTGGACATGGGCCAGATCGCCATCGGCAAGCTGATACTGCACCCGTTGGCGGTGTTCGGCGTTTTCCTGCTGCTGCCGGATGTCGACCCCCTGTTGATCACCGGTGCCCTGCTGTTCGCCTGCGCCCCGATGATCAGCGTCTACCCGCTGTTCGGCCAGCGCTTCGGGCTCGGCGACATCAGCGCCGCCACCCTGATGGTCAGTACCCTGGCGTCCTTCGTGACCATCAGCCTGGTGCTGTGGCTGGTCCACCACGTCGGCCTGTTCGCCACCTCCTGAGAGGCCGACGATCGGACGAGTGGCCAGGCCGATCTTGCGAACACGAGTTCGCATTGCAAATACTGGAATCGTGTTCTAGATTACCCCGGAACACGATTCCAATATGGTGCTTTCATGCCACTCTCCCTCGCCCTGATCGGCGCCGGCGCCATGGGCCGCCAGCACTGTGACGTCATCGCCGCCTGTCCCGACGCCCGCCTCTGCGCCATCGCCGATCCCGGCGAACCGGGCCGTGAGTTCGCCGCGCAGCGCGGCGTACCGGCCTACACCGACCATCGCGAAATGCTCGAGTCCGTGCGTCCCGAGGCGGTGATCATCGCCAATCCCAATGCGCTGCATGTCGCCACGGCGCTGGACTGCCTGGCGGCCGGCGTGCCGGCGCTGATCGAGAAGCCCATCGGTACGGACCTCGACGAGGCCTCGCGCCTGGTCGACGCCGCTCGCGATGCCTCGGTTCCGCTTCTGGTAGGCCATCACCGCCGACACAACCCCTTGATCGCCAAGGCCCGCGAACTGCTCGACGGCGGCCTGCTGGGACGACTGACCAACGTCACGGCGCTGTGGCAATTGCACAAGCCCGACGACTACTTCGCCGCCCCCTGGCGACAGGAACCCGGCAACGGCATGCTGCACACCAACCTGATCCACGACCTGGACCTGCTGCGCCACCTGTGCGGCGACATCGTCGAGGTGCAAGCCATGGTCCGTGACGACCTGCGTGGCCTGCCCTATGCCGACAGCGCCGCGCTGACGCTGCGCTTCGCCGACGGCGCCCTGGGCACCCTCAACGCCAGCGATGCCGCCAGCGCGCCCTGGAGCTGGGAGCTGACCAGCGGCGAGAACCCCGCCTATCCCCACCAGCCGGACCAGCCCTGCTACCTGCTCGCCGGCAGCGCGGGGGCCCTGTCACTGCCTGGGCTTCGTCACTGGCGTTACGACGGCAGCCCGCACTGGCATGCGCCGCTGGTCGGCGACCGGGCCACTCCCGAGAGCGAGTCGGCGCTGGCGTGCCAACTGCGCCACTTCGTCGCCGTGGCTCGCGGCGAGACGCCCCCCTTGGTGGACGTCGAGGATGCGACCCGCACCCTGGCGCTGATCGATGCGGTCTCGCGAGCCGCCGAATCCGGCCGGTCTACGGTCCCGCACCATCCTTGGGAGGCTTGAGCCATGAGCGACACGACGCGCGATTACGATCTGGTCGTGGTGGGCTCCGGCGCCGCCGGGATGTCCGCCGCCGTGAACGCGGCCTACCACGGCCTGAAGGTGGTGGTGGTCGAGAAGGACGATGCCCTGGGCGGTGCCACCGCCTGGTCCGGCGGCTGGATGTGGACGCCGCTCAACCCGCTCGCCAAGCGCGCCGGCATCGACGAGGATGCCGAGACCGTGCGCACCTACCTGCGTCACGAGCTGGGCGAGCGCTACGACGCGGTGAAGATCGACGCCTTCCTCGACGCCGCCCCCCGCATGGTCGCCTTCTTCCATGAGCAGACCGCCCTGCAGTTCGCCGATGGCAACGCCATCGCCGACATTCACGGCGACACCCCGGGGGCAGGCACCGGCGGTCGCTCGGTGATCGCCGCGCCCTATGACGCCCGACAGCTGAAGCGTCGCACCCTCGGCAAGCTGCGCAGGACCATGCCCGAGACCGCCTTCCTGGGCATGCCGATCCAGGCCGGGCCGGATCTCGCCGCCTTCCTGAGCATGACCCGCTCGCTCAAGTCCTTCGTCCACGTGACCAAGCGTTTCACCCGCCACCTGTACGACCTGGCGCGCTACGGTCGGGCCATGCAGCTGGTCAACGGCGTCGCGCTGGTCGGCCGGCTGGCCAAGTCCGCCGACGACCTTGGCGTGGACACCTGGGTATCGTCGCCGGCGCGACGCCTGATCGAGAGCGGCGGGCGAGTCAGCGGCGTAGTGGTGGAGACGCCCGACGGCGAGGTCACCCTGAACGCGCGCCGTGGCGTGGTGCTCGCCGCCGGCGGCTTCGCCTGGGACGTCGAGCGCCGCCGTCAGCTCTTCCCGCGCACGCCCACCGGCCGGGAGCACTGGCCGCTGCCGCCCGAATCCGCCAACGGCGACGGCCTGCGCCTGGGCGAATCGGTGGGCGGCGAGGTGGACACCGGCCTCTATTCACCGGTGGCCTGGGCCCCGGTGTCGCGGGTACCCTACCGGGACGGCCGCGTCGGCCACTTCCCCCACATCATCGACCGCGGCAAGCCCGGCATCATCGGTGTGCTGGCCGATGGCAAGCGCTTCGTCAACGAGGCCCATGGCTACTACGACTACGTGGATGCCATGATCGAGGCCGTGCCGGAGGGGCAGGAGGTCGCCTCCTGGCTGGTCTGCAGCCACCGTTTCCAGCGCCGCTACGGCATCGGCATCACCCGGCCGGCCCCGGTGCCCTTCCGCCACTGGATCAAGAAGGGCTACCTCGAGACCGGCAGGACCGTCGAGGAGCTGGCGCGCAGCTGCGGCATCGATCCGGCGGGACTGCAGGAAACCGTGGCGACCTACAACCGGCATGCCCGCCACGGCGAGGATCCCGAATTCGGCCGCGGTTCGACCCCCTACAATCGCAAGCAGGGCGATCCGGCCCACACGCCCAACCCTTGCGTGGCCCCGCTGGAGGAAGGTCCCTTCTATGCCGTCAAGGTGGTCCCGGGCTGCTTCGGCACCTTCGCCGGGCTCAAGACCGACGAACACGCCCGGGTGCTGAACGGCGCGGGCGAGCCCATCGGCGGCCTCTATGCCGCCGGCACCGACATGGCCAGCATCATGGGCGGCTACTACCCCGCCGGCGGCATCAACCTAGGGCCCGCCATGACCTTCGGCTTCATCGCCGGCCGGCATGCGGCCGAGGAGCACGCGTCATGAATCGTCACCCCCTGTCCCTGGCCGCCCTCACGGTGCTCGAGCTGTCGCCTCCCGAAATGGTCGAGGTGGCCGCCCGTGCGGGCTACGACGGCGTAGGCCTGCGGCTGATCCCGGCGACGCCCGACGAGCCACACGATTCGCTGCTCGACGATCCCGCCTTGCTGCGCCGCACCCAGGCAAGCCTGCGCGACACCGGCCTTGAGGTCATCGACATCGAGATCCTGCGCCTCAGGCCCGATAGCCGAGTCGGGGAGGACTTCGCGCGAGTGCTGGACGTGGGCGCCGAGCTGGGCGCCAGCGAGGTGCTGGTAGCGGGCAACGACGACGATGAGGCGCGCACCATCGACCACTTCGCCGCCCTCTGCGAGCTGGCGGCACCGCGGGGACTTCGCCCGCATCTGGAGTTCATGCCCTGGACCGGCGTGCGGGACCTCAACCAGGCGCGGCGCATCGTCGGCGCCGCCCGCGCGGGGGGCCACGACAACGCCTGCCTGCTGGTCGATGCCTTTCACTTCGACCGCAGTGCCAGCCGGCTCGAGGACCTGGCCGGCGTGCCCCGCGAGTGGATGCGCTACGCCCAGCTGTGCGACGTGGCCGGCCCGATCCCCGCCACCATGGAGGCCATCATCCGCGAGGCCCGAGGCGAACGTCGCTTCCCGGGCGATGGCGACATCGACCTGGCCGCGCTGCTGATGGCACTGCCCGACGCCATCCCGCTGAGCCTGGAAGTGCCCACGGCGGGGCTGCGCGAACGCGGCGTCACCGCGCTGGAACGGGCGCGCCTGGCACGGGAGGGGGCGCGTCGGCTGGTGGAATGAGGTAGCGAGGCCCGCCAGCCGCGTCAGCGCGTCGGGACCGTGGCGCTGCACTCGCCTCGCAACAGGCCTGATGCCGAGGTCGACGCCGCCAGCGCCTCGGCGACCGCCAACAGCTCCCCTCCCAGCTCGCGCATGCGAGGCTCGGTGAGGCGTATGCTCGGCCCGGCGATGCTGATGGTGCCGATCGCCGGCGCCTGACCTCGCCGCACGGGCGCGGCCATGGCATTCATGCCGGGCGCGAAGGTCTCCATGGCGAGACTGAAGCCACGCTCCCGGGTCAGCCGCAGTGCGGCGAGCAGCGCCGCCTCGTCGGCCGGCGCGTTGGGGCCATAGGCCTCGGGGGCGCCGAGGCCCTGTTCGGCGACGAGCGCCAGGGCCTGCTCGTCGCTCAGGGTCGCGAGCCAGGCAAGCCCGGTGGCACTGCAGGAAAGCCGTGCCTCCGCCCCCATGTCGGGGTCATAACGCAGGCCGGCGCGCGCTCCCTGGGCCTTGGCCACCCAGGTCAGACGCGCGCCGTCCACCACGGCCAATCGCACCAGCTCCCCGCTGTTCTCCGCCAGACCGTCGAGCAGCGGCTGCGCCGCGTCGACGATCCCCGAGGCGCTGAGGAAGCCGAGCCCCAGAGAGGTCAGCTTGGTGGTCAGGAGATAGTCGCCCTGCTCCCGTTGCTGACGCACGTAGCCGTGCTGCATCAGCTCGCCGAGCAGCCGATGCGCGGCGCTGCGCGGCATGCCGAGCCGCTCGGCGATCACCGCCAGCGGCAGGCCATCGGCCTCGCGAGCCAGCAGTTCCAGGATACCCAGGGTACGCGCCATGACGCCGGCCATCGTGCCTCTCCGTGAACGTGGTGAATGCCGAGGAACCTGAACACGGTTCCAGATCTCCGGCATTCTACCGCCGCTCGGCGTGGAGAGGAAAAGTGGTGAGGCAAAAGGGCGACGCCCGGCCCGGTGCTCACCCCGCCTTGATCAGCGCCTCCAGGGCGGCGTGGTAGCCCTGGCTGCCGAGCCCGGCGATCACGCCGTCGGCGCGCAGCGAGACGTAGGAGTGGTGGCGGAAGGCCTCGCGCTTGTGCACGTTGGAGAGGTGCACCTCGATCACCTTGCCGTCGAAGGCGTTGAGCGCATCGAGGATCGCCACCGAGGTATGGGTGTAGGCCGCCGGGTTGATGATGATGGCGACGGTGCCGTCCAGCCGGGCGGCATGGATGGCATCGATCAGCTCGCCCTCGTGGTTGCTCTGCCGGCAGGCGATCTCCCAGCCGTTGACCGCGGCCCGCTCGTAGAGGGCGTTGTTGATATCTTCCAGGGTCTCGTGACCGTAGATCTCCGGCTGGCGAGTGCCCAGCAGGTTGAGATTGGGGCCATGCAGGACCAGGACCTTGCCCTCGCTCATCCGTCGTTCTCCTTCAGCAGTTGCCGCTTGTAGTGGGCGAACAGCGTCTCGGCCTGCTCGTCGGCCGCGGCGCGCCTGGCGGCATCCTCGCAGAACCGCTTGAAGGCGTCCACGCCCTGGAAGACGAACAGGCTGACGCCGCTCATCACGCCGGCGCCGGCCGCCCTGGCAGCCGCGATGAACTCGGTGACCGCCGGCACGTAGACGGCGTCGAAGATCCAGTGATGGGCCTGGATCAGCTCCCTGGGCAGCGGGCAGCCGGGGCTCTTCTCGTGGCCGATGGGCGTGCAGTTGATCAGGCCGTCGCAGCGCGCCGCCGTCTCGGCCAGCAGGTCCTGGCCGATCCACGAGGCCGGGAACCCCTGCGCCTCCAGCTCGCCGGCGAGCCGGCGGGTCCTGTCCTCGTCGAGGTCGAGCAGGATCACCTCTTCCGCTCCGAGCTTGCCAAGCCCGAAGGCCACCGCCTTGCCCACGCCACCGGTGCCGATCAGCAGCACGCGGCCCGGCGCACGCTCGCCGAAGGTGGCGCGAAAGCCGCTGACGAAGCCGGTGAAATCGGTGTTCTCGGCAAATATCTCACCGTCCTCGAACACCAGGGTATTGGCGGCACCGACCATGCGCGCGCCCTCGGAGGCCCGGTCGGCCAGGTGCACGGCCTCTTCCTTCCAGGGGAAGGTGACGTTGACCCCGCGATAGCCTTCGGCGATGACCCGGCGCACCTGACTCTCCAGCGACTCGATGGGCATCTCGTTGGCGTCGAAGAGATCGTAGGTGGCCGGAACGCCGGTCAACTGGCCGAGCCGCACGTGCAGGTCCGGCGAGCTGGAATTCATGATTGCCTTGCCGATCAACCCCAATTTCATGGTCTTTCTCCGGTAACGGGGGGACTCCCCTGATGGTGCGTTCTGAGCTTCGGGCGCGTCCTGCCGGCCGTCGCGAGCGCAACAGCCAGCAGATGCTAACGACTGGACTGGGCCGCGAGGCGGATCCCGGCATTGGCCTCGCCGAACTGCTGGTAACCGCCGCGTCGCTCGACGATCTCGAAGAAGAAGCGACCGGAGAAGGTCTCGGTGTAGGCATGCAGGAAGTCGCCGTCGTCGTTGCGGTCGAAGAGGATGTTGCGGCTGCGCAAGGCCTCCAGCAGGGCCTCGTCGAGACCGAAACGGGCTTCCAGGTCGTCGTAATAGTTGCCCGGGATCTTCAGCAGCGGCAGACCGCGGGCCTGGATCTCGTCGACGGTGGCGAAGATGTCGTGACTCTCGAAGGCGATCTGCTGCACGCCGCCGCGAAACTCGCTGAGGAAGCGTCCCGGCTGGGTCTCCTGGGCCTGGGACACGGTGAGCGGCAGGCGGATGCTGCGGTCCGGGCTGACCACCGCCTGACTGACCATCATGCCGCGCGGGTCGACGATCTCGTTCTCCGCCTCGGCGGCGAAGCCGAACACGGTGCGGTGGAACAGCTGCCAGCCCAGCAGCTGGGTCGCCGGCAGCACATAGGACAGGTGGTCGATGCGCACCAGCCCCGCCTCGTCGCGGCTCTCCTGGTCGAAGAGTTCGAAGTCGGTGCGCCACTGCAGGTCATCGGCGGCCTGGTCATCGACCAGGTAGACCAGGCTACCCTCGATGCCGCGCAGCGCCGGGATCTCCATCTCCCCCTCGCCGATCTGGCCGCGGAAGCGCGGCGCCAGGAAGGCCCGGGCCCGGGCCTGCGCCTGCTCCACGTCATCGACGCGGAAGCCCACGGCGCACACCGAGGTCCCATGCAGCAGGCGGAAGGTGTGGGCGAAGCTGTCGGTCTCGAAGTTGAGCACCAGGTGAATGTCGCCCTGCTTCCACAGCTCGACGTTCTTCGAACGATGGCGCCCCACGTGGCGGAAGCCGAGGGCGCCGATGAACTCGCCCAGCGGCGCAGCGCTCTCCTCATCGAGGGTGAACTCGATGAAGTGGATACCGCGATAGTGCGGCGCCGACGGTATGTGCCCGGCCCAGGGGCCATCCTCGACCAGGTTCTCGAGCCAGATCAGCGAGCGCAGGCCGTCCAGGGCGGTGATCTCGGTGGGCGCGGCGCGGAAGGCATCGCTGAAGATTTCCAGCGACAGCGGGCCATCGTAGCCCGAGCGGGCCAGCTCGCGCATGAAGGCGTCCAGCGGCAGCCGCCCCTGGCCGGGGAAGCAGCGGAAGTGACGGCTCCACTGCAGCACGTCCATGTCCATCAGCGGCGCATCGGCCACCTGCACGAAGAAGATCTTGTCGCGCGGAATCCTGCCGATGGCGGAGAGATCGTGCCCCCGCGAGAGGATATGGAAACTGTCGAGCACGATGCCCAGGTGGGGATGGTCGGCGCGTCGCACCACCTCCCAGGCATCGCGATAGTCGGAGATGTGGCGGCCCCAGGCGAGCGCCTCGAAGCCGATGCGGATACCGCGCCTGGCGGCGCGCTCGGCGAGTTCGCGCAGGTCGGCGGCGGCGCGATCGAGATCGTTGACGGCCTGAGGCGAAACGTTGCTGCATACCAGCAGGAAATCGGTGCCAAGCTGTTCCATGAGATCGAACTTGCGCTCGGCGCGCTGCAGGTTGCGGCTGCGCTGGGGCTCGGGCATGGCCTCGAAGTCGCGAAACGGCTGGAAGGCGACGATGGTCAGTCCCAGCGAGGCGCATAGCTCGCGGATTTCCTCGGGCGAGCCATCGAACGACAGCAGGTCGTTCTCGAAGATCTCGACGCCGCCATAGCCGGCACGGGCGATGGCTTCGAGCTTGGTTCGCAGATCTCCACTCAGGCACACGGTGGCGATGGCACGCATCAGAACCTCCTGACAAATGGATCATGAGATCCTCGCCACATCCCCCTGAGGGGTCGTTCCGACGCGGCGAGTGACGCCCAAAATGTTCGCATAGCGTTCTTTAGTTCGCATTATGCACGATGGATGGGGGGAAATGGCAAGCAACTTTTCCCGGGGGAATAGCCCCTAGCATAGAAGGGAAGTGACCGGCTTCAGGCGCGTGGCATCGCATCCGACAAGGCTTGGCCGCTATCGCCAGCCGATCTGCGACCTTGGTCTTAGATCGTAGGAAACCGCATTGACACTTCTAGAAACCGGTTCTAGTTTGTTCGCCTAAAGCACTTTAGTTCGACATTCGAACTCTTGCACTCCCAGCCGCCCCAGGTGGCACGACCAGCCCCTCGACGGGTATCACCGACATAACAAGCAGATGCACTCGGAGGACTCCAAGATGTTCAAACCGCTGCTCACCGGCCTGGCCATCGCCATCGGCTCCCTGACACTCTCGGGCGTGGCACTGGCGGACTATCCGGAACGCAACATCAAAGGCACCATCCAGTGGGGCGCCGGCGGCGCCACCGACAACGTCGCGCGCAGCCTGACGCCGCACGTCGAGGACGTGCTCGATACGACCGTGGTACTGACCAACCGCCCCGGCGGCACCGGCGTGATCGGCATGAACTACGTCATGCAGCAGCGTCCCGACGGCTACAACCTGCTGTATGGCGCCGAGAACCCGCAGCTCTATCGGCTGATGGGCCTGGCCGACTTCGGCTATGACGACATGCACACCATCAACATCATCGGCCAGGGCCAGGTGGTCATCGCCGCCCCCGCCGACAGCCCCTACGACGACTTCGGCGACGTCCTCGAGGCCGCCCACCAGGAGCCCGGCACCCTGCGCATGGGCGGCACCGGTGCCGGCGGCCTGCCCAGCACCGTCAAGGCCATGGTCAACGCCGTCGACGAGCTCGACGTTCGTACCGTGACCTTCGGCGGCGACGGCCCCGGCATCACCGCCATGCTCGGCGGTCATATCGACTTCATGCCGCTCAGCCTGGCCGCCGCGCGCGAGCAGATTCAGGCCGGCAAGCTCAAGGGCCTGGCGGTGCTCTCCAGCGAGGAGATCGAGTCGCTGCCCGGCGTGCCGCCGATCACTCAGGCCTTGCCCAAGATCGACTCCTTCCTGCCGTGGGGGCCGTTCTGGGGCGTGTTCGTGCGCAAGGACACCCCGGACGACATCAAGGCGACCCTGGAAGATGCCTATCAGCAGGCCGTGGCCAACGAGGAGTTCCAGACCTTCCTGGACAACTTCGGCGGCGAACCGCTGAACCTCAGCGGCGAGGAAGCCCAGCAGTACCTCGACAACTGGCAATCGGTCACCGCCTGGTCGATGTATGACGCCGGGGCGGTGGAAACCTCACCCGAAGAGCTGGGCATCCCCCGTCCCTGACGGGGCCCGGCACCGTCCGACATGGGGCGGCGGTCCACGGCCCGCCGCCCCACTGGAGCATCTCAATGAGCCACAAGCCCTCCAAACTGCAAGCCGGCGAACGCGTCTTCGACTGGCTGCTGCTGGTCTTCAGCCTCGCCCTCTTCTACCAGGCCTATCAGATCACCGGTTTTTCCTCGATCAACTCCGCCGGCGCCTTTCCCATCGGCCTGTCGCTGATCATGATCGGCTCGTCCATCGCCGTGCTCGTCGGCCATCGCCGCAAGGCCCGTCCCGACACTCGAGGCCCGCTCGACGAGCTGACCTGCTTCCTGCGCCAGCATTTCCCGCCGGTCGTCCTGGCCTTCTGCGCGCTGGCCATCGTTTATCTGGCCGTGATTCGGCCGCTGGGCTTCTTCCCCAGCACTTTCGCCTTCCTGGCCCTGACCTTCATCTTCCTGCGTCGAGGCAAGGTCGTGAGTTCGCTGGTCATCTCGGCGTTCGCCATCGCCGTCATCTATGGCCTCTTCACCCAGGTCTTTCGCGTCTACCTCCCCTGACACCCGAGGCTTACCATGAGTGATACGTTCTCCTACCTGCTGATGGCGTGGCTGGATCCCCAGCTGCTGCTGCTGACAGCGCTCGGGACGCTCGCGGGCATCTACGTCGGCGCCATCCCCGGCCTGTCAGTGACGATGGCCGCCTCCATCCTGATTTCCTTTACCTTCTCCTGGGACGTCAACCATGCCCTGGCGCTGATCGTCGGCATTTACTGCGGCGGCGTCTACGGCGGCTCGCGTACCGCCATATTGCTCAACATCCCCGGCGCCCCCTCGGCGGTGGTAACGGCCTTCGATGGCTATCCGCTGGCCCAGCAGGGCGAGGCGGGCCGCGCCATCGGACTGAGCACCGTGATGTCGGTGATCGGCGGCCTGCTGGGCACCCTGGTGCTGGCCGGCAGCGCCCCCTACCTGGCCGACGTGGCCCTCGAGTTCGCGCCTCGCGACTATTTCCTGATCGCCGTCATGGGCCTGCTGCTGGTCAGCACGCTGGCCGGCAAATCGCTGGCCCGCGGCATCTTCTCGGTGGCGCTGGGGGGCATCATCGGCCTGGTGGGCATGGACCCGGTCACCGCCCAAGGCCGCTTCACCATGGACAACATCAACCTGATGGGCGGCATCCATTACGTGGTGGTGATGATCGGCCTGTTCGGCGTCGCCGAGGCGCTCTACCAGTTGCACTATCTCGACAAGGCCCCGGTCCGCCAGAAGGTCGACAAGATCATCCCCGCCTTCAGCATGGTGCTCAAGTACCTGCCGCTGTCGATCCGCACCTCGCTGATCGGGGTCGTGGTGGGCGCCCTGCCCGGCACCGGAGGCGATATCGCCTCGCTGTTCGCCTACGATCACGCCAAGCGTACCGTCAAGAAGCCCTCCAAGCCGTTCGGCCAAGGCGCCTACGAGGGGCTGGTGGCGCCGGAGACCGCCAACAACGCCGCGGTGGGCGGGGCCTATGTGCCCATGCTGACGCTGGGCATGCCCGGCGATGCCGTCACCGCCATCATCATCGGCGCACTGGTCATCCATGGCCTCAACCCCGGCCCCATGCTGATGATCGAGACGCCGCACATCTTCTGGTTCACCGTGGGCAACCTGGCGCTGGCCAATGTCTTCCTGCTGATCTTCGGGCTGACCGGCATCAAGATCTTCACCAAGGTCGTGGAATTGCCCAAGGCCCTGCTGATCCCGCTGATCCTGGTGCTGTGCGTGGTCGGCACCTACTCGATCAACAGCAGCATGACGGAGGTCTACTGGATGCTCGGCTTCGGCATCATGGGGTACTTCCTGAAGATCTTCGGCTTCCAGATGGGGCCGATCATCCTCGGCGTGATACTGGGGCCGCTGCTCGACGAAACCTACCGCCAGGCCATGTCCTCGGTGGGCGACAGCATCCCGGCCTTCCTGACGGCGCTGGTCACCAACCCGCTATCGTTGATCCTGACCGCGGTCATCGTTCTGGTATTGTTGGGCAATACCCCGGCAAAGCGGTGGGTGGTGTCGCGCTTCCAGCGAAGCTGACGCGCTCCAGGAACCTAACCGAAACGCGGCCTCCGGGCCGCGTTCGCGTGCAGCGGAGCCCGACGTGAGTGATTTCTTCTGCGACTCGGACAGCGTGCTGGTCTTCGACTTCGACGGCGTGATTCTCGACTCGGCGAGCCTCAAGCGCGAGGCGTTCGCCGCCCTGTACGACGACCAGCCCGAGCCCCTGCGCCGCGCGGTGCGCGCCTATCTAGGGCGCCGCGGCGGCCAGCCCCGCGAGGTCAAGTTTCGCCACATCGAGGCTCAGATCCTCGGTCGCGAGGCCGACGAGGCATCCATCGAGGCCCTGTGCCGACGCTTCAAGGCCAACGTCGAGGCCCGCATCCTGGCGGCGCCCGCCATTCCCGGGGCGCTGGCGTTCCTCGCCCGGCACCGCGGCCGGCGGCCGATCTATCTGCTTTCCGCCACCCCCGAGCACGAGCTGCGCGAGATCACGGCGCAACGCGACCTGACTCCCTACTTCGACGAAGTGATCGGCTCCCCGCCGGACAAGGTCACCGGGCTCGGGCACCTGCTGAATCGCCGCGGCCATCGCGCCCCCCGCACGGTGATGGTGGGCGACTCCTACAATGACTACCGCGCCGCCCGCTCCAACGGCACGGGCTTCATCGGCATCACCGCCGACCCGGCGGCTTCGCCCTTTCCCTCGGACGTGGTCACCTCAGTGGACCTGCGCGACCTGGAGGCCGCGCTCGAGACCTGGTATCGCCGAGCCTCAGGAGGCGCCTGACGCCGGCTCGAGCAGTCGTTGCCAGGCATCGATGACCGCTCGGCGGTGTGCCGCGAAGTCGGCGTTGCGGCCGCGGCCCGGCTCGCGGGTCAGGGCCGATCGGTGGGCCGCGGTGCGGCAGGCCAGGTAGGCCTCGCGCAGCCGCCGGCAGTCCTCCGCGGGCAGCCGGCCACTGCTCTCCAGGGTCTCGAGGATCCGCATGTTATCGCTCCACTGGAGCAGCGCCGGGGTGTCGTGGGACATCGCCAGCACCGCGTACTGGCACAGGAACTCGATGTCGACCATGCCGCCCGGATCCTGCTTGAGGTCGAAGTCGTCCCCCCCGCCGCTGCCGGCCAGGTGCTCGCGCATCTTGTGGCGCATGGCCACCACCTCGTCACGCAGCGCCTCGGCATCGCGCGCTCGGCCGAGGATCTCGCCGCGCACGGCGTCGAAGCCCTCGGCCAGCTCCTCATGGCCGGCCACCACCCGGGCCCGCACCAGCGCCTGATGCTCCCAGGTCCAGGCCTCGCGGCGCTGGTAGTCGGCGAAGGCGTCGAGGCTCGACACCAGCAGGCCGGCGTTGCCGGACGGCCGCAGGCGCATGTCGACCTCATACAGGCTGCCCGCCGGGGTCACCGCGGTGAGCAGGTGGATGATGCGCTGGCCGAGCCGGGTGAAGAACACCGCGTTGTCCAGCGGCCGCTCGCCGTCGGTGCTGCCCTGGGTCGCCCCGTCGTGGAGGAACACCAGGTCCAGGTCCGAGCCGTAGCCGAGCTCGATGCCGCCGAGCTTGCCGTAGCCGACGATCAGGAATTCGGCGGCCCGGTCGCAGCGCTCGCCGTCGCGGCGCAGGGGAAAGCCGTGCTTGCGGGTCAGATGCTTCCAGGCCATGGCCAGCACCGTCTCCAGTACCACCTCGGCGATGTAGGTCAGGTAGTCGCTGACCTTCATCAGGTGGCGGGTACCGGCGATATCCGAGGCCGCCACGTGCAGCACCTGGGCGTGCTTGAAGACCCGCAGCGCCTCGAGCTCGGCCTCCTCGTCGCCCTCGGGAATCCGCCCCAGGGCCTGGCGCAGCTCGTCGGCCAGCCGCGTCTTGTCGGCGGGCGTGTAGAGGGTGTCCGGCGTCAGCAGCTCGTCGAGCAGGATGGGATGGCGCGCCAGCTGCTCGGCGATCCAGGGGCTGGCGCTGCACAGCCGCATCAGGTGCTCCAGCGCCTCGGGATTCTCGCGCAGCAGCGCCAGGTAGGCGGTGCGCCGCAGCACCGCCTCGACCAGCGGCAGCACCCGCTCCAGGGCCACGTCGGGGGCGTCGCTGGCCGCCGCGGCATCGAGCAGCAGCGGCATCAGCGCCTCCAGCCGCTCGTAACCGATGCGCTGCATCGACTGCACCTGGCGCGAGTCGCGCAGCGCGCGCAACCGGCGGTAGCCGGCGGCCGGGTCGGCGAAGCCCGCCTCCTCGAGGTGCACCAGGGCCTCCTCCTCGCCCTGGGCGTCACGCCACAGCGCCCGCCACTCCTCCAGCTCGACGCCGCCCGCCTCGGCGGCGGCCTCGTCCTCGACCTCTTCCTCGGGGTCGGCGATCACCGCATCGAAGTGGCGGCGCACCCGGGCGCGCACCTCGTCGAGCCGCGCCATCAGCGCCGGCCAGTCCGCCATGTCGAGCGCCAGCGCCAGGCGTTCGCGATCGACCTCCTCGGCCGGCAGGGTCTGAGTCTGGCGGTCCTCCAGGGCCTGGAGAGCGTGCTCGATGTCGCGCAGGAAGACGTAGTCGGGGGTGAGCTCCTCGACCACCTCTTCGGGCAGCAGGCCGAGCTCTGGCAGGCGCGCCAGGGCGGTCGCGAGCGAGGTGACCTGCAGCTCGGTGTCGCGCCCGCCGCGGATCAACTGGAAGGCCTGGACCACGAACTCCACCTCGCGGATGCCGCCAGGGCCGAGCTTGATGTTGCCCTGCATGCCGCGGCGGCGCACCTCGCGGTTGATCATCGCCTTGAGCTCGCGCAGCGACTCGATGGCGCCGAAGTCCAGGTACTTGCGATAGACGAAGGGCCGCACGCTGGCCAGCAGTTCGGCGCCGGCGCCCAGGTCACCGGCCACCGGGCGCGCCTTGAGCATGGCGTAGCGCTCCCACTCGCGGCCCTGGTCCTGGTAGTAGCCGGCCAGCGAGGCAAAGCTGCCGACCAGCGGGCCGCCGTCGCCCAGCGGGCGCAGGCGCATGTCGACGCGGAAGGCGAAGCCGTCGGCGGTCACCGCGTCCAGGGCGGTGATCAGCTTCTGTCCGAGCTTGGTGAAGTACTCCTGGTGCTCGAGGGCCTTGCGGCCGCCGCGGGTCTCGCCCTTCTCGGGGAAGGCAAAGATCAGGTCGATGTCCGAGGAGAGGTTGAGTTCGCCGGCGCCCAGCTTGCCCATGCCGAGCACCACCAGGCGCTGCTCGCTGCCGTCGGCGCGCGGCGACGGGCGCCCCCAGCGCGCCTCGAGGTGGCGCTCGAGCCAGGCCAGGGCCTGCTCCAGGCAGGCCTCGGCGAGCCGGGAGACGGCGGCGGCGGTGGCCCACATGTCGATGCCCGGCGGGCGGGTCAGGTCGCGCCACACGATGCCCAGCATACGCGCGCGGCGAAAGCGTCGGATGACGGCATGCATGGCCGCCTCGTCCTCGGCGCTCTCGAGACACTCGGCGAGGGTCTCGTGCCACGCCGCTCCGTCGGGTGCGGCATCCAGCTCGCCGGCGGCATCGAGATGCGGCAGCCAGTCGGGATGGCGGATCAGCGTCTCGGCGGCGAAGTCCGAGATCGCCAGTACCCGGGCCAGCTGCTCGCGGCGATGCGGCGCCAGCGCCGCCCAGGTCTCGCCCGGCCCTTCCTGGTCCTGCAGCGAGGCCAGGTTGTCGGCCTGCTCGAGGGCGGTGCCGAGGCGCTCCCAGGCATGGCGCAGCGGCGCCGCCAGCGGCTCGGGAATGGCATCCAGCGGCAGGAAGTCATCGGGCAGGGCCATGGGCATCTCGCATCCGGTTGATCGATGCCCTTCAGCATACCCAAGCCGAGGCGGCTCACACTAGCTCAGCCCAGGGCTATCGCAGTTGGCCATGGTGCGAGCGCCGGGGACAGGTCGTCGAGGGGGTTTTTGGCCATGGGTGAGGCGATCTTCGCCGAACGCGCTGGCCATGGATGGCCAGCGCCGGCTCTGCAAGCGGAGCAGGATGCGAGAGCGAAGCAGGGCCAAAGTAGCGCCCAAGGAAGGGTTCATAGCGCCCCTCGCCGACCTGTCGCCGGATCAGCCCAAACGATGGGGTTATCTGCGATTGCCCTGCCCCTCAGCCCAGGAAGCGCCCCCAGCCGATCAGCCCCCAGGTCAGCGCGACGATCATCAGCGACAGCATCACCGCCGCCGAGCCGATGTCCTTGGCGCGACCGGAGAGCTTGTGGCGCTCGGGGCCGATGCGGTCGACCACGCTCTCGATGGCACTGTTGAGCAGCTCGACGATCAGCACCAGCAGGCAGCTGCCCACCAGCAGGATCCACTCCACCGGCTCGCGACCGAGCCACACGGCCAGCGGCAGCAGGACGATGCAGATGCCGAGCTCCTGGCGAAAGGCGGCCTCGTGGCGGTAGGCCGCCCCGAGGCCCTTGAGGGAATAGCGGGTGGAGTGCACCAGGTGGCGCCAGCCGGTGTGTCCGGGTTTCATCTGCGGCATCCGTCAGCGAGTGGCTTCGACGCCGCGATGGTAGCAGAGCCGGACGTCGCGCGTGTTACCCAAGCCAGGCCAGGGCGGCGCTGGCCAGCGTCGCCATGCCGGTCTTCAGCGTCGCCGCCTGGCCCGGCGCGTAGTAGGGCGAGTGCGGCATCTCCAGGTGGCGCATCTTCTCGGCGACGCCGTTGCCCGGCGTATCCCGCCAGCGCGCCTCGGGGGTCGCGCCGATGAACCAGTACACGCAGGGTATGTCCTCGCCGCCGAAGCCGCCGACCTCGGCATTGCCGAAGTAGGGAAAGTCCTCGCTGCCGTTGAGGCGCGGCATGGCGAACAGCCGCTGCTCGCCGAACTGCTCGGCATGGGCGCGGCGCACCCGCTCGACGCTCGCGTCGTCGTTGTACAGGGCGAGGGTCTCGGTGAGCACCCGGAACTCGGGCTCCCGGGGCGAGCGGCCGGCCTGGCACTCGGCGCGGATGATGCGCTCGATAGCCTCGAGCACCTGACGATGCAGGGCATTGTCGAAGCCGCGCACGTTGATCTCGAGCTCCGCCGAGTGGGGAATGATGTTGCCCTGGGTGCCGGCGTGCAGCTTGCCGACCGTGACCACCACCGTCTCCTCGGGCGGCACCTCCCGGGCGACGATGGTCTGCAGGCGCGTCACCACGTGGGCGGCGATCACCACCGGGTCCACCGTCTGGGCCGGCATCGAGCCGTGGCCGCCGTCGCCGTGGATGGTCACGCCCAGGGTGGTGGCGGCGGCCATGGCGCTGCCGGCGATATGCCCCACCGTGCCCTCCCGGGCCGGCATGTTGTGCTGGCCGAGCACGATGTCCGGCCGGGCGAAGCGCTCGTAGAGGCCGTCATCCAGCATCGCCTGGGCGCCGCCGAACACCTCCTCGGCGGGCTGGGCGACCAGCATCAGGGTGCCGCGCCACTGCTCGCGAAGCCCGGCCAGCACCGCCCCGGCGCCCACCAGGCAGCTGCTGTGCAGATCGTGGCCGCAGGCATGCATCACCGGCACTCGCTTGCCCTCGGCGGTCTCGGCGGTCTCGCGGCTGGCGAAGTCGAGGCCGGTCTGCTCCTCGATGGGCAGGGCGTCCATGTCGCCGCGCAGCATCACCGTGGGCCCCTCGCCGTTGCGCAGCAGGGCCACCACGCCGGTGCCGCCGACCCCGCGGGTCACCTCATAGCCCAGGGCCTCCAGCGCCTCGGCGACCTTGGCGCCGGTGCGATGCTCCTGGAAGGGCAGCTCCGGGTGGCAATGCAGGTCCCGATAGAGGCCCTGCACCCGCTCCAGGGCCTGTTCGACCCGTGCCTCGATGGATGTCTTCATGCCCGCCTGCTCTGCTGAATGGCTCATCGATCACTCCTTGTGGATAGAAAATTCTGGCTCGGCTCAGGCCTCGGCCCGACCGTGCATCGGCTTGGCCAGCAGCGCCTGGCACACGCCCAGCACCACCAGGTTGGCGAGCACGCCCCAGACGCCGGCATGCCAGCCCAGCGGCGAGCCGATACCGAAGTCGAGCAGCAGGAAGGTCAGGGTGCCGGCCAGGGCGCCGGCCATGACGCTGACGCGCCGCAGCGACGGGAAGAACAGCGCGCCCAGCACCATCGGGAACAGCTGCACGATCACGCCGTAGGCGGTGAGCAGGATCATCACCAGCGAGGCCGGGTTGAGCAGGGCGATGCCATAGGCCGCCAGCGACAGCCCCAGCACGCTCCAGCGGGTCACCGACACCGTGGCTCGCTCGCTGGCGTCCCGCATCAGGGTGGGGCCGAAAACGTCGCGGACCAGCACCACGGCCGCGGTGTGGGCCAGGTTGGCGCCGGTGGACATGGCCGCCGCCAGGGCCCCGGAGAGCATCAATCCCACCACCCAGGGCGAGAAGTCGGCGACGTCCATGACCAGCCGCAGCAGCACCGTATCGGGGCGCGCCAGCGGCGCGTCGGCGAAGACCAGCACGCCGGCGAAGCCGATCAGCAGCAGCGGCACCAGCAGATAGGCGTAGAGCGGATAGAAGACGCTGACCTGGCGCAGGCTGCGCCCGCTGTCGGCGGAGTAGAACTTCATGAACAGGTGCGGCCACATGGCACCGCCGAAGGCGCTGATCAGGATGGCGGTGCTGAAGTAGCCCCAACCCATGCCGTTGGCGCCGGGCAGGGTCAGGTGCTCGGGCGCCTCGGCCTGGAGGCGAACGAACATCTCGCCGACGCCGTCGAACAGCCGCTCGGGGATCGCCAGGCCGAGGAACCAGGCGATGGCGATCATCATGATGCCCTGCACCAGGTTGGTCCAGCCGATGCCGCCGAGGCCGCTGCAGAACACGTAGGCGGCCACCACCAGGAAGGCCAGCAGGGCGCCCAGCCAGAAGGGCACCAGGCCGTCGGTGGCGGCCGCGAACAGCAGCCCGGCGCCGGCGATCTGGATGGTCAGATAAGGCACCAGCGCCACCACCCCGATCACGCCGGCGAGCATCCCAAGGCCCTTGCTCTGGTAGTGGTCGGCGATCATGTCGCCCTGGGTGAGATAGCCCCGGGCACGCCCCAGCGCCGCGACCCGCGGTCCCAGTACCCAGATGGTGATCGGCACCAGCGACAGGTAGGCGAGGATATAGAAGGCCGGGGCGCCGTGCTGGTAGGCCCAGCCGGGCGTGCCGAGGAAGGCGAAGGCCGAGAAGATCTCGGCGCCGAGGATGAAGAACAGGATCACCACCCCGACGTGGCGTCCGCCAGCGACATAGCCCTCCAGGCTCGAACCGCCCTGGCCGCGAGCACGCAGGCCCACCCACAGCACCACCAGCAGGTAGGCCAGGGTGACGCCGGTCACGATCATGGCATTACTCATCGCGATGCCCTCCGTGCCGCACGGCGAAGGCCACCCACATGCCGGCGAACAGCGCCAGCATCCACAGGATGTACCAGGCAAACAGGAACGGCAGGCCGAACACGGTCGGCTCGATGCGGTTGGCGATCAGCGCGCCGGGCCAGATCATCGCCAGGGTGCACAGGGCGAAGTGCAGCCCGACCAGGGTGTGGTAGGTCTTGCTCATGGGAGTCGTCCAGCTCGCCGGTGGCGAGTCTTGTTATGGGTTGTCACTGGACTATGGCGCAGAACAATCGATACCAAAAATATCTATAATGAATGTCACCCATACCCTTTCGGCATCTCAAGCAAGGCATCATCCATGGAGTTTCGACAGCTGCAGTACTTCCTGGCCGTGGTCGAGGAGGGCTCGGTGTCGGCGGCGAGCCGCCGGGTACATGTCGCCCAGCCGGCGCTGACGCGCCAGATCCGGCTGCTAGAAGAAGATCTCGAGACGCGGCTGTTCGTGCGTCACGCCCGAGGCATGCGGCTGACGGTGGCGGGCCGCGCCCTTCAGGAGGAGGCCCGGGAGCTGCTCGACCGACGTGCGCGACTCAGGACGCGCCTCTGGAGCCTCGGGCAGGGGGTGATCGGCCGGGTTAGCCTGGGGGTGACGGTGACCCACCTGTGGGTGCCGGAGGTCGCCGGCCTGCTGGCGGGCTATCGCGACCGCTATCCGCAGGTGGCCTTCGAGGTCTTCCCGCTGCTGTCGGGGCCCCAGCTCGAGCGCCTCCAGGACGGCAGCCTGGACGCCGGCATCCTCTACCTGGACGACGACAGCCAGCCCGGCCTGGAGGCGCGGCTGCTGCAGCGGGATCACCTGATCCTGGCGGTGCCGGCGCACTCCTCCTGGTCGGAGACACCGCCGACGTCGCTGCAGGACGCGGCGAACGCGGACTTCATCTGGGGCTTTCGCGAGGCCTCACCCCACTACTTCGATCGCATGCAGGATCACTTCCGGCGCCTCGACTTCCGCCCCCGCGTGGTGCAGTACGGCGCCGACAACATCGCCATCCTCGGCATGGTGGCCGCCGGCCTGGGCATCGCCATCCTGCCCGCCGCCAGCGCTTACCACCCCATCCCCGGCGTGCGCTTCCTGCGCCTGCCCGAGCTCGATGCCTGCGAGATGAGCCTGTGGTTCGCCTGGCGGCCGGACAACGACTCGCCGGCCCTGCACAACCTGGTCGCGCTGGCGACTCAGTGAGCCCGGATCATGGCCGCCAGGTCCTCGGACAGCCGATCCAGCACCATCGACCAGCTCAGGTAGGGCGTCGAGCCGGTGCCGTTGACCAGCACGCTGAACACGCCCCAGCGCCCGGAGAGGGTACGGAAATAGCCGGCCGCGGCGCGCACCGATACCGGCTGGTTGAGGGTGCCGGTCTTGAGCATCACATGCTCCTGGAAGATCGGCGGACCGCGACGGATGAAGCGCATCACGCCGTTGCTCGGCGACTGCAGGGCGGCGACGAAGCTCGGAAACAGCGAGGGCTGGCGGAACATGTGCTCCAGTAGCACGTTCACCCCGGCGGCGCTGGTGCGATTCTCCGGCGTCAGGCCGCTGCCGCTGTCGAGGCGCAGCGGGCCATGGCCCGGCAGGCCCGCGGCGAAGGCCTCGATGGCATCGCCGCCCTGGAGTAGCGAGGGCCGCGACGTGTTCGCCAGGTCCAGGGTCAGGGTATCGGCCATGAAATTGTTGGAATAGTTGAGGGTGCGCAGCAGCAGCTCCTGCAGCGGCTTGCCGTCCACCGCGGCGAGACGATGGGCGCCGTTCGACGGCGGCAGGGTGGTCGCGACGTGGCCGCCGGCCACCGGGATGCCGGCCTGCGCGAGCATGGCCATCAGGGTGCGGCCCGCCTGATCGGCGGGATCCGAGCTGGTGCGGTAGAGCTCGCGCGGGTAGGCGTTGGAGGAGATCTGGCCGTCGACGCGCATGACGTCGCCCTGGCCGTCGGTCACCCGCAGCGCCGACAGCTCGGTGCCGCTGTCGGCGGGCCTGGTCTCGATGCGATTGTCGATGCGCACCAGCTCGCTCTGGCCATCGCAGGGGGTGACCACCGCCGGCGCACCGGCGACGCGCGCCGGCGCCACGGTCACGCACCAGTTGCCGTAGTTGACCGCCGCCGAGGACAGTAGCGCACTGTAGGCGTTGTCGACCCGGCGCTGGCCCTCGCAGCGGTCGACGGTCAGGCAGCTCACCGGGCCGAAGCGCCACTGGCTGACCACCAGCCGCCCGGTGACCTCACGCACCCCGGCCTGATGCAGGCGCTGCACCAGCCGCCACAGGTCTTCGGTGGTCAGCGCCGGGTCGCCGCCGCCGTCGAGGATCAGGTCGCCATGCAGCACGCCATCGGCATCGGGCTCGGCGGTGCCGACCAGCCGGGTGGTGAAGCGATGCTGGGGGCCGAAGCGATCGAGGGCCGCCGCCGCCAGGTAGACCTTGGACACCGAGGCCGGCGACAGCTGCTGCCCCGGGGAGAGGCTGCCCAGCGTCTCACCCGGCTCGCCGTTGCCCAGCAGGCGCGCCTCGGCGCCGATCCGAAAGCCCTCCTGGCCGAGTTCGGCGAGACGGGAAAACCCCTGTGCCTGGGCGGTCAAGGGCAACAGCAGGAGCAGGCAGAGCGACAGGCAGCGAGACAGCATGAGGGTCATCCGTGGCAGGGGCGATGAAAGAAGACGGCAACGCCGCAGTCTACCCCCGCCCCGGTCGCGATTCGACCGCCTTCACGTCAGTGCGCGGATACCTGGGAGAAGGCCTGGATGATCACCACCCCGCCGACGATCATCGCCAGCCCCAGCACCGCGGGCACGTCGAGGCGCTCGCCGTAGACCAGGATGCCGATCAGGGTGACCAGCACGATGCCGAGCCCCGCCCAGATGGCATAGGCGATGCCCACCGGCAGGGTACGCAGGGCCAGGGTCAGCAGGTAGAAGGTGATGACATAGCCGACCACCACCACCAGGCTCGGCCACAGCCGGGTGAACTCCTGGGACGCCTTCAGCGAGCTGGTGGCCACCACCTCGGCGATGATCGCCAGCGCCAGGTACAGATAGGCCATCAGGCACCTCCTCGCGCCAGGTAGCGGCGCATCACCAGGTCGAACAGGGTATTGAAGACCATGGCATAGGCCAGGAAGAACAGCAGGAAGCCCAGGTCCATCCAGAACGCCTCCATCATGGTGATGTCCATCCACCAGGCCACCGCCGGCAGGGTCATCACCAGCAGGCCCAGCTCGAAGCCGAATGACTGCGCGAAGCGCTGCCCCAGGCTACGCTGGCGAGTCGGCACCAACACATCGTAGATCCGGTTCCAGACCAGGTTCCAGAGCGTGGCGGCCGTCGCCAGCCCCGCGGCCAGCACGCCCATCTCGCCCAGGCCGTGGCCGGTCAGCCAGCTGGCCAGCGGCGTCACCATGAGCAGTCCGCCGGTCTCGAAGAGCAGGGCATGGGTCATTCGTTCTTTCCAAGTGCGCATCGTGGCCTCCCGTGATCCCGTCGTCACGAGGCCATAAGGGCCTCGACCTGAGTGCCTATTCTCGCCAGAATCATGATGGATACGAGTTGGAATCCATCTATAAAAACGATAGGTCGCCCATGCGCTGGACCCTCGACCAGTTGGAAGTGCTCATCGCCTGCGCCGAGCGCGGCTCCTTCTCCGCGGCGGCCCGCCACCTGGGGCGGGCCCAGTCGGCGGTGAGCACCGCCATCGCCCACCTGGAGGCGGACCTCGACTGCACGCTGTTCGACCGCGGCGGCCGCATGCCGCGCCCCACCGAGGCCGGCGAGGCCCTGCTCCACGAGGCCCGGGCGGTGCTCCGCCAGTGCCAGCGGCTGGATTCCCGGGCCCGGGCCATCGCCCAGGGCGAGGAAGCGCGACTGGTGCTGGCCATCGACGAGGCGCTGGTCGAGATGCCCCCGGTGGACGAGACCCTCGAGGCCCTGGCCCATCACTATCCCGCCCTGCAGTTGACCCTGCTGTACGGCGCCCGGGGCGACATCGCGGGCTGGGTGGAGGACCGCACCGCCGACCTGGGGATCCTGCTCGGCCGGCTCGGCCGCGGCCCGCTGCTCGAGGGCGTGCCGATCGCGCACCTGCGCCAGTCGCTGGTGGTCGGGCGCGACCATCCCCTGGCCGCCCACGGTTCCCCCGCCCCCGGCGACCTGGCCGCCCACCGCCAGCTGCTGATCGCCTCGCGCTCCGAGGGCGACGACGCCCCGCCGCTCGGCGCCCAGTTCTGGCAGCTCAACAGCTTCTACTCCATGGCCGAGCTGGTCACCCGCGGGCTCGGCTGGGCGCTGGTGCCGGAACACATCGCCCAGTACCCGCCGTTTCGCGAGCACCTGGTGGCCGTGTCCGGCGAGGCGCTGGGCACCCTGCCGGTCATCGAGGTGGAGACGGTGTCGCGGCGCGACGCGGCCCAGGGGCCGATCACCCGCTGGCTGCGCGGCACCCTGGGGGAGCGCTTCCGCGACCGCCGCCGACGCTGAGTCGACTCACTCGACCGGCAACAGCTCGGGGCGATGCGGCAGCTCGGCCACCAGGCGCCATAGCGGTTGGCCGCTGAGGTGGTACTTGCGCTCGAAGTGGGTCAGGAAGTCGCCGCCGGGGTCGAAGGCCTCCACCGGCGCGGCGACGCCGGTGACCTGCTCGACCGCCTGGGCGAACTCCTCGACGTAGAGCCGCCAGTTGGAGCGCAGCTCCAGGCGCCCGCCCAGGGCCAGGATGGCCGGGAACACCGGATGGCCCTGCCAGCGCATCTTGAGGTGCGCGGCCTTGGGATAGGGGTTGGGATAGAGCAGGTAGTGACGCACCGGCCGCCAGCCCGCGGCCAGCGCCAGCCGCCAGAAGTCCACCAGGTCGGCGCGCACCAGCCGGGCGTTGCCGGGCAGTTCGCCGTGCTCCCGCGACAGCCGGTCGGCGCTGCGATCGACGCCGATCACCGTGCAATCGGGGTGCGCCTCGGCCAGCCGGCGCGTCGACAGCCCCACACCGCAGCCGGCATCGAGAATCAGCGGCGCCTCGGCGCGCGGCGCCCGCCACGCCTCGGCGGCGGCGAAGGCCTCGCGGGTGTGTCCGGCCAGCGGCTTGCGCAGCGGATGGGCCAAGGCCCGGGCGACCCGGCGCGGCAGGTCCTGGTGGGGGCCGGGCTGGTTGGAGGTGATGGTGCGCGAGCGCTCCGACATGACGATGACCCGTGAACGAGAGGGGCGCACAGTCTACCAGCCGGCGGCACGCCGGCGCAGGGCGAGGCCCCGCCATGCGCCGCATGACGGCGTACCTGGCCGGGTGCTATGATCCTTGGCCAAAAGGACAATAGCAGCCCAGACATCAACCGCACTACGAGGAACCCGGCTTGTCACATTTACCGGTGATCGTGGGCATGGGCGGCGTGAACCCCGCCGGCCGAGCCTCGGGCCACCAGGCGTTTCGCCGCACCGTGCTCGACGCCCTGCCCGACGACGTCCAGGCCCAGACCCTGCTCGGCCTGGCGGCCATGATGCGCCTGGCCAGCGCCCAGGCGGACGATGCCTGGCACGACGCCGATGGCCGCCCCCTCGATGCCGCGGCCATCGTCGAGCAGACCCGCCAGCGCGTGCTCGACCATACCCTGATCCGGCGCATCGAGGATCCTCGCTTCAACGCCGAGGGCCTGCCGGCCAACCGCCGCGCCAGCCTGGCCCTCGAGGCGCCGATGACCTTCCGCGTGCGGCGCCGCCAGCTGCCCGAGAGCCTGCCACCCACCTGGCAGGTCCGCGAGCTCGACCGTCGGACCCTGGAGGTCACGGTGCCGGCCGGCGACATGGACGTGATGCTGCCCGAGACCCGCCCCGCCCAGGTGCGCGCCGCCGGCCAGCTGCCCTCGGGCTTCGAGGCCAGCCAGCTCTATCGCAGCGTTCACCATCCCCGCGGCCTGTCCATGGCGGTGTTCGCCGCCAGCGACTGCCTGGGCGACAGCGGCCTGGAATGGGATGCGTTGCGCGACCGCCTCGACCCCGACCAGATCGCCGTCTACGCCGGCAACTCCATCGGCCAGCTCGACGACGAGGGCTGGGGCGGGCTGCTCAAGAGCTTCGTCTCCGGCAAGCGCGCCACCTCCAAGCAGATGCCGCTGGGCTACGGCCAGATGCCGGCCGACTTCCTCAACGCTTACGTGCTGGGCAGCGTGGGCGGCACCGGCGCCGCACTGGGCGCCTGCGCGAGCTTCCTCTACAACCTGCGCCTGGGGGTCGACGACATCCGCGCCGGTCGCCGCCGGGTGGTGATGGTCGGCACCTCGGATGCGCCGATCACCCCGGAGATCATCGAAGGCTTTCGCACCATGGGCGCCCTGGCCGACGACGAGAGCCTCAAGGCCCTGGACGCCCTGGAGCTGCTCACCGACCTGGACTACCAGCGCGCCAGTCGTCCCTTCGCCCGCAACTGCGGCTTCACCATGGGCGAGTCCAGCCAGTTCGTGATGCTGATGGACGACGCCCTGGCCCTGGAGGTCGGCGCCGAGGTGCTGGGCAGCGTGCCGGACGTCTACGTCAACGCCGACGGCTGGAAGCGCTCGATCTCGGCACCGGGCATCGGCAACTACATCACCCTCGGCAAGGCGGCCTCGCTGGTCCGCGAGCTGCTCGGCGACACCGCCCTGCGCGAGCGCACCTTCCTGCACGCCCACGGCACCAGCACGCCGAAGAACCGGGTCACCGAATCCCACGTCTTCGACCTGGTGGCCCGCGCCCACGGCATCGAGGACTGGCCGGTGGTGGCGGTCAAGGCCTTCGTCGGCCACTCCCAGGGCAGCGCCGCCGGCGACCAGCTGACCAGCGCCCTGGGCAGCTTCGCCCACGGCCTGCTGCCGGGCATTCCCACCCTGGACGCCACCCTGCCCGACGACCTGCACGCCGAGCGGCTGCGGCTGTTCCGCGAGCCGCAGCGCTTCAAAGCCGACGCCGCCTTCATCAACGCCAAGGGCTTCGGCGGCAACAACGCCACCGGCGTGGTGCTGTCCCCCGACGTGACCGAACGGCTGATGGCCGCCCGCCACGGCGAGGCCGCGCTGCACGACTGGCGCCACCGCCGCGAGACCACCCGCCGGGCCGCCGAGGCCTATCATCACGAGGCCGACCATGGCCGCTTCCGGCCCCGCTACCGCTTCGGCGAAGGCGTGCTGGAGGGCCCGGAGCTCGAGGTCGCCGCGGACAGCATCCGCATCCCCGGCTACGCCAAACCGGTATCGCTGGCCGTGGACAACCCCTTCGGCACGCTCGACGACGGAGAAGGCCGATGAACATCGCCGTCTACCCCGGCACCTTCGATCCCATCACCAACGGCCACTTCGACCTGATCGAGCGGGCCGCGCGGCTGTTCGACAAGGTGGTAGTGGCCATCGCCACCAGCCCCGGCAAGGGGCCGGCGCTGGACCTCGACACGCGGATCGCCCTGGCCCGCACGGTGGTGGCCGGCCTGGACAACGTCGAGGTGACCGGCTTCTCCGGGCTGATGACCGAGTTCATGCGCCAGCAGCAGGCCCGCGTGCTGCTGCGCGGGCTGCGCGCGGTCTCCGACTTCGAGTACGAGCTGCAGCTGGCCAACATGAACCGCGCCCAGATGCCCGAGCTCGAGACGGTCTTCCTGACCCCCGAAGTCGAGAACTCCTACATCTCCTCCAGCCTGGTACGCGAGATCGCCCGGCTCGGCGGCGACGTCTCGAAGCACGTGCATCCCGAGGTCGCCGCAGCGCTGCAGAGCCATTACAATACCTGACCAGGATACTCGGGCATGCCGCCCGGGTCCGCCGCCGCGATTTTCGTGAGGTATCCCATGTCCCTGATGATCACCGACGAGTGCATCAACTGCGACGTCTGCGAACCCGAATGCCCCAACGGCGCCATCTCGCCGGGGGAAGAGATCTACGTCATCGATCCCGGCCTGTGCACCGAATGCGTCGGCCACTACGACGAGCCCCAGTGCCAGCAGGTCTGCCCGGTGGACTGCATCCCCCTCGACCCCGAGCGCGAGGAGAGCCGAGAGGCGCTGATGGAGAAGTACCAGCGCATCACCGCCGCCTGAGCGCCCCGCGATGACGAGCGACAGCGACGCCTCGCCCCGCGCGGGGCGTCGTGCGTTTCCGCCCTCCTGACCTTCCCCGTCTCGGACAGCAGGTGCCGCCTCGGGTGCGCGGTCTGCCCCGGGAGGCTTGCGCCCGGCGAGGCCAGCGGCCATCCTGCCGGCTTCGTTTCCCGACCGGAGCCAACGTGACCGCGACCGCCCCCGCCACGCCTGCCCAGGCCCCACAGCGCATCTGGGCCCTGGCCTGGCCGATCATCCTCTCCAACGTCACCGTGCCGCTGCTCGGGCTGGTCGACACCGCCGTGGTCGGCCACCTGCCGGATTCCCGCTACCTGGCCGCGGTGACCCTGGGGGCCACGCTGTTCGGCTTCCTCTACTGGGGCTTCGGCTTCCTGCGCATGGGCACCACCGGCCTCACCTCCCAGGCGGCGGGCCGCGAGGACGACGCGGCGGTGAAGAACCTGCTGGGCCAGTCGCTGCTGCTGGCCGCGCTGATCGGCGGCGTGTTGATCCTGGCCGGCGATCCGCTGGTCGCGCTGGGCCTCAAGCTGCTCGACGGCAGCCCCGAGGCCACCGCCCTGGCCGCGGAATACGCCGGCATCCGCCTGCTCTCGGCCCCGGCGGTGCTGGCCAACTACGCCATCCTGGGCTGGTTCCTGGGCCAGCAGAATGCCCGGGTCACTCTGGCGCTGCTGGTGCTGACCAACGGCGTCAACATCGCCCTGGACCTGCTGTTCGTGGTCGGCCTGGGGATGACCAGCGACGGCGTGGCCTGGGCCACGGTGATCGCCGACTACACGGCGCTGGCCTACGGCCTGTGGCGGGTGCGCCACCAGCTCGCCGGGCTGGGGGGCCGCTTCCGTCGCTCGCGGCTGCTGCGGCTGTCCGCCTACGGCGAGCTGTTCCGGGTCAACGCCCAGCTCTTCGTGCGCACCCTGGGGCTGCTGTTCGCCATGGCCTTCTTCACCTCCCGGGGCGCCGCCCAGGGCGACACCGTGCTGGCGGCCAACGCCGTGCTGCTGCAGTTCATCATGTTGACCTCCTACGGGCTGGACGGCTTCGCCCATGCCGCCGAGGCGCTGACCGGCCGCGCGGTGGGTCGCGGTCGCTGGGGCGAGTTCGCCGCGGCGGTGCGGGCCGCGGCGCGCTTCTCGCTGCTCACCGCGGGGCTCGCCGCCCTGGCCTTCGCGCTGGGCGGCCAGTGGCTGATCGCCCTGCTCACCGGGCTGCCGGCGGTGCGCGATGCCGCCGCCGACTACCTGCCGTGGATGGTCGCCATGCCGCTGATCGCGGTGTGGAGCTACCTGCTGGACGGCGTCTTCATCGGCACCACCGCTACCCGCGAGATGCGCAACAGCATCTTCATCGCCCTGGCGGTCTACCTGCCCGTCTGGTGGCTCAGCCAGGGGCTCGGCAACCACGGCCTGTGGCTGGCCTTCAGCGTGTTCACTGCGGTGCGCTCCGGAGTACTGATTGCCTATTATCTCCACTACCGGCGCACCCGCTGGTCAGGCGCCGACACTTAACTTTTCCCTGTTCATCGGGGTGCGCTCGGGGGGTGCCGATCGCCGCCTTCCACCTCGACCGCCACTACCGGCGCACGCGCTGGTCAGGCACCGACGCTTAACCTTTGCCCTGCTTATCGGGGTGTGCTCGGGAGTGCCGATCGCCGCCTTCCACCTAGGCTCCACTACCGGCGCACGCGCTGGTCAGGCGCCGACACTTAACCTTTCCCTGTTCATCGGGGTGCGCTCGGGGGTGCCGATCGCCGCCTTCCACCTCGGCTCCACTACCGGCGCACGCGCTGGTCGGGCACCGACGCTTAACCTTTGCCTGTGCATCGGGGTGCGCTCGGGGGTGCCGATCGCCGCCTTTCACCTCGGCTCCACTACCGGCGCACGCGCTGGTCAGGCACCGACGCTTAACCTTTGCCCTGTCCATCGGGGTGCGCTCAAGGGGGTGCCGATCGCCGCCTTCCACCTCGACCGCCTCTACCGGCGCACGCGCTGGTCCGCCGTAGGGCCTCGCGGCGGCAGAAATTAGACATTCGTCTCTTTTGACAACATTTCACCTTTACGTCAGCGTCAGGTGGCGAAAGAATCTCTCTGCCGGCGTTCGCCGGCGTCACCAGCGATAAAGGGACGTCACCATGCTGAAGGCTCTCTCGCGCCCGGCCGTGAAACTGGTCGAGCGCTACCTGCCCGACCCCTACATCTTCGTGCTGCTGCTGACGGTGATCGCCGCGGCGGCAGCCATCGCCGTGGAACGCCAGACGCCGCTGGCGGTGCTGCGCTTCTGGGGCGATGGCTTCTGGAACCTGCTGACCTTCTCGATGCAGATGCTGCTGGTGCTGGTCACCGGCTTCATGCTGGCCAGCTCGCCGCCGGTCAAGCGGCTGCTGCAACGCCTGGCCGGCCTGGCCAGGAACCCCGGCGCGGCCATCGTGCTGGTCACCCTGGTGTCGCTGGCCGCCAGCTGGATCAACTGGGGCTTCGGCCTGGTGGTCGGCGCGCTGTTCGCCAAGGAGCTGGCCAAGCAGATCCGCGTCGACTACCGGCTGCTGGTGGCCAGCGCCTACTCGGGCTTCATCGTCTGGCACGGCGGCCTGGCAGGCTCGGTGCCGCTGACCATCGCCACCGAGGGCCACTTCACCGCCGAGCAGATCGGGGTGATCGGCACCTCAGAGACCATCTTCTCGCTGTTCAACCTGGCGATCGTGCTGGCGCTGTTCGTCGCCGTGCCGCTGTTCAACCGCCTGATGCTGCCCGACGAGCGCGACAGCGTGTTCATCGACCCGAGCCTGCTCGATGAGGACGACCAGAGCCGCGTGCGCATCACCCGCCCCGCGGAGCGCCTCGAGAACAGCATGACCCTGGCCTGGCTGGTCGGCATCCCGGGGCTGTTGTTCCTGGTCGACCACTTCGTGCTGCAAGGCGGCGGGCTCAACCTCAACGTGGTCAACTTCCTGTTCCTGTTCCTGGCCATCGTGCTGCACCGCACCCCGCGCAGCCTGCTCGAGAGCCTGCACGAGGCGATCAAGGGCGGCGCCGGCATCGTCATCCAGTTCCCCTTCTATGCCGGCATCATGGCGATCATGGTGCAGTCGGGGCTGGCCGAGACGCTGTCCCAGGCGCTGATCTCGCTGGCCACCGAGACCACCCTGCCGTTCTGGACCTTCATCAGCGCCGGCATCGTCAACATCTTCGTGCCTTCCGGCGGCGGCCAGTGGGCGGTGCAGGCGCCGGTGATGCTGCCCGCCGCCGAGGCGCTGGGCGTGGACATCCCCCGGGTCGCCATGGCCGTGGCCTGGGGCGACGCCTGGACCAACCTGCTGCAGCCGTTCTGGGCCCTGCCGGTGCTCGGCATCGCCGGCCTCAAGGCGAAGGACATCATGGGCTTCTGCCTGGTCCAGCTGCTGCTGACCGGCATCATCATCGCCGCCGGCCTGACCTGGCTCTAATACCTCCCGGGCGATCGACAACAACGACACCAGCAGGGGAGACACCAAGACGACGGTCACGTCGCTCAGTGTCTCCCCTGCTCGTCAGCGACCGCATATCACCTTCAACCGATTCGGCAGCTATTGGCTGAATTCGGCTTGACGTGCATCGGAATACAGAATCATCAGCACAATCGCCATGAGCACATACAGGAAAACGTCCAACAGCGGGGTTATCAGCACGAATGATACCAAGCTCAACATATCACCACCGACCATCCGAAAGGCAAAGTCGAAGTCCAACTGACAGGACATCTACCGGCATCGATCCGCAGCGTCTCTACCGAGGCGATATCGCCGAACACGTCACGCAGATCCAGCAGATCCTCGCTGGCCTGGGCATTGACCAGCCCCTTGTCGGGCATATCGAACTGGCTTACCAGTTTCATGAGGCCGGCTACACTGTCGGTCAGCCCAAGGATGCCTCCCGGCGCCTCGTTGGTCGTCGCTACCATCGCTCGCCCCCCTGCGTTTTCCTGCGCGGTGATCAACGCCGCCTGATCGCCGTTCTGGCGCCGCGCGAACGGGTCGAGCGAATACCCGACATCGGCATCCGAGCGGATCGCTTGAGCGCTTTCGGCGAAGATGCGCGCATCGACTTCCTCGGCGATGCGTTCGTCACTCTTGTAGCCGAGCTCCGCGCCCTCATAGCCGGACAGGCCCCTATCGGGCGCCTGCTCGTCCCACACCGTGCGTTCCCAGGCGGCGTATCGGGCCGCCATTTCCACGTCCTGGTTCTGCGACATGATCTTGGCGATCACGGGCACGATCAAAAACAGCGGCGCCAGCAGGAACAGGCCGACGACAGTGAACTCCGTCAGCGCCTGTCCCTGCTGCGCCCGGCGAGTGACGCGACCGGTAACCATGGCATCAGTAGGACTCGTCGAGATAGCCGCGCGATTTCAGCGCCTCGACAAGCTCCCAGAAGCCCTCGTCCTGACTGCTATGCGCGAGCTGATTCTCATATACGCTATCAAAGTAAAAGAGAGGTGAGTCGCCAAACGTGTTCTCGATTGTGGGGTCTGCCCCGGCCTTTACCAGCATCGTGGCGGCCTGAAAGTAATGCGCCGTAATCATTCTTCTGAGTGGGACGCTGCCATATTCTTCATTCTGGTAGTTAACATCTGCACCGTATTCGATCAGCATTTGAAGACGGTCTAGAAGCTCATCCATTTGATATTCATAAAGCAACGTATTGTCTTCTCCCGAGACCGGCATATTGGGATCGGCACCGGCCTCGAGAAGGATCTTGAGGAAGCGAGGATCGGTATGCTTAAAGGCCTGCTCGATCGGATATACCTTGTCGATCTCGGGATATTGGGGATTGGGCGCACCGAGATCGGGGTCGCCGCCATGCGCCAACAGATACTCGAGCGCCTCCGGGTTGGGCCGCATGTTGATGACCCAGAAGATCGGCGTCATGGAGTGACGACCGACCTTGTTCGGATCGGCGCCTCGCTCCAGGGCCTCCGCCATAGCGGTCTCGTCGCCGGCCGCCGCCGCCCGGGCCAGGGTCAGTTGCAGTTCGTCCTCGTAATAGGCGGACGGATCACTCGCCATCAGGGTGGAACAGCCCATCGTCAACGACAGCAGCATTATCATTGCTCCAGCTTTCCATAACGTCATGCTTCTCTCCTTACACCGAGTCGCTGCGAGGCGTTATCTTCGGCCACGGCTGCGCCCTTCATGGCATCAAGTGATCACTCGTCACGCCGCCAATACGTATCCTGTGGATCAATATATCCCTTGGCTTTCAGGGCATCGATCACCTTCCAAAAACCATCGGAACTATATCTATCGCGAAGATCCATCTCCTCAATCCGCCCTATAGCCCACATCAGGGATTTTCCAAACCTATCTTCCAGCGTTGGATCCGCTCCAGCATCGAGAAGCAAAACAACAGCCTCATAATGCTTAGCAAGCATCATATCTTTTAGCGGAGTCATATCATACTCATCGTTCCGATAATTTACGTCAATACCATAATCGATCAGCAGCTTTATATGCTCCAGATAACGATCGGCAAGCGGCTTGAAAAGCAACGTTGAACCGTGGCTCGAAACCGGCATACTAGGATCGGCACCAGCCTCCAGCACCGCCTGTAGAAAGGCCGTGGTATCAGGCTTTTCATATGCCAACTCGATCAGATAAATTCTATCTTTATTGTAATCCGGATTGACTATACTAAGGTTGGGATTCCCACCATTTTCCAGAAGGTATTTCAGTCCTTCCAGGTTGGGCTCCATCGAAGTGACCCAGAAAAGTGGCGTCATGGAGTGCCGGCTTACCTTGTTCGGATCCGCCCCTCGCTCAAGCGCCGCCTCCATGCCGCGTTCATCCCCTGCTGCGGCGGCCTCGGCCAGGGACCGCTGGGCTTCGTCCTCGAAATAGGCGGTTGGATCGCTCGCCATCAGGGCAGAACAGCCCATCGTCAACGACAGCAGCATTATCAGCGCTGCAGCTTTCCATAGCGTCATGCTTCTCTCCTTTAAATTCGTTCAGAGGCATAACCTTACGTCATGTCATCCCCTTGATGGCATCAACTGATCACTCGTCATGCCGCCAATACGGGTCCTGAGGGTCAATATACCCCTTGGATTTCAGAAGGAGAGTAATCCGGCATCACGACTCTCGCAACATAGCCTGCAGGGCTCAAACCGAACCAATCTGTAACAAAAAGTAAAAAAGAACGCCAGTCGCCCCCAGAAAGCAATAAAAAGAACGACAAAATTATTATTTCTTGTCACAAATGGACTTTCAGTCTCTTTCTGAACCGTGAAGATTTTACAATAACTTACTAATGCAAGCATTTCATGAATTTCTCGTAAGACATGTCTTACGAGGCAATAGCCACCTCCCCCCCACTTTAAACCCCTCTCCTCACCTACCTCATACCCTCTCCTCACCTACCTCATACCCTTTCTTCAGCGACCGGCTCACTTATGATGCCGCCTCCCAGCCTACCGGAAGACTTGCCGAAACTTGTCATACTTCGTTAGGATCCCTTTCATATCTTTCATTCGCGGTTTCATCGATTTTTACCGCGCCTGACATCATCGCTTTACTTCTCACTTGAGCCCAAAGGCCCACTGCCCATGAAAAGAGCTTTTGCTGTAACGACCTGCATCCTGTTCGGCGCCTTGGCGGTGCCGGCCATGGCCTCCAATGGCTACCAGCCCAGCCAGGAAGAGCTCTGTCGATTCAAGGGACAAGCGGCAGAGATCATGATGCGACAGCGAATAAACGGTGCCAGCAAGGAAAACATGCTGGGGAATATCAACCCGGATGCCAGCGACGAGGAACGGCAGCGCACTCGCCGGCTGATAGACGAGATCTACGATTACGAGCCGAGCGGCGAGAACGATACGCGAAAGTTCGTCGAACTCACCCGGGAACGGTGCCTGGGCTCATGAGCACCGACCTCCCCCGAGCGCCATTTACCGTCAAACGACGCCAGCAAGGCAGAAGCGACGGCACGCCCCTCGATACTCGATCACCCGCAGGACACACCATGCCCCTGAGAAAACCGCTGTTCGTCCTCCTCGCAACCCTGGCGGCCCTGCCGGCCATGGCGCAGTCCGAAGGCCTGCCCGATACGCCCGAACAGCACCAGCTGGAATGCCAGATCCGCGGCCAGTTCGCCGAGGGCCTGCTCGAGAACCGCCTTAAGGGCGATACGGAGGCCGAGACGCGCCGGGCGACGGCGAGTGCACCGGACGACAACCCCTTCCTGGGCGACGTCGACGAGATCATCGATCGGGTATACGGGTACAACACCGAGCGCGTGGACGCCCCCGCCTCACTGGGCGAAGAGGTCACGGCCGACTGCCTCAGGCGCCTATGACGCGAAGGCGGTGAGCCACGCCGGCCACGAGCGCACCAGACGACGCCTTGTCCCCATCGCGGGGGCAAGGCGTTATGCTGGGGGGACAATCGACCAAAGGATCCCCTCTCGATGGACGAACACGCCCTTCCCGGCCAGCACGAGCTGACCATGACCGTGCTGATGACCCCCGACATGGCCAACTTCAGCGGCAAGGTGCATGGCGGCGCCATCCTCAAGAAGCTCGACGAGGTGGCCTATGCCTGCGCCAGCCGCTTCTCCGGGCACTACGTGGTGACCCTGTCGGTGGACCAGGTGCTGTTCAAGCAGCCCATCCACGTCGGCGAGCTGGTGACCTTCCTGGCCAGCGTCAACCACGTGGGCCGGTCCTCCATGGAGATCGGCATCAAGGTGGTGGCCGAGGACATCCAGAACAAGCTGATCCGACACACCAACAGCTGCTACCTCACCATGGTGGCGGTGGACAAGCAGGGCAAGCCGGCCCGGGTGCCGACGCTGGCGCTCGAGACCCACACCCAGAAGCTGCGCTTCGAGAAGGCCGAGATGCGCAAGAAGCTGCGCAAGCAGGCCGAGGAAGAGGGGCGCCGCGCCCAGATCGAGCACGGCGCCGAGTGACGGCTCGGTATTCTATTGGTAGGAGGAATCCTGGATCGCCTCGCCGCCTTCTTCGATGTCCTGCCCCACGCCACGCACGGTATTGCAGCCGGCCAGCAGGGACAGGGTGAACAGGGCGGCGATCGAGAGCAGTAGTGTCCGCTTCATGGGAACTCCTTGCGGTTGGACAAAGCAGTCGTTGCTTATTCAATCTAGCAGGCCGTGCGCGTTGATCCAGCCCCGCTCAGGTCAACACCAGCCGCAGCATGATGGCCAGGATCACCGCGACGGTCAGCCATTTCACCCACAGCGCCCCGCGCGGGCTCATGTTGACCTTCACCGCCAGCCAGGCGCCGGTCATGCTGCCGGCGGCCAGGGCCAGGCCATAGCCCCAGCGCACCTGCCCCTCGAACACGAACACGGCCAGCGCCGGCAGGGTATAGACGAGCACGATCAGCACCTTGAAGACGTTCACCTGGGCCAGGTCGATCCTCAGCAGGCGATAGAGCACCACGATGAACAGGATGCCCACCCCGACCTGGATGAAGCCGCCGTAGACGCCGATGGCGAACATCGCCAGGTAGACGGCCGGGGTCAGACGCTCCGGGGTCAGCGACCGGGTCTCCAGGCGCGGCTGTGGCAGCAGCATCAGCAGCGCCGACAGCGCCATCACCGTGACCAGCACCGCCTCGAACAGGGCGTCGCTCACCTCCAGGGCCAGTCGCGCGCCCAGCAGGGCCCCGAGCATCGCCGGCACCGCCAACCGCAGGCTCAGGCCCAGGTGGTGGGCCCCGGCGCGAAAGAAGCTGACCACCGCCGAGACGCTCTGCAGGGCGACCGATACCCGGTTGGTGCCGTTGGCGGCCTGGGGCGGCAGCCCCAGGAAGATCAGCAGCGGCAGGGTCAGCATCGAGCCCCCCGCCGCGAGCACGTTGATGAAGCCGGCCAGGCCGCCGATGGCGAACAGGGCCAGTATCTCGAGTGGCGTCATGATGGCATCCCTTCCGATCCGTGAAGCGGCGCCCGGGCATCGCCCGGCGCCGCGCTGTGCCATCATAGCGCCATCAAGCCCCCCAGTACGCCACGAGGAGCCATCATGTCGGATTTCGAAGCAGATTCCCGCCTGGTCGAGGACAGCTACCCGGTCACCGAACTGCCGCTTTGCCAGCTCAGGCTGATGGACGACGCCCGCTATCCCTGGCTGGTGCTGATCCCCCGCCGGCCCGGTGTCGTCGAGGTGTTCGATCTGGACGACGCCGCCCAGCGGCAACTATGGCAGGAAGCCGGCCAGGTCGGCCGCGCCCTGAAGGAGACCCTGGGCGGCGACAAGCTCAACATCGCCACCCTGGGCAACATGGTGCCCCAGCTGCACGTGCACGTGATCCTGCGCCGGGAGAACGACGCGGCCTGGCCGGGGCCGGTGTGGGGACGAGGCCAGGCCGAGGCCTATGACCTGGACGCCCTGGCGGCGATGCGCGATCGCCTGCTGGCGATGGTCGAGGGCATCGATGCCCTGTCGCAGGACTGACGGCCTCAGGGACGCATCAGCAGGCGGCTGTTCAGCTCGGTGAGCAGCGGCTCGACCAGCTCCGGCGGCAGCGACCTGCCGCCTCGCCAGGCGGTCATGGCCAGCCGGCTCTCGGCACCGGCCGCCTCGACCTCCAGCCGCACGCGATACCCCGGCCAGCGGGCGATCTCCGCCTCGACGCGCCCCAGCTCGGCGTCGGCGTGGCGGATCACGTAGCCGCGCTCCATCAGCAGCGTCATCGACTCCTCCAGCGCGGTCGAGGGCGCCACCTCGAGGGTACGGGTCGCCGGCACGGCCGGCGACGGAGTCGCGACACAGCCCGCAAGCCACATCACCAGCCCCGCCATCAGCAGTGCGTGTCTCATGCCCCCTCCCCCGCCCGGCGACGCACGGCCTCGCGCAGCTCGCGACAGAAGCCCGCGTCGCTGGCGGTCCGCGCCCGGCGCAGCTCGCCGCGCCAGTCGAACAGCTGGATGTCGCGGCTCACCCGCACCGTCTCGGGCCCGACCACCACCGAGACGCGCTGGATCTCGGTGGCCTCGTCATCGAGCCCCCCGACGCCGAAGCCGCCGCCGATGAGGACGCCGTGGCCGAAGCGACGGCGCGAGCCGCCCAGCACGAAGATGTCCGGCTCCGGGGCGGCATGGAAGACGGTGCGCTCGGCGCGTTCGGCGCTGACCAGTCCCAGCGCCGCCTCGGTATGGCGGATACGGAAGCCGTCGGCCTCCAGCGCCGCCACCACCCGGTCGAGAGTCATCGGGGTTGCCTCATCGCGATGCGCCCAGACGCAAGCCTCGGCGGGCGCCGGCTCGGCCACCGGGAGCTGCGACGGCAGCGCCTGACAGCCGGCCAGCGCCGCGAGCAGCAAGAGTCCCAGGCCTTTCCACATGCTCACTCCTCCCGCGTTTTTCCTGAGTCTAGCAGCCGGCCGGGCGACACCGGCATGGCGGCCGCAACGGCGCCGGCCCTTGAAGGCGGCCGATGCCGCCCGCATGTCATGTGGCAAGGCTATGATGGCGATGCATGGAATTCGCTTATCCGACCGCCATGCCCGCCCTTACACTGGCAGACCACGCGATCAAGGAGGCATTCGCATGACCGACACCAACAGCATCGGCCTGCACGAAGGCAGCGCCAGCCAGCTCGCCGAGCGACTCAACGTCCTGCTGGCCAACTATCAGCTCTTCTACATGAACGTGCGCGGCTACCACTGGAACGTGAAGGGCCAGGAGTTCTTCCAGCTGCACGAGAAGTTCGAGGAGTTCTACACCGACCTGCTGGTCAAGGTCGACGAAGTCGCCGAACGCATCCTGACCCTCGGTCACCAGCCGGTACACGCCTACAGCGACTACTTCCGCATCGCCAGCATCGAGGAAGACAAGCAGGTGCACGACGGCACCGCCTGCGTGCGCGGCGTGGTCCGGGGCTACCAGCAGCTGATCGACCTGCAGCGCGAGATCCTCTCGCTGGCCTCCGATGCCGACGACGAGGGCACCGCCGCCCAGGTCGGCGACTACATCCGCGAGCAGGAAAAGACCATCTGGATGCTCAACGCCTACCTGGGCTGAGCCCGCATCCAGCGCCGGACAGGACGCCGCCCCTCGGGGCGGCGTTTTTCATGTTCCGTCGCCTGCGGGCTCGTCGTCAGGGACCTCGCCCTCGGCGGCACGCACCAGCTCGGCGGGCAGCGGCTTCTTCATGCGCACGCCCAGCCGCTCCAGCTCGCGGGCCTGGGCCACAAGGCTGCCCTGCCCCTCGGAGAGCCGGTTGACGGCCCGCCGATGGCTGTCGCCGGCGCGCTCCAGATGGCGCCCCACCTCCTGCAGGCTCTCCACCAGGCCCGAGAACTTGGTCAACAGGCGCTCGGCCCGCTCGCCGATCAGCCGAGCGTTCTCGTTCTGGCGCTCCAGGCTCCATAGCCCGGCCACGGTGCGCAGGCTGGCCAGCAGGGTGGTCGGGGTGACCATCACCACCTGGCGGTCGAAGGCCTCCTGGAACAGCGTCGGGTCGCGCTCGAAGGCCGCCGCGAAGGCCGGTTCCACCGGCACGAACAGGAACACGAAGTCCGGCGAGCGCAGGCCGGGCAGGCCGGGATAGTCCTTGGCGGCGAGCCCCTGCACGTGGGCGCGAAGCGAGCGCAGGTGATCGCCCATGGCCGCCTCGCGCTCGGCGGCGTCCTCGGCATTCACCACCCGGTTCCAGGCCACCAGCGAAACCTTGGCGTCCACGATCAGGTGGCGTTCCTCGGGCAGGTAGATGACCGCATCGGGGCGCCGCCGGCCGGCCTCGCCCTCGACCGACACCTCGCGGCGGTACTCGACGTCGCGGCGCAGCCCGCTGCGCTCCAGCACTGTCTCGAGGATCAGCTCGCCCCAGTTGCCCTGGGCCTTCTGGTCGCCCTTGAGCGCCCGGGCCAACGACGCCGCCTCGTCGCCGAGCCGGGCGTTGAGCCCGGCCAGCTGGTCGAGCTGGGCCTTGAGCGAGCCGCGCTCGCGCTGCTCCTGGCCATGCAGGGTCTCCACCCGCTGGCGGAACTGCTCGACCTGCTCGCGAAACGGCCTGAGCAGGGCCTCCAGGCTCTCGCGGCTCTGGGCGCTGTAGGCCTGCTGGCGTTCCTCGAACACCTGGCCGGCGAGTCGGTGGAACTCGTCCTTGAGCCGCTCCCGGGCTTCCTCCAGCAGCGCCAGCTGCTCGCGATGGCGAAGCGCCGTCTGCTCACGCTCCGCCTCCAGCCGAGCCGAGCGCTCGCGCTGCTCGGCCAGCCGGTCGCGAGCCTCGCCGAGGGCCGCCTCGAGGCCCTCCAGCCGCTCGCGGCAGCCGTCGAGCTGGGCATCGCTCTGGGTGAGCTCCTGCTCGAGGCGTGCGGTCGCCGCCCGTCGCTCGGCCAGTTCGCGGTGGGCCTCGGCGAGCCGCCGTCGCAGCACGACGCCAACGCCGACGGCCAGCACGACCGTCACGGCGAAGGCGACCGCCATGGCGCCGCCGGCCTGTGCCAATCCCTCGAGCATGCACTCCTCCCTGGTGTTGAGCCTCGCGTTGAGCCTGGCGTTGAACCCTGTGGCGACCGCCCACGTCGCCCGATAGCGGCCACAAGACCGGGGCCAACGCCACTATACTAGAAGCCAGCCAACGCCGGGCGGCGCCCCGCCCGCCGAGGAGGTCATCATGCTTCGATACCGGCCGACCGCCCGCCTGGCGGTCCCGCTCCTGACGCTGGGCCTGGCCATCGGCCTGGCCATCGGCCTGGCCGCGATGACAACGAGTGCCGCCCCCCATCGCCACGGCCCCGTGACCTTCGGCAGCGGGCCGGTGCACCAGCACGGTCCGGCCCACTACGGCAACGGCACGGATCACCGCCACGCCCCCGGCGTCTACCGCACCCACCCCGAGTCGGCCTCTGCGCATGTCGTGCCGGCTCCGCCGGGGGTAGCCTCCCCGGTGATCATCGTCTCGCCCTACCTGCGCCTCGACCGGCACGATCGGTGGCGCTTCGATCGGCACGATCGCCGGCGCTTCGAGCACCACCGGCGCGGGCGCCACGGCGAGTCTCGGCATTGGCCCCTACTCCAGCGGGAAGACGTCCACCGGGGCGGGCCGCCGCGGCTCCTCCGGCCATCGCGGGACTGGCCCTGAGCCGGATCAGCTCGCCGGCGCCGCCAGGTCCTCGATCAGCGCCCGGAGAAGCCCCCAGAACTCCTCCACCGAGGCCAGCTCGACCCGCTCGTCCGGCGAGTGGGCGCCGCGAATCAGCGGCCCGAAGGAGATCATCGCCATGTCCGGGTACTTGGCGCCGAGGATCCCACATTCCAGGCCGGCATGGATCACCTTGACCTCGGGATCGACGCCCAGCCGCGCCGCGTGCAGGGCGCGGAAGCGGGCCAGCAGCGCACTGTCCGGCTCCGGCGCCCAGCCCGGATAGGCTCCCTCGACCCGGATACGGGCACCGATCAGCTCGAACAGCGCGCGGAAACGGTCGGCGAGGTCCTCGACGGCGCTGTCGCGCAGCGAGCGCACCAGGGCGCAGAGATGGAAGCGTCCCCGCTCGAGGCTGACCACCCCCAGGTTGTTGGAGGTCTCCACCACGCCGGGCACCGCGACGCTCATGCGTTCGACGCCGCAGGGCGCGGCATGCAGGGCGGCGACCAGCAGACGACTGGCGTCCCGGGTCAGGGCCTCGCCCTCGGGGGCCGGCACCCGCTCGAGGGCCAGCGCCAGCCCGTCGTCGACGCCGGCCAGTTCGACGCGCATCGTCGACGCCAGGCCCGTCAGTCTCGCGCGGGCGGCCTCGAAGGCCTCGGCGGGCAGCGCCAGGGTGGCGAAGGCCTCCCGCGGCAGGGCATTGCGCAGGGTGCCGCCACGGTAGTCGACCAGGCGGGCGTCGCAGGCCTCCAGATCGCGCAGCACACGCACCAACAGGCGGTTGGCGTTGCCGCGGCCCTTGTCGATGTCGATGCCGGAGTGGCCACCGCGCAGGCCGGTCAGGGACAGGCGCGCCGTCACTTCGCCCTCGGCCAGCGACGAGGTGGGCAACTGGGCGTCGACCACCACGTCGGCGCCGCCGGCGCAGCCGATGTAGACCTGGCCGCGGTCCTCGGAGTCCAGGTTGAGCAGCAGGCGCCCCTCCAGCCAGCCCTCGGCCAGGTTCAGCGCCCCGCCCATGGAGGATTCCTCCTCGAGGGTGAACAACGCCTCCAGGGGACCGTGGCTCAGGGTGTCGTCCTCGAGGATGGCCAGCGCCGCCGCCACGCCCAGGCCATTGTCGGCGCCCAGGGTGGTATGGCGGGCGTGGAGCCAGCCGTCCTGGACATGGGTGTCGATGGGGTCGCGGGTGAAGTCGTGGGGGTGGTCGGCATTGGCCTGGGCGACCATGTCGAGATGGCCCTGCAGGACGACCCCCGGCGCGCCTTCGTGGCCCGGCGACGCCGGCTTGCGCAGCCGCAGGTTGCCGTAGGCGTCACGGTCGTGGGCCAGGCCGCGTTCGTCGGCCCAGGCCTCCAGGGCCGCCACCAGGGCGGCCTCGTGCCCGGAGGGACGCGGCGTGTTGCACAGGGTACGGAAGTGCCGCCACAGCGGCTGCGGCGAGAGCCGCTCGAGATGTGCGTTCATGGTCTGTCTGTCTCGCGGTTGACCCGGGCACTCTACCCCTCGGCCCGGCCCGAGGAAAGCGGCCCCGAGCCCAGCCAGCGGGCGACCTGATCGCGGCGCCAGGCGTCCACCGCCTTGCCCCCGGCGAGCCCGAGGCGCGCCGCCAGCCAGGCCGTGCCGCGGCCCTGGAAGGCCCAGGCGGCGAGCAGCGCCAGCGCCTCGTCGCGCTCGCCCCGCCGCGCGGCGTCGAGGACCAGCGCCTGCACCGCGGGCCGCGCCAGGGCCGGCTCGCGGTGGCCGTGGGCCACGTCTGTGAGGTCGCGCAGCGCCGCGTCGTCCAGCGGCCGAGGGGGAGCCTCGGCCAGCAGCGCCAGCGCCACCGCCGGGTCCAGCTCGCGCAGCTCGAAGGCCAGCAGCGACGGCAGCAGGGCCTGGAAGCGGTCCGCCAGGCCCTCGGCCAGCGCCTCGCCGCCTTCGGCCGCCGGCGCGACCACCATCAAGGCATGCTCGCCGGTGGCCGCCTCGCGGGTCAGCCCCAGGCGCACCGCGCGAAAGCCCTGAGCCTGCCAGAACGCCAGCAGGCCCGGTTCGGCGCCGAAGCTCGCCCCCAGCAGCGCGATGCCCGCCTCGCGCGCCGCCTCCCGCTCGGCGTCTAGTAACCGCCGGCCGAGCCCCTGGCGACGCAACGCCGGGTGCACGGCGATGCGCAGCACCCGGCGCAGCCGACCGCTCAGCGCCTCCCGTGCGCCGGCGTGGGCGGCCAGCGACTGGGCCATCAGGTGGCCGCGGGGCCGGCGCTCGCCCCGCGCCACCCGCTCCGCCAGGGCGGCATCGAAGCCGCCCTCGTCGGCGCTGACCACGACCGCCTGGGGGCCAGCGTCGTTACCGAGAGTGGTGAGCCGCGTATCGGGGCCGTCCAGCAGGCGCCGCAGGTCGCTCGGAGTGGTGCGGTAGTGAGCCTGAACCAGCAGCCCGAACAGCGCCCGCAGGCGCGGCTCGTCCCGGGCCAGCTCGCCTGGCGCCTCGAGCCGCCACGCGGCCCGCGCGCCGTCGGGCGGCGCCGGCTCGGCGTCGAGCATCAGCAGCCGCGCGGTGAGCGCCTCCAGGGGGTCGTCCGGGGCCCAGCGGATCGGGGCGGCCAGGTGAAACTCGCGCCATTCGGGGGTCAGACGCTCGAGTCGCTCGCGAAAACGCAGCGCGAAGCCGCGGCCGGCGCCCTCGTAGCCGTGCACCGTCGTGGCGAAGGCGATGCGCGGAAAGGCCGCGAGCCACTGGCCGAGCAATCCGGCGGGAATCGCCGCGGCCTCGTCGACCAGCAACCAGGCCCCGGCGCCGCCGGCCTCGAGGCGCTCGACCCGGGCGCTGAGCTCGTCCGGCGCCAGGAAGACCACTCGCCCGCCGGCCTCCTCGAAGCGGTTGCCGTGGCGCCGCCCCTCGGGCCGCAGCGCGGCGAGCCGCTCGAAGAGGCCGGCCACCGCCGCCGGGCGCGGGGCGGTCACCAGGATCTCGGTCTCGCCTTCCCTGCCACGCCCTCGCTCGCCCCGGTCCAGCAGCCGGGCGCAGGCGATGCCGAGCGCCGCCGTCTTGCCGCGCCCACGATCCGCGGTGAGCACCAGCGGCCGGCGGCGGCGCAGCCGGACTAGCCGCGCCACCGCCTCGGCCTGGTCGCGAGTCAGGCAGTCGCGATCGTCGGGGGGCGAGGCGGCGGGCGCGACCTCGGGCCAGTCGGGTATCGCGAGCGCGCCCTCGGCGGGCCAGCGGATCGCCCACGGCGATCCGGCCAGCAGGTGGCCGAGGCGGGCCAGATAGTGTGCCGACAGCGCCTCGGCGGGCCAGGGATGGGCGGCGAGGCGCGCATAGTCGGCGTCGGGACGCGCGCCCCACTCCGCGGGCGTCAGCAGCACCAGCAGCCCGCCGGCGCGCAGGGTGCCCGAGAGCGCACCGAAGGCGTCGGGGTCGAAGCCCGCCCCGGGCGAGACCGCGTCGAAGACGATCAGGTCGTGCTCGCCGCCGAGCCGGGTGCGCGCCTTGGCGGCGGGCAGCCAGGCGGCCTCGTCCAGGCCCGCCGGAGGTTCGGGGGCGACCCACAGCGGCGCCTCGCCGGGCCAGGCGTGCCACAGCGCCAGGGCGCGCCGGGCGGCGTCTCCGGCCTCCCCCGTCAGCCATACCAGGCCTCGCCAGCGGCGTTCCCCCAGGCGGGCCCGGCAGGCCAGGAGGTCATCGGGCACCCCGGCGTTCATGAGCATCCCCTTCAATTGCTGAACTTTGGTCTAAGGATTCGGTGTCGTTTCAACGCCCGGCCGCACTTCGGCAGTGCAACATGCCGGTCATACTCTTGTTTTATACATTTGAAATTCAAGGCTTTTCCTCTTCCCCCGAGTGATGAGAGCCGGCCACAGGCGCCCTGGCTTAGACGATCGGCGACCGTCGAACCCGCCACGAGGCCCATGCTAGGTTGAGGCAACGGCCGCCTCGCCGGGCGGGGAGGCCAGAATTTTTGCACTGCATCACGTTCGTCACCCATCTCCACAATCAGAACAAACCGCAGGAGAGAATCGCGATGAAACAGACCCGCTTCGCCCTCACCGGACTCGCCGCCGGCATCGCCCTGGCCAGCCTGGCCACCACCGCCCAGGCCCAGGAATCCTGGACCATGACCACCACCTGGCCGGACAACCTGGACCTGATCCAGATCGACCGCCACTGGGTCGAGCTGGTCAACCAGCTGGCCGGTGACGAGCTGACGATCAACTTCCGCGCCGGCGGCACCCTGATGCCCGGCACCCAGGTCTTCGACGCCACCGAGACCGGCAGCATCCAGGCCGCCGGCGACTGGCCCGGCTACTGGGCCGGACGCAGCTCCGCCTTCTCGCCCCTGGCCACCACCACCAGCCTGTTCAACGGCGTCGACTACCTGAACTGGATCATGGAGTGGGGCGGCTGGGAGCTCTATCAGGAGGTCTACGGCCAGTACAACATGGTCTACCTGCCCTATGGCATCACCAACAACGAATCCGGCTTCCGCGGCGGCACCCCCATCGAGAGCATCGCCGACCTGGAAGGCAAGCGCCTGCGCCTCTCCGGGCGCGACCAGGGCCGGGTGCTGGAGCAGCTCGGCGGCTCCCAGGTGACCCTGGCCGGCGGCGAGATCTACCAGGCCATCGAGCGCGGCGTGGTCGACGGCGCCGAGTTCTCGACCCCGGGCGTGGACTACAAGGCCGGCTTCTCCGAGGTCGCCGACTACTGGTCGGTGCCGGGCTGGCACCAGTCCGCCAGCGTGTTCGGGGTGATGATCAACCAGGACGCCTGGGACGCCCTCTCCGAGGAGACCCAGGAGAAGCTGAAGATCGCCGCCGAGGCCACCATGGCCTGGTCGCTGGCCTGGTCCGAGCGCGAGTCCACCGAGGGCACGGTGAAGTTCCTCGACGACGGCACCGAGATCAACCAGCTCTCCGAGGAAGACCTGGCGCAGATCCAGGAGATCACCAACGAGGTGATCGTGCAGGGTGCCTGCGAGGACCCCATGCACGCCAAGGTCTACCACTCCATGATCAGCTACATGGAGCACTACGCCAACTGGCGTGACATCTCGGTGCCCTTCAACATGAGCCGGGTGACCGACAACCTGCCCTCCCTGGAGGACATCGAGGCCTGCATGAACCAGTGACCGGGCCACGTCGCCGGGGCACCATGCCCCGGCGAGCCCGACGCCTCTCCCTGTCCGTCCGCACTCGGAAATGTCGACCATGAATGCCATTGCCAGGGCCATCGACGCCCTCAACGAGGCCTTCGGGCGTCTCATCGCGCCCCTGCTCGCCGTGATCACGATCATCGTGATCTATGACATCGCCATGCGCTTCTTCGTCGGCCGCCCCAGCGACTGGGCCTTCGACGTTACCAAGATGCTGTTCGGCGCCCATTTCATGCTGATGGCGGCCTTCGGACTGCGCCATCACGCCCACGTGGAGGTCGACGTGCTCAAGCGCCTGCTGTCGCGGCGCCGCCAGGCCGCCATCGAGCTGCTCGGCTACCTGATCTTCTTCGTCCCCTTCATCTGGATGCTGCTCAGCCTCGGCTGGGACTTCTTCTACCGTTCCTTCAGCCGCGGCGAGACCACCTACGGCATGGTGGCCCTCCCGGTCTATCCGGTGAAGGCGGTGATCATCGTCACCGCCGTGCTGCTGCTGCTCCAGGCCGTCGCGGTGGTGATCCGCGCCGTGCAGGCCCTGCACAAGGAGAACGCCGCATGAGCGCAGAACTGCTCACCCTGTTCATGTTCGGCGGCCTGCTGGTCGGGCTGTTCATGGGCCATCCGCTGGCCTTCGTGCTCGGCGGCACCGCGGTGCTCGGTGCCTGGCTGGGCCCGGGCGCCAGCACCCTGGGCATCCTGATCAACAACATCTACGGCAACGCCATGGACAACTACGTCCTGGTGGCCATTCCGCTGTTCATCCTCATGGCCCGCTTCCTCAACGACTCCGGGGTCACCGAGAAGATGTTCGAGTCGATGCGCCTGCTGCTGGCCAACCTGCGCGGCGGCCTGGCCCTGACGGTGGTGGTGGTCTCGGTGCTGCTGGCCGCCACCACCGGCATCGTCGGCGCCTCCATCGCGGTGATGGGCATGATCGCCCTGGTGCCGATGCTCAAGTACCACTACAACAAGGAGCTCAGCACCGGGGTGATCATGGCCAGCGGCTGCCTGGGCATCCTGATTCCGCCCAGCATCATGCTGATCCTGATGGCCAGCTACTCGCCGGTATCGGTGGGGGCGCTGTTCGCCGGCGCCCTGGTGCCCGGCCTGCTGCTCGGCGCGATGTACGCCCTATATGTGCTGGCGATCTGCCACCTCAAGCCCGGCTACGGCCCGCCGGTGCCCGCCGAGGAGCGGGCCGAGGTCTCCACCGGCGAGCTGCTGGTCATGCTCGGCAAGTACGTGCTGCCGCCGATGGCGCTGATCCTGGGGGTGCTGGGGTCGCTGTTCGCCGGCATCGCCACCGCCACCGAGGCCTCGGCGATCGGCGTGGCCATCGCCTTCGTGCTGTTCCTGATCTTCGGCGACCGCCGGCCCTCCACCTGCTACCGCACCCTGATCGAGGCCAGCAAGACCACCACCATGGTGATGCTGGTGCTGGTCGGCGCCACCGCCTTCACCGGCGTGTTCTCGATCGGCGGCGGCATGGAGGTCATCAGCGAGGTCGTCATGGCCATGCCCGGCGGCACCACCGGCGCCCTGATCCTGATGTTCTTCCTGGTGTTCATCCTGGGCATGTTCCTGGACTGGACCGGCATCGTGCTGCTCAGCTTCCCGATCATGCTGCCCATCGTGGAGAGCATGGGCGTAGACGTGCTGTGGTTCGTGGTGATGGTGGCGGTGGTGCTGCAGACCTCCTTCCTCACCCCGCCGTTCGGCTATGCGCTGTTCTATCTCAAGGGGGTGGCGCCGCCGGAGGTCGAGACCCTGGATCTCTACCGGGCGGTGATTCCCTTCTGCGCGCTGATCGTGCTGGCCTGCCTGCTGATGGCCTTCTTCCCGGCCCTGGTCACCGGCTTGCCCGCGCTGCTCGTCGGCTACTGAGTCTCGCCCCGCCGCGCCGCCGCCCGCCCCACCGCGGGCGGCGGCGCGTGTCGGTGCAGCCTTCCCGGGCAGCTGATACCATGCTTGCCCGCCAGGCCATCGCCTCTGGCAAGCGTATCGGCCCCCACCGGAAGGAGAACCCGCGTGTCCAGCCCCCTCGGCCATCGGCCCGCCGCGCCCGTTCGCCGGCTGACACGGCACCTCGATGCCTGGAGCGTCCTGACCCTGCTCATCGCCGCCGTCGTGGCGCTGCCGGTGCTCACCGTGCTGGCCCATATCGTCATGCCCGCCGGCGGCGTCTGGCAGCATCTGGCCAGCACCGTGCTGGGCCGCTATATGGCCAACACCCTGTTCCTAGTCGTCACGGTGGGGCTCGGCACCTTCGTGATCGGCACCGGCACCGCCTGGCTGGTGGTGATGTGCCGCTTCCCCGGCCGCCGGCTGTTCGAGTGGGCCCTGCTGCTGCCGCTGGCGGTGCCGACCTACGTGATCGCCTATGCCTATACCGACTTCCTGCAGTATGCCGGGCCGCTGCAGAGCGCCTTGCGCGAGGCCTTCGGCTGGGAGCGCGGCGACTACTGGTTTCCCGACATCCGCTCGCTGGGCGGGGCGGCGACCCTGATCACCCTGGTGCTCTACCCCTACGTCTACATGCTGGCCCGGGCCAGCTTCCTCGAACAGTCGGTGTGCGTGCTGGACGTGGGCCGCACCCTGGGCCGGGGCCCCTGGCGGCTGTTCACCAGCATCGCCATCCCGCTGGCACGCCCGGCCATCGTCGGCGGCGTGTCGCTGGCATTGATGGAGACCCTCAACGAGTTCGGCGCGGTGCAGTATTTCGGCGTCGACACCTTCACCACCGGCATCTACCGCACCTGGTTCGGCATGGGCGAGCAGGTCGCCGCCGCCCAGCTGGCGGCCTGCCTGCTGGCCTTCGTGATCGTCTTCGTGCTGCTCGAGCGCGCCTCGCGAGGCAAGCGGCGCTACTTCCACACCACCGGCCGCTACCAGCAGCTGCCGGAGTTCCGCCTCGGCGGCCTGCGCGCCGCCGCCGCGACCCTGGCCTGTCTGGCGCCGGTGCTGGTCGGCTTCCTGATTCCCAGCGGGCTGCTCGGCTACCTGTCGATCCAGGGCGGGGATTCGCTGTTCGGCGCCCGCTTTCTGGAGTTCGCCGGCAACAGCCTGGTGCTGGCGGCCGTGGCGGCGCTGGTCGCGGTGGGGCTGGCGCTGGTGCTGAGCTACGGGGCGCGGCTGAATCCGGGGCCGCTGACGCGCACCGCCACCCGGGTGGCGGCCATGGGCTATGCGGTGCCCGGCTCGGTGGTGGCGGTGGGCATCCTGATTCCCTTCGCCTGGCTGGACGACACCCTGAACGGCTTCCTGAAGGCCCACTACGGGGTGATCGCCGGGCTGATCTTCAGCGGCTCGGCCTTCATCCTGATCTACGCCTACGTGGTGCGCTTCCTGGCGGTGTCGTTCAACGCCCTGGAGGCGAGCCTCGGCAAGGTGACACCGAGCATGGACGCGGCCGCCCGCACCCTGGGCCAGACCGCCGGCGGCACGTTGCGCAAGGTGCATACGCCGATCATGCGCGGCAGCCTGCTGGCCGCCGGCATCCTGGTGTTCGTCGACGTGATGAAGGAGCTGCCGGCGACCATCATCCTGCGCCCCTTCGATTTCGACACCCTGGCGGTGCGCGCCCACAACCTGGCCGCCGACGAGCGCCTGGCCGAGGCCTCCACCGCCTCGCTGACCATCGTCGCGGTGGGCATCATCCCGGTGATCCTGCTTAGCCTGGCGATGCGCCGCTCACGCCCCGGGAGCCGCGGGGAAGACGAACACCTGTGACGGATCCAGCCGGATCGTGACCGGCTGGCCCTCCTCGGGCAGGAAGACCCCGGGCACCCGGGCGTGCAGGTGCGACTCGCGGCCATCGCCGCCGTGGGCGCAGATGTGCAGCAGGCTGGTGCGGCCCAGCAGCTTGGCCATGATCACGTGGCTGTGATGGTCCGTGGGCGCCTCCTCCAGCGCCACCACGCGCAGCGCCTCGGGGCGGATCATCACCCGCGCCCGGGCACCCTCCTCCAGGCCATGGGCCATCACCTCGCCCACCGGCGTATCGACGCGACCCTCGCGCACCCGGCCCTCGAGCTCGTTGACCTCGCCGAAGAAGGTCACCACGAAGGGGTCGGTCGGCGCGCAGTAGAGCTCTCTCGGGGTGCCCATCTGCACGATGTGGCCGTCGCGCATCAGCGCGATGCGGTCGGCCATGAACATCGCCTCTTCCGGATCGTGAGTCACCAGCAGGGCCCCGGCGCCGACCCTCTTCAGCACGTGCAGGGTGTCGTCGCGGATGCGGTCGCGCAGCCGGGCGTCCAGGCTCGAGAACGGCTCGTCGAGCAGCATCAGCCGGGGCGCCGGGGCCAGCGCCCGGGCCAGGGCCACCCGCTGCTGCTGGCCGCCGGACAGCATGTGCGGGTAACTCTCCGCGAAGCGCCCCATGCCCAGCTGGTCGAGCAGCTCCAGGGCGCGCCGGCGGCGCTCCCGGACGGGCAGCGCCTCGAGGCCGAAGGTCACGTTCTGCAACACCGAGAGGTGCGGGAACAGCGCCGAGTCCTGGAAGGCCAGGCCGACGTTGCGCTTCTCCGGCGGCACATGGGGCCGGCCGGGGCGCCCGACAGGGCGGCCGTCGAGATCCACCTCTCCCCGCTGGAGCACCTCGAGCCCGGCGACGATACGCAGCAGGGTGGTCTTGCCGCAGCCCGAGGGGCCAAGCAGGCAGACCACCTCGCCCGGGTGCACCTCCAGGCCGACGTCCTCCACCGCCAGGTGATGACCGTAGGCGTGGCGGATGCGATGCATGGCGAGCACCGGAGCCGACTCCGGTGCGACGTCTCGGGCGGCGGCGAGCGGGGCGTGATGGGTCATGGGCAAGGAATCGACTCAGCCGAGGGATAGCGGGATCTTCATGGTAACGCGAAACCTTCGTCTTTTCGTCGCCGTTTCGTCGCGGCGACGCCATCAGTTGACGCCATCACGCCCAGGCGCTTCAATGTCGGTCGAATAATGCAACGTATTATCATTCGGGATCATCGTCGATCCCCCTGCCCACGAGGTCACCGATGCCCCAGCACAGCCGACTCGTCACGCCCCTCGCCGCCCTGCTGGCCGGCGCGGCCATCGCCTCCCCCGCCATGGCGGAGGAAGTGAACATCTACTCGGCGCGCCATTACGACTCCGACCAGGCGCTCTACGATGCCTTCACCGAGGCCACCGGCATCGAGGTCAATGTCCTCGAGGGCGGCTCCGACCAGCTGATCCAGCGCATCGAGCGCGAGGGCCAGGCCAGCCCCGCCGACGTGATGATGACCGTAGACGCCGGCCGCCTGTGGCGCGCCGAGCAGGAAGGGATCTTCGCCAGCGTCGACTCCGAGGTGCTGGCCGAGCGCCTGCCCGAGGCCATGCGCCATCCCGAGGGCAAGTGGTTCGGCTTCAGCCAGCGCGTGCGGGCCATCTTCTACAACCCCGAGGCATTCGACGGCGACGCACCGGCCACCTACGAGGACCTGGCCGACCCACGCCTCGCGGGCGAGGTCTGCATCCGCTCCTCGAACAACATCTACAACCAGTCGCTGCTGGCCTCGATGATCGCCCACCATGGCGAGGAAGGCGCCGAGCAATGGGCCCAGGGCGTGGTCGACAACATGGCCCGCGACCCGGAAGGCGGCGACACCGACCAGATCCTCGGCGTGGCCAGCGGCGAGTGCGACGTGGCGGTCGCCAACCACTACTATTACGTGCGCCTGCTCGATTCCGATAATGCGGCCGACCGCGAGGCGGCCGAGAAGGTCGAGATCCTGTTCCCCAACCAGGACGGCCGTGGTGCCCACGTCAACGTCGGCGGCGCCGGCATGGTCGAGGGCGCCCCGCATCCGGAGAACGCCGTGCGCTTCCTGGAATTCCTGGCCTCCGACGAGGCCCAGGCGATCTTCGCCTCCGGCAACCACGAGTTCCCGGTGGTCGACGGCGTGGACATCGACGAGGTGCTGGCCTCCTGGGGCGACTTCAAGCGCGATGCGCTGAACGTCAGCGTGCTCGGCGAGAACAACCCGGACGCCATCAAGACCTTCGACCGGGTCGGCTGGCGGTAAGACGTCACCGGACACCGACAACAAGGGGCCCGCGGCAATGCCGCGGGCCCCATTCGTTCGTTGCCGGATCGCCGAAACACCGTATGGGCGAGCGCAAGCACTTTTCGGACGCTAGTGTCCTGTTTCGGAGGTTCGTTGAAGAGATGGCGAGCGCATTGGGTCGCCAGGCAAGGCGCCGCGACGAGGCATAGCAGCGCTATGGCGAGGAGTGGCAACGCGGCATGGCGGCGCAAAGGGCCGCCAGAATTCTACAGTCAACCTCCGATACAGGACACTAGTGGGGGATCATCAGCGCCACCCCCGACACCAGCGCGAACAGCAGCACCCCCTGGCGCAGCCGGCGGGCATCGAGGCGCTGGTGCATGACCCGGCTGGCCACGCTGCCGACCAGCAGCGGCGGCAGCAGGTAGAGTGCCCAGCGCAGCTGCTCCGCGCCGACCTTGCCGGCCGAGGCCAGGATCACCAGCGACACCAGCTCGCCGATCAGGAAGCAGCAGGCAATGGTCGAGCGCAGCTCCGGCCCGGGGCGATGCTGGTAGAGCAGCGCCAGCGGCGGCCCCCCGACGCCGGTGGCGGTCTCGGTCACCCCGGTGATCAGCCCCACCGACACGCAGGCCCCCGCCCTGGGCCGGAACACCGGCGCGAACAGCGCCGCCAGCACGGCCAGCACCGTCGAGGCGCCGATCAACTGGTTGAGCCCGTTGGTGCTCATCACCACCAGGATCCACAGCCCCAGGAAGGTCCCCGGCAGGCGCCCCACCCCGATCCAGGCGCTGCCCCGCCAGTCGATGGCCTCCCGCTCGCGCAGCGCCACGTAGAGGTTGAGCGGCAGCATCAGCACCAGCAGCGCCACCGGCAGCAGGTCCGGTCGCAGCAGCCCCATCACCGGGGCGACGATCAGCGCGAAGCCGATGCCGATCGCGCCCTGCATGAAGGCGGCGACAGCCGTGGCCACGGCCAGGACGGCGTAGACGACGGGATCACTCATGGCGCCCCCGCGCCTCCGCGCCCGACCGCGTCGCCATGACTCGCTGGCGATGGGCCGCCGAGGTCGGGTGCACCCGCTGGATCGGCGCGTTGGCCACCGCGGCACCGGCCGCCTCGCGCACCTCGGCGAGCAGCGCGCGGGCGTCCCAGTCCACCGGCCAGCCCTGCCACAACCGCAGCCGGCCGTTGGTGAATACCGCCTCGATCTGGTCGCGGTTGGCGTAGCGCACCAGCTCCCAGGGCCGGTCCCAGGACGGCGTCATCTCGGGCACCTCGATATCCACCAGCAGGAAGTCGGCGGCCAGCCCCGGGGCGATCGCCCCGGTGACGCCGGCGAGCCCCGCCGCATCGGCGCCGGCGCGGGTGGCGTGGTCGAGCCACAGCCAGCCGCCGCCGCAGGAGGAGTCGCCGCTGGCCAGCCCGAAGGCCAGGCGCTGGCTGGTCTCGGCGGCGTCGAGCAGGCGGAAGGCATCGCTGCGCGTGCCGTCGCTGCCGAGCCCGAAGCGGATGCCCTGGGCGGCCATGTGCAGCGCCGGCGCCACAGCATTGCCCTTCCAACTGCTGGCCACCGGGTTGAAGGCCACCGCGGTGCCGGTGTCGCCCAGTACCTTGAGTTCCCCTGGCGTCACCAGGGTGGCGTGGGCGACCAGGGTCTGCGGCCCCAGGGCGCCGGCGGCGTGGAGGTGCTCCAGCGGCCGCTGGCGACGCGCCACCAGCGAGCGCTCGACGGCCTGCAGGTGCTCGTTGACGTGAGTCTGGAAGATGGCCCCGCCCTCAGCGCACAGCGCCGCGGCGTCGTGAAGCATGGCGTCGCTGGCCACCTCGGGGATCGACACCGCCAGCGAGGGATGCACCAGGCCGTGGCCCGACCAGCGCGCCAGGTGGCGCTCGGCGTCGCGGCGGATCGCCGCGCCGTCCCGCGGGCTGCCGCCCAGGTCGTTGCAGATGTAGCCCAGCACGCAGCGCAGTCCGCTCTGCTCGGCGGCGTCGGCGATGCCGTCGAGCTCCGCGGCGGCACGGGTGCCGGCATCCACCGCGGTGGTGAAGCCGCCGCGCAGCGCCTCCAGGGCGGCGAGCCGGGCGGAGAGCCGCACCAGGCGCTCGTCCAGACTGCCCTCCAGCGGCACCCAGATGCGCTTGAAGATCTCCGAGGGCTCGCCGAACACCAGCGACTTGCCGAGCGACTGGGTCAGATGATGATGGGTGTCGACGAAGCCGGGCATCAGCAGCTTGCCGGGCAGCTCGATGGGCGCGAGCTCGGGGTGGCGGGCCAGCATGTCGCGGCGCTCGCCGATCTCGGCGAAGCGGCCATCGGCCACCAGCACCGCCCGATCGCGCACGCAGCCCTCCTCCAGCAGCACCTCCTCGGGCAGCAGCAGCAGCGTCTCGGCGGTGAAGTCGGCCGGGGCCAGCGGGTCGGGGGAATACGGGGTCGGCGACATGGGTTACTTTCCTTTGATCTCTTGACGGGGCAGCCCCGCGCCCGCGGGAGCGTCGTGCCGGCGGCCGAGGTGATGGAACAGCAGGTTGACCAGCACGGCGGTCAGGGTGCCCATGGCCAGGCCGTTGCCGAGCAGGATCTGCAGGTGTTGAGGGAAGGCGCTGTAGAAGCCGGGCACCAGGATCGGCAGCAGCCCCATGGCCAGCGCCGAGGCCAGGGTGAACATGTTGCCGTGCTCGTCGAAGTCGACCCGGCGCAGGATGTTGATGCCCATCACGCCGATGATGGCGAACACGATCACCGCGGTGCCCGCCACCACGGCGGTGGGCAGCAGCGACGCCAGCCGGCCGAGCGGCGCGAACAGGCCGAGCAGCACCAGGATCAGCCCGGCGGCGACGGTGACGTAGCGCGAGCGCACCCCGGTGGCCCGCACGATGCCGATGTTCTCGCCGCTGGTGATGATCAGCGAAGTGCCGAAGCAGCCGCCGAGCAGCGAGCCCAGGGCATCGGCGCGGATATTGCGCGGCACCAGGGCGCGGGCATCGCCGCGCTTCTCGACGATCTCGGCGGTGGCCAGGGTCTGGCCGGTGGCCTCGGTCATCGATACCACGCTGAAGATGATCAGCGGCAGCGAGGCGAACAGGTCGAACTTGGGCCAGCCGAAGGGGAACAGCGACGGCAGGGCCACCACCGGGCCGGACAGCACGCCATCGAACTCCATGACCCCGCATACCGCGGCCAGGGTGGCGCCGATCAGCAGCCCCAGCATCACCGCGATGCGCTGCAGCACGCCGCGGAACAGCCGGGCGCACAGCACGATGGCGGCCATGGTCGCCAGCGCCAGGGCGATGCTGGTCAGGTTGGCGAACTCCGGCGAGCCCTCGCGGCCGGTGATCAGTCCGCCGAAGATGCGCACCAGGTTGATCGCCACCAGCAGCAGCATGGTGCCGATGACGATCGGCGGGAAGAACCGCAGCACCTTGGTGAAGAACGGCAGCGCCAGGAAGTAGAACACCCCGGTGAGGATCACCGCGCCGGTGGCCGTCTGCAGGTCGGTAGCCTGGGCGATGGTCAGGAAGATCACCAGCGGCGCCCCGCCCGGCACCTGGACGAAGGGCAGGCGGGCACCGATGCCGAAGGGGCCGAAGGACTGCAGCAGCGTGCCCAGCCCGCAGACCAGGAAGGTGGCGCTCATCAGCGCGACCATGACCTCGTCGCCGAAGCCCATCGCCTGGCCGACCAGGAAGACGGCGGTGATCGGCGCGGCGGCCATCACCAGCACGTGCTGGACGCCGAACAACAGCATCGACGGCAGCGGCAGCCGCCGGTCGACCGGCTCCGTCGGAGACTCGTGCGAGCCGTGGGGCTCGGGGGAAATGCTCATGGGGGACATCCTCGGTTGTTGTTGTGGAGGCCCCTTCACGCTAGCGCCGGCCGAGTGTACCGGTCCATAATAAAGTTTCGCTCATATCGTTGCCTTTATGGCAACAGTCGACGCCGAGGGAGGGGCCATGCAGCTGCTGCTGACCGGGTTGCGCTACTTCGAGGAGGTCGCCCGCCAGGGTTCGCTGCGCAAGGCGGCGGAGCGGCTGCACGTGGCCGCCTCGGCGGTGAATCGTCAGATCCTCAAGCTGGAGGACGAACTGGGGGTGCCGCTGTTCGAGCGGCTGCCACGGGGCCTGCGGCTGTCGCCGGCGGGGGAACTGATGCTGGCCCAGATTCGCCGCTGGCAGCGCGACGAGCGCCAGCTGCTGGAGACCCTCGGCGACATCCGCGGCACCGGCTGCGCCGAGATCCGCATCGCCACCGTCGAGTCGCTCACCGACCAGGTGCTGCCGGAGCTGCTGGGCCGCTTCGGCGAGCGCTTTCCCCGGGTCCGCTTCGCGCTGCACACCGGGCTGACCGAGGAGATCCTCGAACGGGTCGCCACCGGCGAGGCCGACATCGGCATCTGCATGAACCCGCCGCCGACCCGGCGCATTCGCTTCATCGAGTCGGTGGCGCTGCGCTTCGGCGTCGCCATGGCCCCGTCTCATCCACTGGCGCAGGCCTCGGAGGTCCGGCTGGCAGAATGCGGCGCCTATCCGGCCATCCTGCCGGACGCCGAGATGTTCCGCGGCTCGACCCTGGAACGGGCCCTGGCGCAGTCAGACGTGGAGCTGACCCCGCTGGCCGGCTGCAACCGCATCCTGGCGATCAAGTCGCTGGCCCGGGCGGGGCTCGGCCTGGCCTTCCTCAACGCCCTCGACGTGGCCCGGGAACTGGCCCACGGCGAGCTGGTGTTCCGCCCGCTGCGCGACCCGCGCGTCGACGGCGCGCGGCTGGTGCTGTGCAGCGCCGCCGAGCGCTCGCTGCCGATGGCCGCCGAAGTGCTGGTGGAATCGCTGAGCCAGGCGCTGCGCGACCTGGCCCCTCACGACTGAGTCGCCGAGGTCACCGAACCGACGAGGCCCGCGTCAGAGCCGCGGGCCTCGTCACGGGCGGCAGGGCTGGCTCAGTGCGCCTCGTCCCAGTTGGCGCCGCTCTCGGCCTCGACGATCAGCGCCACGTCGAGCGCGGCGGCGGCCTGCATGCGCCGCTTCACCTCGGGAATGAAGGCCTCGACGGCGTCCTCGGCGACCTCGAAGACCAGTTCGTCGTGGACCTGCATGACCATCATGGCGTCGATGTCGCCCTCGGCCAGCCAGCCGTCGACGTCGATCATGGCGCGCTTGATGATGTCCGCCGCGGTGCCCTGCATGGGTGCGTTGATGGCGGTGCGCTCGGCGCCCTGACGGCGGGCGCGGTTCTGGGAGTGAATCTCCGGCAGGTACAGGCGTCGGCCGAACACCGTCTCGACGTAGCCATCCTCCGCGGCCTGTGAACGAATCCGCTCCATGTAGCGTGCCACGCCGGGATAGCGGTCGAAGTAGCGGTCGATGTAGGTCTGCGCCTGGTTGCGCTCGATGTGCAGCTGGCGGCCCAGCCCCCAGGCGCTCATGCCGTAGATCAGCCCGAAGTTGATCGCCTTGGCGCTGCGGCGCTGCTCGCCGGAGACCTTGTCGAGGCCCACGCCGAACACCTCGGCGGCGGTGGCGGCGTGGATGTCGCGCCCCTCGGCGAAGGCCTCGAGCAGCCCCTTGTCGCCGGAGAGATGGGCCATGATGCGCAGCTCGATCTGCGAGTAGTCGGCGGCGACGATGCGATAGCCGGGCCGCGCCACGAAGGCCTGGCGGATCTTGCGCCCCTGCTCGGTGCGGATCGGGATGTTCTGCAGGTTGGGGTCGGAGGACGACAGCCGCCCGGTGGCGGTGACCGCCTGATGGTAGCTGGTGTGCAGCCGGCCGGTGGCCTTGTTGACCAGCCGCGGCAGCTTGTCGGTGTAGGTGGAGCGCAGCTTGGAGAGGCCGCGATGCTCCATGATCACCTTGGGCAGCGGGTAGTCCAGCGCCAGCTCCTCGAGCACCGCCTCGGCGGTGGAGGGCGCGCCCTTGGGGGTCTTCTTGATCACCGGGATCTGCTGTTCCTCGAACAGGATCTGGCCGAGCTGCTTGGGCGAGCCGAGGTTGAACTCGCGCCCGGCGAGCTCATAGGCCTTCTCCTCCAGCTCGCCGATGCGCTGGCCGAGCTCCTGGCTCTGGGTGTGCAGGCGCTCGGCGTCGAGCGCCACGCCGCCGCGCTCCATGCGCGACAGCACCCGGATCAGCGGGCGCTCGAGGGTATCGAGCACCTCGGCCAGGCGGCCCTCGGCCTCGACCCGGGGGCGCAGCTCGCGGTGCAGGCGCAGGGTGATGTCGACGTCCTCGCAGGCATAGGGCGCGGCCTGCTCCAGGGCAATCTGGTTGAAGGTCAGCTGCTTGGCCCCCTTGCCGGCGATCTCCTCGAAGCTCACCGTCTTCTCGCCCAGGTACTTGAGCGCCAGCGAATCCATGTCGTGGCGGGTGGCGGTGGAATCCAGCACGTAGGACTCGAGCATGGTGTCCTCGAGGGCGCCGGCCACCTCGATGCCGTGGCGCGCCAGCACCGAGATGTCGTACTTGAGGTTCTGGCCGATCTTGGCCTTGCCGGCGTCGGCCCACAGCGGCGTCAGCGCCTCGAGTACGGCGCGGCGGTCGAGCTGCGCCGGGGCGTCCAGGTAGTCGTGGGCCAGCGGGATATAGGCGGCCTCGCCGGGCTCGAGGGACAGCCCGACGCCGACGATCTCGGCCTCCATGTAGTCGAGGCTGGTGGTCTCGAGATCGAAGCAGAACGCCTCGGCGTCGTTCAGGCGCGCCAGCCAGGCGTCCAGCTCGGCCCGCTCGAGGATCACGCTGTCCTCGCGCTCGCCGCCGTGGTTGCCCTCTTCATCGCCCTCTTCCGCCGACGCCTGGCGGCCGCCGGACACATCGTCGACGCCCTTGTCCTTGCCCTCCAGCAGCTCGGACAGCCAGGCCTTGAACTCCAGGCGGCGATAGAGCTCGAGCAGCGCCTCGCGGTCGGGGTGGGCGATGTCCAGGTCGTCGAGGCCCACCGGCAGCTCGCAGTCGGTCTTGATGGTGGCGAGCTCGTAGGAGAGGAAGGCCTGGTCGCGGTGCTCCTCGAGCTTCTTGGGCAGCGTCTTGGCGCCGCGAAAGCCCAGCGTCTTGACCTTCTCCAGGTCGGCATAGACGGTCTCGAGGCCGCCCTCCATGCCCTGCAGCAGCCCCAGGGCGGTCTTCTCGCCGACCCCGGCCACGCCGGGGATGTTGTCGACCTTGTCGCCCATCAGCGCCAGGAAGTCGATGATCAGCGCCGGCGGCAGGCCGAACTTCTCGGTTACCCCGGCCTCGTCCAGGGTCTCGTCCTTCATGGTGTTGACCAGGGTGATGTGGGCGTTGACCAGCTGGGCCATGTCCTTGTCGCCGGTGGAGATCACCGCGTCGCGCCCGGCCTGGGTGGCATGGTGCGCCAGGGTGCCGATGACGTCGTCGGCCTCCACGCCTTCGATGCACAGCAGCGGCAGGCCCAGGGCGCGTACGCAGTCGTGCAGCGGCTGGACCTGGGCGCGCAGGTCGTCCGGCATCGGCGGGCGCTGCGCCTTGTACTCGGCGTAGAGCTCGTCGCGGAAGGTCTTGCCCGGGGCGTCGAACACCACCGCCATGGGGCTGTCGGGGTAGTCCTTGATCAGCCGCTTGAGCATGTTGAGCACGCCCTTGATGGCGCCGGTGGGCTGCCCCTCCGAGGTGGTCAGCGGCGGCAGGGCGTGGAAGGCGCGGTACAGATAGGAGGAACCGTCGACGAGAACGATGGGGGTATCGGCCATGAATCGGCATCCCTTGCAGGCTGGGCGATGAAGTGTGTGACGAGGGCGACGGCGGCGGGCGAACCGCCGGCCCTGATCCTGGCTGTTCATGATACGCATTGCCGGCGCGATTTGCCGCGCCGAGCTGTGCCCAGCTCCGACGAAGGCATACACTGGGGGCAACCCCATGGTCAGGAGAACACCATGAACCTCATACGCTCCGCGCTACTCGCGCCGCTGGCCGGCCTGGCGCTGCTCACCGTCGCCCTGCCGACCCTGGCCCAGTCCAGCGCCGACGTCGAGCCGGATGTCACCATCCGCCAGGAGGAGGACCGCACCATCCGCGAGTATCGGGTCAACGGGGCGCTCTACGCCATCGAGGTCCGGCCCGCCGCGGGGCCCTCCTACTACCTGGTCGACCGCGACGGCGACGGCGACTTCGAGCGCCAGAACGGCCAACGCATCGCCGTGCCCGAGTGGGTGCTCAAGCGCTTCTGACGCCGGGGCAACCAGGCAGCACCGGACTGGCATCCCGCTTCAAGATTTCCGCAGCCGGCAATGACGGAAGCGCCGGGGACAGGTCGTAGAGGGGGTTTTTGGCCATGGATGGCCAAAGTAGCGCCCACGGATGGGTTCATAGCGCCCCTCGCAGACCTGTCGCCGGATCAGCCATGCCCCATGACGTTGCCACCCTTCCTACCTGGCTCGTGCATCGCGCCGCCAAGCCGCTACAATAGGCGGCTTCGCATACCCGGGCGAGAGACACATGGCTGTATTCACCCCCCTGACCGACTCCCAGGTCGAGGCGTTCCTGAGCCGCTTCGATGCTGGCTCCCTGGTGTCCTGCCAGGGCGTGCCCGCCGGCACCGAGAACAGCACCTTCTTCGTCACCACCGACCGCCGCGAGCTGGTGCTGACCCTGTTCGAGCAGGGCGAACACGAGGAGCTGCCGTTCTTCGTCGAGCTGCTGGACTACCTGGACGAGCACCGCCTGCCGGTGCCCGGACCGCTGCACGACCTCGACGGCATCGCCCTGCACAGCCTGGCCGGCAAGCCGGCGCTGCTGTTCCCGCGCCTGCCTGGCAAACACCCCAAGGCCCCCAACCTGGACCAGTGCCGGGCGCTGGGCGACGCCCTCGGGCGCATGCACAAGGTCTCGCGCCACTTCCCGGGCCACCGCCCCAACCCGCGCGACCTGCACTGGTTGCTGCCCATGCACCACAAGGTGCTGGTCTACCTCTCGCCCGACGACCAGGCGCTAATGAAGAACGAGGTGGAGATCTACCAGGAGTTCTTCGAGGAAAGCCCGGACCTGCCCCAGGGCGCGATCCACGGCGACCTGTTCCGCGATAACACCCTGTTCGACGGCGACCGGCTCGGCGGGCTGATCGACTTCTACAACGGCTGCACCGGCGACCTGCTGTTCGACCTGGCCATCGTGATCAACGACTGGGCCAGCGACGACGACGGCCGGCTCGATCCGGCGCGCTACGAGGCGATCCTCACCGCCTACCAGACGCGGCGCCCGCTGGAACGCGCCGAGCGCGAGGCCTGGCCGATGATGCTGCGCCTGACCGCGCTGCGCTACTGGCTGTCGCGGCTGCTGGTGGTCTACGTCGACCCGCCGGCCCACGATCTCACGCCGCATGATCCGGACGCCTTCCGCAGCGTGCTCGAGCGGCGCATCGCCGACGGCGCCCTGCCCCTGCCCGAGGCCGGCCAATGAGCCTGGCCATGGGCAGCATGGCCGGCCCCGCCCACCGTGCCCGGCATACCTGGAACATCGACCAGTGGGGCAGCGGCTACTTCGACGTGGCCGACGACGGCCAGGCCCTGGTGCGCCCCCACGGCGGCGAGGACGATGGCCCCGCCCTCGCGCTCTCGCCGCTGGTCGCCCGGCTGCGCGAGGCCGGGCTGCGACTGCCGGTGCTGATCCGCTTCACCGATATCCTCCACGACCGTGTCGAGCAGCTGTGCGCCGCCTTCGACGGCGCCATGGGCGAGGAAGGCTTCGACGGCGGTTACACCGCGGTCTACCCGATCAAGGTCAACCAGCAGCGCCGGGTGGTCGAGGAGATCCTGGCCACCCAGGAGCGCGGCCGCGACCGGGTCGGCCTGGAAGCCGGCAGCAAGCCGGAGCTGCTGGCGGTGCTGGCGCTGTCCGGCGACGGCCCCTCGCTGATCGTCTGCAACGGCTACAAGGATCGCGAATACATCCGCCTGGCGCTGATGGGCGAGAAGCTCGGCCACCGCGTCTACCTGGTAGTGGAGAAGCTCTCCGAGCTGCCGCTGATCCTCGAGGAGGCCGAACGTCTCGGCGTGGCGCCGCGCATCGGCCTGCGCGCCCGGCTGGCCTCGGTGGGCAAGGGCAAGTGGCAGAACACCGGCGGCGAGAAGTCCAAATTCGGCCTCACCGCCGGGCAGATCCAGGCGGTGGTCGAGCGCCTGCGCGGGGCCGACGCCCTGGCCAGCCTGCAGCTGGTGCACTTCCACCTGGGCTCGCAGATCGCCAACATCAGCGACATCCAGCGCGGGCTGCGCGAGTGCGCGCGCTTCTACCAGAGCCTGGTGGCGCTGGGCGCCCCGGTGGACACCGTGGACGTGGGCGGCGGGCTGGGCATCGACTACGAGGGCACCCGCTCGCGCAGCTTCTGCTCGATCAACTACTCGATGCGCGAATACGCCCGCAACGTGGTGGCGGCCTTCGCCCAGGTGTGCGAGGCCGAGGGGCTGCCCCACCCGCACCTGATCAGCGAATCGGGCCGGGCGCTGACCGCCCACCACGCGGTGCTGGTCACCAACGTGATCGGCGAGGAGCGCCCCGACATCCAGGCGCCGCCGGCCCGGGTCCAGGGCGATCCCCAGGTCGCCGAGCTGTGGCGGGTCCACGACGCCCTGCAGGCCACCCAGGCCCCACGCGGGCTGGTGGAGGCCTGGCACGACCTCGGCCAGGCCATCGGCGAGCTCCAGGACCGCTTCGTGATGGGCCTGGCCGGGCTCGAGGCCCGCGCCGAGGGCGAGGGCGTCTATACCGCCGCCTGCGCCCGGCTGCGCGAGCGCCTCGACCCGCGCAACCGCGCCCACCGCGAGATCCACGACGAGCTCGCCGAGAAGCTCGCCGACAAGCTGTTCGTCAACTTCTCGCTGTTCCAGTCGGTGCCCGACGTCTGGGGCATCGACCAGATCTTCCCGGTACTGCCGCTGTCGGGCCTCGACCGGCCGCCCTCGCGGCGCGCGGTGATCCAGGACATCACCTGCGACAGCGACGGGCGCATCGACGGCTACGTGGACGGCGAAGGCGTCGAGGCCACCCTGCCGCTGCCCGAGTGGGACGACGACGAGGAACGCCTGCTGGGCTTCTTCCTGGTCGGCGCCTATCAGGAGATCCTCGGCGACCTGCACAACCTGTTCGGCGACACCGACTCGGTGGACGCGGCCCTGGACGCCAACGGCGAGTGGTGCGTCGACCACGTGCGCCGCGGCGACCGGGTGGCCGACGTGCTGGGCTACGTGGACTTCGACGCCGAGGTGCTGCGCCGCCGACTCGCCGACCAGCTCGCCGCCAGCGGCCTCGAGGCCGACGAGCAGGCGCGCTTCCTCGACGACCTCTCCGAGGGCCTCGAGGGCTACACCTACCTGGAGTGACCCCTCGGCGCCGCGGCGCCGAGGGTCGACCGTCACTGACGGTTTTCCTGCATTAGGCCATAGTGAAGACTCTGGGCCTCCCGGGACGGGAGGCCTCGAGGATGCCGACGCCCGGCATTTTAATTCGCACACTAATGATTTACCATGTAACAAACCCGCGATTCATGGCAAGGAGCTGGGATCATGTTCATTCTCTCCCTCATTTTCTGGCTGGTGGGGCTGGCCCTGCTGGGGGGCGGCCTATGGCTGATCACCCTCGACGGCAGCTGGTACTACGCCCTGTCCGGCATCGTGCTGATCGTGGTCGGGGCGATGATCCGCTCGCGTCGCCCGGCCGCCCAGACGCTGTACGCCCTGTTCCTGGCGGCGACCGCCGCCTGGGCGCTGTGGGAATCGGGCTATGACTGGTGGCCCCTGGCCACCCGCCTGGGCCTGTTCCTGGTGCTCGCCATTCCGCTGCTGTGGCCGGCCAAGGGCGGACGCCGCACCGGCACCGCCGTGCTGCTGCCGGTGTGGGCGATCATCGGCGTGGGCCTGCTGGCCAGCCTGAGCGTCGACGCCCACCGCATCGACGGCGAGCTCAACCGCGAGGTGGTGGCCGAGAACGCCGACCTCGGCGACAGCCCGCAGGACGGCTGGCACGCCTACGGGCGCAGCAACCTGGGACAGCGCTTCTCGCCGCTCGAGCAGATCACCCCCGAGAACGTCGGCGACCTGGAGCTGGCCTGGCAGTACCAGACCGGCGACGTGAAGGGTCCCGAGGACGTCGGCGAGACCACCTACGAGGCCACGCCGCTGAAGGTGGGTAATTCGCTGTTCCTGTGCACCCCGCACAACTGGCTGATCGCGCTGGACGCCGACAGCGGCGAGGAGCAGTGGGTCTACGACGCCCAGGTACCGGCGGAGAGCTCGCGCCAGCACCAGACCTGTCGCGGCGTCTCCTACCTGCCGCCGGCCTCCGGCGACCCCGATGACCTCGACGCGCAGGTGGCCGACGGCCCGGCGGAGAACCTGGACGCCATGCAGTGCGACGCCCAGCTGTTCCTGCCCACCTCCGACGCCCGCCTGCTGGCGCTGGATCCGGCGACCGGTGCGCGCTGCGCCAACTTCGCCGACAACGGCGAGCTGGACCTGATGCACAACATGCCGTTCAAGCAGGCCGGCTTCTACTACTCCACCTCGCCCCCCGTGGTCGCCGACGGCAAGGTCGTGGTGGCAGGCTCGGTCAACGACAACTACGCCGTCGAGTCGCCCTCCGGCGTGATCCGCGCCTACGACGCCAAGACCGGCGAGCTGGTGTGGAACTGGGATGCCGGCAACCCGGACGACACCGCGCCGATCGCCGAGGGCGAGACCTACACCACCAGCTCCCCCAACAGCTGGTCGATCGCCAGCGCCGATGAGGCGCTGGGGCTGATCTACTTCCCGATGGGCAACCGCACCCCGGACCAGCTGGGCATGTACCGCAGCGAGGCCGAGGAGACGTACGCCAGCTCGGTGGTGGCGCTGAGCCTCGCGACCGGCCAGGTGGAGTGGGTCCAGCAGTTCGTGCACCACGACCTGTGGGACATGGACACCCCGGCCCAGCCCAGCCTGCTCGACCTGGAGACCGACGCGGGCACCCAGCCGGCGCTGGTGGTGCCCACCAAGCAGGGCGACGTCTACGTGCTGAACCGCGAGACCGGCGAGCCGATCCTGCCGATCTCCGAGCAGCCGGCGCCCCAGGGCACCATCGAGGGCGACTACGCCGCCGAGACCCAGCCGATCTCGAGCCTGAGCTTCCGGCCGCCCCCCCTGCGCGAGGCGGACATGTGGGGCGCCACGCCGTTCGACCAGCTGATGTGTCGCATCCAGTTCAAGTCGCTGCGCTACGAGGGCCAGTACACCCCGCCCTCCGAGCAGGGCACCATCGTCTTCCCGGGCAACTTCGGGGTCTTCAACTGGGGCAGCATCGCCGTGGACCCGAGGCGCCAGGTGATGTTCGGCATGCCGCTGTACCTGGCCTTCACCTCGACCCTGGTGCCCAAGGAAGGCGCCGACCTGGGCGAGACCAACCAGGGCGAGCAGGGCCTCAACGAGAACGCCGGCGCTCCCTATGCGGTGGAGATGAAGCCCTTCCTGTCGCCGTTCGGCGTGCCCTGCCAGCAACCGCCCTGGGGCTACGTGGCCGGCACCGACCTGCGCACCGGCGAGGTCGCCTGGCAGCACAAGAACGGCACCGTCGAGGACATGACCGCCCTGCCGCTGCCGATCGAGATGGGCGTGCCCGGCATCGGCGGCCCGGTGATCACCGAGAGCGGCGTGGCCTTCCTGGCCGCCAGCGTGGACGACTACCTGCGCGGCTATGACGTCGGTACCGGCGAGCAGCTGTGGGAGACGCGCCTGCCGGCCGGCGGTCAGGCCACGCCCATGACCTATCTCAACAGCCAGGGCGAACAGATGGTCGTTCAGGTGGCCGGCGGGCACGGTTCCATCGGTACCACCATCGGCGACTACGTGATGGCCTACAAGCTGCCCCGGCAGTAAACGGCCAGGGCGTCTCAGCGCAGGCGCCCGCACACGACGAGGCCCCCGTCGGCATGCCGGCGGGGGCCTCGTCGTTTGCGGGCAAGTCGCGCCGCGTCAGTCGATCACCCGGGTCGCGATCTCCAGCCCTCCGGTCAGCGACAGCTCGAGCTCGGCGCCGCGGGGCAGCTCACCCACCCCGGCGGGCGTGCCGGTCAGCACCACGTCGCCGGGCTCTAAGGTGAAGTGTCGGCTCATCTCGGCCACCAGCTCGGGCACCGGGAACAGCATGTCGGCGCCGTGGCCGTGCTGGCGCTCCTCGCCGTCCACCGCCAGGGTGAAGGCCAGGGCGCTCCAGTTGGGCACCTCGCTGAGCGGCAGGAAGGCCGACAGCGGGCAGGCGCCGTCGAAGCCCTTGGCCACCTCCCAGGGATGGCCCTGTTCCTTGAGCCGGCCCTGGACGTCGCGCAGGGTCAGGTCCAGCGCCAGACCAATGCCGACGATGCCACGCTCCGCCTCGGCGGCATCGACGTCGGTCAGCGTCTCGCCCACCAGCAGCGCCAGTTCGGTCTCGAAATGCACCTCGCCCCGGGCGAAGGGCGCGGCGATCGTCGCTTCCAGGCTCACGGCGCTGGTGGCCGGCTTGATGAACAGCAGCGGCTCGCTGGGCACCGGATTGTCGAGTTCCTTGGCATGATCGGCGTAGTTGCGGCCGACGCAGACGATCTTGCCCAGCGGCTGCGGGAAGGCCCGGCCATCGGTGAAGCGGGGTACGAAACGCATGACGAGGTGACTCCTGGCTGACGGAACGGGAACGGCTCTGCCCTCAGTCTACGCGTGCCGGCCCGTCGGCGTCAGGCCTCCGGCGTCCACCGCTCGTCGGGATCATGAGCCAGGAAGCGCGGGCGGCGCTTGGCGGCGCCGAAGGGCTCGACGCAGCGGTTGTCGCGACGATTGTAGACGAAGAAGGCGTTGCTGCGCGGGTCCGGCGACATGTTGGCGTTGGAGCCGTGCAGGGTATTGCAGTCGAACAGCAGCAGGCCGCCGGCGGCCCCGGTGGGCGCCTCGATGCCGTGACGCTCGATCAAACGCCGCAGCGCCTCGCGGCCCGGCACGCCGAATTGCTGGGTCTTGAGCGACTGCTTGTGGTGATCCTCCGGGGTCTCGCCGAGGCAGGGCACGAACACCCGATGCGAGCCCGGCACCAGCATCAGCGGGCCGTTGAAGGCGTGGTTGTCGGTCAGCACGATGGAGGCGCTCACCGCGTGCATGGCCGGCATGCCGTCCTCGGCGTGCCAGGTCTCGAAGTCCGAGTGCCAGTTGAAGCCCTTGCCCTCGAAGCCGGGCTTGTAGTTGATGCGCGACTGATGGATGTAGGGCTCGCCGCCGAGGATCTGCCGGGCGCGGCCGGTCAGGCGCGGGTCATGGGCCAGGCGCCCGAAGACCCGCGACAGGCAGTGCACGGCGAACAGCGAGCGAATCTCCTTGCCCCGGGGTTCGGTGATGCTGAAGTCGCGCTCGCGATAGGCGTCGTGCTCGAGCAGTTGCCTGAGCGCCCGACGCAGCTCGTCGAGCTCGTCGCCGCGCAGGAAGTCCGGCTCGAACAGGAAGCCCTGGCGCTCGAACGCATCGAGCTGCACCGGGGACAGCGGGCCCTGCCGGTCGCGCCCCTTGACCACCGGCTCCCGGCGATTCAGCCAGGGCAGGTCGAGGGGCTCGGCAAGCCGCGTGGGATAGGGATCGTCGCCGGGCCGCGGGGCGCTGCGCACCCGGCTTTCGGGATCCGGAGAATCGACGATGTCGAACGGGGTCGCCTGTTGCAGCGGTCGGTCGGACGATGTCTGCACTGACATCCACTACCTCCTTTGCAGTCGGAAGGGTTTCAGATTCGAACTCGTTACCGACGGCGCTCGGCCGTGGCGCGGGCCGGGGAGGACCCGCGTCGGAGAGGTGGTGATGGCCCCGCGGTCTTTCAAGGGCCGGATGTCCCGGCGCCAGCGCTCGAGCACCCGGCAAGCGAGGAGCCCGGCCGTGGGGCCGGGCTGCTGCAGGTCCGAGTGGGGCACGGCGGTGCCGCGTCAGGCGGGTGGCGTGGCGACGCCCCGGGGCCTTGCCGCGCCCCGGGGCGACCGTCGGAGCGCCGGCGAGGCGCCTACTCGGCGCTCGCCAGCAGGCTGGCGTTGCCGCCGGCGGCGGTGGTGTCGATGCACAGGTGGCGCTCCACCACGTAGCGCGTCGGGGCGATGACCTGGGTCTCCAGCTGCACGATGGGGCCGTCGCGCTCGGCCAGCGCCAGGCGCAGCGTCCGGGTCCAGTCGCCGCCCCCGGCGGCGGCCACGGCCACGATGCCCGTCAGGGCGGTGAGCGTCTCCGCCGCCACCGTGCCGTCGAAGGCCGCGACCGGCGCCCCGGCGGCGCTCAGCGAGCGCACCTCGCCGTCCGCCCCGGGGGCGACGATCAGCGCCGGACAGCCCGCGGCAAGCGCCTGCGCCGCCTGGGCGACGGCGATCTCGAGGGTCGGCCCCAGGCACAGCACCGGCCCCTTGGGATACTGCGACAGCCGGTTGCTCTCCCCGGTCGGCCCCGGCAGGGTCTGGGGCGTCATGTCCAGGGCGGCGGCCTCGGCCAGCGCCTTGCGGATCATCCCGCGGCGTCCGGAGAGCGCGCGGCGCAGCACCTCGACCCGGTCCGGCCGCGCCGCCCAGTGGCGAGCATCCAGGCCGTCGAGCGCCGCCTGCAGGTCGGCCGTGGGAATGGCCTCGCCCTGGGGCGCGTCGAAGTGCTCGACGGCATCGGTGCGTCGGAAGCGCGGCACGTAGAGCGGCCCCCCGGCCTTGGGACCGGTGCCCGACAGCCCCTCGCCGCCGAACGGCTGAGAGCCGACGATGGCGCCGATCTGGTTGCGGTTGACGTAGATGTTGCCGACATGGATCCGCTCGACGATCTGCTGCACGCGATCGTCGATGCGGGTGTGCAGGCCGAAGGTCAGGCCGTAGCCCTTGGCGTTGATCGCATCGACCACCTTGTCGATGTCGCGGGCCTTGAAGGTGGCCACGTGCAGCACCGGGCCGAAGATCTCGCGCTCCAGATCCTCGATGCCGCCGACCTCGACCACCGCCGGGCTGACGAAGGTGCCGCCGTCCGGGGCGGGCAGCGTCTTGAGCACCTTGCCGGCCTTCTGCTGCGCCTCGACATAGGCGCCGATGTCGGCCTGGGCCTCGGCGTCGATCACCGGCGAGACGTCGGTGTCGGTGTTCCAGGGGTCGCCGATGGACAGCGCGTCCATGGCGCCGTCGAGCATGGTCAGCAGCCGCTCCCGCGCCTCCTCCTGGACGTACAGCATGCGCAGCGCCGAGCAGCGCTGGCCGGCCGACTGGAAGGACGAGATCAGGATGTCGCGGACCGCCTGCTCGGTCAGCGCGCTGGAGTCGACGATCATGGCGTTGAGCCCGCCGGTCTCGGCGATCAGCGTCGCCTCCGGGCCGGCGTTCTTCGCCAGCGCCCGGTGGATGAGCTGTGCCACCTCGGTCGAGCCGGTGAAGCAGACCCCGGCGATGCGCGGATCGCTGGTCAAGGGCCCGCCCACCGTGGGACCGTCGCCGGGCAGCAGCTGCAGCGCCGCCTCCGGCAGCCCGGCCTCGCGCATCAGCTCGACGGCCCGGGCGGCGATCAGCGGCGTCTGCTCGGCGGGCTTGGCGAGCACCGCGTTGCCCGCCGCCAGCGCCGCGGCGATCTGGCCGGTGAAGATGGCCAGCGGGAAGTTCCAGGGGCTGATGCACACGAAGACGCCGCGCGCCTCGCCCGGCTCCTCGGCCTCCAGCCGCTCGCTCTCGTTGGCGTAGTAGCGCAGGAAGTCCACCGCCTCGCGCACCTCGGCGATGCCGTCGAGGATCATCTTGCCGGCCTCGCGGGTGGCGATCACCGTCAGCTCGGCCATGTGTTCCTCATAGAGGTCGGCGGTGCGACGCAGCACCTCGGCGCGTTCGGCCACCGGCCGGGCCGACCACTCGCGGTAGCCGTCCTCGGCGGCGTCCAGCGCCGCCGCCACTTCCTCGGCGGTCGCCTCGTATACTTGACCGACCACCCGCGCCCCGTCGGCCGGCGACAGCGCCTCCCGCGCGCTGCCCCGGGGCGCGGGAGCGCCGGCGAGCATCGGCGCGGCGGTCCAGGTGGCGTCGGCGAAGGCCTCGCGGGCCGACAGCAGCGGCAGGATCGAGGCCGGCTCGTTGATCCGGTAGCCGCGGGAGTTCTTGCGCTCCGGGGCGAACAGTTCGCCGGGCCGGCGGATCGTCGGGTTGGCGATGGCGTCGCCCAGGTGTTCCCACCCGGCCAGCGGATCCTTCGCCACCTCGCTGGCGGGAATCGAGGTGTCCACCACCTGGTTGACGAAGGACGAGTTGGCGCCGTTCTCCAGCAACCGGCGCACCAGGTAGGCCAACAGGTCGCGGTGGGCGCCGACCGGGGCGTAGATGCGGCAGTGGGTGCCCTCCGACTGCTTGACGATGTGGTGCAGCGACTCGCCCATGCCGTGCAGGCGCTGGAACTCGTAGCTGTCCTTGTCGTCGCCGGCCATGGCGACCACGGCGGCGCAGGTGTGGGCGTTGTGGGTGGCGAACTGCGGGTAGATGCGGTCGCGCCGCTCGAGCAGCATGCGCGCACAGGCCATGTAGCTGACGTCGGTGTTGACCTTGCGGGTGAACACCGGGAAGGTCGCGACGCCCATCTCCTGGGCCAGCTTGATCTCGGTGTCCCAGTAGGCGCCCTTCACCAGCCGCACCATGATCTTGCGGTCGTGACGCTGGGCCATCTCGTAGAGCGCCTCGATCACCGGCGCGGCGCGCCGCCCGTAGGCCTGCACCACGATGCCGAAGCCCTCCCAGCCGGCCAGCTCGGGGTCGGCCAGCAGCGCCTCGATGACGTCGAGGGACAGGTCCAGCCGATCCTGCTCCTCGGCGTCGATGTTGAAGCCGATGTTGGCCTTGGCGGCCTGGCGGACCAGCTCCCGGGCCCGCGGCACCAGGTCGCGCATCACCGTCTCACGGTGGGTGGTCTCGTAACGCGGGTGCAGCGCCGAGAGCTTCACCGAGATGCCGGGGCTGCCGCGCACGTCGCCCTTGGCCTGCTTGGCGATGGCGGCGATCGCCCTGGCGTAGGCCTGGTGATAGCGCAGCGCGTCGTCGTCGGTGCGCGCCGCCTCGCCGAGCATGTCGTAGGAATAGGTGTAGCCCTGCTTCTCGAGCTCGCGGGCGTTCTTCATGCCCTCCTCGATGGTCTGGCCGAGCACGAACTGGCGGCCGAGGATCTTCATCGACTGGCCGACCGCGGTGCGCACCACCGGCTCGCCCATGCGGCGCACCAGGCCGCGCAGCGCCCGCACCGGACCCTTGGGATCCTCCTCCAGCACCTTGCCGGTGAGCATCAGCGCCCAGGTCGAGGCGTTGACCATCGACGAGGACGACTTCCCCAGGTGGGCGCCCCAGTCGGAGGGCTCGATCTTGTCGTGGATCAGGTCGTCGATGGTCTCGGCGTCGGGCACCCGCAGCAGCGCCTCGGCCAGGCACATCAGGCCGACCCCCTCGGCGGTGGAGAGCCCGTACTCGGCCAGGAACGCCTCCATCATGCTGGGCGAGGTCTCCTCGCGTACCCGCGTCACATAGTTGGCGCCGGCCTCGGCCACCCGGCGGCGCTGCTCCTCCGAGAGCTCGATGCGCTCGACCAGCCCGCGCAGCACCTCCGCCTCGTCGACGTCGTAGTGGGCGCGGATGCGCGAGCGCAGCTCGCTCACGGCATCGTGGGGATGAAGGTTGGCTTCGTTCATGGTCGATCTCCTGGCAACGCGCCATGCATCGCCGCTGCTGCGGTGCGGATGGCGTCGTCGTTATCGAAAGTCACTCATCTAGCGTAGGCGCCCGAGTGCGGGTTATGCCCGTCGCGGTCGCCAACGCGGCGGCGAACGGCCGCCGGCGCGCTCGGTTCAGGGCCGGCGCGGCCCCGTCTCGCGCCCCGCGAAGCGGGTCACCCGAAACGGGGCGAGGTCGAGGGCCGGCGTCTCGCCGGCCAGGCGGGCGGCGAGCAGCTCGGCGGTGATCGCCGCCTGGGTCAGCCCCAGATGCTGGTGGCCGAAGGCGAAGGCCACCGACGGATGGTCCGGATGGACGTCGATCACCGGCAGCGAATCCGGCAGCGTCGGCCGGAAGCCCATCCACTCCTCGGCGCCGTCGCCGAGCCCGGCGGGATCGTGCAGCAGCGCCCGAGCATGGCGGCGAAGCGAGGCGTAGCGGCGCGCCCGCGGCGGCAGCGCCAGCCCGCCTAGCTCGGTGAAGCCGACGATGCGCAGCCCGCCGCTCATGGGGGTCATCACGCAGCGGCGCTCCGCCGAGCCCACCGGCCGTCGCAGCGCCTGGCCGCGCCCGGGCAGCGTCAGGTGGTAGCCGCGCTCGGTCTCCAGCGGGATCTTCAGGCCGAGCCCGGCGGCCAGGCGATGGCTCCAGGCGCCGGCGGCGACCACCACGCGCTCGACGTCCCGGGTGCCGTGGTCGGTGTACAACCGCACGCCCTCGCCCCGGGGCGCCAGCCGGGTCACCCCCTCTCGATGCAGCATGCCGCCGCGGGCCTCGAAGGCCCCGGCCAGCCGGCACACCAGGGCATGGGGATCGCGCACCTGGTGGGCCGCGGGAAAATAGAGACCATGGCTGAGCGCACCGGCAAGGCCCGGCTCCAGGGCGCGGAGTTCGGCCGCCTCACACCATTCCACCGCATGTCCCCAGCGGCGCAGGGCGTCCATCCGGTCCCGGGCGGCGGCCCGCCCCCGCGGGGAGGCCCACACCTGCAGGTAGCCCGAGGCCACCAGCTCGTCCTCGGCGCCGAGGTCGACCAGGCAGCGCCGCCAGGCCGCCACCGCGGCGCCGTTCAGGGCCGCCAGGGCCCGCCGCCCGCGTTCCACCTGGCCCGGCCGGGCGGCGGCCACGAAGCGTGCCAGCCAGGGGGCCAGGCGCGGCAGGTAGCGGGCCGGCAGCGCCAGGGCGCCGTGGGGGGCGAGCCACAGCCGCGGCGCCTGGCGCAGGCTCGCCGGGCTCGACAGCGGGTCGATCAGCTCGGTGGCCAGGAAGCCGGCGTTGCCGAAGGAGGCGCCCTCCCCCGGCCCCCGGGGGTCGAACACGCTGACCGCGTGCCCACGGCGCTGCAGGGCCAGGGCGGCGGTCATGCCGACCACCCCGGCGCCGATCACCGCGATGCGGCTCATGCCCGCTCCCCTGCCGCGGCCGTGGCCTGCCCGGGCTCGGCGCGCCGGGAGAACCAGCCCAGCTGGGCGTAGAGGATGCCGAACAGCGGCGACAGCCAGCAGGCGAAGGCCAGCGGGATGTACAGCAGGGCGCTGAAGTCGCCGGCGCTCACGGTCAGCCCCAGGGCGCCGATCACGAAGGCGCCGCCGGCGTTCCAGGGCACCAGCGGCGAGACCAGGGTGCCGCCTTCCTCGATGGCCCGGGACAGGTTGAGGCGCGAATAGCCCAGCGCGTCGTAGGCCGGCTTGTACATGCGCCCCGGCAGGGCGATCGACAGGTAGACGTCGCCGGACACCACGTTGGTGGCGATGGAGGTCAGGATGGCGCTGGTCTGCAACCCGCGAAAGCCCTTCAGGCGCTTCATGATGGCGCCGACGATGGCCTCCAGGCAGCGGGTGCGCTCGAGCGCGCCGCCGTAGGCCAGGGCAAACATCATCAGCGTCACCACCCAGGTCATCGAGGTCACGCCGCCGCGGTTGAGCAGGCTGTCCAGGGTCTCGCTGCCGGTGACCACGCTGTAGCCGCTGTGGGCGAAGGTCAGGGCGTCGTGGACGCTGGCGCCCTGGGTGAGGATGGCCACGCCGCCACCCAGCATCACTCCGGTGAACAGCGCCGGAATCGGTGCCACCTTGCAGAAGGCCAGGCCGATGACCACCGCCAGGGGCAGCAGCTGCCAGGGGCCCATGGCGAAGCCGTCGGCCAGGCCCTGCTTGATGGTCTCGATGCGCGTCAGAGAGTCGCCCGCCCCGCCCTCGGCGCCGCCCACCACCGCGTACACCGCCAGGGCGATCAGCATCGCCGGCACGGTGGTGGGCAGCATGTAGCGAATGTGGTCGAAGATGTTGGTCTCGGTGACCGCCGGCGACAGGTTGGTGGTGTCGGAGAGCGGCGAGATCTTGTCGCCGAAGAAGGCGCCGGAGACCACCGCCCCGGCGGTCCAGTAGAGCGGCACGCCGAAGGCATCGCCGATGCCCATCAGCGCCAGGCCCACGGTGCCGACGGTGGTCCAGGAGGAACCGATCGACAGCGAGACCATCGAGCACATCAGCATGGCCGCGGCCAGGAACCAGCCTGGGTCGATCATCTCCAGGCCCAGGTAGATCAGCATCGGCACGGTGCCGCTGGCGATCCAGGTGCCCACCAGCATGCCGACGATGATCAGGGTGGCGATGGAGGGCATCGCCACGTGCAGCACCTGGAAGGCGCCGGCCTCGATGTCCTTCCAGCGATAGCCCTGCAGCCAGCCGACCAGGGCGGTGATGCCGAAGCCGATGGCCAGCGGAATGTGCGGGGTGAAGTCGTCGTAATAGAAGATCTGCACGCCCAGCAGGGCGATGGTCAGCACCACCGGGATCAGCGCCAGCGGCAGGCGCGGCACCGGGATGGCCGGGGTCGCATGATCGTTCATCGTGAGGGGCTCCTCGGGCGGGACGGGCCCGCCCTTCGTTGTCTTTGTCGTTGTCATCGTGTCGCAGGAGGCGAGGATCGCGGGGTCAGTCGCGGCAGCGCTCGTAGGCCAGGATGGCGGCGGCCAGGTCCTCCACCGAGGCGCCCACCGACTTGAAGACGGTGATCGCGCCCTCGGGGTCGGCCAGGGCCGCCCGGCCCGCATGGCGCCCGCCGCACAGGTCGGGGAAGTCGGCGAGGATGTCGCCCTCGCCGATCACGCCGCTGGCGATCGGGTCGATCAGGTCGCCGGTCTCGCTCAGCGCACCCTCGCGGGTGTCGACGAACACCGCGCCGCGGCGCATCACCTCGTCGTCGGCCTCGCGCATGAAGGGCGTGAAGCTGCCGACCAGGTCCAGGTGGGTGCCCGGCGTCAGCCACTCGCCGTGGATCAGCGGCGCGGGGCTCAGGGTCGCGCAGCTGATGATGTCGGCCCGCCCGGCGGCCTCGGCCAGGCCATCCGCCGGCACCGCCTGGGCATCCAGGCCCTCGTCGCGCAGCTCCGCGGCCAGGGCCTGGGCGCCGGCCTCGTGGATATCCCAGATGCGCACCCGCTCGATGGGGCGCACGGCGCGGTGTGCCGGGATCAGCCGGCGGCCCATGCGCCCGGCACCCACCATCAGCAGCTCGCGGCTGTCCTCGCGGGCCAGGTAGCGGGCGGCCAGCGCCGACGCCGCGGCGGTGCGCCGAGCGGTCAGCTCGTTGGCCTCGAACTGGGCCAGGTGGTGGCCGGTGCGGGCGCAGCTCAGCAGGTAGTGGCCGGTCAGGCCCGGCTGGCCGCGGCCGCTGTTGCCGGGGAAGACGTTGACCTGCTTGACGCCGAGGTACTGGCCCTCGATCCAGGCCGGCATCAGCAGCAGGGTGGCGTCCGGATCCCCCGGCACGCTCAGGTGATGATGATGGCGCACCGGCGAATGCACGGTGCGGGTGAAGATATCGTCCAGCGCTGCCACCAGCGCGCCCCAGGGCAGACTGGTGGTGACTTGTTCGGCGTCGAGATACATGTCAGCCTCTTTTCAACGGTGCCCGGGCCAGTCTATGGGCCCCCGCCGACGGGCTCTTGGCCCGGCCTCCGCAATCGTTGTTCCAGGCTCCGCAATCGCCGGCCCCGAGGGGGACCCGATGTCACAGACCCAGGCTCGCTGTAACCGCATCGCCCGCACCGCCGGCGAGCACTGCCACGACTACCCCCAGCTGATGCTGGGCTGGCGCGGGGCGATGGACTACGAGTTCAGCCGCGGCAGCGAGCGCCTGGCGCTGGGCCGGGCGGCGATCCTGCCGATGAGCGAGACGCACCGCTATCGAGGATGTGGCGACGACAGCGAGGTGCTGGTCATCGACCTCGACCGCGACGACCCCTGCCTGGCCTCCCTGGAGCAGAGCTGTGCCCTCGACCTGCGCGAGTCGCTGTTCGCCGAGCCCCGGGCGCTGGCCCTGCCGCCGACGCTGGTGCCGTTGGTCGACTACGCCGTCGACCGGCTACGCGCCGTGCAGACGCCGCAGCAGGCGGCGCTGATCAACCACCAGCTGGCGCTGCTGTTCGTCGGCCATTTCAGCCAGCTGCTCGGCGGGCAGGCTCCGGCGGCCCGACGCCCCCCACGCCTGCCCGCTCGGGCCCTCGACGCCTTCATCGACGAACGCCTGGACCTGCCGCCGGACAACCAGGCGCTGGCCGAGGCCATGCACCTCGGCCAGAGCCAGCTGCACCTGCTCTGCCAGCGCCAGTTCGGCGTGACCCCGCAGCAGTACGTGCTACAGCGACGCCTGCAGTGGGCCCGCTACTGGCTGTGCCAGACCGCGCGCCCGGTCGGCGAAATCGCCCTCGACCTGGGCTTCGCCGACGCCTCGACCTTCTCGCGGGCCTTCCGCCGCCGGACCGGCCGCTCGCCCAGCGAGGAACGCCGCCAGGGCGCCGTTACCGTCGCGCCCTGACGGTCCGCCAATAGAATTGCGGGTGGATATCTCGAAGTGCATGGGGGTGTGGATAAAGGCACTGCGCAGGACGGCTGATGAGGGCAGATTCCGGGAGCCCGGATACGGACACGACGGCCGCAATCCGGAGCCGGTCCATCACGCCGTCATATGGCTGCAACATGATGGGGCTAAGGTGACTTCGTGACGGGGAAATGGGAAGTCCATATTAACGCGAGGTTGGCCCGCCGGTTGGCGGGCCTTTTTTCTGTTCGTCCCCGGTTCGGCCGCGCGAGGAGGATAGACCAGCGAACGCGGTGCTCGGCGTTTTCGCTAAGCTAGGGCCAGATCGCGCGCCTCTTATCCGGCCTTTAACCTGCACGCTTGCGCTTCCTTGTGGGAGGCTTTCGCTGTGGTTAACGCAGCGATGCATCGCATGGGCTCGGCCAAGATCCTGATGACTTGAGCGCGAACAGCCGGCGCCGATTACTGCATTTCCTGGGCTCGCCGCGCAGAGGGGATGGGTAGGCTTTGGGGGCTTACGTGGCTCCCCGCTTGCGTAAGCGCTTGAAGACCCGCCCGTCCCGGCGGGTCTTTTTTATGCCAGGGGATGGCGGTGGCAAGGTCGCGTAGACACTTTGTGGACACCCACAAAAAAACCGCCTCGATTGGCGGTTTCATGTCTGCTCTATCGCACTGATTTTGAAGCACTTTAATGGTGCCGGCACCAGGAGTCGAACCCGGGACCTACTGATTACAAGTCAGTTGCTCTACCAACTGAGCTATGCCGGCAACGGCACTTGCCATCAGCGCGGAGGCCGAGGCCTCTGAGCAGAAAGACCGTGAACAATGTCCACGGTCTTTCCAGAACTTAGGTTGGCGTGGCTGGGGTAGCAGGATTCGAACCTGCGCATGCCGATACCAAAAACCGGTGCCTTACCGCTTGGCTATACCCCAACATGGTGGCCAGAGACGGAATCGAACCGCCGACACGGGGATTTTCAATCCCCTGCTCTACCGACTGAGCTATCTGGCCCTCGCCAACGGTGCGTATTAAACCCTAAAGGCCCGCTGGCGTCAACCCTTTCCGTTTCAGAACCTTGGGAGTGGCCAGCGGGTGTCGAGGCGGCTATCGCTCGGGGGGCACATAGCCTTCCGCCTGGTCGGTCGGCTCGTTGTCGAGGAACCGCTCGAGCTGCTCCATCAGGTACTCGCGGGCCTCGGGCTCGAGCATGTTGAGATGCTTCTCGTTGATCAGCCGGGTCTGCAGGGCCTGCCATTCTTCCCAGGCGCGCTTGGAAACGCTGGCCTGGATCTCCTGGCCCTTCTTGCCGGGCAGCGGCGGGAACGGCAGGGCCTCGAGCTCTTGCTGGTACTTGCGACAGAAGACGGTCTGGCTCATCGATGATGGCTCCTGGGATGACGGGAGTTAGGGGGCGTCCTGGACGCTCAGGGTGAAGGGGCGCAGCGCTTCCAGCAAGCCCTTCACCGGGGCGGCCAGGCCGATGCTGTCCGGGTCGGCGGGGTCGAACCAGCGCCGCGTCTCGCCCACGCCGTCGAGGCGGCTCACCCGCGCCGGCTGGGGCGTGATCTCGAGGCGGAAGTGGCTGAACACGTGAGTGAAGGCCTCCCAGGGTGCCTCCAGCCTCGCGCCGGGGGCGTGCTGGTCGAGCCAGGCCCGCAGGTCACCCGATGCCTCGAACTGCGGCAGGCTCCACAGGCCGCCCCACAGGCCGCTGGAGGGGCGCTGCTCGAGCAGCACCCGCCCCGCTCCGTCCTGCAGCAGCAGCATGGTGGTGGTGCGGGTGGGAATGGCCTTCTTGGGCTTGGATTCCGGAAACCGCTTCTGCTCGCCGCGCGCCCGGGCCACGCAGACGTCGCCGAAGGGGCAGCGCTCGCAGTCGGGCTGGCCGCGCCGGCACAGGGTCGCGCCGAGGTCCATCATCGCCTGGGTGAAGTCGACCACCCGACGTTCGGGCGTGTAGTGCTCCGCGAGGCTCCACAGCTCGCGCTCCACCGCGGGGCGCCCCGGCCAGCCCGCCACGGCATGCAGGCGAGTGAGCACTCGCTTGACGTTGCCGTCGAGGATCACCGCCCGCTCGCCGGTGCTCTGGGCGATGATCGCCCCGGCGGTGGAACGGCCGATGCCGGGCAGCGCGGCCATGGCGTCGAGGCTGTGCACCGGGAAGTCGCCGCCGTGCTCGTCCACCACCGCCCGGGCGGCCTTGTGCAGGTTGCGCCCGCGGGCGTAGTAGCCGAGCCCGGTCCACAGGTGCAGCACTTCGTCCTGGGACGCCGCCGCCAGCTCATGGACGCTCGGAAACCGCGCCATGAAGCGCTCGAAATAGGGAATCACGGTGGCGACCTGGGTCTGCTGGAGCATGATCTCCGAGACCCACACCCGGTAGGGGGTGCGATCGTGCTGCCAGGGCAGGTCGTGGCGACCGTGGACATCGAACCAGTCGAGCAGGCGTTGCTGGAAGGTGGCGGGGGACAGGATGGCGGGTGGCGTCTCCGTCATGGGCAATCTCGGCACGAAAAAAAGCGCCGACGCGAGGGTCGGCGCAGGACTGGCTCTTGCTTGCTCACTTGAACAGACCCTCGAGGGTGTCACGAAGTTCCCGACGAGAATCTTCTCCGAGGCGTTCATCGAGTTTTTCCACGGCATCGCCGAGGCTGTCGCGCAGTTTCTCGTCGGCGCGCTCGGTGGCCTCGCGGCGCAGCAGCTCGCCCAGGGTGGACTGGAAGGCCTCGCGGTCGAAGCGGCACCACTCGGCGCTGTCGCCGTCGAGCCGGCCCTCGCAGCGCACCGGGAAGGGCACGTCGACCAACCGCGGATTGACCTCGCAGGCGGCGTCGACGTCCTCGCCGGTGAAGCGGACGTCGGCGTGCAGGTCGAAGCGCTCGCTGGCCAGGTCGAGCTGGCCATCGCCCCCCAGGGCGATGCCGGGCATGGCCAGGGCCAGGTCGTCGCTCTCGGCCACGCCGTCGCGGATGCGAAAACTGGCCTCGGCGCGCTGGAAGTGGGTATCGGCGGCCCAGTCGCGGCTGGTGCTCTCGCCCTCCAGCCGCGCCGTGGCGGTGCACAGCTCCCGGGAGACGTTGACACCGGTGAGGCGGCCCTCGGCCATCCGTGTGGCCAGCCGGCCGTTCAGGGCGCGCTTGAGCTCGGCGGTGCTGTTGCCGCGGGTCTCGAGCTCGCCGTCGGCGTTGAGACGCCCCTCCACCGCGGCCGGGTCGTCGCTCAGCGAGGCCAGCAGCGAGCCCAGGCGCAGCCCCTCGACCCGGGGCGCCAGCCGCCAGCGCAGCGGCGTCTCGCGGGCGTTCAGTTCGCCGGTGGCCGACAGCTGGCCGTCGTGGAAGCCGGATTCGAAGGCCTCGAGACGATGCCGGCCATCTTCCCCGGCGAGGGTCAGCTGGACGTCACTGAAGGTCTGTCGCATCAGCACCAGTTGGCCGAGGCTCAGCTTGGCATCGAGGTCGAGCCCGGCCAGCCACTCGGCCGGCAGCAGTGCTCCCTTGCCGTCCTGGGCCAGGGCGCGGCCGATGCCCGGCAGGCCGGGGCCCGAGGCCGCAGCGTCCGCGGTGTCGCCCGGCGGCAGGTAGTCGTCCATGTCGAGGCGATCGCCCTGCAGGTCGGCCACCAACCGGGCGCCGTCGAAGCGGCCGCCCAGGCGGCCGTTGAAGGTACTGCCGTCCAGCGCCAGGGTCAGGCCGTCCAGGCTGAAACGTTCCAGGTCGCCCTCGATCGGGCTGGTCAGCCCCACCTCGCCCAGCGCGGCGGTGGAGGCCATGCTCGGCATGATGCCGAGGCGCACCAGCCAGGGCCGCAGCGAGAGCTCGGCCAGGCGCAGCTGGCCCTCGTAGGCCGGCGCCTCGACCAGCTCGGAGAAGGCGAGCTGGCCCTCGAGCTTCAGGCCGTCCGGGCCGGTCAGCGCCAGCTCGCGGAGCTGGGCGGTCTGGGCGGCCAGGTCGGCGTCCAGGGCGAAGGCCAGCGACAGCGGCAGGCGCTTCTCGCCGAGCCGCGGATCCAGCAGGCCGAGTTCGAGCCGGCTGCCGGTCAGCTGCAGGCGATCGCCGGACAGGTCGAGCACCAGTTCGTCGGCGTCGAGTTGGGCCTGCTGGGCGTCCTCGTCGCCCCATAGCCGGGTATCGGAGGACAGCGACAGTTCCTCGAGCCGGTGGCGACCCTCGGCGAGGCCCAGGCTGACACGGGTCTCCAGGTTCAGCTGGCTGGTCAGCCAGGGCGCCTTGGCGGCGAGATCGTCGCGCAGCGCAACCTCCAGGCTGGCACTGAGCGGGAAGGGCTGGTCGGGATTGACGTTGCTGCCGGTGATGTCGACGCCCTTGAGCCGCAGGTCCTGCCCGGCCTGGGCGTCGCGATAGTCGATGCGGCCATCGCGGACCTGCACGCTGGCGATGTTCAGCGCCACGTCCAGGCCGCTGGCATCGGAGGAAGGGTTGGGCCCGGCGCTGGCCGGCGCCAGTACCGACTCGGCCTGCTCGCCGCGGCTGCGCAGCCGCTCGATCAACGTCTGCCAGTTGCCGCGGCCCTCGGCGTCGCGCTCGAGGTTCAGCGCCAGGCCGTCGAGGGTCAGGCCATCGATGGCGATCTCGCCGCGCAGCAGCGGGGCGAAGGCCAGGCTGACCTCGGCGTGGTCGAAGGCGGCGAAGGGAGCGGCGTCGGCGGCCTGGCTGGGCAGCCGCGCCTCGGCGGCCTCGACGCCGACCCCCAGGCGCGGATAGAAGGACCAGCTCAGCGGGCCGTCCAGCTCCAGTTCCAGGCCGCTGTGCTCGCGCACCACTTCGACCAGTCGCGGCTTGAGGTCCTCGGGGTCGAAGAAGGTGGTGATGAACACCACCGCGCCGACCAGTACCAGCCCGAGGACCCCGATGGCGGCCAGCAGGGTCCGCAGAATTCGCTTCATTGCCCGGCTCCTTTGGGCGAGAGATCCAGTTCGAAATAGCTACCGGCCTGGGTCATCCGGTAGCCCATGCGGCTCAGCAGCACCTGGTCGGCCATGGGCAGCTGGGAGGCCAGCACCCGCAGGCGCTGGCCGTCGGCGTGGGCCGCCTCGCCGGTGAGCGCCAGCAGTCGCGAGCCGACGCCCCGCCGCCGGGTGGTCTGGCGCACGCAGAGGTGCGACAGCCACCAGGCCTCGTCGTCCGGCGACACGGCCAGCGCCCCCAGCAGGCGGTCGTTGAAGCGCGCGCAGCAGAAGAAGCGCTCGGCCGCCAGGTGCTCGCCGACGAAGGCCTCCGGGGTGCCCGGCAGGCGCTCGGCGGGGGCATCGGCGTAGATGCGAATCAGGTCATGGCGGACCTGGGCGTCCGCGTCCCAGGTCGCTTGATCGACGCGTTGTAGCGTGACCGGCATGCAGGTATCTCCTGAGGCTTGGCAGGGCGGGCCTGCCGCATGGTGGGGGCATTGTAGCGAATGGGGGTAGCGTTTCACTATAATGGCAGCCTTGCAACGGCGGGGCCGCCCCGTCCCCCGCCCGATGGCGGCCCCATTTCGACACGCGCCCAGGCGCTGGAGACCCGACATGTCCGAGCGTATCGCCACGGTCACCCGCGACACCAAGGAAACCCAGATCACGGTCACCGTGAACCTCGACGGCGAGGGCAAGCTGGTCTGCGAGACCGGCGTGCCCTTCCTCGACCACATGCTCGACCAGGTGGCCCGCCACGGCCTGATCGACCTGGACATCAAGGCGGTGGGCGACCTGCACATCGACGATCACCACACCGTCGAGGACCTCGGCATCACCCTGGGTCAGGCCTTCGACCAGGCGATCGGCGACAAGCGCGGCATCTATCGCTATGGCCATGCCTACGTGCCGCTCGACGAGGCGCTGTCGCGGGTCGTGGTAGACTTCTCCGGGCGCCCGGGGCTGTTCATGGACGTCGAATTCACCCGCGCCAGCATCGGCCGCCTGGACACCCAGCTGTTCTGGGAGTTCTTCCAGGGCTTCGTGAACCACGCCAGGGTCACCCTGCACATCGACAACCTGAAGGGCTTCAACGCCCACCATCAGGCGGAAACCATCTTCAAGGCCTTCGGCCGCGCGCTGCGCATGGCGGCCGCCGAAGACCCGCGCATGGCCGGCCAGATGCCGTCCACCAAGGGCAGCCTGTGATCCCGCCGACCGATACGAGGAGCGTCCCATGACCATTGCCGTCATCGACTACGGAATGGGCAACCTGCATTCCGTCGCCAAGGCACTGGAGCACGTCACCCACGAGCACGTGGTGGTGACCCGCGACGCCCGCCGCATCCTGGGCGCCACTCGCCTGGTGCTGCCCGGCCAGGGCGCCATCCGCGACTGCATGGGCGAACTCGAGCGCACCGAGCTGCGCGGCCTGGTCGAGGAGCTGCTGGCCCAGCAGGCCAAGCCGCTGCTCGGCATCTGCGTCGGCCAGCAGATGCTCCACGAGCGCAGCGAGGAGAACGGCGGCATCGATTGCCTGGGCTTCATGCCCGGCCAGGTGCGGCGCTTCCCGATCGACATGCGCGACGACATGGAACATCGCCTGAAGGTGCCGCACATGGGCTGGAACCTGATGCGCCAGCGCCACGAGCACCCGCTGTGGGAGGGCATCGACGACCTCGAGCACTTCTACTTCGTGCACGGCTACTACGTGGAGGCCGACGAGGACGCCCAGGTGTTCGGCACCACCGACTACGGCCGCATCACCGCCCACGTGGCCACCGGCCGCGACGCCACCTTCGCCGTGCAGTTCCACCCCGAGAAGAGCTCCCGGGCCGGCCTGCGGCTGCTGGAAAACTTCGTGCAGTGGACGCCCTGAGCGACGTGCTGCCGAGGGCGCCCGCTGCCGCGCCCCGACAACTGGCTTTCCGGGCGCCCGCTGCCGCGCCCACGACAACTGGCTTTCCGGGCGCCCGCTGCCGCGCCCCGACAACTGACTTTCAGGGCGCCCGCTGACGCGCCCCGACAACAGGGCCCTTCGAAGCGCCCGTAGAGGACTGGACATGCTGGTAATCCCCGCCATCGATCTCAAGGACGGCAAGTGCGTCCGCCTCAAGCAGGGCCGGATGGACGATGCCACCACCTACGGCGACGACCCCGTGGCCATGGCCGCGCGCTGGGTCGAGGCCGGCGCCCGCCGCCTGCACCTGGTCGACCTCAACGGCGCCTTCGAGGGCGAGCCGGTCAACGGCGAGGCGGTCACCGCCATCGCACGCGCCTACCCGAACCTGCCGATCCAGATCGGCGGCGGCATCCGCTCGGCCGAGACCATCGAGCACTATCTGGCGTCCGGCGTCTCCCAGGTCATCATCGGCACCAAGGCGGTCAAGGAACCGGCCTTCGTCACCGAGATGTGCCAGGCCTTCGCCGGCCACGTGATCGTCGGCCTCGACGCCCGGGACGGCTTCGTGGCCACCGACGGCTGGGCCGAGGTCTCGACCCTGAAGGCCACCGAACTGGCCAAGCGCTTCGCCGACGACGGCGTGTCCTCGATCGTCTACACCGACATCGCCCGCGACGGCATGATGGGCGGCGTCAACGTCGAGGCCACCGCCGAGCTGGCCCGCGAGGGCGGCCTGCCGGTGATCGCCTCCGGCGGGGTGACCAACCTGGACGACCTGCGAGCGCTGATCGCGGCCGGCGAGCCCGGGATCCTGGGCGCCATCACCGGCCGCGCCATCTACGAGGGCAGCCTGGACGTGGCCGAGGCCCAGGCGCTGTGCGACGAACTCACCGGCCAACGCGACGGGAGCTGACATCATGGGACTCGCCAAGCGCATCATCCCCTGCCTGGACGTCGACGCCGGCCGGGTGGTCAAGGGGGTCAACTTCGTCGGCATCCGCGATGCCGGTGACCCGGTGGAGATCGCCAAGCGCTACAACCAGCAGGGCGCCGACGAGATCACCTTCCTCGACATCACCGCCAGCCACGAGGATCGCGGCACCACGGTGGAGATGGTCGAGCGCATCGCCGGCGAGGTGTTCATCCCGCTGACCGTGGGCGGCGGCATCCGTACCTGCGATGACATCCGCACCATGCTCAATGCCGGCGCCGACAAGGTGTCGATCAACACCGCCGCCGTGCACAACCCCGAGTTCGTGCATGAGGCTGCCGAGCGCTTCGGCAGCCAGTGCATCGTGGTGGCCATCGACGCCAAGCGGGTCTCCGCGGATGGCGAGGCGCCGCGCTGGGAGATCTTCACCCACGGCGGCCGCCGCCCCACCGGGCTCGACGCCGTGGAGTGGGCACAGAAGATGGTCGAGCTGGGCGCCGGCGAACTGCTGCTGACCAGCATGGACCGCGACGGCACCAAGACCGGCTTCGACATCGGCGTGACCCACGCCATCTCGGAAGCGGTGAGCGTGCCGGTGATCGCCTCCGGCGGCGTCGGCAACCTCGACCATCTGGTGGAAGGCGTCAAGGACGGCGGCGCCGACGCGGTGCTGGCGGCCAGCATCTTCCACTTCGGCGAGTACACCATCCCCGAGGCCAAGCGGTATATGGCCGAGCGCGGGATCGAGATGCGGCTGTAGGAAAAGGGGATTTATTGCTGCGCTCGACGACCTACAGGGATGTAGGAAGTGCGTAGGTTCGTCGGGAACGAACCTAGCAATCCTGACCGCCGGCGGTGCCGGTGCGCCGGCCCGGTCACTCTCCTCATGTAGCAGGCTACACTCCGGGAGCTGTGCTCCGGCGGCGATCAGCCTCTCATCGCTCGCGACATAAATCCTCGCTTTTCCTGTTCTTGAAACAAGCGAAGGGCTCACCTCCGGGTGAGCCCTTCGTCGTTCTGGCCGGCGCGCGCGATTACTCCTCGCCGCCGAGTCCCAGGTTGCTGACGCCCTCGTTGCGGCCCAGGCGGCGCAGCGCCTTCAGGCCCTCGCGGTCGAGCTCGCCTTCCACCGCCTCCAGTACCGCGTCCTGAAAGTCGTTCTCGTCTTCCATCAGCGGATGCTCGCGTACCAGGGCGGCGAGTCGCTGGTCGTCGTCCTCGCCCTCGGTCAGCTCGATGAAGGCCCGCACGCCGCCCCGGGACGTGCGACTGACCTCCAGCACCGCCTCGGGCGATTCGCCGCGCAGGGTGTCGAGCAGCGACGAGATCGCCACCACCGCCTCCAGGGCGCGACGCGCGCCGAAGCTGTCGTCCTCCGCCGGCGGCTCCAGGGCGGCCAGCTTCTCGGCCTGGCGTTCGAAGTCGATGCGCGCGTCCTTGACCGCCAGCCGCTCCCAGACCAGGTCGAGCACGGCGCGCAGCGCCCTGGGGTCGCCCTGGCCGGTGGCCTCGGCGTAGAAGGCATAGTTGGGCAACAGCCGCTCGCAAAGCGCCGCCATGAAGGCCTGCTGACGGCGCGCCGGAAGCGCCTGCAGGCGCTGAAAGAAACCGCTCATGGATTCTCCTTGGAATATCGCTGTCTCAGCATCGTCCCTGTGCTCACTCAAGGCCAGAGCCGTTCAGGGGCCACTCTGCCCCGCGCATCGAACGCCACGCCCTCGTCGATCAGCCGGCGGCGCTGCTCGTCCGCCCCGGGATGGTCGGCCAGCTTGCGCGAGGCGGTGATCACCCGGAACCACGGCAGGCCGTGCCCGGACGGCAGTTCGCGCAGGGCCCGGGCCACCAGCCGCGGCGTGGCCCCCTCGGTCATGGCGGCGATGCGCCCGTAGGTAGTGACCCGCCCCGGCGGGATCTCGGCCAGCACGGTGAGTATCTGTTCCTTGAGCGCCGCCTTCATGTACCCTGCCTTTCCTCATATATGGCTGATATCGGCGAGGTCGCCCGCATGCACGTTCACCTGCTCCAGCACAGCCCCAACCTGGGACCCGCCCGGCTCGGCGACTGGCTCGACAGCATGGGCCACAGCCACACCGTCTTTCATCTCGATGAGGGCGAACTGCCGCCGCGGCCCGGCGACGGCGACGCGCTGATCGTGCTCGATGCCCCCGAGGGCGAGCCGCCCGCCGACTGGGCGCGCGGCGAGCGCAAGCTGATCGAGCGTACCCTCGACGGCCGCACCCCGCTGCTCGGCATCGGCCATGGCGCCAAGCGGATCGCCGAGGCGCTGGGCGCCCCGGTGTCCCGCGGCACCCTGGCCGAGACCGGCTGGCAGGCCGTCACCCTGGCCGAGGCCAGCCCCTTCGACCTGCCGGAGCGCTTCGAGGCCTTCACCTGGCACCGCGAGGTGTTCGCCCTGCCCGAGGACGCCCTGCCCCTGGGCGGCACGGCGGCGAGCCCGCAGCAGGGTTTCGCCTGGGACGCCGGCCGCGTGGTGGGGCTGCTCTGCCACCTGGAGGCCACCGCCGCGAGCATCACCGCCATGCTCGACCACCTGCCGCGCCCCGAGGGCGATGCCGCAAGCCCGCATCGCCAGGAGCGCGACGACATTCTCGCCGATCCCAGGCGCTTCGACCGCCTGGCGCCGCTGCTCGACCGGCTGATGAGCCAGTGGCTGCGCAGCGCCCGAACGGCCTGAGGCTCAGGCCGGGGTCGCGGCGCGGGACACGCCCCGCCGCTCCGCCTCGGCGACCCAGTCCCGGGCGAAGGCCAGGCAGCTGTCCCAGTCGCCCACATGGAGGAAGCGCTGGTCGTCATGCTTCTCGAGCTGGTAGCGATACATGGGGTCGTAGTACTCGGTGAGCAGCGGCGCCAGCCAGGCCTCGTGGGCCTGGCGGTTACCGCGCTCGTGCTCGCGGAAGGCCAGCTCCTGCAAGCGCTGCAGGCGCGCCAGCCGGGCGCCGCCGAGGCGCTTCCTGAGCCGCGCCAGGGCGCCGGCCAGCTGCTTGCGCATCAGCGCCCAGCCCAGCCAGTCGCCGAACTGGTGGCGATAGATCGCCCACAGGTCGTCGATGTAGTCCTTGTGGATCTGCGCCAGCCGCCAGTCCAGCGGCATCTCGACGCGCACCCGCGGGGCGGCCTCCATGCCGTGCCAGAAGGTCAGCGGCACGTTGGCCGAGCCGATGTGGCGCGACTCGTCCTCCAGCACCACCGGCCCCGGCAGCTCGAGCAGCCGCCGGCCCATGGCGTGTTCGAAGTCGATCTGCGACGGCGCCGGCAGCGGATGGCGGCCGAAGGCCGAGCCCTTGTGGCGGGCGCAGCCCTCGAGGTCCAGCCCCTGATCCAGGGCGTCGATCAGCGCCGTCTTGGCGCAGCCGGTCAGCCCGCCGACCACCAGCAGCGGCTGTTCGGCGGCGGCGTCGATGCGCGCGCACAGCGCCTGGCGCATGGCCTTCCAGCCGCCGCGGATGCGCGGCCGGGTGATGCCGGACTCGGCCAGCCACTGCTGGGCGACCTGGGAACGCAGCCCGCCGCGAAAGCAGTAGACGATGGCGTCGGGATGCTGCTCCAGCGCCTGCCGCCAGGCCGCCACCCGGGCGGCCTTGAGCCCGCCGCCGACCAGCCGCTGGCCCAGTTCGATGGCGGCCTGCTGGCCGTGCTGCTTGTACTCGATGCCGACGAGATGGCGCTCAGCGTCGTCCATCAGCGGCAGGTTGATCGCCCCGGGCAAGGCGCCATGGGCGAACTCCACCGGGGCCCGCACGTCGATCAGGGTGCGCCCCTCGCGCAGCAGCTCGAGATCCGGCTCGACCAGCGGCAGGCTCACCCCTTCACCTCGAGCCGCGCCGCGCCGCGCTCGGCGACGATCTCGCCGAAGGGCGCGAGTTCGAGGCCGTGGGCGCGACCGACCCGCTCGACGTCGTCCTCCCAGGAGGGATGCACCGACAGCAGCAGGCCGCCGGAGGTCTGGGGATCGCACAGCCACTGCCAGTGGGCGTCGTCCATGGCCGGCAGCGCCGCGCCCAGGGCATCGCGGTTACGACGGCTGCCGCCGGGCACCGCGCCCTGGCGACGGTAGGCCTCGGCCTCGGCCAGGCGCGGCAGGCGGCGGAAGTCGATCCGCGCGGCCACGCCGCTGGCCTCGCAGACCTCGTTGAGGTGGCCGGCCAGGCCGAAGCCGGTCACGTCGGTCATGGCGTGCACGCCGGCAACCTTCGCCAGCTCGGTGCCGATGCGGTTGGACTCGAGCATGGTGCGCCGCGCCAGGCCCTGGTGGCCGGGCTGGAGCAGCCCCTTCTTCTCGGCGGTGGTCAGCAGGCCCACGCCCAGCGGCTTGGTCAAGTAGAGCAGGTCGCCGACCTGGGCGCCCTTGTTGAGCTTGAGGTGCTCGAGGTCGACCAGGCCGTTGACCGACAGGCCGAAGATCGGCTCCGGGGCATCGATGGAATGCCCGCCGGCCAGCGCCAGGCCCAGCTCGCGACAGACCGCCTGGGCACCGGCCACCACGTCGCCGGCGATATCCGGGCCGAGGGTGTCGATCGGCCAGCCGAGGATGCCCAGCGCCATGACCGGCGAGCCGCCCATGGCGAAGACGTCGCTGATCGCGTTGGTGGCGGCGATGCGGCCGAAGTCGAAGGGGTCGTCGACGATCGGCATGAAGAAGTCGGTGGTGGCGATCATGCCGCGGCCGTCGCCCAGGTCGTAGACGGCGGCGTCCTCGCGGCCCTGGTTGCCGACGATCAGCCGCGAGTGGCTGGCGCCCGGCCCGGCCTTGGCCAGGATGCCGTCGAGGACGTCGGGGGCGATCTTGCAGCCACAGCCGGCGCCATGGCTGTACTGCGTCAGGCGAATGGCACTCATCACGGTCTCCTTGGCGTCTTTACCGGCATTCTACAACACAGAGCCCCCGCCCCGTCGCTGAACGCCGATTTCACGCTCGCCGCGACACTACAACGCCTCCAGGGCATCGGCCAGCTTGTCCACGGCCACCACCTCCATGCCCTCGGGGGAGTGCTTGGGGGCGTTGGCGCGGGGCACGATGGCGCGGCGAAAGCCGTGCTTGGCGGCCTCGACGATGCGCTCCTGGCCGCTCGGCACCGGGCGGATCTCGCCGGACAGCCCCACCTCGCCGAACACCACCAGCTCGCGGGCCAGCGGCCGGTTCTGCAGGCTCGATACCACCGCGATCAGCACCGCCAGGTCGGCGCTGGTCTCGAGCACCTTGACCCCGCCGACCACGTTGAGGAAGACGTCCTGGTCGCCGGTGAACAGCCCGCCGTGGCGATGCAGCACCGCCAGCAGCATGGCCAGGCGGTTCTGGTCGAGGCCCACCGCCACCCGTCGCGGATTGCCCAGCGCCGAGTCGTCGAGCAGCGCCTGGACCTCGACGAGGATCGGCCGGGTGCCCTCCCAGACCACCATCACCAGGCTGCCCGGGGCCTGCTCCTCGGTGCGCGACAGGAAGATGGCGCTGGGATTCTTCACCTCCTTGAGGCCGTGTTCGAGCATCGCGAACACGCCCAGCTCGTTGACCGCGCCGAAGCGGTTCTTCTGGCCGCGCAGGGTGCGAAAGCGCGAGTCCGCGCCGCCTTCGAGCAGCAGCGAGGCATCGATCATGTGCTCGAGCACCTTGGGGCCGGCCAGGGTGCCGTCCTTGGTGACGTGGCCGACCAGCAGCAGCACGGTGCTGGACTGCTTGGCGAAGCGGGTCAGCGCCGCGGCGGACTCGCGCACCTGGGCCACCCCGCCCGGCGCCGAGGCGATGTCCTCGAGGTGGGTGGTCTGGATGGAGTCGATGATCAGGATGTCCGGCCGCTCGCGCTCGGCCACGCCGAGGATGGTCTCGATGCTGGTCTCGGCCAGCATCTTCAGGCCCTGGGTGGGCAGCTGCAGGCGGTGGGCGCGCATCGCCACCTGGGACAGCGACTCCTCGCCGGTGACGTAGAGCACGCTGCGCTGCTGGGCCAGCTTGCAGGCGGTCTGCAGCAGCAGGGTCGACTTGCCGGCGCCGGGATGGCCGCCCAGCAGCACCGCCGAGCCCGGCACCAGGCCGCCGCCCAGCACCCGGTCGAACTCCTCGAAGGTCGAGGACAGCCGCGGCACCTCGCTGAGGTCGACGTTGGCCAGGTCGACCACCTCCCGGGACACCGCCCCGGCGTAGCCGCCACGCGCCGCCGCGCCGCCTGCGCTGCCGGCCCCGGGTCGCGCGGCCGACAGCCGCACCTCGCTCAGGGTGTTCCATTCGCGGCAGCTCGCGCACTGGCCCTGCCACTTGCGGTATTCGGCACCGCACTCGGTGCACACGAAGGCGCTTTTCGCTTTGGCCATGGGAGGTCCGGGGCTAAGTTCTGGATGGCGGGCCCGAGGCCCAACGACGAGGGGCGACCGACCGGTCGCCCCTCTCGGCTACGTGACCGACCGCCTCACAGGCGCTTCAGGCGCAGCATCTCGTTGTTCTGGAAGCGGCGACGCTGGGGGTCGATCAGCTCCAGGGTCTGCGGGTCGAGGCGCAGGAAGTAGTAGGTCTGGCCCTCGCCCTGGGGCGTCAGCTCGTAGACGGTGGCCTCGGGGTTGTCGGCGGTGCCGTCGAGCACCTGCCAGTTGCCCGCGTAGTTCTCGTCCGGCGGATTCTGCGGATGGCCCCGGTAGGAGGCCTCGAGATCGAAGGTCCGTTCTGCGGCGGTGCTCTGGGCATCGCCCATCAGGGTCACGTCCAGGTCGATCCCCTCGCAGTTACGGCACGGCAGGGTGCCCTGATAGGTGCTTTCTGCGGTATCCATTCCGGGCTCGGTGGCTTGCCCGCCCGGGCCGCCCGCACAGCCTGCCAGCAGGGCAAGCATCGCGGAGCCGGCCAGCAACGTCCTGATTTGCATCTTCGTCCTCCTAACCAATGGGCATGACGCCGCCTTCGCGGCAGCCTGCCCCACAGCATAACCTCTCGTGGTAGTAGCGGACAGTCCGATCCGCCGTCGGGTTCCCCTCAGCCGGCCATCGGCCTGACGTGCTCGAACACCTGCCACAGCACCAGCGGCATCACCACCAGGCTGCCGAGGTTGCCGATCAGCACCAGCGAGGCCACCCGATGGGGCTCCTGGCGATACTGCTCGGCCACCAGGTAGTTGAGCACCGCCGGCGGCAGGGCGGCGAACACCCACAGCGCGGCCGCCGCGACGCCGGACAGCTCCAGCCAGGCGACCAGCGGCCAGGCCAGCAACAGCCCGGAGAGCGGGCACAGCACGGCACCGAGCGCCCCGCTGCGCCAGTCGTCGAAGTCGATGTCGAGCATCCGCACGCCGAGGGCGAACAGCATCAGCGGGATGCAGACCCCGCCCAGCATGTCCATGGCCTCCAGCAGCCAGCCGGGCAGCGACACGCCGGCCAGGTTGACGCCGAGCCCCGCCAGGCTGGCCAGCACGATGGGCATGCGCAGCAGCCGCCACAGCGGCGTGCGCGGATCGAGCAGATAGAGCCCCACCGAGAAGTGCAGCAGCATCTCGACGATGAACAGCACCACCGCGGCCGGCAGCGCCGCCTCGCCGAAGGCCAGCACGATCAGCGGCACGCCCATGTTGCCGGCGTTGTTGAACATCATCGGCGGCAGGAAGGTCTTCGCCTCGAGGCCCAGCAGCCGAACCAGCGGCCACAGCAGCAACCCCGAGCCGAGCACCACCACCAGGCCGGCCAGGGCCAGGCGCGCGTAGTCGGTCAGCGGTGCCTCGCGGTCGGCCAGCACCGCGAACACCAGCAGCGGCACGAACAGCTCCATGTTGAGGGTGTTGAGGCTGCGGATGTCGGGGCGCCGATAGCGGCCGTAGAGGGTCCCGCAGCCGGCGATAAGGAACACCGGCAGCAGCGAGGCAAGGATCTGACCGATCATCGGGGCTTTCCTAGCAGGCGAATCGATGCGGCACAGCCTACCACGGAGGCCGGCTTGCGCGGGGGGCCCGGGCGGGCGACCATGGCCGCATTGCCCCGCGACCCGAGAAGTGAAGAATGAGCAAGTTCTGGAGCCCCAAGGTCCGCGAGCTGACGCCCTACGTCCCCGGCGAGCAGCCCCGCGAGCGTCTGGTCAAGCTGAACACCAACGAGAACCCCTATCCGCCGGCGCCGGGCGTCGAGGCGGTGCTGCGGGAGTTCCCGGCCGACCACCTGCGCCGCTACCCCGATCCCGAGTCCCGCGCCCTGCGCGAGGCCCTGGCCCGGGACCTCGGCGTCGAGGTGGAGCAGGTGTTCGTCGGCAACGGCTCCGACGAGGTGCTGGCCCTGGCCTTCCAGGCCTTCTTCTGCCACGACCGGCCGCTGGAGATGCCGGCCATCACCTACAGCTTCTATCCGGTGTACTGCCGGCTCTATGACGTGGAGCGTCGCGCCCTGCCGCTGGACGCCGAGTGGCGCGTCGACCTCCAGGCCTTCTCGCCGGACGCCGGCGGCGCCATCTTCGCCAACCCCAACGCCCCGACCGGCCACGGCCACGACCGCGAGGCGATCGCCGGCCTGCTGGAGCGCATCACCGAGTCGGTGGTGCTGGTCGACGAGGCCTACGTGGACTTCGGCGGCGAGAGCGCCGTGCCGCTGGTCGAGCGCTACCCCAACCTGCTGGTCACCGGCACCTTCTCCAAGTCGCGCAGCCTGGCCGGCCTGCGGCTCGGCTACGCGGTGGGCTCGCGGGAGCTGATCGAGGGGCTCGAGCGGGTCAAGGACTCCTTCAACTCCTATCCGATCGACAGCCTGGCCAGCGCCATCGGCATCGCCTCGCTGGAGGATCGCGAGCACTTCGAGGCCTGCCGCGAGGCGGTGATCACCACCCGCGAGCGCACCCGCACCCGCCTCGAGGGCCTGGGCTTCCGGGTGCTGCCGTCGCAGAGCAACTTCCTGCTGGTCAGCCATCCGTCGCAGGACGCCGCCCAGCTGTTCGTCGGCCTGCGCGAGCGCGGCATCCTGGTCCGCCACTTCAACACCGAGGCGCTGAGCGGCTGGCTGCGCATCTCCATCGGCACCGAGGACGAGATGGACAGCCTGGTCGAGGTCCTGGAAGGCCTCTGCCGCTGAGCCGAGTTTCCCCGGCGGGGCGCATCGCCCCGCCCGCTCCCCATCGACGAGTCATTCCATGAGCGAGCAACGATTGCCGCTGGGCGGCGTGCATCACGTGGCCCTGATCACCGCCGACTATCCGCGGGCCAGGCGCTTCTACCTCGAGGTACTGGACGCCGAGATCCTCCACGAGACCTATCGCGAGGCCCGTGACAGCCACAAGCTCGACCTGCGCCTGCCCGGCGGCATCCGCCTCGAGCTGTTCTCCTTTCCCACGCCTCCGCCACGCCCCAGCTATCCCGAGGCCTGCGGCCTGCGCCATCTGGCGCTCGCCACGCCGGAGCTGGATGCCTGCGTGGCCCTGCTCGAGGCCCGCGGCGTCTCCCCCGAGCCGATCCGCATCGACGAGATCACCGGCGCCCGCTTCACCTTCTTCAGCGATCCAGACGGCACCCCCATCGAGCTGTACGAAGCCGCCCCGTGAACGCCACGGCCACCGTGACGCGCCCCTGGCGCATCGCCCTGCTGAGCGCCACCGGCCTGCTGGCGGCCGCCCTGTGGTGGGGCGCCTGGCAGTGGCAGTTCCAGCAGTCGCTGGAGGTCGCCCGCCAGCATGCCGATAACCGGCTGTCGCTGTACTCCACCACCCTGGAGGGCGCCCTGGCGCGCTTCGCCTACCTGCCGAGGCTGCTGGCCGGCCAGCCGCGGATTCGCGCGGCGGCGGACGATGCCTCGGGCGCCGTCCTCGAACGCGCCAACCGCTATCTCGAGCGGGTCGCTGCGGACGCCGGGGCCGAGGCCATCTTCCTGCTCGACCGGCGAGGCCATACCGTGGCCAGCAGCAACCACGCCACCGCGGACAGCTTCATCGGCCACCACTACGGTTTCCGCCCCTACTTCCAGGATGCCCTGGACGAGGGCGCGGGCGAGTTCTTCGCCATCGGCAGCACCACCGAACGCGCGGGCTACTTCGTCTCGGCGCCGGTGACCTCGGCCGCCGACGGCCGGGCGGTGGGGGTGGTGGCCATCAAGGTGGCGCTGGAATCGCTGCAGGCGAGCTGGCGCCGCGCCGGGGAGACGGTGCTGCTCTCCGACGCCAACGGCGTGGTGATCCTCTCCAGCCGACCCGGCTGGCGGTACCGAACCCTCGCCCCGATCGCCCCCGCCGCCATGGACGAGATCCGCCAGCAGCGCCAGTTCCTCGAGCGGCCTCTCGAACGGCTCGGCCGAGTGCTGGCCGACGGTTCGCTGACGATCGGCGGCGGCTCCGTCAGCGAGCGCTACCTGGACCTGTCGCGGGAGCAGCGGCGGCTGGGCTGGACCATGCATTACCTGGTGCCGATGCGACCGCTCTACCTGGACGCCCGCAACGCCTTCCTGGCGGCGGCGGGCGCGAGCCTGGTGCTGGTGCTGCTCGCGCTGTGGCTGCGCGAACGCCAGAAGCGCCATCGCCTGAGGGACCGCGAGGCACGCATCGTCCGCGAGGCCAACGAGCGGCTCGAATCGCGGGTCATCGAGCGCACCCGGGCGCTGCAGGAGGCCCAGGAGGAGCTGGTACAGGCCGGCAAGCTGGCCTCGCTCGGCACCATGGCGGCCGGCATCGCCCATGAGCTGAACCAGCCGCTCTCGGGCATTCGCACCTATGCCGCCAACGGCGTTCGCCTGCTGACCAAGGGCCGCGAAGAGGCGGCCGCGAGCAACTTCACGCGCATCCAGTCGCTGTGCGATCGTCAGGATGCGCTGATCCGTCAGCTCAGGCTGTTCGCTCGCCGCGGCGGCAGCCGCGAACCCATCGATCTCGAAGAGCGCCTGACCTTCGTGCTGGAGCTGCTCGACGAGCGCATTCGCCGCCAGGGCGTCGAGGTGGTGATCGAGCATGGCGAGGCGCCGGGTCGACCCGTCCTCGGCGATGCGCTGCGCATCGAGCAGCTGCTCACCAACCTGCTGCGCAACGCCCTGGATGCCCTGGCGCCGGTCGAGCGGTCGCGACTGGCCATCGCCCTGGCGGCCGGCGAGGAAAGCATGACGCTGCGGATCGCCGACAACGGTCCGGGCATCGACGAGGCCATCCTGTCGCGCCTCTTCGATCCCTTCTTCACCACCAAGGCGGTGGGCGACGGCCTGGGGCTGGGGCTGTTCATCTGCTTCGGCATCGTCCAGGACCTGGAGGGCCGCATCACCGCCACCAATCTCGAGCGGGGCGGCGCCTGCTTCGAGGTCGCCCTGCCCCTCGCCACGGCACCGCCCTCATCCGCAGGAGATCCCCAGGATGCCGACTGAAGACACTCTCCCCGTGTGGCTGGTGGACGACGACCCGGACGTCAGGGAGTCGCTGAGCCAGTGGCTGGAGGTCTCGGAGCTGGCGGTGCGCACCTTCGACGCCGCGACGCCGGCCCTCGAAGCCCTGCGTCACGACGCCCCCTGCGGCGTGCTGGTCAGCGACGTCAAGATGCCGGGCATGGACGGCCTGGCGCTGCTCGATGCCGTCCAGGCGCTCGAGATGCCGCCCCCGGTGGTGCTCATCACCGGCCACGGCGACGTGCCCATGGCGGTCGCCGCCATGCAGGCCGGCTGCTGGGACTTCGTGGAGAAGCCCTTCGCGCCGGAGCGCCTCGAGGAGTGCGTGCGCCGCGCCCTCGCACAGCGACGACTGGCGCGGGAAAACGAGCGCCTCAGGCGGACCCTCCGCCAGGGCGACCTGGCGAGCCGCCTGCTGGGCCAGGCGCCGGCCATGGTGGCCCTGCGCCGCCAGCTCGAGACACTGGCCCCGGTGCGGGCCAACGTCTTGGTCTACGGCGAGACCGGCAGCGGCAAGGAGGTGGTCGCCCGCTGCCTGCATGAGTTCGGCCCCGGCGGCGAGGCCCCGTTCGTGGCCCTCAACTGCGGCGCCCTGGCCCCCGAGCTGGTCGAGTCGGAGCTGTTCGGCCACGAGAAAGGTGCCTTCACCGGGGCTCACGGCCGGCGCATCGGCAAGCTGGAGCATGCCAGCGGCGGCACCCTGTTCCTCGACGAAGTCGAGTCGCTGCCGCTGAGCGCCCAGGTCAAGCTGCTGCGCGCCCTGCAGGAGGGCGAGATCACGCCGCTGGGCAGCAACGCGGTGCGCCCGGTGGACCTGCGCGTGGTGGCGGCCGCCAAGGCCGACCTGCCGACCCTGGTGCGGGAGGGACGATTCCGCGAGGACCTCTACTATCGGCTGGCGATCACCGAGCTGCGCCTGCCAGCCTTGCGGGAACGCCGCGAGGACGTCGCGACGCTGTTCGGCCACTTCTGCCGACAGGCCGCCGCGGTCCACGAGCGCGACGCGCCAGAGGCGACTCCCGCGCTGCTCCAGGCCCTCGAACGGCAGCCGTGGCCGGGCAACCTGCGCCAGCTGCGTAATGCCGCCACCCGCTTCGTGCTGGGGCTCGAGATTCCCGGGCTCGAAGAGGGCGGGGAGAGCGAGCCCGGCTCGCTGAACGCCCAGGTCGCCGCCTTCGAATGCGCCCTGCTGCGGGCCGCCCTGGGTCGGCACGGCGGCAATATCCAGGCGGTGATGGAAGAGCTGGAACTGCCCCGGCGAACCCTCAACCAGAAGATGCTCCGGCACGGGCTGCGCCGCGAGGCCTTCCTCGATCCCGAAGCCCCCGAGTCCACCGACCCGAGCGATGCCTGACGGATCGGCCATTTCCTGCCGACGATGCCGTTCAGCATCGGCAAGAAATGGCCGACAACCGGGCGGACGCTCCCGAACGACGCCCCCTTGATCGCCCCAACATACTGAAGAAAAAGCAAAAGCCTCTTGTTGGCAGGCTTGTCGCTATATCAGCGAGCCAGTCATCAAAATAACTCGCTTGCGACGGAGGCTCGTATGCAAAAACGCCAGTTCCTGAAACTCGCCCTGACCCTCTCCACCGCCACCGCGCTCGGCCTGGGCGCATCCGTGGCCTCCGCCGAGTCCAGCGAAGGCGGCGGTCAGTACATCATGGGCACGGCTACCACCGGTGGCACCTTCTATCCCGTCGGCGTCGCCCTCTCGACCCTGGTGCGGGTCAAGCTCGAGCCCACCCATGGCCTCTCGGTCTCTGCCATCAGTTCGGCCGGCTCGGCGGAGAACCTGCGCCTGATGGATACCGACGAGGCGCAGTTCGGCATCATCCAGGCCCTCTACGGCGCCTGGGCCTGGAACGGCAGCGGCCCGGTGCCCAAGGCCTACAAGGACATCCGCTCGGTGTCCATGCTGTGGCAGAACGTCGAACACTTCGTGGTGCGCAACGAGCTGGTGGATACCGGCACCATCGACGACCTGACCGGCCTGTATGACCATGGCTTCTCCATCGGCGCGCGCAACTCCGGCACCGAAGGCTCCGGTCGGCAAATTCTTGCCGGTCTCGACATCGACCCGGAGCAAATGGACCTGGCCTACCTGGGCTACAGCGCCAGCGCCGAAGCCATGCAGAACGGCAACATCGACGGCATGAACATCCCGGCCGGCGCCCCGGCCTCGGCGGTCACCAGTGCCTTCGCCAACATGGGCGACGATATCAGCGTGCTGGATGTCAGCGAGGATCAGCTGGCACGCATCAACCAGGAGTTCCCGGTCTGGAGCCCCTACCGGATCGACGCCGACACCTATCCGGGCCAGGACGAGGCCATCCATACCATCGCCCAGCCCAACATCCTGGTGGTCAATGCCGAGGTGCCCGACGAGGACGTCTACCAGATCACCAAGGCGATGTACGAGAACCTGCCGTTCCTCAACAACATCCACCCCGCCACGCGCGCCATGGCGCTGGAGAAGGCCCTCGACGGCCTGCCGATGCCGCTGCACCCCGGCGCGGCCCGCTTCTTCGAGGAGCAGGGGCTGGAGATTCCGGCCGCCCTGATCGCCGACTGACGACCCGTCCCGCGACCCGCCGTCGATCCCCGGGAACGGGGTTCGGCGGCCACTCGAGGCACTGTCGACGGTAGCGACCTTCACCTCTGGCCGCCGCCGTCCGCTCCAGGAGAGCTTCCATGAACACCACACCCGCAAGCGAGGTCCGAGACGAGTCGGCCCGCGAGGCCCCGGCGCGTCTCGATCACCCCTGGCTGGGGCGACTGCTGTTCGGCCTGACCATCGTCATCGCCCTGACCCACCTCTACTTCAACACCTTCAGCACCCTGTCCGAGGTCTGGACCAGCGCGCTGCACTTCGGCCTGTTCGGCCTACTGTGCGCGCTGGCCGTGCCGATGCTCCACACCGCCAAGCCGTCGCGACGCCGGCTGGTGCTGGTGGTCGATATCCTGCTGGGCCTGGCGGCGGTGGGCTGCGCGCTCTACCTGATCGCCTTCGAGGATGCGCTCTACGACCGCGGCGTGCGTTTCTCGACCGCCGACTGGGTCGTGTCCATCGTCGCCCTGGGCCTGATACTGGAATTCGCCCGCCGCACCACCGGCTGGTTCATCCCGGCGCTGTGCCTGGTCGCCCTGACCTACGTGGCCTGGTGGGGCCAGTACGTCGGCGGGGTGTTCAACTTCCCCGGGCTGAGCTGGGAAACCGTGCTGTTCCGGAGCTACATGGGCGGCGAGGGCATGCTGGGCTCCATCGCCCGCATCTCCTGGTCGTACGTGTTCATGTTCATCCTGTTCGGCGCCTTCCTGGTGCGCTCGGGGGCCGGCGACTTCATCATCGAGCTGGCGCGCTGCGCCGCCGGACGCTTCGTCGGCGGACCGGGATTCGTGGCCGTCTTCGCCTCCGGCCTGATGGGCTCGGTCTCCGGCTCCAGCGTCGCCAACACCGTCTCCACCGGCGTCATCACCATCCCGATGATGCGCAAGGCCGGCTTCCCGGCGCGCTTCGCCGCCGGCGTCGAGGCCGCCGCCTCCACCGGTGGCCAGTTGATGCCTCCGGTGATGGGCGCGGGCGCCTTCATCATGGCGTCCTACACCCAGGTCTCATACCTCTCCATCATCGGCATCGCCGCCCTGCCGGCGCTGCTGTACTTCATCTCCGTCGCCATGTTCGTGCGCATCGAGGCCAAGCGCAGCCATGCCCACCAACTGGCCGACGAGGACGCTCCGAGCTTTGCGACCGTGCTCAAGGGCGGCTGGCACTACCTGCTGCCGCTGGTGGTGCTGGTCGCGGCCCTGATCTACGGCTTCACGCCCACCTATGCCGCGGGTATCGCCATCCTCTCGGTGGTGGCCGCCTCCTGGTTGTCGAAGACGCCGATGACCGTCAGCGCCATCCTCGAGGCCCTGTCGCTCGGCGCCCGCAACATGATCACCACCGCCATCCTGCTGATGACGGTCGGGCTGATCGTCAATGTGGTCTCCACCACCGGCATCGGCAACGTCTTCTCGCTGATGATCACCGACTGGGCCGGCGGCAGCCTGCTGATCACCCTGGTGCTGATCGCCGTGGCTTCCCTGGTGCTGGGCATGGGCCTGCCGGTCACCGCGGCCTACATCGTGCTGGGCACCCTGTCGGCGCCGGCGCTCTACGGCCTGATGGCCCAGGATCAGTTGATCGACCTGCTGATGAGCGGCCAGCTCCCCGAACAGGCCAGGGCCATCTTCATGCTGGCCGCACCCGACCAGCTGGCCGCCCTGAACGCGCCGATGGATGCCGCCTCGGCCAGGGAGCTGCTGTCGGTGGTGCCGGACAACTTCCGCAGCCAGCTCTACGAGCAGGCGCTGTCGCCGCACACCCTGACCATGCTGCTGGTCGCGGCCCACATGGTGATCTTCTGGCTGTCCCAGGACTCCAATGTCACTCCCCCGGTGTGCCTGACCGCCTTCGCCGCGGCGGCCATCGCCGAGACGCCGCAGATGCGTACCGGCTTCACCGCCTGGAAGATCGCCAAGGGGCTGTACATCATCCCGCTGCTGTTCGTGTGGTCGCCGCTGATCACTGGCTCGGCGCTCGACATGGTCACGGTGTTCGTGTTCGCCGCGTTCGGGATCTACGCCATCATCGCCGGGCTCGAGGGCTACCTGGAACACGAGCTGCCCTGGTGGTTACGCCTCGGCATGTTCCCGATCGGCGCGCTGATGCTGTGGCCCCATGGCAACCTGGCCCTGGACCTGCTCGGCCTGGCCATCTTCGTCGCGGTGCTGCTGTGGAGCTATCGCCAGGGTCGGCACGCGGCACCCCTCGCGGCGACCGTCCAGCCCGGATAAGCCCCTCCCGGTAGACGAAGAACAGGCCTCCGGCATTCGCCGGAGGCCTGTTTTTTTGCACGCCCGATGGCGACAGCTATCCCGCAGGCTCCCTCGTCGTGCGCCCCCCAAGGAAGCGCCCAAGGTCGGTCGGCTCGACGCCCCTCCCCATCGATGCACTTGCCGATCCCACGGCAACGGCCAGACATGGAGCGAACCGAGCCTTTCGGCCCGAGGGCTTTTCGGAGAGATGCCGGCCATGGCCGAATCGCCCATCACCCGACCCGTCCTTTAGGCATGACAAACCCGAGCCATACGGCCTAAAGGTTTCTTGGCAAGGACCAGGGCGGCTTACCATTCGGACATAAAAAACCCCGGGCCATTCGGCCCGGGGTTTTCTCGGAAGTGATGCCTGACGATGATCGGGCCGGCCCTCCGGCGGCCGGCGCCCCGGTGCTCTCCAGGGAAGCTCCCCGGCCCCAGGCCGCCCGCCATGCAGCCTGTCTGCTGCCGGATCTTTTCGCCCGGGCATGAAAAAACCCCGAGCCTTGTGGGCTCGAGGTTTTCTCGGAATAGATGCCTGACGATGACCTACTCTCGCATGGGAACTCCCACACTACCATCGGCGCTGAGCGGTTTCACTGCTGAGTTCGGCATGGGATCAGGTGGTTCCCGCACGCTATGGTCGTCAGGCGAAAAAGGGCAATGCAAATCATGCTGACGAGATGCGTCTCGCGTATCCGGCGTCGTCTGTTGTCATCGACAGACCACTTGGGTGTTATATGGTCAAGCCTCACGGACAATTAGTATCGGTTAGCTCAACGCCTTGCAGCGCTTCCACATCCGACCTATCAACCAGCTGGTCTTGCTGGGTCCTTCAGGAGGCTCGAGGCCTCGGGGAGATCTCATCTTGAAGGGGGCTTCCCGCTTAGATGCTTTCAGCGGTTATCCCGTCCGTACATAGCTACCCGGCAATGCCACTGGCGTGACAACCGGAACACCAGAGGTACGTCCACTCCGGTCCTCTCGTACTAGGAGCAGCGCTTCTCAAATCTCCAACGCCCACGGCAGATAGGGACCGAACTGTCTCACGACGTTCTAAACCCAGCTCGCGTACCACTTTAAATGGCGAACAGCCATACCCTTGGGACCGACTTCAGCCCCAGGATGTGATGAGCCGACATCGAGGTGCCAAACACCGCCGTCGATGTGAACTCTTGGGCGGTATCAGCCTGTTATCCCCGGAGTACCTTTTATCCGTTGAGCGATGGCCCTTCCATACAGAACCACCGGATCACTAGAACCTACTTTCGTACCTGCTCGACGTGTCTGTCTCGCAGTTAAGCACCCTTATGCTCTTGCACTCATTGCACGATTTCCAACCGTGCTGAGGGTACCTTCGTGCTCCTCCGTTACGCTTTGGGAGGAGACCGCCCCAGTCAAACTACCCACCACACACGGTCCTCGATCCGGATCACGGACCTGAGTTAGAACGCCAATGATGCCAGGCTGGTATTTCAAGGTTGGCTCCACTCGATCTGGCGACCGGGTTTCCAAGCCTCCCAGCTATCCTACACAAGCAACATCAGCGTCCAGTGTGAAGCTGTAGTAAAGGTTCACGGGGTCTTTCCGTCTAGCCGCGGGTACACAGCATCTTCACTGCGATTTCAATTTCACTGAGTCTCGGGTGGAGACAGCGTGGCCATCATTACGCCATTCGTGCAGGTCGGAACTTACCCGACAAGGAATTTCGCTACCTTAGGACCGTTATAGTTACGGCCGCCGTTTACCGGGGCTTCGATCAGGAGCTTCGCCGAAGCTAACACCATCAATTAACCTTCCGGCACCGGGCAGGCGTCATACCCTATACGTCCGCTTACGCGTTTGCAGAGTACTGTGTTTTTAATAAACAGTTGCAGCCACCTGGTATCTTCGACCGCGTCGGGCTCTGGGAGCGAGTCCCTTCACCCTAATGCGGCGTGCCTTCTCCCGAAGTTACGGCACCATTTTGCCTAGTTCCTTCACCCGAGTTCTCTCAAGCGCCTTGGTATTCTCTACCTGACCACCTGTGTCGGTTTGGGGTACGGTCCCACTGTATCTGAAGCTTAGAGGCTTTTCCTGGAAGCGTGGCATCGATGACTTCCAGACCGTAGTCTGTTCGTCTCGTCTCTCGGCCTTGGGGTACCGGATTTGCCTGATTCCCCAGCCTACTGACTTTCACCAGGACAACCAACGCCTGGCTCACCTAGCCTTCTTCGTCCCCCCATCGCAATACAGTGAGGTACGGGAATATTGACCCGTTTCCCATCGACTACGCCTTTCGGCCTCGCCTTAGGGGCCGACTCACTCTGCTCCGATTAGCGTCGAACAGAAACCCTTGGTCTTCCGGCGGGGGAGTTTTTCACTCCCCTTATCGTTACTCATGTCAGCATTCGCACTCGTGATACCTCCAGCCCACTTCTCAATGGACCTTCGTCGGCGTACACGACGCTCCTCTACCGCGCATCATTCGATGCACCCGTAGCTTCGGTACCTGGTTTGAGCCCCGTTACATCTTCCGCGCAGGCCGACTCGACTAGTGAGCTATTACGCTTTCTTTAAAGGATGGCTGCTTCTAAGCCAACCTCCTAGCTGTCTAAGCCTTCCCACATCGTTTCCCACTTAACCAGGATTTCGGGACCTTAGCTGACGGTCTGGGTTGTTTCCCTTTTCACAACGGACGTTAGCACCCGCTGTGTGTCTCCCACGCTGCACTCACCGGTATTCGGAGTTTGCCTCGGGTTGGTAAGTCGGGATGACCCCCTAGCCGAAACAGTGCTCTACCCCCGGCGGTGATACGTGAGGCGCTACCTAAATAGCTTTCGAGGAGAACCAGCTATCTCCGGGCTTGATTAGCCTTTCACTCCGATCCACAAGTCATCCAAATCTTTTTCAACAGATCCTGGTTCGGTCCTCCAGTTGATGTTACTCAACCTTCAACCTGCTCATGGATAGATCGCCCGGTTTCGGGTCTATATCCAGCGACTGGTCGCCCAGTTAAGACTCGGTTTCCCTACGCCTCCCCTATACGGTTAAGCTCGCCACTGAATATAAGTCGCTGACCCATTATACAAAAGGTACGCGGTCACACTACGAGAGTGCTCCCACTGCTTGTACGCATACGGTTTCAGGATCTATTTCACTCCCCTCTCCGGGGTTCTTTTCGCCTTTCCCTCACGGTACTGGTTCACTATCGGTCAGCCAGGAGTATTTAGCCTTGGAGGATGGTCCCCCCGTCTTCAGTCAAGGTTTCACGTGCCCCGACCTACTCGATTTCACGGGATCAGGCTTTCGACTACGGGGCTATCACCCTGTATCGCTGAGTTTCCCAACTCATTCGCCTAACCTGTCACCCGCTTAAGGGCTGGTCCCCGTTCGCTCGCCGCTACTGGGGGAATCTCGGTTGATTTCTGTTCCTCGGGGTACTTAGATGTTTCAGTTCCCCCGGTTCGCCTCCTGCACCTATGGATTCAGTGCAGGATACTCAGGTTACCCTGAGTGGGTTTCCCCATTCGGAAATGCCCGGGTCGCAGGTTGTTTGCCACCTCGCCGAGCCTTATCGCAGGCTTCCACGTCCTTCATCGCCTCTGGCTGCCAAGGCATCCACCGTATGCGCTTCATCGCTTGACCATATAACCCCAAGGGGTCTGATCCGCGATGACAACAACGACAATTGCCGGATACGCTTGAGACGTATCTCATGCCCTTTCCCGGGTAGGAAAGGGACTTTGTCAGCATGATTCACATTGTTAAAGAGCAACTGTTCAGAGAACAGTGAGAAACGCTAGCGATAACGCTTGCCACTGGTCACGAAACGGTCATCGACTGTCGGGAGAATGGTGGAGCCTAGCGGGATCGAACCGCTGACCTCCTGCGTGCAAGGCAGGCGCTCTCCCAGCTGAGCTAAGGCCCCTCTGACGCCCTGTAGAAACAGGAAATTTGAGCAAGACGAGGCGCTTTCGCCGACGTGTAGCCTGCTACACGCGCTGGAAAGCAACGACGTATTACACAAATTTTGGTGGGTCTGGGCAGACTTGAAAAAACCCGGCGACCTCACCCTTCTCTTTTTGACACCCTGGGGTGCGCTCCAACCAACTGAGCGAGAGAATGGTGGGTCTGGGCAGACTTGAACTGCCGACCTCACCCTTATCAGGGGTGCGCTCTAACCAACTGAGCTACAGACCCATTGGTCACGCTGGGTCTATACCCAAACAGTCTTTGCTCTGGCCGATCAGGTAATTCATTGTGGACACTTGCCGAGGGTCGGTGACGTCGTCGATTAAGGAGGTGATCCAGCCGCAGGTTCCCCTACGGCTACCTTGTTACGACTTCACCCCAGTCATGAACCACACCGTGGTGATCGCCCTCCGAAGTTAGGCTAACCACTTCTGGTGCAGTCCACTCCCATGGTGTGACGGGCGGTGTGTACAAGGCCCGGGAACGTATTCACCGTGACATTCTGATTCACGATTACTAGCGATTCCGACTTCACGGAGTCGAGTTGCAGACTCCGATCCGGACTGAGACCGGCTTTATGAGATTAGCTCCACCTCGCGGTATTGCCACCCTCTGTACCGGCCATTGTAGCACGTGTGTAGCCCTACTCGTAAGGGCCATGATGACCTGACGTCGTCCCCACCTTCCTCCGGTTTGTCACCGGCAGTCTCCCTAGAGTTCCCGACCGAATCGCTGGCAAATAGGGACAAGGGTTGCGCTCGTTACGGGACTTAACCCAACATTTCACAACACGAGCTGACGACGGCCATGCAGCACCTGTCTGAGCGTTCCCGAAGGCACCAATCCATCTCTGGAAAGTTCGCTCGATGTCAAGAGTAGGTAAGGTTCTTCGCGTTGCATCGAATTAAACCACATGCTCCACCGCTTGTGCGGGCCCCCGTCAATTCATTTGAGTTTTAACCTTGCGGCCGTACTCCCCAGGCGGTCGACTTATCGCGTTAACTGCGCCACAAAGGTCTCGAGGACCCCAACGGCTAGTCGACATCGTTTACGGCGTGGACTACCAGGGTATCTAATCCTGTTTGCTACCCACGCTTTCGCACCTCAGCGTCAGTGTCAGTCCAGAAGGCCGCCTTCGCCACTGGTATTCCTCCCGATCTCTACGCATTTCACCGCTACACCGGGAATTCTACCTTCCTCTCCTGCACTCTAGCCTGACAGTTCCGGATGCCGTTCCCAGGTTGAGCCCGGGGCTTTCACAACCGGCTTATCAAGCCGCCTACGCGCGCTTTACGCCCAGTAATTCCGATTAACGCTCGCACCCTCCGTATTACCGCGGCTGCTGGCACGGAGTTAGCCGGTGCTTCTTCTGTGAGTGATGTCTCTCTTGCAGGGTATTAACCCACAAGCGTTCTTCCTCACTGAAAGTGCTTTACAACCCGAGGGCCTTCTTCACACACGCGGCATGGCTGGATCAGGCTTTCGCCCATTGTCCAATATTCCCCACTGCTGCCTCCCGTAGGAGTTCGGGCCGTGTCTCAGTCCCGATGTGGCTGATCATCCTCTCAGACCAGCTACGGATCGCGGCCTTGGTGAGCCATTACCTCACCAACTAGCTAATCCGACATAGGCTCATCCGATAGCGCAAGGTCCGAAGATCCCCTGCTTTCTCCCGTAGGACGTATGCGGTATTAGCCTGGGTTTCCCCAGGTTATCCCCCACTACCGGGCAGATTCCTATGCATTACTCACCCGTCCGCCGCTCGACGCCTGGAAGCAAGCTTCCATCGTTTCCGCTCGACTTGCATGTGTTAGGCCTGCCACCAGCGTTCAATCTGAGCCATGATCAAACTCTTCAGTTTAAAAGCTTGATAGTGCATTGAGTGCACCAAACTTGGCTCAAGGTTCAAACGTCTCGTTTGACGAGTCGCTTGCCTTGATATTCAGTGACTGGTCACCGAACCTCTCGACAAGCGCCCACATGAATTACCTGATCGATTGTTAAAGAGCATCTCGCATTGCCGTGCCGCTTGGCCCGGCGCCCTGCGAGGAAGGCGTATTCTACGTGATCGGCACCTCAAGTCAACCCTGCGTTTCGCTGCATTCGAAGCGAACCGGGCGACCGAAACAGTGGCTCCAACTCTGCGAGCCGACCTCCGATCGAGTGGGGCGCATTCTACCGAATCCGCTGCGCTTGTCAACCAGGCCATTTCGAAACGCTTCGAAAAACCCTCGGCAAAACAAGCACTTTCGCCACTCATCACCGCCTGCAACGTTGCCCGTCGCCGGCAGCGGATGCGTACTTTACGGATTCTCCCGGCACCACGCAAGGACTTTTTTACCGAATCGTGTCGCGGGGATGACGAGGGTGCGATATCGCCCCGCCGCAGCTATCCACAAAGCCTCGGCCCCGGACCGGCTGTGGATAACCAAAAGGGTGCTCTGGAGACGCGAACGCCCGCACGAGGCGGGCGTTCACTGCTGCCTGACCCGGCGGTCGGTCAGGCGATGGAGACCCTGGCGTAGCGTTTCTTGCCGGCCTGGATCACGAAGCTCTTGCCGGTATCCAACATGGTGCTCGGCTCCACGACTTCGCCATCGACCTTGACCCGACCATTCTTGAGCATGTCCTTGGCCTGGGCGCTGTTCTTGGTCAACCCGGCGCGGTTGAGCACCGCCGCGATGGGCGCCTGCTCGCTGCCCTCGAAGTCGACCGCCACCTCGGGCAGGTCTTCCGGGAGCTCGCCATCGGCCAGCTGGTTGCCGGCACTGCGGTGGGCGTTGGCGGCGGCCTCCTCGCCGTGATAGCGGGCGATCAGCTCACGGGCCAGCTCCATCTTCACGTCGCGGGGGTTGGCTCCGTCCTCGATGTCGCGCTTGAGCGCCTCGAGCTCCTCGTTGCTCTTCAGGGAGAGCAGCTCGAAATAGCGCCACATCAGGCTATCGGGCATCGACACCAGCTTGTTGAACATGGTGCCCGGCGCCTCGTCGACGCCGACATAGTTGCCCAGCGACTTGGACATCTTCTGCACGCCGTCCAGGCCTTCCAGCAGCGGCATGGTGATGACCACCTGGGACGACTGGCCGAAATGCTTCTGCACCTCGCGCCCCATCAGCAGGTTGAACTTCTGGTCGGTACCACCCAGCTCGACATCGGCCTCCAGGGCCACCGAGTCATAGCCCTGCACCAGCGGGTAGAGGAACTCATGGATGGAGATCGACTGACCGGCCTGATAGCGCTTCTCGAAGTCGTCGCGCTCGAGCATGCGCGCCACGGTGCTCTGCCCGGCCAGCTCGATCATGTCGGCGGCGCTCATGGCGGAGAACCACTCGGCATTGAAGCGCACCTCGGTCTTCTCGGGATCGAGGATCTTGAACACCTGGGCCTTGTAGGTCTCGGCGTTGACCTTGACCTCGTCCTCGGTGAGCGGCTTGCGCGTGACGTTCTTGCCGGTGGGGTCGCCGATGCGGCCGGTGAAGTCGCCGATCAGGAAGATGACCGTATGACCGAGATCCTGAAACTGGCGCATCTTGGTCAGCAGCACGCTGTGCCCCAGGTGCAGATCCGGGGCGGTGGGGTCGAAGCCCGCCTTGATGCGCAGGGGGCGGCCGGAGGCCAGTTTCTTCTCCAGCTCGTCTTCCAGCAGGATCTCGTGGGTACCACGCTTGAGCAACGCTAGCGCGTCGGCGACATCGGTCATGCTCTCCTCTCCACTCGGCAGGGCGGCCCGTTCGGGGCGACGATGGACGTTGGGAATGATCGGTGATGTTACCATGCCAACCACCAACGGTTGAGCCCTACCGGGAGCCCTTATGCCCTACTTCATCGGCCTGATGTCCGGCACGAGTCTCGACGGCGTCGACGCCGCCCTGGTCGACATCTCGCCCTCGAGCCCGCCGCGCCTGGTCGCGACTCATGGCGCGGCGATGCCGTCGACGCTGCGCGATGGCCTGTGGCGGCTGTGCCACGCCGAGCGGGCGAGCTTCGCCGAGCTGGCCACGGCGGAAGACGCCTTCTGCGCCCTGCAGGCCGAGGCCGTGGGCGGGCTACTGGCCGAGACGGGCCTGGCGGCCGCGGACATCGCCGCGGTCGGCAGCCATGGCCAGACCATCGAGCACGCGCCCTGGGGCCACGACGGCGGGCCCGCCTATACCCTGCAGCTCGACAACCCCAGTCGACTGGCCGAGCTCACCGGCTGCACGGTGGTCGCCGACTTCCGCCGCCGCGACCTGGCCGCCGGCGGCCAGGCCGCGCCCCTGGCGCCGGCCTTCCACCAGGCACTGTTTCGCGCCCCAGGGCAATGGCGCCTGGTGCTTAACCTCGGCGGCTTCGCCAACCTGACGCTGCTGCCGCCGGCGGAGGACGAGCGGGCGCCACTGGGCTTCGACAGCGGGCCGGCCAACGCCCTGCTGGATGCCTGGCACGCCCGCCACCGCGGCGGCGACTACGACGCGGACGGCGCCTGGGCGGCCTCGGGCCGCGTGGACGAGGGCCTGCTCGAGCGGCTGCTCGCCGAGCCCTTCTTCCATCGCCCGCCGCCGCGCAGCACCGGGCGCGAGGTCTTCCATCTCGACTGGCTGGAGGCACACCTGGGCGGGCACGAACGCCCCGAAGACGTCCAGGCGACCCTGGCCGAGCTCACCGCCGCCAGCGTGGCCCTGGGCATCGACATGGCCCGGGAGCGCTATGCGGCGCCGAGCGCCGAATGCCTGATCCCCTGCGGCGGCGGTGCCCATAACCCGGACCTGCTGGCCCGCCTGGCGCGGCGCCTGCCCGATACGCCACTGGAGGATGCCATGAGCGTCGGCTGGCCGCCGGACTGGCTCGAGGCCGCGGCCTTCGCCTGGCTGGCCTGGCGCCGCCTCGAGGGGCTGCCCGGCAACCTGCCCTCGGTCACCGGCGCCGCCGGCCCCCGGGTGCTGGGGGGCGTCTATGCCCCCTGAGACGCCGCGCCGAATGTCCTGAAACATTTCTCGACACTTGATAGCAATGGGTGCCGGGGACGAGGCGAAGCGAGGGTCCTACGCCAGGGGTGAGGAGCATCGCTCCGAACGGGCTGGCCATGGATGGCCAGCACTGGTCCTGCAAGCGGAGCAGGATGCGAGAGCGCCGCCGGGCGTCGGTAGCGCCCAAGGACGGGCTCACAGCGCCCTCGCGATGGTCCGACACGTCGGGGCTTGTCGCCGGAAAAGCCCACGACTTCCCTCGGTTGGGTTTTGAAAGGAACGCTCAGTAATCGTCCTCGCCGCGCAAGGAAAGATGGCTGGCCGCCTCCTTGGCCTCGGCCAGCCTCCGGTCGCCTCCATCGCCATACTTGATCATCATGCGCAGCTCATTGGCCGAGTCGGCATGCACCAGCGCCACCTCCTCGCCGATGCGCCCCGTCCTGTAGAGGTCGTAGAGCGCCTGGTCGAAGGTCTGCATGCCCATGTCGCGTGAGCGCCCCATGACGTTCTTGACCTCGGAGACCTCGCCCTTGCGGATCAGGTCGGCGACCAGCGGCGACTTCAGCAGGATCTCGATGGCCGGACAGCGGCCGCCGTCCACCGTGGGCAGCAGCTGCTGGGCGACGATGGCCCGCAGGTTGAGCGACAGGTCGAGCCATACCTGGTCGTGGCGCTCGTGGGGGAAGAAGTGGATGATCCGCTCCAGCGCCTGGTTGGCGTTGTTGGCGTGCAGGGTCGCCAGGCACAGATGGCCGGTCTCGGCGAAGGTCAGGGCGTGCTCCATGGTCTCGCGGGTGCGGATCTCGCCGATCAGGATCACGTCCGGCGCCTGGCGCAGGGTGTTCTTCAACGCCACCTCGAACGACTCGGTGTCGATGCCCACCTCGCGCTGATTGATGATCGCGCGGCGGTGAGGGTGCACGTACTCGATGGGATCCTCGACGCTGATGATGTGGCCGCCGACGCTCTCGTTGCGCTGCTGAATCATCGACGCCAGGGTCGTCGACTTGCCGGTGCCGGTGCCCCCGACCACGAACACCAGGCCGCGCTTGAGATTGGCCAGCTCGCCGAGCACCGCCGGCAGCGACAGCTCCTCCAGGTGCGGGATCTCGAAGGCAATGCGGCGGATCACCATGGCGGCCTGGTTGCGCTGGCGAAAGGCGCTGACCCGGAAGCGCCCCCGCCCCGACAGGCTAAGCGCGAAGTTGGCCTCCTGCTCGTCGGCGAAGCGCTGCCGATGGCTGTCCGGGGTCGCCGCCGCCACCAGCTCGTCGACCTGGGCCACGGACAGTGCCTCCTCGCCCAGGGGACACAGCGTGCCGGCCATCTTCAGCGTCGGCGGCGCGCCGACCGAGACCAGCAGGTCCGAGGCATCCTTGTCGATCATGATATCGAGCAGCTGATACAGCCAATCTCTTGCGGTCATCTGCCTTCTCCTCCCGCATGCCATCGTCAGCCGGTCAGCACGGACCGGGCCTTGGCCTGAGCTTCTTCCCGCGCCACCTCGTTGTCGGCCACCAGCCGCGACAGGGCCGCATCCAGGGTCTGCATGCCCAGGTTGCCGCCGGTCTGGATCGCCGAGTAGATCTGCGCCACCTTGTCCTCGCGGATCAGGTTGCGCACCGCCGAGGTGGCGAGCAGGATCTCGTGGGCCGCCACCCGGCCGCCGCTCTGCCGCTTGAGCAGGGTCTGGGAGATCACCGCCTGGAGCGACTCGGAGAGCATCGAGCGCACCATGGTCTTCTCCTCGCCGGGAAAGACGTCGATGATCCGGTCGATGGTCTTGGCCGCCGAGGTGGTGTGCAGGGTGCCGAACACCAGGTGGCCGGTCTCGGCGGCGGTCAGCGCCAGCCGGATGGTCTCCAGGTCGCGCATCTCGCCGACCAGGATGACGTCCGGGTCCTCACGCAGGGCACTGCGCAGGGCCGGCGCGAAGCCGTGGGTATCGCGATGCACCTCGCGCTGGTTGATCAGGCAGCGCTTGCTGCGATGCACGAACTCCACCGGGTCCTCGATGGTGAGGATGTGCTCGAAGCGGTTGTCGTTGATGTAGTCGATCATCGCCGCCAGCGTCGTGCTCTTGCCCGAGCCGGTGGGCCCGGTGACCAGCACCAGCCCTCGCGGCAACATGGCCAGGCGCCGGAACGTATCCCCCAGCCCCAGGTCGTCCAGGCTCCAGACCTCGGAGGGAATGGTGCGAAACACCGCCCCGGCACCGCGTGCCTGGTGGAAGACGTTGACCCGAAAGCGCGAGACCCCGGGCACCTCGAAGGAAAAGTCGGTCTCGAGGAACTCCTCGAAGTCGCGACGCTGGCGATCACCGAGAATGTCGTAGATCAGTTCGCGGACCTCGCGATCCTCCATGGCCGGCACGTTGAGCCGCCGGATGTCGCCGTCGACCCGGATCATCGGCGGCAGTCCCGCCGAGAGGTGGAGGTCCGAGGCGTTCTGTTTTGCCGAGAATGCCAGCAGTTCGGTAATATCCATGCGGTTCCCCCCTGCTCCCGGGAAAAGGTGCTCTTAGTATGACAGACCTCGCGACATGACGGATCTGGTACTTTCCGACTCGCTCGCCGCCGCCCGCCGTCGCCTCACGGCGGCGCTGGCCGATGCCGGCCGCACACCCGACGCGGCGCGGCTGCTGGCGGTCAGCAAGACCAAGCCCGCCGCCATGATCCGCGAAGCCCACCGCCTGGGGCAGCGCGACTTCGGCGAAAACTATCTCCAGGAGGCCCTGGACAAGCAGGCAGAGCTGGCCGACCTCGGCGACATCGTCTGGCACTTCATCGGGCCGCTGCAATCCAACAAGACCCGCGACGTGGCCGGCCACTTCGCCTGGGTGCACAGCCTGGACCGGGAGAAGCTCGCCCGGCGGCTCAACGATCAACGCCCCGACGAGATGCCGCCGCTGAACGTCTGCCTGCAGGTCAACATCAGCGACGAGTGGTCGAAGTCCGGGGTCGCCCTCGGCGAACTGCCGGCGCTGGCCGAGGCGGTGATGGCGATGCCCCGCCTGCGCTTGCGCGGGCTGATGGCGATCCCCGCCCCGGTCGACGACCCGGCCGCACAGCGTGCGCCCTTCGCGCGCCTGCGCGAGGCCCTGGAGGCGCTGCGAGCGCGCTTCCCCTCGGCGCCGCTGGACACGCTGTCGATGGGCATGAGCGGCGACCTGGAGGCCGCCGTGGCCGAGGGAGCCACCCAGGTGCGGCTCGGCACCGCCATCTTCGGGGCGCGTCAGCGCTCCGCCTGACCCAACACGGCGCCGAAGGCGCCTACACGTCGACCCAGACAGGACTGAACGCATGGCAAGCCAAGTCACCTTCATCGGCGCCGGCAACATGGCCGGCGCCATCATCGGCGGCATGATCGACAGCGGCTATCCCCGCGACGCCATCACCGCCACTTCCCCCCGCGACGAGATGCTCGCCCCGGTGCGCGACAGGTACGGCATCACGACGTCCACCGACAACGCCGCCGCCGTGGCCCGGGCCGACGTGGTGGTACTGGCGGTCAAGCCGCAGATCATGCAGGACGTCTGCACCGCGATGCGCGATGCCGTCCAGGCACGCAAGCCGCTGATCATCTCGGTGGCCGCGGGGCTGCCCGCCGAGACGCTGGAGGCCTGGCTGGGCGGCGAGCTCGCCGTGGTACGCTGCATGCCCAACACGCCCTCGCTGGTCGGCGCCGGCGCCGCCGGGCTCTACGCCAATCTGCGGGTCGATGCCACCCAGCGCCGGCTGGCCACCGAGCTGCTCGAGGCCGTGGGGCTGGTCGAGTGGGTCGACGACGAGGCGCTGCTGGAGGCCGTGACCGCGGTGTCCGGCAGCGCCCCGGCCTATTTCTTCCTGATGTTCGAGGCCATGGAAGAGGCCGGCGCCAAGCTCGGCCTGCCCGCCGACACCGCCCGACGCCTGGCCATGCAGACCGCCTTCGGCGCGGCGCGCATGGCCATGGACAGCGACAAGACCCCGGGGGAGCTCAAGCGCAACGTGATGTCGCCCGGCGGCACCACCGAACGTGCCGTCTCCCACCTGGAGGACGCCGGCCTGCGCCGTATCATGGCCGAGGCCATGGACGCCTGCGCCGAGCGCGCCCGCGAGATGGCCGAGGAACTCGGCAAGCGCTGACCGGGCTGGTTCACACGACACGGAGGAGCCCCCCATGGGCAGTCAACTGGGAAACGCCGGCCTGCTGCTGGTCAACACCCTCATCAATATCTACCTGTTCCTGCTGATGCTGCGCTTCCTGCTGCAGGCGTCCCGGGCGGACTACTACAACCCCATCAGCCAGTCGGTGGTCAAGATCACCCAGCCGGTGGTGCGCCCCTTCCAGAGCTTCCTGGGGCCGGTCATGGGCCGCTTCGACCTGGCCACCCTGGCCGCCGGCCTGGTGGTCAAGCTGGTGGCCATCATCGCCATCCTGCAGATCGCCGGCTACGGCATGGCACCGGTCGACAACCTGGCGATCGGCGCCGTGGCGGCCCTGGCCAATGCCATCCTGAAGATCTACTTCTTCGCGCTGATCGTGATGATCATCCTCAGCTGGGTGGCGCCGCGCGCCAGCCATCCGGGCGCCATCCTGGTCATGCAGCTGGTGGAACCGATCATGGCCCCGGTGCGCCGGGTGATCCCGCCGCTGGGCATGCTCGATCTCTCGCCGATCGTGGTGTTCATCGCCATCAGCCTGCTCGATGGGATCGTGGTGGGCTCGCTGATCCGCGCCGCCGGCGTCGTCGGCGCCCTGGTCGGACTCTAGAGGACGCCTCACCCCGATGCGGGATTCGCGGTGATGTCCGGCGACGTTCGCATCGCGTCTCCCGGCACGCTCCGAACACCAACGAAAACGACTGGACACGACACACTAGATGACCGAGCTGCCCCGCGATTCGGTCGGCCTGGTGACGCCCCAGACGGCGCACTTCGACGACCCCCTGGACCTGGCCTGCGGCAGGACGCTGCCGGCCTATGACCTCGTCTACGAGACCTACGGCACCCTCAACGCCGAGGGCACCAACGCCGTGCTGATCTGCCATGCGCTGTCCGGCCACCATCACGCCGCCGGCTACCACTCGCCGGACGAGCGCAAGCCGGGCTGGTGGGACGCCCATATCGGCCCCGGCAAGTCGATCGACACCGAACGCTTCTTCGTGGTCTCGGTGAACAACCTGGGCGGCTGCCACGGCAGCACCGGGCCGACCAGCGTGAACCCCGAGACCGGCACGGCCTGGGGCCCGGACTTCCCGATGATGACGGTGCTCGACTGGGTGCACAGCCAGGCGCGCCTGGCCGACCGGCTGGGCATCGCGCGCTTCGCCGCCGTGGTCGGCGGCAGCCTGGGCGGCATGCAGGTGCTGCAGTGGGCGCTGAGCTATCCGGAGCGCATCGCCCACGCCGCGGTGATCGCCGCCACCCCCAAGCTGTCGGCGCAGAACATCGCCTTCAACGAGGTCGCCCGCCAGGCCATCCGCTCGGATCCCGAGTACCACGGAGGCCACTACGCCGAGCACGGCGCCCTGCCCCGTCGCGGCCTCAAGCTCGCCCGCATGGTGGGGCACATCACCTACCTGTCGGAAGACGCCATGGGCAGCAAGTTCGGCCGCGACCTGCGCAGCGAGGACTTCAACTTCGGCTATGACGTGGAATTCCAGGTGGAGTCCTACCTGCGCTACCAGGGCGACACCTTCTCCACCTCCTTCGACGCCAACACCTACCTGCTGATGACCAAGGCGCTGGACTACTTCGATCCGGCCTCGGCCCACGGCGGCGACCTGGCGGCGGCGGTGGCCCCGGCCGACTGCCCCTTCCTAGTGGTCAGCTTCTCCAGCGACTGGCGCTTCCCGCCGTCGCGCTCCAAGGAGCTGGCCAACGCCCTGGTACGCGCCGGCAAGGCGGTCAGCTACGCCAACATCGACTCGCCCCACGGCCACGATGCCTTCCTGCTGCCCGAGCCCCGCTACCAGGCGATCTTCGCCGCCTTCATGGCCCGCGTGGCCCACGACCAGGGACTGGAGGACCGCCCATGATGCGCGCCGACCTGCAACGGATCCATGACTGGGTGCCACAGGGCGCCCGGGTGCTCGACCTGGGCTGCGGCGACGGCACCCTGCTGGCCGCCCTGGCGGCGAACAAGGGCGTCACCGGCTACGGCCTGGAGATCGACCCCGAGGGCATCACCGCCTGTCTGGCCCGCGGCGTCAACGTCATCGAACAGAACCTCGATGCGGGACTCTCCAACTTCGAGGACGACGCCTGTGACCTGGTGGTAATGACCCAGGCCCTGCAAGCGCTGCGCCGCCCGGACCGCATGCTCGACGAGATGCTGCGGGTGGCCGGCGAGTGCATCATCACCTTTCCCAACTTCGCCTACTGGCGTCACCGCGCCTATCTGGGCCTGCGCGGCTACATGCCGGTCTCCAAGTCGCTGCCTCACGCCTGGTACGACACGCCCAACATCCACCTGTCGACCTTCAACGACTTTGAACGACTGTGCCGGGACAAGGGTCTGATCATCGTCGACCGCGCCGTGGGCGTCGGCGGCCGGGGGGGCAACTGGGCCTCGCGGCGCTGGCCCAACCTGTTCGGCGAAATCGCCATCTTCCGGGTCACGCGGCGCTAGTCCCGGGAGCACTCCGCGGGGGGACCATGGGATGAGGATGCGACAGCGTTTGGCCGGCGTGCTGACGGTCCTGCTGCTGGCCGCCTCGGCGGCCCAGGCCCAGCAGTACGATCAGGTCGGCGACTTCCAGGTTCACTACAGCGCCCTTAACACCGGCTTCCTCACGCCGGAAGTCGCGGCGAGCGTCGGCATCCGGCGCAGCCCGGGGCTCGGTATGCTCAACGTCAGCGTGCTGGAGACGCGAGAGGATGGCACGACCCGCCCGGTGAACGCCCGGGTCGAGGGCCACATCGGCGACCTGGGCGGTCGGCAGGCGACGCCGCTGGCCTTTCGCACCGTGCGAGCCGGCGGCGGGATCTCGCAGATCGCCACCTTTCGCATCCGCGAAGGTGAACCGATGCGCTTCACCCTGGAGGTGACACCGGATCCGAACCGCCCGCCGGCCGAGATCGGCTTCATCCAGCGCTTTTATCTCGATCGCTGACGCCGCCTCCGCCGGCCAGGCGCCGTCAGCCCACCAGGTCCCGCCCGAGGACGACCGGCAGCGCCTCGCCGAGGGCGACTCCCACCGGCCGACCCGCGGCGCGCTCGAACCGGCAGGCCCGCGCCAGCACCTCCACGCCCTCGCCGGCGACCCGGCGCAGCATCTCGGCATAGGCGGGATCCCGATGGGCGGCCGGGGCCACGGCGCGGATGCCCTCATGGGCCACGCAGAACAGCAGCACGGCGCGGTGGCCCTCGGCGGCGAGCCCGGCCAGGGTCTCCAGGTGCTTGCGGCCCCGCTCGCTGACCGCATCGGGGAAGTAGCCGTGGCCGTCGTCCTCGCGCAGGGTCACCTGCTTGACCTCGACAAAGGTCGTCGCGCCGGCGTCTCCATCCAGCCGGAAGTCGAGTCGTGCGCGACTGCGACGGGCGCCCTCCACCCGGGCCTCGCGCTTCAGCGCGCCGGCGCCGGCCAGCGCCTCGACCCTGTCCGCCGCCAGCGCCTCCTCGACGATGCGGTTGGCCCGCCCGGTATGCACCGAGGCCAGCGCCGTGGTGCCATCCGGCTGGGGCAGCTCGATCAGCTCCCAGGTCCAGGCCAGCTTGCGGCGCGGATCGTCGCTCTCCGACAGCCACACCCGGCAGCCCGGCACGTTGACCGCCCGCATCGAACCGGTGTTGGGGCAATGGGCGACCACCTCGCGGCCGTCGTCGAGGCGCACGTCGGCCAGGAAGCGCTTGTAGCGGCGCAGCAGCACGCCCGGCACCAGCGGTGTCGGATAGTCCATCAGGTGCCCTCCCGGCGGGCCGGAACGCGACAGCGCCCGAGCCGCGGCGGCTTTCTCAAACAACGCTTCCGCTCGGGATAGGCCATCAGGTGCCCTCCCGACGCGCCGGAACGAGACATCGCCCGAGCCGCGGCGGCTTGCTCAAACAACGCTCCCGCTCGGGATAGGCCATCAGGTGCCCTCCCGACGCGCCAGGAACCGCCCGAGCCGCGCCACGGCCTCCTCCAGCCGCTCGACGCCGGTGGTGAAGGCGATGCGCACGTGGTGCTCGCCGCCCGCCAGGGCGAAGTCGGTGCCCGGGGTGATGGCGACGTTCTCCTCCTCGAGCAGGTCCCGGCAGAAGGCCTCGCTGTCGCGGGTATAGCGGGACACGTCCAGCCACAGGTAGAAGGCCCCCTGGGGCGGCAGGTCGGGGGCCAGGCCCAGCCGCGCCAGCCCCGCCAGCAGGGCGTCGCGCCGCTGGGCCAGCTCCCGGCGACGGCCCTCGAGGATCTCGCGGCACTCGGGCGAGAAGGCCGCCAGGGCGGCATGCTGGGCCGGCGTCGGGGCGGCCAGGAAGACGTTCTGGGCCAGCCGGGTCAGCGGCTCCACCGCCGCCTCCGGGGCCAGCAGCCAGCCCAGGCGCCAGCCGGTCATGCCGAAGTACTTCGAGAAGCTGTTGACCACGAAGGCCTCCGGCGCCAACGCCGCCGCCGACAGCGGCGCCAGGTCATAGCACAGGCCCTGGTAGATCTCGTCGACCAGCAGCTGGCCGCCGCGTGCGGCGACCGTGTCGGCCACCGCCGAGAGCCCGGCGGCATCGAGCATGTGCCCGGTGGGATTGGAGGGGGTCGCGAGCATCGCCAGCCGGGTGTCGTCGCGCCAGTGGCGGGCGATGCCCTCGGCATCGAGCTGCCAGCCGCTGTCCGGGCCCACCGGCACCGCCTCGACCTCGGCCCCGGCCAGCGCCATGAAGTGGCGGTTGCAGGGGTAGGTAGGATCGGCCATCAACACCCGGTCGCCACCCTCGACCAGCAGCTGGCTGGCCAGCAGCAGCGCGCCGGAGGCCCCGGGGGTGACGATGATCCGCGCCGGGTCGACCTCGGCGCCGAAATGGCGTGCATAGTGGCCGGCGATCGCCTCGCGCAGCGCCGGCAGGCCAGCGGCCGGCGTGTAGCGGGTGCGCCCCTCGGCCAGCGCCCGCTGGCCGGCGGCCCGCACCGGCTCGGGCGTGGGGAAGTCGGGCTCGCCCACCTCCAGGTGGATGACGTCGTGGCCGGCGGCCTCCCGGGCCTGGGCGGCCTCCAGCAGGCCCATCACGCGGAAGGGGGCGACGGCGTCGAGTCGCGAACTCCAGGACATGGGCGTCTCCTCTGCACGGCACTGCATGGCAGGCATCTTTTCGGCCTGCCATAGTCAAAGGTCGCATGTTACGACTTTTGGCGTGCCGGCGCAGTCCGGTCTGGCGGGGGTGTTGCAAAGGCGGCGTTTTTTCGCTAAACAAGCATCCCTTTGGCGTGAGATACCTTAAGCAGCGCATCGGGTATTGATCAGCAGTCACACAAGTAACGAGGCAGTCCCATGCCAGTAGCAGAAAAGAAGATGGAAGCGCCCAAGAAATTCACCCCGTACGAACCGGCGCCGGGTGAAGAGTACATGAACGACAAGCAGCTCGAGCACTTCCGCCAGATCCTGCTCGGCTGGAAGCAGGAGCTGATGGAGGAAGTGGATCGCACGGTGCGACATCTTCAGGAGGAGGCGAACAACTACGCCGATCCGGCGGATCGCGCCACCCAGGAGGAGGGCTTCAGCCTCGAGCTGCGCACCCGCGACCGCGAGCGCAAGCTGCTCAAGAAGATCAACGAGACCATCGAGAAGATCGACGAGGACGACTACGGCTTCTGCGAGGCCTGCGGCGTGGAGATCGGCATCCGCCGCCTCGAGGCGCGCCCCACCGCCACCCTGTGCGTCGACTGCAAGACCCTCGCCGAGCTCAAGGAGAAGCAGCTGGGCGGCTGAGGCCCGACCCGCACCGCTTCCGCGACGGGCGCCCGAGGGTGCCCGTCCGCCCGTTCGCCTCTCGCCCCGGAGCCGCCCATGCGTCCCTACCGTGGCCGCTTCGCCCCGACCCCCTCGGGCCCCCTGCATTTCGGTTCGCTGATCGCCGCCTTGGCCAGTTACCTGGACGCCCGCCGCGCCCGGGGACACTGGGGGCTGCGCATCGAGGACGTCGACCCGCCGCGCTGCCCGACCGGCGCCGCCGACACCATCCTGCGCCAGCTGGAGGCCTTCGGGCTGCATTGGGACGGCCCGGTCGCCTGGCAGAGCGAGCGCCACGACGCCTACGCCGCCGCCCTGGCACGCCTCGAGGCCCTGGGCCTGACCTATCCCTGCAGCTGCTCGCGCAAGCAGTGGCGCGAGCACGCCGTCTACCCCGGCTGGTGCCGCGAGGGCGTGCGCGAACCGCACAGGCCGGTGGCCTGGCGGCTGCGCAGCGACCTGGGCCTACGCCCGATACGCTGGGAGGATCGGCTGTTCGGCCCCCAGGCGTTCGACCCGGCCGCGCTCGGCGACGTGGTGCTCCGGCGCAAGGACGGCCTCTGGGCCTATCAGCTCGCCGTGGTGATGGATGACGCCGACCAGGGCATCAACGAGGTGGTGCGCGGCGCCGACCTGCTCGACAACACCCCCTGGCAGCGCCAGCTGCAGCACGCCCTGGGGCTGCCCGAACCCTGCTACCTGCACCTGCCGCTGATCCTCGGCGACGACGGCCAGAAGCTGTCCAAGCAGAACCTCGCCCCGGCGCTGCCGGAGACCGAGGCCGAGGCCCGGCCGCTGCTGCACCGCGCCCTGGTCCTGCTCGACCAGGCGCCCCCCGCCGGGCTGGCCGCGGCGCCGGTGGCCGAGCAGCTCGCCTGGGCCATCGACCACTGGGCGCCGCAGCGGCTGGTGGCCGACGCCGAACGCCGCCTGCCCCGCGACACCGCCGACTGAGGAGCCGCCGTGTACGTCTATCGCATCGTGCTGTTCCTGGTGTTCGGCGGCTACCTGCTCTCGCCGCTGCTGATGAGCGGCTGGGGCAGCCCCGGGGCCGCCTGGTACCGGCCCTTCCTGATCTGGGGCGTGCTGATCGCCCTGACCCTGTGGCTGGAACGCAAGCGCAAGCTCGATGAGCGCCGTTAGGGAGTTGTCTCGATGAGCCTGACCGGCCTGCTGGTCCTGGGCATCGGCTACATGCTGGTGCTGTTCCTGTGCGCCCTGGCCGTGGAGCGCGGCTGGCTGCCGACGCGCCTGACCCGCCATCCGGCGATCTACACCCTGGCGCTGGGCGTCTATGCCAGCGCCTGGGCGATCCACGGCAGCCTCGAGCAGGCCGGGCGCAGCGGCTACGGCTACCTGGCCTACTACCTGGGCGCCGCCGGGGCCTTCCTGCTGGCCCCGGTGCTGCTGGTGCCGATCCAGCGCATGGCGCGCACCTATCAGCTGGCCTCGCTGGCCGACCTGTTCGCCTTCCGCTTCCGCTCGCGCTGGGTCGGCACCCTGGTCACCCTGGTCAGCCTGCTGGCGGTACTGCCGCTGCTGGCGCTGCAGGTGCAGACCATGGGCAACGCCATCCAGCTGATGACCGGCGGCGGCTCCCGGGAGTGGCTGGCACTGGGCTTCAGCTGCCTGATCGCGCTGTTCGCGATCCTCTTCGGCGCCCGCCATACGCACCTCAACGCCCGGCACGACAGCCTGCTGGCGGCGATCGCCTTCGAGTCGGTGGTCAAGCTCGGCGCCATGCTGGCGCTCGGCGCCTTCGCCCTGTTCGGCATCTTCGACGGCCCCGGCGACCTGCAGGCCTGGCTCGACGGCCCCGGCCATCTCGCCCAGGCCGAGACGCATCCGCTGGCCCCGGCCCACTGGCGCACTCTGCTGATGCTGTTCTTCGCCGCGGCCTTCCTGATGCCGCACATGTTCCACATCACCTTCGCCGAGCCGCTGAATCGCAGCACCCTGCTGCGGGCCGGCTGGGTGCTGCCGCTGTTCCTGCTGCTGATGGCGTTGCCGGTGCCGCTGATCCTGTGGGGCGCCCAGCGCCTGGGACTCGACCCGGCCGCCACCGGCACCGCCTACCTGGCCTTCGGCCTGTCGTCGTCCTGGTGGGTCGGCGCCCTGGCCTTCATCGCCGGCCTGGCCGCGGCCAGCGGCACCATGATCATCATCTCCCTGGCGCTGTCGGGGATGATCCTCAATCACCTGGTGCTGGTGGCCCATCCGCCGATCGCCCAGCCCGACCTCTATCGCTGGCTGCGCTGGCTGCGACGCGGCCTGATCGCCGCGGTGATCGTCGGCGGCTGGCTGTTCTACCGCACGGTGGGCGTGCACCACGACCTCTCGACCCTAGCGATGGCGTCCTTCGTCGGCATGGCCCAGTGCCTGCCGGGCATGCTGGCCCTGCTCTACTGGCCCGGCGCCAACCGCAAGGGCATGGTCACCGGACTCGCGGTGGGGGTGACGATCTGGCTGGCCGGCCTGTGGCCGCCGCTGCTCGGCGGCCTCCCGGGGCTGGTGCTGCTGCCGCCGGGCCTGGAGGTGCTGGCCGACGAGCCGGACTGGTACCTGACCACCCTGGTCTCGCTGGCCGCCAACGTGCTGAGCTTCATCCTGGTCTCGCTGGCCACCCGCACCTCGGCCGGCGAGCGTGCCGCCGCCGAGGCCTGCTCGGTGGATGCCGTGGTGCGCCCCATGCGCCTGCCGCTGGTGGCCGGCAACGGCATGGAGATCAAGCACCACCTGACCCGCGCGCTGGGCGAGGACGTCGCCGAGCGCGAGGTGGAGCGCGCCCTGGCGGCGCTGAAGATGTCGCCGCTGGACGGCCGCCCCTACGCCCTGCGCCGGCTGCGCGATCGCATCCAGGCCAACCTCTCGGGGCTGATGGGCCCCTCGGTGGCCCAGGACATCGTCGATCGCTTCCTGCCCTATCGCCAGGACGGCCCCGGCGCCACCGAGGACATCCACTTCGTCGAGAGCCGCCTGGAGGCCCATCGCGCGCGCTTCACCGGCCTGGCCCGCGAGCTCGACGGCCTGCGCCGCTATCACCGCCGTACCCTGACCCGGCTGCCGGTCGGCCTGTGCGCCTTCGGCGAGGACGGCGAGCTGCTGATGTGGAACGACGCCCTGGCCGAGCTCTCCGGCATCCCCGGCGAGTCGGTGGTCGGCGCCCACCGCGACACCCTGCCGCCGCCCTGGAACGAGCTGCTGGGCCGGATCCTCGCCGAGCCGGCCAGCCAGCTCTACAAGCAGCCGGTCGACCTGTCCCGGGGCCAGCGTTTCCTGAGCCTGCACAAGGCCGCCCTGCACGGCGACCAGGACGAGCCCGGCGGCAACGTCATCCTGGTCGAGGACCACAGCGAGATGAAATGGCTGGAAGACGAGCTGGTGCATGCCGCCCGCCTGGCCTCGATCGGCCAGCTGGCGGCCGGCGTGGCCCATGAGATCGGCAATCCCATCACCGGCATCTCGTCGCTGGCCCAGAACCTGCGCTACGACACCGATGACCCGGCCCTGCTGGAGACCGCCGACCAGGTCCAGCAACTCACCGACCGGGTATCGCGGATCGTCGGTTCGCTGGTGGGCTTCGCCCACGGCGGCCGCCACGTCACCGGCGCGGCCTTCGAGGCGGTGTCGATGACCGAGGTCACCGACGAGGCCCTGCACTTGATCCACCTCGCCCGCTCGGGGGAGGATGTCCAATACGAGAACCGCTGCCCGCCCACGCCCCGGGTGGCCGGCGACGCCCAGCGCCTGCAGCAGGTGATGATCAATCTGCTCGGCAACGCCCGGGATGCCAGCGAGCCGGGGGGACGCGTGATCGTCGACGCCGAACCTCGGGGCGACGCCCTGCTGGTCACCGTCACCGACGAGGGACACGGCATCGACGAGCGGGTCCGCGATCACCTCTTCGAGCCCTTCACCACCACCAAGCCGGCCGGTGAAGGCACGGGGCTGGGGCTGCCGCTGGTCTACAGCATCGTCGCCGAGCACGGCGGCCAGATCGACATCGAGTCCCCTCCCGAAGGACGGGCCAAGGGCACGTGCATCAAGCTATGGCTGCCCCTCAACCGAGAGGATGCTGAGAGTACCGATGAGCCGGATCCTGATCGTTGAAGACGAAGCCATCATCCGCAGCGCCCTGAAGCGCCTGCTGGAACGCCACGACCACCGGGTCAGCGAGGCCGGCTCGGTGGACGAGGCACTGGCCCGCGATCCCCAGGCCTTCGACCTGGTGATCAGCGACCTGCGCCTGCCCGGCACGCCGGGCACCGAGCTGATCGCCCGTGCCGCCCCGGTGCCGGTGCTGATCATGACCAGCTACGCCAGCATGCGCTCGGCGGTCGAGGCGCTGAAGCTCGGCGCCGTGGACTACGTGGCCAAGCCCTTCGATCACGACGAGCTGCTCGAGACCGTGGCCCGGGTACTCCACCAGCGCGCCCTGCAGCAGGGCGAGCCGCCCGACATCACCGCCCCGGGCGGCGAGCGCCAGACCATGATCGGCAACTGTCCGGCCATGCAGGCGGTCTACACCCGCATCCGCAAGACCGCGCCGGCCGACGTCACCGTGCTGATCCAGGGCGAGTCCGGCACCGGCAAGGAGCTGGTGGCCCGCGCCCTGCACCAGCAGAGCCGGCGTGCCGCCGCGCCGCTGGTGTGCGTGAACTGCGCGGCCATCCCCGAGACGCTGATCGAGTCGGAGCTGTTCGGCCACGAGAAGGGCGCCTTCACCGGCGCCAGCGCCGCCCGCACCGGGCTGGTCGAGGCCGCCGACGGCGGCACCCTGTTCCTCGACGAGATCGGCGAGCTGCCCCTGGACGCCCAGGCCCGCCTGCTGCGGGTGCTGCAGGAGGGCGAGATCCGCAAGATCGGCTCGGTGGAGACCCGCCACGTGGACGTGCGATTGATCGCCGCCACCCATCGCGACCTGCGCGCCCTGTCCAGGACCGGCGAGTTCCGCCTCGACCTCTACTATCGCCTCAACGTCATGCAGATCGACCTGCCGCCGCTGCGCGATCGCGAGGACGACATCCTGGAGATCGCCGACGTCCTGCTCGACAAGGCCTGCCGTCGCCACGAGCGCGAAGGCCTCAAGCTGTCACGGGCCGCACGACGGGTAATTCGCGACTTCCCCTGGCCCGGCAACGTGCGCGAGCTGGAAAACGCCCTGGAGCGCGGCGTGATCCTCGCCGAGGGCCACCTCATCCACCCCGACGACCTGGGCCTGGGACCGGCTCCTCGACCCAGCGCCCCGGCCCAGCCGGTGGCCCCCCCCAAGCCTGAAGCCGTGGAGCCCCCTCGCGGAGAGCTCGCCGAGGCGGGAACGGACGAGGAGGAAGAAGACCTGTCGCTGGAGGACTATTTCCAGCACTTCGTGCTGGAGCACCAGGACCAGATGAGCGAGACCGAACTGGCCCAGAAGCTCGGTATCAGTCGCAAGTGCCTGTGGGAGCGTCGGCAGCGACTGGGCATCCCGCGCAAGAAGGGGCCACGGCGCAGCGCCGGCTGAGCGACACCCTCTCTACGACCAAAGCACTAGCGCCCGCGGCCGACGCCACGGGCGCTTTTTTCGAGGCTCCGGAAGGCACTCACGCACCATTTGTTACCTTCCCACACAACCACTGCCCCAAGGGAGGGCATGTGGGGTAACACTCCCTCCATCCTCCTGCGACGCCCGGCCAGATGTTAGCCACAACACACTGTTTAAAAAGATTTTTCATGAAAATGGCACAGCCTCTGCTACATTCAGGCCAAGAAAAACAACGCCGGATGCCACCCGCGGCCAACAACAACAACAAGGCTCGCGAGCGGTGACAGGCCCGACCCGACAACAACAACAAGACGCCGGGCCACAGACACTGAGCGCCATGCCGACAACAAGTCCAACAGCGGCAACGGGCGCGAGTGCTTCGAGGCAACAACAACAAGACGCTCGAAGTCCGGAATCAGGACGCGACGCACCACACCGGCCGCCAACAACAACAAGGGCCGTCAGAGGTGCACCCCCGTCAACAACGACAACACGTCGGGGGGAGGCAATCACTTGCCGTCGTGGTTGGATTATTGTTTTGAATACGAGGCGGTCGCCTTCAGGAAACATCGACAAAGACAACAACATTGCTTGCCTGAATTCCTTGGTGACTGTGGTGCGTATTCAAGGCGATGCGCCATCACGAAGAAGAATCAGCAGCAGGGATGCTGCATCCTGCTTGACGGGGGAGGCCACTGGCCTCCCCCTTCTACTTTCGGGCCGGCTTGCCAGAAGGCCCCAAGCTTTGCAAGGTGTCGGGTGTTCGCTACACTCAACGCCTTTCGAACCCCCGCGAGTCGACAACGCCGCATGATCAAAGGTTTTACCCGCTTTCTGCAGAGCCCGGGCGAGCACCTCCGGTCGCTGTTCGGTCCCCAGGACGCGTCGGCCGCCCGCCCCGAGCCGCGCGTCATCCCCCGCCAGGAGCACCCGGTCTCGCGCCAGCACTTCAGCGATGCCGCCCTCAAGGTGCTCTACCGGCTGCACAACGCCGGCCACGAGGCCTTTCTGGTCGGGGGCTGCATTCGTGACTCCCTGCTCGGCCGCATGCCCAAGGACTTCGACGTGGCCACCGATGCCACCCCGGAGCGGGTCCGCGAGCTGTTCCGCAACTCGCGCATCGTCGGGCGGCGCTTCCGCATCGTCCACGTGCGCTTCGGCCGCGAGGTGATCGAGGTCACCACCTTCCGCGGCAAGCCGGGCGACGACCACGCCGACCATATCGCCCAGCAGTCCGACGACGGCATGCTGCTGCGCGACAACGTCTGGGGCAACATCGAGGAGGACGCCATCCGCCGCGACTTCACGATCAATGCCCTCTACTACAGCATCGCCGACTTCTCGATCCATGACTTCGCCGACGGCGTCCGCGATATCGAGGCGCGCACCCTGCGCCTGATCGGCGACCCGGCGACCCGCTACCGCGAGGATCCGGTGCGCATGCTGCGCGCGGTGCGCTTCGCCGCCAAGCTCGACTTCGACATCGCCCCGGCCACCGAGGCGCCGATCGCCGAGCTGGCCCCGCTGCTGCTACAGGTGCCACCGGCACGGCTGTTCGACGAGGTGCTCAAGCTGTTCATGAGCGGCCATGGCGTCGAGACCTTCCGCCTGCTGCGCGACTACGGCCTGTTCGCCATGCTGTTCCCCGAGGCCGACGAGGCCATGGAGGAACTGCCCTGGGCGGAGGCGGTCATCGAGCGCGCCCTGGCCAGCACCGACCGGCGCATCCACGAGGAACGCCCGGTGACGCCGGCCTTCCTGTTCGCCGCCCTGCTGTGGGGGCCGGTCCAGCAGCGCCAGCAACGGCTAGAGGCCGACGGCATGCCGCCCATCCCGGCGCTGCAGGCCGCCTCCCAACAGGTCATCGCGCGCCAGCTGCAGCACGTGGCCATTCCCAAGCGCTTCAGCCTGCCGATGCGCGACATCTGGGACCTGCAGCAGCGCCTGCCGCTGCGCCGCGGCAAGCGGGTCTTCCAGACCCGGGAACATCCGCGCTTCCGCGCCGCCTACGACTTCCTGCTGGTTCGCGAGGCCGCCGGTGAGCTGGCCCCCGGCCTCGGCGACTGGTGGACCGCCTTCCAGGACGCCGACGAGCACGAGCAGCGCCGCCTGCTGGGCAAGGTGGGCGCCGACCCGGCCGGCACCGCCGCGCCCCGCAACAAGCGCCGGCGCCGCCGGCGTCGCCGCAAGCCCTCCGACGATTCATGAGCCGGCCGCACCGCGCCTGGATCGGGCTGGGCAGCAACCTCGATGGGCCCCACGAGCATGTGGCACGCGCCCTCGAGGAACTCGATGCGCTGCCGCTGACCCGCCGCCATCGGGCCTCGTCATGCTACGCCAGCCGTCCGGTGGGGCCGGCCGACCAGCCCGATTTCGTCAACGCCGTGGCCGAGCTGGCGACCCGGCTGTCACCCCTGGCCCTGCTCGACCAGCTGCAGGCCCTGGAGCAGCACCACGGCCGGGTGCGCGCTCGCCATTGGGGGCCGCGCACCCTGGATCTCGACCTGCTGCTGTTCGACGATCGCCGCCTGGCGACCCCGCGCCTGACGCTGCCCCATCCGGAGATGGTCCGACGCGCCTTCGTGCTGGTGCCACTGGCCGAGCTCGCCCCCGGGCTCGAGCTCCCCGACGGCCGGAGCGTCGCCTCCCTGGCCGCGGCCCAGGATCCAGCCGGCCTGCGGCGGGTGTTACCCGCGCCCCGAGGGTGACACCACAGTGTTACCTATCGACACCCTCGCCGGGTTCGGGTAACAATTGCGGGTTATACGAGAGGTCGGCCCGACGATACCGACCCGCTAACGACACGAGAGCACGCCATGAAAACCGTCACCCTGAGCACGCTGAAGGCCGTCAAGCGCGCCGGTGAGACCTTCAGCTGCCTGACCGCCTACGATGCCACCTTCGCTCGCGCCGCCAGCGAGGCCGGCGTCGAGGTGCTGCTGGTGGGCGATTCCCTGGGCATGGTCCTGCAGGGCCACGCCAGCACCCTGCCGGTGACCCTGGACGAGATCTGCTACCACACTCGCTGCGTGGCCCGCGGCAAGGGCGCGAGCCTGCTGATGGTCGACCTGCCCTTCATGAGCAACGCCAGCACCGAACGCCTGCTGGAAGACGCCGGGGCGCTGATGCGCGCCGGGGCCGAGCTGGTCAAGGTGGAGGGCGAGGCCTGGATGGCCGACGGCGTTCGCGAGCTGACGCGCCGTGGCGTGCCGGTCTGCGCCCACCTGGGACTGACGCCCCAGACCGTCTACCAGATGGGCGGCTACAAGGTGCAGGGCCGCGACGCCGATCAGGCCAGCCGCATCCTCGAGGATGCCCGCACCCTGGTCGAGGCCGGCGCCTCGGTGATCCTGCTCGAGTGCGTGCCGGCGAGCCTCGGTCGTGCCGTGGCCGAGGCCCTGGAGGTGCCGGTGATCGGCATCGGCGCCGGCCCCGATACCGACGGCCAGATACTCGTGATGCACGACGTGCTGGGCGTCACCGCCGGTCGCACTCCGCGCTTCGTGAAGAACTTCATGGCGGAGGCCGACGACATCCAGGGCGCCTTCCGCCGCTACCACGAGGACGTCAAGGCGCGGCGCTTCCCCGCCGAGGAGCACTGTTTCTGATGCGCACCCTGCACGATATCGCCGCGCTGCGCGAGGCGCTGGCGACGCATCGCCGGGCCGGGCGCAGCATCGGCCTGGTGCCGACCATGGGCAACCTGCATGCCGGCCACCTGGCGCTGGTCGCCGAGGCCCGCCGGCGCGCCGACGTGGTGGTGGCGAGCATCTTCGTCAATCCGATGCAGTTCGGGCCGAACGAGGACCTCGACGCCTATCCGCGTACCCTGGCCGACGACCAGGCCCGGCTCGAGGCGGCCGACTGCGACCTGCTGTTCGCCCCCGACGAGGCCACCGTCTACCCCCGCGGCCTCGACGCCCAGACCCGGGTCAGCGTGCCCGAGGTCTCGGAAGGCCTGTGCGGCGGCGACCGCCCCGGCCACTTCGACGGCGTGGCGACCGTGGTCACCATGCTGTTCCACCTGGTGCAGCCGGACCTCGCCTGCTTCGGCGAGAAGGACTACCAGCAGCTGGCGGTGATCCGCCGCCTGGTGGCCGACCTGCACCTGCCGATCGAGATCGTCGGCGTGCCGATCGAGCGTGCCGAGGACGGCCTGGCGCTGTCGTCACGCAACGGCTACCTGAGCGAAGAACAGCGCGCCCTGGCCCCTCGCCTGCACCGCACCCTGACCGAGCTGCGCGAGGCCCTGGCGGCCGGCGAGCCGGTCGACGACTGCCTGGCGCGCGGCCTGGCGCGCCTGCGCGAGGCGGGCTTCATGCCCGACTATCTGGAGCTGCGCGCCGCCGACCTGGGCCCGGTCGGCGAGGACACGCGCGACGCCGTGCTGCTCGCCGCGGCGCGTCTGGGCCCGACCCGACTGATCGACAACCTGTCGCTGACCCTCCCCCGCTGAGGGCCCGGCCACCGCCACGAGAGGAGTTTTCCCGCCATGCTGACCACCATGCTCAAGGCCAAGCTGCACATGGCCCGCGTCACCCACGCCGTGCTGAACTACGAGGGGTCCTGCGCCATCGACGGCGAGCTGCTGGACATGTCCGGCATCCGCGACAACGAGCAGATCCAGATCTACAACGTCGAGAACGGCCAGCGCTTCACCACCTACGCCATCCGCGCCGAGGAAGGCTCGAGGGTGATCTCGGTCAACGGCGCCGCCGCCCATCTGGCCACCGAGGGCCAGCGGGTGATCATCTGCAGCTACGCCCAGTACACCGAGGCCGAGCTCGACGACCACGAGCCCTCGCTGGTCTACCTGCAGGAAGGCAACGTCGTCAGCCATACCAGCAACGCCATTCCCGTCCAGCTCGCCTGACCCGCGCCGGGGCCTCGCCCCGGCCGCCGCCCGCTCGCCTATACTGAAGTTCCGTTCCATTTCCGTCAGCGGGGATTGCCGCAGCGCACAAAAGTCCCCTATGCTGAGCGGACGCTCGTCCGCGAACTTCAGGAGTAAGCCTCATGCAAGAAGTGGTGATCGTTGCCGCCCGTCGTACCGCCGTGGGTGCCTTCGGCGGCTCCCTGGCCGGCATTCCCGCCAGCGACCTGGGGGCACATGTCATCAAGGACATCCTCGCCGGCACCGGCGTCGCCGCCGACCAGGTCGACGAGGTGCTGCTGGGCCAGGTGCTGACCGCCGGCGCCGGCCAGAACCCGGCTCGCCAGGCCGCCATCAAGGGCGGGCTGCCCGATGCCGTGCCGGCGATGACCATCAACAAGGTCTGCGGCTCCGGCCTCAAGGCGCTGCACCTGGGCGCCCAGGCGATCATGCTCGGCGACGCCGAGGTCATCCTGGCCGGCGGCCAGGAGAACATGTCGCTGTCCCCCCACGTGCTGCCCAACTCGCGCAATGGCCAGCGCATGGGCGACTGGAAGGCCATCGACTCCATGGTCCATGACGGCCTGTGGGACGCCTTCAACGACTTCCACATGGGCATCACCGCCGAGAACCTGGCCGAGAAGTACGGCATCACCCGCGAGGCCATGGACGAGTTCGCCGCCGCGTCCCAGCAGAAGGCCGCCGCCGCCATCCGCGAAGGCAAGTTCAAGGGCCAGATCGTCCCGGTGGAGATCCCCCAGCGCAAGGGTGACCCGGTGGTCTTCGACACCGACGAGAATCCCCGCGAGACGACTGCCGACAAGCTCGGCGGCATGCGCCCGGCGTTCAAGAAGGACGGCACCGTGACGGCCGGCAACGCCTCCTCGATCAACGACGGCGCCGCCGTGGTGATGCTGTGCTCCGCCGAGAAGGCCAAGGCCCTGGGCCTCACGCCGCTGGCGCGCATCAAGGCCTACTCCAATGCCGGCGTCGACCCGGCGATCATGGGCATCGGCCCGGCCCCGGCCACCCGCCGCTGCCTCGACAAGGCCGGCTGGAGCCTCGACGACCTGGATCTGATCGAGGCCAACGAGGCCTTCGCCGCCCAGGCGCTGTCGGTCAACAAGGAGCTCGGCTGGGACGCCTCGAAGATCAACGTCAATGGCGGCGCCATCGCGCTGGGCCACCCGATCGGCGCCTCCGGCTGCCGGATCCTGGTGACCCTGGTGCACGAGATGATCGCCCGCGACGCCAAGAAGGGCCTGGCGACGCTGTGCATCGGCGGCGGGCAGGGCGTGGCTCTGGCCATCGAGCGCTAATCTTCACGGAACTGCCTGCGCTCGGCGACTTCGCATGAAGGGTGCCAACCGCTGCATGCAAAAGCCCCCGCTCAGAGGAGCGGGGGCTTTTGCGTTCTGTCCGATGCGTCTCGGCCTCAGTCCTGCGGCGGCCCCACCACCCGCGAGGGCGTGCACGCCACCAGCGCCGCGGCCAGGGCGAACAGCGCCCCGGCGCCGAGCAGCACGCCGCTCAGGCCGATGGCGTCCACCACCCGGCCGCCGGCCATGGCGCCGATGCCGATCGACAGGTTGAAGACGAAGGCCATCAAGGCGGTGGCGGCCTCGGCATTGCGAGCGCTCTTGAGGATCCAGGTCTGCAGGCTGACCGAGATGCTGCCGAACACCGCCCCCCACAGCATCATCAGCGCGATCGCGGCGACCGGCTCTCGCCCCAGCCAGGGGAACGCCAGGGTCGCCACGGCGAGCAGCAGCGGAATCACCAGCACCGTGACATAGGGGTGCCGCCCGGCGGCGCTGCCGGCGAGGAAATTGCCCGCCAGGCCCGCCGCGCCATAGCACAGCAGCAGGCCGCTGACGCTGGCCAGGGGGATGCCGGCGATCTGCTGCAGAATTGGGCTGACGAAGGTGTAGGCGGCGAAATGGCCCACCACGATCAGCGCGGTCACGGCCACCCCCACCCGCACGCCGCGACTGGCGAACTGCCCGGCCAGGCTGGCCAGCCGCACCGGCTGCTGGGCCGGCAGTCGCGGCAGCAGCCCCCAGAGGGCCAGCGTCACCGCCAGGCTGAGGCCCGCCAGGGAGCCGAAGGCGATGCGCCAGTCGGTATGTTCCCCGAGCCAGGTGCCCGCCGGCACCCCGAGCACCGAGGCGCCGGCCACGCCGCTGAAGATCAGCGCCATGGCCCGGGGCACCTGCTCCAGGGCCACCAGCCGCGCCGCCAGCCCGCCGGCGATGGCCCAGAAGCCGCCGATGCACACCCCCACCAGCACCCTTGTCGCCAGCAGCATGGCGAAGCCGTCGGCCACGGCGCCGAGCAGGCTGGCCAGGGTCATCAGCGCCATCAGCCCGGTGAGCAGCCAGCGGCGGTCGAGCCGCCCCACCGCCACCGGCAGCAGCGGCGCGGCGAAGGCCGCCACCACGCCCGGCACGGTGATCAATAGCCCGGCGGTGCCCGGCGTGACCCCGAGCGAGTCGGCTACCTGGGACAGCAGGCCGATGGGCAACTGCTCGGCGGTGACCAGCAGGAAGATGCCGACCATCACCGCCAGCACCCCCAGCCAATCGCGACGCTGGGTCATGGTCTTGGCGGCGGGGGGAGACGGGTCGGAAGCGTGGCGCGTCATGGGTCGTCCTTGATCGATGGCGGGGCGGGGCGGGGCCCCGAAACGAGAACGCCCCCGCGGCGTGAGCCACGGGGGCGTTCGGCTCATTTACCGCGGAATCAGAGCTCGGTCTCGGCTTCCTCGGCCTCGAAGGCGCTCTTCTCTTCCGGGGTGATCTCCTTGATGGTCAGCTTCACCCGGTTGCGGTTGTCGATGTCGAGCACCTTGACCACCGGCTCGTCTCCCTCGTTGAGGAAGTCGCGCACGTCGTTGACGCGCTCGGGCACGATCTGGGAGATGTGCACCAGGCCGTCGGTGCCCGGCATGATGTTGACGAAGGCGCCGAAGTCGGCGATGCGCACCACCTTGCCGCGATACAGCTTGCCGATCTCCGGCTCGGCGGTGATCGCCAGCACGGTGTCGATGGCCGCCTTGGCCGCCGACTTCTCCTCGGCATAGATGCGCACGGTGCCGTCGTCGTCCAGGTCGATGGAGGCGCCGGTGTCTTCGCAGATCTTGCGGATGGTGGCGCCGCCCTTGCCGATGACGTCGCGGATCTTCTCCGGGTCGATCTTGATGGTGGCCATGGAGGGGGCGTTCTCCGAGACCTCGGCACGGCTCTGGGCGATCACCGCGTTCATCTGCTCGAGGATGTGCAGGCGGGCCTCGTTGGCCTGCTGCAGGGCCTGCTCCATGATCTCCTCGTTGATGCCCTCGATCTTGATGTCCATCTGCAGGGCGGTGACGCCCTCTGAGGAACCGGCCACCTTGAAGTCCATGTCGCCAAGGTGGTCCTCGTCGCCCAGGATATCGGTCAGCACGGCGAAGCCGTCATCGTCCTTGACCAGGCCCATGGCGATGCCGGCCACCGGGGCCTTCATCGGCACGCCGGCGTCCATCAGCGCCAGCGAGGAGCCGCACACCGAGGCCATGGAGCTCGAGCCGTTGGACTCGGTGATCTCGGACACCACGCGGATGGTGTAGGGGAAGTCGTCCTCGGCGGGCAGCATGGCCTGGACGCCGCGACGCGCCAGGCGGCCGTGGCCGATCTCGCGACGCTTGGGGCCGCCCATGAAGCCGGCCTCGCCCACGCTGTAGGGCGGGAAGTTGTAGTGCAGCAGGAAGCGGTCCTTGCGCTCGCCTTCCAGCGACTCGATCAGCTGGGAGTCGCGCAGGGTGCCGAGGGTGGCCACCACGATCGCCTGGGTCTCGCCGCGGGTGAAGATCGCCGAGCCGTGGGTCTTGGGCAGGCCCCCGACCTCGATGTTCAACGGACGCACGGTCTTGTGATCGCGGCCGTCGATGCGCGGCTCGCCTCTCACCACGCGGGAGCGCACCACGTGCTTCTCGAGCCCGGCGAAGGCGCCCTTGACCTCGTCGGCGGCGAACTGGCCATCGTCCTCGCCGGCCAACTGGGCCACGGCCTCGTCCTTCAGCGCGGACAGGGCGTCCTGGCGGGCCATCTTGTCGGTGATCCGATAGGCCTCGCCGACCTTGGCCTCGAAGCCCTGGGCCACCGCGTCCTTGAGGGCGGTGTTCTCGGCGGCCGGCTGCCAGTCCCAGCGCGGCTTGCCAGCCTCGGCGGCCAGCTCGTTGATGGCGGAGACGGCGACCTGCATCTCCTGGTGGCCGTAGAGCACGGCGCCCAGCATCTCGTCCTCGAGCAGCTCGTTGGCCTCGGACTCGACCATCAGCACGGCCTTCTCGGTGCCGGCGACGACCATGTTGAGCTCGGAACCGGTGAGCTCCTCGACGGTGGGGTTGAGGAAGTAGCCCTTGTCCTCGGTGAAGCCGACGCGGGCGGCGCCGATCGGGCCGTTGAACGGCACGCCGGACACGGCCAGGGCCGCGGAGGTGCCGAGCATGGCGGCGATGTCCGGGTCCTGGTTACGGTCGGTGGACAGCACCGTGCAGATGACCTGGACCTCGTTCATGAAGCCCTTGGGGAACAGCGGACGGATCGGGCGATCGATCAGCCGCGAGGTGAGGGTCTCCTTCTCGGTGGGACGCCCCTCGCGCTTGAAGAAGCCGCCGGGAATCTTGCCGACCGCGTAGGTCTTCTCCTGGTAGTGGACAGACAGCGGGAAGAACGGCTGGGCGGGATTGACGTCCTTCTTCGCCACCACGGTGCACAGCACCACGGTGTCGTCCATGGTGACCATCACGGCACCGGAGGCCTGGCGGGCGATGCGCCCGGTTTCCAGGGTGACGGTGCTGCGACCGTACTCAAACGTTTTCTTGACCGGGTTCACGGCGACTTCCTTCAACTTTTCGATTCATGTTCGGGTCGTTAGACTCGGCGACCATTTTAGGGGTTGACGCTCGTTGGGGCCACCAGAGGGTGAGATTTCCGCCAACAAGTCGGGGAGGAATCACGAGGGGCGTCAGGGACAGCTCGAAGAGGAGGTCCTACGCCAGGGGTGAGGAGCACTGCTCCGAACGGGCTGGCCATGGATGGCCAGCACCGGTCCTGCAAGCGGAGTGGGAGGCGAGAGCGCCGCAGGGCGTCGGTAGCGCCCAGGGATGGGTTCACAGCGCCTGCTCGGTGGTCCGGCACTCCGGGAGCTGTCGCTGGACCAGCCCCGAGAGTCTCAGGACTACGAGTGAGATTAGATAGCCTCATAAACGCAAAACGGGCAGCCCCGGAGGGCTGCCCGTTTCGCGTCGTTCTGGACGCCGTCGTTTAACGACGGAGACCCAGACGCTGGATCAGGGACTGATAGCGCTCGAAGTCCTTGCGCTTCAGGTAGTCCAGCAGCTTGCGGCGCTGGTTGACCATGCGGATCAGGCCACGGCGGGAGTGGTGATCCTGCTTGTTGGTCTTGAAGTGATCCTGCAGGCCGTCGATGTTGGCGGTCAGCAGGGCCACCTGCACCTCGGGGGAACCGGTGTCGTTCTCGCCACGGCCGTATTCGTTGACGATGTCGGCCTTCTGCTCAGCGGTCAGTGCCATCTGTCTCTCCAGTCAGCAATATGCCTGAATGATGTGAATGTCGGAGACCACGCATATTTGCAGTCTCCACGCCGCCCCCGAAGGGACGGATCATGCCGAGTCCGCCTCGGCGGTGCTCAGCAGGCGGCGCGGGGCGATCTCCCCCGCCGCTCTCACCACGCCGAGCCCCAGGAAGGTCTCGTCGCGATAGAGTCTGGCCAGGCCGTCGACCGGCAACTCACCGGTGTCACACCTGGCGCTCTGGCCATGCAGCAGGCGGCTCGCCGCCGCCTCGTCCAGGGCCAGCCTGGGCAGGTCGGCCACCAGCACGTCCACCGGCAGCAGCACGCCTTCGCGGGCCGCCTGGTCCGGCAACGCCTCGAGGGCCTCCGGCGTCAGCATGCCGTCGGCGCCGAAGGGGCCGGTGGCCAGCCGTCGCAGGACGCTGATATGGGCGCCGCAGCCGAGCGCCTCGCCGATGTCCTCGGCCAGGGTCCGGATGTAGGTGCCCTTGCTGACCCGCACCTCGAGCTCGAAGGCGCTGCCCTCGAACGCGAGAAGGCGCGCATCATACACCGTCACGCGGCGCACTGCACGCTCCACGCTCTTGCCCTCGCGGGCCAGCTCGTAGAGCTTGCGGCCCTGGTGCTTGAGCGCCGAATACATCGGCGGCACCTGGTCGATCTCGCCGACGAAACGCTCGAGCACGCCGCGCAGGTCGGCCTCCTCGAGGGGCGGCACCTCGCGGCGCTCGACGACCTCGCCCTCGGCGTCGCCGGAGTCGGTGATCGTGCCGAGCTCGACCCGGGTGCGATACGCCTTGTCGGCATCCAGCAGGAAGGCCGAGAACTTGGTGGCTTCGCCGAAGCACACCGGCAGCAGGCCGGTGGCCATGGGGTCGAGGGTGCCGGTGTGGCCGGCCTTCTGCGCCTGAAACAGGCGCCGGGTCCGCTGCAGGGCGTGGTTGCTGGACGCGCCCTGGGGCTTGTCCAGCAGCAGCACCCCGTTCACCGGCAGTCCGCGACGGCGACGCGCCATCAGTCGCGCTCTCCCTCGCCGCGCTCGCCGTCGTCACCTTCGACCTCATCGTCGTGACGGTCGCGATCGCTCGCCACCGCCTCGTCGATCAGCGAGGACAGACGCTGGCCACGCACCACGCTCTCGTCGTAGTGGAAGCGCAGCTCGGGCACGTGGCGCAGCTTGATGCGACGGGCGATCTGGCCGCGCAGGAAACCGGCGGCGCGCTTCAGCACCCCCAGGTTTTCCTTGATGCGCTCGGCGTCCTGCTCGCCGAGCAGGGTCACGTGGACGTCGGCGTAGCCGAGGTCGCGGCTGACCGTGACCCCGCTGACGGTGACCATGCCCAGGCGCGGATCCTTGATCTCGCGCTGGATGAGCACCGCCAGCTCCTTCTGGAGCTGGTCGGCCACCCGGTCGGTACGCTTGAACTCGCGCATGATCGGCTCCTCGCGGTCAGAGCGTCCGCTCGACCTTGACCTGATCGAAGACCTCGATCTTGTCGCCGACCTGGACGTCGTTGTAGTTCTTCACGCCGATACCGCATTCGATACCGTTGCGAACCTCGTTGACGTCGTCCTTGTAGCGGCGCAGGGACTCGAGCTCACCCTCGTAGATCACCACGTTCTCGCGCAGCACGCGGATCTTCTTGTGGCGATAGACGGTGCCCTCGACCACCATGCAGCCGGCCACGGCGCCGATCTTCGGTGCCCGGAAGACGTCGCGGACCTCGGCCACGCCGACGATCTCTTCCTTCCACTCCGGCGCGAGCATGCCGCTCATCGCCTGCTTGACCTCGTCGATCAGCTGGTAGATGACGCTGTAGTAGCGCAGGTCGAGGCCTTCGCGCTCGATGATCTCGCGAGCGGCGGCATCGGCACGCACGTTGAAGCCGACCACGATGGCGTCACTGGCCAGCGCCAGGTTGGCGTCGGTCCCGGTGATCCCGCCCACGCCGGACGACACCACGGCGACCTGCACCTCGTCGGTGGACAGCTCTTCCAGCGCGCCCTTGATGGCCTCCAGGGAACCCTGGACGTCGGCCTTGAGCACGATGTTGACCTTGGCGACCTCTTCCTGGCCCATCTGGGAGAACATGTTCTCCAGCTTGGCCTTCTGCTGGCGAGCCAGGCGCACCTCGCGGTACTTGCCCTGACGGAAGTTGGCGACCTCGCGGGCCTTCTTCTCGTCGTCGAGGACCATGAAGTCGTCACCCGCCTCGGGGGTGCCGTCCAGGCCCTGGATCTCCACCGGCATGGCGGGACCCGCCTCGTCGACCTGCTTGCCGAGCTCGTTGGTCAGGGCACGCACGCGGCCGTAGTGCAGGCCGGCGAGCACGATGTCGCCCTTCTTCAGGGTGCCGTTCTGGACCAGCACGGTGGCCACCGGGCCACGGCCCTTGTCCAGGCGGGACTCGACCACCACGCCCTTGCCGGGCGCCTCGGGGACGGCCTTGAGCTCGAGCACTTCGGAGACCAGCTGGATCGACTCGAGCAGGCCCTCGATGCCTTCGCCGGACTTGGCGGAGACGTGCACGAACTGGGTATCGCCACCCCACTCCTCGGAGATCACGCCGTGCTGGGACAGCTCGTTCTTGACCCGGTCCGGGTCGGCGCCCTGCTTGTCGATCTTGTTGACCGCCACCACCATCGGCACTTCCGCGGCCTTGGAGTGCTCCACGGCCTCGATGGTCTGGGGCATCACGCCGTCGTCGGCGGCCACCACCAGCACCACCACGTCGGTGGCCTTGGCGCCGCGGGCACGCATGGCGGTGAACGCCGCGTGGCCCGGGGTATCGAGGAAGGTCACGCCGCCGTGATCGTCCTCGACGTGGTAGGCGCCGATGTGCTGGGTGATGCCGCCGGCCTCGCCGGTGGCCACCTTGGCGCGGCGAATGTAGTCGAGCAGCGAGGTCTTGCCGTGGTCGACGTGACCCATGACGGTCACGACCGGCGAACGGGTGATCTCCTCGCCCTCGTAGGAGATGTTCTCGAGGACCTCGGTCTCCAGCGCATCGTCCTTGACCAGCTTGGGCTTGTGGCCCATCTCCTCGACCACGATGGCCGCGGTGTCCTGATCGATGGTCTGGTTGATGGTCACCGCCGCGCCCATGGTGAACATGGTCTTGATGACCTCGTTGGCCTTGATCGACATCTTGTCGGCCAGGTCGGCGACGCTGATCGACTCGGGGATCGAGACCTCGCGGACGATCGGCTGGGTCGGCTTCTGGAAGCCGTGCTTGCCGCCGCCCTGGCCGCCACCGCGACGGCCGCCGCGACGCTCGGCACGCTTGGCCTTCTTGCCGCCGCGACGACGCTCCTCGCGGTCACCGCGATCGTCGTCGCGGTCGTGGCGCCCCTTCTTGCCGCTCTTCTTGGGAGCCGCGCTGCGACGATCGGGACGGCCCTCCTTGGGCGGCGCCGGGGCATCCGCCGGCGACGGCGTGGCCTCGAGCTCCGGCACCGGGATCTCCGGCTCGGTCGGCACGGCCGCCTGGGCCTTCTCCTCGGCCTCGCGCGCGGCCTGCTCGGCGGCGCGCTGCTTGGCCTCCTCGGCTTCCTGGGCCTCACGCTTGGCCTGGGCCTCGGCCATGTCGCCGACCAGCTGGCGAGGACCGTGATCCTCGGCCTTGGGCTCCTCGGCCGGCTTCTCTTCCTCGCGCTTGACGTAGGTACGCTTCTTGCGGACCTGAACCTCGATGCTCTTGCCCCGCTCGCCGGTCTTGATGCGACTGCGCGTCTTGCGGGTCAGGGTGATGCGGTTCTTGGGCGCGGCCTGCTCGGCGCTCCCGCCGTGACTCTTGGTGAGATAGTCCAGCAGCTGACGCTTGTCCTCCTCGGACACGGCGTCGCCCTCGGACTTGTGCTCGAGCCCGGCATCTTTCATCTGTTCCAGCAGGCGGGGGACATCGCGCCCCACCTTCACTGCAAAATCCTTAACGGTCATTTCTGACATTACGACCCTCCTCAGCCCGTGACCCGTTTACTGTTCGCTCTCGAACCATGGCGCACGGGCAGTCATGATCAGTGCCGCGGCGCGCTCCTCGTCCAGTTCCTCGATGTCCGTCAGATCGTCGACGGACTGCTCGGCGAGGTCCTCCATGGTCTTGATGCCCCGGCTGGCCAGAATGAAGGCCAGATGACGTTCCATGCCCTCCATCTCGAGCAGGTCGTCGGCCGGCTGGGCCCCATCGAGTTCCTCCTCGGAGGCGATGGCCAGGTTCAACAATTCGTCCTTGGCGCGAGCGCGCAGCTCCTCGACGAGATCCTCGTCGAATTCCTCGATCTCCAGCATTTCCTCCACCGGGACATAGGCGACCTCCTCCAGGGAGGTGAAGCCTTCCTCGACGAGCAGACGCGCCACATCGTCGTCGATGTCCAGATGCTGGATGAAGTGTTCGACCAGGCTGTCGATCTCCTGGTCGCGCTTGGCCTCGGCCTCGTCCTCGGTCATGACGTTGAGACGCCAGCCGGTGAGCTCGGAAGCCAGGCGCACGTTCTGGCCGCTGCGGCCGATGGCCTGGGCCAGGTTGTCCTCGGCGACCGCCACGTCCATGGCATGGGCGTCTTCGTCGACGAGGATCGAGGCGACATCCGCCGGCGCCATGGCATTGATCACCAGCTGGGCAGGGTTGTCGTCCCACAGCACGATATCCACCCGCTCGTTCTGCAGCTCGGTGGAAACCGCCTGGACCCGAGAACCGCGCATGCCCACGCAGGCGCCGACCGGGTCGATGCGACGGTCGTTGGTCTTGACCGCGATCTTGGCCCGCGAGCCCGGATCCCGGGCCGCGCCCTTGATCTCGATGAGCTGCTCGGCGATCTCCGGGACCTCGATCTGGAACAGCTCGATGATCAGCTCCGGACAGGTCCGCGACAGGATCAGCTGCGCCCCGCGGGCTTCCGGGTCGACCTTGGTCAGCAGCGCGCGCACCCGCTCGTTCATGCGGTAGCGCTCGCCGGGAATCATCTCGCTGCGCGGCAGGAAAGCCTCGGCGTTGTCGCCGAGGTCGATGATCAGGCCGTCGCGTGTCGTCTTCTTGACGATGCCGGCGACCAGTTCGCCTTCGCGATCGGCGTAGAGACGCACCACCTCGGCGCGCTCGGCCTCGCGCACCTTCTGCACGATGACCTGCTTGGCGGTCTGGGCCGCGATGCGCCCGAAGGCGGCATTCTCGATCTGCTCCTCGACCACGTCGCCCAGGCCCAGCGGCGGATCGCGACGCTCGGCGAAGGTCAACTTGATCTGGGCGTCGGGCCCGTCGAAGTCATCGTCCTCGACGACCTCCCAGCGACGGAAGGTCTCGTAGTCACCGGTACGGCGGTCGATACGCACCCGCACGCTGGCTTCCTCGTCCTCGAAGCGCTTGCGTGACGCGCTGGCCAGCGCCGCCTCGACGGCTTCGAAGATCACCTCGCGGGGGACCCCCTTCTCGTTGGAGATCGCGTCGACGACCGCCAGAATCTCTTTACTCATGCCTTAGCCTCGCCAGAAAACCCGTCCTTGTGCATCGACCTCAGTCTTCGAACTGCGGCACGACCCGCGCCTGATCGATGCTCTCGATGGGAAAGCAATATTCCTCGCCGTCGAGCCGCACCAGCACCTCGTCGCTCTCGACCCCGGCCAGCAACCCCTGGAACTTGCGCCGCCCGTCGAAGGGCACGCGCAGCTTCACGGCCACCTGATGGCCGGCGTAACGCGCGAACTGCTCGAGGGTATACAGGGGACGATCCATTCCCGGGGAGGAGACTTCGAGCCGATACTCGCCACGGATGGGATCCTCGACGTCGAACACCGCGCTGACCTGTCGGCTGACGTCGGCGCAGTCGTCCACGCTCACCCCGTCCGGATGATCGATGTAGACCACCAGGCGAGAGTGCTTGCCCTGGGACAGGTAGTCGAGGCCCCATAGTTCGAAGCCCATGGCCGACACCACCGGTTCGATCAGCGCGTGCAGCGCAGCATCCTTGGTTGCCACGGAAGAAAGCTCCTACAGCCGTTGCATCAGGCACCTGGCCGGGAGTGAACAGGAGAGTCAGGTGGCTGATTGGCGTTGCCCGGATCAGCGCCGCCGGTCATCGCCGACGAGCTGGCCGCTAACAAAAAGCCCCTTCACAGGAAGGGGCTTTTACAAGAAACCTGTATACCACGTCCAAGGTCTGGCATGCCCCTATGCGTACCTGCATGCCTGCCAGGAAGATGGTAGCGGGGACCGGATTTGAACCGATGACCTTCGGGTTATGAGCCCGACGAGCTACCAGACTGCTCCACCCCGCATCAATCTAGGTCGGTGATTCTATGTCGGCTCGGCCATTGCGTCAAGCCACATCACACCGCTTCGCCAATCCTGCTATGAAGGTCCGATGCGCGGCGAAGACGTTCGCCGGACCGGCTTCAAGATGGTGCCGAAGGCGGGACTTGAACCCGCACGGCCGTAAGGCCACTACCCCCTCAAGATAGCGTGTCTACCAATTCCACCACTTCGGCATCAGGGGAGGCCGGAAAAACGCGACTCAGCTGCCGCCGCTCTCCTCCAGCACTGGCGCAGCATTATCCACACTCTGACCCTCATCGTCAAGGGTCGGCACGGCATTCTGCTGCTGCTCGATCAGTTCGGCATCGGGAATGCCGACGTCTTCCGGCGCCTCGCCGGCCTGGGAGGCGAAATACGCCAGCGCCAGGGAGGTGGCGAAGAAGGCCGCGGCCAGCACGCCGGTGGCCCGGGACAGGAAATTGCCGCTGCCCTGGGAGCCGAACACGGTCTGGGAGGCGCCGCCACCGAAGGAGGCACCGGCATCGGCGCCCTTGCCCTGCTGCAGCAGGATCAGGGCGACCAGGGCGATGGCGATCGCCACATGGATCATGAGAATGGCAACTTGCATGGAATCAACCTGCTGACTGGCAAATGGCTAGGAAATCGTCGACCTTCAGGGAAGCGCCGCCCACCAGGCCGCCGTCGATGTCCGGCTGGGCGAGCAGCTCGGCGGCGTTGGCGGCCTTCATGCTGCCGCCGTAGAGCAGCTGCATCGCGGCGGCGAGTTCGGCGTCGTAATGCGTCAGGCGTGCGCGGAGGGCGCCATGCACGGCCTGGGCCTGCGCCGGGGACGCGGTGCGGCCCGTGCCGATGGCCCAAACCGGCTCGTAGGCGATCACCAGCCGGGCGCGCTCGCCGGGCTCGAGCGCATCGAACACCGCCTCGAGCTGACCGAGCACCACGGCCTCGGTACGCCCGGCATCGCGCTCCTCGAGGGTCTCGCCCAGGCACAGCACCGGCGTGAGACCGACCGCCAGGGCGGCCCGCACCCGGGCCAGCACGGCGGCATCGTCTTCACCGAACAGGGTGCGCCGCTCGGAGTGGCCCACCAGCACCAGGCGTGCGCCGCAGTCGGCGAGCATGTCGCCGCTGACCTCGCCGGTGAAGGCTCCCTCGGGCCGATCGCTCAGGGTCTGGGCACCAAGGGCCAGGCGCGAGCCTTCGAAGGCACGCTCGGCGGCGCCCAGATAGGGAAACGGCACCATCAGGGCCACCGCCACCCCGTCCGGCAGGTCGGCATCGCGGAAGGCCCGGCCGAACTCCTCGACCAGTGCCCGGGATCCGTTCATCTTCCAGTTGCCGGCGATCAGCGGCGTAGGCATGCATCTTCCCTCTTTCAAGGTGGAGCGAAATGGTATAGGAGCGGCCCTGTCAAGACAACCACGCGGGGATCAGGACAGCAGCCCCTCGACGCCATCGGCCAGGCGCCGGGCCAGGCCGTCCACGTCGAGGTGCGGTCGACCCTCGACCATCACCCGGATCAGCGGCTCGGTGCCCGAGGGGCGCAGCAACACCCGCCCCTGGTCGCCGAGCTCGGCCTCGACCGCGGCGACCGCGGCCTTGAGGGCCGGCGCTTCCATCAGGGCCCGGGCGTCGGCGCCCGCCGTCAGGCGCACGTTGACCAGCGACTGGGGCGCCTTCTCCAGGCCATCGAGCAACTGGCCCAGCGGCTTGCCCTCGCGCACCATGATCGACAGCACCTGCAGGGCGGAGACGACGCCGTCGCCGGTGGTCTGCACGTGCCCGCAGACGATGTGGCCGGAGGATTCGCCGCCCAGCTGCCAGCCGTTGGCGGACAGGCGCTCCACCACGTAGCGGTCGCCGACCTTGGCCCGCTCGAAGGGGATGCCCAGGGTCTCGAGAGCCGCGGCCAGGCCGAAGTTGCTCATCAGGGTGCCGACCACGCCGCCGCCCAGGTCGCCCCGGCCGTGACGGTCGCGGGCGATCAGGTAGAGGATGTCATCGCCGTCGATCTCGCGGCCGTCGGCATCCACCATCAACACCCGGTCGCCGTCGCCGTCGAAGGCCACGCCCAGGTCGGCGCCGCGCTGGATCACCGCCGCGCGCAGGGCGGCGGGATGGGTAGAGCCGACCTCGTGGTTGATGTTGAGGCCGTCGGGCTCGGCGCCGATCACGTCCACCCGGGCGCCCAGCTCGCGGAACACGTTGGGGGCGATGTGGTAGGTGGCGCCGTGGGCGCAGTCGACCACCATCTTCAGGCCGTGCAGGTCGACGCGATCGGGGATCGTCGACTTGCAGAACTCGATATAGCGCCCGGCGGCGTCGTCCACCCGCCGCGCCTTGCCCAGGGCGTCCGGTGCCACCGTGGTCAGCGGCTCCTCGAGCATGGCCTCGATGCGCTCCTCGAGGCCATCGTCGAGCTTGGTGCCCGCGGCGGAGAAGAACTTGATGCCGTTGTCGGCAAAGGGATTGTGCGACGCCGAGATGACGATGCCGGCGTCGGCGCGGAAGGTCCGCGTCAGGTAGGCGATACCCGGCGTCGGCATGGGGCCGAGCAGGATGACGTCGACCCCGGCCGCGGACAGGCCGGCCTCGAGGGCCGACTCGAACATGTAGCCGGAGATCCGGGTGTCCTTGCCGATCAGCACCCGGGCCCGGCCGCTCTCGCGCACCAGCACCCGGCCGGTGGCCCAGCCCAGCTTGAGCATGAAGTCGGGGGTGATGGGCGCCTCGCCCACGGTGCCGCGGATACCGTCAGTACCGAAGTAACGCTTAGTCATTCTCGCATCCTTCCTCGAGCACGGCCCAGGTCATGTTCACCGCGTCCACATGGGGCCCCACATCATGGACGCGCAGTATGCGTGCGCCGCGCTCGACGGCCAGCGCCGAGAGCGCCAGGCCGCCGGACAGGCGCTCCTCCACCGGGCGCTCGAGCACCTTGCCGATCATGCTCTTGCGCGACATGCCCACCAGCAGCGGCAGGCCGAACCCGGTCAGGCGCTCCATGCGGTTGAGCAGCCGCAGGTTGTGCTCGACGGTCTTGGCGAAGCCGAAGCCGGGGTCGAGGATCAGCCTCTCGCGGCGCAGCCCCGCGGCCTCGCAGGCGGCGATACGCCGCTCGAGGAAGTCGGCGACCGCCTCTTCCACCGGCACCTCGAAGTGCGGCGATTGCTGCATGTCGCCCGGCTCGCCGAGCATGTGCATCACGCACACCGGCAGGCCGCTGGCGGCGGCGGCGCGCAGGGCACCCTCGCGGCGCAGGTTGCGCACGTCGTTGAGCATGCCCGCCCCGGCCTGTGCCGATTCGCGCATCACCTCGGGCGTGCTGGTATCCACCGAGACCAGGGCGTCGAGCTCGCGCACCAGCGCCTCGACCACCGGCACCACCCGGTCGAGCTCCTGCTGCACCGTGACGGGGTCGGCGCCGGGGCGCGTGGACTCGCCGCCGATATCGATGATCGCCGCGCCCTCGGCCAGCATCTGCTCGGCGCGGCGCAGGGCGTCGTCGAGCGCCACGTGCTGGCCGCCGTCGGAGAAGGAATCGGGGGTGACGTTGAGGATCCCCATGACGCGGGGGAAGGACAGGTCGAGCCGGTGTCGGCCGCACTGAAGGGGAGTCGGGGCGCTGTTGTGCATCGTCGTCCTGGAAGCGTGCTGGGATCGCCGGGGGCCTAAGGCGCCCCGCCACGGCAAGGGCGCCCCGCGGGGCGCCCGGTGGTCATCGCGGGAGGATGGCCGTCAGCTGCCGGCCGGCCCGCCGAGGGGGTCGGAGGGACGGCGACCGGGGGACGCCTCCTCGTCGCCGTCGTCGGCATCGTCGGCCGGCTTGGCGTCCTCCTTCGGGGCCTCGCCGATCGGCGCGCCGGGCCCCGGACCGCCCTCGTCCCAGTCCTTGGGCGGACGCGGCGTGCGGCCGTCCATGATGTCCTTGAGCTGGTCGGCGTCGATGGTCTCGTACTGCACCAGCGCCTCGGCCATGGCATCCAGCTTGTCGCGGTTGTCCTCGAGGATCTGCTTGGCCTGGGCGTAGCACTCGTCGATGACCCGACGCACTTCCTTGTCGAGCCGGGTGACCGTCTCGCCGGACTTGAGCTTGCCGCCGCTCTGGCCCGGGCCGCCGAGGAACTGGTGGGACTCGTCCTCGTCGTACATGATCGGCCCCATCTCCTCGGACAGGCCCCACTTGGCGACCATGTTGTGGGCCAGCTCGGTGGCGCGCTTGATGTCGTTGGAGGCGCCGGTGGTCACGCCATTGGGGCCGAGCGTCATCTCTTCGGCGATGCGGCCGCCGAACAGCGAGCAGATCTGGCTGATGATCTGCTGGCGCGACAGGCTGTAGCGATCTTCCTCGGGCAGGAACATGGTCACGCCCAGCGCCCGGCCCCGCGGAATGATGGTGACCTTGTAGACCGGATCATGCTCCGGCATCACCAGGCCGATGATGGCGTGACCCGACTCGTGGTAGGCGGTGTTGAGCTTGTCCTTCTCGGTCATGACCATGGAGCGGCGCTCGGCGCCCATCATGATCTTGTCCTTGGCCATCTCCAGCTCGTCCATGCCCACCAGGCGCTTGTTGCCGCGCGCGGCGAACAGCGCCGCCTCGTTGACCAGGTTGGCCAGGTCGGCGCCGGAGAAGCCCGGGGTGCCGCGGGCGATGTAGGACGGCTTGACGTCGTCGGCCAGCGGCACCTTGCGCAGGTGCACGTTGAGGATATGCTCGCGGCCACGGATGTCGGGCAGCGGCACGGTGACCTGGCGGTCGAAGCGGCCCGGGCGCAGCAGCGCCGGGTCGAGCACGTCGGGGCGGTTGGTGGCGGCGATGACGATGATGCCCTCGTTGGCCTCGAAGCCGTCCATCTCCACCAGCAGCTGGTTCAGCGTCTGCTCGCGCTCGTCGTTGCCACCGCCCATGCCGGCGCCGCGCGAGCGGCCCACGGCATCGATCTCGTCGATGAAGATGATGCAGGGCGCCTGCTTCTTGGCCTGCTCGAACATGTCGCGCACCCTCGAGGCGCCCACGCCGACGAACATCTCGACGAAGTCGGAGCCGGAGATCGAGAAGAACGGCACCTTGGCCTCGCCGGCGATCGACTTGGCGAGCAGGGTCTTGCCGGTCCCGGGCGGGCCGACCATCAGCACGCCGCGCGGAATGGTACCGCCCAGGCGCTGAAACTTGGTCGGGTCGCGCAGGAAGTCGACCAGCTCCTCGACCTCCTCCTTGGCCTCGTCGCAGCCGGCCACGTCGGCGAAGGTGGTCTTGATCTGGTCCTGGGAGAGCAGCTTGGCCTTGGACTTGCCGAAGCTCATCGGCCCGCCCTTGCCGCTGCCGCCGCCCTGCATCTGGCGCATGAAGAACATGAAGATGGCCAGGATCAGCAGGATCGGGAAGCTGGCGATCAGCAGCCGCGTCCACAGGCTCTGCTGCTCCGGCTCCTTGCCCACCACGGTGACGTCGTGGGCGAGCAGATCGTCCATCAGCTTGGGATCTTCCGCCGCCGGCCGGATGGTCTGGAACTGGGAGCCGTCGGTGCGCTCGCCATTGATGGTGTAGCCATCGATGGTCACGCTCTTGACCTGCTCGTTCTGCACCTGCTGGACGAACTGCGAATAGTTCATCGTCTGCGGTGTGTTCTCGACGCTGAAGTTGTTGAACACCGTCAGCAGCACCGCCGCGATGACCAACCACAGAATCAGGTTCTTCGCCATGTCGTTCAAGGGACTACCCTCAATTGCAAGAATCTGTCGGCCGCACAGGCCTGGCCCTTCGACACTACCCTAGCAGCACATGTTCGGCCAGCGGGCGAGACGCCCGCGTCTGCCCCACTGTGACACAGACACGCCGCCGTGTCCGGCCATCGCATCATTAGACTGAGGCTATCGGATCGCCATGATCGCTACCGGCGCCGGCCGGCTCAGCCGCGAAATCCCTCCGCCAGCAGATAGACCTCGCGGGAACGCGCCCGTGAGGCCTCCGGCTTGCGGGTCACCACCCGCTTGAAGCTGCCGCGCAGCTCCTTGAGGTAGGCGTCGAAACCTTCGCCCTGGAACACCTTGGCCAGGAAGGTGCCGCCGGGCGACAGGGTCTGGCGCGCCAGGTCCAGCGCCAGCTCCACCAGGTACATGGCCTGGGGCTGGTCGATGGCGGCCATACCACTCATATTGGGGGCCATGTCCGACATCACAAGGTCCACGGGGCGATCGGCGAGGCGGGCGAGGATCTCGTCCAGCACCGCCTCCTCGGTGAAGTCGCCCTGCACGAAGTCGACGCCGGCCAGGGCGTCCATCTCGAGGATATCGGAGGCGATGACCACGCCACGATCACCGACCTTCTCGGCGGCGACCTGGCTCCAGCCGCCCGGGGCGGCGCCGAGGTCGATGATCGTCATGCCGGGGCGCAGCAGGCGGTCCTTGTCGTCCAGGGCCAGCAGCTTGTAGCTGGCCCGCGAACGATAGCCGTCCTGCCAGCTCTGCTGGACGTAGCGGTCGTCGAAGTGTTCCTTGAGCCAGCCGGCGCTGCTCTTGCTGGCGCCGCGCCGCTTGGCGCCGCCCTTGGCGCGGGAATCTGGGGAAGAGGCCACGGCATCACCTGTGAATGGTCTGGATGACAGGCGGTCGAGCGGATTCCGGACATCGGGGGACGGGGTGCTGACCTGCGGCCCGGTCGGGGAGGCGATGAAGGCGGCCGCGCTTTCGCCGCGAGGCGATTCACCGTACCATGTGCGCTGCGCGCCAACCGGGAAGAAGCACGATACCATGAGCTTGTCACAGGCACAAAAGAAAGCATTTCGCAGCATCGGCCACCATCTCGACCCCGTGGTCACGGTCTCCGAGAGCGGCCTCTCCGAGGGCGTGCTCGCCGAGCTCGACCGCGCCCTGGCCGACCACGAACTGGTCAAGGTCAAGCTGGCCCTCGCCGATCGCGAGGACCGCGCCGCCATGCTCGAGGCCCTGGTCGCCGAGAGCGATGCCGAGCTGGTGCAGAAGATCGGCAAGGTCGCCCTGTTCTACCGCCACAACCCCAGGGCCAACCCGAAGCTCTCCAACATCAAGCGCTTCGAGGAGCACCACGGCCGGCGCTAAAGCTGGAAGCTGGAAGCTGGAAGCTGGAAGCTGGAAGCTGGAAGCTGGAAGAACAGCAGAATCAACGGCTTCAGAAATGGAAACACCCCCGCAGCGGCGCTGCGGGGGTGTTTTTCTTCAAGCTTCCAGCTTAAGGCTTCAAGCTTGATTTACAGGTGCTCGACGCTGCCGATCTCGTACTCTACCTCGCCGCCGGGGGTGCGCACCAGCACCACCTCACCCTCTTCCTTGCCGATCAGGGCACGGGCAATGGGCGAGGTGACGGAGATCTGCCCCGCCTTGATGTCGGCCTCGTCCTCGCCGACGATGCGGTAGCTCACCTCCTCGTCGGTCTCGAGGTTCATCAGGCCCACGGTCACACCGAAGATCACCTTGCCGGTCTGCGGCAGCTTGGTGACGTCGATGACCTGTGCGTTGGACAGCTTGCCCTCGATCTCCTGGATCCGCCCCTCGATGAAACCCTGCTGCTCACGCGCGGCATGGTATTCGGCGTTCTCCTTGAGGTCGCCGTGCTCGCGGGCCTCGGCGATGGCGGCGATCACGTTCGGGCGGGCCTCGCTCTTGAGGTGCTCGAGCTCGTCGCGAAGGCGCTGCTCACCGACGACGGTCATCGGAACCTTGTTCATTGACTGACTCCTGCATGCTGTTCCTGTAGCCGCCGCACGGTGATGGCATTACCGTACTCGAGCGCCAGACAAACGGCCTTGGCCCCTGCCAGGGTGGTGGCATAGGGAACCTTGCGGGCGAGTGCGGTGCGGCGGATCACCGAGGAATCATTGATGGCCTGACGGCCCTCGGTGGTATTGACGATGTAGGCGACCTCGTCGTTCTTGAGCAGATCGACGATGTGCGGACGACCCTCATAAACCTTGTTGACGATCTCCACGGGCAGATCGGCCGCCTGAAGGGCCGACGCCGTGCCACGGGTCGCGCAAAGGGTGAAGCCCAATGTTAACAGAGAACGGGCCACCTCGATAACACCCGCCTTGTCCGGCTCGCGCACGGACAGGAACGCCTTGCGCTCGCCGGACAGCGCCGGAATCGCCTCGCCGGCACCCAACTGGGCCTTGTAGAAGGCCTCGGCGAAGGTCTCGCCGGAGCCCATCACCTCGCCGGTGGACTTCATCTCCGGCGACAGGATCGGGTCGACGCCCGGGAACTTGTTGAACGGGAACACCGCCTCCTTGACGCTGTAGGTCGTCGGCACGATCTCGGCCACGAAGCCCTGGTCGGCCAGGGAGGTGCCAGCCATGCAGCGCGCCGCCACCTGGGCCAGCGAGGTGCCGATGCACTTGGAGACGAAGGGCACGGTACGCGAGGCGCGCGGGTTGACCTCGATGACGTAGATCTCGCCATCCTGCCAGGCCAGCTGCACGTTCATCAGGCCGTTGACGCCGAGCTCCACCGCCATGCGCTTGACCTGGTCGCGCATCTCGTCCTGCACGTCGGCGGGCAGCGAGTACGGCGGCAGCGCACAGGCGGAGTCGCCGGAGTGCACGCCGGCCTGCTCGATGTGCTGCATGATGCCGCCGATCACCACCTGCGCCCCGTCGGAGACGGCATCGATGTCGACCTCGACGGCGGCGTTGAGGAAGTGGTCCAGCAGCACCGGCGAGTCGTTGGAGACCTTGACCGCGTGGGTCATGTAGTTCTCCAGCTCGGAGGCGTCGTAGACGATTTCCATGGCCCGGCCGCCGAGCACGTAGCTGGGGCGCACCACCAGCGGGTAGCCGATGGTCTCGGCCTTGGCGAAGGCCTCGTCGAAGCTGCGCGCGGTGGCGTTGGGCGGCTGCTTGAGGCCCAGCTTGTCGATCATCTGCTGGAAGCGCTCGCGGTCCTCGGCGCGGTCGATGGCGTCCGGGGTGGTGCCGATGATCGGCACGCCGGCGGCCTCCAGCTCGCGGGCCAGCTTGAGCGGCGTCTGGCCGCCGAACTGCACGATCACGCCGGCCGGCTGCTCCTTGTCGGCGATCTCCAGCACGTCCTCCAGGGTCACCGGCTCGAAGTAGAGACGGTCGGAGGTGTCGTAGTCGGTGGAGACGGTCTCCGGGTTGCAGTTGACCATGATGGTCTCATAGCCGTCGTCGCGCATGGCCAGAGCGGCGTGGACGCAGCAGTAGTCGAACTCGATGCCCTGGCCGATGCGGTTGGGGCCGCCGCCGAGCACCATGATCTTCTGCTTGTCGCTGACCTCGGCCTCGCACTCCTCCTCGTAGGTGGAGTACATGTAGGCGGTGTCGGAGGCGAACTCGGCCGCGCAGGTGTCGACCCGCTTGTAGACCGGGCGGATACCCGCCTTCTGGCGCGTCTTGCGGAATTCCTTCTCGGCCACGCCGAGCAGCGCCGCCAGGCGGGCATCGCTGAACCCCTTGCGCTTGAGATGCCACAGGTCACGGGCGCCAAGCTCGGAGAGCGAGCGCTTGGCCAGCGCCTGCTCGGTCAGCACCAGGTCCTCGAGTTGCACCAGGAACCAGCGATCGATGTTGGTCAGGGCAAACACGTCCTCGACGCTCATGCCGCTGCGCATGGCATCGGCGACGTAGAAGATGCGGTCGGCACCGGCGGCCTGCAGCTCGCCCTTGATGTGGGCCATGGCCTCGCCGGTGAAGCGGGTGACCTTGGGATCAAGGCCGTCGTTGCCGGTCTCCATGCCGCGCAGCGCCTTCTGCAGCGACTCCTGGAAGGTCCGGCCGATCGCCATCACCTCGCCCACCGACTTCATCTGGGTGGTCAGGCGGTCGTTGGCCTGGGGGAACTTCTCGAAGGTGAAGCGCGGAATCTTGGTGACGACGTAGTCGATGGAGGGCTCGAAGGACGCCGGGGTACGACCGCCGGTGATGTCGTTGGAGAGCTCGTCCAGGGTATAGCCGACGGCCAGCTTGGCGGCGATCTTGGCGATCGGGAAGCCGGTGGCCTTGGAGGCCAGCGCCGAGGAACGCGACACCCGCGGGTTCATCTCGATGACCACCACGCGACCGGTCTGCGGGTCGACGCCGAACTGGACGTTGGAGCCGCCGGTCTCGACGCCGATCTCGCGCAACACCGCCAGGGAGGCGTCGCGCATGTTCTGGTATTCCTTGTCGGTCAGCGTCTGGGCCGGCGCCACGGTGATGGAGTCACCGGTGTGCACGCCCATGGGGTCGAAGTTCTCGATCGCGCAGACGATGATGCAGTTGTCGTTCTTGTCGCGAACGACCTCCATCTCGTATTCCTTCCACCCCAGCAGCGACTCGTCGATCAGCAGCTCGTGGTTGTTGGAGAGTTCGAAGCCGCGGGTGCAGATCTCCTCAAACTCCTCCTTGTTGTAGGCCACGCCGCCGCCGGAGCCGCCCATGGTGTAGGAGGGGCGGATGATCACCGGGAAGCCGAGCTCGCCCTGGATCTCCCAGGCCTCGCTCATGGTGTGGGCGACCTTGGCCTTGGGGCACTCCAGGCCGATGCGCTTCATGGCCTGGTCGAAGAGGTCGCGGTCCTCGGCCATGTTGATGGCGTCGGCGTTGGCGCCGATCATCTCCACGCCGTGCTTGGCGAGCACGCCGTGCTTGTCCAGGTCGAGGGCACAGTTCAGCGCGGTCTGGCCGCCCATGGTCGGCAACACGGCATCGGGCCGCTCGGCCTCGATGATCTTCTCCACCGCCTGCCAGGTGATCGGCTCGATGTAGGTGGCGTCGGCCATCACCGGGTCGGTCATGATGGTGGCCGGGTTGGAGTTGACCAGGATGACCCGGTAGCCCTCCTCGCGCAGGGCCTTGCAGGCCTGGGCGCCGGAATAGTCGAACTCGCAGGCCTGGCCGATGACGATGGGGCCGGCGCCGATGATCAGGATGCTCTGGATGTCGGTACGTTTTGGCATGGTGCTTCCCGCAAAGAAGGTGACGGACGAGGGGCGACGATCGGACGGTTAGCGCTTGGCCTTCATCATCTCGATAAAGCGGTCGAACAGTGGCGCGACGTCGCGCGGCCCCGGGCTCGCCTCCGGGTGGCCCTGGAAGCTGAAGGCCGGACGGTCGGTGCGCTCGATGCCCTGCAGGGTGCCGTCAAACAGCGAGCGATGGGTCGCGCGCAGGGTCTCGGGCAGCGACGCCTCGTCCGCGGCGAAGCCGTGGTTCTGGCTGGTGATCATCACGCGGCCGCTGTCGAGGTCCTGGACCGGATGGTTGGCACCGTGGTGGCCGAACTTCATCTTCTCGGACTTGGCGCCGCTGGCCAGCGCCAGCAGCTGGTGGCCGAGGCAGATGCCGAAGATCGGCACGCCGGTCTCGAGCAGCTCGCGGATGGCGGCGATGGCGTACTCGCAGGGCTCGGGATCGCCGGGGCCGTTGGACAGGAAGATGCCGTCCGGATTCAGCGCCATGACCTCGCTGGCCGGGGTCTGGGCCGGCACCACGGTCAGGCGGCAGCCGCGGGAGGCCAGCATGCGCAGGATATTGCGCTTGACCCCATAGTCATAGGCCACGACATGAAAGGGACGCTCACTCTCGCTGGCATCGGCGTAGCCGGCGCCCAGGGTCCACTCGCCTTCGCTCCACTCGTAGGGCGACTGGCAGGACACCACCTTGGCCAGGTCCATGCCCTTGAGCCCGGGGAAGGCCTTGGCCGCCTCCAGGGCACGCGCCTCGGCGTCCTCGCCCTCGGCGTCCGGGCCGGCCAGGATGGCGCCGTTCTGGGCGCCCCTGTCGCGCAGGATGCGGGTCAGGCGGCGGGTGTCGATGTCGGCGATGCCCAGCACGTTCTGGCTGGCCAGGTAGTCGGAGAGCGTCTGTTCGGAGCGGAAGCTGCTGGCCACCAGCGGCAGGTCGCGAATCACCAGGCCGGCGGCGGCGATGGCGCCGGATTCCACGTCCTCGGCATTGATGCCGGTGTTGCCGATGTGCGGATAGGTGAGGGTGACGATCTGACGGGTATAGGAGGGGTCGGTGAGGATTTCCTGATAGCCCGTCATGGCCGTATTGAACACCACCTCACCGCTGGTTTGCCCATCGGCACCGATAGCGGTGCCATGAAACACACTGCCGTCTTCCAGGGCCAGTATCGCGGGTTTGTTCAATGCAACGTCCTCCCATATTGTCAAAGACGGCGTCACAGACAGCTCGTCAAGGAATGCTTCTCGCCTGGCGCCGGCCAAGCCGCCCGAACCGCCGCCCGCCAGCCCGTAAAAAAGCGGGACGAAACCCGACAGTGAAGACCGGTTTCATCCCGCTTGTTGTCATTCGCTCGGAACACAGGGCCGACGCAACAAGCGCTTGCGCGGCTAAGGGCCGTCGCCCGGCCAAAATTTGTGGGATTTTAAAGCATCGGGCGCCGCTCGGCTACCCCTCGAGCCGACCCGATCGACGATCCCTCCACAACTGCCAACCGCTACGGGGCCCGGCCTCTTTCAAGATTAAAGCTTTCTTGCACCCGGCCGATTCCCCTGCCTCCCGGTGGACCGGCACACGTCCGCCGGAGGAGCAGAACGATACCGACACAAGGGAACACCGCAATGAAACAATGGATGGCCGCAGGCCTCGCTACCGCCTTCCTAAGCGCCGGCATCGGCACCGCCCAGGCCGACGACGGCCGCGTCACCGCCAGCGCCCTGGCCGGCACCACCGGCTTCGGTGCCGACCTGTCCTGGCGCTTCCACGAGCGCCTGGGCGTGACCGCCCAGTATGCCGGCGGGCTGAGCTGGGATGGCGACTACGAGAGCGATGACGTGAACTACGCCGGCGACCTGGACATTGCCGCCGGCGCCCTCAAGCTCGACTACTACCCCTTCGCGGGCCGCTTCTATCTCTCCGCTGGAATCATGCTGCCGGACATGGAAGCCGATGTGCGCGGCCAGGCCCGCGAGGGCGCGAGCTTCGAGCTCAACGACCGGACATACACCGCCGCCGAGGTCGGCACCCTGGACGGCACGCTGACCATCGCCGACGGCGTGCAACCCTACCTGGGGCTGGGCTGGCGTTCGTCGCACCGCAGCGGCTTCGGGTTCTTTTCGGAGCTGGGGGTGATGGCCACCGACGTCGAGGTCTCGCTGAGCGCCAACGGCGCCGCCGCGGGCAACGATCGGCTTCAGAGCGACCTGCGTGAAGAAGAGCGGCAGCTGCAGGACGATGCCGAGGAGCTGTCGATATACCCGGTCGCGGTCCTCGGGGTGTCATACACCTTCTGAACCCGCCCGATGGTGTGGCGGCTCGCCCAAAGCGGGCCGCCATACCATCGGTGAGCACCTCCGAGCCGAGGCTCTATAGCCCGATCACGTCCTGCATGTCGTAGCGACCGGCCTCGCGGCCGGCGACCCAGCGCGCGGCGCGCACCGCGCCCTTGGCGAAGGTCATGCGGCTACTGGCCTTGTGGGTGATCTCGATGCGCTCGCCCTCGGTGGCGAACATCACGGTATGCTCGCCGACGATGTCGCCGGCACGCACGGTGGCGAAGCCGATCTCCTGGTCGCTGCGCGGCCCGCACTGGCCGACGCGCTCGAACACGCCGTACTCCTTGAGCGGGCGATCCAGGGCGTCGGCCATGACCTCGCCCATCTTCAGCGCGGTGCCGGAGGGCGCGTCGACCTTGTGGCGATGGTGGGACTCGATCACCTCGATGTCATAGCCCTCATCGCCCAGCGCCCTGGCGGCGGTCTCCAGCAGCTTCAGCGTCAGGTTGACCCCGACGCTCATGTTGGGGGCGAAGACCATCGGCACCCGGTCGCGGTAGCCGTCAAGCTCGGCCAGCTCCTCGTCGGAGAGGCCGGTGGTGCCGATCACCATGCGCTTGCCGTGCTCGGCGCAGAACGCCAGGTTGGCCAGCGTCACGGCCGGGGCGGTGAAGTCGATCAGCACGTCGAAGTCGTCGACGATGGCGGCCAGGGAGTCCGCGGCGGCGACGCCCAGCCTGCCCAGGCCCGCCAGCTCGCCGAGATCGGCGCCGGCCAGGGAGCTGCCCGGCTCGACGACGCCGCCGGCCAGGCTGGCCTCGGCATCCTGCTGCACGGCGTTGACCAGGGTGCGGCCCATGCGGCCGGCGACACCGACGATGGCGATACGGGTCATGCGGAAACTCCTGAAAGTGACTGGCCTGAAGATGCCCGGAGTATACCAGAGCCCCGCCGGGCGCTGGGGCGGCGAGGCGAGCCGGGCCCGCGGGCGGTCGCCACCGCCGGTCAGTCGTCGGGCCCCGCCTCGGCGGCGGGCGCGGCCGACGCGACGGACGGCACCAGCAGCAGGACGATGGCCAGCAGCACCATGGCGCAGCCCGGTAGCCAGACCCAGTCGATACGCGACGGGGTCTCGAGAAACAGCAGCAGCATGGAGACGAAGGGCACCAGATAACCGTAGGCGGTGATGGTCGCCGGCCCGAGCACCGCGGTGGCGCGCTGCATCAGCCAGAAGGTCAGGGCACTCGAGCACAGCCCCAGGTAGACGATCAACAGGCCGTCGCGCCAGGTCATGCCGGCGAGCCGGCTCACCGGCTCCACCGCCAGGCCCAGCGCCCCGATCAGCACGCCACCGAGGCACAGGCTCCAGAAGGTGCGCACCGCCGCCGATTCGGGCAGCCGGCCGGAGACCAGGCCGCGCCGCGACAGCACCGGATAGAGCGCCGAACACAGGCAGCCGAGGAAGAACACCGCCTCGCCGGCCCCGAAGCGCCACGCCCCGCCGCGCTGCCAGGCCTCCGCCGCGGCCAGCCCTAGGGCCCCGAGCGCCCCCAGGGCGAGGATCGCCGGCAACCGCCAGGACGGCCGTTCCACGCCGAACCCCAGCCCCATGCCATAGGCCAGCAGCGGCACGCTGACGTAGAGGGTGGCCATGGACAGCGCCGTGGCGTGGTGGGCGGCCCAGAACATGGCGCCGAAGAAGCCCGCCAGGCACGCTCCCATGGCGGCGAACCAGGGCAAGGCACGCCAGCCGGGCCAGGCACCCGGCGCCCGGCGCACCAGCCCCCACAGGCCCAGGCAGGCGATGGCGAAGCGCAGGGCGGTGAGCGACAGCGGCGGCAGCTCGCTGAGCAGCCCCACGGCCGGGAACGACAGCCCCACCAGGGCCGCCCACGCCAGCATGCCGAGATGGGCGCCGCGGGCCGGGGCGGGCTCGACCATCAGTTCTCCCAGACGATCTCCAGCGACTCCTTGCCGGCCATGCGCTCGAGGTGGCTGGCCACCACGCCCTCGAGCCGATCCAGCCCTTCCTCGTCCAGGGCCTCCACGGCCACGCGCAGCTTGCCCGGCTCGGCGGTCATCAGGCAGCTGCCCGCGTCGAAGGCCACCCGGCCCTCACCCTCGCGCTGCTCGACCTCGAGCTTGTGGGCCCAGTGCTTGCAGAGGCGGTTGATCAGCTTGTCGCCGGACTCGGTGGCGATCTCGGCACGTGAAATCGGCATAACGGACTCCGTGTTCCTTGCTCATGGACCACCAGCCTATGACGGCGCCCCCTCCCAGCGCCAGCCCCGCGCCGGCAACCGCGCGTTCGCCGCGGCGGGACGGCTATGCTCTTAGAGGCTCCGTTCGCGACAGGGAGGAAGCGTCATGATCGTCAACTGCGTGGCCTACGAGCAGGGCCGCCGACTGCGCGACATCCGGCCCGAGGAGGTCGCCGAGCACATGGGCCGACCGAACTGCTTCGTGTGGGTGGCCCTGCACGATCCCGATCCCGTGGAACTGGCGCCCTTCCAGGAAATCTTCGATCTCCACGAGCTGGCCATCGAGGATGCCCTGCGCGGCGAGCAGCGCCCCAAGGTCGAGGAGTACGGCGAGACGCTGTTCGTCATCATGCACATGATCACCATGGGCGACGAGCGACTGGAATCCGGCCAGGTGGCGGTGTTCGCGGGCCCCGGCTACGTGCTCTCGGTGCGCCTGCACTCGTGCCAGGGCTTCGCCGCGGTGCGCCGCCGCTGCGAGCGCGAGCCGAAGCTGCTCAAGCAGGGCCCGGCCTTCGTGCTCTATGCCCTGCTCGACGCCGTCGTCGACCGCTACTTCCCGGTGGTCGAGGCGCTGCAGGCGGAGCTGGAGAGCATCGAGGACCAGATCTTCGTGCGCGGCACCGCCCGCACCAGCCTCGAGCGCCTCTACCAGCTCAAGCGCCAGACCATGCAGCTCAAGCATGCCGCCATGCCGCTGGGCGATGCCGTCAGCCACCTGTTCGGCGGCCGGGTGCCGGCACTGTGCCGCAAGACCCGCGAGTACTTTCGCGACGTGTACGACCACCTGCACCGCCTCGAGGCCGCAGTGGACACCATGCGCGAGATGATCATCACCGCGATCCAGGTCAACCTGTCGATGGTGGCCATCGACGAAGGCGAAGTGCACAAGCGCCTGGCGGCCTGGGCGGCGATCTTCGCCGTGGCCACTATCCTGGCCGGGGTCTGGGGCATGAACTTCGCCCACATGCCGGAGCTCGACTGGCGCTTCGGCTATCCCCTGGCGCTGCTGATGATGGGGCTGGCCTGCGGCGGACTGTACCGGCGCTTCCGGCGCACCGGCTGGCTGTAGCCGGCCATGAGAAGGCCCCGCCTCCATGCGGAGCGCGGGGCCTCGAGCGTTCAGGCGAGGGGTGAACCCTAGGGCTTCATGTCCTCGAAGAACTTCTTCACGCCGTCGAAGAAATTGCTCTTCTTCGGCGAGTGGTGGCTGTTGCTGCCCTCCAGGCTGTCCTGGAAGCGGCGCAGCAGCTCCTTCTGCTCCTCGCCCAGCTTGACCGGGGTCTCGACCACCACCTTGCACAGCAGGTCGCCGGCGGGACCGCCGCGCACCGGCTTGACGCCCTTGCCCTTGAGCCGAAACAGTTTGCCGGTCTGGGTCTCGGGCGGGATCTTGAGCTTGACCCGGCCGTCCAGGGTCGGCACCTCGAGCTCGCCGCCCAGGGCCGCGTCGACGAAGTTGATCGGCACCTCGCACTGCAGGTGACGACCGTCGCGCTCGAAGATCGGGTGCGGCTTGATGGCCACCTGGACGTAGAGATCGCCGGGCGGCCCGCCGTTGATCCCGGCTTCGCCTTCGCCGTTCAAGCGAATGCGGTCGCCGGTGTCGACGCCGGCCGGAATCTTCACCGACAGGGTGCGGGTCTCGCGCACGCGACCCTCGCCGTGACAGCCGTGGCACGGCACCTTGATGTGCTGGCCGCTGCCGTGACAGGTCGGGCAGGTCTGCTGCACGGCGAAGAAGCCCTGCTGCATGCGCACCTGGCCGTGGCCGGCGCAGGTCGGGCAAGTCTCCTTGCTGGAGCCGGGCTCGGCGCCATCGCCGTCGCAGCGCTCGCATTCCACGTGGCGCGGCACGCGAATGTCGACGCTGGTGCCGGACACCGCGTCCTCGAGATCGAGCTCGAGGTTATAGCGCAGGTCGCTGCCGCGCTGCGGGGCATTGGGGTGACGACGCGCGCCGCCCCCGCCGAAGATGTCACCAAAGACATCGCCGAAGATATCGCTGAAGCCGCCGGCCCCGGCACCGCCGAAGCCACCGGCACCGCCGGCCTGGCCGTCGACGCCGGCATGGCCGAACTGGTCGTAGGCCGCGCGCTTCTCGCTGTCGGTCAGGACCTCGTAGGCCTCGGAGACCTCGCGGAACTTCTCCGCTGCGGTGTCGTCATCCGGATTGCGGTCCGGGTGGAACTTCTGGGCCAGGCGCCGATAGGCCTTCTTGATATCCTTCTGATCGGCCCCTCGCTCGACGCCCAGCACCTCGTAGTAATCACGCTTGGACATGGGTCTGTCCGCCTCCATAGCGACGCTGCTGCGGAAACACCAACGCGGGAGTCATCCCCCCGCGCTGGCGTCATCCCTGATTCAGGCGTCGTGGTTTACTGCTTCTTCTGGTCGTCGTTGACTTCCTCGTACTCGGCGTCGACCACGTCTTCCTCCTGCTTGGCGCCGGACTCGCCGGCGGCCTCGGCGCCTTCGGCGGCCTCGCCCTGCTCGGCATACATCTTCTGCGCCAGGTTACCGGAGGCCTCGGTCAGCTTGTCGAGCTTGGCCTGGATGTCGTCCTGATCGTCGCCCTTGGCCGCTTCCTCGAGCTCGGAGGCGGCGCTCTCGATGGCCTGCTTCTCGTCCTCGGTGGCCTTGTCGCCGGCTTCCTCGAGGGTCTTGCGGGCGGCGTGGACCATGCCGTCGGCCTGGTTGCGCAGCGCCACCAGTTCCTCGAACTTCTTGTCCTCGTCGGCGTGGGCCTCGGCGTCCTGGACCATCTGCTCGATCTCGTCGTCGGACAGGCCGCTGGAGGCCTTGATGACGATCGACTGCTCCTTGCCGGTGGCCTTGTCCTTGGCAGACACGTGCAGGATGCCGTTGGCGTCCAGGTCGAAGGCGACCTCGATCTGCGGCACGCCGCGCGGCGCCGGCGGAATGTCGGCCAGGTCGAAGCGACCGAGCGACTTGTTGCCGCTGGACTGCTTGCGCTCGCCCTGCAGCACGTGGATGGTCACGGCGGTCTGGTTGTCATCCGCGGTCGAGAAGGTCTGGGTCTTCTTGGTCGGGATGGTGGTGTTCTTCTCGATCAGCGGGGTCATCACGCCGCCCAGGGTCTCGATGCCGAGCGTCAGCGGGGTGACGTCGAGCAGCAGCACGTCCTTGACGTCGCCGCCCAGCACGCCGCCCTGGATCGCCGCGCCCACGGCCACGGCCTCGTCCGGGTTGACGTCCTTGCGGGCGTCCTTGCCGAAGAACTCGGCGACCTTGGACTGGACCATCGGCATGCGGGTCTGGCCGCCGACCAGGATGACGTCGTCGATCTCGGAGGCGGACAGGCCGGCATCGGCCAGCGCGGTCTTGCAGGGCGACAGCGAACGGGTCACCAGCTCTTCCACCAGCGACTCCAGCTTGGCCCGGGTCACCTTGACGTTGAGGTGCTTGGGACCGGTGTTGTCGGCGGTGATGTAGGGCAGGTTGACTTCGGTCTGCTGGGCGCTGGACAGCTCGATCTTGGCCTTCTCGGCGGCTTCCTTGAGGCGCTGCATGGCCAGGTTGTCGCCGGACAGGTCGATGCCGCTGTCGGCCTTGAACTGGTCGACCAGGTAGTTGATCAGCTTGAGGTCGAAGTCCTCGCCGCCCAGGAAGGTGTCGCCGTTGGTGGCCAGCACCTCGAACTGGGTCTCGCCGTCGACGTCGGCCACCTCGATGATGGAGATGTCGAAGGTGCCGCCGCCCAGGTCATAGACCGCGATGGTCTTGTCGCCGCGGGCCTTGTCCATGCCGTAGGCCAGCGCCGCCGCGGTGGGCTCGTTGATGATGCGCTTGACCTCGAGGCCGGCGATGCGGCCGGCGTCCTTGGTGGCCTGACGCTGGCTGTCGTTGAAGTAGGCCGGCACGGTGATGACCGCCTCGGTGACCGTCTCGCCGAGGTAGTCTTCGGCGGTCTTCTTCATCTTCTTCAGGACTTCGGCGCTGACCTGGGGCGGTGCCAGCTTGTTGCCCTTGACCTCGACCCAGGCGTCGCCATTGTCGGCCTCGGCGATGGTGTAGGGCACCATCTTGATGTCCTTCTGGACGACGTCGTCCTTGAAGCGACGGCCGATCAGGCGCTTGATGGCGTACAGGGTGTTCTGGGGGTTGGTGACCGCCTGGCGCTTGGCCGCCTGACCCACCAGGGTCTCACCGTCCTCGGTGTAGGCGATGATGGACGGGGTCGTGCGTGCGCCCTCGGCGTTCTCGATCACCTTGGCGCTGTCGCCGTCGAGCACGGCCACGCAGGAGTTGGTGGTCCCCAGGTCAATACCGATGATGCGTCCCATAGGAAATCCTCGAAATGCTGTTACCGAATTCGTTCGTGTGCGGCCTTCGCCGCGGGGTTGCCGTCTATCTGGGGGCCCTCGACGCCTTTTCAAGGGGGCGGGGCCGCTTTTCGCCTCGCCTTACTCGGCGGCCTGGCTGACCACCACCATCGCCGGGCGCACCAGGCGGCCATTGAGCAGGTAGCCCTTCTGGATCACTTCCATCACGCTATTGGGCTCGAGCTCGGGGTTCGGCACCATCGCCATGGCCTCGTGATACTGCGGGTCGAAGGGCTCTCCCGCGGGCTCGAGCACCTCGACGCCGAACTTGCCGAGCACGTCGAGCTGCATCTTGAGGGTCATCGACACGCCCTCACGGTGGGCCTCGGTGGCGTCCTCGCCCATGGCCTCGAGCGCCTTCTCCAGGCTGTCGACCACCGGCAGCAGCTCCTTGACGAACTTCTCCAGCGCGAACTTGCGCGCCTTGTCGGTCTCCTGCTCGGCGCGACGACGCACGTTCTGCGCCTCAGCGGCGGCACGCAGCGACTGCTCCTTGGCCTCTTCCAGCGCTTGTTCGAGCTCCTCGACCTTGGCCGCCAGCATCTCGGCCTCGGGGTTGTCCGACGCCGGCTCGGCGCCCTGTTCGGCCTGCTCGACGGCATCCTCCAGCTCGCCCTCGACGGGCTCCGGCTCGACCTGGGTGTCGGCCTCGTCTTGCTGGCGTGCCAGCTCGTCGTCCAACGGGGTCTGCGGGTCTTTGGCCATGCCTCTCTCCTGAATGCCAACCGGCGGCCCCGGGGCCGCCTGCAGGACTGAATGTCGATGTAAAAGCTGTGTTGCGAGGTATATGGGGCTGGTCGCGGCGATCTCAAGGGAGGCGGGCCACGGGAATCGGGCCGTGCGTTGTTCCGCCTCCTGAACTACTGTATAAACGCACAAGACAATGGATGAATAACCAGTAGTTTCGACCTCGCTCCGCACCGGCCACCGGGAGGCACCATGCTGACAGAGCTCGCCATTCGTGACTTCGCCATCGTCGACCATCTGGAGCTGGAGCTCGGCGACGGCATGACCGCCATCACCGGCGAGACCGGGGCCGGCAAGTCCATCCTGCTCGGCGCCCTGGGGCTGTGCCTGGGCGAGCGCGCCGACGCCGGCAGCGTGCGCCACGGCGCCGAACGCGCCGACCTCAGCGCCCGCTTCGACATCAAGGCCCTGCCCGCCGCCCGGGCCTGGCTGGCCGAGCGCGAACTGCCCGGCGACGACTGCCTGCTGCGCCGGGTGGTGACCCGCGCCGGGCGCTCCAAGGCCTGGATCAACGGCCAGCCCGCCACGGTGGCCGACCTCAAGGCGCTGGGCGGCCATCTCATCGAGATCCACGGCCAGCACGCCCACCAGGCGTTGCTCAGCGAGGATACCCACCTGCGGCTGCTCGACGACTTCGCCGGCCACGACGCGGCGATCGGCGAGCTGGCCGAGACCTTCCGCGACTGGCGCGAGGCGCGCCGACGCCTCAAGCGCCTGTCCGAGGACGGCGACGAACAGCGCGCCCGACGCCAGCTGCTGCGCTACCAGGTCGAGGAGCTCGACCAGCTGGCGCTGGCCGACGACGAGCTGGCCGGCCTGGAAGCCGAGCAGGAGGACCTCGCCCACGCCGAGGAACGACTGCGCGAGGCCCAGTTCGCCGTCGAGTGCTGCGACGGCGAGAACGGCGGCGCCCTGCCGCTGCTCAACCAGGCCGTGAGCCGGCTGTCGGCCCTGCCCGGCAGCGACCGCGGCGCCCTGGCCGAGGCCCTGTCGATGCTCGGCGACGCCTGCATCCAGGTCGAGGAGGCGGGCCGCGAGCTCCATCACTTCGCCGCCGGCGTCGAGCTGGACCCCGCGCGCCTGGCCTGGGTCGAGGAGCGCCTCGGCGAGGTGCACCGCATCGCCCGCAAGCATCATGTGCCGCCCGAGGAGCTGACCGCCCTGCACCGCCGCCTGGGCGAGGAGCTCGCCGAGCTGGACGGCGGCGACGACGACCTGGAGGCGCTGTCCGCCGAGGTGGACGCCCTGCAGGCCCGCTGGCGCGAGCGCGCCCTGGCGGTGAGCGCCGCCCGGCGCGAGGCCGCCGAGCGCTTCGGTGCCGCGGTGCAGGATCAGCTGGCCTTCCTGGCGATGGGCAAGGCGACCTTCACCGCAGAAGTCACCGAACGCGACGCCCCGGCGCCCGAAGGGCTCGACCGGGTACGCTTCTCGATCAGCGCCAACCCCGGCCAGCCGGCGCGCCCGCTGGCCAAGGTCGCGTCCGGCGGCGAGCTGTCACGCATCAGCCTGGCCATCCAGGTGGTGGCCGCCCAGCATTCCACCATCCCCAGCCTGGTGTTCGACGAAGTCGACGTGGGCGTCTCCGGGGCCACCGCCGAGATCGTCGGCCAGTTGCTGCGCCGGCTGGGCGCGGGCGGCCAGGTGATGACCGTGACCCACCTGCCCCAGGTGGCGGCCCAGGCCCATCGGCACCTGCACATCGCCAAGCAGGCCGAGGACGACACCACCCTGACCCGCATGGCACTGCTCGACGAGGCCGGCCGGGTCGGCGAACTGGCCCGCATGCTGGGCGGCGTGACGCTCTCCGACCAGACCCTGGCCCACGCCCGGGAGATGCTCGACGCCAGCCAGCGCGCCCGCCACTGAGCCCCCTCGCCATCCCGCTCGCCCCGGCAAACCCGCCCCCTGAAACGACGACGGCCCCGATCCGCTTGGATCGGGGCCGTGCAATCTCGCGCCGGCGATGGCATCACTTCTTGTGCGACAGCTCCTGGCGGGTCGCCTTGGAGCCCTTGGGGCGCACATAGAGCACCAGGGCATGATCGACGAGCTCGTAGCCGTGCTCCTCGGCGATCTCCTGCTGGCGGCGCTCGATGGTGTCGTCGAAGAATTCGACGATCTCGCCGCTGTCCAGGCATACCATATGATCGTGGTGCTCTTCCTGGGTCAGCTCGAAGACCGCGTGGCCGCCATCGAAGTTGTGACGCGTCACCAGGCCGGCGGACTCGAACTGGGTCAACACGCGATAGACGGTGGCCAGCCCCACGTCCTCGCCCGCGTCGAGCAGGGTCTTGTAGACGTCCTCGGCGCTCAGGTGATGCTGGCCGGTGGCGTTCTCGAGGATATGCAGGATCTTGACGCGCGGCAGGGTCACTTTAAGACCGGCCTTGCGCAGTTCATGGTTTTGGTCGGCCATGGTTGCTCTTCGCAGTATCGGGTAGGGTCGGTTATGATCGACCGAAACCACGATAGTGAAGAATGGCCGCAAATGCAAAAGCTGAGCAGATTTGTCACCCTTTCCCTCGCCCTGACGCTGATCAGCGGCTGCAGCTACTTCGGGGTCTACAAGCGCGACCTGGCCCAGGGCAACCTGGTGACCCCGGCCATGGCTGACCAACTGCGCCCCGGCATGACGCGCCAGCAGGTCATCGACCTGATGGGCAGCCCGCTGCTCGAGGCGCCCTTCGACGCCAACCAGTGGGACTATGTCTATCGCCTGGACGAGGCCTACGACGGCGTCGAGCAGCGCCGCCTGACCCTGACCTTCGACGGCAACCGCCTGGCTTCCGTCGAGCCCCACGGCGATTTCTCGCGCCCGCCGGCGCTCATCTCCGAACGCGGCATCGGCCCCTCCGATACCGCCGACGAGAGCCGCGGCAACCTGCTGAACGTGTCGCCGGAGGACGAATAGCCCCGACGCTTCAGGACGAGCGTTTCGCGGCGCGGGCGGCCCTGGCCGCCCGCGCCGCCTTGGGATCGATCTCGAGCGGCCGATAGACCTCCACTCGATCCCCTTCCCGCAACGGCTGCCCCTCGGGGTCGCGCAGCGCCCTGCCGAAGATGCCCAGGTCCGCCTCGGCGAAGAACGCGGCCGGCAGCTCCGGGAAATGCGCCTCCAGCCGCGCCAGGCTCACCGCCCGGCGCGCCGTGGTGCCCTCGGGCACCGCCAGCTCGATGATGCGCTGGCGCTGCGGCAGGGCGAAGGCCACCTCGACCCTCAGGGTCGGCACCTCAGTAGCGGCCATGACCGTAGAGCTCGTCGGCGCGGCGGGTGAAGGAGTCCACCAGCTGGCCGGCGACCTGCTGGAACAGCTTGCCGAAGGCCATGCCCAGCAGCCGGCTGGCGAATTCGAACTCCATCTCCAGGCTCACCTTGCAGGCGCCATCGCCCATGGGCAGGAACAGCCAGCGTCCGCGCAGCCGCTTGAAGGGCCCCTTGACCAGCGACAGCTCGATGCGCTCGGGCTCGTGCAGGTCGTTGCGGGTGGTGAAACTCTGTTCGATCCCGGCACGCCCCAGGGTCATCTCGCCGACCAGGTGCTCGGCGTCCCGCTCGATCAGCCGCGCCCTACGACAGCCGGGCAGGAACTCCGGGTAGCGTTCGAAATCATTGACCAGATCGAACATTTCCTGGGGGGTGTGCCGCACCAGGGCGGACCGATTGACCGTTGGCATTGACCTCTCCGCTGACTTCAAGGGGCCCAGGGCGTATCATGAGCGGTTATTTCGGCCTTGAATGGTATCACGCTTCCCCCCATATCGAAGGGGCAGGCCGCCACCGGCAAGCACAGACACGAGGTTCCATGGCCAGCAAGAAAGGAAAGGGCAAGGGTCCCGGCAGCAACGTCATCGCCCTGAACAAGAAGGCGCGCTTCGAGTACCACATCAACGAGACCTTCGAGGCCGGGCTGTCACTGGCCGGCTGGGAGGTGAAGAGCCTGCGCGCCGGCAAGGCGCAGCTCACCGACACCTATATCCTGGTCAAGAACGGCGAGGCCTGGCTGCTGGGCAGCCATGTGACGCCGCTCAACACCGTCAGCACCCACGAGGTGGCGGACCCGACTCGCACGCGCAAGCTGCTGCTGCACAAGAAGGAAATCGCCAGGATCTTCTCGCGCACCCAGGACAAGGGGCACACTTGCGTGCCGCTCAAGCTCTACTGGAAGGGCAACAAGGTGAAGTGCGAGCTGGCACTGGTGACCGGCAAGAAACTGCACGACAAGCGCGCCACCGAGAAGGACCGCGACTGGAAGCGCCAGAAGGGGCGCATCATGCGCGAACAAAACCGCGCCTGAGGTGTCATAGATCCGACCATCCTGATAAGATGGTCGCGTTATGGGGGCGACATGGCTTCGACGCCGATGACAACCCCTGAGGTGCATGCCGAGAGCGTGATGTATCTCGTAAATCCAACATCACGATTAAATAGTCGCAAACGACGACAACTACGCTCAGGGCGCGCTGGCAGCTTAAACGCCGCTAGCTTCTAGTCCTACCCGGAGGCGATGTGCCCATTCATCGCCAAAGGGCACGAGCTCAGACTGATGGGATCGCGGTTGGCTTCGTCCTCGCGTCAACCGTTAAATCTTAGAGGAATCGCGTTTCTGGATCCTGCCCGTCGGAGCCAGCGACGTTAAAGCAAATGACGGAACTAAGCATGTAGAGCCGATGGGCGAGTGTCGGCGGACGCGGGTTCGATCCCCGCCGCCTCCACCAATACCAGAGAAACGCCACCCACCCGGGTGGCGTTTTTCGTTTCTGGCACAAGGATCGCCGACCACGTGTCGGCCCTCTCTCGGACAACAGGGGCTCGATCCCCGCCGCCTCCACCAATACCAGAGAAACGCTACCCACCCGGGTGGCGTTTTTCGTTTCTGGCACAAGGATCGCCGACCACGTGTCGGCCCTCTCTCGGACAACAGGGGCTCGATCCCCGCCGCCTCCACCAATACCAGAGAAACGCTACCCACCCGGGTGGCGTTTTTCGTTTCGGGCACGAGGATCGCCGACCGCGTGTCGGCCCTCTCTCGGACAACAGGGGCTCGATCCCCGCAGCCTCCGCCAACACCAGAGAAACGCTACCCACCCGGGTGGCGTTTTTCGTTTCGGGCACAAGGATCGCCGACCGCGTGTCGGCCCTCTCCCGGACAGCAGGGGGTTCGCCCCCCGTCTCCGCCAACACCAGAGAAACGCCACCCACCCGGGTGGCGTTTTTCGTTTCGAGCACAAGGATCGCCGACCGCGTGTCGGCCCTCTCTCGAACAGATCCCCGCCGCTTCCACCAATACCAGAGAAACGCTACCCACCCGGGTGGCGTTTTTCGTTTCAAGCACAAGGATCGCCGACCGCGTGTCGGCCCTCTCTCGGACAACAGGGGCTCGACCCCCGCCGCCTCCACCAACACCAGAGAAATGCTACCCACCCGGGTGGCGTTTTTCGTTTCAAGCACAAGGATCGCCGACCGCGTGTCGGCCCTCTCCCGGACAGCAGGGGGTTCGCCCCCCGTATCCGCCAACACCAGAGAAACGCCACCCACCCGGGTGACGTTTCTCGTGTCGGCCAAGAGGGTCGCCGACGACGCGTCAGCCTTCGCACCAGGTGGCTCGCATTCACACTCCACGCCTCTGCGATATGATGGCGACTTGTCACCGGACGCGAGCCACGCATGTTCGACCATCTGCCCCCCATCCTCGACCACCCGGCTCCCGACTGGACCGCGCTCGGTCGCCTTCCAATCGCCGAGTGCGGCGAGCCGCTGGTACCGGTGAGCCTGGCCCCCGCGCCGCTGCGGGCCTATCCCGCCTATGCCCGGCTCGGGGTTCCCGGCGCCGTCGACGAGTGCCTGGTGCGCGAAGGGGTCTATCGACGCCTGCTGGCGGTGGCCCGCGCCCTCCCGGATGGCCTGAGCCTGCTGGTACTGGATGGCTGGCGCCCCTGGCGGGTACAGCAGTACCTCTACGAGACGCTGCAGGAGGCGATCCGCGATCGCCACCCCGAGCTCGATGCCGCCACCCTGACGGCACGTACCCGAGAATTCGTCGCCCCGCCGAGTCGCGACCCGGCCTCGCCGAGCCCGCACCTGACCGGCGGCGCGGTGGACGTAACTCTGTGCGGCGCCGACGGCCTGCCGCTGGACATGGGCACCCTGTTCGACGAAGCCCTGCCGGCCTCCCACAGCGCCGCCCTGGAGCACCTGGACGCGCCCAGCGAATCCACGCGTCGGGCCCGCGACCATCGCCGCCTGCTCTACCACGCCATGGGCGCCGAAGGCTTCACCAACCTGCCGAGCGAGTGGTGGCACTTCGACCTCGGCGACCCGCTGTGGGCCCACTATGACGACCAGGCGGCGGCGCACTACGGCGCCACCCAACCGGTGACGCTGGAGAGTCGCTGGCGACGCGGTCTTTGACCCACCTGACCGCCACCAGACACGACGACGCCGGGCCACTCGCATGGCCCGGCGTCGTTCGGTGCGGCATCCGGCGGGGAATCAGCCCGTGGCGTGCATCGCCAGGGCGGTATCCAGCATGCGGTTGGAGAAACCCCACTCGTTGTCGTACCAGGCCATGACCTTGACCAGCCGACCGTTCACCCGGGTGTGATTGCTGTCGAAGGTGGAGGAGTTGGCGTCATGGTTGAAGTCGACGGACACCAGCGGCTGGGCATTGACCGCCAGCACCGGCGACGCCTGGGCGGCCTCGGCGACGATGGCATTGATCTCTTCCTTGGTGGTGTCGCGGCTCGCGGTGAAGGTCAGGTCCACCAGCGAGACGTTGATCAGCGGCACGCGCACCGCCAGGCCGTCGAACTTGCCGTCGAGTTCCGGCAGCACCAGCCCCACCGCCGCCGCCGCCCCGGTCTTGGTCGGGATCATCGAATGGGTGGCACTGCGCGCCCGGTAGGGATCCTTGTGGTAGACGTCGGAGAGGTTCTGGTCGTTGGTGTAGGCATGCACCGTGGTCATCAGGCCGTTCTCGATGCCCACCGTCTCGTTCAGCACCTTGGCTACCGGCGCCAGGCAGTTGGTGGTGCAAGAGGCGTTCGACACCACCCTGTGCTCGGCGGTCAGCACGTCCTCATTGACCCCGAAGACCACGGTGGCGTCGGCATCCGGGCTCGGTGCCGAGACCAGCACCCGGCCGGCGCCGGCCTCGAGATGCTTGCCCGCGTCCGCACGCTTGGTGAACAGGCCGGTGCACTCCATCACCAGGTCCACCCCCAGGCGCTCCCAGGGCAGTCGGGCCGGATCGCGCTCGGAGCTGATCTCGATGCGGTCGCCGTCGACCGTCAAGCTGCTCTCGTCGTGGGAAACCGCGAACGGGAAGTGGCCGTGCACGGTGTCGTGGCGCAGCAGGTGGGCATTGAGGGCCGGATCGCCCAGGTCGTTGATGGCGACGACCTGCACCCGGTCGCGATACCCGCCCTCGTAGAGGGCCCGAAACACATTGCGACCGATGCGACCGAAACCGTTGATGGCGATCTTGAGTGTCATGGCGTCTTCCTCTCGAACCAGTTGCCGTCTTGTCGGATTGGGAAGGGGTCGAGCCGAAGGGCGCCCCGCTTGCGGAGGCGCCGCGCATCGACCGGCCGGGCGGGCCGACGGCTCGTCTTTCCCTCAATGTGGCTCAGGATGTCCCGCGAGACAAGATTTTTTTAGTAATTTTACAACAAAAACGACATCACCACTCCATCGACGCCCGGATAAAATCGACTGCTGCAAGGTGGTTAGTGAGAAAAATCCTTCAGGAGGAACCGCGGGATAGACTTTGGTCGAAGCCGACAAGTTTCGTAATATCACCACCGTTGCGCTATCTTGACCCTTTGCTTCGACGTCCCGTCCGCGCTAACAGGAGAACCGGCATGTCAGATCGCCCCGCCCCCGTCCGTCGCACCAAGATCGTCGCCACCCTGGGTCCCGCCAGCGACCGCGACGGCGTGCTGGAGGCGATGATCGCCGCCGGCGTCGACGTGGTGCGCCTCAACTTCTCCCACGGCGCCCCGGACGACCACCGCCGCCGCCTGGCCGCGGTGCGCGAGATCGCCGCCCGCCAGGGCCGAAGCGTCGCCGCCCTGGGCGACCTCCAGGGGCCCAAGATCCGCATCGCCCGCTTCCGTGACGGCAAGGTCAGCCTCACCGAGGGCGCGCCCTTCGTCATCGACGTGGCCCTCGACCGCGAGGCCGGCGACGCCGAGCGGGTCGGCTGCGACTACCAGGCCCTGGCCGATGACGTGGCCGCCGGCGACCGCCTGCTGCTCGACGACGGCCGGCTGGTGCTCGACGTGGCGAAGGTCGACGGCAGCGCCATCCACACCCGCGTGGTGGTGGGCGGCGAGCTGTCCAACAACAAGGGCATCAACAAGCAGGGCGGCGGGCTGTCCGCCCCGGCGCTGACCGACAAGGACAAGGCCGATCTGGAGACCGCGGTGAGCATCGGCGTCGACTACCTGGCGGTGTCCTTCCCGCGCAGCGCCGCCGACATGGTCGAGGCCCGCGAGCTGCTCGGCGAGGCCGGGGCCGACATCGGCCTGGTGGCCAAGCTCGAGCGCGCCGAGGCGGTGGCCGACGACGCCACCCTGGACGGCATCATCGAGGCCAGCCAGGCGGTGATGGTGGCCCGCGGCGATCTCGGCGTGGAGATCGGCGACGAGGCGCTGATCGGCACCCAGAAGCGCATCATCAAGCACGCCCGCAGCCTCAACCGCGCGGTGATCACCGCTACCCAGATGATGGAGTCGATGATCGAGGCGCCGCTGCCGACCCGCGCCGAGGTGTTCGACGTGGCCAACGCGGTGCTCGACGCTACCGACGCGGTGATGCTGTCCGCCGAGACCGCCGCCGGCGACTTCCCGATGGAGACCGTGGAGGCCATGGCGCGGGTGTGCCTGGGCGCCGAGCGCGAGCGCATCGCCCAGTCCTCCGGGCACCGCATCCACGAGGGCTTTTCCAGGATCGACGAGACCATCGCGCTCTCGGCCATGTACGCCGCCAACCACCTGACCGGGGTGGCCGCCATCGCCTGCATGACCGCCACCGGCTACACGCCGCTGATCGCCTCCCGGATCCGCTCGGGGCTGCCGATCGTCGGGCTGGCCCACAACCCCGTCGCCCAGCGGCGCATGGCGCTGTATCGTGGGGTGATCTCGCTGCCCTTCGACACCAGCGAGATGGACGCCTCCGAGCTCAACGATCGGGCCATGGCGCTGCTGGTGGAGCGGGCCATCGCCGAGCCGGGCGATCACGTCATCCTCACCCGCGGCGATCACATGAACGCCCACGGCGGCACCAATACCCTGCGGATCCTCGAGGTGGAGGCCCAGCATGAGTGACACACGCCCGCGGCGCGACGTCCGCCGCACCCTGCCGGCCCGCAAGCGCATCGCCCTGATCGCCCATGACGGCAAGAAGGAAGAAATGCTGGAGTGGGCCGAGCGCTGGCAGGACACCCTGGCGCGCCACGAACTGATCGGCACCGGCACCACTGCGCGTCGCATCGCCGGCCAGCTGGGGCTCGAGGTGGAAGCGCTGATGAGCGGCCCGCTGGGCGGCGACCAGCAGATCGGCGCGCGAATCGCCGAGCAGGCGCTCGACCTGCTGGTGTTCTTCTGGGACCCCTTCGCCCCCCAGCCCCACGACCCCGACGTCAAGGCGCTGCTGCGCCTGGCCGCGCTGTGGAACGTCCCGGTGGCCTGCAACCCGGCCAGCGCCGATTTCCTGCTCAGCTCCCCCTGGCTCGACCGCGACTTCGAGATGTCCATTCCCGATGCCGGGAACTGGATCTCGTCGCGCACCGGCTGATCGCCGCGAACAAGACCACAACGAGGTATTCCCGCATGTTCCAGCTCACCCGCAGCGTCACCTGGCAGGCCCTGCGGCGCCTGCACGCCGACACCGCCACCGATCGCATCGCCGACTACTTCACCGCCGATCCCCGGCGCTTCGACAAGATGAGCCTGCGCGTCGGCGGGCTGTTCCTCGACTATTCCAAGCACCACATCTCCGACGCCGTGCTCGACAAGCTGCTCGAGCTCGCCGACCACTCGGCCCTGGTGCAGCGTCGCGCCCAGATGTTCTCCGGCGACATCATCAACGTCACCGAGGACCGGCCGGTGCTGCACACCGCCCTGCGCAACGTCGGCGAGGGCCCGCTGATGGTCGACGGCGAGGACGTGATGCCGGAGATCCAGCGTACCCGCGAGCAGATCCAGCGCTTCTCCGAGGCGGTGCGCAGCGGCGAATGGAAGGGCTACAGCGGCGAGCGCATCAAGGACGTGGTCAATATCGGCATCGGCGGCTCGGACCTGGGCCCCAACATGGCCTGCCGGGCGCTGCTCAAGTACCGCCATCCGGAGCTCAACTTCCACTTCGTCTCCAACGTCGACGGCGCCCATATCCAGAAGGTGCTGCGCGGCCTCGACCCCGCCACCACGCTGTTCATCGTCTCCACCAAGACCTTCTCCACCCAGGAGACGCTGCTCAACGCCAAGACCGCGCGGCGCTGGTTCCTGGAACAGGCCGGCGAGGACGCCGACGTGGGCGCCCACTTCGTCGCCGCCTCCACCAACCGCCGCGCGGCCATGGCCTTCGGCATCCGCGAGGAGAACGTCTTCGAGTTCTGGGCCTGGGTCGGCGGGCGCTACTCCATGTGGTCGTCGATCGGCCTGCCGATCGCCCTGGCCGTGGGCTTCGAGGGCTTCATGGAGATGCTCGAGGGCGCCTACGAGATGGACCAGCACTTCCTGACCGCGCCCAACGCCGCCAACATGCCGGTGCTGATGGCGCTGATCGGCATCTGGTACATCAACTTCACCGGCGCCGAGACCCAGGCCATCGTGCCCTACGACCAGGCGCTGCATCAGCTGCCGGCCTTCCTCCAGCAGCTCGACATGGAATCCAACGGCAAGTCGGTGGACATCTTCGGCCACCCGGTGGACTACAAGACCGGCCCGATCGTCTGGGGCCAGACCGGCTCCAACGGCCAGCACGCCTTCTTCCAGCTGCTCCACCAGGGCACCCGCTACGTGCCGATCGACTTCATCGCCTCCCTGAAGCCGGAACCGGGCGTGGAGGATCACCACTTCGCGCTGCTGACCAACATGCTGGCCCAGGCCAACGCCTTCATGGAAGGCAGTCAGAAGGGCAGCGATCTGGACCCCTACAGCTGCCCCGGCAACCGGCCGTCCAGCACCCTGCTGCTCGACGAGCTGACGCCGCGCAACCTCGGCGCGCTGATCGCGCTCTACGAGCACAAGGTGTTCGTCCAGGGAGTGATCTGGAACATCAACTCCTTCGACCAGTGGGGCGTGCAGCTCGGCAAGCGCATCGCCGGCGAGATCAGCGAGCGCATCGACGAGCACAGCCAGGACTTCGACGGCTCCACCCAGGGGCTGCTCAACCTGGTGCGCGAACACTTCCCGAGCCAGAAGCGCCAGGCCGACGCCGGCGAGGCGCCCAAGGCCAAGACCAAGGCCAAGCGCAGCAAAGCTTCGAGCTGATGCTAGAAGGGGCGCCTATGCCCTTCGGCGTGGGACCGGACGCCTGGCGCCCATCCCTTGGGCGCGGGGTCGGGCGCCTATAAAGAGCCACGTCCGACCCTCTGCCCCCACCAGGCGGCGCCCAGCCACAACGGCACGCTGCCCAGGCCATAGGCTAGCGCCAGGCCGGGGCGCGAGGTCTCGAACAGGTAGAGCGTCTCCAGGCCGAACAGCGAGAAGGTGGTGAAGCCGCCGCAGAAGCCGGCCACCAGGAAGGGCTGCCAGCGGGCGACGCGACCACTGAGGCGATGCGCCGCCCGGGCGGCGAAGGCACCGATCAGCCAGGAGCCGGCCAGATTGACCACCAGAGTGCCCCACAGGAAGGCGCTGCCCAGCGCCTCGATCAGCGCCAGCCCCACCAGCTGGCGCACCACCGCACCGAGGCCGCTGCCCAGGCCCACCGCCAGGTAGCGCCGCCAGGCCGTCATGTGCCGCCTCCGGCCAGCCACCAGCCCAGGGCCGCGGCAGACAGCCCCGCCGTCAGCGTGGCCAGGACATTGGCCGTAGCCGCCCCCCGGCGCCCCGACTGCCACAGGCTCAACGTCTGGAGGCTGAAGGACGACACCGTGGTGACGCCGCCCAGCCCACCGACCGCCAGCAGCGACCAGGCGGGCGACGCCGCCAACGGCCAGGCCAGCGCGGGGGCCAGGGCGCCGATCGCCAGGCAGCCCAGCACGTTCACCGCCAGGGTGCCCCAGGGAAAGGCCCGCCCAAGCCAGCGGCCGGAAAGTTCGCTCATGCCCAGGCGCGCCATGCCGCCAAGCGCCCCTCCGATGGCCACCCACCCCAGGTCGATGATGCCGCCCCCCATGTCGCGCCTCCCTGCGAATTCGCGACCATGCTAGCCGAGCCCGCCACGGGCCACAAAAAAACGCCACCCGCGGAGGGTGGCGACTGGAATGCTTGCCTAGCAGGGAGGGCAACGGACGCGGTGCCCGATCATAAAGTGGCACAAATTTCGACATATGTACAATTTTCGTACACCATTACAACGACAGCCGGGGCTCGACGCTTCCGGCACAGACTGGGAAGATCGACGTCCGACGATTCATGCACCCAACACGGAGGCCATTCGCGTGCACCACAGACGACTCTTCACCCTGGTCGGCGGCTGGCTGCTGGCCTGCCTGCTGCTGGCTTCGGGGCCGCTGCAGGCGCAGACCCCCGAGGCCCAGCAGACCGCCAACGCCACCCTGGCCGATCTGCTCGAGGACCCCGACACCCGGCAGCAGCTCATCGACCAGCTGCGCACCCAGGCCGAGGCCGCCGCGCCCCAGGCCGCCGAGGCCGCGAGCGGGGCCTCGCTGCCACGACGCCTGGCCGAGACCACCAGCCATGTCGTCGGCGACCTGGGCCACCAGTTCGGCCTGCTGGTCGACACCCTGAGCCGCCTGTTCGGCGGCGGGCTCGGCGACGGGACCTTCGACATGGCGGCCTTCACCAGCGCCACCATCAACCTGGGCCTGGTGATCCTGGCCACCGTGGCGCTGTTCCTGGCCATTCGCCGCCTGGCCCGGCCGCTGTTCACCCGGCTCAGCCAATGGTCACTGCACGGTAACGGGCTGCAACCGCTGCTGCGGCTGGTCATCTGCGTGGCCGTGGCCGCGCTGATCGACGTGCTGGTCGTCGCCCTGGCCTACGTGGGCGGCAACCTGGTGGCCACCTTCGCGGTGGGCGAGAGCGGCGACCTTTCCACCCGTGCCTCGCTGTTCCTCAACGCTTTCCTGGTGATCGAGCTGCTCAAGGCCGCGGTGCGCATGCTGTTCGCCTCCCGCTACGAGGGGCTGCGCCTGCTGCCGGTGGACGCCGCCGACGCCTCCTACTGGAACCGCTGGATCGCCAGGCTGATCGGCCTGGCCGGCTACGGCCTGATGGTGGTGGTCCCGCTGGTCAACGCCTACCTGTCGCCGACCCTCGGCGGCGCGGTGGGCACCCTGATCATGCTCGGCGCCTACGTCTATGCGGTGGCCGTGGTGCTGCGCAACCGCCAGCGCCTGCGCGACGCCCTGAACCGCAAGGCCGGCCAGACCACCATGGCCGCCAGCCGGGTCTCGCTTCAGCTGTTCGCGCGCATCTGGCACCTGTTTGCCCTGGCCTACTTCACGATGGTGCTGGTGCTGACCCTGACCCGCCCCGAGGATGCCCTGCCCTTCGTGCTGGTGGCCACTCTGCAGACGCTGGTGGCGGTGCTGGTAGGCATGCTGGTGTCCTCCTTCCTGACCCAGACCATCGGTCGGCGCATCCGTCTTAACGACGACCTGCGCCGCAAGCTGCCACTGCTCGAGCCGCGCCTCAACCGCTACGTGCCCAGTGCCCTGCGGGTGATTCGCGCGGTGATCCTGATCGCCGTGGCGATGGTGGTGTTGAGCGCCTGGGGCGCCTTCGACCTCGCTGCCTGGTACGCCTCGGAGATGGGCCGCGGCCTGGTCGGCAAGCTGCTCAGCGTGTTCGTGATCCTGGTACTGGCCGCCGCCGCCTGGCTGGGCCTGGCCAGCCTGATCGAGCACAAGCTCAATCCCGAGACCGGCGCCGGCGAACCTTCGGCCCGTGCCCAGACGCTGCTGGCGCTGTTTCGCAACGCCCTGGCCATCGTGCTGATCACCATGACGGCGATGATCGTGCTCGCCGAGATCGGCATCAACATCGGTCCGTTGATCGCCGGCGCCGGTGTGCTGGGCCTGGCCATCGGCTTCGGCGCCCAGAAGCTGGTCCAGGACATCATCACCGGGGTGTTCATCCAGGTGGAGAACGCCATGAACACCGGCGACGTGATCACCGTCGGCGGCATCACCGGGGTAGCCGAGAAGCTGAGCATCCGCTCGGTGGGCATCCGCGACCTGAGCGGCACCTACCATATCGTGCCCTTCTCCAGCGTCGATACCGTCTCCAACTACATGCGCGACTTCGCCTATCACGTCGGCGAGTACGGCATTGCCTATCGCGAGGACATCGACGAGGCGATCCAGGTGCTGCGCAACGCCTTCGAGGACCTCAAGGCCGACGAGGAACACCGCGTGAACCTGCTGGAGCCGCTGGAGGTCGCCGGGGTGATCGCGCTGGCCGACAGTTCGGTGAACATCCGCGTGCGCATCAAGACCACGCCGGGCACCCAGTGGGCCACCGGTCGCGCCTTCAACCGCCTGGTCAAGCTGCACTTCGACGCCGCCGGCATCGAGATCCCCTTCCCTCACACCACGCTGTACTTCGGCGAGGACAAGGGCGGCGGCGCACCGCCGGCCCGGGTACGCGTGCTCGAGCGCAAGGCCGCACGCCGGGGCGACACGGACGAGCCGACGGAGGACGCGCACTTCGGCCCGGCCGACACCTCCGCCCCCAGCGAGGTCCACAACCAGGAAGACGGCTGACACCGTCAGTGGCCTCGCCGGAGGCCACGGTCGCCCCGGTACCCGCTACCGGGACCGACAAACGCGAGAAGGGGCTGCCGATCGGCAGCCCCTTCTCTTGGGTGACATCATCCGTTCGCGGTGTCGTGTCGCCGCGGAGCTCGGGACGGTGACCCTCGGCGGCGGCGCCTCGCTCAGGACGCCCGGCGAGTGCCGTTGTTGCGTGCCAGGGTGTCTTCCGGCTCGGTGGGCTGGGGCAGCGAGGGCAGCGACTTGTCGAGCAGCTCGACGCTCTGGCGATAGTAGAGCTGGCTCTTGTTGTGCTCGCCCAGGTTGGCATAGAGCCGGGCCAGCTCGGCGCACACTACCCCGCTGGGGCGCTGGCGCTGGCTGGTCTCGAAGTACTCCTGAGCCTTGCCCCAGTAGGCGTTGCGCAGCGACAGCCGGCCCAGGGTGAGCAGCAGGTCCGGGTCGTTGGGCCGCTCCTGAAGCCACTTCTCGGCGACCACCAGCTGGCGCGCGGCATCCACCTCGAGCAGGCCGTAGCGCAGCACCAGGCGGCTGTCCCACTGCTCCTTCAGGGAATGGCGCAGCAGGCGCTCGGCGATGCCCTGCTCGTTGCCGCGTACAAGGGCCTCGGCGTAGAGCACGATGAGCTCGACGTTGGTCCGCAGGTGGTCGGGCATGTCGGCCCACAGGTTCCTGACCCGTTCGATGTCGCCGGGCTGGCGGGCCTCACGGGAGATCAGCTCGCGATAGGCCTGCTGTTCGAGCTGCTCGCGCTCCTCCCGGGAGATCAGCTGCTGGGCCCCCAGCCGCGGCATCAGCCGGCGCAGGCCGTCCCAGTCGCTGAGGCTGATATACGCCTGCTTGAGCTGCTTGAGCACCTGGGGGTGGTTGGGCAGGTGGCGATCCAGGCGGGTGAGAATGGCCAGGGCCTCCTCGTACTGCTGGCGATCCAGCATCAGCTGGGCCTGCATCATGCCCACCGCGGTATCGGCCCCCTCGGTGCTCAGGTGAGCCCGCTTGAGCAGGGTGTCCGCCTGCTCGTAGCGGCCCTGGTAGTGGGCCGCCAGGGCGGCGGAGAGATAGTTGACCAGCGGCGTGCTGGAGTCGTCGGCGGCCTTGACCAGCGACTTCTCGGCGCGCTTCCAGCGGCCCTCGGCCAGCGCCACCAGCCCGCGCACGGTGCGCTTCATGGCCGAGCGGTTGCGCGATCGGCTGCTCCATACCTTGAAGCGCGACACCGGCCGGGTCAGGCGCATCAGCAGGCGCAGCGCGAAGTGCAGCACGATGAAGGCGGCCAGCAGCACCACCAGGCCGAACCAGAAGGAGGTCTGGAAGGAGGTGTCGCCCACGCGCACCAGCCAGTAGCCGGGCACCGACATCATCAGCTGGCCGAACAGGGCCCCGACCGCCAGGCCCAGGACCACGAGCAGGATCAGCTTTCTCATGCTTCATCTCCCTGGCCGTTGGCGCCGGCCTCGAAGCGGTGCCGAATGAAGCTCGCCAGCGCCTGCTGGGAGCCGCTGATGTCCGGCAGCTCGGGCCGGATGGTGCGCTCCTGGAGCTCACCCAAGCGCGACAGCACCGCCTGGACGCCGCCGTTGTCGGTATCGTAGTAGCCGCGGATCAGGGTCAGCGCCTTGTCGAGGCTGGCGGCGTAGAGCTCCTGTTCTTCCTTGAGCAGCGCCAGTTGTGCCTGCTCGAGGATCAGCCGCACGCTCTGGCGCAGGTAGGATTCCTGCTCGGGCGAGATCAGTGCCTCCAGGGCCTCGTCGTGCCTGCGCACCGTGACCAGGTCCTTGAGCTCCTCGCCGACACGCGCCAGCTGCTGCTGCCAGGCCCCGCTGGGCGCTTCCTCGATGGTCGAATTGGCGGCGACCTCTTCGATGTCCTGGGCCAACGGCAGGCTGGCGATCTGCTCCTGCTGGGCGTTGAGCGCCAGGTAGAGGCCCGAGCGGTCGACCCGCGGCACCGAGGACAGGTCGGCCAGCTCCGAGGCGATCTCGCGACGTACCGGCAGCAGCGCCGGGTTGTCCGCCTCTTCGAGCCGGGCATCGGCGGTGCTCAGCAGAGCCGATGCTCCCTCGACGTCACGCTCGAGCTGCAGGCGCTGGTTGGCCAGGCGCAGCAGATAGGCCGCCTCGGCGTGGAGCCAATCGCGCTCGTCGGTCTGCTGCTGGCTGGACAGGTCCGCCAGGACCCGGTCGAGGGTCTCGTCGACGCTGTCGCGATAGTCGGCGAACTCGCCGCGCAGCTCGCCGATGGCGGATTCGCGCTCGCTCCGGCCGCTCTCGAGCCGGCTCGCCAGGTCGTCCAGCGCGCCCTGGGTGGCGGGCTGTTCGGGCAGCGCGGCCAGACGCTGCTGCTGGGCATCGAGCCGCTGCCAGATCTGCCAGCCGAAGTAGGCGCCGCCGGCGCCCAGCAGGATCACCAGGCCCAGCGCCACGGCGCCGGCCTTGCCGCCGCCCTTGCGGGATCCGCCCTCGCCGCCGGCGGCGGCCCCGCCGCCCTGGCCGGCGCCGGACGCGTCCCGGGGCGTCTTGGCGGCCGTGGCCTTGTCACCCGCCGCCTTGTTGCCCGATGCCTTGGCGGCGGAGGCCCGCGAACCGGCAGTGCCCTTGGAGGCGGTCGACGCCTGGCCATCGCCCTTGGGGGTGACGGCCGCCGAGGCGGGGGCCTTGGCCTCGCCATCGTCCTTCGCGGCAGCGGGGCCCGACGCCGCGCTGCCCTGCGCCTCGTCCACGGGGGCGCCGGCGGGTGACGAGGCGGCCTGGCCGGCGGTGTCGCTCCCCTTGGCCTGGGTCGCACCGCCGCCCTTGCCGCGTCGCCGGGAGCGCCGCGACGACGAGCCACCTTCCTTGGCCCCGGCCTGGCTTCCCTGGCGCGCCGCCTCGGCGTCTGGCTGGGCGCCGGAGGGCGTCTGTTGTTCGTCCTGATCGTTGTATTGCTTGCTCATCTGTCGCTAGCCCTTTTCGAGATCGTCATGATCGACATCGGCCTTCTCCGGGTCTCCCTCGGCCACGGCATCCGCCAGCGCGGCGGGCGTGGCCCCAGACGCCACGATGGGGCGACGAAACCCCATCGTGCCGGCCAGTGTAGCCAACCGGGTACTGGACACGATTAGCGGTTGGTGCAAGGCGGTGTGCGAGCACCATCTTGCCAGATGTTCGAGGATTTCTCCGCTGGTGACCACCAGGGCACGGTAGTCGCCCGCGGTCAGGCGCCGGCGCAGCGCGGCGTCGGGGTCGAGCAGGCAGCGCCGGTAGAGCGCCAGCCGGGTCAGGCGGGCGCCCCGCGCGGCGAGCGTCTCGGCGAGCAGCGGTCGACCGCCCTCGCCGGCCGCCAGCAGTACCCGCTGTTCGTCGAGGCGCTGGAGCGAGCCCAGCGCCAGCAGCGCCTCGCTGGTGTCGCCGCCTTCGGCCGCCGGCAGATGCACGCGCACGCCGAGCTCACGGTGCAGAGTGGCGGCCGTGGCCGCGCCCACGGCGTAATAGTCGATGCCGACCGGCAACTGGGGCCAGTAGCGATCCAGCGCCTCGGCCAGGCACTCGGCGGCGAAGGGGCTGACCACCACCACCCGCCGGAACTGGTCGAAGTCCAGCCAGGCGGCGCGCCGGGCCACGTCTTCCGGCAGCGGCTCGAGCGCCATGGCCTCGCCGTGCTCGACGACGAAGCCGCGCGCGGCGATGGCCTCGGCCAGCGCCGCGGCGCGGGGGCCGGGACGGCAGATCAGTACCGGCGCCGTGGACATCAGCCGGCGCCGTAGACCTCGGCGAGGATCTCGCCGGCGCCCATCTCCAGCAGCTCCTCGGCCACCCGGATGCCCAGCGCCTCGGGCTCATGGATCGAGCCGCGGCCCTCGGCGCGCAGCACCCGGGTGCCCTCGGGGTTGCCGACCAGGGCGCGCAGCCACAGCGTCTGACCGTCGTCCTCGAACACCGCATGGCCGGCGATCGGCACCTGGCAGCCGCCTTCCAGGCGGGTGTTCATGGCCCGCTCGGCGCGCACCCGGGTGGCGGTGCCCGGATCGTCCAGCGGCGCCAGCAGCGAGATCAGCTCGGCATCGTGCATGCGACACTCGATGCCCAGCGCCCCCTGGCCGCAGGCCGGCAGGCAGACCTCCGGCGGCAGCTCCATGGTGATGCGCTCGCCGAGCCCCAGGCGCTTGAGGCCCGAGGTGGCCAGCAGGATGGCCTCGAACTCGCCGTCGTCGAGCTTGCCGAGGCGGGTCTGGACGTTGCCGCGCAGGTTCAGCACCTGCAGGTCGGGCCGCGCCTCGCGCATCTGCAGGCCACGGCGCAGGCTGGAGGTGCCGATGCGCGAGCCCTCGGGCAGGGCGTCCAGGGAGGCATAGTGATTGGAGACGAAGGCGTCGGTGGGCTCGGCGCCCTCGAGGATCACCGACAGCCCCAGGCTCTCGGGGAAATGCATGGGCACGTCCTTCATGGAGTGCACGGCGATGTCGGCGCGGCCGTCGAGCATCGCCTCCTCGAGCTCCTTGACGAACAGCCCCTTGCCGCCGACTTTGGCCAGCGGGGTGTCGAGGATCTTGTCGCCTCGGGTCGACATGGCGACCAGCTCCACCTCGAGGCCGGGATGCGTCGCCAGCAGGCGGTCGCGGACGTGTTCGGCCTGCCACATGGCCAGCTGGCTCTTGCGGGTGGCGATACGCAGCGTTGTCATGGCTTGCACGTGGTTCTCCCGTACCGGTTCGTTGCGCCGGCGCCTTCGCGCGGGCGCCCGGTGATCTCTGATGTACCGTCATCATAAAGGACCCGGCAGGCCAGGAAAAATCGCCGCCTCCCACGCTGCCCGCCCTCCACGGCGAGGGCGATGCCCGGAAGCGGGTCGCAGGCGACGCCGCCCCCTCGCCAGGCCCCCGGACTCTGGTACACTTTCCGCCATGTCAAGCCGGCGTCGCCCGCCGCCTCAGCCCACCTTACCGTCATGCAGGATGTCAGCCCGATGAGCCAAAGCCCGACGAACGATAGCACCAACCAGTCCTGGGGCGGCCGCTTCAGCGAGCCCACCGACGCCTTCGTCGCCCGCTTCACCGCCTCGGTCGACTTCGACCGACGCCTGGCCCACCACGACATCCAGGGCTCGCGGGCCCACGCCACCATGCTGGCCCGGGTCGGGGTACTCACCGAGGACGAGCGCGACGCCATCCTGAGCGGCCTCGACGAGGTCCAGGCAGAGATCGAGGCCGGCACCTTCGAATGGTCGGTGGACCTCGAGGACGTGCACATGAACATCGAGGCGCGCCTCACCGCCAAGATCGGCATCACCGGCAAGAAGCTGCACACCGGCCGCTCGCGCAACGACCAGGTGGCCACCGACATCCGCCTGTTCCTGCGCGACGAGATCGACACCGTGGCCGCCGAGCTGACGCGGCTGCGCCAGGGACTGATCGCGCTGGCCGATCGCGAGGCCGACACCATCATGCCCGGCTTCACCCACCTGCAGACCGCCCAGCCGGTGACCTTCGGCCACCACCTGCTGGCCTGGCAGGAAATGCTGTCCCGCGACCACGAGCGCCTGCTCGACTGCCGCAAGCGGGTCAACGTGCTGCCGCTGGGCGCCGCCGCCCTGGCCGGCACCACCTACCCGATCGACCGCCACGTCACCGCCGAGCTGCTGGGCTTCGACCGCCCCGCCGAGAACAGCCTCGACGCGGTCAGCGATCGCGACTTCGCCATCGAGTTCACCGCCTTCGCCAGCACCCTGCTGATGCACCTGTCGCGGATGAGCGAGGAGCTGGTGCTGTGGACCAGCGCCCAGTTCGACTTCATCGACCTGCCCGACCGCTTCTGCACCGGCTCCTCGATCATGCCGCAGAAGAAGAACCCGGACGTGCCGGAGCTGGTGCGCGGCAAGACCGGCCGGGTCTACGGCCACCTGATGGGCATGCTGACGCTGATGAAGTCCCAGCCGCTGGCCTACAACAAGGACAACCAGGAGGACAAGGAGCCGCTGTTCGACGCCCTGACCACCGTGCAGGACTGCCTCAAGGCGTTCGCCGACATGGTGCCGGCCATCGAGGCCAAGGCCGACAACATGCGCGAGGCCGCGCGCAAGGGCTTCTCCACCGCCACCGACCTGGCGGACTACCTGGTGTGCCGTGGCGTGGCCTTCCGCGACGCCCACGAGATCGTCGGCCAGTCGGTGGCCTACGGCATCGAGCAGGGCAAGGACCTCTCCGACATGAGCCTCGAGGAGCTGCGTCAGTTCTCCGACGCGATCGAGCAGGATGTCTTCGAGGTGCTGACCCTGGAGGGCTCGGTGGCCGCCCGCAACCACATCGGCGGCACCGCCCCGGACCAGGTACGCGCCGCCGCCCAGCGCGCCCGCGACGCCCTGGCCGCGCTGAGCGCCGAGCGCGCCCAGGGAGGCGAGGGATGATGCGCCGCCTCGCGCCCCTCGCCCTGCTGACGCTGGCCCTGCTGGCCGGCTGCGGCCAGAAGGGCCCGCTCTACCTGCCCGGCGACGAGGCCGCGGCGGAGCGCTACGGCCCCCGCGACGCCCAGCAGGACAACAGCCAGGGCAACGACGCCACCGCCGACGACACCCGCAGCGCCGACGAGGACGACTGAGATGGACCATTTCGACTACCGCGACGGCGTGCTCCACGCGGAAGACGTGCCGCTGCCGCGCCTGGCCGAGGAGTTCGGCACGCCCTGCTACGTCTATTCCAAGGCCACCCTGGCCCGCCACTTTCGCGCCTACACCGAGGCCCTGGGCAGCCACCCGCACCTGATCTGCTATGCGGTGAAGGCCAACTCCAACCTGGCGGTGCTCAACCTGCTGGCGCGCCTCGGCGCCGGCTTCGACATCGTCTCGGTGGGCGAGCTGGAGCGGGTACTGGTGGCCGGCGGCGATCCGGCCAGGGTGGTGTTCTCCGGCGTGGCCAAGGAAGAGAACGAGATCGAGCGCGCGCTGTCGGTGGGCATCAAGTGCTTCAACGTCGAGTCGCGGGACGAGCTCGAGCGCCTCGAGGCCGTGGCGAGGGGCATGGACAAGGTCGCCCCGGTCTCGCTGCGGGTCAATCCCGACGTCGACGCCGGCACCCACCCCTACATCTCCACCGGGCTGAAGGACAACAAGTTCGGCATCCCGGTGGACGAGGCCCATGAGGTCTACCGGCGGGCTGCGGCCCTGGAGCACGTGCGCGTGGCCGGGCTGGACTGCCATATCGGCTCCCAGCTCACCGACACCGCGCCCTTCCTCGACGCCCTGGACCGCCTGCTGGTGCTGCTCGAGACGCTGCGCGAGGACGGCATCGAGATCGAGCACCTCGACCTCGGCGGCGGCCTCGGCGTGACCTACCGCGACGAGCGCCCGCCCCAGCCCTTCGACTACGCCACGGCGCTGCTCGAACGGCTGTCGCGCTGGCCGGGCAGCGAGCGCCTGACCCTGCTGTTCGAGCCCGGCCGCTCGATCGCCGCCAACGCCGGGGTGCTGCTGACCCGCGTCGAGTTCCTCAAGCCCGGCGAGACCAAGAACTTCGCCATCGTCGACGCGGCCATGAACGACCTGATCCGGCCCTCGCTGTACCAGGCCTGGCAGGCGATCCTGCCGGTCGACACCAGGGCCGCCCGCGAGGCCGGCACCTATGACGTGGTCGGGCCGGTCTGCGAGACCGGCGACTTCCTGGGCAAGGATCGCGATCTCGCCATCGCCGCCGGCGACCTGCTGGCGGTGCGCTCCGCCGGCGCCTACGGCTTCGTCATGGCCTCCAACTACAACAGCCGCCCGCGCCCCGCCGAGGTGATGGTGGACGGCGAGCGCGCCCACCTGGTGCGCCGCCGCGAGCGTCTCGAGGACCTGTGGGCCGGCGAGGCGACGCTGCCCGACGACAGCGCGGAGACGCCCTGATGCTGCTGCACTTCACCAAGATGCACGGCCTGGGCAACGACTTCATGGTGGTCGACCTGATCACCCAGCGGGCCCGGCTCGGCGACGAGCAGGTCCGCGAGCTGGCCGACCGGCGCTTCGGCATCGGCTTCGATCAGCTGCTGGTGGTGGAACCGCCCCGCGACCCGGACATGGACTTCCGCTACCGGATCTACAACGCCGACGGCAGCGAGGTGGAGAACTGCGGCAACGGCGCCCGCTGCTTCGCACGCTTCGTGCGCGACCAGCGCCTCACCCACAAGCACGAGATCCGCGTCGAGACCGCCGGCGGCCCCCTGACCCTGGTGGTCGAGGACGACGAACGGGTCCGCGTCGACATGGGCCGGCCGCGCTTCGCCCCCGACGCCCTACCCTTCGCGGCCGATGAGGACCGCCTGCTGCACCCCCTCGAGGTCGAGGGCGAGTCGCTGGAGGTCGGGGTGGTGTCGATGGGCAACCCCCACGCGGTACTGCGGGTCGCCGACGTCGACAGTGCCCCGGTGGCCACCCTGGGGCCGGCCATCGAGCACCACTCGCGCTTCCCCCGGCGAGTCAATGCCGGCTTCATGCAGATCCTCTCCGCCCATGAAATTCGCCTGCGCGTCTATGAGCGGGGCAGTGGCGAGACCCTGGCCTGCGGCACCGGCGCCTGCGCCGCCGTGGCCACCGGCATCCGCCTGGGCTGGCTCGAGAGCCCGGTCACCGTGCACCTGCCCGGCGGCGACCTGGAGATCGCCTGGGCCGGCGGCGAGGCCCACCTGACCATGACCGGACCCGCCACCCGGGTCTTCGAGGGACGCGTGCCGCTGAAATGAGCGCGCGCCCAACGCAGAGGAGAATACGCCCATGAGCCATGCCGCCCCCGAGCCGCGCAAGACCCTGGACCCCGACGTCGTCGCCCAGTGGCTGGCCCGCCACCCGGACTTCTTCGTCGGCCGCGAGGGCCTGCTGCAGCAGCTCAGGGTGCCGCACCCCGAGGCCAGGGGCGCCACCTCCCTGCTGGAACGCCTGGTCGCCGACCTGCGCGGGCGTGCCGAGCAGGCGGAGTGGCGGCTCGAGCAGCTGCTCGAGTCGGCCCGCCACAACGAGGCCCAGTACCGCCGCACCCGCGAACTGGTGCTAGCGCTGCTCGAGGCCGAGGACGGCGACGCCCTGGGCCAGGCCCTGGCGACCCAGTTCAGCGAGCGCTTCCAGACACCGGCGCTGGCGCTATGGTGCCCCGCCTCGCTCACCGACAACGAGCCACGGCCGCCCCAGGCGCCGCGCCAGGTGCTCGACGACCACACCGCCCAGCGCCTCGGCGCGTTGCTCGACGGCCGGGTCAGCCGCTGCGCGCGGCTCACGCCCACCGACTGGAAACGCCTGCTGCCCCATGCGCCGCCCCCCGACAAGGCCGGCTCCTGTGCCCTGGCCCGGCTGACCCTGGGCGAGCCGCTGGGCTATCTGGTGCTGGCCAGCCCCGACCCGGACCACTTCCGCGCCAGCATGGACACCCTGTTCACCGAATACGTCGGCGACGTGGTGGCCCGGCTGCTGGTGCGGCTCGCTGCGCCGAGCCATGGCTGACGCCACGCCCCTGAGCCACCAGGTCGAGGCCTTCCTCGCCGAGCTGGCGCGCACCGCGAGCCCGGCCACGGTGGCCGCCTACCGGCGTGACCTGTCGGCGCTGAGCGAGTTTCTCGACGCCCAGGGCATCGACGACGGCGGCGCGCTGGACGTCCCCCTGCTGCGGCGTTTCCTCGGCGGCGAGCGGGCCCGCGGCCTGGCGCCGCGCAGCCTGGCCCGCCGGCGGGCGGCGATCGCCCGCTTCGCCGAGCGGCTGCGCCGCGACGGCCGGCTGGCCCACAATCCGGCGGACCTGGTGCGTACGCCCAAGCCTCCCAAGGACCTGCCGCGACCGGTGGACGTGGACGCCCTGGCGCGCTTCCTCGACACGCCACATGACGGCTCGCCGCTGTCGGTCCGCGACCAGGCCATGCTGGAGCTGTTCTATTCCAGCGGCCTGCGCCTCGCCGAGCTCGCCGCCCTGGACCTGACCGACCTCCAGCCGCAGCGGGTGCGGGTGCTGGGCAAGGGCAACAAGCCCCGCCAGGTGCCGGTGGGCGCGCGGGCCCGCCAGGCCCTCGACGCCTGGCTCGCCGTACGGGGCGCCCTGGCCGGGGACGGCGAGACGGCGCTGTTCGTCGGCGCCCGGGGCGGCCGTCTCGGCCATCGGGCCATTCAGCAGCGCCTGGTCAAGCAGGCCCGGACCCGAGGCCTGGACGAGCACCTGCATCCGCACCGGCTGCGCCATTCCTTCGCCAGCCACCTGCTCGAGTCCAGCCAGGACCTGCGTGCGGTGCAGGAGCTGCTCGGTCATGCGCACCTCGCCACCACCCAGGTGTACACCCGGCTGGACTGGCAACACCTGGCCGCCGGCTACGATGCCGCCCACCCCCGGGCGAAACGCCGCCCCGACGACAGCGACACTTCCTCATGACGCGACCCGCCCTCCAGGCCCTGTCCTTCGATCTCGACGATACCCTGTGGGACAACCATGGGGTGATGGCCCTCACCGAGGAGGGCCACTACGCCTGGCTCGACGAGGGACTGGCCGAATGGCTGGCCGTTCGCGGCGAGACCGCCCTGGGGCGCTTCGCCGAGCGCGTGCCGCTCGAGGCCTACCAGCGCCGCCGGCGCGAGCTGGCCGAGCGCCACCCGCTGCGCCGCGGCGACTTCACCTGGATTCGCGAGCGGGCCCTGTGCGCGCTGCTGGAGGAGTTCGGACTGCCCCGGGCGGCCGCCTGGCTGTGGGCGCTGGCGGCCATGGAACGTTTCCATGCCCTGCGCCTTCGCGTCTCGCCCTACCCGGAGGTGGAGCCGATGCTCGAGGCGCTGGGCCGGCGCTACCGACTGGCCTCGATCACCAACGGCAACCTGGCCTTCCATCGGCTGGCGCTGTCGCGGCATTTCGAGGTCTCGATCGCCGCCGGCGAGATGCACGCGCCCAAGCCGGACCCGCGCAGCTTCCTGATGGCGCTGGCCAAGCTCGGGACACCGCCCGAGCGGGCGATGCATATCGGCGATTCCTGGCAGGAGGACATCCTGCCGGCGGTGCGGCTGGGCATGCGCGCGGCCTGGATCGCCGGCGACACGCCCCACGGCGAGGCGATGCCGGCGGGCGTGCACCGGCTCTCGCATATCCGCGAGCTGCCGGCGCTGCTGGAGAAACTGGGGCGGGAGTGATCCGCGTGGGAATCGGGCACCCCGAGGAAAAACGCGGCGAGCGAAGGTCAGGGCTATGTCCGCTCCCGGCGGACATACGCATTTCCCACCTCCCTGTGGGTCAAGGCAACCGACGCCGCAGAAGCGGAGTTTACGAGCAGTAAATGAGCATTCTAAGGCGGCGCTTAACGCCGCCTGGCCGAGCGCAGTCTGTTTTTACCGGGGTGCGGCCAAGAGCCAGTCGTCGAGGCGGGCATGCACCTCCTCGATGCCGTCCTTCTTGAGCGACGAGAACAGCTGGATGCTCACCAGGTCCTCCCACTCGCGCAGCCGCGAGCGCACCTGCTGCTGGGCGGCCTTGGCCGCGCCGCGCTTCAGCTTGTCGGCCTTGGTCAGCAGGATGTGCACCGGCATGTCCGCCTCGTCGGCCCAGCCGAGCAGGGTCTGGTCGAACTCGGTGAGCGGGTGGCGCACGTCCATCAAAAGCACCAGGCCGCGCAGCGAGTCGCGCCGGCGCAGATAGTCGGCCAGGTGGTGCTGCCACTCGCGCTTGACCTGCTCCGGCACCTTGGCATAGCCGTAGCCCGGCAGGTCGACCAGCCGCTGCCCGGCGGCCTCGTCCAGGGCGAGGAAGTTGATCAGCTGGGTCCGCCCCGGAGTCTTGGAGGTACGGGCCAGCGCCTTCTGCTGAGTCAGAGCGTTGATGGCGCTGGACTTGCCGGCGTTGGAGCGGCCGGCGAAGGCGACCTCGGCCCCCTCGTCGGCCGGGCACTTCGCCAGGGTGGGGGCGCTGGTGAGGAAGCGGGCAGCCCGGTAGTTGAGGCGCGACATGGCGGGGTTCCTGACGTCGATCAAGGTTGCCGCGGGTTGCATTTACGCGGCACCGGTGTTCCTTTATATACTGCAGTCGATTCGGTCTGCGGCCGGGCCGGCAGTATACCACCGTGCGTGCGCCGCCAGCGACCGGCGTCGGCCGGCGAACCCGACCGCTCAATAATAAACGGCACTGTGGATTCGCAATGAGACAGCTACTGGCAAGCCTGGTCATCCTCCTGGGCGCTACCGGCGCCGCCCACGCCGCCTCCCTGGCAGACGCGGACCCCGCCGCCGGGCGCGACAAGGCCAGGGTCTGCGCCGCCTGCCACGGCCAGGACGGCATCGGCATCTCCCCCGCCTTCCCCAACCTGGCCGGCCAGCAGGCCTCCTACCTGGCCAAGCAGATCATGGACATCCGCGATGGCCACCGCAGCGTGCCGCAGATGGCCGGCCAGGTGGACGGCTTCTCCGATCAGGACGCCTGGGACGTGGCCGCCTACTATGCGGACATGGAGCCGGCCCTGGGCCAGGCGGACCCCGCCCCCGAGCTCGTCGAGCACGGCCGGGAACTGTATCGCGCCGGCGACCTGGAGCGCGGGCTGCCCGCCTGCACCGCCTGCCATTCGCCGACCGGCGGCGGCATCGGCAGCGCCACCTATCCCGCCCTCTCGGGCCTGCAGCGCGACTATGTGGTCTCGACCCTCAAGGCCTTCGCCGAGGGCGAGCGGGACAACGATCCCAACGCCATCATGCGCGACATCGCCGCCCAGATGAGCGACCGCGACATGGAGGCCGTGGCCAACTACGTGCACGGCCTGCACTGAGCCTACCCCTCGCAGCGGGGCGGCCCCAGGCCGCCCTCGTCGTCTCCGGGAACCCTCCGGCCCTCCGGCCACTCCAAGGCCGCGGACGCCGCTTCCCGGATGGCGGCGTCCGGATCATGTCCCCTTCAAGGAGAAACTCCCGCATGTTCAAGTCACTGATGGTCGCCGTGGCCGGCCTCGGCCTGTCCACCCTCGCCTCCGCCGCCGACCCGGTCGCCGGCCAGCACTACAGCGTGCTCGACGAGCCGGTGAAGACCCAGGTCGCCGACGACCGGATCGAGGTCACCGAGGCCTTCTGGTACGGCTGCCCGCACTGCTATGCCCTGGAAGACACCCTCAACGCCTGGGTCGCCGAGCTTCCCGAGGACGTCGCCTTCCAGCGCATGCCCGCGACCATGGGCGGCGCCTGGAACCGCCACGCCACGGCCTTCTACGCCGCCCGCGAGCTGGGCATCCAGCAGGACCTCCACGCTGACTTCTTCGACGCCATCCACGAGCAGGGCGCCCAGCTGACCGAGGACGAGGACATCGCGGCCTTCTTCACCGAGTACGGGGTCAGCGAGGAGGAAGCCCTCGACGCCCTCGGCTCCTTCGGCGTCAAATCCCAGGTCAATCAAGCCCATGCCCGCATGCGCAACATGCAGCTGATGGGCGTGCCGGCGCTGATCGTCGACGGCCGCTACGTAGTGACCCCGAGCAGCGCCGGGAGCCTCGACAACATGCCGCAAATCGCCGGCGCCCTGGTGGAGCAGGTTCGCGAGGAGCGAGCGGAGTGACATGAGCGCTCGGGTCGAGGAGGCCAGGCGCCCTCGGGAGGCGGGGCACCTGAAGCTGTTGACCTTCAACCTCCAGGTGGGCATCCAGACCTCGGCCTACCACCACTACCTGACGCGGGGCTGGCAGCACCTGCTGCCCCACCCGCGTCGGCGCGAGCGCCTCGACGTCATGGGCGAGGTGCTCCGCGGCTTCGATGTGGTGGGCCTGCAGGAGGTCGACGGCGGCAGCTTCCGCTCCGGCCACGTCAACCAGGTGGAGTACCTGGCCGGCCGGGCCGGCTTTCCCCACCACTACCAGCAGCTCAACCGCAACCTGGGCCGCGTCGCCCAGCACAGCAACGGCCTGCTGTCGCGGCTGGCCCCGGCACGCGTCGAGGAACATCGCCTGCCGGGCACCCTGCCCGGCCGCGGCGCCATCCATGCCCGCTTCGGCGACGGCCCCGACGCCCTGCACGTCTTCGTCGCCCACCTGGCGCTGAGCCATCGCGGGCGCGCCCGCCAGTTCGACTACCTCAGCGAACTGATCCGGCCCCTCCGCCATGTGGTGGTGATGGGCGACCTCAACTGCACCCCCGAGCAGATCCATGCCCACTCGCGGTTCCGCGACGCCCTGCCGCTGCATCCGGTGCGGCCGCCGCTCAGCTACCCCTCCTGGCAGCCGCGCCGCGCCCTGGACCATATCCTGCTCTCCGAGGCCCTGGAGGCCGACCGGGTCGAGGTGCTGGACCACCTGTTCTCCGACCACCTGCCGGTGGCCATCGACGTCCGCCTCCCCGAGGCCTGCCTCGCCAGCCTGGCCCATCCATCGGACAAGAGGTAAGGGGTAAGACCAATGTCCCACCCGCCACTCTGACAGGCGTTGACGAATTCCCGTATAGTCGGCTGGGCCGTTTCAACGCACGGCACTAATATCATGACGTCACTGCAACCCCGAGCGTTCGCCCATGCCCCACTCCCACGAGCTACCGAGCCTGCTCGCCCGGCTCGACCGCTTCTCCGAATGGCTAGGACGCGGCCTCTCCTGGCTGGTCCTGGTGATGATGCTGATCCAGTTCTCGATCGTGGTGCTGCGCTACGCCTTCAGCATCAACAGCATCCCCATGCAGGAATCGGTGATGTACCTCCACGCCATGGTGTTCATGCTGGCCGCCGGCTACACCCTGCGCCATGACGGCCACGTGCGGGTCGACATCTTCTACCGAGGCATGACGGCCAAGCGCCAGGCCCTGGTCGACCTGCTGGGCACCCTCTGCCTGCTGCTGCCCTTCATGGTCTTCGTGGTCCTGGTCAGCCTGGGCTACGTGGGCAAGTCCTGGGGGATCCTCGAGGGCTCGCCGGATACCGGCGGCATTCCCGCGGTCTTCCTGCTCAAGACGCTGATCCCGATGTTCGCCGGCCTGATGATCCTGCAGGGCCTGGTGGAGGCCTGGCGCAAGCTGCTGATCCTCACCGGCCGCCTCGACCCCGACGCCGACACCCCCGACCACCACGAGGAGCACCTGTGATGCTGGAGTTCATGCCACTGGTGCTGTTCGCCGTGATCTGTACCGTACTGATGTTCGGCTACCCGGTCGCCCTGTCGCTGGCGGGCACCGCCCTGGCCTTCGCCGGCCTCGGCTTCGGCCTGGAGTCGCTGGGCATCGACGCCCACTTCGACGGCGGCTACCTGGCCGCCTTCCCCAACCGCCTCTACGGCATCATGACCAACCAGACGCTGCTGGCGGTGCCGTTGTTCGTGCTGATGGGCGTGCTGCTGGAGAAGTCCCGGGTCGCCGAGACCCTGCTCGAGGCCATGGCGCTGCTGTTCGGCTCGCTGCGCGGGGGGCTCGGCATCTCGGTGACCCTGGTGGGCATGCTGCTGGCCGCCTCCACCGGCATCGTCGGCGCCACCGTGGTGACCATGGGCCTGATGTCGCTGCCCACCATGCTCAAGCGCGGCTACAGCGTACCGCTGGCCACCGGCACCATCTGCGCCACCGGCACCCTGGGCCAGATCATCCCGCCCTCCATCGCCCTGGTGCTGCTCGGCGACGTGCTGTCCTCGGCCTACCAGCAGGCGCAGCTGTCGATGGGCATCTTCAGCCCCAAGACCGTCTCGGTGGGCGACCTGTTCATGGGCGCCCTGGTGCCTGGGCTGATCCTGGTGGTGTTCTACATCGTCTATGTCGCCGTGACCGCCTGGCTCAAGCCGTCCGCCGCCCCGGCCGTGGACCGCCGCGAGCTGATGGAGGAGCTCGGCCACGAGGGCGGCCTGGGCCTGCTGCTGCTCAAGGGGTTGCTGCCGCCGATCGTGCTGATCGTGGTGGTGCTGGGCTCGATCCTCGGCGGCTTCGCCACCCCCACCGAGGCCTCGGCGGTGGGGGCCTTCGGCGCCCTGATGCTGGCCCTGGGCTATCGCCGCCTGGACCTCGCCACCCTCAAGGAGGTGCTGCGCTCCACGGTCGACGTCACCACCATGGTGTTCCTGATCCTGATCGGCGCGGCGCTGTTCTCGCTGGTGTTCCGCGCCTACGGCGGCGAGGAGCTGGTCACGCACCTGTTCGACAGCATGCCCGGCGGCGTGGTCGGCGCGACCCTGATCGTGATGCTGGTGATCTTCCTGCTCGGCTTCATCCTCGACTTCATCGAGATCACCTTCGTGGTGGTGCCGATCGTCGGCCCGATCCTGCTGGCCATGGGCCTCGATCCGATCTGGCTGGGCATCATGATCGCCATCAACCTGCAGACCTCCTTCCTGACCCCGCCGTTCGGCTTCGCGCTGTTCTATCTGCGCGGGGTGGCCCCGGACTCGGTGCCCACCTCCGCCATCTATCGCGGGGTGATGCCGTTCATCGCCCTGCAGCTGGCCATGCTGATCGCGCTGTCGTTCTTCCCGCAGCTCGCCACCTGGCTGCCGAGCGTGTTCTGAGCACAGCGTGGAATGGGGTCGCGCCCCGCTCACGGCGGGGCGGCTATAGTGACTCGCAACCCGCAACCACCGGGAGGGCAGGGCGCCCTCCCGGGTCGCCCGGCCCCGTGGGGCCAATCCCGACAAGGCACACAAGAGAGGGAAACGCATGCAACCGAAAGCACTCGCCATGGCCGTCACCGGCGCCGCCGCCGGCCTGATGCTGGTCTCGGGCGCCGCCCAGGCCCAGGACACCTTCGAGTGGAAGATGGTCACCTCCTGGCCGAAGAACTTCCCCGGCGTCGGCCAGGGCCCGGAACGCCTGTCCGAGCTGGTCGAGCAGATGTCCGACGGCCGTCTGACCATCGAGGTGTTCGGTGCCGGCCAGCTGGTGCCCGGCTTCGAGGTCTTCGACGCCGTATCCGAGGGCACCGCCGAGCTGGGCCATTCCGCCTCCTACTACTGGAAGGGCAAGGCGCCGGCGGCCCAGTTCTTCGCCGCCGTGCCGTTCGGCATGAACGCCCAGGAGATGAACGCCTGGCTGCACTACGGTGGCGGCCTGGAGCTGTGGAACGAGCTCTACGACGACTTCGGGGTCGGCGTCATGGCCGCCGGCGCCTCCGGCGTGCAGATGGGCGGCTGGTACAACGAGGAGATCAACTCCGTCGACGACCTGGACGGCCTCAAGATGCGCATGCCGGGCCTCGGCGGCGAGGTCATGAGCCGCATGGGCGTGGCCATCGTCAACATGCCGGGCGGCGAGATCTTCACCTCCCTGCAGTCCGGGGCCATCGACGCCACCGAGTGGATCGGCCCGTACAACGACCTGGCCTTCGGCCTGCACCAGGCCGCCGACTACTACTACTATCCCGGCTGGCACGAGCCGACGGTGATGTTCGAGGCGATCGTCAACGACGAGGCCATGGCCTCGCTGCCGGACGACCTCCAGGCGATCCTGCGCACCGCGATCCGCGACGTGAACCAGGACGTGCTGGACGAGTACACGGCGCGCAACAACGATGCCCTGGAGACCCTGGTCAACGAGCACGACGTCGAGCTGCGCCGCCTGCCCGACGACGTCCTGGCCCAGGCCAAGGAACACTCCGCGGACGTGGTCGCCGAGCTCGCCGAGTCCAGCGAGATGGCCGGCAAGATCTACGAGTCCTACAGCGCCTTCCAGGAGAAAGTCGTGAACTACCACGCCATCTCCGAGCAGGCCTACTACAACGCCCGCAACCCGGAAGGCGACACCACCTCCGCCGAGTAAGCCGGCGAGTCCGATCGCCGGACAGAAAATAGGCCGCCTTCGGGCGGCCTTCTTGCATCGGGCACATCGCGCTAGCCGCAGTAGGACGCCAGCCAGGCCTCGGCCATGGCCAGTACCACGGCATAGCGCCCGCCCTTGGCGACCAGGATCCACAGCGCGGCCCGCCACCAGGGCAGCCGAAAGATCCCCGCCAGCACGGTGAGTGGATCACCGATCAGCGGCGTCCAGGCCAGCAGCAGGCTGGCCTCGCCGCCGCGGCGATACCAGCGCTCCGCCCGCGCCAGCGCGGCGGGCGAGACCGGGAACCAGCGGCGATCCCGGTAGTGAAGGGCGTATCGCCCCAGCCCCACATTGACCAGGCTGCCCAGCACGTTGCCTGCGGTGGCCACCGCCCACAGCGCCAAGGGCGCCCCGCCCTGGCACCACTGCCGGGCCAGCCAGGCCTCCGAGCCGCCGGGCAACAGGGTGGCGCTGGCCAGGGCGATCATAAAGAGGCTCAGCATGGCCGTCGGCCGCCGCCCTGGCGTATGCTAGGCGCCGGATTCACGCCACAAGACGACAACATCATGCCCTCCATCCCCCATACCCTGACCATCGCCGGCTCCGACCCTTCGGGCGGCGCGGGTCTGCAGGGCGACCTCAAGACCCTCTCGGCGCTGGGCACCTACGCCACCAACGTGATCACCGCGGTGATCGCCCAGAACACCCGGGGCGTGGCCGCCGTGCACCCGGTGCCGGCGACGGTGATCGGCGAGCAGCTCGAGAACCTGCTCGACGACGTGCGCATCGACGCGGTGAAGATCGGCATGGTCGCCGACCGCGCGGTCGCCGAGACCCTGGCCGAGACGCTCGAGCGGCGCCGGCCGCGCTGGATCGTACTCGACCCGGTGATGGTGGCCAAGAGCGGCGACGTGCTGGTCGACCCCGCGGGCATCGCCGCGGTGCGAGACATCCTGGTGCCGCTGGCCGATGTCATTACTCCCAACCTGCCCGAGGCGGCGGTGCTGCTCGAGGCCGAGGCACCGCGCAGCCCGGACGCCATGGAGGCCATGCTGCCCGGCCTCCAGGCCCTGGAGGCCCCCTATGTACTGCTCAAGGGTGGCCACCTGAGCGGCGAATCCTGCCCCGACCTGCTGGCCACCCCCGAGGGCAGCCAGTGGCTGCCGGCGCCACGCATCGCCACCGACAACCTGCACGGCACCGGCTGTGCGCTGTCCTCGGCCATCGCCGCCCGCCTCGCTCACCTGCCCCACGACGCCACGGGGCCGGCCATCGTCGAGGCCATCGGCGAGGCCAAGCGCTGGCTGCACGCCGCCCTGGACGCCAGCCATCGGCTGGAGGTGGGCCACGGCCGCGGTCCGGTGCATCACTTCCACGCCTGGTGGTAGCGAGATCGGCTTGCAGGGTCGGCGGAGGCCGCCCATCCTGAAACGGTCATCTTCCGGCCGTACGAGGGTTGTGCCATGTCCCGCACCCTGCTGTTCGCCTGTGATCTCTCCGCCGAGAACCGCGCCGCCTTCGCCCGCGCCATCCGGCTGGCGAACGAGGCCGGCGCCCGGCTCGACATCGTCCACGTGCTCGATCCCTACCTGCCCCGGCGGGTCCTCCACGACCTGGAGGAGGCGGTGGTGGCCGACATCGCCGCCACCCTGACCGACATTCGCGAGGACTACGCCCTGCCGGAACCGGCCAGCCTGATCCAGACGGTGGCCGGCTCGCCCTATGCCGAGATCATTCGCGAGGCCCACGAGCGCGAGGCCGACATGATCGTCCTCGGCGCCCATCGCAAGCGTGGCCAGCCGGACCTGGTCGGCGGCACCACCCTGGCGCGGGTGCTGCGCAGCGCGCCCTGCCCGGTGCTCTCGGTGAGCCATCCCGCCACCCAGGCCTGGCACGACATCCTGGTGCCGGTGGATTTCTCGCTGACCTGCCGCCACACCCTGCGCGAGACCCTCAAGCGCTTCCCCGAGGGCCGACTGACCCTGCTGCACGCCTGGAACATCCCCGGCGAGCGGGAGCTGGGCTCCGACAGCGACTATGCCCGCTGGCGAGACCAGGAGGTGGCCAAGCTGCGCCGCCACCTGGAACAGGAGACCGAGCAGCTGATGAGCGAGCTCGACGACGTTCCCGAACTGGAACTCGAACTCGAGCAGGGCGACCCCCTGGAGGTGCTGATGACGCGCCTGCGCCGCCAGCCGCCCGACCTGCTGGCGCTGGGCAGCCGCGGCCAGCTGGGCCGCCAGAGCCAGATCACCGAGCGCCTGCTGGCCGAGCCCCACTGCGACATCATGCTGTGCCGGGCCTGGTAGGGTCATGAATTGTACAGAACCTATACACAATATCGGTGTCGACACAGGACAACGCATCCGCCAAGGAGACCACCCATGCCGATTCGACACCGGCCCCTCGACGCCCTGCTGCTGGCCCTGATCCTCGGCGCCACGCCCGCCGTCGCCGAGGTCTCGGTCAAGGACGCTCGCTTTGCCTCGACCCAGGACATCAACGGCCGCCCCTTCCAGCTGATCGGTCACGGGCTGTTCCGCTACATGATCTGGGACGCCTACGCCGGCGCCTACTACCAGGCCCGGGGCTATCCGCGGCCCGCGCCGCAGTCGGCCGAGGTCCCCCGGCGCCTGGAGCTCGAGTACTTCCACGCCATCGAGGCCGGCGACTTCGCCGAGGTCACCCGCGACACCCTTCGCGAACAGCTCGGCGCGACCGAGTTCCAGGCACTGGAGCCGGCGCTGTCGGCCTTCAACGCCCGCTATCGGGACGTTTCCCCGGGGGATCGCTATGCGCTGACCTGGAACGACCAGACACTGCGCCTGTCGCTTAACGGCGAGCCGCTCTACGAAGCGGCGGAACCGGCGCTGGCCGACGCCCTGTTCGGCATCTGGCTCGGCGAGGCGCCGCTGGGCGAAGGTTTCCGGGACGCCCTGCTGGGGCGCTGAAGCCGGGCGTGCTAGGCTGCCGGCTTTTGCCAGCCGCCGAGGGCGGTAAGAGGGAAAGAGCCATGAAAGCCCTGATCCAGCGCGTTCGCCATGCCAGCGTGACGGTCGACGACCGCGAGACCGGCGCCATCGACCACGGCCTGCTGGCGCTGGTCGGCGTCGAAAAGGAGGACGACGAACGGCAGGCCGAGCGGCTGCTGCACAAGCTGCTGCACTATCGCGTGTTTTCCGATGCGCAAGGCAAGATGAACCTCAACCTGCAGCAGGCCGAGGGTGGGCTGCTGCTGGTCTCCCAGTTCACCCTGGCCGCCGATACCCGCAAGGGCCTGCGCCCGAGCTTCTCCAGCGCCGCGCCGCCGGCCGAGGGCGAACGGCTCTTCGCCTATCTGGTCGAGCGCGCCAGCGCCGCCTGGCCGCGGGTCGCCACCGGCGAGTTCGGCGCCGACATGCAGGTGGCCCTGGTCAACGACGGCCCGGTGACCTTCCTGCTGGAGAGCCGCTAGCCCCGACGGCCCGAGGGGCGTGCCGCATCGCGCAGCGATACCCGGCGCATGGCCAACGCCCCCTCCTTTGGTCTTAGTCTCAGAATTTGGAAATATTTTGCGCATAGTGGACAATGCCCGCCTCAAGTTGTGTACAAAAACAAGCGGTGATTGTCCCCTATGCCTAACCACACCACCTCGGTCTTCGAGTTCCAGGGGCGCCCGCCCCTGACCCGGGCCCTGCCGCTCTCCCTGCAGCATATCCTGGCCATGATCATGGGCACGGTGACCGTGCCGATCATCGTGGCGGGCGCCGTCGGCGCGAGCCTCGCCGACACCATGCTGCTGATCCAGATCTCGCTGCTCGGCTCCGGCCTCGCCACGCTGCTCCAGCTGTATGGCGTGCATCGCTTCGGCGCGCGGCTGCCGGCGATCTTCGGGGTCGGTTTCGCCTATGTGCCGACCCTCACCGCCGTGGGCGCCCAGTACGGCATCGAAGGCATCCTCGGCGCCCAGCTGGTCGGCGGTGTGGCGATGATCCTGGTGGGGCTTGGCATCCAGCGCATCCGCCACTTCTTCCCGCCGGTGGTCGCCGGCACCGTGGTGCTGGTGATCGGGCTGTCGCTCTACGACATCGCCATCAACTACATGGGTGGCGGCGTCGACCAGCCGGGCTATGGAGACCCCGAACAATGGCTGGTGGCCCTGGTCACCCTGGCCGTGGTACTGGCGATCTCGCAGTTCGCCCGGGGCTTCCTGAAACTGGCGGCGATCATCTGCGGCATCCTGGTCGGCTATGGCCTGTCCCTGGCGCTGGGCATGGTGGACTTCTCGCCGGTGCGCGAGGCGGCCTGGGTCAGTGCCCCCGAACTGATGCCCTTCTCCCTGGAGTTCCACCCCTCCGCCATCGTTTCGATCCTGATCATCTGCGTGATCAACTCGGTGCAGACGGTCGGCGACCTCTCGGCCACCACCGTGGGCGGCCTGGACCGCGAGCTGGAGCGCCGGGAGCTCGCCGGCGGGCTGCTGGGCAACGGCCTGTGCACCCTGGCGGGCACCCTGTTCGGCGCCCTGCCCACGTCCACCTACAGCCAGAACGTGGGCATCGTGGCGATGACCAAGGTCATCAGCCGCACCGTGCTGGCGCTGGCGGCGGGCTTCATGCTACTGGCCGGGCTGATGCCCAAGGTCGGCGCGCTGATGACCACCATTCCCTACCCGGTGCTGGGCGGCGCCACCGTCACGGTATTCGGCATGATCACCATGACCGGGATCCAGCTGCTGACCCGCGACGAGCTGTCGTCGCGCAACGTCACCATCGCCAGCCTGGCGATCGCCCTGAGCATGGGGATCTTCGCCGCCCCGGGCGCCATCGACGGATTCCCGGAAATGGTCCAGCTGGTGATCGGCGGCTCGCCGATCGTGGTCGCCGCCGTGGTCGCGATCGGTTTGAATCTCGCCCTGCCCCGCAAGAGCCTCGACGACGAGCGCCGCGAGCGCGAGGCGATCGCCGCCAGCATGCAGGAGGAGAGCGACGGCGCCGGGGCGCTGGGCGAGGCGCGCACCTCCTCCTGAGCCCGGTCAGCCCTGGAGCTCGGCCTCGAGCCGCTCCAGGGCCTCCTCCGCCGCCAGCCATTCCTGCTCCAGCTCGCCGAGCCGCGACGCCAGGTCGGCCTGCTCGGCCAGCCGGGCGGTAAGCTCGTCCTTGCGCGCCTCGTCGGTGTACAGCTCGGCATCGGCCAGTACCGCCTCCACCTTGGCGAGCGACGCCTGCACCTTGTCCATCTCGCGCTCGGCGACGTCGCGCTCGCGCTTCAACGGGCGCAGCCTGTCGCGCAGCTCGGCGGCGGCACGCCGCGCCGCCTTGCGATCCTCCTTCGGCGCCTCGGCGGCCTCCTGGCGCTCGGCCTTGTCGGCCCGCGCCTCGCGGCGCTCGTGCTCGAGTCGTGTGCGCAGCCAGGTCCGGTAGTCGTCCAGGTCGCCGTCGAAGGGGGTGACGCGGTGGTCGGCGACCCGCCAGAACTCGTCCACGGTGGCCCGCAGCAGGTGGCGGTCGTGGGACACCACGATCACCGTGCCCTCGAAGCTCGCCAGCGCCTCGGTGAGCGCCTCGCGCATCTCCAGGTCGAGGTGGTTGGTGGGCTCGTCGAGCAGCAGCAGGTTGGGCTTCTGCCAGGCCACCAGGGACAGCGCCAGGCGCGCCTTCTCGCCGCCGGAGAAGCGTCCCACCTCGGCGAAGACGTCGTCGCCGTGGAAGCCGAAGCCCCCCAGGAACTTGCGGATATCCAGGTCGGCGGCCCGCGGCGAGAGCCGCTGGACGTGCAGGAAGGGCGTCGCCGAGAGGTCGAGCCCCTCCAGCTGGTGCTGGGCGAAGTAGCCGATGGCCAGGTGCTCGCCGGGCACTCGGCGACCGCCGAGCAGCGGCAGCTCTCCGGTCAGCGACTTGATCAGCGTCGACTTGCCGGCGCCGTTGGGACCCAGCAGGCCGATGCGCTGGCCCGGCTGCAGCGTCAGGTCGACGTCCTCGAGCTGGACGGCCTCGCCCTCCTCGCCGCGATAGCCGAGCCGCGCCTCGTCCAGTACCAGCAAGGGATGCGAAGTGCGGTCGGCGGACGGCAGGGTGAAATGGAAGGGCGAGTCGACGTGGGCCACGGCGATCTCGCCCATGCGCTCGAGCATCTTCAGCCGGCTCTGGGCCTGGCGGGCCTTGGTGGCCTTGTAGCGGAAGCGCGCCACGAAGCGCTCGATCTCCTCCTTGCGCGCCTGCTGCTTGGCCGCCTCGGCCTGCTGCAGGGCCAGCTTCTCGGCGCGGGTGCGCTCGAAGGTCGAGTAGTTGCCGCGATACAGCACCAGGGAGCGACGATCGAAGTGCACGATGTGGTCGCAGACGGCGTCCAGGAAGTCGCGGTCGTGGGAGATCAGCAGCAGGGTGCCCGGGTAGCGGGTCAGCCACTGTTCGAGCCACAGCAGCGCATCGAGGTCCAGGTGGTTGGTGGGCTCGTCGAGCAGCAGCAGATCCGACGGCATGAACAGGGTGCGCGCCAGGTTGACGCGCATCCGCCAGCCGCCGGAGAAGTCCGACAGCGGGCGGGCCAGGTCGGCCTGCTCGAAGCCCAGCCCGACCAGCAGCTGGGCGGCCCGGGCCGGGGCGCTGTAGCCGTCGAGCGCCTCGATGGTGCCGTGCAGTTCCGCCTCGCGATGGGCCTCGCCGGCGGCCTGGGCCGCCTCGAGGGACGCCTCGGCCTCGCGCAGGGCCCGGTCGCCGTCCAGCACGTAGTCCTGGATGCTGCGTCCGAGCGCCTCGACCTCCTGGGCCATGTGGGCGATGCGCTGCCCGCCGCTCATCTCGAGCTCGCCGCGGTCGGGGGCGAATTCGCCGCGCAACAGGCCGAACAGGCTCGACTTGCCGGCCCCGTTGGGCCCCACGATGCCCGCCTTGTGGCCGGCGTGCAGGGTCAGGTCGGCGTTCTCGAGCAGCGCTTGGGTGCCGCGTTGCAGGGAAACTTGGCGCAGTGCAATCATGAAGGCTCCACAGGAAGGCATAGGGCCGCCGCCGTGACGACAGCCGAATCATGACGCCCGATTCTACCGAATTGCCGACGCCTCTGCGGGCACGGCTGGCGGCCGAGCCGCTGTGGGACTTCGCCCTGGCCTTCTATGGCCGCCCCGGCGTGGAGGCCGCCTGCCTGCACCTGCAGGACGATGCCGGCGTCGACGTGCTCGAGTTGCTGTGGCGACTCTGGCTGTTTCGTCATGGCCTGGCCGCCGGCGACTTCCCCGAGGCGATCAGGCGCTGGCAGGACGAGGTCACCGCCCCCTTGCGCCGAGTGCGCCGCCGTCTCAAGGCGGAAGCCGGCGCACGCGAGAGCGTCGCCGCATTGCGCCGGCGGCTCAAGGACGCCGAGCTGGCGGCCGAGCGCGAGGCGTTGTCCCGCTTGGAAGCCTGGAGCCTCGCCGGGGGTGCCGTGCACCGGCTGTCGCCCGCGGGAGCGCCGCTGGAAAATGTGCTGCCTTTTTGCGCACAGCAACAGAAAAAATCGCATCTGGCGGCGTTGAGAAGGTTAAAAGCCCAGCTTGACCCCTCCTAAACTCCCGGCTAGCCTGAATAAACACTGTAAAAACAAAACCTTCGTTTCGTCGCGCGAATCGTCCCGCTTTCGCCGACAATACCTGCAGAGGAAGCGCATAATGAAGGCACACAAGCTGTTGACCACCGCCGGCATCGGTGCCCTGATGCTCGGCATGTCCACCGCCGCCTATTCGGACAACTGGCGTTACGCCCACGAGGAGTACGAGGGCGATGTACAGGACGTATTCGCCCAGGAGTTCAAGCGCTATGTGGAGGAGAATTCCGACCACAGCGTTCAGGTCTACCGCTTCGGTGAACTCGGCGAGTCCGACGACATCATGGAGCAGACCCAGAACGGCATCCTGCAGTTCGTCAACCAGTCTCCCGGTTTCACCGGCGCCCTGATTCCGGCGGCCCAGATCTTCTTCATCCCCTATCTGATGCCGACCGACATGGACACCGTGCTCGAGTTCTTCGACGAGAGCAAGGCCATCAACGAGATGTTCCCCGAGCTCTACGCCGAGCACGGCCTGAAGCTGCTGCAGATGTATCCGGAAGGCGAGATGGTGGTCACCGCCGACGAGCCGATCACCGAACCCGCGGACTTCGACAACAAGAAGATCCGCGTGATGACCAACCCGCTGCTCGCCGAGACCTACAACGCCTTCGGCGCCACCCCGACCCCGCTGCCCTGGGGCGAGGTCTACGGCGGCCTTCAGACCGGCATCATCGATGGCCAGGAAAACCCGATCTTCTGGATCGAGTCCGGCGGCCTCTACGAGGTCTCCCCGAACCTGACCTTCACCGGTCATGGCTGGTTCACCACCGCCATGATGGCCAACATGGACTTCTACGAAGGGCTGTCCGACGAGGACCAGCAGCTGGTGCAGGACGCCACCGACGCGGCCTATGACCACACCATCGAGCACATCCAGGGCCTGGCCGAGGATTCCCTGGCCAAGATCCAGGAAGCCTCCGACGAGGTCACCGTGACCCGCCTGACCGACGAGCAGATCGCTGCCTTCAAGGAGCGCGCCCCGCAGGTCGAGGAAGAATTCCTCGACATGACCGGCGAAGACGGCGCGGCACTGCTCGAGCAGTTCAAGGCCGACCTCGAGGCCGTGCAGCAAGAAGAAGGATAAGCGCGATCCCACCACAGATCGTCGCGACGGGGGCAGCCTGGCTGCCCCCGATTTGTTTCCGGCCCCGGCGGCAACGTTCATCCAACGTTGACCCGTCGGGCGCTCGACATGGCGCCGAACCATTACGCTGCTCGACAGGGACGCCGCTTCGTCGCCATCTCCGCTGACAAGGGAGTACGCCCATGACCGAAGAAGATTCCGAAAAGCACTACCGCTCGGGGCTGCCGGGCTTTCTCGGCATCATCGACACCTTCATCAGCAAGGTCGAGGCGGTGATCCTGGCCGTCGGCGTATTGCTGATGGCGTTCAACACCATCGCCAACGTCATCGGTCGCTTTGCCCTCGGCGAGAGCATCTTCTTCACCGGCGAGGTCAACCGCATCCTGATCATCATGATCACCTTCGCCGGCATCGGCTATGCGGCGCGTCACGGTCGCCACATCCGCATGTCGGCGATCTACGATGCCCTGCCGGTCGGCGGTCGCCGCGCGCTGATGATCACGATCTCGCTGTTCACCTCTCTGGTGATGTTCTTCCTGCTCTACTACTCCGTGCTCTATATCCTCGATCTCTACGACAAGGGACGCATCCTGCCGGCACTGGGCTTTCCCATCTTCATCATCTATATCTGGGTCCCGCTGGGCTTCTTGATCACCGGCATCCAGTACCTGCTCACCGCCATCAAGAACATGACGTCGCGGGACGTCTACCTGTCGACCTCGGTGCTCGACGGCTACAAGGATACGGAAACGGAAGTCTGACGCAGGGCATTGCCCGGGGGAACGCAAGATGACGACAGTAATGGTGGTAACCATGATAGCCCTGCTTTTGCTGGGCTTTCCGATGATGATCCCGCTGATCACCGCGGCGGTCATCGGCTTTTTCATGATGTTCAACGGCCTGGGTCAGATGGAGACCCTGATCCAGCAGATGATGGCGGGCATCCGGCCGGCCTCGCTGATCGCGGTGCCGATGTTCATCCTCGCCGCCGACATCATGACGCGGGGCCAGTCGGCGGAGCGCCTGATCAACATGGTGATGTCCTTCATCGGCCACGTGAAGGGAGGCCTGGCGGTCAGCACGGCCGCGTCCTGTACCCTCTTCGGCGCCGTCTCCGGCTCCACCCAGGCCACGGTGGTGGCGGTGGGCTCGCCGCTGCGCCCGCGCATGCTCAAGGCCGGCTACTCGGACTCCTTCACCCTGGCGCTGATCATCAACTCCAGCGACATCGCCTTCCTGATCCCGCCCAGCATCGGCATGATCATCTACGGGGTCATCTCCGGCACCTCCATCGGCGAGCTGTTCATCGCCGGCATCGGCCCCGGGCTGCTGATCCTCTTCATGTTCTCCCTCTATTGCGTGGCCTATGCCGTGATCCGCAAGGTGCCCACCGAGCCCAAGACCAACTGGGGCGAACGCTTCAGCGCGGTGCGCATGGCGCTGTGGCCGCTGGGCTTCCCGGTGATCATCGTCGGCGGCATCTACGGCGGCATCTTCAGCCCCACCGAGGCCGCCGCGGCCTGCGTGCTGTACGCCGTCCTGCTCGAGTTCGTGGTCTTCCGCTCGCTGAAGATCAACGACATCTACGCCATCGCCAAGTCCACCGGCCTGATCACCGCGGTGGTGTTCATCCTGGTTGCGGTGGGTAACGGTTTCTCCTGGATCATCTCCTTCGCCCAGATTCCCCAGACGATCCTCGAGGCCGTGGGCATCAACGAGGCCGGCCCCACCGGGGTGCTGATCGCGATCTGCATCGCCTTCTTCGTGGCCTGCATGTTCGTCGACCCCATCGTGGTCATCCTGGTGCTGACGCCGATCTTCGCTCCGGCCGTGGAGGCCACCGGCCTGGACCCGGTGCTGGTCGGCATCCTGATCACCCTGCAGGTGGCCATCGGCTCGGCGACGCCGCCCTTCGGCTGCGATATCTTCACCGCCATCGCCATCTTCAAGCGCCCCTACCTGGACGTGATCAAGGGCACGCCGCCGTTCGTGTGCCTGCTGATCCTCGCCGCCGCCCTGCTGATCATGTTCCCGCAGATCGCCCTGTTCCTGCGCGACCTGGCCTTCAACGGCTGATCCGGGACACCTAGAGGAGAGGTCATGATGTTCAAGCGAATCATGGTGCCGGTGGATGGCTCCAAGGGGGCAATCAAGGCGTTGGACAAGGCGGTGGCGCTCCAGCGGCTCACCGACGCGGAGCTCTACGTCCTGTGCGTGTTCAAGCATCACAGCCTGCTCGAGGCCTCGCTGTCCATGGTCCGGCCCGAGAGGCTCGACATTCCCGACGATGCCCTCAAGGAATACGCCACCGAGATCGCCGTGCAGGCCAAGGCCCACGCCGCCGAGCTCGGCGTGCCTGCCGACAAGGTACGGGCCTTCGTCAAGGGCGGGCGCCCATCGCGGACCATCGTGCGCTTCGCCCGCAAGCGCGACTGCGACCTGATCGTGATCGGCGCCCAGGGCACCAACGGCGACAAGGGTTTGCTGCTGGGCAGCGTCTCGCAGCGGGTGGCCGGCTCCGCGCACTGCCCGACCCTGGTCGTCTAGGCCGCCTTTCTCCCCCGCCCTGGCCGGGCCGGCTCCGCCTCGTTGCGACGGGTGCGGAACCGGCCCGGCCCTGTTAGAGTCCCAAGGATTCCATCCACCACGGCGCCAAGGCGCCAGAACACAAGGCATTTTCATGAAGAGACTGCTGACCACCGCTTCCCTGACGGCCCTGCTGACCGCCGCCCCGCTGGCCCTCGCCGCGCCGGAAAGCGACGAGGAAAAGCTCGGCTACAGCCTCGGCGCGACCCTGGGCAAGAGCATCCAGCAGGACGTCGAGGACCTCGATATCGACGCCTTCACCCAGGCCGTCCGCGACGTCTTCGCCGGCGAGGGGCTGGAGATGAGCGACGAGGAGATGGCCTCGACCATGCAGGCCTTCCAGCAGCAGGCCATGGAAGAGCGAGCCGCCGAGGCCGAGAAGCGCGCCGAGGCCAACCAGGCCGAGGGCGAGGCCTACCAGGCCGAGAACGCCGAGCAGGACGGCGTGACCGTCACCGACTCCGGCCTGCAGTATCGCGAGCTCGAGTCCGGCGACGGTGCCACTCCGGGTGCCGAGGACACCGTCGAGGTCAACTACGAGGGCAAGCTGATCGACGGCACCGTCTTCGACAGCTCCTACGAGCGCGGCGAGCCGGTGAGCTTCCGGGTCGGCCAGGTCATCGAGGGCTGGCAGGAGGCCCTGCAGCTGATGAGCGTCGGCGACACCTGGGAAGTCGTGATTCCCGCCGACCTCGCCTACGGCACCCGCGGCCAGGGCCCGATCGGTCCCAACGAGACCCTGGTGTTCAAGGTCGAGCTGCTCGACGTCACGCCCGCCGACGAGGCGCAGGGCGACAACGGCGAAGGCTGATGCGCCGCGCATGACGCCCAGGACCGCACTGCTGGCGGCCGGCCTCTGCCTGGGGCCGGCCGCCGCGCTTCAGGCCCCGGCGGAGTCCGAATGGGCCGGCGAGAGACATCCGCCGATCCGCGACCATGACGTTCTCGCTCGGGTGACACAAACCGACACGTGAGGAGGACACGTCATGGAAGGCGTCGCCGGGGCCCTCGGCCCCCTGTTCCTGCTGATCCTGCTGGGGGCGGCCCTGGGCCGTGGACCCTGGCCGGGCGGCGACTTCTGGCCGCGCCTCGAGGGGCTGATCTACTACCTGCTGTTCCCCGCCATGCTCCTGGCCACCCTGGCCGAAGCCGATATCGGCCGCGTGCCGGTCGCCCGGCTGGCCCTGACGCTGCTCGGCGCCATGCTGCTGCTGGGCAGCGGGCTCTGGGCGCTGCGCCATCGCCTCGGGCTGGACACCCCGGCCTTCACCTCGGTGTTCCAGGGGGCCCTGCGCTTCAACACCTACGTCGGGGTGGCCGGGGCCGCCGCCCTTCACGGCCCCGCCGGCGCCACCGTGGCGGCGGTGGCCGTGGCCCTGATGGTGCCGGTGGTCAACGTGCTGTGCGTGCTCACCTTTCTCGCCGCCGGCACCCTCGGCGCGGGGGGCCTGCGCACCAGCCTCGCGGCACTGGCCCGCAATCCGCTGATCCTGGCCTGCCTGGCCGGGATCGCCCTCAACGTGTCGGGCCTCGGCCTGCCCGGCTGGAGCCGCGAGGCGGTCGGCCTGCTCGGCCGGGCGGCCCTGCCGCTGGGCCTGGTGGCGGTGGGCGTCGCGCTGCGTCCCCGGGCGCTGCTGCGTGGCGATGCAGGCGTCTGGGCGGCCAACCTGATCAAGCTGCTGGTGCTGCCGGCCCTGGTGCTGGGCATCGCGCTGCTGGTCGGCCTGGGCCCGGTCAGCCGCGACGTGGCGCTGCTCTTCGCCGCCCTGCCCACCGCCACCTCGGCCTATATCCTGGCCCGTCAGCTGGGCGGCGACGCCGAACTGATGGCGGCCCTGATCACCGGCCAGACGCTGCTCGCCATGCTCAGCCTGCCGCTGTGGTTGCGCCTGGCCGCAGGGTGAATAAAAAACATTCTCGTTTTCATTGACAGTTCGCCGCGACCTGTCTTACCTTGAGGCCATGGCGCGGATGAGGCGCCATGGCCCACGGGAGCCTTGCCAGTCTGCCGTGGGGTTTCTCCTCCTCATTGCTAGTCACGGTCTCTTGCCGCCCCACCCGGGGCGGCTTTTTCGTTGGTACGCGTTGCGCTTCCCCGGGGCTCGGGCGTCTCAGGGCTCGTAGGCGTCAGGCCCCGTGCGCTGCCAATCCGTTCGTGACACACTTTCCGCACCGCAAATAAAAAATGTTCTCGTTTTCATTGACGACACAAACGAGAATGATTTACTCTACATGCATGGCGTTGATGAGGCGCCATCCCGGACGGGGTTCAGCCAGTGTCCCGCTCCGGATTCTCCTCCTCATTGCTAGTCACGGTCTTTGCCGCCCCGCCCAGGGCGGCTTTCTTTTGCGATACCCTCAGGGGAGTGCCTCGGCCGCCGTCATGGCGGCCTTTTTTATTCGCGCTGGCCCAGCCGCGCCTGGATCAACGCCCCCAGGGCCTCCACGGCCGGCCAGGAAGCGGCGGACACCCGGCGCCCGTAGTGCAGCTCGGCCCGACACCCCGGCAAGGGCGGCAGGCCCTCGGCCTCGCCCAGCTCGCGCATGGCCGGCGTCAGCCGGTCACGCTCGAGGATGCTCACCGCCAGGCCGGCCTCCACCGCGGTCTCCAGGGCATGGATGCTGGTACTGGTGAAGACCGCGTGCCAGGGTCGGCCGCCGGCCTCCAGCACCTCGACCCCGAGCTGCCGGTAGGGGCAGTCCACCGGATGCAGCGCCAGCGGCAAGGGGGCCTCCGGCGTCAGCGCCAGCTCGCGGGCACCGGCCCAGACCGGCATGGTCCGCCACAGCGGCTCACCGCCGACCAGCCGGTGGGGACGGTCCAGGGCCACGATCAGCGACAGTTCGCCGCGCTCCAGGCGCCTGGCCAGCTCGCCGCTGGTGGCGGTCACCGCCTCCAGCACCACGTCGGGATGGCGGGCCAGGAAGTCCGGCAGCAACCGCCCCACCAGGCGGCTGGCGTAGTCCTCCGGCATGCCGAAACGCACCCGCCCGGTGAGCCCGCGACCGCTGATGCGCGCCACCAGGCCATCGTGGTGGCGCAGCAGCTCGCGGGCCTCGCCGAGCAGCGCCTCGCCGCTCGCCGTGAGGGTCATGCCGCGAGCGCCACGCACCAGCAGCCGGCTGTCCAGGCGCGCCTCGAGACGCTTGATCTGCATGCTGAGGGCGCTGACGGTGCGGTGCCGTTCCTCCGCCGCCGCCGCCAAAGTGCCCAGGCGCGCCACCGCCACGAAGCTGCGCAGGGCCTCCAGGTCCAGGGTCTGTGACAAGGCTTCAGGCATATTGAAGTCTCGATCAAAAAAGTTTCGATTCCCTGAAGACGTTAGCCGGTCCAGACTCGCTTGCGCAAGCTCGAGGGAAGGAGGCAGACCCATGCTGGCGATACGACAGATTCGACTCCCGCGCTTCCGGCGTCCGCTGCGGCTGGCGGGCCTACTTATCGCGCTGGGTTTCGTGCTGTGCTGGAGCAGCGGCTTCGTGGGCAGCCGACTGGCCGTGGCCGTCGACACCCCGCTGCTGTCGCTGTACGCCTGGCGCTTCGCCCTGGCCACCCTGCTGGCGGCCCTATGGGTCCTGCTCACCCCCCGGTGGTGCGCCGCCGTTCGCGACCTCCGCGCCTTGGGCCTCGAGGCACTGGTAGGCAGCCTGACGGTGGGCGGCTACCTGCTGGCCATGCTGTTGGCGGTGGAGAACGGCGTCGGTGCCGGCGTGGCGGCGCTGCTCGGCGCCCTGCAGCCGCTGGCGGCCACGTTGCTGGCCGGCGGGCTGCTCGGCGAGCGGCCGCGCCTGGCGCAGTGGCTGGGGCTGGTGGTGGCGACCCTGGGGGCGGGGTTGAGCGTGTTGGGCGACCTGCAGGGGCTGGGCGGCGCGCCGCTCTGGGCCTACGGGCTACCGCTACTGGCGGTGGGCGCGGTGAGCCTGGGCAGCGTGCTGAGCGCCGGGCGGCCGGCGACCCTGCCCATGGCGGTGCGGCTGACCGCCCAACTGGCGGCGGCCACGGCGGTCTTCGGGCTCGCCGCCCTGGCCCGGGGCGAGGGGCTGCCCGCGCCGGCGCCGACGGCCCAGACGCTCAGCGTCCTGGCCTGGCTGATCGTGCTCGCCACCTTCGGCGGCTACGGCTTCTTCAACGCCAGCCTGCAGCGTTTCGGGGTGAGCCAGAGCGCGGCCCTGGTCGCCCTGACCCCGGCCGCGACCCTGGCCGCCACGGCGCTGCTGTTCGGCGAATGGCCGGGGCCGTTGGGCGTCGCCGGCATGGCCCTGGCCCTGGCCGGGGCCGCGGCGGCCTTGGCGAGCGGGGGACGTCGCGGCCGCGGAGCCGGCGGTCATGTCGCCACCGCCAGCCCGACGGTGCGGCGCAAGCCGCGGCGCGTGGTCAGGCCGAGTGCCCCGACGTCACGCCGGGGCTGAACGCCGGTCGGGAGGGTCAGTCGGCGCGGCGGAAGATCAGGTCCCACACGCCGTGGCCGAGCTTCTCGCCGCGCCGCTCGAACTTGGTCAGCGGGCGGAACTCGGGCCGCGGCACATAGGGGGCCGTCGCCTCGGTGGCGGTGTTTGCGTAGCCCGGCGCCTCGGCCATCACCTCGGCCATCCACTCGGCGTAGGCCGCCCAGTCGGTGGCCATGTGCAGGGTCCCGCCGGGCGCGAGGCGGGTGCGCACCAGCGCGACGAAGGCCGGCTGGACGATGCGCCGCTTGTGGTGTTTCTTCTTCGGCCAGGGATCGGGGAAGAACAGCTGCAGGGTCGAGAGGCTGGCCTCGGGCAGGCACTGCTCGAGCACCGCCAGGGCATCCTCGCGATAGACCCGCAGGTTGGTCAGGCCCCGCTTGTCGGCCTCGTCGAGCAGCTTGCCGACGCCGGGGGCGTGGACCTCGATGCCGATGAAGTCGGTGTCGGGGTGGGTCTCGGCCTGCTCGATCAGCGAGGCACCCATGCCGAAGCCGATCTCCACCACCACCGGGGCCCGACGACCGAACAGCCTCTCGAGGTCCTGGCGGCCGTCGGCCAGCGTCAGCCCCAGCCGCGGCCAGACCTCCTCGAGGCCACGGGTCTGGGCGGCGGTCATGCGCCCGGCGCGCAGCACGTAGCTCTTGATGCCGCGGCGGTGCAGCGGGGCGTCGGGACTCTCGGGACCGGTGGTCGGGCCCTGGTCGGGGCGTTGCGGATCGTTCATGCGCGGCGTCGAAACTCGAGATGGGAAGTGAAAGATCAGGCGTTGATGCGCCCGGCCAGCGGCGAGGACGGATCGGCGCCCTGGCGGCGCGGCATGCGCCCGGCGAGGAAGGCCTCGCGGCCGGCCTGGACGGCCTGCTTCATGGCCCCGGCCATGCGCACCGGCTGGCGGGCATGGGCGATGGCGGAGTTCATCAGCACCCCGTCGCAGCCGAGTTCCATGGCCAGGGCGGCCTCGGAGGCGGTGCCGATGCCGGCGTCCACCAGCACCGGCACCCCGGCCTGCTCGATGATCAGGCGAATGTTGTGCGGGTTCTGGATGCCGTGGCCGGAGCCGATCAGCGAGCCCAGCGGCATCACCGCGCAACAGCCGATGCGCTCCAGCTCCCGGGCGACGATGGGGTCGTCGCTGGTGTAGACCATGACGTCGAAGCCGTCCTCGACCAGCGTCTCGGCGGCGGCCAGGGTCTCCACCACGTTGGGGTAGAGCGTGGTGTCGTCGCCCAGTACCTCGAGCTTGACCAGGTTGTGGCCATCGAGCAGCTCGCGGGCCAGCCGGCAGGTGCGCACCGCATCCTTGGCCGTATAGCAGCCGGCGGTGTTGGGCAGCAGGGTATAGCGGTCCGGTGAGACCACGTCGAGCAGGTTGGGCGCCGAGGCGTCCTGCCCCAGGTTGGTGCGACGCACGGCGAAGGTCACCATCTCGGCACCGCTGGCGGCGATGGCCTCACCGGCCTCGTCGAAGTCGCGGTACTTGCCGGTGCCCACCAGCAGGCGCGAGGCGAACTCGCGGCCGGCGACGCGCAGCGGCGTGTCCTGGAAGAAGTCGGTCATGGGTGTAGTTCTCCTATGGCTCGGGGAAAGCGCTGATTCGAAGGGCGAGCGCAGCGATCAATCAGTGTTTTCCTTAGCCGCCGCCGATGGCATGGACGATCTCCACCCGGTCGCCGTCGGCCAGGCGCGTCTCGCCATGGGCGCTCCTGGGGACGATCTCCTCGTTGACCTCCACGGCGATGCGGCGTCCGGTCAGGCCGAGGGACTCGACCAGTTGGGCCACGGAGGCTTCGGCCTCCAGGCGACGCTCCTCGCCATTGAGCTGGATCTGCATGGCATCCTCCGGGGCTGCGATTTCGCGGGCCCATATTGTAGCGCCTCGAGGCCCGCCCGGGTACGGTAAGCGCGTGAGAGGACGCGGGGTCATCACGCCGCGGGGCGACCCCGGCGTCGGTACCCTGCTCCAAGGTTGCGACGATGACCCCCAGGGAGCACAGGACGAGATGCGGGATCGAGGCTGGTGGTTGGTAGTGGCGCTGTGCGGCGCCCTGACGGTGATGGCCGGCGCCTTCGGCGCCCATGCCTTGAACGAAACGCTGTCCGCGCGGCTGATGGCGGTCTACGAAACCGGAGTGCGCTACCAGGCCTGGCACACCCTGGCGATGCTCGGCGTGCTGGCCTGGCGGGCCAGCACGCCGCTGGCCGGCCAGCGCCTGACCCTCGGCCTGTGGCTGGCCGGCACCGGGCTCTTCTCGGGCTCGCTATATGCCCTCGCGCTCACCGGCCTGGGCCCCCTGGGCGCGATCACCCCGCTCGGCGGCGGGCTGCTGATCGCCGGCTGGCTGGCGCTGGCCGTCGCGGCCTGGCGCAGTCAATCAGCGTCCGGCAATACATAGGTCGCCGTGACCAGCGCTACCGGCTCCTCCTCGCCGTCGGAGAACAGTTGCACCTCGCCCACCGCCAGCCGCCGCCCCAGCTTGAGCAGCCGGGCATTGGCGATGAGGTCGCGATCGCCCCGGGGGCGACGCAGGAAGCGGCAGTGCAGGTCGCTGGTGACCGCCATCGGCTCGGGTCCGATCTGGGCGAGGATCGCCACGTAGAGGCAAACGTCCGCGAGCCCCATCAGGGTCGGCCCGGAGACGCTGGCGCCGGGGCGCAGGTGCTCGTCCTCGATGGCCAGGCTCATGGTGGCCCGATGGTCGCCGACGCCCTCGATGGTGCCGGCGCGCTGGGGAAACACCTCGTCGAGAAACTCCTCGATGGCGGCGGCGGTCATCACGGTCATGGGCGCGCTCCCTGCGGCGAATGGAGATGGCCCCAAGATAGCCCAGCCCGACGGTCGCGCACAGTGGCCACGAGCCACGAGCCACGAGCCACGAGCCACGAGCCACGAGCACCACTCTAAGCTCCTACCCCGGGTTCACAACCCGAGCCCGCAGCCCGCAGCCCGCAGCCCGCAGCCCGCAGCCCGCAGCCCGCAGCCCGCAGCCCGCAGCCCGCAGCCCGCAGCCCGCAGCCCGCAGCCCGCAGCCCGCAGCCGATTATCCCGCCTTGTGCACGGCCCGCCAGTGATGCAGCAGCGGCTCGGTATAGCCGGCGGGCTGCTCGAGGCCCTTGAACACCAGGTCCGCGGCGGCCTGGAAGGCATGGGAGGCCGCGAAGTCGGCGCTCATCGGCCGATAGGTCGGGTCGCCGGCGTTCTGGTCGTCGACCACCTTGGCCATGCGTTCCAGGGTCGCCCGCACGCGATCGGCATCGACCACGCCGTGATGCAGCCAGTTGGCCACGTGCTGGCTGGAGATGCGCAGGGTGGCGCGGTCTTCCATCAGGCCCACGTCATGGATGTCCGGCACCTTGGAGCAGCCCACGCCATGCTCGACCCAGCGCACCACGTAGCCGAGGATGCCCTGGCAGTTGTTGTCCAGCTCCTGCTGGATCTCCTCGTCGCTCCAGGTCGGGGACTCGGCCACCGGCACACTGAGCAAGTCGTCCAGCAGCTTATCCATGAAGGCCGGCTCGCCCTGGGCTTCCAGCTCGCGCTGCACCTCGGTCACGCTGACCTGGTGATAGTGTAGGGCATGCAGGGTGGCGGCGGTGGGCGACGGCACCCAGGCGGTGTTGGCCCCGGCCTTGGGGTGGCCGATCTTCTGCTCGAGCATGGCGGCCATCAGGTCCGGCATGGCCCACATGCCCTTGCCGATCTGGGCGCGGCCGCGCAGCCCGCAGGCCAGGCCGGTCTGGACGTTGTTGCGCTCGTAGGCACCGATCCAGGCGGCGTGCTTCATGTCGCCCTTGCGCACCATCGGCCCGGCCTGCATGGCGGTGTGCATCTCGTCGCCGGTGCGATCGAGGAAGCCGGTGTTGATGAACACCACCCGCGAGGTGGCCTCGTTGATGCAGGCCTTGAGGTTGACGGAGGTGCGGCGCTCCTCGTCCATGATACCCATCTTGAGGGTATCGCGGGCCATGCCCAGCAGGTCCTCGATGCGCCCGAACAGCTCGTTGGCGAAGGCCACTTCCGCCGGGCCGTGCATCTTGGGCTTGACGATGTATACCGAGCCCTCGCGGGAGTTGCGTGCCTCACCGGCGCCCTTCTGCAGGTCGCGCAGGGCGATCAGGCTGGTGACGATGCCGTCGAGAATGCCTTCCGGCAGCTCGTTGCCCTCGGCATCCAGTACCGCCGGGGTGGTCATCAGGTGGCCGACGTTGCGCACGAACAGCAGCGAGCGGCCAGGCAGGGTCACCTCGCCGCCATCCGGCGTGGTCCAGGTGCGATCCGCCGCCAGCCGGCGGGTGAAGCTCTTGCCGCCCTTCTCGATCTGCTCCTCGAGGTCGCCCTTCATCAGGCCCAGCCAGTTGGCGTAGACGCCGACCTTGTCCTCGGCATCCACCGCCGCCACCGAATCCTCGCAGTCCATGATCGCGGTCAGCGCGGACTCGACGATCACGTCCTTGACCCCGGCCGGGTCGGTCTTGCCGATCGGGTGGCCGGCGTCGACCTGGATCTCCAGGTGCAGGTCGTGATTGACCAGCAGCACCGAGGACGGCGCGTTCGCCTCGCCCTGGTAGCCGACCAGCTTGCCCGGTTCCTTGAGGCCGGTCTCGCGACCGCCTTCCAGGGTCACCACCAGGTGGCCGTCGCGCAGCGCATAGCCGACCGCCTCGCGGTGGGAGCCGGTGGCCAGCGGCGCGGCACGATCGAGCACGCCCCGGGCGTAGGCGATGACCTTCTCGGCGCGCTTGGGATTGAAGCTGTCGCCCTTCTCGGCGCCGCCTTCCTCGGCGATGGCATCGGTGCCGTAGAGGGCGTCGTAGAGGCTGCCCCAGCGGGCGTTGGCGGCGTTGAGCGCATAGCGGGCGTTGTTCACCGGCACCACCAGCTGCGGCCCGGCCTGAGCGGCGATCTCGCGGTCGACGTTGCCGGTGGTCACGGCCACCTCGGCGGGCGCCGGCTGCAGGTAGCCGATGCGCTCGAGGAAGCCGCGATAGGCGGCCATGTCGCGTACCGGGCCCGGCTGCTCGCGGTGCCAGCCGTCGAGCTCGGCCTGCAGGCGATCGCGCTCGGCGAGCAGTTCGCGGTTCTTCGGTGTCAGATCATGGAAGAGGGCGTCGACGCCGGCCCAGAAGGCCTCGGGATCGATGCCGGAGCCCGGCAGGGCCTGGTCATGGATGAAGCGGTCCAGCTCGGCGGCCACCTGCAGGCGGTGGCGGGTGATGCGTTGGGTCATGGGTCGTTCTCCTATGCAGGGCGTTTCGGCGCTCCCCTGGCACCGAGCGGCCGGACAGGGAAAGGTGACTGCGTCATGACAATTTTGTGGAAAATACTTCCACATGTAAACCCGAAGCCTGCGAACCACCCCGCAGACTAGACCAATAGACGAGATCCCGGCGTTGGACGGCCGACCCGCCACCACGCTGGCGACCACCCTGACGGGACGCTAGCATGGGCAGGCATTGCGGAGGATCCGATGAGCGACTTCACCCCCCTACAGGCCCTGGGGCCCATTGCCCCGGCCGACCCGTCCGGCAGCCCGCTTCAGGGCTACCTGGGCCACTATGGCCTGGCGCCCCTGCTCGCCGGTCGGGTCGGCCTGCACGTGGGGTATGTCGACGCCCAGGGGTTTCGCCTGTGGACTCAGGTGTGGCGCCCCAAGGAGCCTCGCGGCACGATCTTCGTGGTGCATGGCTACTATGACCATCTGGGCCTGTATCGTCACCTCCTGGAATGCCTGCTCGAGCATGGCTGGCAGGTAGTGCTCTGGGACCTGCCGGGCCACGGCCTGTCCAGCGGCGCCCGGGCCACCATCGCCGACTTCGACGATTACGGCGCCTGCCTGCGCAGCCTGCAGTCCCAACTCCTGGACCGCGACCTGGCCCCACGCCCCTGGCTGGGCATCGGCCAGAGCACCGGCGCGGCGATCCTGGCCACCGATGCCCTGCGCCGCGGCGACGACGGCCACTGGAACGGCCTGGCCCTGCTGGCGCCGCTGGTGCGCCCCTGGGGCTGGACCCAGTCGAGCTGGCTGCACCGCCTGCTGGGCCCCTTCGTGCGCTCGGTTCCCCGCCGCTTCCGCGAGAACTCCACCGACAGCGACTTCGCCGCCTTCCTGCGCGAAGGCGACCCGCTGCAGCCGGACCGCCTGGCCATGGAGTGGGTGGACGCCATGCGACGCTGGATGCCGCAGTTGCTGGCCATGCCGACCAGCCAGCTGCCGACGTTGATCCTGCAGGGCGAGCAGGACCTGACGGTGGACTGGGAGTGGAACCTGGAGGTCCTGGCACGCAAGTTCCCCCGGGCCGAGATCCACCGCCATCCCGAGGCCAGGCACCACCTGGTCAACGAGGCCGAGCCGATCCGCCGGGTGCTGTTCGAGGAGCTCGAGCGTTTCCTCAGCGGCCTCGAGACGACCGACGACACGACGCCACCCCGGAGCCACGATACGCGATGACCCCTCGTTCGCTCGCCGCCCTGCTGCTGATCCTGCTGCTCGCCGGCTGTGCCGCCGGCGCTCCGGAACGCCCCCAGACGATCCGCCAGGCCCTGTTCGGCCTCGGCGAGCGCGCCGCTGAGGCGGTGACCGCGGCCCCCGAGCTGCCGCGCCCCGTCACCGACCAGGTGCTGCTGCTGGCGACGCCGGAGGTCGACGCCCGACTCGGCGTGGAGGAGGCGCGCCTGCTCGAGAGCCTGACCCGCGCCCTGCTGGGCCGTGACCAGGGCCCCCAGGTGCTCGACTGGCAGCCGGCGCTATCCAACGGGGCCGCCGCCAACCAGTGGCGGCTGGATAGCCGGCTGGTCGCCGCGGGGCCGCGACTGACGCTCAGCGACCGCACCCTGCTGCCCTACCGCCTGCAACTGACCCTGCGGCGCCCCGGCAGCCAGACGCCGCTGTGGCAATCGCAGCTGGACGGTGCCCTGGACGCCACGGCCCTGTAGGCCTCGCGCACCTGCTATCGGGCCCGCTGCCCGAGCGCGGCCCAGGGGTAAGGGCTACTGCAGGTCGTCAGGAGAATGGCGCCAGCATGGCGTCGATATCCTTGCCCGCGTAGGGAGGGTAGACGTCGAGCGTGGTGTCAGCCGGCGAGACCAGCAGGGACTTGGCATTGCTCAGCGCCTCGAACCCCGCCTTGCCGTAGTATTTGCCCATGCCGGACATCCCGACGCCACCGAAGGGCAGCGAGCCGATCCAGCAGTGCAGATTGGTCAGGTTCACGCAGCCTCCACCGAACGAGAATGAGTGGAGGAAGCGCTCGATCGTCGCCTCGTCGCGGCTGAAGAGATAGGCGGCCAGGGGCTTCTCCCGAGTCTTCAGGCGGGCGATCAACGCCTCCAGATCATCAAAGCGCAGGATCGGTAGTACCGGGCCGAATATCTCCTGCTGCATCGCAGGCTCGGACCAGTCGGACGGATAGAGCAGCGTGGGCTCGACATAGCGTCCCGCCACATCGGAGCGACCGCCGAGCACGGCCTTTTCCGGCAGGATATAGGATCGAACCCGAGCCGCATCCTTCTCGCTGATCATTCGTGCAAGATCGGGGCTTTTCGCGGGATCTTCACCGTACATCCGTGTCACCGAAGCCTTCAGCTTCTCCACGAAGGCCTCCGCGACACTGTCATGCACGCAGACGAAGCCCGGCGCAATGCACCATTGCCCGGAGATGGCATTGTGGCCCCAGGCGATGGCATCAGCGGCGCGCTCGAGATCGGCGGTCGAGTCCACGACGGTCGGATTCTGCCCTCCCAGCTCCAGCAGCACGGGGGTCAGGTGCTCGGCGGCGGCTCGCATGACGATCTTGCCCACCGTCGCGCTGCCCGTGAAGAAGATGAAGTCGAAGGGCAATTCCAGCAGCGCCGATATCTGCTCGCGGCCGCCGGTGACCACCGACACATCTTCGGGCGCGAAGTATTGCGGTATCAGTTCGGCGAACAGCGCCGCCGTGGCCGGCGTGGTGTTCGCGGGCTTCAGGATCACCGGATTGCCCGCCGCCAGAGCGGCAATGGCCGGGTCCAGCAGCAGCAGGATGGGGGCATTGAAGGGCCCGATCACCAGGGTGACGCCATAGGGCTCCCGCCGAATCACACCGCGTTGCCCCAGCTTCGCCAGGCCTTCGGGAATCTCCACCTCTTCCGGCGCCATCAGCCGATGGAGGTTGTCGCGATAGTAGGCAATATTGCCCATCGGCACCGTGATCTCGAAGCGCTGCTCGAAGGCCGGTTTACGGAAATCGTCGTAGAGAGCTTCACACCAGCGCTCCTGGTGATCCAGCAGCATGCGCTCCATCCTGGCCAGTTGATCCAGTCGCCACTCGCGTGACTTGGAACGGTCCGTCAGGAAGGCGTCTCTCTGGCGGTCGAAGATGGCACGGAAGGGGTTGCTCATTGTGGGACCTCCATTTCTTCGCCCTCTGCCATGGCCCCTGGGTCGCCACCCCAGCCGATATACCGACCGGGCATCCCACGGGAAAGGTGATGAGCAGAGAGGTGGCGGCAGGCTGACTCGACTGAAGCTTTGGGGAACAAGCCCAAAAGATAAAGGTGTCGCCCTGACAAGACCTGCCAGCACTCCGGAACAATTCGACAGGGCTGTCTCGCGGGCCGCGGCCCGCACACCGCCATCATCCGGGGCTCGATGCAGGACGCGGCCCGTCCGGGCCCTCTCAGCCCTTGAGCAGGCGGTCGAGCTGGCGATAGCCGATGGCCTCGATCAACTGCTCGCGGCCAGGCCTTGGCTCGCCGGCCAGGTCGGCCAGGGTCAGCGCCACCCGCAGCACCCGGTGAAAGGCCCGCGCCGAGAGCTGAAGCCGCTCCAGCACCCCGGCCAGCCAGGCCCGGTCGTCGCCGCCCAGGGCGCACGCGGCCTCCAGCTCGCGACCGCCCAGATGGGCATTGAGCGCCCCGCGGGCCCACTGGCGCCGTCGCGCCACCAGCACCCGCTCGCGCACCGCCGCCGACGACTCGCCGGCCTCCCGGGACGTCAACTGCGCCGGCGGCAGCGCCGGCACTTCCACCTGCAGGTCGATGCGGTCCAACAGCGGGCCGGAGAGGCGTGCCTGGTAGCGCTGGATCTGGGCGGCGGTGCAGTGGCAGGCCCGGCGCGGATCGCCGAGATGGCCGCAGGGGCAGGGATTCATGGCCGCCACCAGCTGGAAGCGCGCCGGATAGCGACGCTCGTGGTTGGCGCGGGCGATATGGATGCGTCCCGACTCCATGGGCTCGCGCATCACCTCGAGGACCTGGCGCGGGAACTCGGGCAGCTCGTCGAGGAACAGTACCCCCCGGTGGGCCAGCGAGATCTCGCCGGGGCGCGGCCGCGAGCCGCCGCCCACCAGGGCCACCGCGCTGGCGGTGTGATGGGGCGCCCGGAAGGGCCGTTGCCCCCAGTGCTCGTCGAGCGGCAGGCCGCACACGGAGCGCACCGCCGCCACCTCCAGGGCCTCGTCATCGGTCAGCGGCGGCAGGATACCGGGCAGGCGGCTGGCCAGCATGGTCTTGCCGGTTCCCGGCGGGCCGGCCAGCAGCAGGTTGTGGCCGCCGGCCGCGGCCACCTCCAGGGCGCGGCGCGCCTGGTGCTGGCCACGCACCTCGGCGAGGTCGGCGGCCGCCGGCGGGCTCGCGGGCGGCCGCAAGGCCCGGTGGGGCGCGATCGGCGCCTGACCCAGCAGGTGCGCCACCACCTCCAGCAGATGCTCGGCGGGCAGCACCTCGAGCTCGCCGGCCAGCACCGCCTCCTCGGCGTTGGCCCGAGGCACGATCAGCCGTCGTCCGGCGCGGCGGGTGGCCATGGCCAGCGGCAGCACGCCGGTCACCGGGCGCAACGCGCCGTCCAGGGCCAGCTCCCCCACGCACTCGGTCTCGGCCAGGGCCTCGGGGGGAATCTGCCCCGAGGCCACCAGCAGCCCCAGGGCGATGGGCAGGTCGAAGCGCCCGCCGTCCTTGGGCAGGTCGGCGGGCGCCAGGTTGAGCGTGATGCGGCGCAGCGGGAAATCGAAGCCGGCATTGACCAGGGCGCTGCGCACCCGTTCACGGCTCTCCTTGACCGCCGCCTCGGGCAGCCCGACCAGGGTGATGCCGGGCAGGCCGTTGGCCAGGTGGACTTCCACCAGCACCTCGGGGGCCTCGAGGCCGAGGCCGGCCCGGGTGCGCACGATCGACAGGGTCATCGGCGGTCCCTCGCTGTGAGCCTGCCTTCAGGCTAGTCCAGCGGCGGCGGGACCGCGCGGGATCAGCGGTCGGTCTCGCCGCCGCCGGCGTCTTCCTCGGGCGTCGACGAGGAACCGTCCGCGGGTATGGCCGCCTCCTCGCCGACCGCCGGCGGCGTGCCCGCCGCGCCCGGGCGCGAGGCCTCCAGCGCCTCTTCCAGGGCGGCGACCTGCTGCTCCAGGGCCTCGACCCGGCCGCGGGTGCGCTGCAGCACGTCCATCAGGATGTCGAAGTCTTCCCGCGATACCAGCTCCAGGCGATCGAAGGCGCCGCGCACGACCTGCTGGATGCCCTTCTGCACCTCCTCCGGCGCCTGGGAGGCGCCCTGCAGGCGCTCGCCGATCTGCTGGGCCAGGCGGCCGATGCGGTCTTGGCTGACCATGCTCTCTCTCCTAACGGTGGGGACTGACGACAAGGATACGCAAGGCGTCCGGCGGACGCATTCCCGACGCACGCGGCGGACGCCCCCGGATGGCGCAACACCCTGGCGCGCCGGCACCACAACGGTGCAACTCCCCCTGACCGCCCTGCACCACCACGGCGCCCCGGCCGCGCATCAGCCTCACAAGGCAATGAAATAAAAGCATTATCAAGAAAAGTGGCACGGTTTAAGCAGTTACCGGCTAGAGCTGCACATCCACCGCGCGGCGCGACCCGCGCTCATACAACAAGTCCACACAGGGGAGATCCGGGATGAAGCTGATCACCGCCATCATCAAGCCCTTCAAGCTCGACGACGTGCGCGAGGCACTCGCCGACAACGGCGTCCAGGGCATCACCGTCACCGAGGTCAAGGGCTTCGGTCGCCAGAAAGGCCATACCGAGCTCTACCGGGGCGCCGAGTACGTGGTCGACTTCCTGCCCAAGGTCAAGGTCGAGATCGCCGTGGACGACGGCCGCCTCGACACCGTGCTGGACGCCATCTGCAGCGCCGCCAACAGCGGCAAGATCGGCGACGGCAAGGTGTTCGTGACGCCGCTCGAGGACGTCATTCGCATCCGCACCGGCGAGCGCGGCGCCGACGCCGTCTGAGCCGACCGCCCTTCCCCTTTCATGAGGAGTGACCGTCATGACTGAGTTGACCGAGCTGAGCTACGCGCTCGACACCTTCTACTTCCTGATCTGCGGCGTCCTGGTGATGTGGATGGCCGCCGGCTTCTCGATGCTCGAGGCCGGGCTGGTGCGTTCCAAGAACACCGCCGAGATCCTGACCAAGAACATCGCCCTGTTCGCCATCGCCTGCACCATGTACCTGCTGCTGGGCTACTACCTGATGTACTCCAGCGCCGCCGGCGGCATCCTGCCCAACCTGGGCTTCCTGCTCGGCGGCGAGAATACCGTGGAGGCGGTGACCGCCGGCGGCGATGACGCCCCCTACTACTCCATGCGCGCCGACTTCTTCTTCCAGGTGGTGTTCGTGGCCACCGCCATGTCCATCGTCTCCGGGGCCGTGGCCGAGCGCATGAAGCTGTGGGCCTTCCTGGCCTTCGCCGTGGTGATGACCGGCGTCATCTATCCGGTCTCCGGCTACTGGACCTGGGGCGGCGGCTGGCTGGCCGAGCTCGGCTTCTCCGACTACGCCGGTTCCGGCATCGTGCACCTGGCCGGTGCGGCCGCGGCGCTGGCCGGCGTGCTGGTGCTCGGCCCGCGCAAGGGCAAGTACGGCAAGGACGGCAGCATCTTCGCCATCCCCGGGGCCAACCTGCCGCTGGCCACCCTGGGTACCTTCATCCTGTGGATGGGCTGGTTCGGCTTCAACGGCGGCTCCGAGCTGAAGGTGTCCGACGTGAGCTCCGCCAACAACATGGCCCAGGTGCTGGTGAACACCAATGCCGCCGCCGCCGGCGGGGTCATCGCGGCGCTGATTTTGGCCAAGGCCTGGTTCCGCAAGGCCGACCTGACCATGGCCCTCAACGGCGCCATCGCCGGCCTGGTGTCCATCACCGCCGACCCGCTGTCGCCCAGCGCCCTGGGCGCCACCCTGATCGGCGGCGTGGGCGGCCTACTGGTGGTGGTCGCCATCGTCGGCCTCGACAAGCTCAAGCTCGACGACCCGGTCGGTGCCATCTCCGCCCACGGCGTGGCCGGCATCTGGGGCGTGCTCGCGGTGCCGCTGACCAACGACGGCGCCTCCTTCGGCCCCCAGATCATCGGCATCCTCGGCATCTTCGCCTGGGTCTTCGCCGCCAGCCTGGTCGTGTGGCTGATCATCAAGGCGATCATGGGCGTGCGCGTCAGCGAGGAAGAGGAATACGAGGGCGTGGACCTGGCCGAATGCGGGCTCGAGGCCTACCCCGAGTTCACCGTCTCCAAGGTGCACGGCGGCGGCAGCGGCCGCAGCCGCTCCGAGGGCCTGGGCCAACCTCAGCCCATGACACCGCGTCCCCAGTGACCCGCTCACCACCACGCAGCACGATGGCCCCCGCGCGGGGCCATTTTTTTTTCCGCCCGCAGCGGGTGTATGCTCTGGCACAATGACCCCAGACGGATGGCGAGCGTCGCCATCGGATACGGACAACGCGAGGACATGACCATGAAACTGGTGACCGCCATCATCAAGCCGTTCAAGCTCGACGACGTACGCGAATCGCTCTCGGAGATCGGCGTCCAGGGCATCACCGTCACCGAGGTCAAGGGCTTCGGTCGCCAGAAGGGCCACACCGAGCTGTATCGCGGCGCCGAGTACGTGGTCGATTTCCTGCCCAAGGTGAAGCTCGAGGTGGCCGTGGACGAGTCCATGGCCGAGCAGGTGATCGATGCTATCACCCAGGTCGCCAACACCGGCAAGATCGGCGACGGCAAGATCTTCGTCACCGCCCTGGAGCAGGTGATCCGCAT